>NZ_JBIWEV010000006.1:0-388253 GCF_044762725.1 Peribacillus sp. NPDC096447
CCTGAAAGATGATCAGGTTGATAGGTCAGAGGTGGAAGCATGGTGACATGTGGAGCTGACTGATACTAATAGATCGAGGACTTAACCAACGCTTTTAAAAAAATGAAATACCTTCTTATTATCTAGTTTTGAAGGAACAACGTTCCTTATATGTTTGGTGGCGATAGCGAAGAGGTCACACCCGTTCCCATTCCGAACACGGCAGTTAAGCTCTTCAGCGCCGATGGTAGTTGGGGGTTTCCCCCTGTGAGAGTAGGACGCCGCCAAGCCATTTAAAAAGATCCGCCATCCGGCTGGTCTTTTTTGTATTGCAATCCTTTCGGCTTTCAGGGATGAGTGACGTAAATTAACATCTAATCGACCTGCAGCCTAACTTTTTCGACCTAAAATGAAATAAATCGACCTTCGTTAAATCCTCTCAAATTACAACAGCTGACTTATAAAATCGGTCATACTTGAATTGAAATAATTCGCGAGAGCAAGATACGAATATGGAGCAGGTTAATTTCATGAATAAGGCTATAGTAATTCAGAGAAGGGTAGGATATGGAAGAGGATGTATAATTTATGGGTATAGGTGCTTTTACGGAAGACAGGGATATCATAATCTTAGGCATTATGGAATTTCCATTATAATGTAATCATTTGTTTTGAAATGTATTCTTGTCTTTACTTGTTCTTTTCATTATACTAGAAAGAATTTATTAATGAGAATAATGCAAGTTAAATGCTAAGGAAGAAGACAGACAAAATAGAATTATGGAAGGAATAGGTATTGTGGGTAAAAAGAGTAAGGAAAAGTTTGAAGTTATCGAGGGAGAGACAATCGATGCATGTTTAGATCGAATTAAAGAGGCAGGGTATTTTCCTGTAAGGAGAACGGAAGAGCCTATATTTGCCGAGAGAATCGAGAATGGCAAGGTCCATTATGTGCCAGTTGATCGAAAAATTGTATTCGAAGCAAAATTAATTGAGTAAAACACGAACGATTAATTAATATCATGTAAAAATATTCGATTTTAACTTGACATTAAAATGGCCGGAAGGTAAGATGAAGTTACATTAATACATCTCATATAATCATGGGGATATGGCCCAAAAGTTTCTACCTGATGACCGTAAATCATCGGACTATGAGAAAAGCATCTGACTATTTCGGAAACTAGCCAAGTCTTTTTGTTTTTTCAAAAGGGCTTTCTTCTCCGGACAGGTTGCTTTCTCGATGAGGAAGCAACCTGTCCGGTTTTTTTATTTACATGTTATAGATAAATGATAAGCGTCCGTCTGCATACCCGGGACGCCATAATATGAGTGTTGGAGGGAAAGATGATATGAAACCGCAAGTTGGGGTTATTATGGGAAGTGTCTCGGATTGGGAAACGATGAAATACGCTTGTGAATCATTGGAACAGCTTGAGATTCCCTATGAAAAAAGAGTCGTTTCCGCCCACCGGACGCCGGATTTACTATTTGAATATGCAGAGAGTGCAAAAGATAGAGATATTAAAGTGATTATTGCCGGAGCAGGCGGGGCTGCACATCTTCCAGGTATGACCGCCGCTAAAACGATTGTCCCTGTGATAGGCGTGCCAATACAGTCGAAGGCATTAAATGGGATGGATTCGTTATTATCGATTGTTCAAATGCCTGGTGGCGTACCGGTTGCAACGGTTGCGATCGGAAAAGCGGGCGCAGTCAATGCCGGTTTGTTTGCGGCTCAAATATTAGCAGCTTTTGATTCTGACATTGCTGATAGGTTAGAGGCTTTACGAGACGAAACGAGAGAAAAGGTGTTACAGAGCAGTGAACAACTTAAATAATACAATCATTTTACCGGGACAGACCATTGGAATAATCGGCGGTGGACAATTGGGCAGGATGATGGCCTTATCGGCTAAGGCATCGGGCTTTAAGATAGCGGTCCTTGAGCCGACAGCAGAAGGTCCATGTGCTCAAGTGGCGGATATTGAAATCACTGGTGCTTATGATGATATCGAAGCATTGAAAAGGTTGGCTGAGGTCAGTGACGTCATAACATACGAGTTTGAAAATATCAGTTCAGAAGCACTGGATTGGTTAAAGCAACATGCATTTCTTCCACAGGGCTCAGAATTATTAAAACTGACACAGGATAGGCTTACGGAAAAAAAAGCCATATCCGATGCAGGAGCTTCCGTTGCTCCATATCAGGAAATACAGGATATTTCAGAAATTTACCTTCATATAGAGAAATTAGGGTACCCTAGTGTGTTAAAAACGACGCGGGGCGGTTATGATGGAAAAGGGCAGTTGGTCATTAAGGAAGAAGCCGACATCAAAAAGGCTGAATCCCTGCTCAAAACAGGTATATGTGTGCTGGAAGCCTGGATTCCTTTCGTAAAAGAAATATCCATTATCGTGACGCGCAAGGCAGATGGCGAGACAAGTCATTTTCCGATTGCAGAAAACATTCATGTTGAAAACATTCTTCATAAAAGCATTGTTCCCGCCCGTATTAGTCAACAAGCTGAACGGAAAGCTATTAATGAAGCTTTGCAGCTTGCAGAGAAACTTGATTTGGTGGGGACATTGGCGGTCGAGATGTTTTTAACCGCTCAGGATGATATCATCATTAATGAATTAGCTCCAAGACCTCATAACTCAGGCCATTATACAATGGAAGCATGTGAGACTTCACAGTTCGAACAGCATATAAGGGCTGTCTGCAATTGGCCGCTCGGAAATACGGAGTTATTGAAGCCTGTGGTAATGATAAACATCCTAGGTGAGCATGTTAGGCCCTTAATGGATGAAATTCCGACGCTTTCAAATTGGAAGGTTCACCTTTACGGTAAGAAAGAAGCCAAGCTTAAGCGGAAAATGGGTCATGTGAATATTTTACGTCCAACGATTGAGGAAGCTCTTTTGGAAAGTGATCGAAGCAAAATATGGAATCAACAGGTTGAAACGGAGGAAGTAAAATGATTGAACGTTATACCCGCCCAGAGATGGGAAACATTTGGACAGAAAAGAATCGCTTTAATGCGTGGTTGGAAGTTGAAATCTTAGCTTGTGAAGCATGGTCTGAGCTAGGTGTCATTCCTAAAGAAGATGTGAAGCTTCTTCGTGAAAATGCTACATTCGATGTAGACCGTATCAATGAAATCGAAAAAGATACACGTCACGATGTTGTTGCTTTTACACGTGCGGTTTCTGAAACGTTGGGTGAAGAACGGAAATGGGTCCATTACGGACTGACTTCAACTGATGTGGTGGATACAGCTCTTTCATATGTGATAAAGCAAGCGAATGAGATACTTGCCAAGGATTTAAATAACTTCGTGGAGATCCTGAAAAATAAAGCGAAAGAACATAAATACACGGTTCAAATGGGACGTACACATGGAGTTCATGCTGAACCGACCACTTTTGGGTTGAAACTGGCTCTTTGGTATCAAGAAATGAAACGCAATGTCGAACGTTTTGAAGAAGCTAGAAAGAACATAGAGGTTGGGAAAATCTCTGGAGCTGTCGGAACTTACGCAAACATCGACCCGTTCGTTGAAAAATTCGTTTGTGAAAAGCTTGGCCTTGAAGCAGCGCCGATTTCAACACAAACATTGCAGCGCGATCGCCACGCACATTATATGAGCACATTGGCTTTAATTGCGACATCAATTGAAAAATTCGCAGTGGAAATTCGCGGCTTGCAAAAAAGTGAAACACGCGAAGTGGAAGAATTCTTTGCAAAAGGACAAAAAGGATCTTCGGCAATGCCTCATAAACGGAATCCAATCGGTTCTGAAAATATGACGGGTATGGCTCGTGTAATCCGCGGTTACATGATGACAGCATATGAGAATGTGCCATTATGGCATGAACGTGACATTTCGCATTCTTCTGCTGAGCGCATCATCTTGCCGGATGCAACGATCGCATTAAACTACATGCTGAACCGTTTCAGCAACATAGTGAAGAACTTGACCGTTTATCCAGAAAATATGAAACGCAATATGGACCGTACGCTTGGATTGATTTTCTCACAACGTGTGCTGCTTTCCCTTATCGATAAAGGACTTGTCCGTGAAGAAGCTTATGATACGGTTCAGCCGAAAGCGATGGAAGCATGGGAGCTTCAGGTTCCATTCAGAAGCCTGATCGAAAAGGATGATAAAATCACAAGCTTGCTTACGAAAGAAGAACTTGATGATTGTTTCGATCCTACTCATCACCTGAAAAATGTTGATGTAATCTTTGATCGTTTAGGTTTATAAAAGTGAAGGCGGCAAACATGGCACCTCTAAACGGTGATATGTTTGCCAAGCCTGATCAATGGCAGGAAGATTCATAATATTCACAATGTGGGGGTCTGGACAGATGGAAAAACGAGAATTGTTGTATGAAGGAAAAGCGAAACAGATTTTTGCAACGGATAACAGTGAAATAGTTTGGGTGGAATACAAGGATTCGGCAACAGCGTTTAATGGTGAAAAGAAGTCAGAGATTGCCGGAAAAGGTAAGTTGAATAATCAAATTACTAGCTTACTATTTTCAAAGCTTGCCCAAGAGAATATCCCGTCCCATTTTATTGAAATGCTTTCCGACCGGGAGCAGCTAGTCAAGAGGGTATCCATCATTCCGCTTGAAGTCGTTGTCAGAAATACGGCTGCCGGCAGTTTTTCTAAAAGAACTGGCATTGAAGAAGGCCAGCCGCTCAAGAAAACGCTGATTGAGTTTTACTATAAAGATGACGAACTCGGCGATCCCCTGTTAACGGAAGACCATATTGAAGAATTGGAACTTGCAAGCAAGGAAGATGTAGCGATTTTAAAAGAAAAGGCACAAGAAATCAGTATCGTCTTAACTTCCTTCTTTAAAGAGTTAGACATTAAATTGATTGATTTTAAATTAGAGTTTGGTAAAACCTCGAATGGAGACATCCTGCTGGCAGATGAAATTTCACCTGATACCTGCCGGTTATGGGATATTAATACGAACGAAAAGTTAGACAAAGATGTATTCCGCCGCGATTTAGGAAGTTTAACAGATGCTTACGAAAAAATACTAACAAAGTTGGAGGGCACTCAACATGTATAAGGTTAAGGTATATATCACACTACGCGAAAGTGTACTAGATCCACAGGGAGCAGCAGTGCAACAATCACTTCATAGTTTGACTTATAACGAAGTTAGTGATGTTCGAGTGGGGAAATACATTGAACTTACAATTAAGGATACGGATCGTGATTTAGATCAACTTGTGAAGGAAATGTGTGAAAAGCTATTGGCCAATACGGTAATTGAAGCTTACCGTTATGATGTTGAGGAGGTTATCACCCAATGAAATTTGCTGTCATAGTTTTCCCTGGTTCCAATTGTGATGTCGATATGTACCATGCGATAAAGGATGCACTGGGGGAAGAAGTGGAGTATGTTTGGCACTCTACAGACAATCTAGATCAGTATGATGGGATTCTTCTTCCTGGAGGTTTCTCTTATGGAGACTATTTACGCTCTGGAGCAATTGCAAGATTTTCGAATGTAATGGCCGAAGTCGTAAAAGCGGCACAAGCAGGAAAGCCTGTATTGGGTGTCTGCAATGGTTTTCAGATTTTACTTGAAGCAGGACTCTTACCTGGTGCGATGCGCCGTAATGAAGGCTTGAAATTCATTTGCCGCAATGTAGGGCTGAAGGTTGAAAATAATCAATCGATGTTCACGACAGGATATGAATTAAATGAAACGATTACGATCCCTGTTGCCCATGGTGAAGGGAATTACTACTGCGATAATGAGACATTGGCTGAATTAAAACAAAATAACCGCATCTTGTTCACGTATGATGGTGAAAATCCAAACGGAAGCTTGGAGCAAATAGCGGGAATTACAAATGAACAAGGAAATGTCCTCGGAATGATGCCTCATCCCGAACGTGCTGTTGATTCGCTGCTTGGCAGTAAAGACGGCTTAAAGATTTTTCAATCCATCGTAAAAAACTGGAGGGAATCACATGTTATTACAGCTTGAACCAAGTCCGGAAAAAATTAAATCGGATCGATTGTACGCAACTATGGGACTATCCGATGATGAATTTGCAATGGTGGAGAAAATCTTAGGCAGACTGCCGAATTATACGGAAACTGGATTGTTTTCGGTTATGTGGTCAGAGCATTGTTCCTACAAAAATTCAAAACCCATCTTAAGGAAATTCCCGATTACAGGGGAGAAAGTGCTACAAGGTCCTGGTGAAGGAGCAGGTATCGTTGATATCGGTGACGATCAGGCTGTCGTTTTTAAAATTGAAAGTCATAACCACCCTTCGGCAATAGAGCCTTATCAAGGTGCCGCTACTGGTGTTGGCGGAATTATCCGTGATGTTTTCTCCATGGGTGCCCGTCCGATTGCGATGTTGAACTCGCTTCGCTTCGGTGAGCTAGACAATGATCGCGTGAAATATTTATTTAAAGAAGTGGTCGCAGGGATTGCAGGATACGGGAATTGTATCGGAATTCCAACTGTCGGCGGAGAAATTCAATTTGATCCATCGTATGAAGGAAATCCTCTGGTCAATGCAATGTGTGTCGGTTTGATCGATCATAAGGACATTAAAAAAGGCCAAGCGCATGGAGTGGGCAACACAGTGATGTATGTGGGTGCCAAAACTGGACGTGATGGTATTCATGGAGCAACATTTGCATCTGAAGAGCTATCAGAGTCTTCAGAAGAAAAACGGCCTGCCGTACAAGTAGGCGATCCATTCATGGAGAAACTGCTCTTGGAAGCATGCCTTGAATTGATTCAAAATGATGCACTTGTTGGCATTCAGGATATGGGAGCAGCAGGTCTTACAAGCTCATCTGCCGAGATGGCGAGTAAAGCTGGCTCAGGAATAAAAATGAACCTGGATTTGGTACCGCAGCGTGAAACGGGTATGACAGCATATGAAATGATGCTTTCTGAATCACAAGAGCGGATGCTGATCGTTGTCACTAAAGGACGCGAACAGGAAATCGTCGACTTGTTTACGAAATACGACCTAGAAGCGGTTGCTGTTGGTGAAGTAACGGATGATAAAAATCTAACACTTTCCCATCAAGGTGAAATCGTTGCTGAGGTTCCGGTTGATGCATTGGCTGAAGAAGCTCCGATTTATCATAAGCCATCTGCAGAGCCGCAATATTTCCGTGACTTCCAAAGCATGACGGCAGAAGTGCCAGTCATTGAAGATTATAAAGAAACATTGGTATCACTATTGAAGCAACCGACAATTTCGAGTAAAGAATGGGTCTACGACCAATATGACTACATGGTCCGCACGAATACAGTCGTTTCACCTGGATCGGATGCGGCGGTAGTGCGTGTACGTGGTACGAATAAAGCCCTTGCCATGACGACGGATTGCAACTCACGCTTTATTTATTTAGACCCTGAAACAGGCGGCAAAATCGCAGTGGCTGAAGCAGCCCGTAACATCATTTGCTCGGGTGCGGAACCTTTAGCGATTACGGATTGCTTGAATTTTGGGAATCCAGAAAAACCAGAAATATTTTGGCAACTGGAAAAAGCGGCAGACGGTATGAGTGAAGCTTGCAGAAGCTTAAGTACTCCTGTAATCGGCGGAAATGTTTCCCTTTATAATGAAACGAATGGTGAAGCGATTTATCCGACACCTGTAGTTGGTATGGTTGGTCTAGTCAGTGACCTTAAGCACATCACAACACAAACATTTAAAAATGAATCCGATTTGATTTATGTGGTCGGCGAAGCAAAAGTTGAATTTGGTGGCAGTGAATTACAGAAAATGCTCGAGGGTAAAATCTTTGGACGCGCTCCAGAACTTGATTTGGCCGTTGAACAAAAACGTCAGCAGCAAATTCTGACGGCAATCCAAAAAGGACTTGTTGCATCAGCCCATGACCTTTCGGAAGGCGGTTTGGCAGTGGCTTTAGCTGAATCTTTATTCGGGGCTAGCAAACTTGGGGCAAAAGTGGATATATCCGGCGAACCTGTATCCGAATTATTCAGTGAAACGCAATCACGATTCTTACTGTCCATCAATCCTGAAAACCAAGCGTCATTTGAAGCTCTTGTTGAAGATGCGATTTGCATAGGCTCAGTAACGGCTGATAATAAATTAGTCGTGGCAACAAGTGATAGCAAAGTATTGGAAGCGGACGTTGAAGATTTACAAACAGCTTGGAAGGGAGCCATACCATGCTTGCTGAAATAAGAAGCCTAAACGAAGAGTGTGGTGTTGTTGGAGTCTGGGGACATCCCGATGCTGCACAGCTTGCTTACTACGGTTTGCATAGCTTGCAACATCGTGGTCAAGAAGGAGCGGGCATCGTCGTGACGGATGGTGAGCAGATGTCCATCTCTAAGGGCGAAGGACTTGTCACAGAGATATTCACTGCGGAAAAAATGCAGGCACTTTCCGGTAGTGGTAAAGCGGCAATCGGCCATGTCCGTTATACAACGGCAGGCGGCGGCGGGTATCAAAATGTTCAGCCTTTCCTGTTCAATTCGCATACAGGAGGGCTGGCCCTTGCTCATAATGGGAATATCGTCAATGCCCATCAATTAAAAGCACAGCTTGAAGGACAAGGAAGCATTTTTCAAACGACATCTGATACGGAAGTTCTGGCACATCTTATTAAACGCTCCGGCTACTCGGATGTAAGAGATTCCGTGAAGAACAGTTTAAGCATGCTGAAGGGAGCCTATGCCTTTGTCATCATGACCGAAAACCAAATGATCATGGCAAGAGATCCGCATGGCTTCCGTCCACTTTCCTTGGGGAAAATAGGCGATGCATATTTCGCTGCATCCGAAACATGTGCACTTGATATTGTAGGTGCAGAATTCATCCGCGATATTGAGCCGGGTGAACTCGTTGTCATTAATGATGAGGGAATCACATCCGAATACTTTTCGCTTTCCAGCCAACAGGCAATGTGCACGATGGAGTACGTGTATTTTTCCCGTCCGGACAGCAACATTGATGGTATCAATGTCCATACGGCGCGAAAAAACCTTGGCAAACAAATGGCACTGGAAGCCAGAATTGAAGCAGATGTAGTAACAGGTGTACCTGATTCCAGCATTTCGGCAGCGATAGGATATGCTGAAGCTGCAGGCATTCCCTATGAAATGGGTTTAATAAAAAACCGGTATGTTGGACGGACTTTCATTCAGCCATCACAAAGTCTGCGTGAACAAGGCGTAAAGATGAAACTATCACCTGTAAGAGGGGTAGTGGAAGGCAAGCGGGTCATAATGGTTGATGATTCAATCGTCCGTGGGACAACGAGCAGAAGGATTGTCCGCATGTTAAAAGATGCCGGAGCGAAAGAAGTGCATGTAGTAATCAGCTCACCACCGATCAAGAATCCATGTTTTTATGGCATAGACACGTCTAAAAAGGAAGAACTGATTGCGAGCTCTAAATCGGTGGAGGAAATAAGGGAAATCATCGGTGCTGATTCCTTAACATTTTTAAGTGTCGAAGGTATGGTCGAAGCAATTGGACGACCGTTTCCTGGAGAAACGCGCGGTTCATGCCTAGCTTGTTTCACCGGAAATTATCCGACTGAAATTTTTGAATACGAACGAGAAAAAACAAAATGTTAATCAAGTCGGCAATGATGATTGATTTTCGGAGGAGGATTTCAAATGGCTAATGCATATAAACAGGCTGGTGTGGATATTGAGGCTGGTTATGAAGCGGTAAATCGAATGAAAAAACATGTAAAGCGCACATTTCGTCCAGAAGTAATGAATGGTCTGGGCGGTTTCGGCGGCATGTTTGATTTATCTTCCTTGAACCTTAAAGAACCTGTGCTCATTTCTGGTACGGATGGAGTGGGTACAAAACTTTTGTTGGCGTTCATGATGGATAAACACGATACAATTGGAGTGGATTGTGTAGCTATGTGCGTCAATGATGTTGTCGTTCAAGGTGCTGCACCTTTATACTTTTTAGATTATATTGCCTGCGGTAAAGCAGATCCTGAACGAATTGAAATGATCGTCAAAGGAATTGCAGATGGCTGTGAGCAGGCGGGCTGTGCTTTAATCGGCGGAGAAACGGCTGAAATGCCAGGCATGTATGAGACGGAAGAATACGATGTGGCAGGTTTTACTGTAGGTGCCGTTGAAAAATCACGTCTGATTACTGGTGAAGCAATCTCGGCGGGTGATGTCGTTATTGGACTCGCTTCAAGCGGCATCCACAGTAATGGGTATTCCCTTGTTCGTAAGATCCTTCTTGAAGACTCAGGTATGGGGCTTCATGACTTCGTACCGGAACTGGATTGCATGTTGGGAGAGGAATTATTAAAACCGACAAAAATCTATGTGAAGTCCGTTTTATCGACGTTGGAAAAATTTGAGGTTAATGGTCTTGCCCATATCACCGGCGGAGGATTCATCGAGAATATTCCGCGTATCCTTCCTGAAGGATGCGGTGTTGAAATCGAGCTTGGAAGCTGGGAAATTCCAACTATATTCTCATTCCTTGAAGAAAAAGGGAACCTTGTAAAAGAGGAAATGTTCAATATCTTCAATATGGGTATTGGGATGACGGCTGTCGTCAAAAAAGAAGTGGCATCGGATGTGCTAGCCCACCTAAAGTCTTGCGGTGAAGAAGCCTCAATTATTGGAACGATCGTGGATGGAAATGGAGTGTCGTTCAAATAATGAAACGCCTTGCTGTCTTTGCATCAGGTAACGGTAGTAATTTTCAATCAATTGCTGAAGCAATAAAAAGTGGAAAGTTGGAGGCGGAAATCTGTCTTGTCGTTTGCGATCGTGAAGACGCATATGTGCTTGAGAGAGCAAAGCTTGAGAATATTGACTCTTTCTCCTTTTCAGCAAAGAATTACTCAAACAAGACTGAATATGAATCGGAAATCCTGGAAAAACTTCGCCAGTATGAGATAGAATTCATCATTCTTGCTGGTTATATGCGTTTGATCGGTCCGACATTATTACAAAAGTATTCACAGAGGATTGTGAACATCCACCCTTCACTTCTGCCTAGTTTTCCAGGCAAGGATGCAATTGGCCAGGCTTTTGATGCCGGAGTGAAGGAAACGGGGGTAACCGTTCATTATGTTGATGATGGAATGGACACAGGACCGGTCATTGCCCAAAAAACAGTGCCAATTCTTGAAGGGGATACGAAAGACATCCTTCAGAAAAGGATTCAGGAAATGGAGCATGACTTGTATCCAGCAGTCTTGCAGGAGCTATGCCACAAGAAACTTACTTAATGGAGGGACCAACATAACATGAAGAAACGCGCATTAATTAGTGTATCGGATAAAACAGGTATCGTAGAATTTGCTCAAGGTTTAATTGAAGCAGGTTTTGAAATCATTTCTACAGGCGGTACTAAAAAAACGCTTCAGGAAAATGGTATTGAGGTTATTGGAATCAGTGACGTCACCGGTTTCCCGGAAATATTGGATGGACGTGTTAAAACGCTTCACCCGAATGTCCATGGAGCAGTGTTGGCAAAACATGATGACAAAAGTCACGTAGCACAGCTTGCTGAGCATAATATTGAACCCATACAACTTGTCTGTGTAAACCTATATCCATTCCAAGCGACTATTTCCAAACCGGAAGTCACTGTGGAAGATGCTATTGAAAACATCGATATCGGTGGACCGACAATGCTTCGTTCTTCTGCTAAAAACCACGAATATGTGACTGTTATCGTTGATTCCAATGATTATCCTACCGTATTGGCTGAGCTGAAACAAAACGGCGGGGTAGCAAAAACCACGAATCGCCGCCTGGCTGCAAAAGTTTTCCGTCATACGGCAGCATATGATGCAGTTATTTCAGAGTATATGACAGAGCTTGCCGATGAAGAAAATCCTGAATCATTGACTGTTACCTATGAATTGAAACAGTCGCTTCGTTATGGGGAAAATCCACATCAAAAAGCCGCATTCTATAAAAAGCCGCTTGGTTCCGTTTTCTCAATTGCAGAAGCGAAGCAATTACATGGAAAAGAACTATCATACAACAACATCAATGATGCTGATGCAGCACTTCAAATCGTTAAAGAATTCGATGAGCCTGCTGCAGTTGCAGTCAAACATATGAATCCTTGCGGCGTCGGTGTCGGTGCGACCATTTTGGAAGCATATGAAAAAGCTTATGAGGCAGATGCCACCTCCATTTTCGGTGGGATCATCGCTTTGAACCGTGAAGTCGATAAGGCGACTGCGGAAAAGCTTCATGAAATTTTCCTTGAAATCATCATTGCCCCTGGGTTTACACAAGAGGCAGCGGAAGTATTGACAAGCAAGAAAAACCTCCGTTTATTAACAATCGATTTCGACGCGGTTAAAAAGCCTGAACGTAAATTGACATCCATTGAAGGCGGATTACTTATTCAAGATCGGGATGCACATAGCTTAAAGGATGCAGAGGTAAAAGTGGCAACGAAACGTGAGCCTACCCCTGAAGAGTGGAAAGCCATGGAACTTGGCTGGAAAATCGTGAAACATGTCAAGTCGAATGCAATAGTGGTTTGTAACGATCAAATGACATTAGGTGTTGGCGCAGGTCAAATGAACCGTGTAGGAGCTGCAAAAATTGCTCTGGAACAAGCTGGGGAAAGAGCGACAGGAAGTGCATTGGCATCAGATGCTTTCTTCCCAATGGATGATACTGTAGAAGCGGCAGCAAAAGCGGGAGTCACGGCAATCATTCAGCCTGGTGGATCTGTTAAAGATGAGGATTCAATCAAGAAAGCTGATGAATATGGGATTACAATGGTGTTTACAGGAATTCGTCACTTTAAACATTAATCAAAAACGAGGTGCCATAATGAATGTACTAGTAATTGGCCGGGGCGGCAGGGAGCATGCCATAGCCCGCAAACTATTTGAAAGTAAACGGGTTGGGACTGTTTTTGCAGCACCGGGAAATCCAGGGATGACCGATGTGGCGACTCTTGTTCCAATTGATGAAAACAATCACGGGGAATTGGTTGCCTTTGCCAAAAAGAATGCAGTTTCATTAACGGTGATCGGGCCCGAAACACCCTTGTTGAATGGACTTGCCGATGATTTTGCGGAGGCAGGATTACAGGTATTTGGCCCTAATGGCCGTGCTGCAGTCATCGAGGGAAGTAAATCCTTTGCTAAAGATTTAATGAAGAACTACAGCATTCCGACAGCGGAATATGAAACATTCTCTGATTATGATTCAGCAAAGGCATATATCGAAAAAATGGGTGCACCCATCGTCATAAAAGCGGATGGTTTGGCTGCTGGAAAAGGTGTCGTAGTTGCTATGACGATGGAAGAGGCGTTAGACGCCATCCATGATATGCTTGTCGGGGCAAAGTTCGGGGAAGCATCTGCCAAAGTCGTTATTGAGGAATTCCTTGATGGCGAGGAATTTTCATTGATGGCATTCGTTAATGGGGAAAAAGTGTATCCGATGGTCATTGCTCAGGATCATAAGCGGGTTTTTGATGGAGATCAAGGTCCGAACACAGGTGGAATGGGTGCATACTCACCGGTGCCGCAAATTTCCGATGAAATGATTCAGACTGCAGTCGAAACGATTCTTAAGCCCACGGTAAATGCGATGATTTCTGAGAATCGGAGTTTTACAGGAATATTATATGCCGGGTTGATCGCTACTGAAAAAGGCACAAAAGTCATTGAGTTCAATGCACGTTTTGGCGATCCGGAAACGCAAGTTGTTTTACCGCGCCTAAAAACAGATTTCGTGGATACGCTTGAAGCGGTTCTTTCTGGAGAGGATTTGCAACTTGAATGGCATGAAGAAGCCGTGCTTGGAGTGGTCGTCGCAGCTGATGGATATCCAGGGGAATATAAAAAGGGATCTATCATTAAAGGCTTGGAAAAGATTGATGAGAAAGCCCATGTTTATCATGCTGGAACGGCTCTCAATAATGAAGGGAACTTCATCTCGAATGGCGGACGTGTACTTCTGGTTGCTGCAAAAGGGAAAGATTTGGCCTCTGCCCAAGCTGAAGTATATAAAGAGTTAGGGCATATTGAGAAAGCCGGCTTATTTTGGCGAACGGATATTGGCTACCGAGCAATAAAATACAATTTTTCATCATAATATAAAGAAGCTGACTCTAAGCGGAGTCAGCTTCTTCTTTAGAAAAAACTTAAAATGAATCAGATTGATTAGATTCATTTTCCTGTTTTGATTCACTTTTCATCAAGTTCTGCCCGTTTTCCATCGCATCGACGACAGGACAATAGCGGAGTATGCCTTCGCC
The DNA here is from genome assembly GCF_044762725.1 of Peribacillus sp. NPDC096447. NCBI lineage: Bacteria > Bacillati > Bacillota > Bacilli > Caryophanales > Bacillaceae > Peribacillus > Peribacillus sp. NPDC096447. Next base: position 14,264 of record NZ_JBIWEV010000006.1, read on the forward strand.
TATTTTCATGGCAGAAAGCATCACCACGATTATGTAAGATTGGTTTTTCCATGGTTTTTTCACCATTTTAGCCATGGCCCATGTTAAAAATGTAAAACCACAGGTAATTCGCATTAATGCATTTATTATACTGATATTTTGTTTAAACTTCATTTAAAGTCCATCCCTTCACAAAAATTTAACAATATTCTGGATAACATTACTGTTCTAATGGGGCAAGTATGTTACTATGAAATAAAATTGGATTGAAAATGGTTTTTTCATACATCTGTTTCTAATAACTTATGGGGGAATGTTTATGCTTGAACAGCGCTATAGATGGAAAAATAAACATCTAAGAGAACATATAGATGTGCTGGATGGCAATAGGGCACCACACATTCTGCTTAAAAATACGACTTATTTAAATCAGGCATTACGAAAATGGGTAAAGGCAAATATATGGATATATGAGGATCGCATCATATATGTTGGCGATAAGCTTCCTGATAATATAGACCGCTGTGAAATGGTAGACTGTACAAACCAGTACTTGGTCCCGGGTTATATTGAGCCGCATTCACATCCTTCTCAATTATATAATCCCCTTTCTTTTTCACGTTATGCATCTCATTTTGGCACAACGACATTGATCAATGATAACTTGCCGTTTCTATTGCAGTTAGATAAAAAGAAAGCGTTTTCTCTTTTGAAAGAATTACGTAACATTCCTGTAACAATGTATTGGTGGAGCCGTTTTGACGGACAAACGGAATTGATCGATGAAGATACGGTCTTTTCCCATGGGGCCGTTAAATCATGGCTGGAGCATGATGCAGTATTACAGGGGGGGGAATTGACTGGATGGCCGAAGCTTCTCGATGGGGATGACATGATGCTGCACTGGATTCAGGAAGCCAAGCGAATGAGGAAGAAAATTGAAGGACACTTTCCAGGAGCTTCAGAGAAGACTTTAGCAAAAATGACCTTGTTCGGCGCCGATTGTGATCATGAGGCAATGACAGGCGATGAGGTCATGTCGCGCTTGCTGCAGGGCTATTATGTATCGTTAAGACATTCTTCGATCCGTCCGGATTTACCAAAGCTGATACGGGAAATCCATGAACTGGGCATCGATCATTATGACAAATTCTTTTATACGACAGATGGATCGCCGCCGTCCTTTTATGAAGGTGGTTTCATAGACTGCTTGATCAAAATAGCGATAGAGCATGGTGTTCCGGTCATCGATGCATACAATATGGCAACTATCAACATCGCACGGTATTATAACATTGAATACCTTCATGGCAATATTGCCACTGGAAGGGTAGCGAACATCAACTTCCTGACCGATGTAAAGGAACCCGCACCGGTTTCGGTAATGGCAAAAGGGAAATGGGTTAAAAGGGATGGTGAAATCATTCCGGATAAGCAGGAAATCGAATGGAGTGATTTCGATTTTAAACCGCTCGATCTTGATTGGGATCTTAGTTTAAAGGAAGATTTTGAATTTTCCATGCCGTTTGGGATTGAATTGGTCAATAATGTAATTACGAAACCGTACTCGCTTGCCAATGATGTTGGCCATGAAGAACTGAACTTTGAGGATGATGAATGCTTTTTCATGCTTATCGATCGGGAAGGGAAATGGCGCATCAATACGATATTAAAAGGGTTTGCGGACAAATTATGCGGCTTCGCAGGCTCTTATACAAATACAGGTGATATCATACTGATCGGTAAAAGGAAAAAGGATATGCATTTGGCATTTAACCGGCTGAAGGAAATCGGCGGCGGAATCATTTTAACGGAACAAGGCAAGGTGATCCATGAACTTCCTCTGAAATTAAAGGGAGTCATGTCCACCAAGGAGGTTCCTGAACTGATAGAAGAAGAAAATGAATTGAAACATTTGCTGCGTGAGAGAGGTTATCGCTTCGCCGATCCTGTGTACACCCTTTCATTCTTTTCGACAACCCATCTGCCATATATAAGGCTAACCCAGCGAGGAGTATATGATGTAATGAATAAAACTATACTCTTTCCTACTATAATGCGTTAAAATATAAGAGAAGAAATGGCTAATAAATCAGAGGAGTGGAAAGATGAACCTTAAGAGAGTTCTTTTCATCGTTATTGCTATTTTACTGCTGGCAGGATGTTCTACGAAAGAAGATTCTGCATCGGATGACAATAAGCCGAAAGACCAAGCTGTCATCAAAAATACAGATGTGAAAAATGAACCTTCCAATGAGTTTCCACTAACAGGTATAGCCACCGATGCAGGCAGTGAGCGCAGGGCTGCAGCAGTGATGATTAATAATCATCCGGAAGCACGCCCACAATCGGGCCTCTCAGAAGCCGATATCGTCTTTGAAATGCTCGCAGAAGGTGACATAACCAGATTTTTAGCTATCTTCCAAAGTGAAATGCCAAGCCAAATCGGTCCAATCCGGAGTGCAAGGGACTATTATATCGAATTGGCTAAAGGCCTTGATTGCATCTATGTCTGTCATGGGAACAGCCCCGAGGCAAAAACCATGCTGGACAAAGGGTATATTGATAACTTGAACGGATTATATTATGATGGTACTTTGTTTCAACGTTCGGCAGATCGAAAAGCACCGCATAATTCCTACACCTCCTTTGAGGATATCCAAAAAGGTGCGAAGGAAAAGGGATATGAGTTGAATGGTGCACCGGAGCCTTATGCTTTCCTTACCAAGGAAGAGGCAGCTGGACTTCAAGGGGAACCGGCATTGAAAACCGAGGTGTCCTACGGATCAGACGAGTATGATGTACAGTATGAATACGAAGCCACGGAAGAGAAATATAAACGTTATTCGAATGGAAAGCAAACAGTCGAGCATAAATCGAATAAACCTATTTTACTGGATAATATATTGATCATTGAGGCTGCTCATCAAGTGATCGACGATAAAGGGCGTCGTAAAATCGACTTGAAAAGTGGCGGAAATGGTTATTTACTTCAAAAAGGAAAAGCGAATGAAGTAGAATGGGTTAATAAGGATGGTCGGATTATACCAGTGAAAAACGATAAAGAAGTAGGGTTGATTCCAGGGAAAACTTGGATCAATATTATTCCTGATGAACCTGGTTTAGTAGGAGACGTCACATTTTGATACCCATGAAATTGAGGGGGAGTAACATGCAAATTGATAAGTTAAGAGGAAAAGAAACGGATCAGCTGTTTAAGTCGATCCTTTCCTTGCGTGATTTGGACGAATGCTATCGATTTTTTGATGATTTATGCACAGTTAATGAAATTTCATCACTGGCACAGCGTCTTGAAGTAGCCCGCATGCTCGAAGAAGGAAAAACCTATCATAAAATCGAAACGGAAACGGGTGCAAGCACGGCTACGATTTCCAGGGTCAAACGCTGCTTGAATTACGGAAATGATGCTTATTCCATGGCACTTAACCGTATTAAGGATAACGTTGAGGAAACAACAGAATCCTAATTCTTTTCGATCAAAATAAAAAGCCGGGGAATTCATTTCCCGGCTTTTTATTTTGAGTTCAGGACTCTCTTTGCCGGCTGTCTTTCAACCGTATCCGTGTTATATTGGATTTTAGATTCAGAGGTTCCATTTGGTAATAACATTTTATCGATACTTCTCTTTTTTAATGAAAAATCTTAATGCTATAATGGTGTAATGGGAAGTGTGAATGGAGGATTATAATGTACGATTTTCGCGAGTGGAAACATGTTTTCAAACTCGATCCAAATAAAGAAATAAGTGATGAGGCCCTAGAGAAAGTCTGTGAATCCGGTACTGATGCAATCATGGTCGGGGGAACGGATGGTATCACGCTAGAGAATGTGCTTCATTTAATGGCACGTGTCAGACGATATACCGTCCCATGTGTGATGGAAATTTCTTCTGTTGAAACGGTGACGCCAGGGTTTGATTTATATTTCATTCCGAGTGTCCTGAATAGCACTAACCCGGATTGGATGATGAAACTGCATCAGCAAGCAGTCAAGGAATACGGATACCTTTTGAATTGGGATGAAATTTTCGTTGAAGGGTACTGTATCCTGAATCCTGAGTGCAAGGCGGCCCAGTTGACGAAAGCCAATACCGATTTGGATATGGATGATGTGGGTGCATACGCGATGATGGCAGAAAAGATGTTCAACCTGCCAATTTTTTATTTGGAATACAGCGGTGATTATGGCGATGTCCAGATGGTGGAAGCGGCCAAAGAGAGTTTGGAGGATACCCTACTATTCTATGGCGGTGGGATAAAATCGGTTGAACAGGCCAAAGAGATGTCCAAGATTGCGGATGTCATCGTTGTCGGCAATGTGATTTATGAAGATTTGAAAGTGGCACTTGCAACAGTTTCGGCAGTTAAATGAAAACATGTAATAAATATAGTATACTAAAACAGAAACGAATGTTCGTATAGGTGGTGTGATAATGCAATATTTAGCGGAAAAATTACTAATAGGTTTGAATGAACAGCAACAAAAAGCAGTGAAAGCAACTGATGGCCCACTTTTAATCATGGCTGGGGCAGGAAGTGGAAAGACGCGTGTGCTGACTCACCGAATAGCTTACTTGATGGTCGAGAAGGAAATAGCGCCTTGGAACATCCTTGCAATCACGTTTACCAACAAAGCGGCACGTGAGATGAAGGAGAGGATCCGTGCCATACTTGGCGGTGCGTCCGAAGATATCTGGATTTCGACTTTCCACTCGATGTGTGTCCGTATTTTACGAAGAGATATCGACCGTATCGGATTTAATAGGAACTTCTCGATATTGGATACGACGGATCAGCAATCGGTCATAAAACAAATCATGAAAGACCGTAATATGGATACAAAGAAATATGATTATCGTGCCATTTTAGGTAGCATCAGTTCAGCGAAAAATGAATTGGTCGGGCCGGAAGAGTACGTGAAGACGGCGTCTGATTACTTCACTAAAGTAACTGCCGATGTATATACGGAATACCAAAAACGGCTGCGTAAAAATTCAGCGCTCGATTTCGATGATTTGATCATGATGACGATTCAATTGTTCCAGCTCGTACCTGAGGTGCTTGAATATTATCAGCGTAAATTTCAATACATTCATGTTGATGAGTATCAAGATACGAACAGGGCTCAATACATGCTAGTTAAACTGCTGGCTTCACGCTTCCGTAATCTCTGTGTTGTCGGGGATTCCGATCAATCGATCTATCGTTGGCGCGGTGCGGATATTGCGAATATCCTTTCATTTGAAAAGGATTATCCGAATGCCAACATGATTTTCCTTGAACAGAATTACCGCTCGACGAAAAAGATTCTTGCAGCGGCGAATAAGGTCATCGATAACAATCAAAACCGGAAGCCGAAAAATCTTTGGACCGAGAATGCAGATGGCAATAAGATATTCTATTACCGTGCAGACAATGAACAAGGGGAAGCGCAATTCGTAGCCGGAAAGATAAATGAGTTAGTCCAGGATGGCAGCCGGAAATATTCAGATATAGCAATACTTTACAGAACAAATGCACAATCACGTGTCATGGAGGAAGTTCTGCTTAAATCCAATATAAATTATGCAATAGTCGGGGGCACCAAGTTCTATGACCGTAAAGAGATTAAGGATTTACTTGCCTATCTTCGCCTTATTGCGAATCCTGATGATGACATCAGTCTTCGACGTGTAATCAATGTACCAAAACGCGGAATTGGTGCAACTTCAATGGACAAAGTGGCAGATTATGCAGATCAATATGATGTTTCAATTTATAAAGCACTGGAATCTGTGGAAATGGTAGGGATAAGCGGGAAGGCTACCAAAGCGGCAAGGGAATTCCATACGCTGATCACTAACTATACAAATCAGCAGGAGTACTTATCCGTGACGGAACTTGTGGAGGAAGTCATTAAGAAAACCGGTTACCGTGAGATGCTGCAGGCAGAAAAAACGATTGAATCACAAAGCCGCCTTGAAAATATAGATGAGTTTTTATCTGTTACGAAAGCATTCGAAGATAACAGCGAGGACAAATCATTGGTGGGCTTTTTGACTGACCTTGCGTTGGTTGCCGATATAGACCAACTTGACGAGAATACTGAAGAAGCTACAAATATGGTAACGTTGATGACGCTGCATTCAGCGAAGGGACTTGAATATCCGGTGGTCTTTCTATTGGGCCTTGAAGAAGGGGTATTCCCTCACAGCCGCTCGCTTATGGATGAAGAGGAGATGGAAGAAGAACGCCGTCTGGCTTATGTGGGAATTACAAGGGCTGAAAATGAACTATTCATAAGCAATGCCCAAATGCGGACATTGTATGGACGGACGAGCATGAATCCCGTTTCCCGTTTCATTAGTGAAATACCAGAGGAACTGCTTGAAGATCTAAAACCGAAACCGGCTCCTAGAGCTAGGCAAACACCTTTCAGTTCTTCGAGAACCGGATCTCCTTCAACTGCTTCAACAAGAAAAGTGCCTGCCTTCGGAAGAGCTGTTTCTGCGCCATCCGCAACGGGCGGTGAAGAGATCGGCTGGGCTGTCGGTGACCGTGCCTCCCATAAAAAATGGGGTATAGGAACCGTGGTGAGCGTAAAAGGGGAAGGCGAAGGGAAGGAATTGGATATAGCCTTTCCAAGTCCAATCGGCATCAAGCGCCTATTGGCGAAATTTGCACCAGTTGAAAAAGCTTAAGATTAATATGCCTCCACTGGTAAAGAATAGGGATATCTGACTTTAGACACCGCTCTTCTATAAGAAGTGCGGTGGAGTCTTCTTTAGAAAGGATTGAACGTATGGACTTACAAGCTGCAGAGAAGAAAGTTCTAGAACTGCAAACGTTGTTGAACCAATACAGCTATGAATATTATGTGATGGACCAGCCATCAGTACCTGATGCTGAATATGATCGTCTGCTCCGTGAACTTATTGAGTATGAGGAGAAATTTCCGGAACTGCAAACGGCGGACTCACCGACACAACGGGTCGGTGGCGCCATTTTGGATATGTTTGAAAAAGTGGAGCATACCACACCAATGCTTAGTTTAGGCAATGCCTTCAATGAAAGTGACTTACGGGATTTTGACAGAAAGGTCAGACAATCTGTAGGTGACGATTTTTCCTATGTATGTGAATTGAAAATTGATGGACTTGCCGTCACTCTTCAATATGAGAATGGATATTTCGTAAGAGGGGCAACCCGTGGAGATGGAACGATTGGTGAAGATATTACCGCTAATTTAAAAACGATCAAGTCGATTCCATTGAAGCTGCGGGAGCCGGTTGCCATAGAAGTGCGCGGTGAGGCCTTCATGCCAAAAAAATCATTCGAATCATTAAACAAGGTTAAGGAAGAACGCGGTGAGGAACCATTTGCAAACCCAAGAAATGCAGCTGCCGGCTCGTTAAGGCAGCTTGACCCAAAACTTGCTGCGAAACGGAACTTGGATATTTTCCTTTATGCGATTGCCGATTTGGGCGAGACAGGGGTCCGTTCCCACAGTGAGGGTCTGGATTTATTGGATCGACTCGGGTTTAAGACGAATCGGGAAAGAAAAAGATGCTCGAATATAGAGGAAGTGCTGGCCTATATAGTAGAATGGACGGAACAACGTCCAAACTTAGCCTATGATATTGATGGAATTGTCGTAAAGGTGGATTCCCTTGAACAGCAGGATGAATTAGGTTTTACTGCAAAAAGTCCGCGATGGGCGATTGCTTATAAATTCCCAGCTGAAGAAGTCATTACAACCCTAAGGGATATCGAGCTGAATGTTGGCCGTACGGGTGTATTGACCCCGACCGCCGTATTGGATCCCGTTCGGGTAGCAGGTACCACTGTACAGCGAGCTTCACTTCACAACGAAGACTTAATCCGTGAAAAGGACATCAGAATCGGAGATCAAGTGGTCGTGAAAAAAGCGGGTGATATCATTCCAGAGGTAGTCAATGTACTGGCAGAGCGCCGTACAGGGGAAGAAGTCGAGTTCCAGATGCCGACAGAGTGCCCGGAATGCAGCAGTGAACTTGTCCGGCTGGACGGGGAGGTTGCTTTACGCTGCATCAACCCGAAGTGTCCTGCACAAATACGGGAAGGCTTGATTCACTTTGTTTCCCGTACAGCAATGAATATAGACAGTCTTGGTGAAAAAGTGATTAGCTTGTTATTTAAAGAAGAACTCATACAAGATGTGGCTGATATTTATAAGCTTACATACGATCAACTGATTGCTTTGGAAAGGATGGGGGATAAATCCGTCAATAAACTTCTTCAAGCAATCGAAGCTTCGAAAACCAACTCGTTGGAAAAATTACTATTCGGGCTGGGCATTCGCCATGTTGGTTCAAAAGCTGCCAAGACGCTTGCGAGGGAATTCGGGACGATGGAAGCCTTAAGCAAGGCGAGCCGTGAAGAACTAACGGCCATTAATGAAATAGGCGATAAGATGGCTGATTCCATCGTAGCTTATTTTGAATTGGAAGAAGTCCATGCATTATTGAATGAGTTGGATGCAGCCGGTGTGAATCTTACTTTCAAAGGGCAAAGAGCTGTTGCTATAGAAGATAACGACTCCATTTTTGCCGGTAAAACAGTCGTTTTAACGGGGAAACTGCATCAGTTAACACGTAACGAAGCAAAAGAGAAATTAGAGGCGCTAGGAGCTAACGTTGCTGGAAGTGTCAGCAAGAAAACCGATTTGGTCGTAGCTGGCGAAGATGCCGGTTCCAAACTGGCAAAAGCGGAAAGCCTAGGCGTCATGGTATGGGATGAAGAGAGACTGATTGAGGAACTAAATAAATAAGAGGTGTAGCTATGAGGAAACACTCTATTTTGGGGATGATTCTTATACTGCTTCTTGCTGGATGTGCGCCTAGTTTTGAGGATAAGCAAGAGGTAGTTCAAGACTCCAAAGACAAAAAAGAAACGGCAATTATTCCGAAGTATAAAATTTCGGAAGAATATTATCAAACAATCCTACCGTTTGAACCATCAAAAGCACGCGGTTTGGTCGTATCCAATCTAAATACCCGATATGACATTGAAGAATTCGAAAATGGTTTGATGCGGTTGGCGCAAACCCAATTCGACCCGGAAGATTACCTGTTTCAAGAGGGGCAAGTACTGGATAGTTCCACGATATCTTCCTGGCTGAACAGAAAATATACCGATAGTCAGTTGAAAGAAAAGAAGAAGAAAGCCTCAGAGAACCTTGGCTTGAATCCGGTTGATCCAGGTAAAGGTGACATTGATAAGCGGAATGAAGAAAATCCGATCTATCTTGCCCATATTTTAGAACATAATTACTTGGTAAAAACAAAAGATAATTCAGTGAGCCTTGGCGGAGTTGTAATAGGTCTTGCGTTGAATTCAGTGCATTACTATCAAAAGGAGGAATTCGGTGCCACCTATGAAAATAAAATCGATAGTAAAAAGCTAAAGCAAGAAGGGGAGAAAATTGCTGCAGAAGTCTTAAAAAGGCTGCGTAAAATGGACAAGCTGAAAAATGTTCCGATTACGATTGCCTTATTCGAGCAAAATGAAAAATCTTCAGTAGTCCCTGGGAATTTCATTTCCTATACGAATATCGATAAAAACTCTGACAACATTGGAAAATGGACGAACTTGAACGAAGAGTATTTCCTATTTCCTTCTGCTGGTGCTGAAAAAAAATACCGTGATGACGTCAATACTTTCACGAACTTTAAAGAAGATGTCGAAGAATATTTCCCTAACTTTAACGGAGTCATCGGCAGGGCGTTCTATATGGATGATCAATTGCAAAGTCTGAACATCGATATCCCCATTCAATTTTATGGGAACTCCGAAGCGATCGGCTTTACCCAATATGTTGCTGGACTTGTAATGGAACGTTTTCCGAACTATATTGCCGTACAGGTATCCATCACCTCTGTAAATGGACCTGAAGCACTCATAGTCCGTGAAGCGAATCAGGACGAACCAACCGTTCATATATATGAATGAAAAAAGATGAAGCTTAGCGGCTTCATCTTTTTTGTGTCCCGCTTTTAAATGGGAATCTATCCAAAATAACCTTTAACCAGGGAGTGAACCCTTCCATTTCAGGGAGAAACTGATTTAAAAGGGTAATATTTGTCGAATTTTAAAGGACTTATTGTCATTTCCCCGGAAATTCCGGCAACTTCCCCATATTTCCCGGAAAATATCTCTTTTTCCTTATGAAATAATTGAATTTCGACATTGTAACTCTTGTTGCTTTACTGTGTAATAGTTTGATATGATTTAAACGATGATTATATGGAGAAAAGCGACGAAATTCAGTCGATTTGGATATTTTTTCGGAGGTGAAGAGAATGTCACGTATTTCTATGGAACAAGTTAAACACGTTGCCCATTTGGCTCGTTTGGCCATTACGGAAGAAGAAGCACAACAGTTTCAGCATCAGCTTGACCAAATGATTTCATTCGCGGAGCAGTTGAATGAGCTTGATACGGATCAAGTAAACCCGACTTCTCACGTTTTGGATATGAAGAATGTTATGCGCGAAGATGTCGCAAAACCGGGATTGCCAGTAGAAGAAGTAGTTAAAAATGCACCGGATAGCAAAGATGGATATATCCGTGTACCATCTATAATTGAATAAGGAGGGACAATGATGTCGTTGTTCGAACAAAAGGTTTCTGAGCTTCATGAACGCTTACATAAGAAAGAGATAAGTGTCACTGATCTTGTTAACGAATCGTATAAGCGAATCGGACAGGTAGAGGACAAGGTGAAGGCATTTTTGACACTTGATGAAGAAAACGCCCGCAATCAAGCAAAACGATTGGATGATCAATTGGTAAAAGGCGAGAACGAAGGCGCTTTATTTGGTATGCCGATCGGAGTGAAGGATAATATTGTCACTAAAAATTTGCGTACGACTTGTGCGAGCAAAATTTTGGAGAACTTTGATCCAATCTATGATGCAACCGTTGTTCAAAAGCTACAGAATGCAGAAACGGTTACGATCGGGAAATTGAATATGGATGAGTTTGCGATGGGTTCTTCCAATGAGAACTCCGCGTTTCAGGCAACACGCAACCCTTGGAACACGGAATATGTGCCAGGCGGTTCTTCAGGTGGTTCAGCTGCATCTGTCGCTTCCGGTGAAGTCCTATTCTCTTTAGGTTCCGATACGGGTGGATCGATCCGCCAACCAGCGGCATATTGTGGAGTTGTCGGCTTAAAACCTACTTATGGACGGGTTTCCCGATTCGGACTTGTAGCATTTGCATCTTCACTGGACCAAATCGGTCCGGTTACAAGAACTGTTGAAGACAACGCTTATTTGCTTGAAGCGATTTCAGGTGTGGATCCAATGGATTCGACCTCTGCTAATGTTGACGTGCCGAATTTTGTGAATTCATTAACAGGCGATGTTAGAGGATTGAAAATAGCTGTGCCTAAAGAATATCTTGGCGAAGGCGTTGGGGAAGAAGCACGTAATTCCGTACTTGAAGCGTTAAAAGTATTAGAGGGGCTTGGAGCTGAATGGGAAGAGGTATCCTTGCCGCATTCCAAATATGCTTTAGCTGCCTATTATCTGCTATCTTCATCGGAAGCTTCGGCTAACCTTTCACGTTTTGACGGTGTGCGGTACGGACACCGTACAGATAATGCAGAAACACTTATAGAAATGTATAAGCAAACCCGCGCAGAAGGATTCGGTGACGAAGTGAAACGCCGTATCATGCTTGGAACTTTCTCCTTAAGTTCAGGTTATTATGATGCTTATTATAAAAAGGCTCAAAAAGTACGTACGTTAATCAAAAAAGACTTTGAAGATGTCTTTGAAAAATACGATGTCATCGTTGGGCCGACTACACCTACGCCTGCATTTAAAATTGGTGAAAAAGTCGACGATCCATTAACGATGTATGCGAATGATATCTTGACGATTCCAGTCAATCTTGCTGGTGTACCGGGTATATCCGTGCCATGTGGATTCGCAGCGAATGGGCTTCCGCTTGGACTGCAAATGATTGGGAAGCATTTTGATGAAAGCACTATTTACCGCGCGGCTCACGCATTTGAGCAAGCAACAGATTTTCATAAACAATTTCCTAAGCTGTAAGGGGTGAAAAAAATGGACTTTGAAACGGTGATCGGTCTAGAAGTACACGTAGAATTAAAAACGGATTCTAAAATTTTCTCAGCGAGCCCAAATCATTTTGGTGCCGCTCCAAATAGTAACACGACTGTAATCGACCTAGGCTACCCAGGTGTATTGCCTGTCGTCAATAAAAAGGCTGTTGATTTTGCAATGAAGGCTGCAATTGCCCTGAATTGCGAAGTGGCGGAAATTACGAAATTCGACCGGAAAAACTATTTTTACCCGGACAATCCGAAAGCATACCAAATTTCACAGTTCGATCAGCCGATCGGTGAGCATGGTTGGATTGAGATTGAAGTGGGCGGCAAGAAAAAGAAAATTGGCATTACCCGCATTCATATGGAAGAGGATGCTGGAAAGCTGACACATAAAGGGAACTATTCACTTTGTGATTATAACCGCCAAGGTACGCCTCTAGTTGAAATCGTATCCGAGCCGGATATCACTTCCCCAGAAGAAGCTTATGCATATCTGGAAAAATTGAAATCCATCATTCAATACACCGGCGTTTCCGATTGTAAAATGGAAGAAGGCTCACTTCGCTGTGATGCCAACATTTCCTTGAAACCTGTCGGCCAAAAAGAATTCGGTACGAAAACCGAATTGAAAAACTTGAACTCATTCAACTTCGTCCGCAAAGGGTTGGAGCATGAAGAAATCCGCCAAGCGGAAATCTTGAATGAAGGCGGCATAATCGAACAGGAAACACGCCGGTTCGATGAAGCTACAGGCAGAACGGTACTAATGCGAATTAAGGAAGGCTCCGATGATTATCGTTACTTCCCGGAACCGGACTTATTGACAATCCATATCGATGAAGAATGGAAAGCGCGTATCGCTGCCGAGATTCCGGAACTTCCGGATGCCCGGAAAAAACGCTATGTCGAAGAATTTGGCTTACCGGAATATGATGCAGCCGTTTTAACGGTAACGAAAGAAAGTGCTGATTTCTTTGAAGCGACAGTCGCTTCAGGCGCGGATGCAAAACTGGCATCTAACTGGATCATGGGCGAGGTTTCCGCTTTCTTGAATGCAGAAGGTAAAGAGCTGCATGATGTCAAATTGACTGCTGAATCGTTGGCTGGAATGATCAAGCTGATTGAAGATGGCACGATTTCTTCTAAAATCGCTAAAAAAGTTTTCAAAGAATTGATTGAAAACGGCGGGGATGCTGAAACGATCGTCAAGGAGAAGGGACTAGTCCAAATTTCCGATGAAGGCGCATTGCGTACAGCCGTTGAAGAAGCATTGAATAATAACCCTCAATCAATTGAAGATTTTAAGGCCGGTAAACAAAAAGCAATCGGCTTCCTTGTCGGACAGATCATGAAAGCGACAAAAGGACAAGCCAATCCACAGCTTGTTAATAAAATTTTGGTGGAAGAAATCAATAAACGATAATATTGACCGTATCACTTTTTAAAGTGGTACGGTTTTCTCTTGATTAAGAAAAAAGTTTATTGTGAAAAAGCGGAAAAATATTTTTGATTTTTTTTGAGTTATCTGTAGGGGTAACTCCTTTTTGTGCGTCTATTACATGAATGATTAAAAGGAAAGGAGGAAGAGAAGTGACGGATGAGTTAGTTGAGAAGGTAAGGGCTGGGAATGATCATGCATTCCGAATGTTGATTGAAACATATAAACAGACGATTTATAGGACCGTCTATTCCGTCTTGCGGAATCAAAAGGATGCAGAAGATGTTACCCAGGAAGTCTTTATCAAAATCTACACCTCTCTTCCTCAATATAAGAACCAAGGTTTCAAAACCTGGATTACCCGAATTGCGGTCAATCATGCAATCGATCTAAAGAGAAAGAGGGAACGCCAAAAGGAAGAATTGCAGGACGAACGTTCATCGGAAGCTAATTTGAGCTTAACGGATGATGTCGAGGCCGTATTCTTTCGGAATGAAAGGCGAAAGCAAGTATTACGGAAGCTGAATGACCTTCCAGAGGGATATCGGGATGTTGTATATGGCTATTACATAAAGGAAAAGACATTCAAGCAAATTGCAGAGGAACAGCATATTCAAGTGAAATCTGTCGAGGTAAAGCTATATCGGGCAAGAAATTGGATGAGAAAACATTGGAAAGAGGAGGATTTTTCATGAATCATGTTCCTGAAGCAGAATGGGTTGCATATTTGGCAGATGAAATACCAGAGGCTCTAAAAATTGAATATGAAAATCATCTATACTCCTGTGACAAGTGTTTGTCGGCCTATATGGAAGCGATGGAAAAAGAAGAAACCAGTCTGGACATCGAAGGATTTGATATTGCAGGTCCGGTCATGGACTCGATTAGCCGATTGAAAGAAGGTTCTGGTGAAGAGGCTAAGCAACACCGAAAAGAAAAATCACTTCGGACGATTACAAGACATTACCTGATTGCGGCCGGGTTTACGATTTTATTGATGGCAGGCGGAGTATTTCAATCATTGACGGAATACGTGGATTCCGTGGAATCAAGCAGCGGAAAGGAAACGCAGTCCTTAACCGATGGACTTATTGATAAAACATTTAATTGGATGGACACAATCGAAAAGAAAAATAAGGAGGGGTTTAGAAATGAATAAAAGTCCGGTATTAGCTTTTTTATTATCGTTTCTGCCAGGTTTCGGACATTTTTACCTAGGAAGGAAATATAAAGGGTTATTTTATTTTCTTGCCACGGCTGGATTGGGGCTTGGAGGTCTATTTCTTTCGTTGATCAGTCAATCGGATGCGTTTCTGGCTTTTTCCGTTATTGGAATGGTGTTTTATTTCATCAGTATATTTGATTTGGTGGTCACCTCACTGAGGAATCCTAAAAGTGAAGAGAATGTAGGGGCCGATCAGCCGGAGGCGGAAAGATTTTATGTAATCATCCTTTCATTCGTTCCAGGATTAGGGCATTTTCAGCTGGGTCTCATGAATCGGGGACTCATTTTTCTCATCGGCTTTTTAGGCCTTGGCATCATGGTGGTATTCATCAGTGTGATGACTCAAATGGAAGGTCTGTTAATATTCATGGCATTATTGCCTGTTATCTGGATTTACAGCTTTTTTGATTCTGTTCAACAGCTGAATAAAAAGCAAAGAGGTGAGGAGCTTATCGATCGGACCGTTTTGGAAGATTTCGAGGAGAGAAGGGAATCCGGGAAGAAGAGTAAATCGGTCGCGACTTTACTCGCCATTTTTCCTGGTGCAGGTCACTTATATTTGGGGCTGCAAAAACGTGGGATTCAATTGATGGCAGGCTTTTTATTCGCCATTTACATACTGGATTTACTCCGGTTAGGTTTCTTCTTTTTCCTTATTCCGATTATCTGGTTTTATAGTTTTTTTGATGGATTGCAAAAAGCCTCGAAAATGGAAGAGGGTCCAGTAGAAGATACGCCCATCATTTCGGGTATGGTCAATCACCAAAAATGGCTAGGAGTGGGGTTGGTGGTAATTGGAATCTACTTCTTGGCCAGTAATATAATCGTCCCGGCCATTGCCCCTCATTTAGATGAATGGATTGGAAGCAACTTGGAGTATTGGTTTAGAGATTATTTTCAAAAAGGACTTGTATGCATCCTTCTCATAGGCGGGGGAATCAAATTGCTGACGGGAAGTAAAAAAGGGAGAGTCGAGGAGGAGACGAAATGAGAACATGGAGGGTCGGAACGATTTCAATGGGGATATCCCTGGTTGGTTTGGGTTTGGTTTTACTCGTTTCTCAAATTGCGGATATGAATTTGACGACGATTCTGCTATCGTGGTGGCCGTTGCTGTTCATTATCTTGGGTGCAGAGATTCTCTTTTATATTCATTTTTCAAGAAAAGAAAGTTCTTTTGTAAAGTATGATATTCTTAGCATTCTTTTCGTTGGATTGCTTGGAACGACGGGAATAGTTTTAATTCTGCTTACATCCAGCGGATTGATGGATCAAGTTAGGGCTGCCGTGAATAGTGAAGAGAAAACGGTCAATTTGCCTGGTTTCAATCAAAAGGCAGGGAAGGGCATACAGAGAGTTGTCCTGGACACTGGCTCATACCCATTGACAATTGAAAGTGGTAAGGACGAGGAAGTTTCCGTTTTTGGAACATATGGTGAGCGGGTACTGGAAGATGCTGATTCGTTGTTGAAAAAGGCGGAAGATTATTTACTTGTTGAGAGAAATGGGGATACTCTTTATATAAGCTTCAAGGATTTGCCGATTCAAAATGGATTTTTGGACAATGGTACAAGAAATCTTAAGGCAACTCTTATAATCCCTGCTGAGTTGGCAGTGGAGATAGACGGACAAAGTACCGATCTTGTCTTGAAGCCTAGAAAGCTCTTGAATGACTGGAGTGTGAAGGACAGCGGAAGTCTAAGTGTATTCCTTGAGGATAATAGTGATATCAAGATAGATGCTAGAGGGGTCGAGGAACTTGAAGGCCCTGAGAGTGGCTGGAAAATGACTGAAGTGAAAGAAGGAACAAGTGAAGAAGGCATTGTAAAAAAGAACGGGATATTCAATACTGGTGAAGGGAAACATACTTTAACGGTTACCGATACATTTAACGTGAACGTTCAATATCCATGATTGAAATCATTTACTAGAATAAAATTGTAAAAAGCATTATAATTTCCCTGATACGATTTCTAGTAAAATGCATATAAAGATATGGACCGAAATACGGTCCTCTTTTTTTCGAATATTGCTTTTCATGTAACGAAGGATTAAGATGTAAATTATGGAATCAATATGTATAAGGATGATGGGAAAATGAAAAGAGCAAGGTTGATTTACAACCCGACTTCGGGCCGGGAAGCCATTAAGAAGAGCCTGCCAGGTGTGCTAGCAAAACTTGAAGAAGCTGGTTATGAAGCTTCTGCACATGCGACGACCGGTGCCGGGGATGCGACGAAAGCGGCTAAGATAGCGATTGAACGCGGCTATGATGTAGTTATTGCAGCAGGGGGCGACGGTACGATTTATGAGGTTGTTAATGGACTGGCCACTGCAGAGAAACGTCCGAAACTAGGAATCATTCCGACGGGAACGACCAATGATTTCGCCCGGGCGCTGCATTTACCGAAGTCGATCGAAGGGGCGGCCGAAATTATTGCCGGTGGGCATACGATGCCGGTCGATATCGGGAAAATGAACGATAAGTATTTCATCAATATTGCTGGCGGGGGCAGATTGACCGAATTGACCTACGACGTGCCGATCAAGCTGAAAACCATGCTTGGTCAGCTAGCGTACTATATTAAAGGAATTGAAATGCTTCCTTCAATTAAGCCGACGGAAGTTTCTATTGAATATGATGGAAAGCTTTTTGAAGGAGAGATCATGCTTTTCTTGGTGGCTAACACGAATTCAGTCGGCGGCTTCGAGAAACTGGCCCCTGACGCCTCTTTGAATGATGGGATGTTCACGTTGCTTATTTTGAAAAAGGCAAACCTTGCTGATATTGTCCGTGTCGCAACATTGGCAATGCGCGGTGAACATATCCATGATAAAAACGTCATTTATGAAAAAGCCAATCGAATTAAAGTACATGCCAAAAAGGACATGATGCTTAACTTGGATGGGGAATTTGGCGGGATGGCCCCAGCTGAATTCGTAAATCAGTACCGCCATTTTGATGTATTCATCCCGCAAGGAATACTGCCGGACGATCCGGCAAATAAATAGGTTGAAGAGGCCACTGAATCTGGTGGCCTTTTCAGTTTAATGAAGCAAGGAGAATTACAAACATGTATATCAGGAAAGCGACACCGGAGGATGCGGAAAAGGCAGCCGTATTGACCCGGTTAGCGATTAAGGAAATTGCAGAGGTTTTGACAGGTGAAACGGAAGAAGAAAGGATACTTTCCGTTCTTGCCGATTTGTTCAGGAAAAGTGGGAATCGGGTCAGCTATGAAAATACGCTTGTCAGTGAACATGATGGACAAATATCTGGATTGATCATTGCTTACCATGGCAAGGATGCCGAAAGCTTGGATGAACCGATAGTGAAACAATTAAGGATGAAGATGAAAGACCCAAGCGTTACGCTCGATAAGGAAGCGGAAATGAGAGACTTTTATTTGGATACAGTATCCGTCGACCCGGATTTTCAAGGGAAAGGTATTGGCAGTGCACTGATTCAATATGTTGAGGGATACGCTAAACATAAGGGATATCCAAGGGTTTCTTTAGTCGTTGAAAAGGAAAATGAAGCGGCGAATCGTCTCTATAGCAGATTAGGGTATATGGAAATTAAAACCATTCCGATTAGCGGCCATGAATTTTGCTATATGGTAAAGGAAATAGAAGAACCTCCTGTTTAACAGGGGGTCCTTTTTTCTCATTTGAAATTTGGCACTGTATGCGATTACATTTGCTGTCCATTCATGGCGGCCCAATCAGCGTAAGCGCCGGTGCCATTACAGCCGGGACAGTCGTGTATATCGGAAAAATGATATTCCGTAGGTACGAAGGAGCTGTATCCACGTCCGTAACAATCCGGACAGAGGCCTTTTTCCTCCATACTTGCACGATGTTTTTCTAACCTTGTAGCATTCCAGGCCGATATAGAGTTAAATAAACCCATTTCCTCACCTCATCTGTTTTTCCTTATTTTTCTTTTTTTAGTGAACTTTTATTCATGGAACTATGAAAAATCCGTAATTCCTTCCACTATATTTTTATGAAAACCAAGGTAAATTGGTGAGTGGTTTTGTGACAAGGCCTCTATTGTGGTAAAATACAGGCTAGCATAAAAAAGAAAAGAGAAGATGATATGAAAAAAACAGCACCAGTTGCTAAAAATGATATTATAGAGGTTTTATTTGAAGATTTAACACATGAAGGGGCTGGCGTCGCTAAAGTCGATGGCTACCCGATCTTTGTTCAGAGCGCCCTTCCAGGTGAAAAAGCAAAAATTAAAGTGATGAAAGCTAATAAGGGTTATGGCTTCGGCCGCTTGATGGAGATTATCGAAAACAGTCCATACCGTGTTGAGGTCACGACCGAAGATTACACTAAATACGGTGGTTGTCAGCTGCAGCATATGAGCTATGAAGGACAGTTGGAGTTCAAGGAAAAGCAAGTGCGTGAAGTGATGACACGCATAGGGAAACTTGAGGATGTGAAGGTTCACCCAATTATCGGGATGGAGAATCCAACCCATTATCGCAATAAAGCGCAAGTGCCTGTTGGTGAAAAGGATGGCAAGCTAATAGCAGGGTTCTTCAAACCGCGGACACATGAAATTGTTGAAACGAAAGAAAGCATTATCCAAAATGAAGTGATCAATGAAGCCGTTCAAGTTGTTAAAGAGATTTTCAGTAAACTAGGTATCCCTGCTTATAATGAAGAGGCACATAAAGGTGTTTTGCGGCACATCATGGCCCGTTATGGCAAGCAAACAGGCGAATTAATGATTGTTCTTGTTACAAGAACGAAAAGTATCCCTTTCATCGAAACCATCGTGAAGGAAATCGTTGAACGTCTTCCACAAGTGAAATCCATTGTACAAAACGTGAATTCCAAGAAAACGAATGTTATCTTGGGCGATAAAATGACTGTACTATGGGGCGACGAAGTGATCCATGATATGATCGGTGATGTGAAATTTGCAATTTCGGCTAAGTCCTTCTACCAAATCAATCCAGACCAAACGAAAGTCCTATATGATAAAGCTCTTGAATATGCAGGGCTGACGGGTGAAGAAACGGTGATAGATGCTTATTGCGGCATTGGAACCATCTCTTTATTTTTAGCTAAAAAAGCGAAAAAAGTAATCGGTGTCGAAGTGGTCGAAGATGCGATAGAAGACGCACGCCGCAACGCTGAATTGAATGAAATCTCAAATGCAGAATTCATGGTCGGCGACGCAGGTAACGTTATTGCTGAATGGTATCAAAAGGGCAACACTGCGGATGTCATCGTTGTGGATCCTCCTCGCAAAGGTTGTGAAGAATCCCTTCTGAATACGATCATCGAGATGAAACCTAACAAAGTCGTATACGTATCATGCAACCCAGGCACTTTAGCGCGTGATCTTCATATATTGGAAGAAGGCGGATATAAAGCAGTTGATATCCAGCCTGTCGATATGTTTCCAATGACGACACATGTTGAAAATGTAGTGTTATTAGAGTTGAAATGATTGAGTGTGGGCCCGGTCTAATTGACTGGGCCTACAGTTTTTTTATGGCTTGTACAATTTGGACGTTGATTTCCGTTCAAGGCACTCGCTTTCCGCGGGTCTCCCTAGACGCGCTTTTCCCCTTTTGTTTACAAACTGTGGTCCCGGTCTAAATGACCGGGACCTTTTTGCCGTAATTAGTTTGAAGGGAAGGGAGGGAGATTTTTTTTTTGCATGTTTATTCTTGACGCTTTGACTTGGACATATAGTAAGAAATATATGAATTGGGAGGCAAGGTGATTTTATTAATTTTCAAAAAGCGGTGGCTGTAATCGTTGGTAGCTTTTTGGTGGGCATCGGAATCAATGGTTTTTTAGTTCCCCATCATTTAATAGATGGCGGCGTTATTGGGATTGCACTTATCCTTCATTATTTCTTTGGTTTTCAAACGGGGCTATCCATGTTGATCCTTAGTATTCCTATATTTTTATATGCCTGGTACTATGAACGGCCTTTTTTCTATAGCAGCGTTCACGGATTGCTTTTGACATCCCTTTTTATGGATTGGCTTAATCCATTGAAAAAGGTCTTTTCCATTTCGATTCTAACAAGCTCTTTGATCGGCGGTGCCATCATAGGGATGGGCATAGGACTCATGCTTCGATATGAGACAAGCAGCGGGGGAACGGATATGTTAGCTAAAATCATCTCAAAATCTACCTCCATGGATATTGCTTTGGCGATTATCGTCATAGATACACTAATCATTTCAGCTGCAGCATTCACCTTAGGTATCGAAATATTTCTTTTTTCATGTGTGACGATCGTCATCATTGGACTGATCACATCGCTTATGAAAGTGAGGAAATGAAAAATATAATCAGTTCCTTAAGATATGGGCTACGTCATCTATTGCCCTTTGCAGCTTTTCGCTATTTTTGCTAAACATCTCTTTAGCTTCCTTTGATTCAGTTCCAAGGGCAAACAACTCTAAGTCCGCTTGGCATTTTTTCAAGGTCGCGAGCAAAAGAGGTTTTTCTTGAGGGGAAGGAACTTTAAGCTTATCATCATAAAGGTCCACAGTTAATTCTCCGTTAGAATTAGCTTGACCAAGAAACACATTTTCAAGGAGAACACCCAACTTATCCAGTTCAGTATGAAGCCAATTTCGGTTCAGACCAATCGTGGAAAGCGGTTCATCAAGTATGCTGCCGTCCATAATGATGGTTTGTGGCTCCTTTACTGCAGCTACAGACAAGTTAAGGTCCTTAGCTGTTACAGGTTGATTTTGCTTCTTTAACATTACGGAAAAATCCCCGTTGGCTTCCAATAAGGCAAACTCAACTTCAGAAATATCGAAGACATCCTTCTTCCGGAGCAATCCTAACAATTCATCGATGGTATATTTCTCTTTTTTTAAATTATCTTCCATGACTTTCCCATCTTTGATGAATACCGTTGCTTTTCCTTCAATAAGGTCACGAAAAGTTTTACTTTTTAAGGATATTAATCCTGCAATGAAGGGTGCTATGGCAAAAACGAGAATGGACAGTACGCCATGTATAATATTGCCCTCCACTTTTGTAGCTAATTCTGCCCCAACATTACCAATGGTTATGCCCGTTACATATTCAAAAAAGGAGAGCTGGGACAATTGTTTTTTTCCTAACACTTTAGTGATCAAAAAAAGAACAATTAAAAAGAATAATGAACGTAAAACAATTTCTATCCAATCCGACATTACCAAACACCCCCTGCTTGATCATGGTTATTAAAAACCTTTATATTGCGGTTCTTCCCTTTCTAACTCGCCTACGCGCTTCTGTACATCCTTCATAACTTCATTCACCACCAGCATCGTTTCATGCAAGATGCGTTTAGATTCATCATCTTGAGTCCGGAGTGCTAAGCTGGATAAACCTGCTTCAACTCCTTTTAGGCTAGAGACACATTGTTTGACATTGGAAGCTATCGTCATGCAGCATCCTCCTAATCTTTAGGTCTATGGGTCGAACACTCCAGGCTGTTATCCAGGTACTGGTTACTTCAAACATGCGAGCGACAACAACCGAACAATCCATTCTTTTCCGCATCCGTAACGCTTCCGAAACAATCTCCGCACACAAGAATGTTCATCCAGTATGAGCAGGCGTGTGTTTGAATACTTCAAACCTTAAGTAAAGCATGGTAGTGGATTCACTCGAATTCAATCGATACGGCATGGGCAATGCATGGGATCGTCTCACTTTGTTGAAAGGAAAGGGGAGATAACAGAGCACCTGTAGCCACGACGAGCATTCGTTTTATTTCTCCCTTTTTCATGCGATTTAATAAGTGACCATAAACGACGGTTGCGGAACATCCTGGGCCGCTTGCCCCGGACAGGACCGGTTGACCATCCCTGTATATCATTAAACCGCAATCTTTATATTGCGCTTCTTTAATCGGCGTACCATGTTTTTTAAATAATGCCAGAGAAACTTCATGTCCAATCTTTCCTAAATCCCCGGTCACTATTAAATCATAATAGGATGGGTCGAGGTTTCTTTCTCTTAAGTGGGCTTCAATCGTATCCACGGCGGCCGGGGCCATGGCACCACCCATATTGAAAGGATCAGTCAAGCCCATGTCGATGACACGGCCTATCGTTGCTGAAGTGACCCTTGGACCTTCCCCGCCACTGCTTAATAAAGCCACTCCGGCCCCAGTAACGGTCCATTGGGCTGTTGGAGGTTTTTGCCCTCCGTATTCAGTTGGGTAGCGAAATTGCTTTTCTACTGCGGCGTTATGACTTGATGCTCCTGTCAATAAGTACTCTGCCCCTTTGGTATTGACAAGGTATGCACCAAGAGCCAGTCCCTCCATGGAGGTGGAGCAGGCGCCAAATAAGCCGAGATATGGTGTTCCCAGTGTTCGGCAGGCAAAACTCGTAGGGGTTATTTGATTGATAAGGTCGCCTCCAAGGAAAAATTGAATCTGTTCCTTCTGAAGACCCGCCTTTTCGATTGCTTTTGTACTCGCTTCTTCCAATAAGACTTTATGTGCCTTTTCATAGGTATCTTGATTGATCCATAAATCGGAATGGAGAAGATCGAAATCATCCGAAAGCATACCGTCTGCTTCAAATGGACCGCCGACGGTTCCTGTGGAGATGATGACAGGCTTTTGATCAAACACCCATGTCCGATGCCCCGTAAGCATTATAAACCACCCCATTGTAAGAGTATTGTCAGTGCAAAGATAAAATTTTGGAATAACATAAATCCTTCAGCCGATTTGAATATATTACAGCCATCACCTAAAACGAAACCTCGCCCGGTGTTCAATTGCTGCGGATATAGCGGCATTACCGAAACCTTTAAGTGAAACAAGCAGCAGATTGGGTCATACACCTTAAATCCGGTGAGGAACATAGCAATGAATATTAATATTCCTGCCATTGGGTTTACGGCTGTCTGGTCCGTTAAGTCAAAATGAATATGAAAATTCGGGATGACTTGTCCAATCATGTAAATTGTACCGCCGGTCATAACTGACCTTTTAACTACCAATTTCCTGTCAATCAAATTACGATTTTTAAGCGTATGCAATTCACAGCTTTTACATCCGCGACTCGTACTGATTCATTAGTTTGATTGTCTGCAGTTCGGTCAATTCAGGTATGTAAATTCAAGCCCAGTCCCTTATTAATAGCTGGCTTGGGATTAGCTCAAAGCTCCTGTTCTACATAAAAACGGAAATTGGTATAGAAAAAGGAATGAAAATTTTATTCTCCTTATGGAATGAAAGATATAAAAAAGGCTGGTTGCTTTAACCAACCTTTTTTATATGAATGATTATTGTTTATATTGAGGTTCCTCGTTTTGAATCTCTTCAATGCGAGGAGAGATGCTGTCCACAATCGTTTGTGTTTGTTGGGCAGCTTGCTGGTACAGTTGTTTGGCTTGCTCATTATCTGTTGAAAGGGCGAAGGTTTCAAAGCTCGCTTGAGCGCTTTTTAGCCCCGCTATAGTTGTTTTTACATCGTTTATTACTGTCATATATGAACCCTCCCTAGTTTGTAACTGCCTTATTAGAGTAAGGAAAAAATGATTATCTATACCTTCCAAATTTATCTAGGGATTGTATCGAGTGACTAGCTCTTCCATTAATCAAACGTTTGATTAATGAAGGACAACAGACAAGAAGTGTGGTTAAGATCATTCATTACGCAAAGTGGTTTTTACTGTTTAATTATTGACTGAATTCAGAATTATTAATATAATGATAAAACATAACGTGACTACGTGAGGTGATATGACATTTATATTCGTGATGAATTATATAGTAGAGTTGTTTTTGAAATTTCATCTGAAGAAGTTGTAAAAGGACTGCTATTCCATAAAAGCAAACAAGAGTCGGAAATTGAATCGATCAAAAGTAAAATTCATAAATATGAGCAAAAACGAAGAGCTGAGGAAGCTTGGTATCAATCCCTATCACCATTTAAACGTTTTTTTACAGGGCGTGCTCCAAGTCATCACCAGGCCGTTGAGCATTTGGTGAATGTTAAAGATAGATATAAACAAATCGAGAAAATAAAACAGAAGGTCGCTTTTTTAAATGAGATGATCGGTTTACTTGAAGCTGAACCGGAAAAACGGGAAATGAATTTACCATCAGACATCATTAAAGAAATAATGGCCTGGCAAAAAGCGGAGGGAACGCCAAGATGACTTTAGAAACGTTAAACGCTGGCTTGGATACGATTTGGGTGGTTCTGACAGCAGCCATGATTCTATTGATGGAGGGCGGATTTGCTTTATTGGAGGCAGGGTTCGTCCGTACGAAGAATAATGTGAACATCATCATGAAGGTTTTTGCCGATATTACGATTGGAACGCTTTGCTATTTCGTCGTTGGTTTTGGCTTAATGTATGGAGCGGATGTATTTGGAATTATTGGAGCAAGCGGCTTTCTGCTGAAAGGTGATTTGTCGCATATAGACCTTACGATTTCCATCGACGCATTTTGGTTATTTCAAGGGGCATTCGTCATCGCCGTCATTTCCATCGTTTCGGGAGCCGTTGCAGAAAGGATCAATTTTCGGGCGTATCTTATTTTTGTCGTAATGATGACGGCATTCATCTATCCGATTGCCGGTCACTGGGTATGGGGTGGTGGCTGGTTAAGCGGGTTGGGCATGCAGGACTTCGCAGGGTCTGCGGTCATTCATGCACTAGGCGGTTTTTCTGCACTTGCGGCTGCCATTGTAATTGGGCCGAGAGCAGGAAAATTCACTTCACGGGGGACTAGCTCCATTTCACTGCCGAGCAATCTCCCACTGGCATCTGTTGGGGCATTTCTTTTATGGTTTGGCTGGTTTGGGTTTAATGCTGGAAGCACCTTGCAAGCTACTGATGGACGCATTGGCCATATTGCCATTGTCACGATGCTCTCAGCAGCATCAGGGGGAGCGGCGACCTTGCTTTATACACTTTTTAGATATGGACGCTCGGATGCACCTTCCGTCATCAATGGCTCACTTGCAGGTCTTGTCGGGATTACGGCTGGCTGTGCATTCGTTAGTGATCTGGCGGCATTATTGATTGGAGCAGTTTCTGGAATGTTGATGTTAGCTGCTACGAATTGGCTGGAAGCCCGAAAAATCGATGATCCGGTTGGCGCCTTTCCTGTTCATGCGGCATCAGGGATGTGGGGTACGATAGCGGTAGGGCTTTTCTCCACTGAAAACGGATTGTTCGCCGGTGGGGGATGGCATTTGCTAGGAGTTCAAATATTAGGATTAGCGGTGTTATGCATCTGGGGCTTTACATTGACATGGCTCGTTTTTAAAATTATAAATGTTTGGCTGCCTATTAGATCCACTGAAGAAGAAGAAGAACTCGGATTGGATATCAGTTATCATGGCATCATGGCCACACATACCTCGCCGGAGTTCATCAAGGTAGAAGACTACTATAAGCAGGATGAAGAATTGACAAGGTAATGACTATAATACTAGATAGAATCAAGATAAGTAAGAGGTGAATTTTAAATGGGTGCATGCAATCTTAATCATTCGCAGCAAGATGTCAGGCTGAAATTTGAGAGTCAAAAGACATTTTTACCAAGCGAAATAAGTCAAACATTAGATCGATATCTGGAAAAAGGGAATTCGCAGGAAACGTTGAATGAACTTTTTCATCTATTGAAGAAGTATGACTTGTCTACCCAGGAGGAACAGGAATCAAGAAACGAAAAGTTGAAACGGATAATGTTGTAAACGGGGAAAAACGGGAGTGCAAGGATGACTTCCGTTCTTTTTTTGTTTTTTTCTTATTTCAGTAATTGGAACTGCTTTTTTAGAGAAGATAGCAGGAATCATTTAAGGCAGCGAAAACATGACTGTAAACAAAAAAGGTGTTCTTTTAAAGTTTAAGTAACGAGGACAAGGGTTTAGCGGACCTTTTAAAGATTTAATCAACCGTTTGATTAAATTTCATGAACTGACTACCAAGCCTTCAATAAAAGCATGGAAAAATAAAAAAGCGGGAGCCCATAATGAGCTCCTGGTTTCTTTAAAAACCATCATCTGTTGCGGTGAAGGGGATGTTTAGGTTTCTTTCTACTGCCCGAAGTCTTTGATTCAGCCTGTTTAACCTATTCGTATGTCGCTGGTCTACTTGACTTAGCCGGGAGATTTCCTGGTTAATGCGGTTCACTTCCCGGTTTATCCGCGTGATTTCTTGGTTTTGCCGATTGAGTTCCCTCGTTTGACGCTCGTTTTGACGT
The DNA here is from genome assembly GCF_044762725.1 of Peribacillus sp. NPDC096447. Taxonomy (NCBI): domain Bacteria; kingdom Bacillati; phylum Bacillota; class Bacilli; order Caryophanales; family Bacillaceae; genus Peribacillus; species Peribacillus sp. NPDC096447. Next base: position 41,252 of record NZ_JBIWEV010000006.1, read on the forward strand.
TCAAGTTCCCGGACTCTTCTTTCAAGTTGTTGAGGCTGCCTTTCAATATCGAATTGGTCAGGCACCTGGCTATATGGATTTTCTTGTACCTGCTGAAGGTTCCAATCTTGCTGCGGCATATAATCAAATCGTTCAGGCTGTTGGAAATATGGGTTAAAATTAGACTGAAAGTACTGGTGATTTCCATTTTGTTGTGGAAAAGGATAAAATCCGTATGAATTCATGGTCAACTCTCCTTTTTAAATCAGGATGGATACGTTATAACTTATGTAAGTTCCGGTGAAGTGACTAGGCGTTAGCCCATATTAGCGGGAAGAAGGGGTAATTTTCAGAAAAAATTTCAATAAATTTGCAGAAACCATCCGGTTCCTATATCGTTTAGGGTAGGAGAAATTCTTTTATCCAACTTGAAACCAATTCCAAGGATAATCCGTATATAAAGAAAAGAGTGTAAGTCAGGAGTGTAATGATTATGAATCGATTTCTTGCTGATTTTGTTCCGATATTGATTGCATTTCCAATGGTTTTGCCGGTTTGGATAATTAGCTATTTTGTATTGAATCAACCGTTTGCCCTGTCCGTTGTGATATCTTTAGCAGGAGGGGTGCTTGCATACTGGCTAAGTTCCGTATATTTTTCATCAAGATACCTCAAAAAACATGAATTGACGAGAAAAGAATATCAATATATAAAGAAAAATTTAACTGAAGCAAAACCGAAGATATGGCGGGTGCAAAAAGCACTAATCTCTGTCAGGCATATCTCTTCTTTCAAACAGAGGAAAGATATGATTAAAATGATCAGGAAAATATATAGTCTGACGAAAAAAGAACCGAAGCGGTTTTACCATGCGGAACAATTTTATTACTCTCATCTGGATTCCGCCATGGAGCTTGCGGAGAAATATGTTTTTTTAGCACAGCAGCCAAAAAAGAATAGGGAACTCGAACTCTCCTTAACAGAGACTCGTAAAACCTTAAAGGAACTGACTAATACGATAGAAAAGGATTTATATAAAGTGATTGCGGATGATATCGATAACCTTAACTTCGAATTGGATGTTGCTAAGCAATCCATTAAAACGAGAAAAGAGTCACAAGTAATTGATGAAAGCAGGAGGTTGAAATGACTAACAATGATCCAAACCTGTTGAATAAAACGAACAATGCCAGTTTGATCGATGATCTTTTAGCCAATCCATTTGATGGGGTGCAGGAGCTGGAGAAAGCATCTTCCCAGGAAGCGAAACCGGTTAAACTGATTGATGTCATTCCTGAAGAGAACAGGGCAAAGGCTTATCAGCTTGCCGAACAAATCGACCCAACGAATCATCAGGCGATGATTTCCTATGGTACACCCGCCCAATCAAAGCTCCTGACCTTTTCTAATTCGATGCTTGAGCATGTCCAAAAAAAAGATGTGGGTGAAGTGGGCAACATTATCAGTGATTTAATGAAAAAGTTAAACGAGCTGAGCCCGGATGAGTTAAAACCGGATAAGCCCTCATTTTTTGCACGTATGTTCGGGAAGCTCTCGGGATCTGTACAGGAGGTGCTATCCAAGTATCAAAAAACAGGGGCCCAAATTGATCGTATCAGTGTGAAACTCGATCGGAGCAAGAATATCCTGTTATCGGATATCGTAATCCTTGAAAAGCTATATGAAACGAATAAGGATTACTTCCAGGCATTGAATGTCTATATTGCAGCAGGGGAAATCAAACTCGAAGAAATTCATGAGAAAACGATTCCGGAGCTAAGGAAGTCCGCTGAATCAAGCAATGATCAAATGAAGTTTCAAGAAGTCAATGATATGCTGCAATTTGCTGAACGGTTGGATAAAAGGCTTCATGATTTGAAATTGAGTCGTGAAATCACAATTCAAAGCGCACCGCAAATCAGGCTGATCCAAAACACGAATCAGGCACTAGTCGAGAAAATCCAATCTTCGATCATGACAGCCATTCCGCTTTGGAAAAATCAGGTTGCGATTGCATTGACCCTAATCAGGCAAAGGCATGCTGTAGAAGCACAAAAACAGGTTTCCAAGACTACGAATGACTTGTTATTGAAGAACTCCGAGATGCTGAAAACCAATACCATTGAAACGGCTAAAGAAAACGAGCGCGGACTTGTCGATATCGAAACATTAAAGAAAACTCAAGCTAACTTGATTTCCACGCTTGAGGAAACAATGCGGATTCAAGAAGAAGGCAGGCATAAACGCCGGCAAGCCGAACAGGAATTGGCATCAATGGAAAATGAACTGAAACAGAAACTATTAGAGATAAAGGGATAAGGGGAGATAACATGGAAACTATCGAAGCTATAAAAACGAGAAGAAGCATTGGAATCGTTAAGCAAGATCCGGTACCTAGGGAAATGATCGAGCAAATCATTGAAGCTGGAACGTATGCACCCAATCATCATCGAACGGAGCCTTGGCGTTTTTTTGTATTGACTGGAGAAGGAAGAAATAAACTTGGCCAGGTATTCGAAGAAATCACAAGAATTGAAAATGCTGATGATACCCCTGAAATTTTAATCAGCAAGCTCGAACGGCAAAAAAAGAATCCATTAAGGGCTCCAGTCATCATCGCAGTGGGCATAGAGCCTAGTGATAAGAATAATGTCTTTGTGGCAGAAGAATATGCGGCAGTGAACAGTGCCATCCAAAATATGCTTCTTGCAGCACATTCTCTAGGTCTGGGAGCAGTATGGAGAACGGGGAAAATAACGTATCATGAAAAGGTACGTGATTTTTTCAATTTATCCTCTAAGGGAGAGGTATTGGCTTTCATATACTTGGGTTATCCTGACATGGAGCCGAAACCTGCCAAGAGAACACCGATTGATGAATTGACCACATGGATCGGATGAAAGATTGAGAGGGCTGCATCAGTTTATAGACACTGATGCAGCTTTTTTATTGCCTTCAATAAGGCTTCCTTAAATCTGCATTTAATGAAAGGGATTTGGCTTTGTCAGGCTTCGTTTCAAGTGACGATTGATGAATTAGGTTGTACAATACATAGGGAGAATAAATTTTGATGAATTAGGATGTGTCTATAGATGAGAACGATTGATCCATTTGAGATACTCGATGGAAAAGCGATAAAATATTTGGATGTATTTGGCGTTGAGGATGGCATTGCTTTAAAGAGTAAGTACGAAGATAAATCGTATTGGATATATGATTATTATTGCATGCATGAGACTTGTGATTGCCAGGAAGTATACCTTGAATTCTTTGAGGAGCTTAAAGGCAATAAACAGGCGGGACAGCATTTTGGAGTGAGGGTTTCTTTCGGAGATAATCAATTTGTCCTGGAGGATTATAATATTTCCAAGCAAAAGGCAATGGATATCGCGGAAGATACGCTGAAGTACAGTAAAGATGTAATGGAGTTATTTAAACAGCGGTATCAGCAAATGAAGGAAAAAGGCACGCAAATTATCATGGAAAGTGCAAAGGCAGCTAAAATGCCGCATGTTCATACAGAACCGGTCATTGGCAGAAATGAACCTTGTCCGTGCGGAAGCGGGAAAAAATACAAAAAATGCTGCGGTGCAGCTTAACATTGTGGAAGCTGACTCGATTCGGAGTCGCTTCTTTTTTAATTGGAAAAGCGCATGCTTGGAAAAAATTGAATAATGAATAAAAAAATGTGGCATTAAACGAACGTTTGTTCTATAATTAGAGTACCAGATAATAACACAAAAAGAAATAAAAAGTAGTCATTTAGACGGAATTTTCCAAAAACTTCTTTTTTATTTTCATAAATCTGGTATATATAAGAGAGAAGAGTTTTTTGATCTCATCTCTTTCAACGGTAGACGGCAACCAGACGGGATGAAAATCCCCACACTGATGGCAGTTTAACTTTGAACGAAGGAAGGGGTAATCAAATGACAAGAGAAAAAAGATTAATACCTTACAAAGTTCTTGAAGTAATGGAAACGGTGAAAGAGAAGATTCCTGAGGGTGTCGAGCTTGTGAAAGCACCGGCGATTTGGGAAAAAAGCAATTATGGTGAGGGCGTGGTAGTTGCCGTCATCGATACAGGCATTGACAAGGGACATCCAGACCTCAAGGAAAGAATCATTGGCGGGAAGGATTTTACCAATACTGGGGATTATCAAGATGATAACGGACATGGGACACATGTCAGCGGTACGGTTGTGGCTGCCATTAATAATGCTGGTGTAGTGGGAGTGGCTCCGAAAGCAAGCATATTAGCGTTAAAGGCCCTAAATGGTCAAGGACAAGGCGATATAGATTGGATTAATGGGGCTCTAGAGTATGCAATCAATTGGCGGGGACCTAATGAAGAAAAGGTTTCGGTTATTTCACTTTCACTTGGCGGACCTCCGGATGAGACTGAACACAAACTCATTCAAAAGGCCCTTCAGAACGATATCCTTGTTGTTTGTGCAGCCGGAAATAGCGGTGATGGGCGTCATGAAACGGATGAATTGGATTATCCAGGAGCATATCCCGAGGTAGTGGAAGTCGGAGCTGTGGATTTAAGCAGAAATTTAGCGGATTTTTCAAATACGAATGATGAAATTGACTTGGTTGCGCCAGGGGTTGATATTCTCTCTACGTATCCAGGAAATAAATATGCCAGGTTGAGCGGAACGTCAATGGCTACGCCTCATGTAAGCGGTGCAGCAGCTCTCTTGAAAGTGATTGCTGAAAAGGAATTTGAGCGCAATTTAACTGAAGCGGAATTATATGCACAGCTAGTGAAAAGTACGGAAGATTTGGGAATAAGCAAAAAAGCACAGGGAAATGGATTGCTTAACTTAACGATAGCGGACCAAAGAGCCGAAAAATCGATTAAGATTACCATAGAATCAGAAAACCTTAAGTTACCGAGTAAATCGGTGGTCATGGAATATTAGAAGAGACAAAAGGTGCCTCAAGAAATTGGGGCACCCTTCCATAATGATTATTTTTTAGTTTTCCTTACAGCTGCTAAAAGCGCTACAATGGAAAGAATTAGTGATATGACAGCCAGGGTGATGATCAGCGTTTGGTTGCTATCACCTTCTGTTGTTGCTGACTCCTTTGAATTGTCAGTTGTCGTGGAGTCATTAGTGTCTGCTTCATCTTTGTGACCATGGTCCGCAGGTTCTGCATCAGCCTTGGGCGCAACCGTAACTTCCGTTACAGAATGCGGTAGATCTGAGCCTTCATCACCGCTCCATTCAACAATTTCACCATCTTCGTAATATTGAAATGCATCCCAGGCAACTTTCGTTTCTTCTTTAGGATTTTGTGCTACGAAAGAGAATTGCTGGAATTGTCCAGCTGCTATTCCTTCGTCAGTGGCTGCCCAAGTTACCGTTTTTACATGCCCATCTTTGTCACCTTCTGTCGTTACTTTCCATCCCGGTACAGGCTGATAGCTTTCAAAAGTAACCCCTTCAGGAACTTTTAAAGTCACCTTTGTAGTGGCAGTTTCTTTTTCGACGGGTACTTTGAGTGTATAAGTTTCCCACGCCTCAGGGGCAGATGAACTAGGCTTGACTGTAACGTGAGCATACGCTGAACCGGAAAAAATGAATAGTGCAGCAAATGTAAAAATAAGAAGCTTTGAAATGTTTTTCATTAGTATTAATCCCTCCTGTTATGAATTTCCTATGAAAATTATAAAATCGGCATTGATTGAATCCAGGCTTTCAGTTAATCCGTGAACATGGATACTCCACTTTCCTGGCATGGTTAATATAGACTTTGATGTAAATGTACCTGTGTTTTTCTCCTTCATCTGCAGCTTCATTTCACCATTTGGCGTATCCAATGGCTGCATTGTGATTGTAAGCTGCTCGATTTCAGCAATTGGCTTGCCTTCATTAGAAAGGTTTACTTGAATCAGATTATCCCCGACTTCATTGGGGGTTACCATTAATGTAACCTCATTATTTTCTTCAGTCAGTAACGTCTTTTCAATGGGCCCGGGAGAAGACATGGCAGTTTGGACATTTGTCAGCAGAGCTGCAACGAGAAGTATGACGACCCCTAAACCAAACTCCATCCCCACACTATAACCAAGTTTTTTCGTTTGCTTTTTCCCTCGGAGAAAATGAAAGCCTCCTAAAACGATCATGGCTAACATGAGACCGATTTTCGCTAGTAACAATTGGCCATATGTTGTGTTAAACAATGAATGGATAGTCGGTACATGCTGTAAACTGCTATATATCCCGCTGACAATCAGTATGATTACAAACAGAAATGTCCATTTGGAAAACCTTGAAATGATCGACCAGTAAAACGTTCTCTTATCTTCTTGGACTGCCTGCCGATCGGCTAGCCCAGGCAGAATCACCAATAAGGCCATAAGGCCGCCGAGCCATAAAGCCATGGACAATAAATGAAGGAAATCCATCAAAACGGCCAGAACCTGATTAGGAACGGCTGCTGTATGTCCAGTTAAAGCCTTACAAATCATCAAGCAGGCAATTATGATGAAAGAAAGGTAAGGCAGTGATTTATTCAGGGAGTTCTCGAGCATGAAATAAATCACTAAAAATAGAAGCAGCAATATTAGAATTTCAATGATCCAGACCGATCCAAAGTTTGTAGCATTCAATACTTCTTTTATATAACTAACTTTAAATGCATCAGTCCAACCTACGCCAGCATCAATCGTAACTTTTAAAGGCAGACTGCAGAAGATGGAAAATGCTAAACCTGCATATGAAAGCCAAAGGTATAGACGAGTTCTTCTGCTAGCTTCAAAAAGTCGAGAATCCTTCATTAACGATAATCTAAAAAAAAGGATTCCGGTTAGGGCAGCGAAGCATATGTATTGAAGACTTTGCAGGATTACATTGATGGAATTCGGAAAGCTTGCATTCACTTCGGAATTTTCTTGGTCTGAAAGACCAGCTGAATCTCCGAATTGAAAGGGTATTGTTCCTTCAATGGGATGGCCATCACTCGAAACCACTCTCCATTTAATGTAGTAAATCCCTTCATCGATAGTGCCCTTCCACTTAGCTTCCAGTACTTTTTCACTTTGTTCCGAGATTGCACTGTCTTGGATTTGAATTTTGTCCCCATCTTGGCTGAATACCTCAAGCGAATGGAAAGCTGGTTGTATATTCTCACTGAATTGAATGCTGATTTTTTCAGGAAGAGTATCCATTGCTTCATTCGGGCTAGGATTAGAGCTTATTATAGTAGCATGACCAAAAGCCATTGCCGGGTTTAAAAGCAAAACGAACAGGCTGACTATCAGCCAAAAATATTTTTTCATCTTGGTGTGCCATCATCCTTTCATCAGATTATGTAAGCTTATTATAAAAGGAAAATGTGAAAAAACAGTGAAAATAAATTAGTTATCTAAAGGCAGATTAAGAGGTTCGCTAGAAAAGTGATAACAATAAGGTTAGATGACCTGCATCCCTCCCTCCATTATAACCATAGTATTGGTTGGGGATTCCGCTTTGCACCAAAGCATCAATAGGTATCCTCCGAAAAAATCCATTAAGAAATAATTAAGGTTCCTTTGATAACCTAGCCCTATCATGTTTGCAGGAATTATAGGAGGGATAGGCTTTGCTAAAGAATGGATTAAAAGAAAAAAGCGTTAAGGTGATCTTGGTTGGTTCTCTTGTGGGGATGGGGACATCCGCTTATATGCCCGAGGCATGGGCGGCGGAAGGCACGTCTGTCATTCAGGAAGAGGCACAAACGGTAAATAGTCTTTCAAAGCTAGAAATAGAAGGGATAGAACTGGATCAAAAATTTTCAGAAGATGTACACGATTATAGTTCGGCAGTGGGGAATGATGTGGAAAAGATCACATTGCTTGCAGCAAGTCCTAACGAGAATGCAGCCATATACGTGAATGGTGTCAAAATGACAGATGATAAAGTGAAGGATTTAACTCTTCAAACTGGTATGAATACGTTTGAAATCACCGTCAGCGATGGGGAAAATGAAACGGTTGCCTATACTCTCAAGGTCGAAAAACTTGAAAGTGATGATAACCTTTTAACATCGATTGGATTATCAAAAGGCTCATTAACATTCGATTCTAAAGTGACAGCTTATAATGCTTCAGTTGAAAATGAAGTCCAGTCCGTTACGGTAACTCCGACATTGAGTGACAGTACCGCAATTGTAAAGGTGAATGGAAAGGATGCTACCAGTGCCGGTGTAAAGGTTACCCTTCCAGTCGGTAAGACAACGGTGAAGATTGTCGTTACAGCAGAAAATGGAGACGAAAAAACCTATACGCTTACGATTACACGGGCTGCAGCCAAGGAAACCGAATCGAAAGATGCTCCTAAAGAGAGTGAAGTTCAAAAAGAGCCATCAACAGAAACAAGTAAAGCTCAACCTTCCTCGGATAAGGGGAATAAATCATCTTTAACATCAGCAGAATCCTCCAATAATCTAAAACCAAGCAGTGGTGTCAGCCAAGTGCCGAAAGCACAGCAACTTGAAAGTAATTCAACACAAAAACTGAAAACCGATTCTATAGAGAAGGTAGCGTCAGCAGATTCTTTAGGTGAGGAAGGTAATAATGCACCAGTGTTGAGCAATCTGACTGTATCAACCGGAGTATGGAACAAATCTTTTGAATCTAATGAGCATACCTATCATATCGATGTCGATAATGATATTTCTTCAGTCGAAATGGATGCAGCGACAAATGCCGGCGGAGCAACGATTGAATATGACGGTGAGAGCAGTAAACAAGTGAAGATCAAGGATAAAGCGAAGACGGCCATTTCCGTTACCGTTTCAAAGGATGGGGAGCGCCGTACTTACGTCCTTGTTTTCGAAAAGGATATGGATGTGGAGATGGATGAGGAAGAAACCGTGGATGATGTCAAAACAAAAGAGGCGGAAGTTGAGGCTACACAAATGAGTACGGCTGGCAAGAAAGTGAGCGATACATCCAAAGATACAGAAGGTCAGGTTAATGAACAGCCTGTCGAGACTGTGTCATTCTTTGGGAATATAAAGGATTTCTTCACCTCCCTGTTTAAATAGGATCGTTCTGAATCCTGCAAAAAAGGACAAGGTTTAGGCTTGTCCTCGGATTCAAAATTTTATGGGCAAAATGATTTGGACCTCGGTTCCATGGTTTAGTTCGCTGTTAAAGCGGACCTTTCCCCGATGCGCCTCGATGATTCGGCAACTGACTGTCAGTCCTAATCCGGTTCCTTTTTCTTTCGAAGAATAGAAAGGTTCTCCAAGATGCTTTATCCGGTTTTTTTCAATTCCGCTTCCATTATCTTTGATGGTGATGGAAAGGTTATTGTCCATGCGTTCAAAATCAATCCAAATGTGATCGGCGGATGCCTCCATTGAATTTTTGAGCATGTTTATGAAAACTTGTTTTAATTGGTTTCCCTCACATAATAGAAGCGGTATTTCGTTTTTAACAGATATTGATATTTGGGTGGGGTACGAGTCCGCCTCTGGTTTCAACAAGGTTTTGACATCATTCATCAGGTCGATGATTTGATGTTTGCTGAATGGAAGTTCCTGTGGTTTTGCCAGAACGAGTAACTCGCTTACAATAAGATTGATCCGGTCCAACTCACTTAACATGATTGTGTAGTATTGTTCAAAGGGATGGTCGCTCTTTTTAAGCAGCTGGACAAAACCTTTTAAAGAAGTCAGCGGGTTTCGTACCTCGTGGGCTACACTTGCGGCAAGTTCGCCGACTATCGATAATTTTTCGGTTCTTCTTAAGCGTGCTTCGGTTTCCCGGATTTGAGTGACCTCTTTAGCATAAGTAATGATTCCGACTAAATCCTCGCCAACCATCATCGGGACAAACGTACAAGAAAGTAAGATGGACTTCCCGTACTTCGTCAGGAATTCTATATCTTTCCCTTTTTTGATCCCCTTATGGTTTTCCATGACATATTGGCAAGATGTACGGATCAATTCCGCGTCTTCTGCTGAAAAGTTCAAATTAATGAATGAGGCTCCATGTATTTCTTCCTGTTGAAAACCTGTTACCGTTTCAAATCTAGGATTCACGGTCGTGATCATTCCGTTTAAATCAAGCATCAGCATCGGATATGGGTTGTGTTCAAACAATGATTTATAGCGTTGTTCACTTTCGAATAATTGATTCTCCGCGACAACCCTTTCAGAAATATCCCTGCCAATGACGACTAAGCCTTTTCGTGAACCATCCTCATTGAACAGGGGAACTTTGATCGTATCAAAGGTCTTGTGATTGCCATCGGGAAGAGGGATGATTTCCTCACACCGTGTGATTTCCCCTTTTACCCACGTTTCTTCATCGGAAACTTCACAGTAGATCAACGACTCTTTATAAAATTCGGAGTATTCGGCGAGCTCACTGTCTCTTTTTCCCTTATAATCTACATGCTCCAATTGAAATAATTGCAGCCCGAAGGTATTGGATTCAAGCCATCGGCCATCACCATCCTTGAAGTTAACGAAATCAACCATTGAATTGATGAGTGTACGCCGACGTTGTTCCGCTTCTTTTAATTGTTTGAATTCTTCCCTTTTAGCTAAATAAAGATATAAGACCAAGCCTATTGATAAAAGGAAAACAAAGCCTTCCACTCTTTGCAGTTGAACGAAGACTTCCTTGTTATGGATATTTGTAGTTAAAAAATAGTCGAATACGACTAATGTAAGAATCCCGGATAGGATATATATTGCTAAGATGGAGCGTTTGGACATGGAGATTCTCCCTGATTTTAAGACATTACAAAGGTAAAATTACATACACATTTTAACAAACTATCGGAAAAAAATATATGCAGAATCCTAAATAAAAAAACAGGGCCAATGTGGTCACCTGTTTTTTCTGAAGAAGGTAAGTTTCTTTTTCTTTTTTGCACGCTTATAGATAATGAAAAATAGTAAGAAGAGGAGTGCGAGTGCAGCTAGCGTATATTGGTTCATTTCAACAGATAGCAGTCCATAGGGAATCAGCGATAGGAAGAAAAAGTATATAAGGTTGCCAAGCGCCGTCGCTAATAAAAAATCCTTGAACGTGACAGTGCTGACTCCAGCTGCCAAGTTAATTAAGCTTGTTGGGATAAGCGGGAAAATCCTGCCTGTAAAAACGTACATGAAGCCATGCTCCACAACGGTTTCTTGCCATTTTTGGCCAATTTTCTTTAAGAGAAGCTCCTGAAACCAGTTTCTTGCTGCATAAAAAATGAATCCTGAGGCAACAACACTTGTAAACCAACTCCATAGATAGCCATATATGAATCCGAATATCGTGACATTGATAGTCAGGAGCAAAATTAAGGGGATGATTGTAAAAGAATTTTGTACAAACATCAATACGAATGTCACAATAAATGTAAGCAGAAGGTTTTCCTTCAATATACCAATAACAGAATCCAGGTCACTTTTCCAAACCAAAGTGAACAGCTCTGCATTAGAGTATATAAATATTGCGATTACAAGTAGACCGATTATGGTCAGGACTTTTTTCAAAGGGCCACCACCATTCTTACTAATAGTTTATCATTTTCGAGTTCATTGGTGAAAAAAAAGAGCTGCCGCATCATGCAGACAGCTCTTTTCCATTATAGTGGCTTAACGGAGCGAAGATTCCTTTTAAATCCATTTTTCAAACTGAATTCTTTTGTTCATTCCATAAATGATTGGCGCTCCAATCAGGAGGACGACGAACTCACCGACAGCTGTAGTCATCCAGCTTAGCCAGAATGGCAAGCCAAAGGCAAGGTTCAGTTCAATTGCAATTAAAAACATTGTGAACGTGAAAAAGATAATCGTGGCGATCATCCGTCCTTTAATGCCTTTTATGAAACGAGAAACATAAATGACAAGCAATAAGGCGAGCAGGGATTGCCCCACCCCAAAAATCAAATCATATGGCACCATCGGCGAAAAGAGCAGATTCGATATGAAGACCCCGCCAACGATACCGTAGATATACTTTTTATTGAATACAATCAGATGATTCAACATTTCCGGTACACGGAATTGGAACATCTCAAAAGCTATTGGTTTAAACACCAATGAGACCGCCACATACAAGGCAGCCAATAACCCGTTTATCACGAGTGTACGAACATTCATTTTACTCTCTCCCTAGTTTTTTATCGTGGGATGGTTACGAACCACGTGTAGGCGTTTACCCGATTATTAATGGTATCCCATGTAAGCTTGTTTCGTCAATTTGTAAAGAATGGTTTAAATTTATTAGTTTCCAAGCAGTAGAAGTAGCACAATAGGATTTTGATTTATTGCAATGAAGGATGATATTATTTCAATATGTACGTCAAAGGAGTGAATATAAAATGTCGATCGAGAGTGTCAAAAGCCATTTTAAACAATGGAATCGGGAAGGCGACGTAAAAGAGTTCGAAACATCGAGTGCCACGGTGATTGAGGCAGCGGAAACCATTGGTGTTATCCCAGCGCGGATTGCTAAGACTCTTTCCTTTAAAGGGGAAGGTGAACACGCGATTTTGGTAGTTGCCGCAGGGGACGCCAAAGTGGATAATAAGAAATTTCGTCAGTCATTCGGTTTCAAGGCACGAATGCTTTCGCCTGAAGAAGTGCTCGCACAGACTGGCCATGCAATCGGAGGCGTTTGCCCGTTTGGTCTGGCAAACGATTTAGCTGTTTTTCTTGATGTATCGATGAAGCGCTTCGATTCATTGTTCCCGGCTTGCGGCAGTGCGAACTCTGCAATAGAACTTACACTCGCTGAATTGTTTGAATATTCAGGTGCGAAGGATTGGGTAGATGTTTGTAAGGGTTGGGAAGAAAAGGAGAATGAGGAAACGGCGGTAGGCAATGCAGTTGATGGCATTTGATTAATGTATCAAAAAATTAGATTCACATGATTGGGATTGAGTCCACTGCAGTGGACTTTATTTGTAGGGGCCGCATGCATTTCTATGATTAAAGCGGAAAACGGGCAGAAAGTGTTCCTGAGCGGAGGTTGAAAGATGTTAAATGGAAGCGAAAGAAAAAGCAATAGCAGCTATCTTAGTCTTAAAACTCTTTATGAAGAAAATATAACGGTTAAGAGCATTGCCCAGGAGCTTGAGTTTTGCCATAAAAATGATCTGGCGCTGGATATTCAGAAAGCATTGGAAAAAAAGAATTTCGATATATTGGCAGTCCAAGATCAAGGGGAAATCATCGGGTATATCGAAAGGGAAGAACTAGGTGAAGGAAGCATTTTTGAATATATGAGAAACTTTTCACCAAGGGAAATGGTTTCGGATTCAACCCCTTTGATCCAGCTTCTCCATATTTTCAAGAATAAAACAAGGGTGTTCGTATTGGAGAATAATTCAATTAAAATGTTGATTACCCATGCCGACCTTCAAAAACCTCCGATCAGGATGCTGATATTCGGATATATTACCTTATTGGAAATGAGGATGAGCGATATCATCCTGGATAGATTCGGCGATGGCAGCTGGTATCCAATGATCAGCGAAGACCGTTTAGAAAAGGCAACCGAATTATATAGAAGGAGAATTGATAAAAATGAGGATATCAATATAATAGAGTGCCTGCAAATCAGTGATAAGTTCGATATCATACATAAAGATAAAGAATTGAGGTGCTTCTTCCAAATCCCTTCGAAAAGTAAAGGGAAGAAGGATGCGAACGCCATCCGGAAATTACGGGATAAGATTTCCCATGCTAATGAACTGGGTCTGGACATGTCATGGATGGAAATCATCGAGGTTGTCGAGTCCTGCGGCCGACTGCTCGAAATCTCTGAATCCTATCCTTACGAAAAATAAGATCCGGCTAATCATGCTGGTTCTTTTTTAGCTCATCCAGACAGAAAAAAACTGCCCATACCAGGCAGTCTCCCCGAAAATTCAAAACTCCGGCAGTTGATCCAGGTTATTTTCCTTTATCCCATCGGGCTCACTCCGCAATATGTCACGTCCATATTTATGAAAGACGTCAACATTGGCCAGGTTGCCCGCCTTTGCTTCCGAAAGGGCTGTGGGGTAGTCGAGTTCGCGGCCGGAGTTCGTCTTGATGGCGATAATATTGTCTTCTTCATTTTTCCTTACGGCGATGATTTCTTCTTTTCCTGCTGAATCAGGTTGGTTTGCTTGCGGTGTTCCCTGCTGTTTATATGATTCATAGGCTTTTTCAAATTGGTCCATGTTTTAGACACCTCCTATTTATAGGGTGAGCCATTTTTTCTGCAATATACAAACCGGATTTCGTCCAACTTTAGCCGTTAATTCGTCCAAATGGGCCGATTTTTCGGCACTTTTTTTTGTGATTGCTGTCTTCTTGGCCTTTTTGCAGTGGCATGGCACTTGCATCTATTTTAAGTAGTAGCAAAAAATAATATCCACTGGATTAAGGGAGGAAAATGAATCATGAATGTAAAACAAGGGGCAAGCACTGTAAATGCAAAACAACAGGTCAAGACAATGAAAGCGGCGGTCGTCAATGAATTTAACCAAAAACTTGAGATTAAAGAAGTACCCATCCCGGAATTGGAATATGGTGAGATATTAGTGAAAATTAAAGCCTGTGGCGTGTGTCATACCGATCTACATGCGGTACATGGTGATTGGCCGGTAAAACCCAAGCTTCCGCTTATCCCCGGACATGAGGGTGTGGGCATTATAGAAAAGGTGGCAGAGGGCGTAACTTCCTTGAAAGTGGGTGACCGTGTTGGGATCCCTTGGCTTTATTCAGCCTGTGGCGATTGTGAATATTGTCTGACTGGAAGGGAAACGCTTTGCTTGGATCAATTGAATGCAGGCTATTCCGTGGACGGCGGGTATGCGGAATATTGTAAAGCACCTGCCAAATATGTGGTGAAGGTTCCTGAAGGGCTTGACTTTGCGGAGGTATCACCGATTTTCTGTGCAGGTGTAACGACTTATAAGGCGCTTAAGGTATCAGAAGCAAAACCTGGTGATTGGGTAGCGATTTATGGAATTGGCGGATTGGGACATGTTGCCCTGCAATACGCAAAAGCGATGGGCTTTAATGTCATTGCTGTCGATATTCAAGATGATAAGCTTGATTTGGCAACGGAACTGGGGGCGGATTACACGGTTAATGGGCTTAAGGCCGATCCTGTACAGGCCATAAAGGATAAGGTTGGCGGTGTGCAGGCATCCATTTCTGTAGCGGTTACGAAAAAAGCATTCGAACAGGCTTACAGTTCAGTCAAGCGGGGCGGCACACTTGTCGTAGTCGGATTGCCGAATGATGAACTTCCAATCCCGATTTTTGATACAGTGTTAAATGGGGTAACTGTAAAAGGGTCCATCGTCGGGACGAGAAAAGATTTACAGGAAGCTGTTCAATTTGCGGCTGAGGGTAAAGTCAGAACGAATATTGAAACAAGAAAGCTTGATGAAATCAATGACGTGTTTTCAATGATGGAAAAGGGAGAAATCAACGGCCGCATCGTATTGACGCTAGAATAGGAAGAGAGGAGGAAGCCCTGGAACGGGGCATCCTCCTTTTTATTATGTCTGGCTCTTCTCATTTAATATATAGCGCAATTTCCTTATGGATATCTGCAAGCGTTTGGCAGCTTCATTCCGGTTGCCGTAGGTTTTTTGCAGTGCCTGCATGACGAGCTCCTTTCCAATTGTCGATTGAAGCTGTTTGATTTCCGTAAGGATTTCTTCAAGCATCAGTTCATCCTTCTCATTAAAATCAGCCACCAGCCTTTTTCGCCACTCTTCAAGAAGGTTTTCAGTTGACTGAATCTCATTAGGTGACACATTTTTGTCAGGAGTGATCTGGCTGTTGGATAGTGAGATATCATTGGCGGTTATTACCGACTTATTGTCTGCAAGAGTTAGCGTGCGCATGACCACATTAGAAAGTTCGCGTATGTTACCTTGCCAGTTGTATTGCTGTAATTTTTCAATGGCTTCATTGGAAAAAGAAATATCTCCATGACCATTTCTCTCAACCAAGTGACGGACAAGCAACGGAATATCCTCTTTTCGGTTCCTTAATGGCGGGATATCCAGAGTCACGACGTTCAGTCGGTAAAATAGGTCTTCCCGAAATTTATTCTTGTCCACTGCCTGCTGCAGGTTTTCATTGGAGGCCGCAACTAACCGGGCGTTCGTCCGTAATGTCCCGCTGCTGCCAACCCGCATGAATTCCCGTGTTTCCAAGACCCGAAGCAATTTGACTTGAATGGCGGGACTCGCATCCGCAATTTCATCAAGGAAAAGCGTCCCGTTCCCTGCAATTTCGAAAAAACCCTTTCGCAGCTGGGTCGCTCCTGTGAAAGCTCCCTTTTCATGACCGAATAATTCGCTTTCCAGTAGCGATTCAGAGATCGCTCCGCAATTGATGCCGATAAAAGGTTCATGGTTCCGGGGGCTGGCAATGTGGATGAAGCGGGAAAGCACTTCTTTACCGCTTCCGGTTTCTCCTTCAATTAATACATTGACCGATTTTTGGGCCACCTTGAAAGCCGTTTCAATCAAATTCTTCATTAAAGGACTTTCACCGACAATGAGTCCTGAATCCTCGGCTAGCTTATGGATGAAATGCTGATTCAAAGCTTCATTTTCATTCAATAGGTTGTCAATCTGCCTTTCCAGTACTTCAATATCCACGAAGGGTTTTTCCATGTAATCACTCGCACCAAGTTTCATGGCATCAACGGCGGTCTTGACGGTGCTGTATCCGGTCATGATCAGTACCTTGCAACGCGGCTGCAGTTGTTTTAGATGCTGAAGGAGGGAAAGTCCATCACAATCCGGAAGCTTCAAATCTATCATTGCGACATCAAAACGCTGCTGATTCCAATCGATCTCATGAAACTCCTTGCCGCTATTCACAACTTGTACGAGGTAACCTTTCATCGTAAAAAGGCGGGATAGAAAAGTCCCAACCTCTTTCTCATCGTCTACCACAAGTAAATGAACCACTTTATCATCCCCTTTCCTCTCCTTGTAAGGGAAGCCTCAGGAAAAAAGTGCTTCCTTGTCCTGGTGTGCTCAAAACGTCGATCATTCCGCCATGGTCTTTGGCGATACCAAGGCTTACAGACAGCCCCAAACCTGTACCTTTTTCACGGTCTTTAGTCGTATGAAAGGGATGGAATATGAAGGGCAGGCGTTCTTTTTCAATCCCCGTTCCGTTATCAGTCACCTGAACCACCATGAACTTGTTTTCTGTATAGGTAGTGATCGCAATCGATTTTTCCGTTTGGGCGGACTCATCCAATGCGTCCTTGGCATTCAATAGCAAGTTGATGATGATCTGTTCTATCTGCGGCTGGCTGCCCTTTATGAAAGGAAGGTCTTCCTGAAGGGTAAGATGGAGGGAGATCTGCTTCTTCCCAAGTTGGAACTTCAATAGGTTCAGGACCTGGTGAATGGCTTCATTAATAGAGTAATAGTGGAATCTATACTCATCCTGCCTTGAAAAGGTAAGCAGGCTTTTCACTATTTGCCTGCATCGGTCTCCGCAAATCTTGATATCGTCCAATAACATATAATCCAGATTGTCCTTTGGGGTTTTCCGTAATAAAATTTGCGAGTTACCAAGAATGGCCGTTAATGGGCTATTCAATTCATGGGCAATCCCTGCTGCCATTTCACCAATCGCCCCAAGTTTACCGGCATGTAATAGCTGGACTTCCATCTGTCTTCTTTCGGTGACGTTTTTATAATAAGCAATGACCCCATATACTTGATGCTCCTTATTCTGAATCGGGTAGGCATGCATTTCCAAGATGGTATCATGCTGAAGGAGAATTTCCTGAAACCCTGGCTTATTACACGTAAAGGTATCTTGAATCAGAGATTGGGATTTTTCAATTAAAGCAAGCAGGTCGGAAAAGTCCCTGGCTGAATCATTGGATTGATAGACCGTTCCTTTGTGATCAAAGACGATGATCATGTCTTCAACTGCCTTGAATGTATCCTCCCATTCCTGTTTGGAATGAAGAACTTCCTTATAAAGCTGGGCATTCTCCAAAGTTAATGCAAGCTGGTTGGATAGTTGCTCAAGAAATTCGAGTTCATCTTCAAGCCATGTTTTCTTTTTCTTCCTGCCGAAAGTCCAGATTCCGATTTTTTTACTTTTTCCGTATAAAGGGACTAATAGAAGTGATTCGATTTCAAGGGATAATAGACGTTCCTTTTCCGGAAAGTCCTGTAACCGTTTAACTTCCACCTGAATCGGCTGTTTATCCTTCAAGGCAGACGAGAAATCCTGAAAAGGGTGTAACAAGTTTTTGGTATCCATTTCAAGTTCGCAGTGACCATTAGGGCAGATGTGAAGCAGGGCAGGTTCTTTCTCATACAATATGACAAAATGACTGTCATCGAAGGTAATGAGCTGCTTAAGTTTTGCAATAACATTTCGGAGAATCTCTTGGATGTCGATGTCCATATCCATATTTTTTGTGATGTCATTCATGATTTCAAGCTGCATATTCTTCTTCTTCAGCTGATCAACGGTTTTCTTAAGTTCCGTGTAATACGTTTTCTTTGCAGATTTCACACCTGTCATTAAATCTATCATTTCAAGTTTGTTCATGCTTTTCACCTCTTAAAGGGCTGTAAGAAGCAGCTGATTAATCTGTTCTATTGACATATCACGAGGATTTGTGATCATGCAGGCATCCTCAAGAGCGGTCATCCCTATGGAATCTATCATTTCTTGCGTAATGCCGACCTCACTTAAACTTTTGGGAGCCCCTATATCCTGTGATAATTCCCTTACGAAGCTAATGGCTGCCATTCCTGCTTGCTGCTCGGTCAATGCCCGTGTATCGATGCCCATGATGTCGGCAATCTCGCTGAATCGCCTTGGTGAGGCAATTCGATTGAAATCCATGACATGGGGAAGGAGTATCGCATTGATTTCACCATGCGGAAGGAGGTACTTGCCGCCTAGGGCATGTGAAATGGCATGGGCAGCTCCCAAAATGGCATTGGAAAAGGCCAGTCCAGCCTGCAGGCTCGCCATCGCCATCGCTTTTTTTGCTTCCTCATTATGCCTGGATGCAACAGAGGGGCGTAAGTGGCGGGAAACGATGGAAAGCGCGTTTTTAGCTTGTACATCTGTCAAAGGTGTCGCAGCGATTGAAACATAGGATTCAATGGCGTGGGTTAAAACATCCATTCCCGTAGCTGCTGTCAAATCCGGTCCCAAGGTGGTTAGGGTACCAGGGTCGACTATTGCAATATCAGGGACGAGTGATTTTGAAATGATCGTCATTTTTTTCTCGCGGAATGAATCGACGATCACCGAAAACTGGGATACTTCCGAACCCGATCCTGCAGTGGTCATGATCATCACCATGGGCGGGAGGGGAGAGTGGACTTTATCGACCCCTTCATAATCACTGATGATGCCGCCATTCGTTACTAAAAGGGCAACCCCTTTGGCGACATCCAAAGCACTGCCTCCACCCAACCCGATGATGGCATCACATTCTTGTTCTTTAAATGCCAAACAGCCGGCCTCGATCTCCCTGTCCTTCGGATTGGTCGTCATTTCAATGAAGGTAGCAAAAGCAAGGCCTGCATCTTGGCAGGATTTAATGACTTTATCTAACCAGCCAGCATTGGCTACCCCGGAGTCGCTTACTATCAGAGCCTTTTTGGCACCTAGCCGCAAGCAGGCCTCGCCAGCTTGTTCAATCGAACCTTTTCCAAAAATCACTTCCGGCATCACGAATTTAGTTATCGACATCTTTGCGCCTTCTCCCTGTAGAAATTCTATCTCTTCTGTATTATTTTCCCGAAAAAGAGCGAAAATCCTGTTTGGATTACAGGTATTTTTATATAATATGACAAAATATCGAATGATAGATAACTTTCGGCACGGGTCAAATCTCCTGTTAATTTCTTAGATTTGTAAATTCGGTACTTTAGACATGCATGAATAGGGATGAACCTACCTAGTTAGTATTATCTATATATTGTAAAATTATGGAGAAATCTATTAAACTGGGAGGCAATCTATGAAAAAACAATTCCTATCAGTAACCTTGATCGCAGCATTGACACTCGGAACAGCTGGGACAACCACCGCTTTAGCAGCGCCAAATTCATCGCCGGTGCTATCTGCACCATCCACGGACAAGCAAGTCATTAAAAGAATCGATGCCGATAAAATCTACAAGAATATTGAATACCTCTCACAAACACCTCGGGTGGCCGGTACCGATTCTGAGTATAAAGCCGTCCAATTCATCAAAAAGCTATTCCAATCTTATGGCTATAAAGCCGATATCGAAGAGTTCAATTTTTTATCTTATACAGACCCAAATCTGGTCGAGCTGTCCGTTGCAGGATTTGATGGGGAAATCCAAGCGAACCATTTAACCTATTCAGTTAATGGGGACCTATCCGGTGAAGTGGTATATGCGGGTTTAGGAACGAAAGAAGAGCTTGAGGAAACCGATGTTGCAGGGAAGATTGCCCTTATACAAAGAGGCAGCCTCACTTTTGCAGAGAAAGTATTGAATGCAGCAGAAAAAGGGGCAGCGGGTGTCATCCTGTTCAATAATGCTGATGGGGAATTAAATGGGACACTCGGAGGGGCTAATGACAAGTATATTCCATCCGTCACGATCACCAAAAAGGATGGAGAAGCCCTTCTGGAAAAACTGAATGCTGGAGTTAAATTGACAGCATCATTAAAAATTGAAGGAGCTTATTCCGGAGAAAAAACCTCTTATAATGTAGTGGCAACGAAAAAAGCAACAAAGAACAATAAAGCAACAAAGAACGATATCATTTATATTACTGGCCATCATGATTCCGTCGCAGGTGCACCCGGAGCGAATGATGATGCATCAGGAACATCCGTCACGCTTGAACTTGCCCGTGTTCTGAAGAATCTTCCTACAGATACCGAAATTCGCTTCGTCACCTTTGGGGCAGAGGAAAATGGGTTGCTGGGTTCACAGCATTATGTGAGCAATCTCCCTGATGATGATATCAAGCGGACCATTGCCAACTTCAATCTCGATATGGTGGGTAGCAGGGATGCCGGAGATTTGGTCATTTTGACTAATGATGGAGAAATGAACCTTGTAACCGAGCTTGCCCAAGTATCAAGTACAAGACTGAATGGTGAGCCGACTCCATATGGACAAGGCGGGAGAAGTGATCATGTATCCTTTGCTGAGGCTGGGATTCCCGCTGCTTTATTCATCCACAGTCCATCAGAGCCTTGGTATCATACTCCTGATGATACCATTGATAAAATCTCAAAAGAAAAGCTTCAGGATGTTGCTGAAATTGTCGGCACCGCTGTATATGACCAAGCTAAAATCGAAGCTAAAAAACCTGATCTCAATCATAAAAAAGGGAAAAAGGTGAAAGTTCCGCATTTATTTGACGAAAAGGAATTCAAATAATGCAGTAAATATTCAGAGGGTGCAGCCTGCACTCTCTTTTTATGTTTAAAAATGGAAAATGAGGGGTAATAAGTCTAATCCGGAATTGATGCCTATGGGAAGGATTTCCTAAATAACTAGCATAAATAGCTTATTTATCCCTATTTAACTCTAAGACTATAATCCTTATAATGAAAATTATGAAAAATATTACAGTCTACATAATGAGAATAGTATGTTTGAGGTGATTTTTTAAGTGTATGCAAATTCATTGAGTGAAATTCACTCAGCCCTCTCCAGCAAAATGTCCGATGTTAATGAAAAAATCAATCGTTTGGAGCAGGCAAAAAGAAAAATCAAAGAAGAACAGAATGCTTGTCTGGGGGAAATTGCTAAAATTAAAAATCCGGATTTGGCAAAAAGCTGGACGGGAAACCGTGCAGAAGACTTTCAAGATGCCCGCAGTGATGCATATAAGGCAATGTCAACAATCATTCATGATGATTATGACGACTATCAAGAGAAAATCGACGGTAAAATCATGATGCTTAATATAGAGAAAAAGGCTCTTAGTGCAGCAGGTACGATAGCACATGAAGCGGATGTTCTTTTAGGCAAAGGAGAAGCCGTCATAGATCAATTGGAAAGCAAAATATCATATTTAAAAGGGTGGTTGTTTTAATGACGACAATCAAACTGAATCATCCTGCCGTAATGAAGCAAGTCGATCAGGTGAAGACGGCACTTGGTACAGTCACGCTTGGAAATTTGCCGGCAGGCGAGCTGGGCAGCAATAAATTGGAATTCACCTCGAAATGGATCGACCGCGAAACGAACCTGGAGAAGGTCTTCGAGCAATATATCAAAATCGTCCAGAAAAATGTGGAAGATACCCGTGCCAACATTGACTTATTAAAAGAACAGGATGAAGCCATCACCCATACGTCTTCACATGGGTATCAGCGATGAAAATATATGAAGCCGAGACATTGACGGCCGCAACCAAGTCGCGCGCCAAGCAATATGAAGAACTAAAGAAGGAAGTCACAGCCCTGAAGAAAGAATTTCAGGGCATCGTCGGCCTGGATAACGAGTTTCAAGGAGCCGGTGCCGCCGCCATCAAAAGCTTCTATGAAGCGCAAATCGAGGTGGCGGACGCCTGGATGGAACTATTCACGACCCAGATCAGTTTTTTGGAAGGCATTCCAGCCAGTCTGGAAGAGGCGGATCTCTCCGGAAATACGGTGGTCGAGGTTCCCTTTTTAGATGGCGAAGTCTCAAACGGAATCAACCAAGCGAAGTCGCTTGTCGATGAACAAGCGAACGATCTCCAAAGGATCCTCGACAGCATTGACGATATCCTGCCTCTTGATATGTTCGACCAAAAAGACTTTAATGAAAAAATCACGCTGGCCGGGCAGAGGCTGGATGATACCGTGACAAAGGTCGAGAATGTCGACCGGCAATTGGTCGAGGAATATGATGTGTCCGTCGGGCAGGAAAACGTGGCCGTTGGCCTCTTCCGCGCCTTGCTTGATGCTACCAAACAGGACGGCAGCATTTCGCCGATGACGTTCAACCAATCGGCATTCAAGAACAGTGACGTCTATCAAGTGAAGGATGAAGTCGCCAGTCAGATGAAAGACTATCAGACCTTCAAAAAGGAACAAGCAGAAGCCCGGAAAATCGAACAGGAAATGGAAGAACTCGAAAACCGCCCATGGTATGAAAAAGCCTGGGATACGACAAAAACCTTTACAGGGGAATTCACGGGATATTATGATTCAATCAGGGCCTCAACCGGAGTCGATCCAGTAACCGGCCGCAAGCTGTCCGATGCCGAACGAATCGCCGCCGGCGCCATGGCCGCCGCTGGATTCATCCCCGTCGTCGGCTGGGCCGGCCGCGCCATCAAAGGCGGTAGCGCCATATACAAAACGGCCAAAGGACTCAACGCAGCGGACCACGCGCTCGATGCCTATAAAACGACAAAAGGCTTTAGCCTCCTCCAGAAAACCGAATACGGAATATACGGACTCCTCGCAGCCAATGGCCTCGGCGAAGCCGTCACCGGCAAAGACATGTTCGGCAACCAGCTAACCGAGGAACAGCGCCAGAACGGCCTGTTGATGGCACTTGGAATCGGCGGTGTGGCAGGTGCGGCTAAGGTCGCTGATAAAGTAGCGAGTGGTACAAAGTTCGTCCCTTACAGTAAGGAATTTGCGCAAAGGCAGGTTCAGAAGGTTCAAGCCATCATCAGCGGTATGGGCAAAGCCACATATGAAAATGTGATAAAGGTGGGCAAAGCCACCGGGCAGGTTGCTAAAACAACCGGCCGCTTCATTGCCAATGAAACAAAAAACTTTAAGGAAATTGCCGTATCTCATGGGAAAGCGGCTGGCCGGGCTATTGGTGAAATCAAAATGCCTGTTCTCAGACAATCCCTTCAACCTGCTGGGCATAATATGGTTGGACTTGAAACCGATTCAGTAAAAGTGAAGGAGCTCGTACAGAAATTTAGTGTTAGAGGTGGGGCTAGTGAAGCAACGCCTACAATTAGTAATATACCCGAAGCTCATGAATGGGGAGAAGCGTACTACTCTAAGTGGTTAGATTCCTTGACCGAAAGAGAAAAGGTAGCTATCAAACAATACACAGGAAATGATTACCAATATATTAATAAATATTTGAGAGGAATTGAAAATTCTTTATATGGAATAGATAAGCAGGTTATTGATGATATTAAAAGTGGCCTGAATAAAGCAGCAGTTCCACATGATATGCAGGTCTTTAGAGGAACTGACCTCACGCCATTAGAAAGTATTTTAAAAATAGACGACCATGGTAATATAGATTTGGGTTCATTAATAGGAAAGACTTTTAAGGATGAAGCATTTGTGAGTACTGCGATTGTAAAAGAGTCATCATTTGATTATAAACAGGTTTCTTGGACTATAAATGTTCCAAAAGGAGCGAACGCTGCTTATGTTGGGAAAATTAGTGAATTTCCTGATGAGGCCGAGTTACTTTTAAATGCTGGTCAAGAATTACTTATCAAAGAAGCCAATGAGGATGCGTATGGTAAGCTGCATCTTGTATTAGACTTAAATAAAAAGTAGGTGTAAAGAATGACAGGCAGAAGAATGGTAGACAGATGGGAAGACGATAACAAGATTTTTATGAGTTTAGCCATTAAGAAAAGATTATTACCGAGTATGTATGGCGGTATTATCGGAGACATGTTGGGTGTTCCTGTTGAATTTAAAAAAAGAGGGACTTTCACTATTAATGATATATCGGGATATGGAACCTATAATCAGCCGCCAGGCACCTGGTCGGATGATACTTCGTTAACTTTATGTTTAATTGAAAACTTAATTGAAAAAAGCGATTCAGCGGAGCTCATGCAAAAATTCGTTCAGTATATGGAATCTGGTTATTGGACCCCACATCATGAAATGTTCGATATTGGCAGAACGACCAGTGAAGCCATAATCAAGTTTAAAAATGGAGCCCCAGCGCCAGAATGTGGCGGAAATGCCATGTTCGATAATGGAAATGGGGCGTTGATGAGGATCGCTCCAGTAGCATTTATCCTTATTAATAACTTTAATTTCATTGAAAAAATCCAAACCATTAAAAAGTATACGGAAGTAACACATGCACATCCGCGTTCTGTGGTAGGTTCCATTATTTATGTCGAGTTTTTACTTAGACTTTATTATAATAATTCTCCTGAAGATGCAATAAGACAAACAAAAAAACTTTTTGATGAGAATTTCGATAAAGATCATATATACCAAAAAGAGCTACAATCCTATTCAAGGATTTTTGAGGAAGATTTCTTTTCATTACCACAAGAAGAAATTCAGTCAGATGGTTATGTCGTTCATACGTTGGAAGCAGCCATTTGGTGCTTAGGAAATTCAAATTCGTTTAGCGATGCCGTTTTAAAAGCAGTGAATCTAGGGGATGATACGGATACAGTAGGTGCCATTACAGGGACAATGGCAGGTATGTACTATAAAATGGACGAAATCCCTAAAGAGTGGCTTGAGAAAATCATCAGAAAAGAAGATATTGATGAATTAATCAACCAATTCCATAGTTTTTGTGCAGATAAAGCCATTAAAGAAAAGTATGGGGCTTGATGTAAATCCCCAATATAAACAAAAAAACTCCTATAAAATTCCTTTATAGGAGTTTTTTTATGTCCAGAGTCCAGTTTATGCGATGTTAAACGGAAAGCAAGCAGTTTGAATTGGGTGATGGGAAACTAAATAATGGAGTGAGTGGGAAAATGCTAAGAGAAGGTGAGTATACGATCTATAATGGGAAAGAGTATAGATTCATAGAATCTGATTTAGTGGAAGCTATTGAATTAATTAGTAATGATAAAAATGAAATGGACAATGGTTTTACTTATTATAAAAAAAATATTTACACGAAAATAGTAGGTGTAAAAGAAGTTAAAGAATTCTATTCTATTAATCCCTATGCAGTATATAAGGGAGAGGTGTTTCCAGCATCTGAAGAAAGAAGAACTGGAAATGTATTGTTGGCTACAACAAACACTAAACTTGCTAAAAGGATGGGTTTTGAACGGGCAGATAAATATATGTACTCTAAATCTGTAAAATGGGATGAAGTGGAGATAATCGAGGAGAGGAAACCTTATTCATTAGATTAATTTCTTCATTTCAAACGCGATTATATTTATTGTACTATCCCCCTAATGAGCTTTGGCACTGTTTTGTTAAAGGTCTCCTTTATAGGCGAGTAGATAGGAAGATGAAATGGATAAGAAAAAGCAGTTAATCGATCAAATAAAAGTTGTGATAAATAATCTTGAAAATGATTATTATAATGAAATTACAAGGGGCGTGTTACAACTTATATATATAAGATATAAGGACGCATTGGATGTAATGGAAAATAATGAAGATATAAGAGAATTAAATATTATTGGTGGGTTAAGGGCTTATATGGATAGTTTTAATGACTATCAAAATCCGTTATTAGGAGAATTACATAAAGCTGAAAAATTAAATAAAGAATTATTATAAAAATAGTTGTTACAAAATTAACTAGAGTTAACTTTATGCCTTAACTTAGACCTTGATTGGCTTTATGCCTTTCAAGGTTTTTTAATGACATTGACAGTATAAATTTTTGTATGTGAAATATAAGCAATTAATTTGAAATACTTTATGATTTTCCTTTGTGATTAAATGGAAAAATAGTGGTTATAGTATAGTGTTAGTATAGAAGCACAATTAATTAAGCAAGGAGTACTGAAGGTGACAAAATAGTACTTTTAAAAAAAGTAGGTGTAATGAATGACAAGCAGAAGAATGGTAGACAGATGGGAAGACGATAGTAAAAGTTTTTTGAGATATAATCTAAAAAAAAGAATGTTACCAAGTCTGTATGGCGGTATTGTTGGAGACTTGCTTGGTGTTCCAGTTGAATTTAAAAAAAGAGGGACCTTCACTATTAATGATATAACGGGATATGGTACCTATAATCAGCCGCCAGGCACTTGGTCGGATGATACTTCATTAACTTTATGTTTAATTGAAAACTTAATTGAAAAAGGCGATTCAGCGGAGCTCATGCAAAAATTCGTTCAGTATATGGAATCTGGCTATTGGACCCCGCATCATGACATGTTCGATATTGGCAGAACGACCAGTGAAGCCATAATCAAGTTTAGAAATGGAACCCCGGCACCAGAATGTGGCGGAAACGCCATGTTTGATAATGGGAATGGGGCGTTGATGAGGATCGCGCCCGTGGCATTTATCCTTTTTAATAACTTTAATTTCATTGAAAAAATCCAAACCATTAAAAAATATACGGAAGTTACACATGCACATCCGCGTTCTGTGGTAGGTTCCATTATTTATGTCGAGTTTTTACTTAGACTTTATTATAATAATTCTCCTGAAGTTTCAAAAAGGGAAATAAAAGAACTTTTTGATGAGAATTTTGATAAAGATCATATATACCAAAAAGAGCTGCAATCCTATTCAAGAATTTTTGAGGAAGATTTCTTTTCATTACCACAAGAAGAAATTCAGTCAGATGGTTATGTCGTTCATACGTTGGAAGCAGCCATTTGGTGCTTAGGAAATTCAAATTCGTTTAGCGATGCCGTTTTAAAAGCAGTGAATCTAGGGGGTGATACGGATACAGTAGGTGCCATTACAGGGACAATGGCAGGTATGTACTATAAAATGGACGAAATTCCTAAAGAATGGCTTGAGAAAATCATCAGAAAAGAAGATATTGATGAATTAATCAACCAATTCCATAGTTTTTGTGCAGATAAAGCCATTAAAGAAAAGTATGGAGATTGATGTAAATCACCCATATTAAATATAAAAAAACCCCTATAAAAGACTTTTATAGGGGTTTTTTATGTCCAGAATCCAGTATATGCTATGTTAAACGGGAAGCAAGCAGTTTGAATTGGGTGATGGGAAATTAAATAATGGAGTGGAGAAATGATAAGAAAAGGTGAGTATACGATCTATAATGGGAGAGAGTATAGATTCATAGAATCTGAAAGCAAAGGCTTTATAGAATTAATAAGCAATAATAAGGAAGACATTAATTATGGATTTATCCATTATAAAGATAATATTTATACAAAAGTTATTTCCTTAAATGAAGTAGAAAAGCTATACTTAATTCATTCTTTTGCAAAATATAAAGGAGAGTTGTTTGGAGCTTCTAATGGCGAGAATGGAAAAGTTCTTCTATCAACTCCTCATTTAAAACTGGCCGAAAAGTATGGATTTGAACGTACTGATAAATATCTTTATTCTAAAAATGTTAATTTAGATGAAGTTGAAATAATAGAAGAGCGAAAACCGTTTTCGTTAGATTAAACAAATATGAAACAATCAAGAAATCTTTCGTAGTGATGCAGAAGGTCTAAGTGTATTCAAATTAAAAAATAAGAATTAATCGATCGTGATACAAATGAACCTAAAGTGGGACTATCTGATTATTTTATTTGGAATGATAACTATGACGCGAGAATGGTTACTAAAAACGAATTAGATGGAGTAAAAGGACCTTAACATAAGTTGTTAAGGTCCTTTTATTATAGTGACTGAAGGATTATAGCCTCCTCCAGAAAACCGAATACGGGATATACGGGCTCCTCGCAGCCAACGGCCTCGGTGAAGCAGTCACAGGCAAAGACATGTTCGGCAACCAGCTAACCGAGGAACAGCGCCAGAACGGGCTGTTGATGGCACTTGGCATCGGCGGTGTGGCAGGTGCTGCTAAGGTCGCTGATAAAGTAGCGGGTGGTACAAAGTTCGTCCCTTACAGCAAAGAATTTGCGCAAAAGCAGGTTCAGTACGCAAAAGCCTTCGGCAGGGAAATTGGTAAAGTGAAAGTGCCACTCCGTATTAGGGTCGATGAATTAGCTACTGCGTATGGAAACAGTTACAAGCATGTCACTTTCAATAATACGACGATTAAGGATATCGTCCAGAAGTTCGCGGTGAAGAGTAATGGTGGTAAGGGAACTGGGGCTATAAAGACTGCAAAGAGGAAAATATGCAGATAGATTAGAATATTTACACAATAAATTTGGAAAGATGACATCAGCAGAATTACATAAAGAAATTAACACTCCAAAATTAAGGAGAATGGTAAAAGATTATAGTCCCTCAAAAGTTGCTCAAAATTGGCAGGGCTCATATCCGTATGTTGGTGTTGATGATTATGTAGATAAACTGTATAAAAAAGGGGATATTTTTTATGCTGGAGAGCCCTACCCAACAGGATATTTTACTACAAAAGAAGCTATCTTAAACGCTGATAAAAATTCAAAAACCATATTTGAAGGACTACAGGTTAAACCATATTGGGAAAAGGGAATGCAAACGGCGATTTATAGAAACAAAATGGGAGCTTATGTACTAAATGTTGATATTATAGGGGGCAATGGTATAGCTAAAAATAATCCTCAATTTGGAAAAGGTGGTATGGAGCAAATTTTCATGGCCGACTTCAATGAATTATTGCACAATAACTATATAAGGAGATTAAAAAACGAAGAAATTATTTTAAATAATTCTGAAATCTCCTTTGAAGAATATAGTAAAATAATGAATTCTATTAAATGAAAATGAGGTTTTTAATTTGAATGGATTAAAAGGTGATATTTTAGTGAAAGGAACCATACTTAATGGCAATACAAATAAACAGGATTTTTGTATAAAATTTCAAAATGAACTACTATCAAGCGATATATCGAATAATATGTTTGTTTTTAAGGACGCAATTATGTTAGATGGAATTTATTTTTGGATTGTAGTTAACTTTCAGAATGGTAAAGTTTCTCGTATTGAACTCGACAATGCTGATGAAAATTTGAAAAATACTTACAATAATTGGTCTAATTATAAAGCTAAAAAAAAGAAAGAGATACATGATAAATGGGTAGAAGAGATATTAGGAAAACCAGATATTAAAAAAGGAGACTCATTAATTTATAATAGAACTTGGGGAGAAGTCACTTCATTTGAGGATAAGAAAAGTGGACAAGTAGAGATCTGGATTAGTTATAGAAAATGACACAGGAAACCGAATGTTGCTAGAATAAAATAAAACCTTGAGTGGCCAAAGCCATTCGAGGTTTTTTAATGAATTGAAATAATACTCCAATTAACGTGAAAGCCCTGGAGAGTATCAGGGATATTACTTAAATAAAGGAGGTTGGTAAACTGACACGAAATGAATATGAAAATAAGATAAAAGAGTTAGGAATAGATTTACAAGAACGTAATATCGTTATTGGAAGAAAAACTAATGTACCAATTTCAACAGGTTGTTACTTTGAAGATGGAAATTGGATATTGTATAATGTGGATGAAAGACAAAATTTTTCAATTATCGAAAAGGGTAACGAGGATCGAATTTTCAAATTTTTATATATGATAACGATGGGGAAAATAGGGAAGTAGAATTATAGGCGATTCATATAATTTGGATGCCAGACTACTTAACCAAAGCAGCAAAACCATTGCATGCCGTGGTAATATATTTAAGATTATCGAAAATGAAACCTTGAGTGGCTAAAGCCATTCAAGGTTTTTTGATGAAATTGACAGTATAATTCTTTGTATGAAAACTATGATAGTAAGCAGGTAGTTTGGAAATACTAAATGATTTTAAAAATATAGGTGAAGAAGTAGGTGAAAAAGAAATTCCTAAACGGATAAGTATGGAACAAATCTCCCACGCAGGAGGACCTAGCCTTCCCCAAGTTGTGATGGAAAAGCAGACAATTAAGGAAGCCTATCAGAAGTTTACGGTGAAGGATAGCAAAGTAGAGGGTGTTTCAGGGGAGAAGATTTCTAAGGGTACGGATGATCTTAAGTTTAAGAATGTTGGGGAGTATTTTAATAGTATCAATAATATTGGAAAACGAGATGATTTAACGAGTGAACAGAAGCTTGTAAAGATTCACGAAGCATATGCCGCATTAGAAGTAAAAGGTGATGTTACTGTTGTTAAAGGCACAAAATTCCTTCGTCCAGAAGGGTTTGGTCGAAATGGTAGAATGATTGTGGATTGGCCAGATAAAATGGGGTTTGTAGAAGAATCCATCCAGCCAATTGATAGAAATAGTCCGTTACCAGAAAGATGGGATAGAGTAGGTGGAAAAGGTGGAGAGAATTTCACCACTTTGCCTCATAATGGTATTCCATACACATATGATCAACGTGCAATACCGTATATAGAGAACCCTGCTGCAAGGCACGTTGGGAATTTTAATAATGAATCTTATTTTGAATCTATTGATGCAGTCAAAAGTGGAAATCTTGAAGAGTTAAATCGAATTGTAGTGGCCAATGGAAGAACAGCAATTTCTGATTCGGAATTTGCTGATTTTAAGGCTTATTATGACGATTTCCAAGATAGAGTACAAAAAGTTATTGGAAATACAGATACTACTTACGGAGTGAAAGGTACTGCTGCTTCCTGGACTAGTAGCTCTACAGGTGAGAAGTTAATGAATGGTGGAGCAGAACAAATTGTAACGCCATTAAATGGTGAGATGCTAGGGATTATAGGAGTTATACCTAAATATTAGGAGGGTTAGATGTGACAAAACAAGAGTTCTTAAATAGATATGAAGCTGAAAAATTAAATATTGGTGAATATATTTTGGTACTAGATACTATAACAGATGAGTCGTTAGTAATAGGTTGTGCACATGATCAAGGAGTGTGGAAAGTTTATAAAACAAGAGAGAGAGGAGGTCACTATATAATTAAAGAAATTGCTAGTGAAAATGAAGCATTTGATTTTCTTTATGAGTTAATATTAAGTAGACATAACAGAATTAATAATTAAAATTTGCATTAGATGGGAAAGTGTAAAAACACCACTTATTATTCAATTTATATTTTGCATACAGGAATGACCGAACTTGTAGCAAAACATGTACAGGTAATTGAAAACCAAAGCATATTTGAAGTGTACAAAAAAAGAAAAGGGCATTTTGAAGAATCGACTCTATGATGGTTGTACCATCATAAGCTAGTGTTTGCACCCCCATATCTCGACAAGATAAAATAAGACACACGAGCTTAGGCGAGATGACATTTTATTGTATGGCGGGTACAAAGACATGGAATGTATAGTAAACTAACGAATGCACACAAGCTCGTACGTTTTAAAGGTATTACTTGTCACGAGACACAAAAGCTGTCATACTGTTTTTACAATGCAATGAAACTTACAAACTTAAAACGAACATAGAAACTTAGAAAATATACAAACTTAAAGCACTTGATTGTCACTTATGGCAACGAGTGCTTTTTTGCGTTTTGATTTAGAAACAAGTAGGTACACGTATAATTTTATAAGTGCACTAAGTGTTAAATTTATACACTGTAATTGGCTTTATACAGTGTACGACACTACTAGAGAAAAAACGATATAAAAATTAAGGGTTGTATTATTTTTTGAAGTCATCGTACAGTACGTTTTAACGGATTTACGTTACGAACACGTTATCCGCAAAAAACGGGTAAACGTTACAGGGACTGTAATTGCTGTAACGGGAGGGAACTCAATATGAGAGAGAAAGTAGTTGGTTATGTACGAGTTTCAACAGAAGGACAAGTACGTGACGGATACAGCTTAGCGTATCAGATAGATGAAAATGAACGGTACTGTAACGAAAACGAACTACAACTATTGCATATATACGAGGATAGAGGACTGAGCAGGGCAACTGTTGATGAAAATGGATTAACGGTTGAACGTGAAGGACTACAAGAACTACTGTCAGATATGTCATATAACCAAGTGAGCTATGTTATCGTATTGAATACATCACGATTATGGCGTTCAGATATGGCAAAAGTACTGATACAATGAGAATTGAAGAAACACGAAGTAGATGTGTTTATAGGGGGTTTTTATGACCAGAGTCCAGTTTATGCAATGTTATCAGGAAGCGAAGTTATTCGCGAGATGGAAAACTAAATAATGGAGTGGGAAAATGATAAGAAAAGGTGAGTATACGATCTATAATGGAAAAGAGTATAGATTCATAGAATCTGAAAGCAAAGGCTTTATAGAACTAATAAGCAATAATAAGGAAGACATGAACTATGGACTTATCCATTATAAAGATAATATTTATACAAAAGTTATTTCCTTAAATGAAGTAGAAAAGCTATTTTTAATTCATTCTTTTGCAAAATATAAAGGAGAGTTGTTTGGAGCTTCTAATGGCGAGAATGGAAAAATTCTTCTATTAACTCCTCATTTAAAACTCGCCGAAAAGTATGGATTTGAACGTACAGATAAATATCTTTATTCTAAAAATGTAAATTTAGATGAAGTTGAAATAATAGAAGAACGAAAACCGTTTTCATTAGATTAGTTTATATATAAATCAATAAAACATATATATAGAAAAAAGAGGCTCCTAGTGTTACTAAACAATTTCAAATTAACTAAAGCTGAACATATGGAAGCGATAGGTAATGTTGATTTATTTTTGAAATGGGGATTCGATAATGAATAACTTGAATAATGGAATATTGACAATAGAGGGAATTGAAGTAAAACAAGATACAAATTTGGATTTTTTGGAGAAGTCATTTGTAACAAATCCTAATTTTGAGGTTAGGAAAAGGCAGTCTGATGAAGCAGCAACAGTTGGATCTTTAAGGCCTATACAATTGGGAAGCAAAAAATTTTCTGTTAGAATTTCTTTCGAAAAAAACATAATACAAGGAATACGTTTAAAAGT
This sequence comes from Peribacillus sp. NPDC096447, assembly GCF_044762725.1. Lineage (NCBI taxonomy): Bacteria > Bacillati > Bacillota > Bacilli > Caryophanales > Bacillaceae > Peribacillus > Peribacillus sp. NPDC096447. Next base: position 74,899 of record NZ_JBIWEV010000006.1, read on the forward strand.
TAGTGATCCATCCATTAACCAATGGGACTATGAAGAAAAACTTTCGCAGCATGGCGAATGGCTTACAGAGCAAATTGGGTATCCAGAAGGTATATTGTCTGAAAATGTATTTGAATGGGGTAAGATTACGCAATGGTATGATCCAAGGTCATGTGATGCAGGAATCAGCATACTATATTTTCAAAGATAAAAAGAAAAAGGTGTATATCTGAATCGTGTAAGAAGATAACTCGGATTATATATTTCTTAGGTTAAGTACATAAAAGAAAATGTACATAATTAGACGGGAAGGGAATTAATTTGAAAAAGTTGGAATTGGAGAAATTATTAATTAAAGATAATGTTCCAAAAAAACTATATAGCCTTAATGGTGGACTACCTAATGAGGTACTTTGCTTAAATAAAAGAGATAATATTTTGGAAGTCTATTATAGTGAACGTGGGTTGAAATCAAATTTAGAAATTTGATACAGAAGATGATGCATGTGAATACTTTTATAAAACAGTTTTGGAACTTCTGAATTAATATTCATTCTTCAATACAAGTGACATTATAAAATATTAAATGAGATCAAGTTAGACGAGGTGAAGCGAAAGATGAAGTATGCCAAATATAATCATAAGGATTACCTCTTGAATATCCGTAACGACAGGTTAAGACTAAGAACCCATGAACCTGAACAAGGATTTCGTGAACTTGTTGATCAAACAGGGAATAAGACAAATCTATTTATCAAGGATGTGACTAAAGAAGAAGTTGATTTAGTTTATGAACTAAAGTTTTTGGTAGCTTACAAAGGTAAAGAGTTTGAGCCATATTCATTGGGCAGGCATACCTTGGATGAAAATGAGATTTCGTTATTTAGTATGGATAGTAATGATGTAGACTGCTATGAATTCGAAAAGCAAGAGCAATTTGTTTTTAAAAAGGACGTCCCTCTTGACGACATAGAATCGATTATTGAGGTGAAAAAACCAATATTAATATTTGAGGATTTACCGGAAAGCAGGAAGGTTATACCAAGGGGAGAAGTTAGAGACTATATAATGAAGCTGGATAGTTTATACAATGAAAATTCCTAAAGAAACTACTATATATAAGGGTCTAGCGACCTTATCAAGCTGGAATCTATTCAGGTGTGAAATCAAATATGTTTCAGAGTCCTTTGGGAATAAAGGATTTGGTGGATGAAGTTCCAATAAAATGACTGTAGTATGGGGGATAAACTTGGAGCAAACTTTATTAGTTATTAAAGATGCTTATGTTCGTTTGGTGAAAATAGTAACAAAAGAAAAGAATGATATAGAATATATATTACGAAAAGCTAAAGCCTCAATTGAATTAATAGATGTTTACTTATTGGATTGTGAATCAGAAGAGCAATATCGTAAAACTATGATGGAATTGAGTAGCATCTATCATGATATAAATAAACCTAGAGTGGGTTTATCTGATTATTTTATTTGGGATGATAACTATGACAAGAGAATCGTTGGTAATAACGAATTAGATGGAATAAAAGATATTTTATTAAAAGAATTTAAAAGGGACATTTAATTTTATCAAGAGTATTTCCCGCTAATAAAAGACTTTAACATAAGTTGAAATGATTGTTTCCCGATGACTGAAATGCAATTTAATTTTGATGATAAATACTTACCTCAAAATGGAGGAACCTATGATAAGAAAAGGAAAGTATGCAATGCATAATGGTAGCGAGTATAGTTTTAGTCTACTGGAAGATAAGTCTATAAGGTTAATAAGTCATAAACCAGCTGATCTATCACAAGGTTTCAAACATTTAGATGAAAATATTTATATAAAAAATGTTTCTGTAGAAGAGGTAGGAAATTTCTTTAAGATAAATTCAAAGGCAATATATAAGAGAGAGATGTTTCGAGCATCTGAAGAAAGAAAAACTGGAAAAGTATTGTTGGCTACAACAAACACTGAACTTGCTAAAAAGATGGGGTTTGAACGAACCGATAAATATATGTACTCCAAATCTGTGGAATGGGACGAAGTGGAGATAATCGAGGAGAGAGAGCCCTATTCGTTAGATTAATTTCCTCATTTAAAGCGCCTACATAAAGTAAAAGCGATTATTCCTTCAATAAGTGGGTATATAGTATTGAGCGGTCTTTCATTTAATATCTAGCACTAAGTTTTCTTTATGTTTAATAAGGAGAATTTGGTGGGAGGTGATTAAATGAGGAAAGCCTATGGTATAAAAAGTTTAATGATTTACTTTGAGTCGGTAAATTATCCAATTACCGAAGAGGAAATCAATGATCTAATATTAAATAAAAAGATACCCCATCTCAGACCCATCGATAATTTGCTGATTTTTAATTTAGATCATATTGATGGCTGGCTTAGTGATCAGCAATTCAAGCCTTAGTTAATTGAAGCCCTTCTTTAAGTGGGGCTTTGATTAATATGTTGTACAAAAGGAAAAGCTAGCCAAGGTGTTTCTTGTAAACCTTGGCTAGCTTTATGTTTAAAAAAGGCTCTTTCGTAAAGATTGTTGTTTTTAAAACGAAACGATTTAAGGTTGATTGGAGCGGAAGTGCGAGACTCCTGCGGGAGCAGCGGGACAGGTGAGACCCCACAGGCGTTCACGCCGAGGAGGCTCACCGCCCGCCCCGTGGAAAGCGAGCATCTGGAGGGGAAATCAACCACACCGCATTATTTGGTAAATAGCAACAAAGTATGCGAAAACAGCCTTAAAAAAAGAGGGCCCTGCATATTAACGGCATACTAATTGTAACGAATCAGTCCCAGTTGATTTGGTAGCGACAGTATCCTGCCGTTACCAAATCGCCTGAAGGTGCCTGGATTATAATAGCCTAAGCAGAGCCTGTGCACCTGTTAGGATAATACCTATGATAAAACCACAGACCGCCCCGTTCACCCGAATCCATTGTAAGTCTTTTCCTACACCATTTTCCATCATATCAATCAGCGTTTCATTGTCTAGCTTATCTAAGTTTTCTTGTACAAGATTGCCGATCTGCGTATGATTTTTTTCAATGAGAACAGTAATTTGTTTCTGTATCCAATTATCGATGTGGGTGCTATTTTCTTTTATGTTGTCCAGTACGTGATGAATCATTGGAGTCAGATAAGTATCCATGAAATGTTCATCTTCGACGAAATCCAATGCTTCTTGTTGAATTTGTTGTAGACTTCCCGTTATTGTCGCCTCAGGCTCCCATTTTGTCAGAAGTTGATTTTTCCATTTTTCAACTCCTTCCAACAGTTCCCGGTTATGGTTAATGCCTTGTATCTCTTTCCGGATATATAAGATTAAAGCCTCTCTATTTGGTTCTTCCTCGTTTTGTAAATTATTTACGACACTTAATAACAGGTTTTGGATGATATTCCCAAGTTTCTCTTCATTAAGTAGGCTCTGAATGGATTTAACGGCAAACTGAAGCATACCTTCCAGTTCAATCTTGCTTAGTACATCCATGGAAACAGTGCCAAGTCGCTGACTAGTTTGTTTTTTTCCTAACCAATCTTCAGCTTTTTTCAAAACATGATCCAAAGCCTTCTTATCAAACTCTTCGTTAAGTAACTGTGAACTTACTAAATGTAGAATCTTGCTCATGTCTATGTTAGAAAGTGATGTTTTAATTTTTTTTGCAACGAAAGGTGTAATCTTTTCTATATCTATATAACCAATCATTTGCTTGATCAGTTTAATCAGGACCTTTCTAAAAGTATCACTTTGAATCTCTTTTACTAAAATAGGGATCAATTTTTCAGTAAAAGGAATATGTTTTACTTTGTCCTGAATACTTTCCTTAGAAAGCCAGTCGTTTTTTAACATCGAAACAAGTGCATTTGTCATTCTTTTACGATTGTTCGGCAAAAGGGCTGTATGGGGGATTGGTAATCCAAGCGGATGGCGGAATAATGCAGTGACTGCAAACCAATCTGCCAATCCGCCGACTAAACCAGCCTCAAACCCTCCATGTAATAAATCCAGCGGCAACGTACCTTGAAATGGAGTGGTTGCAATATAACCCGCCCCCATGATAATTAGTGAATATCTAGCTATTTTTCTTGACGATTTTATTTTTGGTGACATTATATTCTCTCATCCTTAAAATGAAATTCAATTACTATTAATGAATCATCCATATGTTTAATGTCTTACTTTTATCTAGTAGTAGTATAGCAGGTAGTTCAAAAAAATACTCCCAACAAAGACAGTAAGTTCATTTATTGGGGAATGGGAAAATCACTTATTAAGTAATGAAACTTTAAAAAATGCATTTCAATATGAATCGAAATTATTGGAAAACTAATTTATAAGGGCCGGAAAATGAATTAGTATTTGTTGTTTTACAGGTTTAATTATTGCTATTGTATGTTTAGCCAGAGCCTATAAAAGAAGTGGAGATGTGGTTTCTTTGATACATATTTTAATTGCGGATGATGATCGGCATATTCGGGAGTTGCTTAAATTCCACTTGGAAAAGGAAGGGTACATGGTATCGGAAGCGAAGGACGGTAATGAAGCTTCCTTGTTACTGGAGAAGGAACGGATCCATCTGGCTGTTGTCGATATTATGATGCCGTATAAAAACGGACTGGATCTTTGTAAGGAAATCCGGGATCAATATGATCTGCCCGTCATTTTATTGACAGCTAAAGATCAACTTATCGATAAGGAAAAGGGGTACTTTGCAGGTACGGATGATTACCTAGTAAAGCCGTTTGAGCCAAGGGAACTTTTATTTCGGATAAAAGCGCTATTGCGAAGGTACCGTATGGTGAATTCTGAATCCATCTCATTGAATCAAACTGTGATTGACCGTAAAAGTTACGAAGTGCGAATAAGGGGGAATACGCTGCTCCTGCCGCTTAAGGAATTTGAGCTGCTGGCTCAGCTGGGGAGTTTTCCTGATCAGGTCTTTACGCGTGAGCAGCTTATTGAACTGGTGTGGGGTGCTGATTTTGAAGGGGATGATCGAACGGTTGATGTCCATATTAAACGGTTGAGGGAACGTTTTGCCGGGCGGACCGATGACTTTGTCATAACGACTGTCCGTGGCTTAGGTTATAAACTGGAGGTCAACAAGAAGTGAAAACACTTTATTTCAGGATAGTTATTCAAACCATTTTGATCATGGTGCTAGCCAGTGTCATCGCTTTTTTAATTTCCAATGTCTATTATCATCAGGTTCAAAAACCCAACAATGGTGAGAAGATAAGCAAAGTCGCAAGTGAGATCGTCTCCTTATATGAGGAGAATCCTGATCAGGATATTGATGGGTATTTAAATCATATTGCAGGTTTGCACTATCAAATGTATCTATTTAATGAGCAGGGTGAAGGAACTTTATATGGTGAGCCGTTTCGGGAAACGAGTTTGGATCGCGACACGATTTCCGGAGTTTTGAATGGAAATACCTATCAAGGGATCGCCAATTATAATAATGGGTTATTTATTACCGGTTTTTTTGAAGATGTTTTAATTAATAGCATTGGGGTCCCGTTAAACGTAAATGGCGAAAAGCATGCATTGTTTGTAAGGCCGAATATAGAGCTGCAGTTTGGTGAATTTCGCTTTTTCCTAGCGGTTTTGCTCGTACTGACGCTACTTCTTAGTTTTTTATTTGTGATCATTAATACGCGTTTCATCGTGAAGCCGATTACGAAATTAACGGAAGCTACAAAAAGAATCGCCGATGGGGATTATAGTAGTGAATTGAATGTCTCCCGAAGAGATGAAATAGGGGACTTGGCACAGCATTTCTCGAAAATGACTCAAAGCATACAGCGGTTAGATGATATGAGGCAGGAGTTCGTATCGAATGTATCTCATGAAATTCAATCTCCGCTTGCATCCATCCAAGGTTTTTCTCAAACCCTTCAATCGGAGGAATTAACAAAAGAACAAAGAAATCAGTACTTGTCCATCATTGAAAAAGAAAGCAGGCGCATGTCGTCGTTAAGCAAACAGCTGCTCATGCTTGCTTCGTTGGATAAAGTAGATGATCCGCTGCAACGGTCAAATTTTGATTTAGCGCAGCAAATCCGGCAGGTGTTGTTCATGCTGGAATGGAGTTGGCGGGAAAAAGATATGGTGATCGAAATGGATTTGCCGTCAACTGTCATTTCTGCAGATGAGAAACTTTTAAATCAAGTTTGGACGAATTTGATAACCAATAGCATTAAATACTCGGAAAGCGGCAGTTCGATCAATATTCGGATTAAAAGAATAGGCAGTACTGTTGAAGTGATGATCGCGGATACGGGCATGGGAATTCCAGAAGAAGACCTCCCTTATATCCTTGATCGCTTTTATAAAGTCGACAAAGGGAGGAATAGGAGTGAAACAGGCAGCGGATTAGGACTTTCGATTACGAAGAAGACGGTTGATCTTCATGGAGGAACGATCGAAGTTCAAAGCGAACTTGGTAAAGGGACCACTTTTTATATACGGCTGCCCCTTATGTAATCAGTTGTTCATCTTCCATTCATATTGATTGTTTACAATCGAGTCATACCGATTGAAGCAGGACTTGATTGGTAAACAAAAGAAAAGGGAGATGAAATGATGTTTTTGGCAATACGTGAACTAAAGCATTCAAAGTTACGTTATCTGCTGATTGGACTGATCATGGTATTGGTCGCTTTGCTTGTTTTTATCATTTCAGGATTAGCTAATGGACTTTCATCAGATAATGCTTCATCCATACAAAACATGAAAGCCGACTATTTCGTTATGGAGCATGACTCTAAAAATAAATTGAACCGATCCATCATATCCATGGAAAAGCTAGATGAAATCCGGGCTTTATCGGATGTTAAAGCAGCCGAAGGTCTGGGGCAAATGATGATCACATTGAATAAAATCGGATCATCTGAGAAAACGGATGTCACCATTTTTGCGACCGATGCCAGTGGGATACTAGCACCGAAGGTCATAGAAGGAACGAGCTATGACAATAAGAAACAAGGTGAAGTCGTTGCAGATCGTTCTTTAAAAGAAGTGGGTTATAAATTGGGTGATTCACTTAAAGATGACCTATCAGGTAAGGTTTTCACCATTGTTGGTTTTACTGAAAAGCAGTCTTATAGCCATTCACCGGCAGTTTACATGAATGTTAAGGGGTGGCAGGAGATTAATCCTGGATTGAAAAGTCAAGGAAAAGACTCAATCAGCGCAATAGCCGTGCAAATGGATTCGAAGGCAGAAGAGAATGTACGTGAATCATTGCCTGAAGGAGTAACGCTCATTTCGAAAGAAGAATCACTTCAGAGTATACCAGGGTTCAAAGAGGAACAGGGTACATTGACGATGATGATTGCCTTCTTGTTTGTCATTGCAGCATTCGTTTTGGCTGTATTCTTTTATGTGATTACGTTGCAGAAGACGAATCAATTTGGAGTCCTTAAAGCACTCGGGGCCAATACGGGTTACCTGGCAAAAAGTATCGTTGGTCAAGTAATGCTGCTTGCCGTGACATGCATAGCCATCAGTGTTGCACTGACATATGGCGTCACTTTAATCATGCCAGAAGGAATGCCATTCGTATTGAGTACCGATTTGGTCATTAAATATTCCGTATTACTTTTGGTTGTATCCGTATTGGGTTCGCTGCTATCTCTATACCGAGTAGCGAAGATAGATGCAATCGAAGCAATAGGGAAGGTATCATGATGAGGGATAAACTATTATTTGAAAACGTCAGTAAGACTTATGGGGAAGGCGATAATAAGGTGATAGCCCTTGATAATATTTCCCTGAATGTGAGAGCGGGGGAATTCGTCGCCATCGTGGGTCCTTCAGGCTCAGGAAAAAGTACTTTTCTTTCAATAGCGGGAGCGTTACTATCTCCGAGCGAAGGCCGCTTGCTGCTGAATGATGAAGATATAACAACACTAACACCAAAGGAATTGACTAGGGTTCGCCTTGAAAAGATCGGATTTGTATTCCAATCGTCGAATCTTGTGCCATATCTCACCGTACGAGATCAGCTTCTGCTACTTTCTGAACTGATTGGCAAGCGAGATAAAAAAACTGTGAAAAAAGCGGACGAATTGCTTAGCCACCTTGGACTTGGACATCGGGCTGATCACCTGCCAGAAGCACTGTCGGGAGGTGAGCGGCAGCGTGTAGCCATCGCCCGTTCTCTGATGAATGATCCAGAAATCATTTTAGCGGATGAACCAACCGCAAGTCTTGATTCCAAAAGAGGCAGGGATGTTGTTGAAATGCTTGCACATGAGGTGAAATCAAGAAATAAAGCGGCCATCATGGTAACGCACGATGAAAGAATGTTAGATTTATGTGATCGAGTGGTCAATATTACAGATGGCAAGGTATTTGGATGAAGTTATACGTAAAAGGCCGCTGCCTCTCCCAAGGAATTAGGAGTGGCGGCGGCCTGAATTGCTTGAAGGGGAACCTGGTTAATCGACAGTAGGCGATTGGAATACTAGTCGTTACTTTATATAAACGATTTGCAATTATGTATAATATTTTGCTTGTATCCCAGATGGTTATCTTCGGATTAATCATGTTTTTTTATGTTAAAAAACAAGCAGTGATAGGTTGCTTTCACACCTGATTCATTTCGGTATTCTGAGTCGTATATGTCGATTAACTCTCGAAAAAAGGAAGGGCGCTGGCAGTAGTTTTCTTTGTTGCTGTTAGCAGCACCGATCTTTTTAATTGAAGTGAAAAATTCACGTACTGTCTGAAAGTACTCCAGTTCAAGCTTTTCTTTTTTTGTAATCTCGATTGGAACTGCTGATGAATAGGGCATTGCTGCTTCACAAATCTGGGATAATTCTTCTAGAGTGTAAAACATTTGGCCTGGTGAACTATCCATGGAAAGTTGAAGCCTTTCTTTCGCATGTTCATATGACCTATGAAGCTCTTGAAATGTATCTATTCCGAACGTTGAAAATATCAGGCTTCCTTCAGCCGTTAATCGTGTACACAGTTTTTCAAGGGTTGCAGGAAGATCATTCAGCCATTGAAACGTTGCATTGGAAATAATCAAGTCGTAATTTTCATTTAGCGCCATTTCTTCGATATCCGTACATAAAAATGTAACACGGTCTTCCTTTGTCATTCCTTTCGCAACTTCAACCATTCCTGGTGCAATATCAACAGCCGTAATGGCGGCATTAGGGAATGTTTTGACGAGTAACCTGGTTAAGTAACCAGTGCCGCAGCCAATTTCAAGAATATTGATTCTATGATTGGTGTTTTTTTGAGGAAGCAAATCCACTAATTGTTTTGCCATGTTTTTTTGAACATTGGCATACGCATCATATGTTTTCGCGTGTTCACTGAACCGCTTGCTTAACAATCGTTTATCTATCATGAACGTACTCCTTTTGAATAAATGTTTTTATATGCTCCATACATTCCTGTGGTTTTGTGAAAAATGGAATATGACCAGCGCCTTCAATAATATGAAGCTCGGCTTTCCCACCCAGATTTTCTTTAATGAAGGAGGAGGCTTCAAGTGGACAAATTTTGTCTTCCCTCCCATGAAGCAATATAAAGGGGGCTTCAATCCGGTCGAGTCTTGCTCTAGCATCTTTCTGAAGTAAATAATCCAGACCAATCAGAAGCGAAAACACATCATCTCCATGAAACTCGCGTTGAATTGTCTTGATGAATTGATGATAAAAACCTGCTTCTTTTTCAGCATCGGAAAACATCGCTTCATAGAAAGAAGTCAAAGTCTTCTCTTTATTGCGCTGCAGTTGTTTCTTCATGCGCTCGACCATTCGTGGATCCCAGCCAAATGAATAATTTTCTCCTGTGGTGAACCGACTAGTTGCGCCAAAAAGGATAAAACCGTTTATTTTTTCTCGAAACGAACTTGAAAGTTCAAGTGATACTAGTGATCCTAATGACCAGCTCAGTAAATAAACAGGACCATCGAGGGAAGTGATTGTTTCTATGACTCGTTCTTCAAAGTCAGTTAGTACTTTCATATCTCTCCAATCTATAAATGAAAGGTGAAATAGTTCTGACAGCGGTTGGATTAACGGTTGAAACGCCTCTTTTTCCATTCCCCAGCCAGGAAGCACGACTAAATTCGGCTGTTTCATTCAACAACACCCATTTCTTTTCCAATGATTGAAACTTTTTGAATTGCCCAATCAAGATCCTTTTTATCGTGGAGAGCTGTTACGGTAAACCGGATTCTCGCTTCATTTTCAGGAACGGTCGGCGGCCTGACTGCAATAGCTGCAATTCCTTCTTTCTGCAAACGTGCAGCAAATTCCATCGCTTTTTCGTTTTCCCCGATGACGATAGGAACAATTTGTGATCGGCTTCCGCAAATATTAAACCCGTAATATGTGAGTTCTTGTCTAAAGTGTTCTGAGTGTGTTTGGAGCAGTGAGCGGCGTTCTGGTTCTTGCTGCACAAGTTCAATCGCTGTTTTTATAGCACCGAGTATGGCCGGGGGAAGTGCAGTTGAATATATGAATCCGCGCATGCGATTTTTTAAATAGTCGATGAGCCATTTTTTCCCGACAACATAGGCCCCGAATGAACCGAGCGCTTTACTGAATGTACCCATTTGGATATCTATTTTATTTTGAAGATGAAGATGACCGGCATAGCCTTCACCATTTTTACCGTAGATACCGCTTCCGTGTGCTTCATCTGTCATTAACAGTGCGTTATAACGTTCCTTTAACCGAACAAGGTCTTCAAGAAAAGCGAAGTCACCATCCATACTGAAGACCGTATCCGTCACGATTAATTTACGTGCTTCAATCGGTGATTTTTTCAAAAATGCTTCTAAATGATCTAAATCATTATGACGATAGCGTATATGCTTTGCACGGCTTAAAAGAGCTCCATCGACAATGCTTGCATGATTCAATTTATCGCTATAAATAATATCGTTACGGGACAGCAAGGTGGAGATTATTCCAAGGTTCGCGTTATAGCCACTGTTGATGATGAGTCCTGCTTCGGCTTTCTTCCAATTGACAAGAGCTTGTTCCGCCTGCTCGTAAAGAGGATGATTGCCAACAATTAAACGTGAAGCCGTTGCTCCTGCACCATATGTATGTACTGCATCAACCATTGCCTTTTTCAGCCGCTCATCTCCTGCATATCCTAAATAGTTATTAGAAGCTAAATTAAGCATCCTGCACCCGTTGATTGTAAGCCAAGGCTGCTCGGCGCATACGGTTGATACGAGTTCACGCTTTTGCGAAATCTCTTCTAAATGAGCCAGTTCTTTTTTTATTTTTTCTTCCCAACCAGGTAATTGTTTTTCACTGTGCATGGCCATTCTCCTTTTTATATGTCAACTAAAATTAATATAGGTTGACATATAAAACATTCTAATCATGACTCAATGAAACTGTCAAGCTTTGAAAAGGAGCATGATAATAAATTAATAATCCATTAATCTCGGAGAAATCAAGGGTTGATCCAAGCCAGGAACATTTAAGGAGAATCGGGCAGCGGCTTTGTTAAGCTAAGTATAAAAAAGCTTAGTGAAAATAGTGACTTTGTATGTATTAAGCTCGTTCATTGAAGATAATCTAATTTCCAAGGTAGTCTTTTTGTTAAACCTTCAAATCTTTGAAGGATTAAATGGAATTCCATGTTACTATAGAGCAGTGAAATTTAACAGAATTCACATTAACCATTACATAAAGGAAGGGTATAAATATGAAAAAGATTTCTTTGGATGTTTTCTTTATATTAATAGGAGCTTTTATTTTCGCTTTGGCAATAAATCTTTTCGTCATTCCCAATGAGCTTGGTGAGGGAGGAGTCACGGGGATAACGATCATTTTGTTTTATCTTTTTGAATGGTCACCAGGGCTGTTAAGTTTGATCATTAACGCTTTCCTGCTCATTGTCGGTTATAAATTTTTGTCGAAATTAACAACGGTATATACAATCGTAGCCGTTGCATTTAATTCACTTTTCCTTCATTTAACCGAAAGTTGGACGATATCTTCAGATGAATTGGTCATCAATGCGATATTTGGCGGGGTTTTTGCCGGTGCAGGAATTGGCATGATCATTCGTGTTGGGGGCACTACTGCCGGTACGACGATCCTGGCCCGAATTACGAATAAGTATTTGGGATGGAGCTTAAGCTATGGACTTCTGTTTTTCGATTTAATCGTTGCGTTCTCATCTTATTTCATCATTGGTGCAGAAGGTCTGATGCTCACTATCCTTATGCTTTATATTGGAACAAAAACGATGGAATTCATCATTGAGGGATTGAACCCGAAAAAGGCGATTACCATCATTTCAAAAGAAGCGGACCAGATTGCAAAGCAAGTAACCGAATTGATGGACCGGGGTGTCACTGTTTTTAGCGGCCATGGATACTATACAAAGGCATCCAAGGATATTTTATATATCGTTATAAGTAAGCAAGAGGTGCTAAAGTTAAAGAGAATAGTGCAGTCAACGGATAGCAATGCTTTTATAGCCATACATGACGTTCGGGACGTCTTTGGTGAAGGATTCCTGGATATCTCGAAGTCCTGATGATAATAAGGTATAAGCGAAATGAAAAGGCCTAATAGGCTTTTTTATTTTGCATTGCAAAAAATCTGTAAATTCAGAATAATTTGTTATATTATGTAAGTAAGAAACCACACACCCTGAGGAGTGCAGCCATTAAATGTGGAGGTGTGCAAGATGATCCTTTTAAAAGTGGATGACAGAAAGTTTGGGAAAAGCAATATCAAGTACAGTGTCGTTGATAAGGAAACGGATGAATTGATCATTAGCGGTGTGTTTAAGGAATTTGGACAAGCAAGCGATAAATATTATGAATTGAAGGATGAATACGGTCCTTCCAATGTGAAGATGATATTGAAATGAAAAGAGGGGACCGACGGGTTTCCCTTTTTTTCGTATAATGCCAGGAATGAAAATGGCCCGTACAATAAATAATCGGATAAAGGAATAATCAAAGGTTTCTGAATCATATAATTAGATTAAGAGAGTTCTTAACATCCTTTTTTTACAATATACTACAATTTTATTGTAAAGTATGGAATTTGGTGGTAATATAAAGCGCATAAATGTAAACGTTTGCAACATTTTTTTGTGAGGAGGTGATGTAAAAGAAGTACGCTAGACTATGAATTTTATAGAATGAATGGTTTTTATTTTACTAATTTTATGCAAACGTTTTCTTAAAATTGCATGAATATTATGAGAAAAAGGGAGAGTGGGTAGGCATGAGGCGTAAAAAATGGTACGGAGGAATTCTTACTGTTTTATTAATTTTTAGTGTGTTTTTGGCTGGATGCTCTTCTTCAACTGGCGGAAACAGCGACTCAAAGGATGTCGTGACGCTCGATATATTTCAATTCAAGGTAGAATTCAAGTCGCAATTCGAGACATTGGCAAAACAATATGAAAAAGAAAATCCAAATGTGAAGATCAAGGTATCGACAGTCGGGGGCGGAAATGATTATAAATCTGCCATAACGGCAAAGTTCGCTTCAGGTGAGGAGCCAGCGGTTTTTAACATTGGCGGACCGGTAGATGTCGCACAATATAAAGATAGATTAACAGATTTAAAGGACACGAAGGCTGCTGCTGCAGCGCTTGACGGTACTTTGGATGGCGTGGAAGAGGACGGGCAAGTCCTTGGACTTCCATTTAACCAGGAAGGATACGGCTTGATTTATAACAAACGGATATTTAAAGAAGCCGGAGTTAATCCTGATGAAATTACAAGTTATGAAGCCTTAGAAGCGGCAGTTAAGAAAATCGATTCACAAAAAGACAAATTGAAAATCGATGCAGTGTTCGCATATCCGGTAAAAGAGAAGTGGGTGACAGGAAACCATTTATCCAATGTATTCTTATCACCGGAGTTTGATGGGAATGTGTTAGAAGCAAGTAAGGCACCAACGGTTAAATTCACGGATGGTGACAAGTTTAAACAATTGGTCGATATCCAAAATGAGTATTCCGTCCAGCCGACAGCAAGTCTTGATTACTCCCAACAAGTGGAGGAGTTGTTCTCGCTTGAAAAGGTTGCGATCATTCAGCAAGGTAACTGGGTGTATAACACAGTCTATGATATGGACCCTGAGTTAGCTGAAAAGGGAATTGGCATCATCCCGATTCCAAATGGAGACAATGCAGGCATGCCGGTCGGTGTACCGAACTATTGGGCAGTGAACAAGAAATCGGATGAAAAGGTACAGGAAGCAGCGAAGAAGTTCCTCGACTGGATGTATACATCCGAAGCAGGGAAAAAAGCCGTTTTGGAAGATTTTAAATTCATTCCTGCTTATGAAGGATATGATGTAGAAAAAATTTCCGATCCAATTTCAAAAGAAATTTATAAATACTCCCAAGAAGGAAATACGATTGGGTGGGTGTTCAATGGATATCCGGTCGGTTGGAATGATGATCTTGGTGCAAGTGTCCAAAAATACGTAACTGGTAAATTGACTTGGGAGGAACTTGTCCAACAGAACATTGAAAATTGGGAGAAGATTCATAGCAAATAAGTGTTGGGAAATGCAAGTGACCAATCGGCATGAAAAATGTGTCGATTGGTTGTTCCTTATTATAGAAAAGCCGCTGAGGGAATTTACCTCAACAAGGGATTCATCAAATAACACAGTCATGATCTAAACCCATTAACTATTAAATCATTTCAAGGAGGTCGGTTTCGTTGAGAAATCGGGATGCCGCATATTGGCTGTTTTTGACACCTGTTCTTGCTGCACTCATTTTGGTTGTGATCGTGCCGCTCATCTACGGATTTTATTATTCCTTTACGAACTGGAACGGTTTAGGGACTCCGGATTTCATTGGTCTTAAGAATTATATGGACTTGTTTACGGATAAAGGGTTCCTTGATACATTTTGGTTCACCATTAAATTTTCCGTAGCGGCAATTGTAGTTATCAATATCATCGGATTAAGTTTGGCCCTCATCGTGACTTCGAAAATTAAATCAAGCAACATATTGCGGACAGTTTTCTTTATGCCCAATTTAATTGGCGGCTTGATTCTCGGCTTTATTTGGCAGTTCATTTTTATTAAGGTCTTCGGTGCGATTGGTGATTTGACTGGGATCGAAGCATTTAATGGATGGTTATCAACGACAGATACAGGTTTTTGGGGATTGATCATTTTAACGTCTTGGCAGATGGCCGGATATATCATGATCATTTATATTGCCTATCTGCAGGCTGTTCCTGAAGACTTGATAGAAGCGGCAAAAATTGACGGAGCGAACAGCTTCCAGCGTTTTCGCCATATAACTTTTCCACTAGTGGCACCTGCTTTTACCGTCAGTTTGTTTTTGACGCTTTCCCACTCGTTCAAGATCTATGATCAAAATCTTTCTTTGACGAATGGAGCTCCCTATAATTCAACTGAAATGGTTGCGATGAACATTGTAAAATCCGCCTTCACCGAAAACGATATGGCATATGCACAGGCAAAAGCCGTTATCTTTTTCGTAATCGTGGCGGTCGTTTCGCTGACACAAGTCTATTTCAATAAAAAAAGGGAGGTTGAGCTGTAATGAGGGGAAAATGGAAATTGTGGCTGATTGGATTCATCGGATTCATTTTGGCCATATTATGGCTCACTCCGTTTTATTTAATGCTTGTCAATGCTTTTAAAATGAAACGGGATATATTTGCCGATACACTGGGACTGCCTGAAACCTGGACATTCGAAAACTTCACTCAAGCTTTCGAGCAATTGGATTTCCTCCGGACTTTATTCAATTCTTTATTGATATCGGGCGTCAGCGTAGTCATCATCATCATCTTTTCTGCGATGGCAGCATACGCTCTTTCCCGAAACAAAAGTAAAATAAGTTCCCTGCTTTTCTTTGTGTTTGTAGCAGCAATGCTGATCCCGTTTCAGTCTGTGATGATACCGCTCGTTGCCCAATTCGGACAGCTGGGGATGTTGAACAAGGCCGGACTGATTTTCATGTATTTAGGTTTTGGCTGCAGTCTTTCCATATTCCTTTATCATGGTACTTTAAAAGGGATTCCCCTCTCACTTGATGAGGCAGCAAAGATTGATGGTGCAAACCGCTTTCAAGTATTTTGGTATATCATATTTCCATTATTAAAACCGATGTCCATTACAGTTGGGATCTTAAATGTCATTTGGATATGGAACGACTATTTGCTGCCATCCCTTGTTATTGGCGGTGCAGGATCGGAGACCATCCCACTTAAATTATTCTTCTTTTTCGGTCAATATACGAAGCAATGGCATCTTGCCTTGGCTGGACTTACTTTATCCATCATTCCAGTCATCATTGCGTACTTTTTTGCTCAGAGGCAAATTATCAAAGGAATTGCAGATGGAGCAGTTAAATAACTATTTAAATATAGGGAATATTAAACCATGTGCGGTGAACGGGGAGTGTTGATGAATTTGTCTGTTACTATAAAAGACGTTGCCAAAAAAGCAAATGTCGCTCCATCAACGGTATCGCGTGTAATCCATAACAGCCCGACAATCAGTGAAAAGACAAAGCGTAAAGTACGCAAGGTATTAAAGGAAATGGGCTATCATATGAATGAAAATGCCCGGAACTTAGTCACGAAGTCAACTAAGGCCATTGGGATCGTCATGAAAAGTTCGGCAAGGGAATCACTTTATAATCCCTTTTTTCCAGAAGTGATCCGAGGCATCGGGGATTTCTGTAATAAAGAAGGGTACAGTCTTTCTCTGACAACCGGCGAGACGGAGGATGCGATCTTTGAGGATGTCGTGAAAATGGTTCAGGGCAGAAGAGTGGATGGCATGATTGTTTTGTACTCTAAAAAGGACGATAAAGTGGTGCCGTATTTATTAAAGCAGGGCTTCCCGTTCGTTTTGATCGGGAAGCCAAGTACGAACATGAGCGGAATCACGTTCATTGATAACGATAATGTTCAGGCGGCCAGGGAAGTATCGGAGTTTGTAATAAGTCTTGGCCATGAGCGAATCGCCTTTTTAGGGGGCAGTCCCGAGTTTGAGGTGATCCAGGACCGCTTGACAGGTTTTCAACAAGCGATGGAACAGGCCGGGCTGGATGTGCGGCAGGAATATATCAAATTGATTCCTTTAAATCGAACGGATGGAATAAAGGCCATTGACGAATTGGTGGAATTGAAAGAGGCACCAACCGCATTTTTGGTTATGGATCTTTTATTGGGTGTTCTCTTGCTTGGAGTGTTAGCTGAAAAGAACTTGAAAGTGCCACAGCAAATAAGCGTCGTCTGTTTTAACCACTCAGAATTCATAGAATTTTTAAGTACGCCGCTGACAACGGTTGATATCCATACGTACCAGTTAGGGTATGAGGCGGCAAAATGCGTGTTCGATCTAATTGCAAATCCGGAAATGATGGAAAAGAGTATCAGTATTCCTACCAAAATCATAAAGCGGGAGTCGCATTTTGTTGCCGAAAAGGAAATTAAATGAAAAATGTAGAAATGTTTTACCAATTAAAGCTTGATTTTTGCTAACATAAATTTACAATATAGATTATCACTATTTTTTTTGAAAATTCATACTTACTGAAGTCAATAAGTATGTTCTTATATTTTGATCACACCTAACGCAAACGTTTGCGTTACGGATAAAGAGGTAATAGTTAAACATGCAAAGCAGCTTGCTGTGAAATGATTCTTGAATGGAGGAGGTTGTTCATGAGAGTCCTGGTATGGAATGAGTTTCGCCACGAGAAAACAAAGCCTGAAGTAGCCGAAGTATACCCAGATGGTATCCATGGTGCAATTGCTAGCTTTTTGCAAAGTGAGCAAGTCGAGGTGAGGACCGCTACTCTCGATGAAGAAGAGCATGGATTAACCGAAGAAGCACTGGAACGAACCGATGTACTTCTTTGGTGGGGGCATGTTGCACATGATGAAGTTCAGGATGAAATCATAGCAAGGGTCCACAAGCGAGTACTCGAGGGCATGGGTCTCATCGTCCTTCATTCCGGTCATTTTTCAAAAATCTTCAAACGGCTTATGGGCACGACTTGCGATTTGAAATGGCGGGTCGCGGATGAAAAGGAACGGCTTTGGGTTGTCGATCCCAGTCATCCTATCGTTGATGGAATCGGTGAATATATAGAGCTTGAGAAGGAAGAGATGTACGGGGAACATTTTGATATTCCTGCACCAGATCAATTAATATTCGTCAGTTGGTTTGAAGGCGGGGAGGTATTCAGAAGCGGCTGCACGTATCAGCGGGGAAAAGGGAGGATTTTCTATTTCCGTCCAGGTCATGAAACATATCCTACTTTCCATAATCCGGAGATTCAACGAGTAATTAAGAATGCCGTTGATTGGGTCAAGCCGGAATCTGGAATCGTAACGAACTATGGGAAAGCCGAACCGTTGGAATCCATCTCAGGCAAAGAGATGAAGTGAAGGAGAGAACAAAATGGGCAAAGTGAAGGTAGGAGTCATTGGATGCGGGAGTATCGCAAAAAACAGGCATTTTCCGGAGTATGATGCACATCAGGAAACGGAGATCATTGCCGTTTGTGATATTGTGCAGGACCGGGCGAATGCAGCAGCACAAAGGTATGGCGCCCAAGCATATACTGATTATATAGAACTTTTGAAGAAAGAGGAGATTGAAGCGATCAGTGTATGTACACCGAATTACCTGCATGCACGCATCACGGTTGCGGCCCTGGAAGCTGGTAAGCATGTCCTTTGCGAGAAACCAATGGCTACTTCTTTGGTGGACGCTGAAAAAATGAATGCAGCAGCAGCGAAAAGCGGCAAAATACTAATGATTGGTCATAATCAGCGTTTTGTTCCTTCTCATCAAAAAGCGAAACAGCTTATTGAGAGCGGGGAGCTAGGGAAGGTCTATAGCTTCCGGACGGCTTTTGGACATTCCGGGCCGGAAACCTGGAGCGTGGACGGACTGGAAAGCTGGTTTTTTAAGAAGGATCAGGCAGTCATTGGTGCAATGGGCGATTTAGGCGTTCATAAAGCTGATTTATTACGGTATATCCTTGGAGAAGAATTTGTTGAAGTGGGAGCCTTTGTGGAAACGACTGCCAAGAAAAATACGGACGTTGATGACAGTGCGGCCTGTATCCTCCGGACGGAGAGCGGTATCATCGGAACTCTTACCGCCAGCTGGTCTTATGCAAAAGAAGACAATGCTACGGTCATTTATGCGGAAAAAGCGGTATTGCGCCTTGAAGACGATCCGAAATACTCACTGATCATCCATCATGATAATGGAAAGACAGAAACCATCCAATTAGGAAGCATCCAGACTAATGACTCAGAAGGACAGCATGATTCCGAAGTGATCAGCCACTTTGTAAAATGTGTGGTGGACAATGAGGAGCCTCTTGTCTCAGGAGTTGAAGGATTAAAATCATTAAAAGTCATTCTTGGCGCGATGGAATCAAATGCATCCCGAAAAATCATCCGCTTATAAAGGGGTTAAAAGTCATCATGTACAAATTAAAAATGGGTATTATCGGTGCTGGCGGAATTGCCCAAAAAAGGCATATCCCAGCTTTTCAAAAATTTCAAGATAAAGTGGTTTTATACGCCATTCAGGATATAGATGAAATGAAGGCGCGAGAAGTGGCGCGTGAATTTCATATCGAAAAGGTTTTCACCAATTATGAAGAAATGTTTGCTGAAGTGGATGCTGTTACGATTGCAACGCCAAACAAGTTCCATGCGGAGATTTCCATTGCTGCTCTGCAAGCGGGTGTTCATGTGTTATGCGAAAAGCCAATGGCCATTACAACTGAGGAATGTTTAGCAATAACCGAGGCTGCAAGCATATCGGGTAAAGTGTTATCGACTGCTTATCATTACCGCTTCATGAAGGAAGCCCAGGCTGCAAAGAAAATGATTCAGGCCGGTGAAATCGGTGAACCTTATGTAGCGCGTGTACAGGCAATCAGACGACGCAAAGTCCCTGGCTGGGGAGTTTTTACAAGTAAGGAATTACAAGGCGGGGGAAGCGTGATCGATTACGGCTGCCATTTGCTTGATTTGGCATTATGGCTGATGGATGACCCAGAACCGATTGAAATCGTTGGTTCGACATATAATTATGTCAGTAAGGGTGTCGATCAGGTCAATTTATGGGGGAATTTCGATGCCTCGGTATTTGAAGTGGATGACCATGCCACGGCATATATCAAATTTGCCAACGGAGCATCTCTATTATTCGAAACATCCTGGGCAGCGAATATCCGTGAAGAAGCAACTGTTTTAAGTTTATCCGGAACGCAGGGCGGACTTGATGTGTTCCCTTTAGTCTTGAATCAGGCTAAGCACGGCATGCTTTTAAATAGTGAAGCAGTATGGATGCCAGGGGAGGATACACCAGACCTGCAACAGGCAGAGAACTTTATTAATAGCTGCCTGGGGTTGGCAGAACCATTGGTAAAACCATCGGAAGCCATGAAAGTTTCAAAAATAATCGAAGCCATTTATCAAAGCTCGGCAAGTGGGAAGGTCATGAGTATAAATTAATGAAAAGGTGAGGTGGGGCATGTGAAATTAGGGATCTTTACAGTGCTATTTGCTCAAAAATCATTCGAAGATATGCTTGATTATGTCGCGGATTCCGGATTAAAAACAGTTGAAATCGGTACAGGCGGGTATCCAGGGAATATCCATTGTCCACTCGATGAACTGCTGGAAAGTGAAGAAAAGCGCCAAAAATACCTCGAAGCCGTTCAAGCAAGAGGGTTAACGATCAGTGCATTCAGCTGCCACGGCAATCCAATCTCTCCAGATGAAGCATTTGCTAAAGAAAGTGATGAAACACTGATTAAAACAATCAAGCTTGCTTCCTTACTGAACGTCCCGGTCGTCAATACCTTTTCCGGTACAGCAGGTGATCACGAAGGAGCTAAATATCCAAACTGGCCCGTCGCCCCATGGCCGAATGAGTATACAGATGTGCTGAAATGGCAATGGGAAGAAAAATTGATCCCCTATTGGAAAAAGACGGCCGCCATTGCCGATCAACACAATATAAAAATCGGCCTTGAACTGCATGGGGGCTTTCTCGTGCACACACCCTACACCTTGTTAAAACTTCGGGAAGCTACATCTGATGCAATAGGCGCCAA
Organism: Peribacillus sp. NPDC096447; assembly: GCF_044762725.1. Classification (NCBI taxonomy): domain Bacteria; kingdom Bacillati; phylum Bacillota; class Bacilli; order Caryophanales; family Bacillaceae; genus Peribacillus; species Peribacillus sp. NPDC096447. The sequence goes on from NZ_JBIWEV010000006.1 coordinate 96,007, forward strand.
CCTTGATCCAAGCCATCTTTGGTGGCAGGGCATCGAACCAGTCGGGGCCATCAAAATCCTCGGGAAAGCGGGAGCAATCTACCACTTCCACGCAAAAGACACATACTTGGATCAGGATAACATCAATATGTATGGGTTAACCGACATGCAGCCATATGGAAATATCCAGAGCCGTGCCTGGAACTTTCGCTCTGTAGGATGCGGCCACAGCCTGCAAGAGTGGTCCGACATCATGAGCGCCCTTCGCACATACGGTTACGATTACGTCGTCAGCATCGAACACGAAGATCCGCTAATGTCGGTTGAAGAAGGATTCCAACGGGCCGTAACCAATCTGAAAACTGTACTCATCAACGAAAGCCCAACTGATTTATGGTGGGTATAATTTAGAGCCGATAACGAGCAGCCTAATGCAGGTTGCTTTTTATTTTTGCCCCTTACTCGTGAAAAAGTGGAATTCACGAGTAAAAGCGTGAAACTCACGAGTAAAAGCGTGGAACTCACGAGTAAAAGTGAGAAATTCACGAGTAAAAGCGTGGAACTCACGAGTAAAAGCGTGGAACTCACGAGTAAAAGTGCGAAACTCACGAGTAAAAGTGCAAAACTCACGAGTAAAGTGGAATTCACGAGTAAAAGTGCAAAACTCACGAGTAAAAGTGAGAAATTCACGAGTAAAACAGTATAATTCACGAGTAAAAGTGTAAAACTCACGAGTAAAGTGGAATTAATTAATTAATGTAATCATGAAGCATAGGAGGAAGTAAAAGCTCCATAAAAGAAATCAGCTGTATCCAATGAGATAGCTGATTTTAAAAAAAATTCAAGTTGACAGTCACCTACTACGTGTTACAGCATACTCTATAGTAAGTAACACTGAATAGTGAAGTTGCAAAAATATTAAAAAGAAAAAAAGTTGACACCTCTGCTACTCGGTGTTACAGTTTAGTTGTAATAAGTAATACTAAATAGCGTGATTACATTACCCAAAAGCTATTCAGTAAAAATTCCCCTCAGAACTAAGTTATAAGTCACAAAATAGAGGAGGCTCTGAACTTGGAAAATTTAACTGAAATGCTGAAAGGTTCGCTGGAAGGCTGCGTGCTGGAAATCATCAGCCGCAATGAAACCTATGGCTACGAGATTACCCGCCGCCTGAACGACCTTGGGTTTACTGAAGTCGTGGAAGGGACGGTCTACACTATACTCGTGCGATTAGAAAAGAAAAAACTGGTGAACATAGAGAAGAAACCGTCAGATATGGGGCCGCCCCGCAAGTTTTACTCACTTAATGAGGCTGGTCGCCAGGAACTTGAACTGTTTTGGAAAAAATGGGATTTTGTATCATCGAAAATCAACGTCTTAAAGTCAGTCTAGCTTCATAAGATATTCCGTACGATATTTTTGGAGTGTCTTGTTCAGCTTTATAAATAGGAGGAAAAATAACATGATGGAAATGTTCAAAAAAATGATTGGTGATAAAAAAGAGTATAAAATGATGATGGCACGGGTTGAAGCCCTACCAGAGGACTATCAGTTTGTATTTAAGAAAATTCAAAGCTACATGTGGAATTTCTCAGCGGGCAGCGGGATGGATATGCTGCACATGCAGTATGAATTAATCGATTTGTTCGAAGCCGGTGCGGCGGAAGGCAGACAAGTGCTGGAAATCACTGGGGACGACGTGGCGTCCTTTGCCGACGAGCTAGTGGCAAATGCTAGAACCTATTTCGCCAAGTATCGTGAAGATTTGAATGAAAGTATCATGAAGCGATTGGGAAAAAATAAATTCAATAGATAATTCCGACTGAATAGCTGGTTACAAATGTGAATTGCCACCTTCGCTATTCAGTTATATTTTTAACTCGGTAATAAGTAATACAGATTATCAGTCATACTAAATAGGAGAGAATAGGCAATCTAGTTCCGCTAGGCGCTCGACCGGATAATTACGAAACTTACAAGCGGCCTTGCCGCACTATTAAAAGGAGGAAAAAAGTATGAGCAATGCAGCAATTTCTGTAAAAGGGTTGAAAAAATCCTTTAAAGACAATGAAGTCTTAAATGGGGTGGATTTTGAGGTACGGCGTGGCGAAATTTTCGCACTGCTGGGCTCAAATGGAGCGGGCAAGACGACGACGGTCAATATCCTCTCGACTCTGATGAAGGCCGATGGCGGCGAAGTAGGTATTTGCGGCTTTGACGTCCAGCATCAACCGGATCATGTTCGCCAGAGCATCAGCCTGACAGGGCAGTTCGCAGCTTTAGACGGTATGCTCACCGGGCGGGAAAACCTGATGATGATCGCCAAGTTGCGGGGAGTTTCCAATCCTGCTCAAGTCGCCGACAATCTGCTTGCGAGATTCAGCTTGACCGATGCGGCCAACCGCCGGGCGGACAAATATTCCGGCGGGATGAAGCGCCGGCTTGACATCGCCATGAGCCTCATCGGGACGCCAGCAGTCATTTTTCTCGACGAACCGACGACAGGGCTTGATCCCGAAGCGCGGATTGAAGTCTGGGATACCGTCAAGGAGCTTGCCGGCGGAGGCACGACCATCTTGCTGACGACCCAGTACCTGGAGGAAGCCGAGCAACTGGCGGACCGCATCGCCATCCTGCATGGCGGAAAAATCATCTCGACCGGGACCCTTACCGAACTCAAGGAGATGTTCCCGCCAGCGAAAGTGGAGTACATCGAGAAGCAGCCGACACTAGAGGAAATTTTCCTCGCGATCATCGGCAAAAAGGAGAAGATGTAAATGAAAAGCAAAACAGGGGTATTACTAGGACGTTTAATGCGCAACATCATGCGCAGCCCGGATACAATTATCACGGTGGCGATTACGCCGATTATGATGCTGCTGCTGTTTGTCTACGTATTTGGCGGCGCCATAGAGACAGGCACGGACAACTACGTAAATTATTTATTGCCGGGAATTTTGCTGATGGCTATCGCATCCGGCGTCGCTTACACTTCCGTGCGGCTGTTTACGGATGTAAAGAGCGGACTGATGGCGCGTTTCATTACCATGCCCATCAAGCGCTCGTCGGTATTGTGGGCTCACGTGTTGACCTCGCTTGTTTCCAATGCGCTTACTGTCGTGGTGGTTATCCTTGTCGCGCTCTTGATGGGCTTCCGTTCCAGCGCTGATATCCTGGATTGGCTCGCGGTAGCTGGGATACTCACGCTGTTTACGCTAGCGCTGACATGGCTTGCGGTCATTCCCGGATTGACAGCGGGGTCTATGGAAGGCGCGACAGCCTACTCGTACCCGCTGATTTTTCTGCCGTTTATCAGTTCTGCCTTTGTCCCCACCGAAACCATGCCTAAAATTGTCCGTGCGTTCGCTGAGAACCAGCCCGTGACTTCAATCGTGAATGCGATTCGTGCCCTCTTGTATGAAGGGTCTGTTGGCAACGATATTTGGATCGCGCTTGCCTGGTGTGTCGGCATAATGGTCATTGCTTACTTCTTCGCCAGTAAAGCATTTAAACGCCAGTTAGGGTAAGTACATCATTAAGGGATTAGCCATATCAATAGTCAGCCGATGCGATGACTGCATATGCTATCCACATGGTAGGCTGCTTAAATGCCAGGGCAACCATTCCATGGAATCCCTCAAAATTGTTGTGATTGGTGGTGGCTCGATCACTTATCCCAAAGCGAGGTTTGCCATGCATGCTCCGAGTAAAACCGCAAAACTCACGAGCGTGAAAATCACGAGTAAAAGCGTGAAATTCACGAGTAAAACCTTAAAACTCACGAGTAAAAGTGTGGAATTCAAGAGTAAAAGCGTGAAACTCACGAGTAAAGTAGAATTCACGAATAAAACAGCAGCATTTTTACGAGTAAAAGTGCAAAACTCACGAGTAAAAGTGCAAAACTTACGAGTAAAAGCGTGAAACTCACGAGAATACCCGCAAAACTAATAGCAAATGATTGCTGAAAATTCTTCTGAAAGTAAAAAAATGATGCCCCCGGAGTTCTGGGGGCATCTTCATTATCATCTTTGCCTTGGGGTGTAATCCAATTCCTTAAATAGTTCTGTCAATTCATCCTCGGTCAGGTCGCGCCATTGTCCGTTCGCCAGTCCGTCCAGATGGATGTTCATGATCCGGATTCGATGTAAATCACGGACTTCATAACCCAGTGCGGAGCACATACGGCGGATTTGTCTGTTTAGTCCTTGCATCAAAGTGATGTTAAATGTATATTTGGTCAACTGCTCAACTTTACAAGGAAGTGTTTTCGTATCCAAAATCTCCACTCCGGAGGACATATCTTTAATGAAGGACGCGGTAATAGGCTTATCCACGGTTACGATGTATTCTTTTTCATGCTTGTTTTCTGCACGAAGGATTTCATTTACGATGTCTCCGTCATTTGTAAGAAGGATCAGACCGCTTGAGTCTTTGTCCAGCCGTCCGATATGAAAAATGCGAAGCGGATGATTTACAAAATCAACGATATTGCCTTTAATGTGTTTTTCGGTCGTACTTGTAATCCCTATCGGTTTATTCAGTGCAATATAGACATTTTGCTGCTCGACTTTTATCGGCTTTCCGTCTACACGAACATCATCGCCGGGTTCAGCTTGACTGCCGAGCTCAGCTACCGTGCCATTAATCGTCACACGGCCCTCGGCTATCCATTTGTCTGCGCCTCGTCGCGAGGTAATTCCGGATTCACTGATAAATTTATTGATCCTCAACTAAAGCACACCTTTACATTCAGATTTTCTTCTTTAAAGGATAACGTAAATCATGGTGCATAGACAAGGGGAAAAGATAAGAAAGCGTTCGTTGGTGAGAATTACAGGATGTTCTTTACATGTTCTTCGTGACAGCTGCCGGATATGCCTTTTTCTTTTTGCTTGTCAGGTAAACGCCAATAAAGACAAGGATGCCACCGAGGATTTGGATGATCGTAATCGCATGACCTAAAACCAGGCTAAGGATGGCGGTAAATACGGCAATCAGATTCAGATAAATTCCAGCCTGGCCGGCATTGATATGACGAAGGGAAATATTCCAGAAAATAAATGAGCCGACAGACGGGAAGATTCCAATATATAAGAGACCCGTGATTGCTTTACTGCTTAAATCAAGGTTCATTCCCGAGCCAATGGCAAATGGAGCGACGAGAATCAATCCGAGAAATACGGAAACGGCAGTAGCAGAGATGATCGGAATATTTTTCAGTTTTTTACCGATTATTGAATAGAAGGTCCAAACGAGAATCGCCAGGATCATCAATAGGTCGCCTTTATTATAGGTGAGCTGGAAAATATCCAGAAGGTGTCCTTTTGTCAAGACCAATAAAACGCCGAATAAAGATATGATAAGTCCGAGTGCATGGAGGGATGAAATTTTCTCCTTTAACAGCAAAGCGGAAAAAAGAACAATTAAGGCAGGGTTCATGGAATTGACAAGAGCGGCATTCATGGAAGTTGTATAGGTCAAAGCCCAATAAAGGAAAAAATTATAACTGATGATCCCGAGCACACCCAAGACTAATAGTAATTTCCAGGCTTTCCATACACTCTTCCAGTGTGGCTTTTCAATCCATTGCGCTAAAGGAAACAATAAGAAAACGGCAATTAGCCATCGCGTAAATGTTAGCTGGATCGGGGAAAGTTCTGTCACAACGTATTTTCCGAAAATGTAATTACCGGCCCAGAACAAATTGGCCAAGATAAGAAATAAAATAACAATAGATTTTTTCATTAGACTGCCTCTTCCTTAATTTATGGAATATTCACTAAATATAACAAAGTAGAGGTACCTAAGCAATATAGAGAGCCTACAGTCAATTTAAGTACAAGGATGAACCGCAGAGCAGGATAAAAAGGCCGTTCAGCTTAAAACTGAACAGCCTTTTCACATCTATAATTAAGCGAAAATGGCACTGATTTCGGCGATTTCGTCCATGGTTAGATCGACATCCAATGCTTGTAAGTTGCGTGTGACCTGTTCTGGCTTTTTCGCTCCGGGAATCAGTACATCGATCGAGTGCCGAGTTAAATACCAAGCTAGTACGACATCGGCGACTTCGGTATGCTTCCTGTTGGCGATCGCCCGTACTTCTTCCACTTTTTGCAGGTTGCTTACAAAGGCTTGTCCTTGAAAAAGCGGACTTTTTGCCCGGCCGTCATCGAATGTTGATTCCTGATTATATTTGCCGCCGAGCAGACCGGAAGCAAGGGGGAAATAAGGAATGAAGGAAATATCATTCTCGGCCGTATATGGCAGCAGGTCTTGTTCTGCCTCACGTTTGAATAGATTGTACTCGGATTGCAGGACATCGACATAGCCGTCTTTATTCGCTTCCTTCAATTGTTCGAATGAAAAGTTCGAGACGCCGATTGACTTGATTTTGCCTGCATCCTTCAATTCCTTTAAGGCACCTACTGCTTCATCTTTAGGGGTATCGCCATCAGGGAAATGGATATAAAATAAGTCGATGTAGTCTGTTTGGAGCCTTTTTAGACTCGAGTCCACGGCATCTTTCAGAAAAGCCGGAGAGTTATCAAAGACGATGTTGCCATCGACAAATTTATGTGCCCCTTTAGTGGCAAGGACTATGTCATCGCGTCTGCGGCTATCTTTAAGGATTTCACCGATAAGTTCTTCTGAACGCTCAGGACCGTAAATGTAAGCTGTATCCCAAAAGTTGATTCCCTCTTCCAACGCCGTTCTCAAAACATCCCTTCCTGTATCCTCACTTAGATTAGGGAAAAGGTTATGTCCGCCAATTGCATTCGTACCAAGGCCAATCGGATTTACATACAGATCTGTTTTACCAATGCGGGTCTGCTTAGACATATTACTTATCATCTCCTTTGACCCCATCATAACAAAAAGTGGATGTCTATTTCCAAAATAAAGCAATGCAGGCGTGCACAAAATAAGCAGATGATCTGTAAAATCACCTGCTTACTTCATTATTATAGTGTTTCGATTTCCAACTCCTCAGCTGGAGCTGTTTGTCCGATTTGACTGAGCAGAACACCAAGGGCTGTACCGACGAGAGCAGGGATGATCCACTCCATGCCGTAGGCGGAAAGGGGAAGGACATCACTCAAGGTTTGCACGGGTCCTAATTGTAAGCCGAAAGCATTCAGTCCATCCATCAAGGCGAAAACTCCTGTGAAAGTCATTGCACTGCGATAAACCTTCTTCGGGTTTTTGAAATGACGGCTGAAGAATGTCAGGACAATCAGGACGATCGTTAACGGATAAGCCATCACAAGGAATGGTACCGATACTTTCAGAATTTGATTCAGACCCATATTTGAAAGGATGAAACCGATGATTGTTACGATCAGAATGACGGTTTTATAATTAAGCTTGGGGAAAAGTTTCGAGAAATACTGTCCGCAAGCAGTCGTCAATCCGACGACGGTGGTGAAGCATGCTAAAGTGAAAATGATGCCGAGAAGGACTTTACCGCCAGTTCCAAGTAAAAGGGTCGATGCGACTGTGAGGATATCCGTTCCGTTTTCGAATGAACCATCGGCTGCCATGCGTGCCCCGATTACTCCTAAGGAGATATAAACTAAAGAAAGCAAAACACCAGCGATGAGACCCGCTTTTACTGTATATCTCGTCAATTGCATTCGTTCGGAAATCCCCCTTTGCTGGATTGAAGTAAGGATGACGATCCCAAAAGCCAGGGAAGCTAGAGCATCCATCGTGTTGTAGCCTTCAATGAACCCTTTTGAAAATGCTCCTGCAGCATATGCTTCGGTTGGAGCTTGGAATGGAGCATCAAGCTTTACGAACCCAACGACACAGAGAATGACCATGGACAAAAGAAGAACGGGTGTAATCCAGCGTCCCATGAAGGTTTCCATTTTTTCTGGATTCAATGAAATGGCATAAACGGTGATGAAAAATACGGTTGTGAACAAGAATAGAAATAGTGATTGATTCATTGAGTCGCCAAGATACGGCTTGAAGCCCATTTCATAGGCAACATTCGCATTCCGTGGAATGGCCAGAAACGGCCCGATGCTTAAATAGATGACAACCATGAACAACGTGCTGAATAGTGGATGTACACGGGCACCAATGGTTTGTGCCCCGCCTTTAACAAGTGAGACTGCAAGAAGCACCAAAATTGGCAGGCCGACTCCGGTGGCGACAAAACCGGCAATGGCCGGCCAGAAAGAAGTTCCTGAAGATGCTCCTAAAAATGGAGGGAATATAAGATTCCCCGCTCCGAAGAACATTGAGAAAAGCATAAGGCCGATAAATAATGTGTCTGTTTTTTTCATGGTGATTTCTCCTTTTTTTTAAAATGATAACTCTCGCCGACTGGCCTGAAAAAGGCTAATTAAAGTGTTTTGTGCAAATAAAAAACTCGCCCCTGAAAATCAGGGACGAGTTTGTGCTCGCGATACCACCCATATTCCGCACTACAAAGAAGCTGCGGCACTCAGTCAACGTACGAATTCATACGTGATCCATTGTAACGGCGGAAACCCGTCAAAGCCTACTGCATTTTCAGCTTTGCATCTCAGAGATGATTTTCGGATAGGCCTTGGACATCGACTTCCACCACATGTCGACTCTCTGTGGAACAGGGTTCTCATCTTACTCTTTCTCTTCATAGATTTTATAATATAAAGACAATTTAGCAAATTCTGATTATGAAGTCAACATAATTTATCATTAATCCTTTAAAAGGAGCAGGAAATTAGTCCCTCGTTGGCGAAACTTCCTTTATCCAGAGGATTTTTTGAACAAGAATAGGCTATAACTCCCTATTATCTTTCTAATCGCAACTATATTATAATAGAAGGCAGAACACTAAAGGAGACAATAGTATGTCTGAAAATAAAAAATTAAGCCTGGCCGATGCAGTCAAACAAAAACTGGCTCAAAAGCAAGCGGGATCAAGTAAAGATAAACTGGAAACAGGCGTTGTGAAGAAAACGAAACAGCTTAAAAGCCAGTTGACCAAAAAGCCGAATAACCAACGTAAGCGTACAGGGGTATAATCCTAATTTGTCAAAGGACAAGTACTGTTCGGAGCTTATCAGAGAGCAGTTACCTTTTATGAATGAGGTTACTGCTTTTTTATATGGATGGGGCAGGGTGATTTTGCTTTTTACCGTTTATAGGTAAGTTGAAGGGGTGGGATTCTGGTAATTTAGAGGGATAAAGAATGGTTCGCTCACCTCTAGAAAAAACATATTTTCTCGAATATGGAAATGACATCTCTGTATCGGTTTATTAAAAACATTACAGTTCGGATTGTTTCTGTTTTAAAATTGTAAGAGTGGTGACATGTTGTTACCATATTGTTTTGCTAAAATAACATTTTAAGGTTTTGTAAATGATTTTTTAACTAAAGGAACCTATAGATTGAATGTTAGGTCTACTAGAAGGCTTATAGAATCAGTGATTATCCTTTAATTGAAAATATGAAATATATCGGGGGAATAAAGATGGACGAACGTCTGATCGGAAAAAAATATTATGAAACGATGATTGAGGATACAAGGAAGCACCCCATTCAAGCTTTGGGTGAAATGTTTCTCGTGGAACAAAAAAAGGAAAGAGCGGATTTAACCACAATTCGATTTGCTCAAGGAGAAGTATATTTTCAGCATCATGACTATGAGGCAGCCATTTTTAAATGGGAAAACATAGAAGGGGAACTTGGTTCATGGGCGAAGAAAAACATAGCTGATGCTTATTTTGAACTGGAAATGTATTCAACCGCAGAGGATATCTATAAATCCGTCGATACGGATGAAGCGGTCTTGAAAACAGAAGTTCTTTTGCAACTGTTTTCCCTGTACATAGTGGAATCGAGAAATGACCTGGCTTCCAATGTCGTGAAAGAAGCAGTCGAGTTCCAACCGGACTACCCGAATGTCACGGAAATTGCACGCGCCTTTTTTGAAGAACAAAAGGATTGGAACAGTGCGGTGGTATTAGCGGCGAATGAAAGTATCCGTACAGAATCAATGGGCTGGTTTGATGTGCTGAAAACGTATATCCAGCAAGGTGTTGCCCAATCGATGGATCCGGATTATTTTTCAACTGTCCTTGGTTCGCTATACACACTCGACCAGGAACGTTTCGAAAAGGTGACGGTTGCCCTGTGGAAAAACTATAAATATACGGATTCTTATTTCGAATGGCTGAGAGTGATTAATAACTTGATAGATACCATCGAATTGAACCATGCGGATGTATGGGATGAGCTTTCCGTCTATTACAGGGATGCATATGCAGGTCTTTTAGAAGGAACGCACCTAATCAAAGATTTAAGTCCTGTCGTGCCAAGGTTGCTGGAAAACTGGCTCAAAATCGCAGACGGGGAGCTCTCGCTGTTTGCGGCGGCATCCGCGTTGTCCTGGAATGAAATCTTCCCGGATACGATCAATGCGCTGGTCATTCAGGATGCAGAGAGCCTGCTTTCGAAATCGCCTAAATTGGGTGGCGGACTGGAAGCGGGAGAGAAACTGTTCAATTCCATTATCCAGTGGGCTGAAGATAATGATTTAAAGGTTGGCAATAAGCTTAAATGGATGGTAGACGGGCTTAAGGATACCCGGAATTTCAATCTTCTTCTTGCAGGAAGTACAGGAAATGGCAAGACATCCTTTATTCAGTCAATCGTTGGCGAGAGCATAGCCGCTGAAGATCATTCGTCACTAGTCAGTGTCAAAGATGGGGATGATCTGGAAATCCTTGAAATTACCGATACAGATAGCAAAGTTGTCGAGGAGCTAACTGATTTGGATGAAACTCGCCGACAGCGCGGGACTATTGTCGATGTGACCATCATCAGTGACTACCTAAGAAATAATCATCTGCGATTATTGGATACTCCGGGGTTCAATGGGGAAAAAAGCGTGGAATCCGATTTCCAGGGCTATTTACATGGCAGTGATGGATTGATGTTCGTTCTTGACGCCCGGGCGCCTTTCACCGGCAGCGAAAGGGATCTGTTATTGGAAATTCAAATGATGGCTCCGAAACTGCCGATTCATTTCTTATTAAATAAAATGGATACGATATACAGTGATCAGGTCGCAGTCCGGATGGAAGACGAAACATGGGATAAAGTGAATGCATATTTCCCGAATGCGAAAGTATTCGCTTTCTCCAAACATTATGACAGCAGGCAGCAATTGAAGGATCTTTCAGCCTTCCTTCAATCGAATTATCAAGATGATAATTGGAAGGAAAGAAGATCTGAAAAAATTCTGGCATTCATTCGTAAAACTTTATCTTATCTGTTAGAAAAACGGGCAGCCAATGAGCGGAAATGCGAGCATTCCATCTCTTGGAATGAACAGATGGAAGTCAAGCTGAATGGGGCGGTCAATCAACTGGCTGATTTGGAAAAAGAAAAAAGTGAAAATATCATAAGGTCGTATCGTCTGCTTAAGGACGAAGTGAAAAATCAGCTTTATTCAAAAATTCCTGAATTACTGAGGGATTGCTCTAAATCGTTAACGGAAAGCAGTGATTTCAGTCAGGTCCATGTACAGTTAAACCAGGAAATGAATGAGCGAATTCAAAACTTCATATCTGACAAGATCATGCCTCAATATTACCGTTCTCTTCAAGACTGGATTGCCAGTTCCCAAATGGAGTTCACGCAAAGCCAGCAGTTTATGGATGAGATGAGTGCCGGATTCAATGAATTATACAAAGAAGAACGGATTACGCTGGCAGGCGACTTCAGGGTATTGGATGACTGGCGCCGTGATGCCGACCGGATGACAAGCAGTATCCGCATCGAAAACGTCAATATCCTTTTGCGCAGGACTCCATCTCAATTACTGCTTAAAGGGGCAGGGAAGCTGTTTGGGGCGATACCGCAAAATAAAGCCAATATGTACAATCGTTATAAGAAATACCTGGAAAGTGAAGATTACCTGGATGTTGCGGAAATGATCACGGAACGTTTCCTTACCCAATTTGGATTGTTTGAAAAATCTTTGGATCGTGACATCTCCCTTTTCTATCGCGGTTCATTTGCCTTACTTCAAAAAACGATAGAGCAAACGCAGACTGAAATAAAAGACTACCAGGCTGCATTGGAGCATATGAAAGAAAATCCGGAAGTTTACCGTGACCCGATCACTTTGTTCGAAGTGAAATTAAGGCAGTTGGAGCGGCTTGAAAAGATTGAGAAAAAGCGTCTAGCCCAGCTTCAAAGAAAATAAAAAATAACGGGGAACATTTCAAATATTCAAAAATCTATTGACTTTACGACTATATCCCTATAAAGTGATAATTACGAAAACGTAACACGATATATCTCTTATCAAGAGTGGCGGAGGGACTGGCCCTAAGATGCCCAGCAACCGTTCCATTAGGAATTGGTGCTAAATCCTGCAAAACAGAAATGTTTTGACAGATAAGAGAGGGACAAGTCTGCAAAACAGCCGATTAAACCTCTCTATATTAGAGAGGTTTTTATTTTGGGATTTACACCAACTTAACTGATAAGACTAATTAGAAAAAATGGAGGGAAACAAGATGAAAAGGTCTATTAAAGGGATATTCATTTCAGCCATCGCTTCGGCTTTGCTTTTAACGGGTTGCTCTACAGGTCAGAGTTCCACAGAGTCGAAGAAAGAAGAAAAAGTATCATTTGAAAATGTTCCGGAAAGATTTGCTGATGGAGATGGAGCCAGAATCAAAGTGATCCGTAAAATTGGCGGTGATGATCATACGGCCCAATACCTGGCGGGGGCGAAGGAAGAAGGAGAAGCACTGGGGTTTCAAGTGGATACGTACACAGCCAATGGTGATACGGCTAAATTCCATGATGCGATAGCGCAGGCTTTGGAGGAAGATTATGACGGCTATATCATTTCCCATGGTGATGATGCAGCAACTGTGAATGACGTTCAAAAGTTGGTTGATGCAGGTAAAAGCGTTGTCACATTCGATTCAATAAGCGATCTATCTAAAATAGAAGGCGTGACATTAACTTCACAAGATGATGAAGCTTTGGCAACGCTGGCTTTTGATAAACTGATAAAAGAACAGAAAGGTGAAGCGGCAATTGCATATCTTTGGGTGGACGGTTTTCCTCCAATGGTAAGAAGAAATGCAGTCTATCAGGAAAAATTAAAAGAAAATCCTGGGATTAAAGAAGTCGAAAGATTCGGAGTGGCATCTGCTGATACTTCGGTTCAGACACAAAATGCTGTAGCCGCAATGCTGAATAAATACCCTAAAGGTAAATTGGATGCCATTTTCGCAACATGGGATGCCTTTGCTATCGGTGCAGCCCGGGCGATTAAAGAGGCGGGACGCGATGAAGTGAAGATATATGGAATAGATGTTTCGAATGCAGATCTCCAGGAAATCCAATCGGCTGATAGCTCATGGTCCTACACGGCAGCAGTGGATCCCAAGTTGATCGGTGCAGTGAATATGAGGATATTGGCTAAAAAATTAGCGGGCGAGGAAACGCCGCAAACCTATGACTTGGAGGCTTCACTTATTTCACAAAAGCAAATCCAAGCGTCAAAAGAAGCGGTGAACATGGCAAATCTGTCTGGTATTATCGATGGCTGGGGTGTATCGACGGAATTTGAAGAAGATTGGATGAAAGTTTTGAAAGATCATTATAAAAAGTAAAAAGAGACACTCTCTTTCCAGTGAAGGGAGTGTCTGTTCAATAAGGGGGAATGGACATGGGCACGCAACTAGAAATGAAGAAGATTTCGATTGAATTTCCGGGGGTGAAGGCGCTGAGTAATGTTGATTTTTCCATAAAATCAGGGACAGCCCACGCATTGGTCGGTGCAAACGGAGCAGGGAAGTCGACGTTAATGAAAGTTTTATCGGGAGCCCATGTTCATTATTCAGGTGACATTTTTATCGATGGGATGAAGCGGGATATCCGCTCACCAAAAGCGGCTCAGGAACAAGGCATTCAAATTGTTTATCAGGAAGTGGATACCGCCCTCATCCCTTATTTAACGGTTGGGGAAAATGTAATGTTGAATGATATGGTCCAAAACATGGGAAAAAAACAGATGGTCCAATGGAAAGAGCTGCACAACCAAGCCGCTTCTATTCTTGAAGATATGAAAATTCGTGTCCCTTCGAAAAAGCTGGTAAGAGACCTTACCTTGGCTGAAAAACAGATGGTCCTGATAGCAAGAGCCGTTTCGACAGAATGCAAATTCCTGATTCTCGACGAGCCAACTGCTCCGTTAAGTCATACGGAGACGACAGAACTTTTTCGAATTGTAAATGAATTAAAGCAAAAAGGCGTGGGTATCATTTTCATTTCACATCGTCTGCCCGAAATTTTTGAAATCTGTGAGGAAATTACGATCATGAGGAATGGGGAGCGTGTCACTTGTCGAAAGAAGGAAGACATAACCCGTACCGAAGTGGTAGAGAACATGCTTGGAAAAACCATGGATGAACAGTTTCCTGAAGTGAATGCTTCGATTGGCGACGTTATTCTGGAAGTGAACGGATTGTCAGATGCAGAGAAAGTTAAAAATGTCAGTTTGAATATTAAAGCAGGCGAGATAATCGGCTTGGCAGGGTTGGTCGGGGCTGGGAAAACGGAGCTGTGTAAAACCCTTTTCGGTCATACTTCGATCACAGCGGGTGAAGTCATCCTGAATGGTCGAAAGCTTTCCTTGAAATCACCGCACGAAGCAGTAAAAAGCGGTCTGGCACTTGTACCTGAGGAACGCAGGAAAGAAGGGGTCCTTGTTCAGGAATCAGTCTCGGCGAACTTGACGGCAGCCAGTCTTGGAAAATTCTCCAAGACATTCAGCTTCGTGAATCGCAAGGTGGAAAAGGAAAGAGCGAAGGAAATGATCGCAAGTCTCGGCATTAAAACTCCTTCAGGGGAAGTGAATGTCGAAAACCTTTCAGGTGGCAATCAGCAAAAAGTTGCCATCGGGAAATGGCTTATGGCCGATGCGGATGTATACATATTCGATGAACCAACGAAAGGGGTCGATGTTGGAGCCAAGAAGGATATATTCGAATTGATTGCAGAGCTTGCAAGGAATGGGAAAGCAATCATTTATGCATCATCCGAGCTTTCCGAAATCATTGGCATTACCAACCGGACATATGTGCTATATGACGGGAGCACTGTCATCGAATTAGAAACAAGCAAAACGAATGAAGAAGAACTACTATTCTATTCAACAGGAGGAAAATAGAATGAGCCTACCCATTCCTGTTACACAGACAGCGAAAGCGAAGAAAAAGGTGGAACTATTCGACTTTTTCTATAAATACGGCACAATATTGACGATTATCATTCTGATTGGAATTTTTGCCGTGTCCAATCCATCTTTCATTCAAACTACGAATCTGGTCAACATCCTGCGTTCCATTTCCATCGTGACCATCATTGCGATCGGCATTACGATATCCCTGACCGTGGATGGCTTCGACCTTTCCGTCGGCTCAGTCGCATCATTGGCCAATGCCATCGTCATCTCGATGTTTGTCTGGTTTTCACAGGATACATTAATTGCTATATTCGCTGCGATCGGTGCCTCACTTGTCGTAGGGGCCTTGAATTCATTCATGATCGTTAAATTGAGAATTCCCGACATGCTGATGACATTGGCTACCATGTTCATTATCCAGGGAATTGCCCTTACCTATACAAAAGGGGCCACGGTTTCACAAAATATGGTCATGCCCGACGGGACATTCGCAACAGGACTAATCAGCCCGTTTTTCGCCAAAATTGGCCAGGTACCATGGATAATCCTGATCATGGCCGTCATTGTGATAGCGACCCATATCTTTTTGACTTATACGAAGCACGGTCGTTATATGTACATTATTGGGGGAAATAAGGAAGCGGCGAGACTTTCCGGAATATCGGTTAATAAATACAAAATCCTTGCCTATCTGCTTTCGGCTCTATTTGCTGCAATCGGGGGGATTGTCCTTGCTTCAAGGGTCATGACTTCGGAAATCAATTCAGGGTCACCCTATTTAATGGATGCCGTCGCGGCAGCCTTCATTGGTTCCTCCGTTTTAGGAGCGGGAAAACCGAATGCCTTTGGAACCTTTGTCGGAGCAGTCCTGATCGGAATCCTACAAAATGGGCTGATCATGATGTCCGTTCCGTATTATGCGATGGATATTGTCAAAGGAACAGTGCTGGCCCTTGCGCTCGCTGTAACTTATTACAAACAAAAACACTAAAATGAATCCGTTACGTTGCTCTGCAGAAATCCAAAATTATGAAAAAAATCCTGTTGGATATGCAACAGGATTTTTCCTTTTAAAAAAAGGGACGGATTATGGAAATGAATTTTCGCATCTTCATCATTTTACTTACTAATGAACTCTTTTTACTTAAGCTAAAATAGGGCAGGAGGACTTTTTGATCCCTCATTGTTGGAGTGAATTTTTATAGGGACCCTATTTACCTTTCAATAAAATTGATAATGATCTATTGTAAAGTATGAACATTCATATCCTATACTTAACCAAAGGAGAGTGTAAACTTATGCGCGAAACCTGTGTTCCGACTGGCGTGAAACCAAATGACACTGGCTTTGGATATACGTTGTCCTTAATAGGCGGCAAATATAAAATGATCATTATATATTGGCTGTCTGAAAATAAGGTTATGCGGCATAATCAGCTGAAGCGGAGTATCGGCACCATTTCCTTTAAAACGCTAAGCATCATGTTAAAAGAGCTGGAGGCAGACGGCCTTATCATACGCAAGGAATTTCCCCAAATACCTCCGAAAGTAGAATATTCATTATCTGAACGTGGTCTATCTCTCATTCCATTGTTAAATATGATGTGCGAGTGGGGAGAGAAAAACAGTTTGCCAGCTCAGGAGATTGTACGGCCGTAGGTGTAGCTATTTTGATAAATCAAAAGAAGTATTTCCCTAATTAGGAAATACTTCTTTAATGAAACCGCCTGTTAAAGATTGTCGACAAAATTTAAATAATCTTGTGCGCTATTTTCCAATTCGCTTGCGGACGGTTCATTTTCAGCACCATAAAACGCAAAGAATGAACGATAATCTGCATTGCAGTATAGGAAGGTAGTTTCAAAGGGAGATAATAAATGTTCAAGTGTATAGCGATATCTTCCTTCTTCACTATAATCCTCTTTGTTAATTCCGGCAGATACAGCTAATGCAGCTTTGCGATTCTTTAGTTTATCGCCTCCATTTGAACCATAAGCCCAACCATAAGTAAAAACATCGTCAAGCCATCTTTTTAGAAGAGGCGGACAATTAAACCAATAAAAAGGGAACTGTAAAACAAGATTACTATGCGATTCGATTAATTGCTGTTCTTTTTCCGCATTAATGTTTCCGTCAGGGTAAACCTTATACAATTCGTGTACTGTGTAATTTTCCGGATATTTCCTTAGCGCTTCTACCCATCGCTTATTTATGACGGATGTTTCTAGACTTGGGTGTGATACGATAACAAGAGTTTTCAAAGATTTCTCCTCCTTAATTATTATTTATTTTAAGTATAAAGTGCACTCTGCAAGTACGTAAGTATGCACTTTTAGTATAGGTACTTACCTAAAGGAGAGTGTTAAATCAGGTATAACTAAAAAAACGGTTAGTTGAATTTGTAATATTTCATTAAATAATACCTTGCATTATAAAGTAATATAAAATATATTTATTCCAATATGTGGAAACATAATATTAATAAGGAAGTCTTAAAAGGTCATATAGACACGCTCATCCTGTCACTTTTACATAGGAGGGATATGTACGGCTATGAATTAGCCAAAATCGTTCGTGAAAAGAGTGATGACCAATTTGAATTAAAAGAAGGTATACTTTATCTGTCTTTAAAGAGATTAGAAAAGAATGAATGGATTTCTTCTTACTGGGGGGATGAGCAAGGACCTGGAGGAAGAAGGAAATATTACAGACTTACATCAGTGGGTGAAGAAGGATTTAAACAAAAGCGCCTGGAATGGGAATTTGTAAGAGATGTGATTGATTCCTTTTTAGATTGGGGGAAATAAGGAAGCGGCGAGACTTTCCGGGATATCGGTTAATAAATACAAAATCCTTGCCTATCTGCTTTCGGCTCTATTTGCTGCAATCGGGGGGATTGACCTTGCTTCAAGGGTCATGACATCGGAAATCAATTCAGGGTCACCCTATTTAATGGATGCCGTCGCGGCAGCCTTCATTGGTTCCTCCGTTTTAGGAGCTGGAAAACCGAATGCCTTTGGAACCTTTGTTGGAGCAGTCCTGGTCGGAATCCTACAATATGTGCAGATCATGATGTCCGTTCCGTATTATGCGATGGATATCGTCAAAGGAACAGTGCTGGCCCTTGCGCTCGCTGTAACCTATTACAAACAAAAACACTAAAATGAATCCGTTACGTTAATATGACTATATGATAAGTCTGCATGTGGATGATAAAAGAGACTGGTAACTCGTGGTGAGTTTTAACTATAAGAAGATAGGGGAAGAGGGTTCTTTTTAACCCTCTTTCCACACTAATTTCCAATATCCAAATTTTAAAAAAGTAATTACACTCACTATATTTTGTTTTTATAAATGACTTTGTTAACATCGTGTCTTACTGTTTTGTGACCTTCTTTCATTCCTTTCCCCATGGCAATTAGCATAACATCTAAATACCTATCAGAAATTTTTAAGGCTGACTTTAATTGTTCGGAATCATACCCGGACATTGTAATGGTTTCAAGACCTGCCTCGTTAGCCAATAAAACTAACGACATTGACGCCAGGCTTGCGTCTCTTATTAATTCAACCTTTAAATCTTCTTTTGATTTATTTAGATAATAATTGATTGCCGCGTTTGTTAGATAATCTCTTACTGATGCGTCAAAATAACCTTTTTGAAACTCATCCTCATGTATCATTATGATATTTTCTTTTTCAAATGCTTGATAATCACCTAGTATAACAATCAGTACTGAGGCTTCAATTACCTGTTGCTGATTAAAAGCAATGGGCAGTAACAAATTCTTTAAATATGGTTCATCTATAACCAGGTATCGTGTTGCTTGAATATTGTTTCCGTTAGGCGATTTACTGGCTCCTTCAATAAATGTCGCCAACGTTTCTGGACTAATTTTGTAATCGGGATCATACTGCCTTACGGAACGCCTTTTTTCTATAATCTCTCTTACACTCATCGTGCTCACTCCCAATGTTATATTTGCTTCATAATCAGAGTATAATGGACCCATGATGTAGAAGAAAATAACGCACAATAAAGTGGCATAGCCACCTTTATGTGCCTATTCAGGAGGAATGAGGAATGAAGAGTCTAAATACTGGAATAAATATTTTCATGAATACTGTAGGAGGAAAGTGGAAATGCTTAATCCTCTTTTTTCTGAGTCAAAAACCAATGAGGACAAAAGAGTTTTATATTCTAATACCGGCCATTACCCAGAAAGTCTTAACCGACCAATTAAAGCAGTTGGAAAGAGATGGGCTTGTCCGAAGAGAAGTATATAAAGTAGTACCGCCAAAAGTAGAATACAGTTTAACTGAGTTGGGTCAATCCTTTGTACCTGTATTAAATACAATGTGTGAATGGGGCACTGCATATGCAGTCGAACAAAACCTCGAAAGACAAGATCAAATCTGTCGTCATCATGAATAAGTAAGATCTGCATCAACTAGGAGTATGGTTTTTTTGACAAGGTCAGTAAGGCAAGCAGAATTTAATACTTTATTAGAGGAAATGTCTTGAAGGTGACTTTTGGCATTCTCTCTAAAGATTGTATAAACTCACAGGTGCGTTACTTTAAAGTTCCTTTGCCCCGCCCCGCTCTTTTTTTAATGTAATGCTTAGTTGCATAAGATTTTTTTTACTTTATAATTAGTACCAGGTATTAATATCAGTTATAAAATTGATGCAATTCATAACACGAGGTGGCTATTCTATGTTCAAATCCAAAGCACGTATTACTGCGATAGGTTCGTATGTTCCTGAAAAAAGGTTAACAAATAAAGACTTAGAAAAAATGGTTGAAACCAATGATGAATGGATTGTTAAACGTACCGGTATTAAAGAACGAAGAATTGCACATGAAGAGGAGTTTACTAGTGATATAGGTTATAAAGCTGTAAAGGATTTAATGGAACGGTATGATAAATCTGTCGAAGATGTTGATATGATCATTGTCTGTACCTTTACTCCTGATTTCAACACTCCCAGTGTAGCATCTTTAGTCCAAGCAAAGCTAGGCATTAAGAATACTGGAGCTATTGATTTAAACGCTGCCTGTGCAGGATTTACTTATGGGCTGCATGTAGCTAATGGATTGGTAACATCTGGTTTAAACAAGAAAGTTCTTGTTATTGGAGCCGATACTTTATCAAAACTTATGGACTATGAAGATCGAGCCACTTGTATTTTATTTGGAGATGGCGGAGGAGCAGTTCTTGTAGAATATGATGAAAAACAGCCAAGTTTTATTTCTTCACATTTATATTCGGAGGGAGAAGGCGGAAAACATTTATATAGTACAAACCTATCGACACGTATAAATGGTGAAGACTTAAATAATAGTGGCAACCTGGTACAAAATGGACGTGAGGTTTATAAATGGGCTGTTACTACTGTTCCAAAAGGAATGCAAACTGTGATGAAAAATGCTGAATATCAATTGAATGATGTTGATTGGTTCGTACCGCATAGTGCAAATTTAAGAATGATTGAGTCAATATGTGATAGAAGTGGCTTTCCAATTGAGCGTACTTTATATAGCTTAGTGGAGTATGGAAATACTTCTTCAGCAACAATTCCATTATCTTTAGAAATAGGATTAAAAGAAGGGAAGCTCAGTGGTGGTGAGAAGGTTTTATTATATGGTTTCGGCGGTGGGTTAGCTCAAGCTGGATTGCTTATCAATTGGACCTTATAACACTACTTTCTAGTCAGGATAATTCAACAAGACCTTTATTTTTATTTTAGACAACTAGAGATATACCACAACATCCACTTTAAAAAAACAGAACCTTTGAACTGAAGTGAACCTAAATAGTTAGGCACTTTATTTAAACAGCCTTGAAGGCATGAACCCGGTAATCTACCGGCTCATGCCTTTTATTTTTACCTTGATTAGCTGATGCTTGTAGTATTTGATATTTTCTCTGGTTCTTGTTTGAAATGCTTTCTTGTGAAATGAATTTTTTTCCTTACAAGTACTCTAAACAGCATACATGTAATATTTCATTTATCGTATATTTTGGTCAAAAAAACTGCACCTCCAATTTGGGGTGCAGTTCATTTTAAGGTTCTCTGTTATCCGACACTTGATATTAATTTACTTAACACTAGCGTCTGTTTTCTCTATCGGACCATTCTCTTGTTTTATTGCATTTTCAGCGATATTCAACTTTTTTCTCATTGGGAAGTAATACAAAACAGCTGGGACAACTAAGCCAATAATCCAAGCGATATCTGCCCCTTCAAAGGCCTTGGCTATCGGTCCTACATAGAATGATGTGTTTATAAAAGGGATTTCCGCCAAGATTGATACTAGAAATGCCATACAAGTAATCCAATTTATTTTGCCATATTGACCGTTCACATCAAAAATATCTTTTACATTGTAATGGCCATGTCGCAGCAAATAATAATCAACAAGGTTGATGGATGTCCAGGGAATTAAAAAATAACTAATGAAAAAGATGAAATTCAAGAAAAAGGATAGGAAATTACTCTGACCTAGTAAGCACAAAACGGTACCTGCTACTGTTACACAGAATATCATTCCTATTCTTACTTTCGGTGTGACCTTTAATTTAATAAACGGTTCAATTGTTGTTATGGTTGCCATGAATGCTCCATATAGGTTAAAGACATTTATAGCAAGCTGTCCAAAGATGATTATAAAGAACATGATTATAGCAAAATTTCCAAACAGGCTGGCCAAGTTACCGCCAGAGTGATCAAGGAAGTTAGGAATCGCTATGGTTAAGGTTGCGCCTAATGTCATCATCCATATAGTCCCGATGACTGTGCCAGCGTAACATGTCCTCAAGGCTGCCTAAGTAAATAAAGTGTCTAACTTTTTGGGTTCACTTCAAATTTCAGGTTCTGTTTCTATTTCCTATTTGAACTTTTGCACTTCTTCTTGTCCCTCGAATTTGTTATCTTTCAATATGCCGATTTCTTCAATATGGTTTCGTGCTGTTTCATCCCCTAATTTATAAATGAGGGCATAAAGCCTTTTCATGGCTGCATCGTATTTATCATTTGCCCGGTCATGATGATAAAGAAGGTAGGGCACATGTGAACGGGCATATGCCTCCAGGTCATCTGTCCGGTGTTCCTCCAAGCATTGTTTCAATTCTGCAAGTTCCTCATCAGTTGCGTGTACAGTGAAGCTTGGATTCTCTTCAAGTTTTTGTCCAAGAACGTCGCCGCTGACCAAATCGACATGATAGGTCTGTTTTTCCTGCATCATTCTGTGCATCATCCTTTCAAGCGTTTATCTATTCTGTACCACTATTTGTAAAAAGTTAATCATCAATGTAAACATTTCCTTAATGAAAAAGATAGGAAATAGAGGTATCGGATTTCTTATCAAATGGTATAAGATGAATTTACAGAATAATATGGAAAATAAAGGAGTGATATAGTGAAGAGGTCAATCATGGTTATTTTTATTGTGTTGATTGCTTCAGGCTGCGTAACAAGGAATTATGATTCCAATATGGATTTAGGGAAAAGTCAGTTGAATGAAGAAAACTATTTAGAAGCCCACGAGGCATTTGAATTAGCTTATAAAGAAGCAAAAACACCGGAAGCAAAGGAATTTATGGTTCTTTCAGGTTTTCTGGCGAGTGGAATGAAGAAATACGACGATCAGGATTTTGATTCGGCCAAAAGCGATTTTGAAGAAGCGACCGCATATAAAGCAAAATACCGGGAAGGTAAACTAATGGTTTCAAAGGCGGTGGAAATGCAACCTGTATCAGACTCCGCCACGATAGAAGCAGTAGAGGGAAATGACGAGGCGGAGCCGGCGGAGGAAGCAACTGTGGACGGAACCAATGGATCCAAAATAGAAGATGAGGCGGCAACGGATACAATAGGCAAAGAAGAGAGCAAGGCTTCGGTTAGTACATTAAGTAAATCTCAGGCAGAGAAGCTAGTGAAGGATTATGTGGACATGGAAAATTTTCCGAAATTGAATATCGAATATGATCATGATGCCGAAAAGGGAGATTACATTTTTCATGTTTTCGAGGTGGATGAACCTAGTCAGAAAAGTGGCCACAAAACCACTTGGGGCTGGTATGGAGTGAATAAGAAGACTAAAGAAGTTTATGAAGTCTTGTAGGATAATTGTATGGTGGAATTGAAGGCCCCTGTTGAGGCCTTTTTAATTTGCAGCGCAGCAAAATACAGGATTCGATATAATTTTATACTTTTTGTAAAAATGTCGTCCTATTCTTTATTTCTTAAGAATTTTTTAATATTTCCTGTTTATGATTGAGTCAAGTAAAGGACAAAGGACAATCATAGGAGGGATAAAGATGGAGAATTATAATGGTGATGAGCAAGTCAGAGTGAAGGCAGAACGGAAAAAGGGTAAGTCTCTTTGGCTAACTAGCCTTGTTTCCGGAACGGTTGCTGCTATGGTTACATCGTCTGTATTTCTATTTGGCGGAGACTTTATAGATCAAGGGAATAGTTCAGTGAATGAGTCAACCGAAACAGCAGGTGTACAGCAACCGGAGAGTGTTGAAAAAGATAAAAGTGTCACGGCGGAAAAGTTATCGACGAGTACGGATTCAAATGATAGGGCAGAGATGGTCGAATCAGCATCCAAATCGA
Source organism: Peribacillus sp. NPDC096447 (assembly GCF_044762725.1). Taxonomy (NCBI): domain Bacteria; kingdom Bacillati; phylum Bacillota; class Bacilli; order Caryophanales; family Bacillaceae; genus Peribacillus; species Peribacillus sp. NPDC096447. The sequence continues at coordinate 119,832 of NZ_JBIWEV010000006.1, forward strand.
TTGTCGGGGTCGTGAATTTACAGGAGATGCAAAACCAGAACCCGTACCAGCGGCAAAGCACGGAGAGCGAAACGGTTGAGAGCGGCACTGGTTCAGGGGTCATTTACAAAAAAGCTGGTGGGAAAGCCTATATCATCACGAACAATCATGTTATTGAAGGAGCTAAGGAAGTCGAAATTTCATTGTATGATGGACAAAAGACAACGGCAGCTGTTGTCGGGGCTGATGCTTTGACGGACTTAGCGGTTTTGACAATTGATGCCTCGATGGCACCTGAGGGAATTAAATTCGGGAATTCCGATAGCATGCGTCCAGGTGAAGAAGTATTGGCAATTGGCAATCCTCTTGGACTTGATTTTTCACGATCGGTTACACAAGGGATCGTCAGTGCGACCGGACGCTCCATTTCAGTTGATACATCGGACGGGGAGTGGGAACTTGATGTCCTTCAAACAGATGCAGCGATCAACCCCGGCAACAGCGGCGGTGCATTGATCAACACCGCTGGGGAAGTGATCGGGATAAACAGTTTGAAGATTTCCGAAAATGGTGTGGAAGGCTTAGGGTTTGCCATACCAAGTAATGATGTGATTCCAATTGTTACGGAACTGATTAAAAATGGAAAAATCACGCGGCCATATTTAGGAGTCAGCTTGGCCAGTATAGAAGAACTACCGCAATATTACCTTCAAAATGTTCCAGAAGCTGCTAAATCCGGCGTAATGGTGACGAGTATAGAGGCGGGCTCGGCTGCGGCGAATGGAGGGCTTATGCAACAGGATATCATCGTTGAGATTGATGGAACGAAAATTGATACCGCGGCAGCATTAAGGAAATACTTATATTCAGATAAGAAGATCGGCGATAAAGTAAAGGTTAAAGTATATCGAGGCACTGAAGAGAAAACGGTAACGATCACCTTGCAAAAACCATAGAGGTAAGGCCCCTGATTATTATCAGGGGTCTTATATTGGGATTTTTTTATAGTATACAGTAGGGTAATGTCGGAAAAATAGATAGTGTATTTGCACTGTTTTTGCAGTTTGTTCATATAGTCATGAATACCTAAAAGTGAATGGTGGCGTCTTCTATTTGTCAAGGTTTTCATCGTGGATATGTTAAAAAATAGAAAAGATTTGACAAATTTGTGAAATGTCATAAAATAGAAAGAAAGGGGATGAAATTATGGAAGCTAATCAGAAGATGTTAGATGCAGTGAAATGGGTATCGGGCACAGGCTGTGTAATCGGAATTATTATTTTTGCTTTAAGTTTCTTTGTAAGCGATTACAATAAGGATTATATATTTACCGCTGTTGGAATCGCCATCACATTAAGCGCAGCTGCCATTTTTCTAGTTGGTATATTTTTTGTCCTGACAGAAGAAATGGTAATGAATACACATAAAGGCGAAAGAATTGAACCGGAAACGACTAAAATCATAAAAATGAAAACAAAGGCTAAAGCTCCAACAAAAAGAAGTACAGAATTCAGTAACTAAAACGAGGAATATAGCGCAATATACTGTTTTTCTAAACAAAACTAGTTGTTCTTTTGCCTAACTTGCTGAATTTGAGTCAACTTGATCTCATTCGATGAATGCGCTTTCATTTTATGTATGATCAGAATCGAACTACCAATTTGTTACATTTTAATTCAATACAATATACTGCACTTGTCATTGCCAAACACACGATGTGCTTGACATCCAAACAAACTGCCTGCACGCCAGGAAATTCTCACTTACATTTTAAACTATATCCACGAGAAAAGGACACTTTTAAGAAGTCCTTTTTTTGTGGATTTTTTTCTATGTAATTTTAATTGATAATTCAAAAGGGATACAGGCATCAATATGGGGTTATTGGTCAGTGGGTTTTGCGATAGAACCACCAAACCTGAATTACTTCTACCACGACTATTGCTAAACGGCTGTTTAAAAATAATGACAGGGCATAAGGATTGCGAAAGAACCCAATTTCATTTCAAACTCGTTGTTTCCTTATATATATATAATATTGACCTGTGTTTGATCATAAGAGTATTGAAGCATGGAGACAACATCGTGTTTAATGTGTCTACCATTTACCAACCTCCATGGCCGAGTGAAAAAAATCCGTTTTAAATAATGTTTTCTAACGATAAATACCTAATTGACAGGATAGGTAATATAATTCATAATCTTTAAGAGTTTTGAGGCAATATACACGGTGAATATAATGTGAAATTTTTATTTCATTATATTAGAGTAATATTAAACGGAAAGAGGATCGGTAATATATGCAATCCTGTACTGATAAGTGAATTTTCATAGACAAGATATGAAACATTTATTATATTTCATTTGCTGAAGATTATCGAACATTTCAGTTCATTTACCATCTTCTTACTGCTCTTTAATGAACTTTATGTGACAGATGTCACTTTGTATTGTCTTTTTTTAGACTTGGGATTAATATTGGTATGTCGGGGTTTGTGAACATGGTAACACTTTGTCCGAATAATTACCAATTGGAATTTTATTATGTAAGAAAGGGGTAGTACTATGAAAATAAAATGGGCTCTATTAACTATACTTTTTACTATTGCCACTGTGCTAACCGGTTGCGATAACCCATTAATGGTCTTGGACCCTAAAGGGCCAGTAGCTGCAACACAAGCAGATGTTATTATGATTTCGATATGGACAATGTCCTTTGTCGTCCTTGTCGTTATGGTACTGTATATCTTCATGATAATGAAATATCGTGCTTCCAAACAACGTGATGATTATGAACCGCCTCATATAGAAGGAAGTAAGGTTCTTGAAATAATTTGGGTTGCGATCCCAATTTTGATCGTCGCTTTCCTATCCGTTGTTACTGTTAAAACAACAAATGAAGTTGAGGCAACACCTAAAGGATACGGTGATCAAGAACCTTTAATTATTTACGCTTCATCTTCCAACTGGAAGTGGCATTTTAGTTATCCGGAAGAAGATATCGAAACAGTCAACTATCTGTTTTTACCTACTAACCGACCAATTGAATTTAAACTTTACTCATACGGTCCAATCTCAAGTTTCTGGATTCCGCAACTTGGAGGACAAAAATACGCGATGTCGGACATGGTTAATACGTTGCACTTAGCAGCTGACGTACCAGGAGAGTATATGGGTCGAAATTCAAACTTCAGTGGTTCAGGTTTTGCTCAGCAAACGTTCAACGTTAATGTACTGTCTGCAGAAGAATACGATAAGTGGGTAGATGAAATTAAAGCTACTGCTAAACCGATTACTGAGGAAAAATTCAATGAATTATTAAAACCTGGTCATGTGGGACAATCCACTTTCACTGGAACTCACTTAGAGTTTTCTCCAGCTCCTGAAGGGGAAAATGCTGGTCATGACCACGGATCCTCTGATACGGAAGAAACTGATTCCAAGGATTCACACGAGGAACATTCAGAACACAGCAACATGAATCATGATCACTAAGAATTAATTTCGTTCGATAAAACAACTAGGTTTACAAGATAAGGAATATTTTCCTGAAAGGAGTCACAAAAGTATGGATTACTTTGATCGATTTGCCGTACCTCATCCAAGTCCTGCGATTTATGCATCCATGGTTGCCATTGGTTTAACCATGATTGCGGTTGTTGCCGGAATTACCTATTTTAAAAAATGGGGTTACTTATGGCGTGAGTGGTTAACAACGGTTGACCATAAACGTATTGGTATCATGTACATCTTGGCAGCACTGCTTATGCTCTTCCGTGGTGGCGTGGATGCTCTTATGATGCGTGCTCAAACGGCTATTCCAGATAACGGTCTTTTGGATGGACAGCATTATAATGAGGTATTTACAACACACGGGGTCGTCATGATCCTGTTCATGGCTATGCCATTTATCATTGGGTTAATGAACATTGTTACACCATTGCAAGTTGGAGCGCGTGACGTAGCATTCCCACGTCTGAACGCAGTAAGCTTCTGGTTATTCTTCATGGGGGCAATGCTATTTAACATCTCTTTCGTAGTCGGTGGTTCTCCTGATGCAGGCTGGACATCTTACTTCCCGCTTGCAGGTAACGATTTCAGTGAATCAGTAGGTTCGAACTATTACGCGATTTCACTTCAAATTGCAGGTATCGGTACATTACTGACTGGTATCAACTTTATCGTAACAATCTTGAAAATGAGAGCACCTGGCATGACCTTAATGAAAATGCCAATGTTCACATGGTCTATCTTGATCACAAACTTCATCATCGTTTTCGCTTTCCCTGTATTGACAGTGGCACTTGCGTTGATGACAATGGATCGTCTATTCGGAACTCAATTCTTTACGATGGCCAATGGCGGTAGCGATATGCTTTGGGCGAACTTGTTCTGGGTTTGGGGACATCCTGAAGTTTATATAGTAATTCTTCCAGCTTTCGGTATTTACAGTGAAATCATTTCGACATTTGCACGTCGTAACCTGTACGGATATAATTCGATGGTTATCTCCATGGTAGCTATTTCTACTTTATCTTTCATTGTATGGGCTCACCATTTCTATACAATGGGTCACGGTGCAATGGTTAATGGTATCTTCTCGATTACCACGATGGCAATTGCCGTCCCGACTGGTGTTAAGATCTTCAACTGGTTGTTCACACTTTGGAAAGGTAAAATCGTATTTACCGTTCCAATGCTATACTCTTTAGCTTTCATTCCGATTTTCACGCTCGGTGGGGTAACAGGGGTAATGCTTGCCATGGCAAGTGCTGACTACCAATACCATAATACAATGTTCTTAGTAGCTCACTTCCACTACGTATTGATTCCAGGTACTGTATTTGCCGTACTTGCCGGTTTTACGTACTGGTGGCCAAAAATGTTCGGTTTCATGTTGAGCGAAAAAATTGGGAAATGGTCGTTCTGGTTCATTACAATCGGCTTTAATGTAACATTCTTCCCGATGTTCATCACTGGTTTAGATGGGCAGGCACGTCGTATGTATACGTACTCTGAATCAACAGGGTATGGTCCATTGAATATGCTCTCTTTCGTTGGAGCGATTGGCTTGGCAATAGGTTTTGCACTTATTGTGTACAATATCTATTGGAGTACTCGTTATGCATCAAGAAATATTTCGAACGATCCATGGGATGCGCGTTCTCTAGAGTGGGCTACACATACACCAATCCCTGAATATAACTTTGCAGTTGTACCAACAGTTGATTCTACAGAAGCATTCTGGGATTCAAAGAAAAAAGGCTTTAAATTATTTGGTGGTAAAGTAGAAAAAATTCATATGCCAAATAACAGTGGCGTGCCGTTTATCATGAGCTGTATCTTCTTCGTTTGGGGATTTGCATTGGTATTCAGCATGTGGATCATTGCAATCATTGCAACGATCGGTATCTTTGCTTGTATGATTCACCGTTCATTCGAAAAAGATCACGGTCGTTATATCTCTGTTGAAGAGATCGAAGAAACTGAAAATAAATTGCGAGGTGCTAAGTAATGAAAATAGATAACTCGCTGCCACTAGAATATAGCACGGAAGAAAATCGCTTAAAGATTTTTGGATTCTGGATTTTCCTAGGAGCAGAAATAGCTCTTTTCGCTACACTGTTCGCCACTTATTTTGTATTGGTTGACGGAACTGGAAATGGTCCAACAGGGGAACATCTTTTTAAACTCCCAACCCTGATGTTCCAAACAATCTTTCTTTTAACCAGTAGTTTTACCATAGGTCTTGGAATCAATGCAATGAGACTTGGCAGACAGAAAGCAACGATTGGTTTCTTCATTATCACCCTTATTCTTGGTTTAGGCTTCTTGGGAGTCGAAATTTATGAATTCGTGGAGTATGTTCATGAAGGAGCAACCATTCAAACAAGTGCTTTCTTATCTAGTTTGTTTACATTACTAGGTACCCATGGAGCTCACGTTACACTTGGTTTATTCTGGGGAACCTTCATCGTCATGCAGATCAAAAAGCGCGGTATGACTCCAGAAACAACAAACAAGGCTTTCATCTTTTCACTTTACTGGCATTTCTTGGACGTTGTCTGGATCTTCATCTTCAGTTTCGTCTACCTGAAAGGAATGATGTAATATGAAAGAATTATTCCCACGGGGCCAAGTTATGGGATTTGCGTTTTCTCTAGTCCTGACTTTGGTCGCACTATCAGTTATTATGTATGATCTCTCACTAAAAATGGCTATGATCATCCTTCTTGTTACAGCTTTCATGCAAGCTGCACTGCAATTAGTTATGTTCATGCACGCAGGTGAGTCTGAAGATAAAGCATCGATTTACACAAACGTATATTACGGATTGTTCGTTGCATTGGTTACAATTTTCGGTACAATGCTAACAATGATTTGGGGATATCAATAATCGATTCCGGAAAAGCTGGGCGTCTTGATGACGCCCAGCTTTTTTGTATTTTAATAAATATAAATTCTTATACCGACCCATCCATCTCATTCATGGAAATTTGTTAAGAAGGATGTGGATGAAACCATTTTGTTTAGTATAACCATTTCGGAACATTATATTTATAAAGGGAAATTGTATTTAAGTACAATGTTTTACCAAAGTAAAACGTTAATAGAACGGACACATCTTCTAAGAAAAACTGCAAGCCCTATTGATATAATAAGTTATATAAGAATTAATTTATAAATGTAGCGGAGATGATGAATTGACATTGCCGGTTTTGATTTTGACAATTATCTTAAGCTTGATAAAAATATTGGTTTCCTGTCTTCCAACCGATGCAGTTAATTGGATTATCAGCAAATTTAAAATACACTCAGAAATTAGTGGCGGGAATGCGATCGTATCCTTTGACGGAAAACGTTTGGAAGGTGAAGAAAAAATTCAAGTTATTAATCATTTTAATAACGCCAGGTTTTTGAAGAAAAATCATATATTCCCGGGTAACGAGCAATTGTTTTTACATCCAGAGGACAGTGGGACTCCATTAGTCATTGATACTAAAATAGGCAAAATTGATGTTAAGTTATTTGTGTACATTTACAATGAACGCGTGGATGTAGTTAAACAGTACAAGAAGAAAGTCATTTCTTATAGTCTGTTTTCCGATAGCCTCCAAGAACGATCCGTGCCATTAATAAGTAATTTAGCTTAAAAGAACATTAAGAGGACGGTCCTTAAAAGACCGTCTTTGGGGTTGTAGACAAAAGGGGTTTTACCTAAAATTTCAAAACAAAGTTGATTGGAACGGGTGCGAGACTCCTGCGGGAAAAGCGCGTCGAGGGGAGACCCCACAGGCACAAGGCGCCGAGGAGGCTCCTGGACCGCCCGCGGAAAGCGAGTGCCTGGAGTGGAAATCGACGTTCGAGGTTTTATAAACCCTCATAAAAACTGAGACATACTTGATTTTCATCGAGTTTGTCTACAGTCTGAAAGAAGGCCCTTAAAAAGACCGTCTTTTTTATAAGTCTTTTATTGTATAATCCCATTTCATTTAGGTGCTTTTTTCATTAAAATTCTAAATTACTTGTTATTCAGACTGACGACTGAATTTTAGTGTCTTTGTGTTTTTAAGTGGGAGGGAATTGCTAAAGAGGGTCTTTAATGGTGCATATGAAAAATATTTTGGATATTATTTAATGGTAATAAAAAAGCAGGTATCTATTACGATGCCTGCCTTCTTACGCTTTCCATTGTTTTTCAACTTGATGAAGGGCTTGTTGTAAAATTACTTCATGATCTGTACCCGGTTTAGCAAGGACGTTAGTTTGATAAGATTTTCCTTGGAAATCAACTGTTACTGTAACTTTTACCATTATGCATCTTTCCTTTCTTGATTCCGAATTAAATGAGGTGGTTGTACCTATTTCTTTAATACCCGTGGCAGAGGATTTTTCAAACATTTCAAAAGTTGTAAAATCTAAAGAATTAATATTCAAAATTATCTGATATTTTTAAGGATGTGTCAACATTTTTTTTTTTGACCTACCCCATTTCCCGTTTAAATAAAAAACGACCTGGCTTGTACACATGACAGCCAGGTTGTTTTTGTAAACGAACTATATTCATATTTTAGTTAAAATAATACCGATTAATGCTGCAAAAACACCGGCAATTTGATAGGTTTTAAGTTTTTCCTTGAATAAATAACATCCAGCGAATACGACAACTAAACAGTTCAGGCTGACGACAGGAAAAATGATGCTTGCGATCCCGGTGTTCAATGCAAAGAAATAACATCCATAGCCTATCATGCTTAAAAAACCTACTAAGGAACCGATTTTGACTTCCTTTAGCTTGATTTTTTCTTTTTTAAAGGCCAGAGCCGAAAGAAGATAAAGCATTCCGCCTCCATACATTGATACTAAGATATCAAGGGAGTTTAAATGAAGACGTGTTGATGTCGTCATTAGAATTCCGAGCACACCAAATGATAAGATGGAGAATAATGTGTGCATGATCCAAGGGACATATTGATGGTTACCTTTGGCGTTAGGTGTATACTGGATAACTAATGTAGCGAGAAACATGCAGACTATTCCACTCCACTGCAAGGAAGAAATATGTTCGTGAAAAATTAAAGCTGCACAGAGTATGGGGAATATTGCATTCGCTGCGATTAATGGTGATGTCAAGCTTGCCGGCCCTTTTTCAAAGGCGCTTGCCATCTGGATGTTACCATTAGCGTTCAGTACACCAATTGCTGCACCAAGCATGATGGACAGCCAGTTCAGCTGCAAACCATCCATAAATAATCCATAAACAATGGACAAAATAAAAGCTGAAAAATAAAAGAAAAATTGGATATGGATCTTGGAATAGCCTTTTCCGCTGCTCCATTTGAAAATGCTGTTATTGATTCCGAAACATAAGCTGGTGATGAGTGCTGCAAAAATCCACATGTGTATATTCTCTTCTTTCTGATAGGTTGAACTGCTTTTTCCATTTTAAACTGAATATATAAAGGAATCAAACCCAATTTAAGAGAGTTGCATTGACAGATTGACTATTTTTTTTTATATTTACTAAGACAATTTTAAAATATTTCCCGATAAACGGGAGAGGTTCATAGCATCACCCTCTTAAAAAAACTATGGCTTTGATATTTTTCGCGAATCAACCATATCTTTGAGGAGATATGGTTTTTGTTATATAGAGGCCCATTTTATGAATCTCCCTGAAACGTGGGATTAGGAGGACTTTTAATGTCTGGAAGAAAAGAAGAAGAATTAAAAAAAGATATCACACTGCTTGGGAATCAAGGAACAAAATATACATTCGACTATGCGCCTGAAATTCTTGAGTCATTCGATAACAAGCATCCGAACCGGGATTATTTCGTGAAATTCAATTGCCCGGAATTCACTAGCTTATGTCCGATAACGGGCCAGCCGGACTTTGCTACCATTTACATCAGCTATATTCCCAGTGTGAAAATGGTGGAAAGCAAGTCTTTGAAACTTTATTTATTCAGCTTCCGCAATCACGGTGATTTCCATGAAGACTGCATGAACATCATCATGAATGATTTAATCGAATTGATGGATCCTAAATATATTGAAGTCTGGGGCAAGTTTACACCTAGGGGAGGAATTTCCATCGACCCTTACACGAATTATGGGAAACCAGGTACGAAGTATGAGGAAATGGCGAATTACCGCTTGATGAACCATGACTTATACCCGGAAACTGTGGATAATCGCTAAACGGTGTGGTCACATAAAAGTGGCTTGATTTGTGACCAAAGCCGTGATCAAATTGTTTTAAAAATAAACTATATGTGACCACAGCATTTATACGTAAAGTCAGGGGTGTCTTTGTTATAAAGGCATCTTTTTTGATTTTATTATTGGATGACACGAGCAACGTTACGATGAAACCCATATATATCGTGACTTTTCCCTTCAGCACTTCCTTGACAGGGAAGGGGTCGGGTTCGAATCATTTCAAAGACTTAATTGAAGGCAAATAAAATTGCACAAAAAGGGAGCTTGGTGCCATTTCGGTGCCGAAGCAACTTTAAGTAGATTTTGCGGGCAAAGTTATTAATTTGGTTAGCGGCCTCCTCTTGCATATTTGGTAATAAATGCGAATAGATGTCAAAAGTCGTTTTAATATTACTATGCCCTAGACGTTCAGAAATTACTTTCGCAGATTTACATAGTGCAAGGAGCATTGTAAATGATACATCAGTACTATTCTATTCCTGGCTAAAAGCGGTATTTAATCAAGTTAAATCTTTCTTTATAAAAACTTCTTTAACAGAAGCAATAAAGACACCACTTCAAGACTTTTTTACCAATGGGATTTGATAGCTAACCAGTCCAAATGACTTATTTTTTCGAGTGTTTATGGTGTTTTTTGTATGGTTTAGTCTAGATAAGTTACAATATACTTATCTATTAAAATGCAGGCTTAAGTTTTGAAAATCAACAAATACATATGAAAATTTATTTTAAGGTGATGTTCAATGAGCTATGGGTTAATTAGCTATTACTCCTCAATGATTGCAAAAAAAGAAGAAGAAATAAGGCGCTTGCAGGAGGCAAAAGGAAAGCTGGCAGGCTGCCAGGATGAATTGGCTCAATACCGTAATTTGTTTTTTGAACCAGAACTTACTGCGGATAGCTGGAATGGCCAATTGGCTAAGGACTTCGAAACGGAACGGCAAACTCTACAAGCCACGTATCAAGAACTGAAGGATGAACAATTTCAGGACAGCCTAAATGCGATAGACTCTAAAATCAGCCAGATGCAGGCTGAAATCGCTCAGCTTAGAAGTATGTTTGCTTCTATTTAAAGCCATGTAGCAGAGTTGAAAGAATAGATAACAAAATACATTAAATATGCAGGCAGCAGGTAGTAAAAAATCTAAAACAAAGTAGTGGTGGCCATGAACGAAATAAAAATTGACTACGGAAGTGTTGAAAAGGAATTATCATCTATTCAGATGGCGTCAAGCGCGTTAAACCCAGCACTGCCTGAGTCAGTCGCAGAAAAAAACGAGCTTCAATTAATAAACACGCTTGAGGAAATTAACCAATTACTCGAACAGGTCTTGCAAAACTATAAAGCATTGCTTGCTAAAACTCAATCGATGGCAAAAAATTCAGTTGAAACAATGAAAGAAATGGATAAAAGGAATGCTGCTTCCTTCGGTCCTGTCCCAATGAGGTGAGAAGAAGGTGAGAGTTTTAGATGTTAGTAATTTAGAGCAAGGTACTGAAGAGACGATTAGGGCCATTCAGGAAAAAATTAAATCAATAGATGCAATCGAAAAAAAAATTCGCGAGTTGATTTCTTTAGACGATTCATTTAAGGGACAAGGTGCTGAAGCTATTAAATCATTCTATGAGGACTGCCATCATCCTTTTTTGGTGAAAAGCAAGCAGGTGCTGTCTGATTACGAAAGTAAGTTAAAAGAAACGAGGACTGCTCTTGCAGCATTAGAACCAGTCGATACAGGGTTTATCAGACAATCATTTTTGCATTCTGATTTAACAAACGCTTTATATAATGCGAAAGCAATTACACAGGAAATAACGAGTGAAGCAAACCAAGCGATCGCCAGTGTGCAGGATATAGCTCCCATTCCATACCTTGATGACACAGCTGTGATTCAAAACCTCCGTAATTCTGAACTGGAAATTAAAGAAACAAACGAAAAATTAGAAGAATTCGACCACCAGCAGACTGCTTCAATCATGTCTTTAATTAGCGAGCTGCAATTGCTGAACCAGTATGTACATGAAATCGATGCGAAAATAGCTTCTGGAAAGCTGAGTGTCGGCAGCTATAACTCTAAACAGTTAAGCGGATTAGCTTCCCGGTACCTAGTAATATTCACGACTAAGCCGGAGCAGGGAAAAATATCTTATTTAACATTGCAGGGAATGGAAGCCAGAAAGAGGAAGGCTCTCTTTGGAATGATGGGCATAGATTATCCTGTGTACAACTTAGGGCAAGCATTGGCAAAGGAAAAGACCGGCGAAGTAAAAAAGGAAAAGGATAAGTTTCTTGGCCCTGGAGATACCACTACAAAGAATGGAGTGACTCTTAATGCTAGCGTGGGGATGGCGGAGGGCGAGTGGAATAAGAAAGACCAAATTGGCGGGAAAGGAGCTATCAGCGGTGTCCATGTCAGCGCAGAGCATGATACTAAAATAGTAGATAGCAAGTTTAGCCAGGATATAGGCAAAGCAGAGGCACAGGCAAGTATAGGAGGATCCACTATTTTTCCATTAGTAAAAGCAGCTGGTTCTATTTATAACGTACAGGCTAAAACCCAGCTTGATAAAAAGATACCAGTTCTAGGCGGCTCCGGTGCTGAAGCACAGGGTGACATATTAAAAGGAAAAGCTTATGCTGGATTAGATGGAAGCTCTGTAGGAGTAGGGTTAAAAGGTGCTGTCGCCGAAGGAGAAGTATCCGGTATTATGCATATTCCTTGGACAGATTACAATTTTAAAGGGACAGTCGGGGGATCAGCGTTTGGAGCAGGTGGAGAAATAAAAGTCGGCAGGGAGTTTGTTGTCGATTTAAGAATGTTGCTAGGAGTTAAAGTAGGAATAAGCGTTGAAAAGCAGGAATAATGATCTCGGTATGGTTAATTGGAACAGCGAGGAGAAGATATTTGATGGCAGAATTTGATTTTAATTCAACAAAAATTAATAACGGGAATGAAATGCTTCCTATCGGAACGGTGGTTTTAGTAGAATTAGTCCATCAGGCTGTAATGATTTACGGGAGAAAACAGCAGCAAGAAGGCCAAAATAAAATATGGGATTATGTAGGATGCCCATACCCCCAGGGCCATCTATCAGAGGACACAAATGTGTTTTTTAACCATTCTCAAATTAAAGAAGTGGTTTATAAAGGGCTTGAAACCGAAGGGGAACTAGCACTGAGGGAGAAATTAATTGACATGTTCAGTGAAAATACGAAATGAATAGAATCCTGAACTGGTTCATGGAGCCTTATTCAATTACTCTATCTGAACTGAAATATCTGGCGAAATTGAAAAAGAATACAGAGGAGACAAAGGAAAAAATCCGCATCAGTGAATTAATAGCCTTTAATGTTGTTTTTCTACTCTTTTTTACTGGATTTCTTTTGCTCTCTATTGTTTATATTATTCTCTCATTTTTTACCATATGGTATGCATTTACGGCACTGGTCATTTCTCTGCCAATGATGGCACTGGCAAAAAGTGTGCAAAAAAAGCGGTATTTTAACCGCAGGGATGCCTATATTAAAAATGACCCGGGCCTGATTAAGCATAATTAGCTTTTTTATACTTTCCCAAAGCATGCGACTATTGGTTCATTTCGTCCTAAAGGACTCGGTGATACCTGACTTTTTCTAATCATAGTGTTGAAGATCTATAACCTGAAAAGAAAGGACTTTTAGAATTTGAGATACATAACATTATTGGCAGTCCTCGGGTTCCTTTTAACAGGCTGCAGCATGAGCAATACATTCGGGGACAAAACCGAAAAACAAACTGAATCAAAAGAATTGTCTACTAAAGAGAAACAAAAAGCCATTCTCGAATATATTAATAAAGATGTAAAGAAAGTATCTGATTTGGAAACAGAGGCCTATAATTCCTTATTATCTGTATCTGGAGAAAATTTCACCGATGATAATACTATGCTTGCAGAAATTGATAATAAAGTGCTGCCTGCTTATGAAAAGGCAGTAAAAGAAGCAAAAAACCTCAAACCAAAGATTAAAGAGCTTGAAGAACCGACCCAGCAAATTGTTAAAACAACTGAAACCTTTTTAGAAGCCCTTAGGCTGCAAAAAGAAGCTTTAGAAAAACAAGATAAACAGCTGATGGAAGAGGCCAATAAAAAAATGCTTGAACATCAGTCACTCCTTGAGAAATATCACGCGGAGATGGAGAAGCTTACGAAGAAGTATAATGTGAATTATGAACCTAACCGTATGAATTGAACAGGAAACAAGGGAAGAGCAGGACTGAAGTTAAACCTGCTCTTTTTGCTCCCATATTGCTTAAAACATGTTGGATAACTAAATGTGTTAGGTTGGGAGTGACTTCAAGGTACTAGTAGGCCATTTCCAGGCTTTCAAACTTTTTATGGACATTGTCCGTATGGACTTATAGAACAAAGCTTGTAAGTGATGAAGAAAAAAGCGCAAAGACGCTATCAGTTGTAGTCGGTTTAGAAGACGCATAGATTGACGATACTTAGCATTTAAAGGACTAGAAGTGATAGGGAGTACCTAAAAGGAGAGAATAGGAAAGGGGTACTAAGCTCCCTTTTGTTATGGATAGGTATATTGGTATTCAATCAGCAAGTCACAATACCGAGGGAGAAAAAGCAAAAACAACCAACATAATAAGTACCCTTTATTACGGAAATAGTTAACTAAGTAGTAGGGAACACTTAGAGAGCAGTCATTGTGGCTCTGGAGAAAGAAAAAGCTATCCAACAACAAGCCTACTTTGATAATGATTTAGTCGTGTGTACTAAAAATGGCAATTGGGTGCATTCTAACAATTTCAGAAGAGCATTCAAAGTGACGGCTGATCAATTGGATATTCCGAAGATAAGGCTGCATGATTTGCGCCATACTCATGCAACGTTTTTACTTGAGTATAAAGTGAATCCGAAGATTATTCAGGAGCGGCTAGGACATAAAAATGTGAACATTACGCTGAACACATACAGTCACGCTTTACCGTCTATGCAACTAGAAGCAGCAGGTAAATTTGACGGTTTCTTCTCTAGCTGTGACCAAACCAGTGACCAGTGACTCGTAAGAAGTGGACAACTGTTGAGATGACTGGGAATTTTTCACGGTGATTTTCCATGAAGACTGCATGAACATCATCATGAATGATTTAATCGAATTGATGGATCCTAAATATATTGAAGTCTGGGGCAAGTTTACACCTAGGGGAGGAATTTCCATCGACCCTTACACGAATTATGGGAAACCAGGTACGAAGTATGAGGAAATGGCGAATTACCGCTTGATGAACCATGACTTATACCCGGAAACTGTGGATAATCGCTAAAAAATAGGAGAGACAATGGGCATATGCCCGTTGTCTTTTTCTTTGTTTTTAGCCATTCTTGATCAGTCGTCCTGGTGATTTGTCCTTTTTAAAAATACAAATGTCCTTCTATAATGGAATTCCCACTTGATTGTTTCGAGAAAAAGCGTAATAATAGGGAGAGTTGATTTTGACAGAATATTTACGGAAATAGGGGATGTCGAGATGAAAGTTGCAAAGTTTGGTGGAAGTTCACTTGCGTCAGGTGAACAGTTGAGGAAGGTATTCGAAATTGTTGTTTCTGATCCAAAGAGAAAGATTGTAGTCGTTTCGGCTCCAGGGAAACGCAATTCCGATGATATAAAGGTGACGGATTTATTGATTGAAGCTGCGGAACAGCAGCTGCGTGGGGATAACGGAGAGCATTTGATAGAAGATGTCGTATCCCGCTATGCGAGCATTGCTGAAGAGCTGGATATATCCGAGAGTGTCATCACTGGGATTCATGAAAATTTAATGGCACTGCTGCATGCAGACCAAACTAACCCGAAGCGCTATCTGGATGCCTTGAAGGCCAGCGGCGAGGATAATAATGCAAAGCTGGTCGCAGGTTATTTCCAAAGCCGTGGTGTAGAGGCACAGTATATAAATCCAAAGAAGGCCGGCTTGATCGTAACGGATGAAGGCGGATTTACCAAGGTGCTGCCGGAGTCTTATGATCGGTTATATGCTCTGCGTGATGAGCCTGGAATCGTAGTATTCCCAGGGTTCTTCGGTTATACGTTAGATGGTGAAGTGTTAACCTTCTCAAGAAGCGGTTCCGATATTACTGGTTCGATTCTTGCGAATGGGGTCAAAGCTGATTTGTATGAGAACTTTACGGACGTGGATGCCGTTTATGCGGTGAATCCAAATGTGGTTTCCAATCCGAAGGGAATCCGGGAATTAACCTATCGTGAAATGCGTGAGCTTTCTTATGCAGGTTTCTCGGTATTTCATGATGAGGCGCTGATTCCTGCATTCCGTGCGGGAATACCTGTCCATATCAAGAATACGAACAATCCGGCGGCACAAGGGACCCGCATTGTGAATACACGGGATAATACGAACGGACCCGTTATTGGGATTGCGAGCGATAAAGGATTTTGCAGCATTTACATTAGCAAATATTTGATGAACCGGGAAGTTGGTTTTGGCCGGAAACTGCTGCACATCCTTGAAGATTATGGAGTTTCATATGAGCATATTCCATCAGGCATCGATGATGTGACGCTAATTCTAAGGCAGGACCAGATGAAAGGTGAAGCCGAGAAGAAAATCATTTCCCGAATCAAGAAAGAGCTACATGCCGATGAAGTGGATGTGGAGCATGATCTTGCCTTGATCATGGTTGTAGGGGAAGGAATGCGTCATAATGTCGGTACAACGGCAAGGGCTTCAAAAGCCTTGGCCGAAGCGAAGGTGAATATTGAGATGATCAACCAGGGCTCTTCGGAGGTAAGCATGATGTTCGGTGTGAAAGGGCACAACGAAGAGACGGCGATTCAGGCATTATACCACGAGTTCTTTTGAGTATGGGCGTTTAGGGACCTCCTTGAAATGAACTGCACCCCCATTGTTAGACATCATCTAACAGTGGGGGTGCAGTTTTCCTATAAAAGTGAAAAATTTATGTAATTATCTTTAAGGGATTATGATAACCGGAATGAACCATTTCCCCGCTAATCATTGTGTTGCTCATAAACCATAAAAGGAAAGCCTCCAATCTTCTATTTGGAGGCTTTCCTTATGTTAGTCCATAATGGTCAGGAGTTGATCGATCGCGTTCCTTGGACGCGGGGCAGGGATCATATCGGGATAGCCAACGTGAAGGCTGCCGACGATCTTCTCGCCAGGTTTCACGCCTAAAGCTTCACGAAACTCCATGCTGTGTATCATGCCGTATGTTTCCCATATCAGCCCGATTCCCTGTTCCCAGGCAAGCAGGCTGAAGTTCTGGATCAAGGCACTTGTAGCCGCATAATCTTCTTCACGTGTCATGGGATTCGGATTCTCTTCCATGATCACTGCGACAAACATCGGTACACCTATAAGTTTATTATATCCTCGCTGTCCGGCTGCTTTTTTCTTTTCGGGGTCCTTCTCTTTGCCTTCCATGAATGCACGGGTTGCTTCTGCGAGTTTTAGGCGGCTATCACCCTGCACCACGACGAAACGCCACGGTTGGGTCATTTTATGGTTCGGTGCCCATGTTGAAGTTTCCAATAATGATTGGATGGTATCAATAGGAACAGGAATGTCCTTAAATCGTTTGATGCTGCTCCGTTCTCTAATGATATCTTCTAGTTTCATGATCATCCTGCTCCTTTAATCATATATGTAAGTTTAATAGTTGAAAAAAAATAATCCCCGGCTGCCTAATATGCTTCCAACGTGAATAAATTACTTGAATAAAGAGGGGGCAATATTCTAGTGACTTGCATTCGCTAATGAGCATATAATTTTACTAGGCACAGAGAAGCCGGGGCGACATTGTATCTATGTACAATATCAAAAGGGTACGATAAGAGAATATCGTAATTGCTTATCAAATTTCAGAGATCGATAATGAAATTGAAAATCATTATCAATTAGAATTTTCGCTTATTTCCTGTTATTTGTCAAGGGTATTTATAAAAAAAAAATCAAGATATTTACCAATCTCTTAAAACAGTTAAATTCTTTTAAAAAATCTGTATAAAAATGTATAATGAGAGGATGAAAAGATGCTATCTACATATGAAGAATCGAAGGTGTCATAGATGAAAAAATTGTCCTCATTTCTTAAGCCGTACTGGCTTTTGATCATTCTTGCTTTATCCTTAATGATTGTCGAGCTCGGGGTAGAGCTGTTACAACCTTTATTTATAGCAAAAATAATTGATGATGGCATTTTGCAGAAAGATTTATCGGTGGTGATTAAATGGGGAAGTGTCATGGTTGGGCTTTCCGTTTTTTCATTTCTTGGCGGGATCGTTAATTCCTTTACGGCATCACATGTAAGTCAAAGCTTTGGACATGATATCAGGAAAAGCCTTTTTGGTAAAATACAGGCGTTTTCTTTTGCGAATTTGAATAATATCCCGACTTCCTCGTTGATAACAAGGATGACAAATGATGTGACCCAACTTCAAAATACGGTTTTTATGGGCTTGCGTATCATGGCGAGGGCGCCATTGATCGTAATCGGCGGAGCGATAATGGCTATTGCGGTCGATTTGAAACTATCACTTGTTTTGGTCATTTCAATTCCGGTTCTTGTTTTCTTCCTGAGATGGGTTATGAAACGAGCAGCCAAGCTGTTTAAGCTCGTACAGAAAAAACTCGATAATGTCAATGGTGTCATGAGGGAAAACCTGATAGGCATGCGCTTGATCAAGGCTTTTCTTCGTAAGGAGCATG
Organism: Peribacillus sp. NPDC096447; assembly: GCF_044762725.1. Classification (NCBI taxonomy): domain Bacteria; kingdom Bacillati; phylum Bacillota; class Bacilli; order Caryophanales; family Bacillaceae; genus Peribacillus; species Peribacillus sp. NPDC096447. The sequence goes on from NZ_JBIWEV010000006.1 coordinate 138,278, forward strand.
AAATCGGCCGATTTGACGATGCGAATGAAGAGTTGAAAAGAAAGACCGTGACTTCACTTCGTCTAATAGAAACGACGATGCCTGTACTGATGCTGGTCATGAATGTGGCGATTCTGATCATTCTCTGGCTTGGAAGCGAATTTATAACAACGGGGGATATACAGGTAGGGGAAGTTGTTGCGATTGTCAACTATGCCACAAGGATTGCAGCATCGCTTTCCGTTTTTTCATGGCTGATCATGGTCATTTCCCGTGCGAAGGCTTCAGCGGAGCGTGTGACGGAAATATTTGAAACCCCGATAGATATTGATGAAGGTAAGGCGGAAAGCAAGAGTGGGGCCGTCAATGGGGGAGGCATCAAGTTTTTGGATGTATCTTTCCGCTATCCTGGAACCGATACGCCGATATTGAAAAACCTGACCTTCTCCATCGATCCGGGAGAAACGCTTGCCATCTTAGGAGCGACAGGATCAGGGAAAACATCTCTGTTTCAGCTGATTCCGAGATTATACGAAGTTGAAAGCGGCTCCATTCAAATTGATGACCAGGATCTGAAAGACATCCCCCTGAATTCGCTGCGGAAAAGGATCGGCTATGTACCGCAAGAGGCGCTGCTTTTTTCAGGAACCATAAAAAATAATGTCGCTTGGGGAAAAGAAGGTGCCTCGATGGAGGAAATCATGGCAGCGGCCAAGCATGCTCAGGTGCATGAGACCGTAATGAAACTTCCGAAGCAATATGAAACCCAGTTAGGGCAAAAAGGAGTGAATCTGTCCGGGGGGCAAAAACAGCGCTTATCGATCGCAAGAGCATTGGTGCGCAGACCGAAGATTCTCCTTCTGGATGATAGTACGAGTGCGCTGGATTTGAAAACGGAAAGTAATCTGCTTGCCGCTTTAAAGGACTATACATGCACAACGCTCATCATTACACAAAAAATCAGTACAGCCATGGAGGCGGACAAAATCTTGTTGCTGGAAAGCGGTCAAGTCCTTGCGCTGGGGAAACATGAGGATTTGCTTCAAACAAGCGATCTTTATCGAAAAATCGTTCACTCACAGTTTGGGGAGGAGGGGATTTCGCTTGAGTCAAAGAATATCTCCCGATAAGGCAAAGTCTAGACCGGTCAACTCCTGGAATACGATAAAAAGGATCATTCCCTACTTAGCAACGAATAAAAGCCTGCTATTTTTTGTCCTTTTCATGGTGCTGATAAGCTCGGTTTTGGGATTGCTTGGTCCCTTTCTTGTTGGGATGGCCATTGATGATTATATTGTCACAAGAGATAGCGGGGGGCTGATCAGCCTTCTTTTCGGACTTCTCGGAGTCTATATATTTTATTCCCTATCCATGTGGCTTCAGAATTATTGGATGATCGGAATCGCGCAGGATACGGTTTATGAAATGCGCAATCAATTATTCAAAAAGCTTCACCAGCTGTCCATCCCCTTTTTTGACCGACGCCAGCATGGGGAATTGATGAGTAGGGTCACGAATGATATAGAAAATGTCAGTTCCACTTTGAATAGTTCCGTCATCCAGATTTTTTCAAGTGTGCTGACACTGGTCGGAACGATCGGAGTCATGCTGTATTTGAGCCCTTTATTAACTGTTTTAACCTTATTCATCGTTCCTCTTATGTTCTTCGGTCTGAGGTGGATAACGAACCGGACGGGAAAGCTGTTTAAACAACAGCAGAAGAACCTTGGGGAACTGAATGGGTTTATAGAAGAAACGATTTCCGGACAACGGATCGTAAAGGCTTTTTCACAGGAAGATAAAGTGATACGGGATTTTATCATCCGGAGTGAAAACTTGAAGAAAGCCGGATTCCTATCACAATCATACTCTGGGCTGATTCCAAAACTGATGAATTTACTGAACAACTTAAGTTTTACCGTAATAGCTGCTGTCGGCGGGTTTTTGGCGCTGAGTGGCATAGGAACGGTTTCCATCGGGGTAATTGTCATCTTCACCGAGTATTCAAGGCAATTCACCCGTCCGCTCAATGACCTGGCTAACCAATTCAATACACTCCTCTCAGCTGTTGCCGGTGCGGAGCGGGTTTTCGCCATACTTGATGAAGAAGAAGAGGAAGTGGATGAGAAGCAAGCCTCTGAACTTCGCGATGTCCGCGGTGAGGTGGTCTTTGAGGGTGTTTCCTTTTCGTATAATGATGAGGAGCAAACGATATATGATGTTAATTTCCATGCGGAAAAAGGGGAGACCGTCGCGCTTGTAGGTCCCACTGGGGCCGGTAAGACCACGATCATTAATCTTCTTGCCCGTTTTTACGAGCCGAACAGCGGCCGGATAATGATTGATGGCCAGGATATCCAACAGGTGACGAGGTACAGTCTCCGTAAGCATATGGGCTTCGTTTTACAGGATTCCTTCTTGTTTCAAGGTACGATTCGTGAAAATATCCGCTACGGACGACTGGAGGCGGAAGATGAAGAAGTGGTGAATGCAGCCAAGCTTGCCAATGCCCATTCCTTTATCATGAAACTGCCAGATCGATATGATACCATCTTGAATCAAGAGGGCAGTGGAATAAGTCAGGGGCAGCGCCAGCTATTATCGATTGCCAGGGCTATTTTAGCCGATCCCGTTCTATTGATTTTGGATGAAGCGACAAGTAGCATAGATACGATTACCGAACTTAAAATCCAGGAAGCATTACACCGCTTGATGGAGGGAAGGACAAGTTTTGTCATTGCCCATCGATTGAATACAATTCAGCAAAGTGATCAAATCCTTGTACTTGATGAAGGAAGGGTCATTGAAAAGGGATCCCATGATGAATTGTTGCGGCAGAGGGGTTTTTATTACGACCTATATCGCAGTTCATTAAGGGAAAATCAGATTGGATGAAGAAAGAATGTGTGCCGTCAGGTGCACATTTTTTTGTTGTTGGCCCCATAACAAGGACAACTTCCGTTTCATTTAATGATGCACCTTCTAAAAATGGTTTTTTTACCTGATGCGGTTTTTATAAAGAGTGTGAATTTAAAAACCAGATAGGTGGGAAAATAGGTAATTATCGACAAAATAATGGAAAATACTTTACAAATTGACTAATTTGCTATTGCTAAAAATCCTTATGGTAACATATAATTCAGAATATATATAAAATTCTTTAAATTTAATGGGCGTGGGGAGGAATACAGCCCAGGCCCCTTATAAATGAAGGTTTTTATAGTTGTAAAATAGTTCAATGGAGGGGAGATGGAAAAAATGAAAGCGCTTAAGTCAGTAATTCTTTGGGGGATCATATCTGCTTTGGGTGCGGTGAGTTTCGGTTTCGTCGCGTTAAACCGGGGGGAAAGCATCAATGCCATGTGGATTGTCACTGCAGCACTCTGTGTTTATTCAATTGCATACCGCTTTTATAGTAAATTCATTGCACGGAAAGTGTTTGAGCTAGATGACAATCGCCAGACTCCATCGGAAGCGAATAATGATGGGAAAGATTATGTGCCTACAAACAAATGGGTGTTGTTTGGCCACCATTTTGCAGCAATTGCCGGAGCTGGCCCTCTGGTAGGTCCCATCCTTGCAGCGCAGATGGGATATTTGCCAGGGACGCTATGGCTTGTAGTCGGAGTTGTATTGGCTGGTGCCGTACAGGATTTCATCATTCTCTTTGGTTCGATGCGCCGTAACGGCAAATCATTGGGAGAGATGATCAAAGAGGAAATTGGACCGATTACTGGATTGATAGCGATGATCGGTATCCTGGGTATCATGATCATTTTATTAGCGGTACTTGCCCTGGTTGTCGTAAAAGCGCTGGTGGGCAGTCCGTGGGGGATGTTCACGATTGCCTCGACCATACCAATCGCGGTCCTTATGGGCATTTACATGCGTTATATAAGACCGGGACGGGTTGGTGAAGGATCGATTATCGGAATAATACTATTGATGCTGGCTTTATATTTAGGCCGCTTTGTAGCTGAAAGCGCAACATGGGCGCCAATGTTCACATTCAGCGGGGAAACGATTGCTATCATGTTGATTGTATACGGATTCGTTGCCTCCGTTTTGCCTGTATGGATGTTATTGGCACCGCGTGATTACTTAAGCACATTCTTGAAAATCGGTACGATCATCGGACTTGCACTTGGTATCTTTATTGTCATGCCGAGCCTTGAAATGCCTGCCGTCACTCAATTCATCGATGGAACAGGACCTGTATTTTCCGGAAACTTATTCCCGTTCCTATTCATTACGATCGCTTGCGGAGCGGTATCGGGATTCCATGCACTCGTTTCATCAGGTACAACTCCTAAAATGATTGAACGCGAATCGCATTCACGTCCAATTGGATACGGGGCGATGTTGACTGAATCCTTTGTAGCCATTATGGCGATGATAGCAGCCTGTGTACTGACGCCAGGTATCTATTTTGCCATTAATAGCCCGGGGGCCGTTGTGGGAACGGAACCTGCGCAAGTGGCTGCAACGATATCGGATTGGGGTTTCATTTTGACGCCTGAGATGATTACCGGCCTTGCAGAGGATGTTGGGGAAGAGACCATTATATCCCGTACTGGAGGAGCTCCAACCTTTGCTATCGGCATGGCCCATATCTTCTCGCAAGTGATTGGCGGAGCGTCCCTGATGGCGTTCTGGTATCATTTCGCGATCCTGTTCGAGGCATTGTTCATATTGACCACCATTGATGCGGGAACCAGGGTAGGGCGTTTTATGATACAGGATGTCATCGGCACCTTTTACAAACCATTTGCCGAAACGAATAAATGGCTGCCCAATATAATTGCGACTGCCATTTGTGTAATCGGTTGGGGATACTTCCTTTATCAAGGGGTCATTGATCCTCTTGGCGGAATCAATACCCTTTGGCCGTTGTTTGGAATTGCGAATCAGATGCTTTCCGCCATTGCCTTGCTGCTTGGGACGACGGTCCTTTTCAAAATGGGCAAGAAAGCGTACACATGGGTCACTCTTGTGCCCACTACATTCTTGTTGATTGTGACCATGACGGCAGGGTGGCAAAAGCTGTTCCACGAAAACCCGGCGATTGGCTTTTTAGCGCATAAGGATAAGTTTAAAGCAGCCTATGATAATGGGGAAATTCTTGCTCCGGCAGCCAATCTGGCTGAAATGAAGCGGGTTATCGTCAATGATTATGTGGATGCTGCCCTTTGTGCCATCTTCATGATCGTGGTGATAACTGTCCTGATTTCTGCCATTAGGTTATGGATAAAGGTCTTGAAGAACCAGAAAATAGATTTACATGAAACACCTTATGTATCAAGGTCATCATAAGGGAGGGAAGGCAATGTTGAAAAGATTAATTAAAATTCTAAGCTACAGGAAGCAGTTCGTCAGTTTGCTCGTCGGCGTGCCAAGTTATGATACGTATGTGGCACATATGAGAATGCATCATCCTGAGGATCCCGTGAAAACCAGGAAAGAATTTTTCTGCGAAGCCCAGGATGAACGGTATAATGCAAAGGGTGGGAAAGTATCTCGTTGCTGTTAATTGAATATTTTGAGGGTCCTCAATAGGAGGGCCCTTTTTTTAGTGGTTTTTTTGAAGCGGGACATAAGTAGAGGGGGAAATGTAACAGTAATGGAGTCGTAAAAATGTGGAAAAGTAATTATAAAACCAAAAAAATCAAATAATCTATGCCTTTATTCATAGTGATGTTATATAACCTGACATTTTTTTATAAAATATAAAAATTAAGTTGAATTATTAGGAAATTAAGTATATGATAAAAAATATAACATAATAGTGTTAATAAACATAACATATACAAAAACAAGGGGGAAAAAAACAGTATGCAAATGGCAGATTCGGTATTCATGTTTTTGGCGACAATGATGGTTTGGTTAATGACACCAGGGATTGCCCTGTTTTATGGAGGGATGGTAAAAAGTAAAAATGTCCTGAATACGGCAATGCATAGTTATATGCCATTGGCTGTCATTTCGATTCTTTGGGTGCTGATTGGGTATTCATTATCATTTTCACCTGGTAATACACTTCTGGGCGGTCTGGACTGGGTTGGCTTAAAGGATGTAGGCTTTGCACCTGGACCATACAGCGAAACAATTCCTCATAGTTTGTTCATGTTATTCCAAATGACTTTTGCCGTTTTAACCGTCTCGATCATTGCAGGTGGCATTGCCGAGCGGATGAAGTTTTCAGCATTCCTGATTTTTACGATCCTTTGGTCTTTATTCGTATATGCTCCCGTTGCACACTGGGTATGGGGAGGCGGCTGGTTAGCTGAACTGGGTACACTTGACTTTGCAGGGGGCAACGTTGTTCATATTTCTTCAGGGGTTGCAGGTCTGGTTTTAGCGATCATGTTAGGTAAAAGGAAAGAGTCGGGGGACAGTGCACCGCATAATCTTCCTTTAACTTTCCTTGGCGGATCATTAATTTGGTTCGGTTGGTACGGCTTCAACGTCGGAAGCGCACTGACAATCAATGAAGTGGCGATGAATGTATTCGTCAATACAGCTGTTGCAGCCGCTGCTGGTATCATAGGCTGGCTGATCGTTGAGTATATGGCTAATAAAAAGGCAACATTGCTGGGTGCGGTATCCGGAGCTATTTCTGGCTTGGTGGCCATAACACCTGCTTGCGGATTCGTAACCCCTGCCTCTTCCATCATCATCGGGGTCATTGGCGGTGCCGTATGTTTCTGGGGCGTATTCTTCCTGAAGAATAAACTGGGTTACGACGATGCACTTGATGCTTTTGGATTGCATGGGATCGGCGGGACATGGGGTGGCATCGCTACAGGTTTATTCGCGACCACTTCCGTTAACGAAAACGGTGCAGATGGTTTATTCTATGGAGATTTCAACTTGTTGTGGAAGCAGGTTGTAGCGATTATTGCGACATATATCTTCGTTGCCGTGGTCACTTATATCGTTGCTAAAGTCATTAACCTTTTCGTGCCGTTGCGTGTCAGTGAAGAAGATGAGTCAATGGGGCTTGATCTTACACTTCATGGAGAAAAAGCTTATCACGAATCCATTTAAAAGGGGGTTGCTCATATGTCCGAGGTTTTAACGAAAATAGAAATCATTACACGTCCGATCAAGTTTGAACAATTCAAAGCGGAACTTGCAAAAATAGGGGTAAGCGGAATGACTGTATCGGAAGTAAAAGGAACGGGTCTTCAGAAAAGTTATGTGGAAACCTATAGAGGCAGAAATCGTGAAATGTCACTACATGATCGAATGAAAATCGAAATCGTCGTGTGTGAAGTGCCAGTTCAGGATGTTGTGGATGTAGCAAGGAAATTCTTGAGTACAGGTAAACCAGGTGACGGGAAAATCTTCATTTATGAATTGGCGAATGTTGTGAATATCCGTACCGGAAAAGAAGGTCATGATGCGTTAAAAAATGACATCTGAATGTACGGCCGAATGTGCCGGATACAGTTGATGTAAAGAAAGGGAGCTGGAAATGGGGAGACTGGTCCGAATTGTTAATGCAAAAAAACAGAAGATCGTTAATACGCTCATTTCAGAGGATGTATATCAACCTGATGACCGACCCTTTTTATTGGAATTGCCACTGAAAAATCTAGAAGAGATAATATCTCTAAGAATAAAATCCTCGATTCAAAATCCCCGTTTTAAAAAATGACCTTTAGCCGTTATCCTATATGGGAGAGCGGCTTTTTTATGCGTTTGATTTCGACCCCCAGTTGCTTTTAAATGTTAGTATATAAGGAAACTTTTTTCTTTAATCCCCCATAGAAATTGGGGAGCTTTCCAACTATAATGAATAAGGATATAAATTTAAATACGATTTTTTTGCCCTTTTTGCCGCTTTTCGCTTAGTTACTTCAATTTTTCTTTAATTTTTACGAAAAGTAAATTCAAAAAAATGTAAGTTTTTCGAAAAATAATGAATTATTTCATGAATGCCCTTTTTAATAATAGGGAAATTATTAATATGTTCTTTTAAGAGGTGAAAGGAAATGGATCAATTTACGGTCGAATCCGTTTTAAATATCATCAGGGAATTTGTACCGAAGGATGCTTCGATTTCTGTGGCTGATTCCGAAAAATACATTTATTATCAACCAAGCAAACAAGTCGACTTAAGAATAAAACCAGGTGATTTAATCAGTGAAAACACAGCGACATATAAAGCGCTGAGTGTCCGTAAAAAAATAGGGGTGCAGGTTGAAAGCAACGTATTTGGCGTACCTTACTATGGACTGAGTGTTCCTATCATGGACCAGGGCAATCCTTTAGGAGCGGTAACGGCCATCTTGCCGACAAAGCCATTAATTTTACCGACATCATTCTTGACCATTAAAACCGAAGATCGCTGGATACCGCTTCCATATGATGAAATTATGTATCTGGAAGCTCAAAATAGGAAAACTAAAATTCAGTCCGAACGTGTGAGTGGATTTCATAAAATGAACTTAAGTGAATTGGAATTCATTTTACCTAGTGATTTATTCATTCGGGTGCATCGTTCGTACATCGTCAATATCAACTATATTCAAGAAATCCTTCCCGATTTTCATTCTACATTTTTATTGATAATGAAAGACAATTCCAAAATCCAGGTCAGTCAAACTTATGCAAGTCAATTCAGGAGGGCTTTAGGATTTTAATGATTCTCCCTTGTGTGAATAAAATGCTGGTTTATGCCCTATATAAGGCTTTTCATTCGAAAATGAATGTGACGATTACACAGGATTGGTAAAATTAAGTGTAAGAAAAGCGAAAATGGGGGTCTTTTGTATGAACGAAAGCGTTTTCAAAAAAATTCGCAATGAACAATTTAAGGGGAAAGTAGTTACAGCGGAAGAAGCAGCTTCATGGATTAAAGATGGGATGAAACTCGGTATGAGTGGATTTACCCGTGCTGGTGATGCTAAAGTTATTCCGATGGCTCTAGTTGAAAAAGCAAAAACTGAAAAATTCAAAGTTGACGTTTATACTGGTGCTTCATTAGGACCGGAAGTCGATCAACATATGGCGGAAGCCGGTATCATAAATAAACGTTTGCCGTTCCAAGCGGATAAAGGCATTCGCAATAAAATAAATGCTGATGAAGTCACTTATGTTGACCAGCATTTATCTCATACAGCTGAACAAGTTCGTCAAGGCATTGTCGGACCTATAGATTTTGCAATCATCGAAGCATTGGCGATTACGGAAGAAGGATTGATCATCCCGACAACTTCTGTAGGTAACTCAGCCATATTCGTTCAAGAAGCTAAACATGTAATCATTGAATTGAACGTGTCCCATCCAGAAGGATTGGAAGGGATGCATGATATATATACACCAGCTGAACAAGGGGAACGCGAACCGATTCCTATGACTAAAGCTAGCGATCGCCTTGGATCGATCGGTATTGCGGTTGACCCTGAAAAAGTAATGGGAATCGTCATTTCTACAGATCTTGATGCACCTTCTACAATCGTGCCGCCGGATGAAGAAACTGCAACAATCGCGAACCATCTCATTAACTTCCTTCGTGAAGAAATCAAGGCAGGCCGTTTAACTGAAAGCCTTGCTCCGCTTCAGTCGGGTGTAGGTTCAGTGGCAAATGCTGTATTCGCTGGCTTCCTTGATTCTGAATTTAAAGATTTGGAAGTTTATTCAGAAGTGCTGCAAGATGCGGTATTTGATTTAATCGATGCTGGAAAAGTTAAATTCGCTTCAGGTTGTTCGATCACATTAGCTGAAGAAAAAGGTAAGCAAGTTTACGGTGAGCTTGAAAAATACCGTGATAAACTAGTTCTTCGACCACAAGAAATATCTAACCATCCTGAAATCATCCGCCGCCTTGGCTTGATTTCAATCAATACAGCGTTAGAGTGTGATATCTATGGTAACGTGAACTCGACACATGTTTCTGGGACAAGAATGATGAATGGAATCGGTGGATCGGGAGATTTTGCCCGTAACTCACGCCTAGGCATTTTCGTAACGAAATCATATGCAAAAGGCGGCAAGATTTCCAGTATCGTTCCTTTCGTTTCTCATGTGGATCATACTGAACATGATGTGGATGTATTAGTGACAGAGCAAGGGATCGCTGATTTACGTGGTTTGGCACCAAAAGAGCGCGTAGAGTTAATCATTGAAAATTGTGCGCATCCTGACTACCGTCCACAGCTTCGTGCATACTTCACTGAAGCGGTTGCGCAAACTGGCGGGCATCAAACTCCGCACATTCTTGAAAAAGCATTTTCATGGCATACAAACCTAGCTAAAAACGGTACGATGCTTGAAGCGGTTCTTCAAGATCAAAAATAAAAGTCAAAACCCCGCCAATACAGCGGGGTTTTTTTTATTTGGGTCCGTTTCCCGTATTGGGTGGAAAACCATGAATCTTTCAAATTTGCATGATGGTGCATATTGGGTTTTTTCTCCAACATATAACAGATTTAAAGTGTAAAATGATGCTTAACCATCAAAAAGATAGGGAACTGTATCTTTAGGCTTTTTTCTTTTATTTTTGTATATAATTATTCATCCAAGTTATAGAAATATGGTAAACTGCTAACAATGAAAGATTATCATACATAGGATTTTTCGTATTTATGATGTTGTTTCCTTAGAAATAGGGAGTTAAATAGAATGCTTATAGTGGAGGAGATAATTTGTTCAAGACAAAATTACATTTTTGGACGTTAGAGTTATTACTATTGTCTTTACTTTTTTATGTTGGTACAAAGATTTCTTTTCTTTTTGAACCGATAGTCATCTTTACATCTACATTGTTCTTTCCAATCTTGATTTCAGGTTTTCTTTACTTTTTGTTCAACCCCACTGTTGATTTCCTGGTTAAAAGAAGGGTGCCTAGGGGATTATCGATATTATTGTTATATGTATTTTTCCTGGGATTGATCAGTTTGCTGGTCGGTCTGGTCGGCCCGTCACTGTCCAAACAGGTTACGGATTTAGTCAATAACCTCCCGGATTATTTCAATCAAACAAGGAAGTTCATTGAAGATTCAGCTGAGTCAAAATGGTTTTTGTGGACGGTGGAACAAGACTATGTTCCCCTTAAAGAAGTGGGCGACTCGCTTCAGAAATATTTGACTGATTTACCTAGTAATATTACGAACAGTTTAACTTCCGTTTTCAGCGTGGTGACGAATATTACTTTAGTGGTCGTGACGGTTCCTTTCATCCTATTTTATATGTTGAAGGATGGCGATAAGCTTCCGGCCGCCATTATGAAATTCGTACCGGTTCGCTATAGAAAACCGGCTTTAACAGTACTGCAGGAAACTGGCGAGACGCTTACCACATATATACAAGGGCAGATGCTTGTTTGCATGTTTGTCGGGATCGGAACGTTCATCGGGTATTTGATCATTGGTTTGCCTTACGCATTCTTATTCGCGCTGATTGGTGCTGTAACCAATATCATCCCATATGTAGGTCCGTTTATTGGAGCGGCTCCTGCGGTCATTGTGGCGTTGATTCATTCACCGACCGAGGCGTTATTGGTCATTCTGGTTGTAACGGTCATTCAGCAACTGGATGGTAATTTCATTTCACCGTTAGTCATAGGGAAAAAATTGAACACACATCCGCTTACCATCATCATCCTTTTGCTCGTCGCCGGAAACATTGCCGGTATCATCGGCATGATTTTGGCGGTTCCGACTTACTCCGTTGTTAAAACGATTGTATTGAATATCGTAAAATTCATCAGGATCCGAAAAGAGGAAAAGCTTGAAGAGGATATATTGGAATGAAAAACGGGCCCGACTCAATTGAGTCGGGCCCGTTTTCAGTGCGCCTAAATAGGTTATAAACCTAAGGAAATATATTTTACTTCCAGGAATTCTTCGATGCCTTGATGTCCGCCTTCACGGCCGAGCCCGCTTTGCTTGAATCCGCCAAATGGAGCTTGCGGAACGGAAGGAAGTCCATCGTTCAAGCCAACAATACCGAATTCAAGTGCCTCGGTGAATTTAATGCCCTTGGTGATATTTTCAGTAAAGACGTAAGCTGCCAAACCGAAGATGGAGTCATTCGCCCTCTTGATTGCCTCTTCATCAGTCTTAAAGGAGGCGATAGGAGCTAGAGGACCAAATGTTTCTTCCTTCATGCAGAGCATGCTGTCATCAATGTTGGACAGTACGGTTGGTTCAAGAAAAAGGCCGCTTATTGATTTACCGCCAGCTTCGAGCTTACCTCCGCTGCTGATTGCTTCATCTATTTGTTTTTGAACCTTATCCACTGCATTTTGATCGATAAGCGGACCGATATCGACGCCATCTTCCAGTCCGTTTCCTACCTTTAGTTCCTTTACCTTGGCAACGAGCTTTTCGATGAAGGCTTCCTGAATGGCTTCGTGGACATAAATGCGATTTGAACAGACGCATGTTTGTCCTGCGTTACGGAATTTTGAACTGATGATGCCATCTACCGCTTTATTAAGGTCGGCATCTTCAAGAACGATTGCTGGTGCGTGACCCCCAAGCTCAAGCGAGATTTTCTTTACCGTGTCAGCTGAGCCCCTCATAAGGGTTTTGCCGACTTCTGTAGAACCGGTAAACGTCAATTTACGAACCCTCGTATCTTGAAGCCAAGTTTCACCGATTTCTGATGATTTTCCTGTCACGACATTGATGACTCCTTTTGGAATGCCAGCTTTTTCAGCTAATTCAGCCATTTTTAAAGCTGTTATGGGAGTCAGGTTTGCCGGTTTAATGACGACTGTGCAGCCGACGGCAAGCGCTGGTGCCACTTTTCTTGTAATCATGGCTGCAGGAAAGTTCCAAGGCGTAATGACAGCTACAACTCCGACAGGCTGTTTAGTCACGAAAAGCCGCTTATTGGACACGGAAGCAGGAATCGTTTCGCCGTACACCCGTTTTCCCTCTTCGGCAAACCAAGATAAAAAGCCGTTTGCATATGTCATCTCACCAAGAGCTTCTTTAAGGGGCTTGCCTTGCTCTTCAGTCATGATTTTTGCCAGTTCTTCTTTATTATCATCAATCAATCGATGCCATTTCCAAATTAGTTCAGCACGTTCGTAGACTGAGAGTGCAGCCCAGCCCGTAAAGGCTTCGTATGCGGCATCGGCAGCCTTAGCCGCTTCAGTTGCACCGCCTTTAGGAACGGTGGCAACTATTTCATCCGTTGCCGGGTTTCTCACTTCAATTTTATCCAATCCAAAATCCGACCACTCACCGTTAATAAATAATCCGTAATCCTTCATGATAAAACCTCCTAATTTGGTTAAATCCATCAAACTACTAAAACTTTTAACTTTATACTTTTACCTGTTAAATAAAAGTATAAACACTTTTCACTGATTCTGAAATTTATTTGATTGGCTATTTATAGAAAATTGGCTAATTGATAGAAAGGGAGCAATAAAAAAAAGAGGTGCAAGTTTCACACCTCTTCATTCAGGGTTCGATTATTTTTCCGATGAGACGGCCACTTCACTCATATCACCTGAGATGGCTTGGTTTGGATTGAATTCACCTTCTGATTTAGAGATTACCACTGTAGCAACACTGTTACCGATTAGATTGGTGATGGCACGTGCTTCAGACATGAAGCGGTCGACTCCCAGCAGTAATGCCATTCCTTCAACTGGAATCATTGGGAAGGCAGCTAATGTTGCAGCAAGTGTAATGAAACCGGATCCCGTTACACCAGCAGCACCTTTGGATGTTAACATCAAGATTCCTAGAAGGGTCAATTCCTGCCAGATGCTTAAATCGACACCATAGGCTTGGGCGATGAAAATCGCAGCCATGGATAAGTAGATGGATGTGCCATCAAGGTTGAAAGAATAACCGGTTGGGACAACCAACCCGACTACTGATTTTGAGCAACCGTATTTTTCTAGTTTTTTCATCACGCTTGGCAGGGCGGATTCCGACGAAGATGTTCCTAAAACTAAGAGGATCTCTTCTTTTATATAGGCAATGAACTTGAAAATATTAAAGCCGTACATTTTTGCGATCGAGCCAAGGATTAGTATGATGAATAGTGCCATTGTGATATATACGCTACCCATTAATTGTCCTAACGAGGTTAAAGAACCAAGTCCAAACTTACCGATTGTATAAGCCATTGCTCCAAATGCGGCCAATGGAGAAACTTTCATGATCATACCTACGATGCCGAAGAAAATGTCGGCAATATGCTGAAAGAAAGAAACGACTGGCTGCACTCTCGGCCCCATTGCCGCCATTGATAATCCGAATAATACGGCAAAGAATAGAATAGGGAGTAAGTCTCCGCCAGCCAGTGCTGCAACGGCATTTTCAGGAATGATATTAGAAATGAAAGCAACGGCTCCATGTTCCGTTTCGGAAGCGGCTGTTGTATATTGTGATACATCTCCGCCCTCGACGGAATCGATGTTAAAGCCTTTACCAGGTCCCAGCAGATTGACCACGATGATTCCGATGGCAAGTGCGAAAGTGGTAACGATTTCAAAATAGAGCAGGGCCTTTCCGCCGATGCGGCCAACCTTTTTCATATCACCCATACCGCCAATTCCAATTACGACGGTTAAGAAGATGATTGGTGCAATGACCATTTTAATCATTTTAATAAATAAATCAGCTAATATCTTCAGTTGTTCACCGAAAGCAGGGAAGAAGTAACCGACTGTTATACCCAGAATGATACCGATGATGACCTGAACTGTTAGATTTTTTAATATTTTCAAGGGGCATTCTCCTTTGTTATATGATAGCGCTTTCTTAACTTGGTAATAGTGTAACAGAAGAAAGAATCAGAATATTCTTTTGGTGATATTGTTTTCTTTTTGTTCTTTTTGGTCTTGGGATTTTAATAACTGAAGGGAAGAAGAGGAATTAAAATGACGATTAGGATATAGATAGATTACTAAGCTGCAAAAAAAATACCGGTGGAGCACCGGTATTGGCGAAAATCAATTTTCAAAAGGTTTTATGATTGCATATAGAGTTCCGATCACAGGAAGTTTCAAACCGGCCTTGTCGGCAAGGCGCAGTGCACCGCCCTGTAAATGTTCCACTTCGAGGGTTAGGCCCTTCCGGCGGTCCTGGTGCATGGAAGAGGTGGATTCGTCAGGTAAACCTGCCAGGTTTTCCAACGCTTGAGCAATATTCTCCACGGTAATACCGACGTCATAAGCATTTGCAAGCTCCTTCATCTCAACAAGGACCTTTTCTAGCAATCCATTGGTTTCCGGGAATCTCCGTATCGTGCCGATAGGGAGGTTAGATGCAGTTGTCACACCGGAAAAAGCGGTGATGAACATATATTTGATCCACATCCTGATCAATATGTTTTCCGTTCTGCTTGCCTTCATGATAGCTGATCCGGCCGCCTGTTCGAATTCATCACAAATCTTTTTTTGTGACGGATGAAGCGGGCCATAGATTAAATCGTGATTTTCATTGGAGTGAATGACATGACCTTTTTCATCCAGGGTTGCTATGATGAAGGCGCTTCCTCCCAAGACGGCTTCTTCGCCCAGTTCGTCCTGTAAAATGGATACATGTTCCAACCCATTCAAAAGCGGGAGGACCTTTGCGCCCTTTTCAACAAGCACCTTTAAATCTGTAAGGGTGCCTTGCAGATGCTGTCCTTTTACTGCGAGAATCACGAGATCGACCTTTTCTATATCATTTACATTCTCTGTGATATGAAGGTCGTTGAATTGGTAGTTTCCATGTGGGCTGGTTATGCTGATCCCGTTTTCTTTCAATTGTTTGGCGCGGTTTTTTCGGACAAGGTATTGAACATCCTGCCCGGCCTGCTGCAACCTGCCCCCAAAGTAGGAGCCGAGTGCCCCGGCCCCTATAATGACAATATTCAAAGCGCACACCTCTCTTTTGATTAAGATGTACTAATCATAACATTGACTGAAATTTCAGTAAATATTTCCGTTTGAAGGTCAACTGGTTGTTTAGATGTTTGTAAGAATGGGTAAAACAAAAGACCAGCCTGAAAGGTTTCAGGCTGGTGCTTATCATTATTTATAGATTTTTACTTTAACTGTTTTTCTGCCCCAATTGATAGCTTTTGAGTGAGAAGAGTAGAAGACGTCAATTTTATTCCCTTTGATTGCGCCGCCTTTATCTGCCGCAATGGCATCCCCGTATCCTTCTACATGAACTTTTGTTCCAAGTGGAATGACTTTAGGGTCGACTGAGATGGCTTTTACGTTAGGGTTTTTCTTTAAGTTAAGACCCGATGCTGTAATCCCGCTGCAGCCTTTGCAGTTCGCTGTGTAAGCTGTTGCCTTCACCGTGATCGTTTTATATTTTTTTGATGATGATGATGTTTTAGCTTTAGGTTTAGCTTTAGGTTTAGCAGAGGTCGATGTTTTCTTGACCTTTAAGACTTGTTTTGGATGGATGTTATCTTTTTTCAGGTTGTTCCAACTTTTGAGTTGATTGACTGTTATATTATGTTTATTGGCGATACCCCATAGTGTGTCGCCGCTTTTAACTTTGTATGTAGTAGTAGCAGCCGATGAAACTCCGGAAAAACTAAATACCAAAAAGAAAGCAGTGAATAGTGGAAGTAGTATTTTTTTCAAAATGAATAGTCTCCTTTGTTTTAAATCGTAGACTTAGAATAACAGGTCTTTATGACAGTAATGTTTCGGTGGAATAGTAATTGTGTTACAAAAAGGTTTCCCTTGATAAATAAATGTAATATAAACTAGGTCAAAAGGACTTGTCTAATAAATGTAAATATATTATTTATTATGTCAGTATAAGCGTATTTTTGTTAAATAGTGTTGATATAATGGCGTATCCTGTTTAATGAGGTAATATATGGATGTTAAATCCCTGGTTTTAAAGTCCTGTATATTTTGTAAAATAAACAACGTAATAATAGACGATTGAATGCTGTTTATTTTAGTAGGAGAGGATATGTGGAACATGGAAAAAGCCGACATCTATGTGATGCCGGCTTTTTTCATGATTTGGATTATTGTAAAACAAATTCAGAAGCGAAATCGACTAGCATTTTTTGATAGACTGCTACCGATTCAAGATTGACGCATTCCCTATCTCCATGCCAGTTCTCACCTTTTGGTCCGAATTCAATCGCTGGGATATCATATGCCGCAAAAAAGACGGTATCTGCGGAGCCATGCTGTCCAAAAATGACAGCGTCTTGCTTGGTGTTTCTTTCGATAATCGGACGGAGCAGAGTGATGAATGGGTCTGACTCTTCGGTTTTTACAGGTTTACTGTACATATTAAGGTGGATATTATTTCCTGTCACACTTTCGATCTGAGCAATGATATCTTCCATTGTTTGCGTAGGAAGATAGCGAATATCAAGACTTAGCAAACAGGCATCCGGTACCTTATTATAGACCTCCCCGCCTTTTATTTTTGCTAGGTTAAGTGAAGGGGAAGAGTAAAGGGGAGTATGATCCCGGGTGAAAGGAAGCTCCTTTATTTTTTGATAGAGATCATAGGCCTTTTCAATTGCATTCACGCCTTCCCATGGCCGGCATCCGTGTGCGGATTTGCCGGATACTTCAATATCGAGGCGAAGGGCACCCTTTGCCTGAAGTCCGATTCCCAATTGCGTCGGTTCGGCACAGATTACAAAGTCCCCTCTATAACCATGTTTCGCTAAATATCCGGAACAGTTCAACCCGCCGATCTCTTCATCCGATACGATCTGAAGCTGGATTTTCAAACCTAAGTTCTTATCTTTCAGTTCGGTAAATGCACACATCATCCCTGCAACTCCCGCTTTCATATCGGCTGTCCCGCGTCCATATAGGTTTCCTTCATGAACCTCAGGGAAAAATTGATCTGGCGTTCCGCTGACAACATCAACATGGCCATTCCAAATTAGGGTTTTATCTCCGCTGCCAATCTCGCTTACAAGCATCTTATAACCGTTATTTACGATCACATTCACGGTAAGTCCTTGATCTTTAAGCCAGTCCGCACAGTAATCAACTGCTTGGTTAGCTCCTTCTTTCGATGAACTGTCGATAGATACTAAATCTTTAAGTAACTCGATGAGCAAAAAGAAAACCTCCTAAAAATATGCATACTATGATTATATATACCCTTTCTGAGTAAGGGTTAACTTAAAATTTTTTTCCTGTTAAATCACGTTTAGCACTTTCATCCTCTGGGGTATGTAAAGGGGGAGCGACAATTTACATTCTTTAAGGAGGATGATAGATATGGATAAACGCATAATTGGTGTATATGAAACTGGAGAAGAAGCCATAAAGGCTGTTGAGTCATTACAGGCCCAAGGATATGATCGTGAAGATATTTCGGTGGTAGCTAAAGATAAAGAAGAATTAAATGCAGTGAATGAAGAAACGGGTACAAAAGTTGAAGAGGGGCTCGCAGCTGGTGCGGCGACCGGAGGTATTTTGGGCGGTGCTGCCGGATTATTAGCTGGTGTGGGTGCGTTGGCGATTCCGGGAATCGGACCGGTACTGGCAGCTGGACCGCTTGCTGCAACATTAGCCGGAGCGGCTGTAGGTGCTGGTACAGGAGGATTGGCCGGTACATTAATCGGTATGGGCATACCTGAAGACGAGGCGAATCGTTATGAAGCGGATGTAAAGAGTGGCAAGCTGCTTGTGTTAGTCGATTCGGATGCGAGAAAATCCAGTTCTTCTTACTCAGGAATAACGGAAACCGATGAAACGCTAACGAACGGTAGAAGAACTCTATAGGTCGTAAGTTAAAAAAGGACGGATCCCTTAGGACCCGTCCTTTTTTTTGATTAGAATGTGAACTTCCTTATTTCTTTGTGCATTTCCTGGGATAGGGCATCCAATTCACTAGCCAGGGCATTTAATTGTTCCATGGAAGCATTCGTTTGTTCTACGGAAGCAGATACTTCTTCAGTTCCCGCTGCAGTTTCCTGACTGATCGAATTTAATTTTTCTGCATTGCTCGCCATCCGTGTGACCTCGTTTACCATATCGTTCATCATCTTTTTGATTTCGTCAAAATTGCTGAATGTGTTCGCGATGATGGATGCAATGTGACTGAAGGCATTTTCCGTATCCGCTACAGAAGTATCCTGAAGATGGATTTTTTGATTGACTTGATCGATCAAATGAACGGTATTGGTTGTATCGGTTTGCATGGCTTGAATGATTTGAGAGATTTCTTTTAGAGAGTTTTCCGTCTGTTCGGCCAATTTCTTCACTTCATCGGCAACAACTGCAAACCCTTTTCCGTGCTCACCAGCCCTGGCTGCTTCGATGGCAGCATTCAGGGCGAGTAAATTCGTTTGTCCTGCAATCCCGCTTATGGTCTTTACGATCGCACTAATATCATTTGATCGTGCATCCAATGATTTGACTGCCGTACTCATCTTATTGGATATCTGGGACGTTTCATTGAATTGTTGTTTCAGGCCTTGCACTTGAGTGATTCCGTTTTCGGAAGCCCTGAACATAGTTTCGGATTCCGTGGCCATTTTGCCCGTTTGCGCCTCAAGTTCATTGATTTTGTCAGCCAATAGCTTTACGGCCATTTCGTTAATCTGCCCGACTTCGATTTGGTCTATGGCACCGGCTGCTATTTGTTCCATCGTCATGGCCACCTCGTTAGCTGCCGCTGAATTTTCATCGGCACTAGCCACTAGCGTCATGGAGGAATCCGATACTTTATCGGAAAGGTTGTTGACAACCCCTAACATATGACTCATATTCCTGGTCATTAAGCTGGTGTCTTCTGCAAGTTGGCCTATCTCATCTTTCCTTGAAATGGAATTCCTGGAGGTGAAATCGCCGTCAGCCATTTTCCGTATGGATTCCTGCAGCTTTTTTATGGGATTCGTTAAAGAACGGGTGATGAAGATGGCAGATAGTGCAGTGACGGTGAAGACGATCAACAGTGTGATGATATTATCGATTATCATCGGGCTTGCACGGTCTATCACTTCATTTTCATCCATTACCCCTGCTATTCTCCATCCAGTGGTAGGATTTGTGGCGTATCCGACGATCCTGCTTTGCCCTTCAAATTCCTCGATCATTGACCCGGATTCACTTTTCATTTTTTTGAAAATATTTTCCTTTGATATATCCTGTTGAATTTTTTCCTTGTCTGGATGTGTAACGAATGACCCTTTCTTATCCAGCAAAACCGTATAGCCCGTTTCGCCGAATTTCGTTTGATTGACCATTGTGATCAATGTATCGATCGAGATGTCGACACCGAGCACGCCTATTAATTCATCACGATCATCATAAATGGCTTTTGCTGCCGTAATGACAAGTGTATCCGTCGCCTGATCAGTATAAGGTTCCGTCCAAATGGTCTTGTTTTTTTGTTTCAATGCGGATTGATACCAGTCCCTTTGTCTTGGATCAAAGTCAGCCGGCAATTCAGCTTTTGGGAATATTAATGTTTTTCCATCTTTCTCCGTGCCAAGGTATAAACCATTTATTTCAGAACTGCCTGACTGTGTATGGGAAAACTCATCCATTATGGATTCCGTGTTCTTGTCATAAGCACTCATGATAGGATACTTACCCAACCTATCCAATTGACTTTCCGTTTTTTGAAAGAAGATTTCGAAAGAATCGTTCATTGACTTGACTTGCTCTTCCGTCGTTCCGGTAAGTTCCTGGGTCGTCAACTCGATACTATTTTTATAGCTCATGTAGGAGATGGCCATTCCGCTTAACATGATCAAAGCTAAAAAAGGAATCAATATTTGTTTTTTTAGCGAATTAAAATACCAGTCTGTCAGTCTTTTCATATGTACAATTCTCCTTATATACCTCAAATTAATTTAGGCTTCTATAGATATTTCGGTCTGTTTTGACTTTTTTGAAGTTTAAAGTTAGAAAATTCCCAATATTAATTTGAGGGTGAGAGGGCGACATATATTCAAGGTATGAGGGGGATATAGAGGATAAAAAAAGAGCTGACTGCCGTCGTCAACTCTTTCATTCAATGATAACTATTCGACTTGGATATTTTTTGTCCTGTCCATATACCATGTGTAAAACTCGTCTGCATATTCAACGGATACATCTTGGAGCTTTGTATGGTGTACAGGCTTGGAGCGGTTGATCGTTTCAATTGTGGCAAGCCCGAAAAGCTTTTGCAGCTTCGAACGTTCCACCTCAATTTGAATGACCTTGCTTCTTTTGGTTATGAATAGTGATGTTTCCAAACTTCCGGCTTTGAACTGAATGAACTCTTCATTTATTAAGTAACGGCTATTTTTGTAATCCATTATTCTCAATGTATAAATGAGGACGAGTAGAATCAGTGAGATATACCATAGGGAGGGGGTGAAATAATAGATCGCCAATGTTGTGAGAATCCAGAAAAAGCTAGGCCGCAGCATTCGGATTTTTAAGGCCTGTTTCGATAGAGACTTCATTGACCGCTCCACTTTATAAGCGGGTAAAATCTCTTCTACCATCCCATATGCCCGTTCAATTGATAAAAAAGGATAGAGGGTGTTCGTTTCCAGCTCTTCATCACCGGTGCTTCCTGCACTGATCAGTTTCACTTCTGCCAACCCTAGCAATCTTTTAATGATTGATTGGGTGATTTCGACTGCTTGTACTTTTTCTTTCCGAATGGAAAAAGCAAATTCGTCCAGTACGCCTTTCTTGATATATATGCGCTCATGATCGGATGAAATTTCATATTTTCCATATTTAACGAATGTGGAAACGATTCCGAAGGCAACGGCGACACATATGAGGCCTGCAAAAACGATGGTAATGATCCACCATGAATCCAATAACTTGGCAAGAAACCCTTCGGCATTCTCCAAATCGATAAAATCATCGAGTGTACTATATAACGTAGCCAATATCGGGATAAGAGCCAGGAAGCTGAGTGATGTAAAGGAAGCTTTCAGCACATCTTGTTTGCTTGGCGTGAAGTGGATCGTTTTTTCATAAGCTGGTTCCATATCCTCAGCTATTCGTTCTTCGGGAATATCCGCTTCGATTACCGGAAGTTCCTGTATTGAAGCATATTCCCCCTCAAGCCGTTCGGCCTCTTTTCGGGAAATCATCTCGAAAGGTACGCTACCCTGATCACCAGTCATCCCCGTTTCGAATGTTAAAGAGGTCAATCTGAAAACCTTATGAAATAACGTCGTGCGTTGCTGGACATTCTGAACCTTATGAAGCGGGACAGTTCGATACGATTTCGAGAGAAGCCCTGAAGTAATATATAAGGTACCTTCTTTGATTTGGTATTTATATGTATACCATTTAAGGATGACAGAAATGACTTTCCAAATCAGATAAACTAGAAAGCCGATTTGGAGTACCTTCATATACATCTTTTCAGAACCGAAATTCAGGACATAAAGCATGATTATGAAAAATACATTTCCTTTCAGCAATTTCCAAAATTCGAACGGGATTTTGATAGGGTGTAATCGTTTTGCTTGTTCTTCCATCATTAATCCACTTCCTTAATTTTTGCAAAATGGGCAATTTTATCTCGTAATTCATACGCCTCTTTCTCGGGGATGGCTGGTATGTCATGAGAGTCGCCCATTGTTCCGATGCTTAGGGAATAAAGGTTGTATTTTCGCAAAAACGGTCCTTGGTTCAATTTGACGGATTGAACCTTCGTCATCGGAATGAGTTCATGCGTTTCACTCCAGGCTCCACGTTTTGTTTGAATGAATTCTTCGTTCACGTCGTAACGCCAATACTTTTGCAACAGTATCGGTTCAATGAAGATGGACCATATAGCATGGAAAAAAGATAATACGATAAGTCCGTTTAAAATCCATCCAATCCATTCTTTCCAAGTGAAATAATCATCAACAAATAATAGGATGCCAAGGACGGCGAGGATAATGAGATTGGTAATGGCTTCAGTCATCCGCCACACCTTCACTGATTCTTTGGATATTTTCTTCGTTGGTGGCTGTATCTTGGAATACATATATTCACTCCTTACTATGTCTTTATACTTATACGGATTATCTTACAAAAAAGTTCCCTATTATAAGTACATGTAAAGCAATTATGCAGCCGCATACCATGGAGTGGCGGCCGAATAATCCTGCAGTTTCCTGAGTATGTATATATAAGGACTTCTAGTGGAACTTTTTTTTTATATGACTGTAAATTGGACAAGATAGAAGTGGTGAGCTTTTAGAGAAGGAGTGATAGGTTTGACATACAAAAGGAAGTTGAGTTTTATATTCTTCCTGTTTTTGATTTGTTTTTTTAATGGAGGATCGATGCAAGCTGCGAATGATGATGGAAACATAGGGCAGGAAATTCAACAAATATTGGATGACTCGCCGGGATTGGCTGGGGCGTTAACGGGAATTTCCATCCGTTCAGCTGAAACGGGGGAAATGATATATGAACGGGGGTCGCAAACGAGATTGCGTCCTGCTTCGAACCTTAAGCTATTGACTGCAGCAGCTGCCCTGGAAACTTTAGGGGAAGATCATGCTTTTCAAACTGAACTATACATAAAAGGAGTGCAAGTTGGCCATGTTCTGCAGGGCAATGTGTACCTGAGGGGAAAAGGGGATCCCACATTATTGGAAAAGGATTTTGATGAGCTTGCAGCTTCACTGAAGCACAAACAAGTTAAGGTGGTGCATGGGGATCTTATAGGCGATGATTCTTGGTATGACGATGTTCGCTATTCCAAAGATTTAGTTTGGAGCGATGAACAGGAATATTACGGGGCGGCCGTTTCAGCTTTAACGGCTTCCCCGAATGAAGACTACGATACCGGTACCATCATCGTGGAGATATCACCTGGGAAAAAGGCTGGTAAAAGGGCAACGGTGAAGCTGAAGCCGGAAACGGATTATGTGAAGGTCATCAACAAAACGAAAACTGAATCGGAAGACGCTAATAACAAAATTGAAGTCGAACGGTCTCATGGCACACAAGTCATTACGGTGACCGGAACCATTCCGGAGCATGCCGGGGTGACCAAAGAGTGGATCTCGGTGAAAGATCCCACAGAATATGCCCTGAGCCTATTTGAAAACTCAATGAATAAACATGGAATTAAAGTGTTGGGAAAAAGGAAAAAAGGGAAAACGCCAGTAGGAGCGGATATGATTGCCACTCATCAGTCCATGCCGCTTTCACAACTGCTTATTCCTTTCATGAAATTGAGCAATAACAGCCATGCCGAAGTTTTGGTAAAGGAAATGGGCAAAGAGGCAGAAGGGGAGGGAAGTTGGAAGGACGGTTTGAAGGTTGCTCGAAATCAGCTGAAGAGTATGGGTCTCGATATGCATACGATCATGATGCGTGATGGATCTGGAATTTCCCAAGTCAATATGATTCCAGCGAATGAAATAACGAAGCTGCTGTATGCCGTACAGGAAAAAACGTGGTTTCCTGCTTACTTGAATGCCTTACCGATTGCAGGCAACGAAAATCGGATGGTGGGCGGTACGCTAAGAAAGAGGATGAAAGGGACATATGCAGCCGGGAATGTTCGTGCTAAAACAGGGACGATTTCAGGAACGAGCTCCTTATCGGGTTATGTGACGACCAAAAGAGGGGAAAAAGTTGTATTTTCGATCATCTTGAATAATTTTGTAGAAGAAAAAGGCATTACGGCAATCCAGGATAAGATAGCCGTAATGCTCGCAGAACAGGAAAACCTATTGGGAAGCGGCCATTAGTATCCATGGAAAGCTAAGTTGAAGTTCAGGATCTGCAGAAAACGGTCGGCATCAGACAAATCATTTTTATATAGTTTCCCAAACGACTGTTAGTGAGACGCGTGTAATCCAAGAGGAGTATACCCTGTCCAGCTTACTTCTGTTCGAAGAATCTTAAACGTTTTTCTTTAGTGGAGGACCTAATCTCTTATTTATTTGAAACAAGGTCCATATCGAAAATTGGATTTTATTAAATAACAGTACCTTCATATTAGTTTTTCTTTTATCCCCTCAAGGAAGGAATTTAAGGGAGGATGAATAGAAATAAGTAGTATAGGGGGAATGCTTATGAACTTTCCAACACTTAATGGACCGAATACGATTTGCAGTCTTATAGCTGAAATTCACGAAATTTCCAAAGAAAGATCTCTCTATATATTGGCCATAGATGGCCGGGGCGGGTCTGGAAAAAGTACACTCGCTGCCCGTATCCAAGCAGAATGTCCAGGCAGTGCGGTCGTACATATGGATGACTTTTATTTGCCATCATCGGATAGGGTTCAACTGCCTCCATCCCAAAAGCCGATTGGAGCGGATTATGATTGGGAACGTGTTTGTAACCAAATCCTAAAACCGCTTAAAGAGGGGAAAGAAGCAAAATATCAAAGGTATGATTGGGAAACGGACACTATGGCCGAATGGCATGAAGTTCCTGCTGGGGGCCTTGTCATTATAGAAGGAACTTATTCTATCCGTAAAGAATTGGCAGGGTACCATGATTTCACGATTTGGGTGGAATGTCCCCGTGATCAGCGTTTGAAACGTGGCCTTGAGCGGGATGGTGAAGATGCGCGTCAAATGTGGGAGGATAATTGGATGGTTCATGAAGATCTCTATGTGGGTGCGCAAAGGCCTCAAGAAAGAGCGAATCTTGTTGTGGACGGAACGAGCTGAGTCAGAGGATATTTTAATTGTAAGGGTTTACCTATAAAATAGATTGTATGTTTAGATAAATTTCTGGGGAGCCGGAAACAGGGGGGAAACTATGTTTACTAATGAAGAACAAGCTGCCGTATATAAAGCCATTTATAACCGAAGGGATATCAGGAGTTTTTTGCCAAAGCCCATTTCTAAGGATATACTCCGCAGAATTTTGGATGCTGCACATCATGCGCCGTCTGTAGGATTCATGCAACCTTGGAGTTTCATCGTGATTTCATCTCAGGAAACCAAAAACAGTTTGGCATGGGCAGCGGATAAAGAAAGAAGGGCACTCGCTATTCATTATGAAGGTGGTAAAGAAAATAAGTTTCTTAGTTTGAAAGTGGAAGGATTAAAGGAAGCACCGTACACTATTTGTGTTACATGCGACCCGACACGGGGCGGCTCCCATGTTTTAGGGAGGAACTCCATTCCGGAAACCGATATTCTATCCACGGCCTGCGCAATTCAAAATATGTGGCTGGCTGCCTGTGCGGAAGGATTGGCAATGGGTTGGGTAAGCTTTTATAAGAAAAATGATATTCGCGATATTTTGGAGATTCCGCCGCATATAGAACCCGTTGCACTCCTGTCGATTGGCTATACGGATCAATATCCGGATAAACCCATTCTTGAACTTGCTAATTGGGAAAAAAGAAGGCCGATGGATGAACTTATTTTCGAGGATAAATGGGGTAATAAATAAAACGATATATTTAAGATTCCAAAACTGTATATTAAGCCCCTGCTTCAGGGGTTTTTAGTTGTGAGGAAAATATAAAAGACTCTTACGAAAGATACATCTTTTGAAAGAGTCTTTTTAAAAATTTGGTTTGATTTTAAAATCTGCGCCGTTTTGAAGATCCAGGTATACCGAGATCTTCACGGTATTTTGCAATAGTGCGGCGGGAGATCTTGGTTCCCTCATTTTCGAATATTTGACAAAGTTTCTGATCTGAAAAAGGCCTTATCTTATCTTCATCGGCAATCAATACCTTTATTTTTTCTTTGATGGTGGTCGTTGATTCGGTTGCTGGGCTGTTCACGCGGTGTAACCCTCTAGTAAAGAAGTTCCTTAGTTTAAAGAGGCCATGCGGCGTCTGGATATATTTATTGCTCGTCGCCCTGCTGATTGTTGATTCATGAAGGAGAAGTTTTTCCGAAATGTCTTTCAGTGTCATAGGTTTTAATCCCGTAATTCCCTTCATGAAAAACTCTCGCTGCTCGTCCACGATTGACGCTGTCACTTTGTAAAGTGTCATTTGCCTTTGTTCGAGCCCTTTTAAAAGTAATTGGGCATCATTTATGTGCCCCTTTATATAATCTTTAGCTGGATTAACAGAATTCATAGTAACGTGGTCCTTGTAGTAAGGATTGATGGAAAGTTTAGGTGTGAAGCTATCGTTGACCGTTATCAGAAAACCTTCTTTATCTTTTTCCACGTAAACGTCCGGAACGATGTAATGAGTCATATCATCGGAAAAGTGACTGACTGGACGCGGGTTTAACGTACGGATGAAATCCGAGGCCTCTTGTACTTCCTGAACGGTCACTTGGTAAAGGCCGGCAATTTTCCTGTAGCGTTTTTCTGCTAAATCCGTTAAATGCTTTTTAACGATCTTATACGCCAATTCATTGTAATCCTCATGCTCACGCAGCTGAATGAGTAAACAGTCGGTCAGATCTTTAGCCCCAACTCCAATGGGGTCAAGGGACTGCAATACTTGAATCATATTTTCGATTTCTTCCACGGACACGGAAAAATGCGAGGCAGCCCAATTGGCATCCAATTCAAGAAATCCATATTCATTTAAGTTCCCAATCAAGAATCGGAGAATTTTCTTTTCAAATGCTTTCAACGAACTTAGTAAACTCAATTGTTCCAGTAAATGGCTTTCCAGTGTTTCTGTGTTGATTGAATAATTGTTGATAGGGTTGTAATCATTGTCTCCGTTGAAACTTTTACTTTTAGAGGACCGTATCTGAGAATTTATTTTATGTGTATGAATGCTGGATTCAGAAAGTGTTGCGAGGGGTTCTTTAAAGCTAATTTCGAGAACGGGATTTTCGTTAGCCTGTCGGTTCAGGAAATCTATCAGTTCATGGGTGGAGTATTGAAGGATATTGATCGATTGCTGTAATTCAGGGGTTAATGACAATTTCAATGTTTGTTTTTGGTACAGTTCAAATCCTACCTGCATATATATCAACTTCTTTCGTTTAGATTAACATATCGGCTCAAAAGGAATGAAAAAATATTAACGTGATAATAATACAAATCTTCCGAAAATTCAACATTGTGTGTCAGGTTTTATAACATCAATTAGAAAATAAAGAGGGGGATTCAAAAATTTGTGTAAATTAATATTTAATTAATGAATGGGTGTTGAGTAATTCAAATTCGAATCAAATGATTTGTATATGAATCAACATACACTCTTAATGATTCATCTATGAATCATTTTAACTTGAATACCTTTCATATAAGGCTCATATAATTTGGCATGCATCTTGCTATATCTATATATATAAATATAAAAATAAACTAGCTTGAAAAAAATCCATACATGAGAAGGGTGTTTTTTACATGATTAAAGAGACGACGGGTATTCAGGAATTAATCGATTTGGATAAAAAGCATTTTATCCATCCGACTACGGCAATTGAACAACAGCAGGCAGATGGTCCAAGTTTCATCTTTAAGGAAGGAAAGGGAATATATCTTACGGATGTAACGGGCAGGACTGTCATTGATGGCATGGCTTCACTTTGGAATGTGAATATTGGACATGGACAAGAAGAGATGGCTGATGTCGCGAAGGAACAAATGGCGAAGTTAGCTTTCACCTCAAGTTTCGCCACTTTCAGCAATGAGCCGGCAATCCGTTTAGCGGCCAAAATCGCTTCCATCGCGCCTGGGGATTTGAATGCAGTTTTCTTCACTTCAGGTGGATCGGAGTCGAATGATACGGCCATCAAGCTTGCTCGACATTACTGGCTTTTGAAAGGGCAGCCTAATCGTCAAAAAATCATTTCCCGCTCGAAATCTTATCATGGAGTGGCAATGGGAGCCACAAGTGCGACTGGCCTAAAGCCGTTCCGAGACTTTACGAATTCAATCGCACCGGATTTTTACCATGTGGACGGTTCCTCCATTGAGGAGTTGCGTAAGGTCATAGAACAGGAAGGACCGGAAACGATTGCGGCATTTATCGCTGAACCGATTCAAGGGGCCGGCGGCGTGAACCTTCCTCCTGAAGGCTATTTTAAAGAAGTAAGGGAGATATGTAATGAATACGGCATTTTAATGGTGACGGATGAAGTCATTACAGGTTTCGGAAGAACAGGGACTTATTTTGGGATTGAACACTTTGGTGTTGTACCTGATATGATGTGCTTTGCAAAAGGTGTGACAAGCGGATATGCACAGTTAGGCGGGGTCGTCCTGAATGATAAAATGCATCAGGATTTCATTGCCCTTTCAAAAGGCACGCTTTTACACGGCTACACATACAGTGGCCATCCTATGGCTTGTGCGGTTGCTTTGAAAAATATTGAAATAATTGAACGTGAAAACCTGATAGAAAACTCGAAACAGCGTGGTGAAGAGTTGCTTGCCGGCTTTAAGAAGCTTCAAAGCAAACATCCGATTATTGGTGATGTCAGGGCACTTGGATTAATTGGAGGCATCTCCATCGTAAAGGACAAACGAACAGGCGAAGGCTTTGAGACACAGCTTGCTCCAAGGTTGGTTGCTGAAGCGGCGAAGAATGGTTTGATTTGCCGGTCTGTTACGTTTGATCAAGATACACTCGTATTCGCACCGCCTTTAATCATTACTAAATCGGAAGTCGAAAGAATAATTGAAATCCTTGATGAGACATTTACTGCTGTCGAAAAAGAAATTTTATAAGAGGTGAAAGTTATGGTCATGACGGAAACGCTGAAAAAGAAATTATTCATTAATGGTAAATGGCAAGAAGCTGAAAAGTTCACGACACTAAAGTCTCCTTATAGCGGGGAAGTTCTAGCGGAGATTCCTTCGGCAAGCCTTGAAGATGTCGAGTTGGCAATAGAATCAGCCTATCAAGCTAGAAAAACAATGGCAGCTTTACCTAGTCATAAACGTGCTGCCATACTTGAAAAGCTTGCGGGCCTTTTGGAAAGCCGCAAAGATGAGGCAGCTGAAATAATTGCTAAAGAGGCAGCGAAACCGATTAAAACGGCAATGGTTGAAGTATCCCGGACGATTGCCACATATAAATTTGCAGCAGAGGAAGCAAAACGGATTCATGGAGAAACATTGACGATGGATGCTACAGCTGACGGAGAAGGAAGAATAGGATACACAGTCCGTGAGCCTCTAGGTGTCGTGGGTGCGATTACGCCTTTTAATTTTCCGATGAACCTGGTTGCCCATAAAGTAGGCCCGGCGATTGCTGCCGGAAATAC
Source organism: Peribacillus sp. NPDC096447 (assembly GCF_044762725.1). Lineage (NCBI taxonomy): Bacteria > Bacillati > Bacillota > Bacilli > Caryophanales > Bacillaceae > Peribacillus > Peribacillus sp. NPDC096447. The sequence continues at coordinate 168,308 of NZ_JBIWEV010000006.1, forward strand.
ACTTGTCCTGAAACCTGCGAGCCAAACACCGCTATCTTCGCTATTTCTTGCTGAACTCTTAGCCGAAACGGATTTGCCGGCAGGTGCGTTTAATTTAGTTACCGGAAGCGGCTCGGTAATCGGTGATAAATTAGTCACCGATTCACGGGTGAAGAGCATTTCATTTACCGGAAGTCCGGCTGTCGGAATCGGGATCCGTAATAAGGCCGGGTTAAAGAAAGTGAGTCTTGAACTAGGTTCGAATGCGGCTGTCATTGTTGATAAAGGGATTGATATCGATAAAATCATCCAACGCTGTGTATCGGCAGCATTCGCTTTTCAAGGGCAGGTCTGTATTTCCTTACAGCGTGCATATGTTCATGAAGAGGTATATGATGAGTTTGTCAAAAAATTCACAGAAGCAACGAATGGCTTGAAACTTGGAGATTCTTTGGACCCGTCGGTGGATATTTCGGCATTGATCAGTGCTGGTGATGTACAGCGAAGCCTGGATTGGATCGCTGAAGCTAAACAACACGGTGCGATTGTTGCAGCAGGAGGCAAATCTGAAGGAAATATCCTGCATCCAACTGTGTTGCTGGAAGTGGATGCAATGCTTAAGGTATCTTGTCAGGAAGTCTTCGCTCCAATTGTTTTGATCAATAAGATTTCTTCCGTTGAGGAAGCGATTGACTTGGTCAATGATTCCGAATTCGGATTGCAGGCCGGGATTTACACAGAAAATATCAATCTGGCTCTTTCTGCCGCAGAAAAATTGGAAGTCGGCGGTGTTATCATTAATGATATCCCAACTTACCGTGTCGACAACATGCCATATGGCGGAGTCAAAAAAAGCGGAACTGGCCGCGAAGGGCTGAAATATGCCATTGAAGAAATGACGGAAATGAAATTGGTCATTATTAACCGGAATTAATCAGAAAAGAGGTGAGCAGCTGCTCATCTCTTTTTTCTATGAATCTTGAAAGAGTTTGGCCCATGAGTTATGCAAAAATGAATAAGTAATTCACGACTGAATTTAAATGAGACAGGAAAGGGCAAAAAACCGTGAGTTACCTAATATTTCAAACTGGCATGAATCTTGCTCATATCTAATATATAGGTAGATAACTTAAAATCGAGGAGGAAATTACATGCAGGAAACTTTGCAAAATAACAAGAAGAAAGAAGGAACGGGAGCACTGGACTTAAAGATGTTCATCAATGGGGAATGGGTGAATTCGACTTCAGGTGAGAAGAGGGATGTATTGAATCCGGCTACAGGGGAAGTTATTGCCAAAGCTGCGGAAGGAACACAGGAAGATGTGGATGCAGCGGTCGAGGCAGCAAAATATGCTTTCTATGAAGGTGGTTGGTGGGGAACTCCTGCAGTGGAAAGAGCTCGCATTTTATTCAAAATAGCCGACAAAATAGAAGAAAAAGCTGAAGAACTAGCTGCGTTGGAAACATTGGATAATGGGAAACCATTGCGTGAGGCTCGTTATGATATCGCTGATTCAGCAGCCTGTTTTAGATATTATGCAGGATTGGCTACAAAACCGACAGGTCAGACTTTTGAAGTTCCTGACGGCCAGCAAGCGATGGTCGTAAGGGAACCAATCGGTGTATGCGGGCAGATCGTTCCATGGAATTTCCCGCTAATGATGTCAGCCTGGAAACTGGCTCCGGCGCTTGCAGCAGGAAATTCCGTTGTATTCAAACCATCTGAGATCACTCCGGTGACAGCGGTCAAACTATTTGAAATCATGGATGAAGTCGGATTGCCAAAGGGTGTCGCAAACCTTGTCTTAGGAGCGGGGCCAGTTGTCGGACAAGCCATTGCCGAACATGAGGAAATCGATAAAGTAGCCTTTACGGGAGGAACGGCAACAGGACGTAAGATCATGGAGGCTTCACTGGGTAACCTAAAGAAAGTGACATTGGAGCTCGGCGGGAAATCGCCTAATATCGTATTTGCGGACTCTGACTTTGAGACTGCAGTTGATTATGCTCTATACGGGATTTTCTGTAATCAAGGACAAGTGTGCTCAGCAGGCTCCCGTTTGTTGTTGGAAGAGTCCATTTACGATCAGTTCATTGCAAGTCTTACTGCGAAGGCGAAAAAGATCAAAGTAGGTTCAGGTTCTGATGAAAACAGCCAGATGGGACCTATCGTTTCAGAAGCCCATATGAACAAAATATTATCGTATATCCAAATCGGAAAAGAAGAAGGCGCCAAATTAATCGTCGGTGGAAATCGAATTAAAGAAGAAGGCATGGATAAAGGTTACTTTGTCGAACCTACTATTTTTGTTGATACGACACCGGACATGCGGATTGTGCAGGAAGAAATTTTTGGTCCGGTGCTTGTCGTTCAAAAATTCAAGGATGAAGCGGAAGCTCTTCGACTTGCCAATGATACGAAATATGGTTTAGCGGGAGCGGTGTTCACGAATGATATCGCAAAAGCATACCGTGTCATTAAAAAAGTGCGTGCCGGCATCACATGGATTAACTCATATCATCCAACTTATAACGAAGCTCCTTGGGGAGGGTTCAAGCAAAGCGGAAATGGACGCGAACTGGGAACTTTCGGTTACGAAGCTTATACGGAAGTGAAGCAAATCAATAACAACTTGGATATCCAGCCAACAGGCTGGTTTGATGAAGAGTAAATAGCTTGACGAAAAGGCTGTTCCTTAGGGAACAGCCTTTTTTGTGGAATCGAGATATAATCCGGAAAATCGCAGATAAAATGCCGGAACCGGAGATATAATCCGAGAATCGCAGATAAAATGCCAGAATCGGAGATATAATTCGATAATCGCAGATAAAACTCCGGAATCGCAAATATAATTCCGGAATCGCAGCTATATTCAAAGATTGCTCAACGTTGACCTACTCTTGTTGGACTTTTTCAAGATCCACCCGTCCTGAGAAGAAAACGGCGCCATTACCCATATCTGCGAGGCGATCTGGGGTAAGGGAATTGATGTGTTGCTTTGTTTCGGGCGTATTCTGCCACAAGCCTTGGCTGACAAGAACGCCTGGTAACACATTTTCACCGGGAGCAGCGGTAAGCAAACATTCACCGCGACCGTTCCAGATTTTTACGATATCTCCGGGGGCTATCCCCATTGTTTTGGCATCAGCGGCATTCATGTGCAGTTTCGGTTCCTTTTCCATGGAGATATGTTTGGCATTATTTGAAAAGGTTGAATTCAAGAAATTGTGATTAGGTGCCGGAATGAATAAAAATGGCAGGTCGCTGTCTTTAATGATTGGCGTATATGTTGGCAAAGGCTCGTATCCATCCCGCTTCATCCGTTCGGAATAAAGTTCGATTTTACCGCTTGGTGTCGGGAGTTTGCCTGGGAACATCGGCCGCATTTTGGCTTTGACAAATTGATTCCTTGAAAGGGAGTCATAGGTGATGCCTTCCAAATGCGGGTTGTCGGGAAAATCCAGCGCCTGCCGTATCATATCTTCCTCTGAATCTCTAAATGCTTGTTCCTCAAATCCCATTCCAACAGCCAACAGTTTGAACAATTCAACATTCGATTTCGATTCGCCATATTTTTCGACTACAGGTTTTTGTATTTGGACGTAATTATGCCAGTATGAATTATAAAAATCCTCCGTTTCATAAGATGACGTGGCAGGAAGGACGAGGTCGGCAAACATGGCCGTATCGGTTAAGAATAGATCATGGACCACTGTGAATAGATCTTCCCGCATTAGACCTTCCTGTACCTTATTTGCATTCGGAGCGACAAGTGCTGGGTTGGAGCCGTATACAAACATGGAGCGAATCGGGTTTTCTTTTTCCAGAAGAGCTTGCCCGATTTGGTTCATATTAATGGTCCGGGTAGCTTTATTTTGCAATAAATCCGGACGTCTTAAGGCATTTGTATTAAACGCGAGATATCCTGAATTCCCTTTGATGGCTCCGCCGCCTTCCGCCATCCATTGGCCGGTAAGTGCAGGCAGGCAGGCAATGGTGCGTACTGCCATCCCGCCATTGTCATGGTGCTGCAGGCCATTGCCTATCCGTACGAAAGATGGACTGGTCGTGCCATACATCCTGGCTAATTCATATAAGTCATCAATTGGAACGCCAGTGATTGCGGAGACCGTCGCAGGGTCATATTGGCGGACGTGTTCGCGCAATTCAGCAGCACCCACTGTGTATTCATCGAGAAAGGGCTGGTCGACTAGATTCTCGGCATATAGGATATGCATTAATCCGAGGGCGAGCGCACTATCTGTACCAGGCAGAATCGGAATGAACCAATCCGCCCACTTGCCGGTTTGGTTTTTATGTACGTCAATGACAACTACTTTGGCCCCGTTTTTTCGGGCTTGCTGGGCAAGCGTTACTTGGTGCATATTTGTGCTCACAGCGTTAATGCCCCACATGATGAAAAGCTTTGTATGAATCGTTTCTTCTGGGTCGGTGCCGAATGAACCACCCATTGTATAGCTGTATCCGACTGAGCCGGCCGCGTTACAAATGGAACGTTCAAGCATGCTTGCACCTAGCTTGTGGAAAAAACGGCGATCCATCCCCTCAGCGCTAAGATTGCCCATGTTTCCGTAAAAGCTGTAGGGAAGTATGCTTTCCGGACCGTGCATATCGATCAGGTCTTTCCATTTGGAAGTGATTGTGTCAATGGCTTCTTCCCAGCTGATTGGAGCGAATTTCCCTTCTCCTTTCGGACCGATGCGCTTTAATGGCTGTTTTAAGCGATTGGGGTCATATAGACGGGCAGTCATGTTGCGGACTTTGTTGCAAATATTCCCTTTTGTGACTGGATGATCAGGGTCTCCTTGAACTTTAATGATTTTCCCGTCTTTTTTGTGCAGCAGTAAACCACATTGATCAGGACAGTCAAGAGAGCAAACAGAGGGAAAGACTCCATCTGGCTGATTGATATAGGATTGCATGGGGTATTCCTCCTAATAATTTAATCTAATAAAATGAATTTTCTTAATTATATTGAAAGTGAAATCGATGAAAGGTGCAAGAACTTCTTAACATATGTTTTTTTTTCTGATAAGCTTACAAGATGAAAAATTAACCTAGGGGGATTCATTTTTGGATTACGGAATTATAATATCAATTGGAATATACATGGCAGGCATGCTGTTAATTGGTTATTTGGCCTATCGGAAAACGGCAAACTTAACCGATTACATGCTTGGCGGACGGAACTTGGGCCCGGCTGTAACTGCATTGAGTGCAGGTGCTTCCGATATGAGCGGCTGGCTGTTGATGGGTCTTCCGGGTGCAATGTACATAAGCGGGTTGAGTGCTGGCTGGATTGTCGTCGGCCTGTGTGCAGGGTCTTATTTAAACTGGCTATTCGTGGCACCAAGACTTAGGACATATACGGAAGTGGCCGGCAATTCGATTACGATTCCCGACTTTTTGGGAAATCGGTTCAAGGATGGCTCCCGGGTCTTAAAAGTGGTATCGGCATCGGTCATTTTAATTTTCTTCACCTTTTACACATCTTCAGGAATGGTAGCAGGCGGTGAGCTTTTCCGCACGGCTTTCAATTTGGATTACCGGTGGGGCATTTGGCTGACGGCGAGCGTCGTTATTCTTTATACATTATTCGGCGGATTCCTGGCTGTTAGCTGGACGGACTTCGTACAAGGTACGATTATGTTCATTGCCTTAATTCTAGTCCCGGTTGTCACGATTGTAAATATTGGTGGCTGGGATCCCACCTTCAATGAAATAAATTCGATCAACCCGAATTTAATGCATGTTTTTGAAGGAACATCGACCATTGGCATCATATCTCTTCTGGCATGGGGGCTTGGTTATTTCGGGCAGCCTCATATAATCGTTCGATTCATGGCGGTTTCATCTGTTAAAGAATTGAAAAGTGCACGGCGAATCGGTATGGGCTGGATGATTTTTGCCATCGTCGGAGCGATGTTCACCGGGTTGGTGGGGATTGCTTATTTTAACCTGACAAGCAGTCCTTTAGGGGAAAAAAATGCTGAGTCCGTCTTCATCATTTTAGCTAAAGAACTGTTTCCTTCCCTAATTACAGGCTTTTTGTTGGCTGCGATTTTAGCAGCGGTCATGAGTACGATTGCATCTCAGCTGTTAGTATCGGCAAGTGCCCTGACCGATGATTTCTATAAGCAGTTCATTCGGCCGAAGGCATCTGATAAGGAATTAGTTCTGGTAGGTCGGTTTGGTGTATTGGCGATATCTGCCATTGCCCTAATATTGGCGTTTAACCCAAGCGGTACGATCCTAAAATTGGTGGGTTATGCATGGGCTGGTTTCGGAGCGGCATTCGGGCCGGTCATTCTGTTAAGCCTCTACTGGAAACGGATGACGAAATGGGGTGCCCTGGCGGGAATGATTGTCGGTACGGCAACCGTGATCGTCTGGGATATGATCGATAAGTTCGCTGAAGTATACGAAATCATTCCTGGTTTCATCGCTGGTTCAATAGCAGTGGTCGTTTTCAGCTTATTATCGGCCAAGCCTACAAAAGATATAGAAGAAGAATTCAATCAAGCCATTAAAAACCTCTCTTGATCATTGAAGGTCCAGTTAAAATGCTCTGGATTTTTTAGCGATATAAAACAATGATTGCAATATATATGGTACAATATCGATAGAGTCCTTATGTTGAAAACATGAGGGCTTTTTTTGAGTGATTTGGGAATAATAAACCTAAAACAATACAAAGGAAAAAATATGAACCAATCTCATAAAATTGCATGTAAAGTGGCTTTTATATATATAACCATTGGTGTCTTATGGATTGTCGTTACGGATTACATCTCTATGACACAGGCAAGGGCAGATGTTCAGATATATGCAATGTTTCAACATTCCAAAGGATGGATGTTCATTTTCATTACCGGGCTTTTCCTATACTTCATAATCAGATATTGGACGGGGAAAATGTTGAGGTCCCAACAGGAATTCATTCTGAAGGATGAACAGTATCGGTCGCTGTTCAAGCATAACCCGGATTGTGTCCTTGAGCTGAATCTCGAAGGAAATGTTGTTTCGCTAAACCCGGAAGCTGAGAAACTGTTGGGTCATAATAGTGACAATTTGAAAGGCAAGAATGCGAATCATCTCCTCAACTGGAATGAAAGTGATAAAGTATCTGAATTCTTTTTACAGTCCCTTCAAGGAGAGGCTGTTAAATTCGAAACGACCATCCAGAATAGCAGTGATGAAAAACGGATAATCCGTGTGACTTTTTTACCGATCATCGTTCACGCTGAAATGCTAGGGGTATATGCAATCGTTAGGGATATTACTGAATTGCGGCGCGAAGAGGAATTGATGATCATGTCTGAAAAGCTATCTGTTATCGGACATCTGGCTGCCGCCGTCGCTCATGAGATAAGGAATCCACTGACATCGTTAAAAGGATTCGTGCAGTTAATGGATATGACCCAGGAAGTAAACCCGCTGCATTCCGATATCATGCTGAAGGAAATTGACCGAATCAATATTATCTCAAGCGAACTCTTGGTTCTCGGGAAGAAACAGGATGTCGCATTTCTTAAGATCGATCTTGCCGACAGCTTACAGCAGGTATTCACGTTGATGAAAGCAGAAACGAATTTGAATAATATCGAAATGGGGTTCAGGGTTAAAACTGCCGAACCGATTTATATTATGGCTGATTCAATTGAACTTAAACAGTTGGTAATCAATATCATAAAGAACAGCATTGAAGCGATAAAGGATAATGGGGAAATTGAAATTTCGCTGCAAATCATCGATGGACAAGCTGTAGTCAGCGTGAGTGATAATGGCATGGGAATGGGGCCCGAGCGCCTTGAACGGATTGGTGAGCCTTTTTACTCCACGAAGGAAAAGGGCACAGGGATCGGGCTTGCAATTTGCCGGAAGATCGTTCATCGCCTTCATGGGGAAATGGATTTTGAAAGTGAGATAAACAAAGGGACGACGGTTACAATTCGCATTCCGTTGGCTACTGGACAAGAATAAATGGTACTATGAAAGATAGGAAAAGTTTTATATTAAAGGAGAACGATATGAGCGAATTACCTGCATTAATAAACGATAGAAAACCATATATACAAGAGGTCTGGAAAAAGTCCGGATTCGGACAACTCACCCCGATTCAAACGAAAGCGATTCCCGTGATTGTCGAGGGAAAAGATATCATGGCCGAATCACCGACAGGTACAGGAAAAACATTAGCATATTTACTGCCTTTGCTGGAAAAGATAGATCCTGAAAAAAAATCGCCCCAAGCTTTGATTTTGGCATCATCACGAGAACTGGTCATGCAAATCAATGAAGAAATTCGCATTTGGTCAGAGGGAAGCGGCATTACGGGTGCAGCATTCATCGGCGGTGCTAATGTGAAAAGGCAGTTGGACAAACTGAAGAAGCGTCCACAGGTGATTGCTGGAACACCGGGACGGATATTCGAATTGATTGCCCAAAAGAAATTGAAGATGCATGAAGTTAAGACGATAGTACTTGATGAAGGTGACCAATTGATCACTCCGGAGCATATGGGAACGATCAATAATATTATCAAAACAACGCTAAAAGACCGGCAAATCATGGTGTTTTCAGCGACCCTGCCGGAGGAAACGGAAAAAGCGGCCAGGGGATTCATGAATGAACCCGAAATGATCAAGGTTGATAAGCATGAAAAAATGGAATCAAAGGTGGACCATCTTTACTTTGTTGTTGAGAGACGGGAAAAGTCAAAGATTCTGGAGAAAATCACAAGACTTAAAGATGTGAAGGCCCTTGCCTTCCTGAATGATATAGCAGAGCTGAGCGTCTTACATGAAAAGCTGAGCTATAAAGGTATTGAAATGGGCGTGCTTCATGGCGAATCCAATAAAGTCGACAGGGAGAAAGCGCTGCGCAAGCTTCGTTCCGGAAAATCCCCGATGCTGATAGCAACGGATGTAGCGGCAAGGGGGCTGGATATTAAAGGCCTTACTGCGGTCGTTCATATTGATATGGCTGACAACATCGAACAATATATCCATAGATCAGGGAGAACTGGGCGTGCTGGTGCAGATGGCACTGTCATTTCAATCGTAACGGAAAGAGAAGAGCGAGAGTTGAAAAAAATGGCTCGTGAACTGGAGCTACCATTAACGAGAGTAACCTTCTATGGTGGAAACATCGTAGTCGATGAATGATTCGGAAAAAGGGACGGCCATGGCGGCTGTCCCTTTTTTACGAATGCCCGTAGGATTAAAATTATAAGAGTTGCTCAATTTGTAGAATCCAAATGAACTTATTCATCTATTGCCCTCGAGAAATCATATTATATTTACTATTAGGGGTTCATTTATGGGTGATAATCATGAATGAAAACGCTTCCTTTATATGGGTTTTTGACATATGATAGCAATAGAGACATAGGTTAGGAGGAGACGGTATGACAGGAAAGTATAAACAGTTTGAAACGGCAGTCATCCATGAAGGATATGACTCGAAGAAGCATTTAGGAAGCTTGGCAACACCCTTATTCCAAACTTCAACATTCACTTTCGAAAATGCCGAGCAAGGGGAGAGGCGTTTCGCCGGTATGGAAGATGGATATATATATTCACGACTTGGAAATCCAACGGTACAGGTGCTTGAAGAAAAGATTGCCGCTTTGGAAGGCGGGGAAGCTGGCCTTGCTTTCGGTTCAGGCATGGCTGCCGTTTCAGCTGTGCTTTTTGCGCTAACAAAGACAGATGACCACATCCTGTGCTCACAGGGGTTATATGGTTGTACATTTGGCCTTCTGCAGCTAATGAAAAATAAATACCGCATCACTCATGATTTTTGTGAAATGGATACAGAAGAACAGGTAAGGAAAATGATCCGGCCGGAAACGACCTGCATCTATGTAGAAACCCCGATCAATCCGACGATGAAAATGATTGACTTACAGATGGTGGTGAAAGTTGCGAAGGAATATAATGTGACGGTCGTAGTGGATAATACGTTTTCGACGCCATACCTACAGAGACCGCTTGAGTATGGCTGTGATATCGTCCTTCATAGCGCTACGAAATATCTTTGCGGGCATGGGGATGTCGTTGCAGGACTTGTTGTAGGTAAGAAGGAATTCATGAATCAGGTAGCAGGGACTACACAGAAGGATATCGGTGGAATCATTTCACCATTCGATGCCTGGTTACTATTGCGGGGGTTAAAGACCTTGCCTGTCAGGATGGACCGTCATTCGGCCAACGCAATGGAAATCTTTCATGAACTCAAGAAACATCCAAAGGTGAAAAAGGTATATTATCCAGGTGATGAAGCTTCACCGGGTCATTATATAATGCAAAAACAGATGAAACATGGCGGCGGCCTTATCTCTTTCGAATTGCATGGCACAAAACAGGATGCACAGGAATTCCTCAATAAATTGAAACTAATAAAAATTGCCGTAAGTCTTGGGGATGCGGAAACATTGATCCAGCATCCCGCTACCATGACGCACTCTGCCGTTCCTGAAGATTCACGGAAACAAATGGGCATCAGTGACCAGCTGGTCCGTCTCTCAGTTGGCCTAGAAGCTTGGCAGGATGTCTGGCAAGATCTTCAGCAAGCATTTTAGGCTGCCATTTTCCTTCTATTTTTAATGAAGATGGTGATGGATACGATAAAAGTGATGACAGCCAGGATATAAGAAATGTCCGTAATTACCGGATAGGCGGAGCTATTTCGTATCCCGATGCCTATGAACGCCCAAACGAATACGAGAGGATAGCACCAATCCCGGTTTTTACCTGCAAAGACAAAAGCCAGGATTGTTGCTGCAATCAGCAGGACGATCGTCCAGGCTAAACTTGAAACCCCAAAACCGTCCCATTTGATATACGTGAGGTAATAAGAAATGTCAGCAATCGTTGCAACACTTACCCAGCTTGTATAAACGGAAAACGGAAATAGGTCGAAAGGAGTGTGCTCCACTTTTTTTATGCTTGTATAAATGACCATTAAACTAGCCAAAAGAGCAATGATAATGAATACGGATAACAAAAAGTGTTCATAGTGCCAAGCCAAAAGCCAAGCGCCATTCAAGACACAGCTTAAAGCGAACCAAGGGAAGGATGCCTTATAAGCAGGGCTGTTTTGATGTTTGCTTAAAAACTGCCTGAATACCCAGATGGCGAGCAGGAAATAGATAAAGCCCCATATGGAAAATACATATCCGGCAGGAGTGAAAAGGACATCAAGTTTATCGGAAATCTCTCCTGATGTCTGGCCGTTCAATGGCAGGAAATTAGCTAAAAAATTCATCGTGACGACGAACAGATAGAAAATCAAGTTGATGATGGAAATAAGCATAAGGCTTCCTCCTTATATGAATTGTGATCCTCTAACCTTATTCCACATATTTAGCCTGATTAACCTCTTTAGAGCACATCGGGGACTTTTGAGGTCGTTTTTCCATAAAGAGAGGAAGTTTCTGTAACAATTGAACCATTTAAGGTTAGAAATTTTACATCTTCACTTTATGGTGATAAAATATTCAAAGATTGATATTATTTTAGTCCTTCGGGGTCGGGTGAAAATCCCAACCGGCGGTGATGAAGAAATTCTAAGCCCGCGAGCCTGTTAAAGGCAGGATTTGGTGAGATTCCAAAGCCGACAGTAAAGTCTGGATGGGAGAAGGACGTGTGGAACCCAAGTGTATACGTACGCCTAATTTTTCAAAAATGAAAATATTAGGCTTTTTAGGTATACAATTTTTTTCACTCATTTCTCCTGCTAACTCCTTAGGTTATCCTAAGGGGTTTTTTATATTTTATAAAAGGGGGAAAAACATGTTTACGGGGATCATTGAGGATATCGGTACCGTACATTCCATGAAAAAAGGAAAAAGCAGTATGGAGTTATCGATTCGTTCTGAAAAAATCCTTGAAGATGTTCATCTGGGGGATAGTATTTCAGTAAACGGAGTCTGCTTAACGGTAACGTCCTTCACGAAAAGTTTGTTTACGGTCGACGTGATGCCGGAAACGGTCAAAGCTTCCTCGATCCGGACATTGAAATTGGGATCACCTGTGAATCTCGAACGAGCCATGAGTGCACAGGGAAGGTTTGGCGGCCATTTTGTTTCAGGTCATATCGACGGAACCGGAACGATCATAAAAAAAGAACGGAAAGAAAATGCCGTTTATTATGTAATCCAATTGGAAGAGGGGCTCAGTGCCTTTTGCATTCCAAAAGGATCCGTAGCCATTGATGGAACGAGCTTGACGATATTTGGAATCGAAAGGAACCTATTGACTGTATCATTGATTCCATTGACTCATCAGGACACCATATTGGGACAAAAAGCGGCTGGCGATATCGTTAACATCGAAAACGACATGATAGGGAAATATATAATACATCAAATGAAAAATGGCAATCCAAAACCAGGACTGAATTTAGAGTTTTTGGCAGAGCATGGATTCTAATAAAAGGGCGGTGTAATGATGTTCCATACAATAGAAGAAGCGATAGAAGATTTGAAGGCTGGCAAGGTAGTAATCGTATCCGATGATGAAGACCGTGAAAATGAAGGGGATTTTGTAGTGCTGGCCGAAAAGGCGACACCGGAAGCGATTAATTTCATGGCGACTCATGGACGTGGTTTGATTTGTACAACCATCACTGAAGAACTGGCAGCGAAATTGAAACTGCATCCTATGGTAGGAGAAAATACCGATCATCATGGCACTGCTTTTACAGTAAGTGTCGATCATAAAAGCACCTCTACAGGAATCAGTGCTTTTGAAAGGTCCTTGACCATCCTTGAGCTTCTTAATGAAGATTCGGTCGCTGAAGATTTTCAAAGGCCTGGTCACACTTTTCCGATAGTCGCTAAAGAAGGCGGCGTATTAAGGAGGGCAGGACATACAGAGGCATCGGTGGACTTGGCGAAGTTATGCGGTGCCGCTCCAGCTGGTGTCATTTGTGAAATCATGAATGAAGATGGAACGATGGCCCGGGTATCCGATTTAGAAGTCATCGCTGATAAATTCAACTTGAAATTCATTACGATAGCCGATTTGATTCGGTATCTTCAACAAAATGATACTATCGGGAAACAGGAGCTTGAACTGAACATCCCGAAAGCTTGAGGATTTAAGGAATTACATCTTAACAGAACAAAAAAATTATATTGTTTTTTAAAATTAGGAGGAATTGGACATGGGGAAAACTATTGAAGCACAATTAATCGGATCAGGATTGAAAGTCGGCATCGTGGTAGGAAGATTTAATGAGTTTATCACAAGCAAGCTTTTAGGAGGGGCATTGGATGGCCTTAAGCGTCATGGCGTTGATGAGAATGATGTTGACATCGCTTGGGTCCCTGGTGCTTTTGAACTACCGTTAATTGCAAAAAAACTTGTGAATACAGGTAAATATGATGCAGTAATCGGCCTTGGAACGGTAATCAGGGGTGCCACTTCACATTATGATTATGTTTGTAATGAAGCAGCTAAAGGCATGGCTTCCGTTTCCTTGGAAACAGGTGTACCGGTTATCTTCGGTTTGCTGACAACTGAAAATATTGAACAAGCGATTGAACGTGCAGGAACAAAATCAGGTAACAAAGGCTATGAAGCGGCCGTTAGTGCAATTGAAATGGCCAACCTTGGAAAATTGATTGAACAGTGATTTGGCATAAAAAAGCCGCAGGGAATAACATTCCTGCGGCTTTTTTAATTGTCGGATTGAAATACCTCGATTTCAAAGTAATGTGTTTTCACTATATATTGGTATAAATTATGGAAAAAAAAGATTCATTAGGGAATTTTCAAAAAAAAAACGAACAAAAGCATCACGTAATGGAAGCATGATAAAATATGCAGATATGATTATGCTACAATTGTAAAGATTGCAATTGAAATTCATGACTTTAGGGAAAAGTAAATTTATTAGTTATTAGGAGGGGTTTGTGTGTACCATCTCTTTACACATAATGATTTAGATGGAGTTGGCTGCGGCATTGTAGCTAAGCTGGCATTCGGAGAAGAAGTAGTGGTTAGTTATAATTCAATTGGTCGCCTTAATCAGAATGTAGGAGCTTTTCTTGAGCAGGCCAAGATTGAAGATACATTAATTGTTACTGATCTATCGGTTGATGAAGATAACGAAAAAATGATTACTCAGTTTGTGGAAGATGGAGGCAAAGCGCTGCTGATTGATCATCATAAGTCAGCATTGCATTTGAACGAACATGATTGGGCATCTGTAACTGTAGAACAGGAAGATGGTAAACAGACGGCAGCAACATCATTATTCTATCAGTATGCAGTTGAAAATAAATACCTGGAACCTTCAAGCATTGTCGCTGAATTCGTTGAATTGGTCCGACAATACGATACTTGGGAATGGGAAGTCAATAAAAATACAACGGCAAAACGATTGAATGACCTGTTTTTCATGATTCCGATTGAGGAATTCGAAATGAAAATCGCGAATAAGCTGTCGACGGCTGAAAGTTTTACTTTTGACGAAGTGGAGCAAACCCTTCTGAATGTTGAAGAGAGTCGGGTAGATCGGTACATAAACAGGAAAAAAAGAGAAGTCTATCAGGCAACGGTCGGTCCCCATACAGCTGGTGTGGTCCATGCAGAGTCATATCACTCAGAATTGGGTAATGAACTGTCGAAAGAGTTCTCGCATCTTGATTATATAGCGATCTTGATGGTTGGAAGTAAAAGAATCAGCTTCCGGACAATTCATGACGATATTGATGTTTCTGAAGTTGCTGGCAAGTACGATGGAGGCGGCCACCAAAAAGCGGCAGGTTGTACCATGTCCGAAAAGGCATATAGCCAATATGTCGAAAAGACCTTCTTTGCCGAGCCTCTTAAACGAGACGCACATAAGAATCAATTGAATGTAAAGGAATCCCCAGAGGGCTGCCTATATTCAACGAGAGACAAACAGGACATATTCATCTATGAAGATGAAGAAGAGCAATGGATTGTTGAAATCAACGGAAAACAACAGAAAAAAACATTCGATACATTTGCGGAAGCGGAAAAATACATGAAGCGGAAATACGCGGCATGGCTTGCCCATGATGAAAGATATGAAGAGTTTGTCAATAAGGGATGAATAGGAAAGCGGCTGTCCGAATGAGACAGCCGCTTTTTTTACCTTTTAAGCGGGACAGGATGGACGATCGTGCGGGACGGTTTTTTTGGAATGGAGTTTTGGCGATGAAGAATTGCATTGATTTCTCCGCCGATCACAAAAATCAGACCACTCAAATACAGCCATAGCATCAAGATGATGACGCCTCCTAAACTGCCATAAGTGGATGAATAGTTGGCAAAGTTACTGACATAGAATGAAAATCCAAGTGATATTGCCAGCCAAAGTACAGTTGCGGTCACTGCCCCGGGGATGACATGTTTAATGGGAAAACTTTTATTCGGTGCAAAGCGATATAAAAAGGCAAGGACAAGTGAAATGACGACAACCGCGATGACCCACCTTAATAAGCTGAATAATATTTGCGTTTCTTCAGGGATCGGAATGACTTGCTGTAATAAATCGAGTATCACTTTTCCGAAGACGGGGAGACCCAACATGACGATGAATGCTACAACGAGGCATAATGTCAATACAATGGAAATGAAGCGGGCTTTAATGAAATTCCTTGTTTCTTCAACATCATAGGCGATATTCATGGAATGGATGAACGCATTCATTCCATTGGAAGCGGACCATATGGTGCCAAGGAAACCAAAAGTCAGTAAGCCGCCGTTCCGTTCAGATAATATGTTAATGATATTTTTCTCGATGACTTCCATCGTTTCTGCAGGCATGAAGGTTTTTATCGTGTCCAGGGCAGTCTGAATATCGATGTTCAGATAAGGTAATAAGGACAGCAGTAAAATGAGCAAAGGGAATAGTGCCAGTAGATAGTAATAAGCTTGTTCTGCTGCCAGCCCGGTCACACGATCTTCCTTTATTTCTTTAATCAGTTTCTTTGAAAAGTTTATCGACTTATTCATCTGGGCATCACTCCTGAATAGTTACTTAGGTTATTGCTTCTTTTCCCTCTGTTCATGTAAGTTAACCCTCAAAAGAAAAGAAATTAAAAGGAGTTTCCCAAAAAAACAAGTCCCTTTCATGTCTAATTCGCGTGCTTGTAGAAGCTTGTGACAATGATATAGCCTGCGACTACTCCAGTGATCGAATTTAATGTTGTTGATCCATTCGCTCCGTAATAACCAAAAACAAATCTGGAGAGAGGCCAATCAATTAATGCTCCAGAAAAGTACAAAATCGGAATGATGGAGAGGTATAGAAATGGCAAGCCAAGGATGACCAACCTTAGCCAATTCATTTTCAAATGCCCCTTTTTGGATAAGTTTTGCAGAAGCCTGGGAATGGCGAGTATCATGCCTAGGAAAATCGGGAGTGAGGATTCGTACAGCAAGTATCCTTTAATCTCGAAAGTTTCGCGACTAACTGTAAATAGGTGCTGTTGGTACTTCAAGCCTATGAATAATACACCCAACACTACTACTAGGTATGTTAAATAACAAATGGCTCTTTTTAAAGAAAGATTCATGGTTTTTGGCCCCCTATATAACAAGTATAATAAAATTAGGTAAATTATGGAACTAGTTTATAAGGGTAAACAGAAAAACGGCCAGACATTGCTGTCTGGCCGTTTTTCTCTATTGCACTTCTTTTCCCTGTTCCTTTTGAACTTTCGGAGGGGTCCATTTGAATACTTTATTTAGGATATTATAGATGTGTTTGGATTCTTTGGTAAGGATCGGCCCAAGAATCGCTAAGGTTAAAACATAAAGTGCAGCAAACGGGGTTAGTATAGGCATTAAACCGCCAGCAATGCCTAAGTTGGCTAAAATGATGGAGAATTCGCCGCGTGAAACGATCGTTAAACCGATGTTTGCGGAAGCTCTGTGAGATAAACCGGATTTGCGTCCGGCGATCATACCAGCTGCAAAGTTACCGATTATGGTGATGATGACGGCTCCAAGAACCATCCAGACAGCTCCGCCAAGGGTCGTCGGATCAATACTCAAGCCAAAGCTGAAGAAAAATATGGCCCCGAAGAAGTCTCGAAAGGGAATGACAAGTTTCTCGATCCTGTCACTATGTTCCGTTTCAGAAAAGACTAGGCCGAGCAGTAATGCACCGATGGCTTCCGCAACATGAATCGTTTCCGAGAAACCGGCAATGAAGAATAGTAAGGCGAACACGACGATGATAAAAATCTCATCGGAGGATATATTGAATAATTTGTTAAGGACCCCTGATGCTTTCCGGGCGATAACGAAAAATATCAGCATATACCCAATCGCGATAAATGTAGAAAGTAATGTTCCCCAAACGGAACCAGAAGAGCTTAATACCAATCCGGATACGACTGATAAATAAACAGCGAGGAAGATATCTTCAAACATGATGATGCCAAGGATTAGCTCCGTTTCATTGTTACCGGTCCTTTTAAGGTCCACAAGCACCTTTGCCACAATGGCACTTGAAGAAAAACTGATGATCCCGGTTAATATCAGAACCTCTTTCAATGGAAGGCCGAGCAGGAAACCGTACAGCAAGGCCATTCCCACGTTGATTAAAATGTAATAGGTTCCGCCTGTCACGATATTTTTCCCGGATTTCATAAGCTTTTTGACGGAAAATTCAAGCCCTAGGTAAAAAAGAAGGAATAAAATACCGACCCGACCGAGGAATGCTATGATTTCATCGCTTTCGATGAAACGCAGGTCAATTAATCCGAAGTGCGGAGCATGGGGGCCAACGAGCATCCCGATGATAATTAATAGTGGAACATTCGATATTTTGAATTTACCTGCTACGAGAGCGGCTAATGCCACTAGAAGTAGGGCAGTTCCCACTTCAAAGACTAAATGGTCCATATGAGCTTAGTCACTCCTTTCGTCGGTCAATAATTCTCTTGTGAGGTTTCGGATATCTTTTCTTTCACCGGATATCACAAGGGTGTCGCCTGTTTCGATGATGGAGTCAGGACCTGGATTATTCAGTTGTTTTTTTCCTTTTTTAGAATGGGCGATGACGGTCACGTTATAATTGCTCCTGATATCAATCGAACCGATCGTTTGATTGATGGCCTTTGAACCTGGTTCGACTTTGAACCATTCAATCACCAAGTCACCCAATGACATTTCTATCGTTTCAAGTGCTTGTGGTTTATAAACCATGCCGCCTATGATGGAAGCCATTTGCCGTGATTCCTGATCGTTAAGGGTGATGCTCGATATGACGTCCTCATGTTCATTATCAAAATGGTATAATTCCCGACGGCCGTCATCATGAATGACGATTACTAACTTTTCATCATTTCTCGTTATGATTTCGAATTTTTGGCCAATACCAGGAAGTTCACTTTCTCTAATTCTCACTGGAATTCCTCCTTAAAATGTTGGTTAGAGTTAAATAGAAGATAGCAGAATGTTTATAAGTTAACGTCAATATTCGTCTTGAATTTCTTCTCCTTAGATATGCCGATGTATTTTAATGTCTCCGATGGACTGGAATGATGGTAATGCTTCTGGATCAATGCCAGTGACACTCCTTGTTTATAGGCGTGGTAGCCAAAAGTTTTACGCATCGAACTTGCTCCGAATTTGCCTGTCAGCCCTGCACCTTCCACAGCATCATGGATGATTCGGTGCGCCTGTTGACGTGTGATCGGCTTTTTTGTCTTAGGGGAAAGAAATAAAAATTGACCTTCGATAACCTTCGAACCTTTAAGGTATTCTTGTAAGGCGGTACGGACTTTCAGGTTCAAATAAATTTGGTTTACTTCGTCATTTTCCGTCCGCTGCTCATAGAACTCCTTGATTTTGCCCGTTTCATCCAGAACGCTGGAGACAGTGATTTCGAGCATTTCATTTATCTTCATACCTGTATTGATGCCGAGTACAAACAATAAATAATCCCGACTGGAGTGAGAGCGTAAGTATGTTTTTATTTTGCTGATTTGATTGATATCCTTAAAGGCTTCTACATATTCCATCGATCTTCTCCTCTTGCCAATGTAACATAATTAGATTATAACACAAGTTATGTAACATTACATGGATTTAGTTCTGCAGGTTATTCCTATCCAAACAGTAAAAAAACCTTTTCCATATTCTCTACGCAAACGAGGTAAAATATTTCAGGGAAGTTATTAACGTGGAAATTGCTGTCTGCAAAGCCTGAAAGGAAAAAAAAGAAACCCCAAGTCGGGGTTTCCTCAATTTTTTAGTATACGGCTTTTTGTAATTTGTGAATGACCTCAAGTGAAAGCCCGGTTCCGATGGCAACTGATTCAAGCGGGTTATCTGCAAGTTGGACTGGGACGACGATTTCATTCGTCAGCCATTCTTGTACCCCGTTGAGAAGTGCACCCCCGCCGGATAAGATGACACCTTGATCGACGATATCCCCGCTCAATTCAGGAGGACAATCTTCCAAAGTGGCCCTTATTGCTTCCAGTATATGAAGAAGCGATTCCTGGATGGCTTCCTGGACGTCAGTGGATGATATTGTAATCGGCTTTGGAAGACCCGTTACAAGATCGCGGCCCC
This sequence comes from Peribacillus sp. NPDC096447, assembly GCF_044762725.1. Classification (NCBI taxonomy): domain Bacteria; kingdom Bacillati; phylum Bacillota; class Bacilli; order Caryophanales; family Bacillaceae; genus Peribacillus; species Peribacillus sp. NPDC096447. Next base: position 187,883 of record NZ_JBIWEV010000006.1, read on the forward strand.
TGACTTCCATGGTGATCACGGAATGTTTAACGAGTGCGTAGCCGATTTCTTTTTTTATTTCCTCGGCTGTTCTTTCCCCAATCAGCACATTATGTTTTTTTCTAACATATTGGCTGATATCTTCATCCAATTGATCTCCGCCAATTCTGATTGAATTGCAAGAAACGACGCCGCCATAAGAGATGATTGCGACCTCAGTCGTTCCGCCGCCGATATCAACGATGACATTGGCAACTGGCTCTTCGACAGGCAAGCCCGCACCTATTGCTGCTGCTACTGGTTCCTCGATAAGGTGGACCTGTTTCGCTCCGCAGCTTTTGACTGCATCCTGAATGGCCCTTCTCTCAACTGATGTGGAACCTGATGGTGTACAGACCACTACACTAGGTTTGCGAATCGATAAACCTAGGGCCTTACTTGCTTTTTTCATGATTTCCCGAAGCATTTGCGCGGTCACGTTAAAATCCGCAATGACACCATCCTTAAGCGGACGGATTGCCACAATATTTCCAGGTGTTTTCCCGATCATGTTTTTTGCATCCACACCGACTGCCAATACTTTATTAGTCTCTATATCAATGGCCACCACAGATGGCTCATTAAATACGATTCCTTTATTTTTACTATAAACTAGCGTATTTGCAGTTCCTAAGTCAATGCCTATTTCTGTATTTGATAACATCTAGTCACCCCTCCATAAGAGTTTGACCCCTATATACTCATTCTACCTTTTATAGCGAATTTGTGGGGGTGGGAAATCTAGTAAATAGTGGAAGTGCCGTGCTGTTCCTTTCATAGAGCGAAAACATGAGGGAATATAAAAATGCACTGGTGAGGGAGGCGCGCCAAGAACGGCAAATGTCCAATTGGCATCCTGACACTGGAATGGTGAAAACAAGCGTGGATGCAGCTTTGAATCCGCCTATTTTATGTTAAGATAAAGATGAAAATCCGCTTAAATAAAGAAGGTAATTTTGTGAGTGAAAATTTAATCGAGAGTAAGAGTTTTAGAGTCATCTTTACAGCTTTTCTAGCTTTCCTGGGTGGTTATGCGTTTGATAGCCTTGGAATATACCTGCCATGGATGCTTGGACCATTATTCGTCGTAATGATTGCTAAAGTGAAGTTAAGGAAGTATTTGTATTGGTCTAAAACCTTTAGAAGTACTGGATTGGTCATTCTAGGTTTGCAACTGGGCAGTTCATTCACGAAACAATCTCTAAATGAGATGATTGAATATCTGCCAGTTATGCTTTTTACGACAATTGCAATCATTTCATTTACAGTGTTGACCGGCTGGTTTGTCGGAAAGCGAATGAACTTATCCTTGGGCACATCGATGCTTGGCAGTTTTCCGGGAGGCCTTTCCCAGATGGTGGTCTTAAGTGAGGAAATGAAGGAAAGTGATGAAACGGTTGTAGGTTTCATGCAAACACTGCGGGTCATCCTGGTGATATCCATTGTTCCTTGGATTGTGACCCATGTAATGTCAGTTGAATCAGGTGCGGTAATGGCCGTATCGGAGCGGCCGTTTTTCTTATTTGAATATGATGGGAAATTAGCCATCATGATGTTGGTAACATTGCTGATATTCATCTTCATCACAAAGAAAGCGAATTTTCCGCTCCCTTTTTTGCTAGGACCTCTCATGGCCGCTGCACTATTCAATTTAGCAGGCCCAGGTGCCCCGCAGATTCCTGACTTTTGGTTGAACTTGTCGCAATTGTTGATCGGCGCACATTTAGGCTACACACTGAAGGTTGATAACCCCCGACTTTTCAGAAAGATGTTCGGGGCCGTATTCGTCAGTAATGTCCTATTGATTGGATTTTGCTATTATCTTTCCATTCAGTTTGCCCCAGTCCTATCTTTACAGGCGAACGAATTATTTTTGAGCATGGCGCCAGGCGGCGTCGCCGAAATGGCAGTCACAGCCATGTCTGTGCATGTGGATTTATCCGTTGTCACAAGCTTTCATTTATTCAGGATCTTATTCATTTTATTTTTTCTATCACCCATCATAAAATGGCTGGCCGGAAGAAACCACGGGAAACAAAAACAGGGACAAAGCTGACAGGCTTTGTCCTTTTGGCGTTAAGCGGAAAATCACGAGTAAAAGCGCGAAACTCACGAGTAAAATGCTGGAATTCACGAGTAAAATGCTGAAACTCACGAGTAAAAGTGCGAAATTCACCAGTAAAAGCGCGAAACTCACGAGTAAACCGCAACTCACGAGTAAACCGCCAAATCACGATTAAAATGCTGAAACTCACGAGTAAACCGCCAAAACTCACGAGTAAAAGCGCGAAACTCACGAGTAAACCGCCAAAATTCACGAGTAAATGCGCATATTCCAGACGTATTGAGATAATTTCATACAAAACAGGCTGGTAATTCCATTCTTGAAAAAATATTGTACCCAAAACATTGAATGTACTGTTGGTTAAGCTCATCTAGGCAATAAAGTTGGTAGATTTTGTGATGATTTAGTGAAAATTGAAATCGAATAGTAAAATAATCCTCACTTTTTTTGAACTTCATCCGATATAAGGAGGAGACGAGACTTTAAATGAATGGGTGAGTATTATGGATATAACATCAGTTTTGGGTGTAGTTCTGGGTATCGTGGCCATCTTGGTCGGAATGGTGTTGAAAGGCGTTAGTGTAACGGCGCTGATTAACCCGGCGGCTATTTTGATCATTATTGTAGGGACGATAGCTGCTGTCGTAACGGCTTTCCCTTTGTCGGAATTAAAAAGACTACCAAAAATATTCAAGATTTTATTCTTTGAACAAAAATTGACAAAGCCTGAAGATTTAATTAAAACCTTTTCTGAATGGGCGGTCATTGCCAGGAAAGAAGGCTTATTGGCATTGGAAAGCATTTCGGATCAAGTGGATAATACTTTTTTGAAAAATGGCTTGAATCTTGCAGTCGAAGGTCAGAGTGCCGATTATATTCGTGATATTTTAGCAGAGGAAATAGATGCGATGGAAGAACGTCATCTAAGCGCGGCAGCGATTTTCAGTCAAGCCGGTACATACGCACCGACGCTGGGTGTATTGGGTGCGGTAATCGGGCTGATTGCTGCATTGGGTAATATGGCCGACACGGAGGCTTTGGGCCATGCCATATCTGCCGCGTTCGTCGCAACCTTGATGGGGATTTACACGGGGTATGTGTTATGGCATCCATTTGCCAACAAGCTAAAACGGAAGTCGCAGCAGGAAGTTCGAATCAAAGAAATGATGATAGAAGGTATTTTATCGATCATTGAAGGGGAGGCGCCGCGAACGATTGAACAGAAATTAACATCATATTTGCCTGCTGGAGATCGTAAAAAGTGGTTAGAAGGCGATGTGAGAGAAGATGGCTAGGCGCAAAAAGAAACAAAGGCATGAAGAGCATATCGATGAATCATGGCTGGTTCCCTACGCCGATATCTTAACATTGCTTCTCGCTCTTTTTATCGTCTTGTTCGCTTCAAGTTCGGTTGATGCAGTAAGGTTCCAGCAGTTGTCCAATGTATTTAACCAGGTTTTTACAAGCGGAACGGGTTTTATGGATTTTCCAAGTGATTCCCCGAGCAATGAGCCAACGTCACCAGAACAAAGAACAGGTGCGGAAGATCTTGAGAAGCTAGGGAAAAACGAGCAAGAAGAACTTACGGAAGTTCAGGAGCGTGTAAATGCCTACATCCAAAAGAATGATTTAACGGATAAATTGGGAACGAACCTTACGGATGAAGGCATGTTGATTTCAATTAGGGAAAACGTGCTGTTCGAATCGGGTGTGGCTGAGGTGAGAAGTGAAAACCGAAAAATCGCTAAGGAAATCTCCGATTTGCTGGTCATGGACTTACCCAGAAACATTATCGTAAGCGGGCATACCGATAATATTCCTATAAAGAATTACCAGTATGAATCCAACTGGGATCTGAGCGTGATGCGATCCGTGAATTTTATGAAACTTCTCCTCGAAAATAAAGAGTTGGATCCCGAGATGTTCAGCGCTAAAGGACATGGGGAATTCAAGCCGGTTGCTTCCAATGAAACGAAAAAAGGAAGGGCGAAAAACCGGAGAGTTGAAATCCTAATTGTTCCACGGACAGCGATAAATGAGTGAAAACCTGTCAGGAATGGACGGGTTTTTCTTTTTTAAGGAGAATATATGGAGAGAGAATTTACAAATGTGATGGAAGAAATCGTTGTGACATGGGTGCAGGTTTTAATGTCAGGTATGGAATACCAAACATTTTGTTCGTGCAGTAAATGTAAAAATGACATCATCACATTATCATTGAATAACCTGCCTAATTACTATGTAACCATGGAAGAAGGACGGAAAAGGATATTTCGAAATTTGAATACAGAGGAAAACAGGAAATGGATCAATAAAAGAATCATCAATGCGATTCACGTTGTTGGCCAGTATCCTAAACATTGATTTGCTTTGGGAATAGGCTAAATATAGCACTAACATTAATTATGCGTTTTATTAATGGTGACAGAGGGAACATAAATAAAGTGCAAAGTAGGTTCATTCAATCAAAAATTGAGGAGATGAATTATTATGGGTAAAAATATCGCATGTGTAGTAACGAATATGTTTGAGGACTCGGAGTATAGTGAACCGGCAAGAGCATTTGAAGAAGCCGGCCATACGGTAACGACGATTGAAATGATAAAAGGGAAAACTGTTAAAGGAAAACAAGGGGAGGTAGAAGTCGCGATTGATGAAAGCATCGACTCAGTGAAACCGGAAAATTTCGATGCATTATTCATCCCCGGTGGGTTCTCGCCTGATCAGCTGCGTGCTGACGAACGCTTCGTATCTTTCGCCAAATCGTTCATGGATGATAAAAAGCCTGTATTTGCAATCTGTCATGGACCGCAGTTGCTGATTACAGCCAAAACACTTGAAGGACGCCGCGCAACAGGATATACATCCATTAAAGTCGATATGGAATATGCAGGTGCCACATATTTGGACAAGGAGGTTGTGGTTTGCGGAAACCAGCTTGTAACCAGCAGGACACCTGAAGATCTTCCGGCATTTAACCGGGAATCGCTCAATCTATTGAAATAATGAAAAATCCCGGCAGCTGCCGGGATTTTTCATTTTAAAGGATTCATATACTTTCATCTTTGCAGTAAAATAAAAGGAGAGACGAATAAAAAAGGAAGTGTCACGATTGATCGTATTAAAATCTGCACGAGAAATTCAAGCGATGCATGAATCGGGTAAAATTTTGGCAGCTTGTCATAGGGAGATTGCTAAGTTGATTGTTCCTGGGGTGACAACATGGGAAATAGAAGAATTTGTTGAAGGATTCTTAAAAAAACATGGTGCGAAGCCGGAACAAAAGGGTTACAAAGGGTATGAGTATGCGACATGTGCCAGCATAAATGAAGAAATCTGTCATGGTTTCCCTCGTAAGACCCCTTTGAAAAATGGAGATATCGTAACGATTGATATGGTCGTCAATTATAACGGGGCCCTTGCCGATTCTGCCTGGACGTATACGGTCGGTAAGGTTTCAAAGGAAACCGAGCATTTGGTTCATGTGACGAAGGAATCTTTATATAAGGCGATTGAAGTATGTGTGGAAGGCAATCGGATTGGAGATATTGGTCATGCCATACAAACATATGTCGAGGCGGAAGGCTTCTCTGTCGTTCGTGATTTCATCGGCCACGGGATAGGAAGTGTCATTCATGAAGAGCCGCAGGTTCCGCATTATGGACTGCCGAATAAAGGCCCGCGTCTTAAGGAAGGCATGGTATTCACCATCGAGCCAATGGTAAATGTAGGTACATATAAAGCAAGCCGGGATCCGAATGGATGGACGGCATCCACTGCAGATGGGAAATACTCGGCTCAATATGAGCATACGATTGCCATTACGAAAAACGGTCCGCTTATTCTGACCGAACAATGAACATGAAAAAACAGCATCGATTATGATGCTGTTTTTTCATGTTAATCAATTGGCCGTCCCAATGAATACAAATCTTCTTCTATATTTCCTAATCTGTCCTCAATGACTTTTTTAGCATCTTTGATACCTTCATTATAGATAAATGGAGCAATATTTCGAAAATGAACTGCAAGTGATTTTCAGCAGCAATTTCTCCGATTTCCTTTCCATGTTCCTGATACACATATTCTTGGATACTTTCGATCATCTTGCGACGTTTTTCTATGGGAAATTGAATGAACATTGTGCCCTCCTTCATATTTGTTCTAAAAACCATGTAATGAATGAATCCGAATCCAAAGGGAAGACGGGTACTGAAGCATGATTCCTGGTTCGTTCCAGACATTCGGGCCAAGCCACCGCTGCTTTGACATTAGTAAGCCGTTCCAATAACACGAGGTCACTTTCTTCTTTGATTAAAATGACCTTAGGAAAGTCCTCTTGCTTATAACCCTCAATTAAAATCACATCAGGGAGAAATAGACACAGTAATTGAATCAGCTCAGTGATAGGGGCTTCCCCCTTGAAATTGCCGAGCAGCTCGATTGTTCCATCACCTTCAACAAGAGAAGCTGCCGCCCCAGCCTGAAAGTGTTTATTGGAATCCTTCATACCGTTAACATCCGGTTTTCCGCCATGTCCATGATGTTTTAAGACGGCTGTCTCTAATTTGGCTTTGCGAAGCTTTTTGATAATATTCGTTATGAAGGTCGTCTTTCCTCTATTTTGGTAGCCAACCACCTGAAAAATAAAAGGCTTCACCAAGGCCATTTGCATCCTTCCTGGTCATCGAGAAGCAGGATATCCACGAAATCTCCCGTTTGGAAACCACGGGACCCCCCAGGTAAGACGGTCAGTGAATTGGCACCTGCCAAGCTTGTTGTAATATTGGATTTATCCACACCGCTGGGAATTACCTTCAACTGGCCGGATTCATAAAATAATCGGGTCCGAAGCAGACGTGAGAATGGATTGGGCTTTAAGAAGTCCTCTGCCAATTGGGCAGTCTCTTTTCGTAAATGCGGATGTTCCGAAAACAGCATGGTGCGGATGATCGGTCTTGCAAATAGTTCAAAGCCGACATAACTGGCGGAAGGATTGCCGGATAAACCGAATAAAAATTTGTTATTATATACCGCTACGGTCGTCACGCTGCCGGGGCGCATGGCCACTTTGTTGAATAAGACTTCAGCACCCATTTTTTGATAAATATCCGGGAGAAGGTCAAAATCACCGACAGAAACCCCTCCAGTTGTAATGAGCAAATCCACTTCCTCCAAGGCAGTTGAAATGGCCTCGTGGCTTAATTCGAATTCATCCTTAAGCTTTCCATAATAGCGGACTTCTCCTCCGGCCCTCCGAATTTGGGCGGAGATGGCATGTGAATTGCTGTTGCGGATTTTCCCAGGCTGCAACGGTTCGTTAACATCAAGAAGTTCCGAACCTGTAGCGAATAATCCGACGACAGGTTTCTTGGCAACTGGGACTTCGGCATATCCGAATGTTGCCAGCAAGCCGATGATCCCTGGATTGATCGCTGTTCCTTTTTTTACAAGAACATCGCCTTTCTTTGCATCCTCTCCTTGAAAAGAAACGTTTTCGCCTTCCTTAAGTGAGCGTTTAAATGATATGTACTTCTTTCCGTCCTTTTCGAATTCCTTTGTGAGCTCGAGCATGATTACGGCATCACACTCAGCTGGCATCTGAGCTCCAGTCATGATTCTCGCCACTTGATTTCTTTGTACAGGGATAGTCGATACCATCCCCGCAGCCAGTTCTTCAACCACTTCGAACTCAAGAGGGTTATTTATGGAACCCTCTGCCGTATCCTTGGACCTGAGGGCGAATCCATCATATGGAGAGCGGTTAAAATGCGGAACGTCATTTGTGGCTACAATATCTTGAGCCAAAAAACGGTCTTGGCTTTCCTCGAGGGGAATCAGTTCCGCATGTCCTATTAATTTATGCTTCATCACTTTTTCCACTGCTTCTGCAATACTGATGGGTATTCTTCTTTCTACCATGCTTACAACTCCTGTCGGTTTTCAATTTCTATATCAAATGTATCAGAATTATTTTAAAAATGAAAAAAATCCTCACCGATATGGGAGGATTTGAATGTTACTTATTACGCAGTCTTCCAAGTTCTTCGGCGATCGCTTCCATTTCACGGACACTGAAATTCGTTTTTTTCATCACCATTGTATAAATATCATGCAGCTCTTCGTACATTTCGATATCAAAATGGGTTGATTTGATTGCACCGAAGTTCATCACTTTTAATTTATCCTTGATTGCTTCGATCATAAACTCGACACTTTCGGCTGTGTTTTGCGTTAAATCCATTTCCCTCATCCTTTCATACGTTCCTAAATTATTTTCATCTTTGCATGATTACCGCTGGAAGTCAATGAATATTACGAAGCTTGATCCCCAATATACTTGGTCATCTCCACGTTTTAAACTGAGGGAGTTTGGGAAAAGATAGGAAAAAACTTTTTTAAACATTGTATAATGGGGATAGCTACCATTATCCATCAACTAATATATGACGAGGAGGAGAATATATGAGCAACATTCGAGAAGAATATAAGTGTGACAAGAAAAGTAAATTTATGCAAGCGGTCTTTATTGGGGCGTTAGCAGGGGCTGCGATAAGCCTTTTTGACAAGGATACGCGTGCTTCTGTATTGGAAAACAGTAAAAGCTGCATGAGTAATATGAAGGAATTCGTGAAGAATCCCAATGGGGTGCTTACACAAGTACGTGAAACATCATCCAAGGTCCGTTCCACTGTTGAAAAAATTTCCGATGATGTATCCTTCATTTCCCAAAAGGTGGAGGAAATGAAGGATATTCCATCGCAAGTTGCCCAAGTGGTGATGGAGACGAAGGAAGTCTTTGCTGCAGAGCAAGATGAGTCATCTTCAAGTCACCATGAACGGATTTCCTTAAATTAGAAAATGGGGTGGAGGTATGGCCAATAAAAAAGAATGGCTGAAAGGCTCATTCTTCAAGACTTTCATAAAACGGTTACAGATGGATGATGTGTCGGGGCTTGCCGCACAGCTGTCTTATTTCTTCTTACTTTCCCTGTTTCCGTTACTTATTTTTTTATTCACCTTATTGGCCTATCTGCCATTTTCCCAAGAAGATATATTAAATACCGTCCGTACATATGCGCCTGACGATTCGATGAAAATCATTGAGGCCAACCTTTCGAAAGTGATGGAAGCGAATGGGACTTTATTGTCGTTTGGTGTCATCGGAACGATATGGTCGGCATCGAATGGGATGAATGCAATCATTAAAGCATTTAACCATGCATACGATGTAAAAGAAAGTCGAACTTTCTTTATTTCCCGGGGAATGTCGATTCTGCTCACTTTAGCGATGATTTTTGTTTTTATTGTCGTTTTATTGCTGCCGGTATTCGGAAAACAGATCGGAGTATTCCTATTTGCCGAAATTGGACAATCCGATGAGTTTCTTACGATTTGGAACCAGCTTCGCTGGGTGATCAGTACGCTTGTATTTTTAATTGTGTTCACTATCCTTTATTGGATTGCCCCCAACATAAAGCTGAAATGCATAACCGTACTGCCTGGTGCTATCTTTGCAACGGCAGGATGGAGTCTTGTTTCCTTTTTGTTTTCTTTTTATGTGGAGAACTTCGCTAATTATTCTGCAACATATGGAAGCCTTGGAGGGATCATCGTATTAATGGTCTGGTTTTATTTATCGGGGCTCATCATCATATTGGGCGGGGAAATAAATGCGCTCATAAGTGAAAGGCAAAAACCAGAATGTGCATGAGCTTCCTGGAGTTCCCGTAATAGCGGACTAACATGCTGCAGATACTATTCAAGAAATAACAGCTTTTGAAGAGGAGGAGTTCTTTCATGAGTAAAAAGGATGGCAGCACAAAGCAAAAAGGAAAAAATAAAGGTTCGAACCATAAAACATCAGGTTCTGCAAATGGTAAGAACGGATATCACTAAAATGAAACGATCATAAAAAAAGGGAGCCTTGTAGGGCTCCTTTTTCATGTTTAGTTTCTCAAAAGTCTTAAGCTGTTCAGTATAACGAGAATTGTGCTTCCTTCATGTCCAATGACGCCGTACGGAAGGTCAAGGAATTGAAGGAAATTGGATGCTATCAGGATCATGATGACCGAAATTGAAAAGATGACGTTTTGTTTGATGATTCGATTCATCTTCTTGGATAATTTGACTGCTTCCGCGATGCGCGGCAGGTCATTCTTCATCAGAACAACATCCGCTGTCTCCAAGGCAACATCTGTGCCTTCACCCATTGCAATTCCCACAGATGCCGTCGCTAGTGCAGGTGCATCATTGATGCCATCCCCAACCATTGCTACAGTGCCAAAATGTTCTTTCAGCCTTTTCACTTCAGTCACTTTGGTTTCTGGCAGGCATTCGGCAATATATGCATCAATATGGCTCTCCGACGCAATCGCTTTAGCCGTTTTTTCACCATCGCCTGTCAGCATGACGGTGTGGATGCCCTCATTTTTCAAAGCTTCGATGGCTGTAATGGTTTCTTCACGTACGACATCTTTCAAAGTGAGAATACCGGCAATCCCTTGATCATCCTTTGCATAAACGATTGTCTTACCTTGTTCAGCCAATGTCAGTGCAATGCCATTTTGGAATCGTTCTGCTTCACTGCGACCGACGAAATCAGCTTTTCCGACTTTCCAAAGCACGCCATTGATGTATGCTTGAACTCCATTGCCTGATATATCTTCCATGTTATCCGGTTTAATGATGTCTCTTTGCAATTTCGTTTTGGCATAACGTACGATCGATGTTGCCAAAGGGTGGTTCGAATAATTTTCAACAGATGCAATATGAAATAAGAAATCATCTTCGTTTAAATCTTCGCGGATAATGACATCCGTTACCTCCGGTTTTCCTTTTGTCAATGTACCGGTTTTATCTAAAGCAATTGCCTGCAGGTTACCTAGATTCTCAAGATGGATGCCGCCTTTAAATAAAATGCCATGACGAGCACCATTTGAAATGGCAGAAAGCGTAGCTGGCATTATAGAGGCCACAAGGGCACAAGGAGAAGCGACAACGAGCAGGATCATCGCTCTGTAGAATGTTTCGGTCCAGCTCCACCCCAATATGAAATGGGGTACGAACATCATCAAGCCGACAACGGTCAATACCACTTTTACATAAGTCCCTTCAAACCGTTCAATGAACAGCTGGGAAGGGGACTTTTCACTTTGTGCGGATTGAACGAGAGTGATTATTTTTTGAAATAATGTTTCACTTGCTGGTTTGGTGATTTCCACGGTAATCGTACCACGGAGATTAACCGTTCCGGCAAATACTTCATCATCCAATGATTTGCTGACCGGTATGGATTCACCAGTGATGGCGGCTTCATCGATATTGGTACGGCCGTCCGTGATTTTTCCATCTGAAGGAACTCTCTCACCTGGTTTCACTAAAATCAGATTTCCGACATGCAGCTGTGAAACGGATACGGTTTCTTCATATCCGTTAGTGATGCGCAGTGCTTCTTCAGGCTGTAAGTCCATAAGTGCCGAAATTTCTTTATGGCTTTTATTCATCGTGTATGTCTCAAGGGCACCGCTTAATGCGAAGATGAAAATCAATATGGCACCTTCCGTCCAGTATCCGATGATCGCAGAACCGATGGCAGCAAAAATCATCAGCATCTCAACATTCAATTCCCGGTCGGCAATCGTATCTTCTATTCCTTCTTTTGCCTTGGCATATCCGCCAATCAAGAAAGAAGCTACGTATATGACGATGGAAGTGGACTCCATTCCGTTCTTTGAAAGGGCCCAGCCCAACACTATTAATAAACCGCTGAATAATGCAGCAAAAAGTTCTAGATGAGGTTTTGCTTTTTCCAACCAAGTGGTTTGGCATGTAGCCGGTTGGGTTAAATGTTTAGTATCTGTAGTCATAAGATTCCCTCCCACATTCTTTTCTATTTAGTGTAAATGATATAGATTATCATTTGTATGATATATAATTGAGAAAGATAATCAACGTCATTTCTCTGGATAAAATATGAAAGCTGCCACCGTAATTGCGATGACAGCAATGTTTTCAAAGGTTTTTAAACGTAATGTCCCTTTTGTTATTATTATAATACCACATATCCTATTCAGAAATAAAGAAGAATGATTCTAATCTAGTAAAAAATATAAAGTACTTCCTAACCAAATATATAGCCGCTATTGAGAAATACCTTTCAAATTGAATAATAAAAGAAGTAGTCCAGATAATAAACTATACTACATAACTGAAGCAGGCATTTTCTCTTTAAATAAGGCCAATGAAATGAAGACAAGGAAAAGCATGATGCTGATCATGTAGAAAAAATTCCCACCTTGTATATGTTCAATGACCAGGCCGCCAAAAAACGGACCGCCGATGCTGCCGAGGCTAAAGAAAATACTGCATAATAAATTTCCAGCAGGTAATAGGTTTCGAGGCAAAAGGTCTGCCATATAACTGATTCCCAGCGAGAAAGTCGAACCAACCATCATTCCGCCAAACATAAAGCAAATGAATAGACCAAGCACCGAATAAGAATAAATCCCTGCAAGAGTGAATATGGCAAACCCTGAAAAAAGTATCGTCAGCAAGGTCTTTCGCCGGCCAAAACGGTCACTTATCATCCCCAAGGGAATCTGGGTAAGCAGGGTTCCCGCGGAAAATGCCGGAATGATGATGGATACGGCGGTTAAATCGATTCCGGAGCGCAGGGCGAATACAGGAAAATTGCTATTCAATGATGCTTCAAGCACGCCGAATGTGAACGGAAGTAAAAAAGCGACCCAAGCTATGCGGCTAACTTTCGTAAACCTTTTGATTGTGCCAAAGAATGATGTGTTTTCAGAATCATCCTGTTCAGGAAGCTCATTTCCAATAAGGAAAACAGTGGACCAAGCTAGAAGACTAAGTATGGATGTGATGATGAAAGGCAAAGACTGATTAATCTCGAGAAGCTTCGTCATCATCGGGCCAACCATGAAGCCAAGACTGAAGAAAAGTCCATAAATGGCAAGATTCCTTCCGCGCTTCGTTTTTGGTGAAATGGCAGTGATCCATGTCTGGGTAGCAAAGTGAAGTGTATGATCGCCGATTCCAATGAAGAAACGCAGTACGAACCAAAACCAGAATGATTTCCAAACAGGAAATAAGGCAAGCGATAGAATGACCGTTATCCCGCCAAATAATATCAATGGCTTATAGCCGTATTTACGGAGCGGGGCTTCCATAAAAGGAGAAATCAACAGAATTCCAATATAAAGCGAGGCTGCATGAAACCCGTTTAGGGATGAGCTAATTCCGTCATTTTCAAAAATGATGGCTATGATCGGCAGAAGCATCCCTTGAGAAAACCCGGATATGCCGACTATTAAGATTAAAACGCTAAAAAGCAATTTATTATTCATAAAAATCATGTCTCCTAAGAAATGTATACCTTCTTGATGTTACATCTTAGGAAGAGGATTAAGCAATAGAAATTTGGGTAAATATTGACAAGAAGAGAGAGGATGATAAAATTTCCTTTGTCATCGCCGGAAGATTATGTATGATAGTTTTTGTTACATAAAAGAACTATAGGATTGTGAGGAGAAGTATCGTGAATAAAATATTTTTGGGGCTTGTCCTGTTAGGCGTCCCTATATCAGTCATGGGGTCATTATTGCATTGGCCGAGTGTGATCATGTTCATCGTATATTGCTTAACCATCGTCGCGCTAGCAGGATTCATGGGCCGTGCGACTGAAAGCTTAGCGATCGTTATGGGACCAAGGATTGGCGGTCTCTTGAATGCAACCTTTGGAAATGCAGTGGAATTGATCATATCCATCTTTTCATTAAAGGCGGGGCTTGTGGGGGTCGTGTTGGCTTCTTTGACTGGTTCCGTATTAGGAAACTTATTGTTGGTGGCAGGACTTTCATTCTTTGTGGGAGGGACTAAATACAAACGGCAGAAATTTAATGTATTCGATGCGAGGCATAATGCCGGTCTATTGATTTTTGCAGTTATTGTAGCCTTCGTCATACCGGAAGTATTCACACAAGATATGAGTGAATCTCGTACGATGTCGTTAAGTGTAGGAATTTCCATTATTTTGATCTTATTATATCTTGCTGCATTATTCTTTAAATTGGTTACTCACCGAGGGGTATATCAGCATACGGAGAAACCCGAGGAACATGAAGAGGAAGTACCGGAGTGGAGCAGGAAAAAGGCAATTATAATACTTGCTGCCGCTACATTGGCCGTTGCGTATGTATCGGAGAAACTTGTTCATACGTTCAGCGAAGTAGGGGAAACCTTCGGATGGTCGGAGTTATTCATAGGTGTCATTATCGTTGCAATCGTGGGTAACGCGGCAGAGCATGCGTCCGCCGTCATAATGGCCTATAAAAACAAAATGGATGTCGCAGTGGAAATTGCCGTTGGTTCCACGCTTCAAGTAGCGATGTTCGTAGCTCCTGTACTCGTACTTATTTCATTAATGTATCCAACTCATATGCCGCTTGTTTTCACAATGCCAGAACTGATATCAATGGTTACAGCAGTCTTTCTGATGATCATGATTTCGAATGACGGGGAAACGAACTGGTTTGAAGGCCTTACCTTATTGGCCGCTTACTTCATTATGGGAATTGGATTTTACTTATTATAAGGATACAGGCCTTCCGATGCGGAAGGTCTTTCTTTTTATATATTTGAAAAATAAAAATGACTCTGCTCAGGTTAGATTTAGCAGAGTCATTTCTATATTAGTAAATTACCATTCATAAGTTATTCCAAAATTTTTCATCATGCTTTTGTAAAAGTTGAGAAAATATTCTAGAGTGTCACACCATCCTTTTACATCAGATTTAAGTATAGGCGAATTCGTTTTCTGTCATCCTTAAAAGGGTGTCATGGATTGTTCGATAAGCATACCTCCTGAATGTTTAATAGGTATGAACGATTTCGCCTCCTTTTTATAATGTAAAATAAGTATAACCGATTTAAATAAAAAAGTAAATATTCTGAACTTTACAAATTCATTACAAAATCGAAATAAGAATGAAATGTATAGAATGTTGGCTAAAAACAAAATCTATAACAAAATGATTGAACCCCTCAAAAGGAGTGCGACAGCATGAGAAGAACTATTCTTATTACGATGATTGCCCTAATTGCCTTCATTCAGGCGAATGTAAGTTTTGCAGCTGATATTCCAGAAGGCAAAGCAAATCCGAATTTGGTGAATATCCCACCTTCCGTTTTGAATATTGCAAAGGAGAATACGTATCCGAACCCAACCCAGGATCTTCCGATGCTGCAGCCGAGTAAGTTGGCCGAACAATTGATCGATTCGTCGGATATCAAGATTGAAAATCCAGAACTCATCCATATGTTGAATGAATCGGCAATTGCAAAAGCTCCGCTTGCTTTTGGTTACAGGGCGACGATTTACCTTGGCCATTGGGCATTGAATTATGAGTCTTCGGAAACGGCGCCAAACTGGGAATACCAAAAAATCAATACGAATTACTACGATAATCGCGGCGGTGAGGTTCCATACAAGATCCGTTATGTCCAGGAAAGTCAGAAGGCAGTGAGTGGCGGTCTCACAGCGAAAATACCTAAGGCAGAGGATGTTCAAAAGATGATGCTGTTAAAAGCCACTGAGAAAACGAATTTGCCATTGGCTTTTGAAACGATCATCGGAGCTGGTACGAAAAAAGATGAAGTATACAATGTTGCTTCTAATAGGATAGGTTACTTATCCAGTTATGCTTCCGCTGTCAATGAAAAAGGGAAGGTCACATATGGGGAAGTGTATTTGAACCTAAAAGGAAGTAAAAGAACCATTACGATAAAGAACATCACTTCACAAGGCATCGGTGCATGGATACCGGTTCAGGACCATGTTTCCTTCAGCTTTACAGTCTCGCAGCAACCCAGGTAAATTGAAAAAACTCGCCGGATTGGCGAGTTTTTTTCTTCATATGGTTGACTTCCTGATCCTGAAGTCCTCCTTCGGGTAGTATGCATTTTTGACGAGAACATTCGGGCCAAGACATTTGACTGCCGGGCAGTGGCAATTCAATTCATTGGCCAGTTTCGAATTCATCCATGTTTCATAGGATTCGGTCAAGGGCTGGTCTTTGATATTCCCTAATGTAGGCGCGTCTCCGAAATCGGTCACGATCACTTCCCCGGTGAAAATATTGATGTTCAACCGGGAACGTCCATCAGGGTCATTACGAACAGTCACTTTATGTGAACCATAAAGGCGTTGAAGCAGCTTTATATCCTCTTTACTGTTATTGCAAGGATAAAATGGCAGGGTACCGAAAAGCATCCAAACATTTTCATCACGGATATCAAGCAAATGATGAATCGCTTCACGCATTTTGTCCAATGATAAAGTTTCAAGTGCCGAAGCGAAATCGCTAGGATACATCGGATGAATTTCATGCCTTTGACATCCCATTTCATCGACGATCTGTCTGTGAATATGCTCAAGATGCGGCAATGTCCGTTTATTAAGCATCGTTTCTGCAGAAACCAGCACACCAGCCTTTGTCAGGGCCCGGGAATTTTCGATCATTTTATCAAATAATTTCTTTCGCTGTTCCCGAGATGGTTTTCGGTCCATCATGGCAAAGCCGATATCAATGAATTCATCGATTGTTCCCCAGTTATGGGAAATGTGCAGAACATCCAAATAAGGAATGATTTCCTCATACCGTTCCAGGTCAAGGGTCAAATTGGAATTGATTTGTGTCCGGACCCCGCGGCTACGGGCATATTTCAATAGAGGCAAAACATAATTCTTCACTTGTTTTCTTGAAAGCATCGGCTCCCCGCCAGTGATGCTGAGCGAGCGAAGCAAAGGGATCTCATCGAGGCGCTGAATCAGTAATTCCAGTGGCAGTGCATCCGGGTCCTTGGGCTGGAGCGTGTAACCGACGGCACAATGCTCACAACGCATATTGCAAAGGGTGGTTGTGGTGAACTCCACATTGGTAAGGCTGAGTTTTCCATATTGTTCAACGTCCATATATGCTTCCCAAGGGTCATACTTGGGTGTAATTGGTGTTAATAGATCTTGCTTGATTATTGACATATTTAAAACTCCTTACGTAATAATGCACTAACCCATTATGAACAATGGGGACAAAAATTGTCAAATGGCGGAGAGCTGCATTTATAGCTTGCCATTGCACTTTCAAGCAGATTTCGTTACGATGAAAGAAGAACGGAAGGAGAGTGCCTCATGGGAAAATCCATTACAGGTAAAAACGAACAATTAACATACTTAAAAGAACGCCTCACGATGTTCATGGAAGTTCTTGATCATATCGAACCGGAAAATACGGAGTTGGAAGATATAGACCGTTTAATCGGAATGTTAGATGATTTGGAAGGCAAAGTGGAACAATTCAAAACCCGCGAAGACTAATAGCTGTTTCGATAGTATGATTTTTTCAATGTTAATATTCATGAAGGGATGACGGGAAAACTGCGTCATCCTTTTTTGATGGAAATGATTGGTGATGAAATTTAACTCATGGGCTATTTCTGGCGCTTTGCTCATTTCTCTCCAAATTGCTTTCATATGAAAAATAATTACTTGTTTTCGAAAGATTATGTTAGATGTATAATAAAACGGGTGTTGTATCATTCGCTATTTATAGAGAAGCAGGGAAATGATTAAATTTAGGGGAAATAAGAGGGGGAAGAGAAATTTGGATATTCAAAAATTCCAAGAAAGTATGTACAGTCTTATCGTTGAAACTTCAACGAATCTTCCAAAGGATGTTCGTCGTGCGGTCAAAAGTGCAAAACAACGTGAAAATGCAGGTACTCGTTCTGCGTTGAGCCTGACCACCATCACGAATAATATTACAATGGCTGACGACAATGTATCACCGATTTGTCAGGATACTGGTCTGCCGACTTTCAAAATAAAAACTCCAGTTGGCGTGAACCAACTTGAAATAAAAAAAGCAATCCGGAATGCGATCATTTTAGCGACAAAGGGCGGAAAACTTCGTCCAAACGCAGTTGACTCTTTATCGGGTGAAAATAGCGGGGATAACCTTGGGGAAGGTCTTCCTGTCATTAAATTCGATCAATGGGAAAAAGACTATATTGATGTTCGTCTCATCTTAAAAGGCGGCGGCTGTGAAAATAAAAACATCCAATACAGTCTGCCTATGGAGCTTGAAGGATTGGGAAAAGCGGGCCGTGATTTGGACGGAATCCGTAAATGTGTCCTTCACTCTGTCTACCAAGCACAAGGACAAGGCTGCAGTGCCGGCTTCATCGGCGTTGGTATCGGAGGGGACCGTTCTTCCGGATATGATCTGGCTAAGGCTCAACTTTTCCGCAGTAATGAAGATGTGAATCCGAATCAAGACCTTCGTAAACTTGAAGATTACATCATGAAGACAGCTAATGAATTAGGAATCGGCACGATGGGCTTTGGCGGCGAAACTACACTGCTTGGATGTAAAATCGGTGTCATGCACCGTATTCCGGCAAGCTTTTTCGTATCCGTTGCTTACAACTGCTGGGCGTTCCGCCGTTTAGGAGTTAAAGTCAATCCGGAAACAGGCGAAATCAATGAGTGGTTATATCAAGAAGGGGAGAAAATCGACTTTGCTTTGGAAGCAGAAAAAGAAGCGAAAGATGAAGTGGCAGCCGCTGCAGAATCGGACGTTGAAGCTTCCCGTGAAATCACCCTTCAAGCCCCAATCACGGAAGAACAAATCCGTGAATTAAAAGTAGGTGACGTAGTCCATATTAACGGCAGAATGTATACAGGCCGTGACGCCATCCACAAGCACTTATCTGAAAATCCTGCACCAATCGACCTGGATGGACAAATCATCTATCACTGTGGACCGGTTATGCTGAAGGATGAAGAAGGCAAATGGCATGTGAAGGCTGCCGGACCGACAACAAGTATTCGTGAAGAACCATACCAAGGCGATATCATGAAACGATTCGGCATCCGTGCAGTTATCGGTAAAGGCGGAATGGGACCAAAAACACTAGAAGCACTTAGTGAACACGGCGGCGTTTATCTAAATGCAATCGGCGGGGCTGCTCAATATTATGCAGACTGCATCAAATCCGTCGAAGGTGTGAACTTCACTGAATTTGGTATTCCAGAAGCAATGTGGCATCTGAATGTTGAAGGATTCACTGCAGTAGTAACTATGGATTCACATGGAAACAGCCTGCATAAAGACGTTCAGCAATCTTCATTGGAAAAATTGGCACAATTCAAAGAACCAGTATTTAAATAAATGTATGGCAAAAGACGCTCACTAAACGGTGAGCGTCTTTTGCATAGCTTACTCTTCTATTTCCGGCAGTGGATCAATCCTTGATGCATCCTCTAAATTCAATCCACTTTTCACAAAATGAACAAACACTCCACCACTTAAACCAAGACAACCAACAAAGCCTAAGGTGATAACCCATTCCAGCATTTCATTCCCCCCCTGCTAATGTATATGAAAAAAAGGCGAAAATTACCTCAAAAAAGTACAATCTTTTGGAAAGGTCGCACATACATTAGAAGAGAAAGGGGGGATTTTCATGCAGAATAACTACTTCTTATTCTTTATGGCCATGCTAACCGGTTTTGCTTTCATCAAACTTCCTGTGGCAAACACGATTTTCTCCGGACTTGAAACATTCCTTGACGTAATCGGAATTGTAATCGTTCTCATTTTCGCTATCGCCATTATTTGGAAGGCGGCACAAGCGTTATTTAAAGGATAAACAAAACATGGAGGGCCAATCCTTTTCGGAGGAGAGGCCCTTTTTTGCGTTGGATTATAGATACGAACTAACTAATTCGGCCTCCGGGGCGTTAATTTGATCCAGAGCGAAATTTATTCGGCCCACGGAGCGAAAAATTCGACCAACGTCGGCAGTAATTCGACCCACGGAGCAAAATTTCGACCTACAACGAAATCAATTCGACCTTCACATTATCATGCATATAAATCTCCATGTTCCAAACAATAAGAAAAAAGAACATGGGGGATATTCCAATGAAAAAAATGGTGATTTTATCCGCTTTTATTTGCTTGATATGCTCTTTGGCAAGCCCGGCTTTTGCAGAATCCTATAACTGGGGTTTCAATAAAGGAAAAAATGGTACACCTGCCGATGCCGGTAAAAAATTCAATGAAATGCTGCCTGAATATGAAGCGATTTATAAGGGGGATACAAAGAAAAAAGTCGTTTATTTAACATTTGATAACGGTTATGAAAATGGCTATACTGCCCAAATTTTAGATGTCCTGAAGAAACATGGTGCCCCTGGTGCTTTTTTTGTCACGGGTCATTATTTAAAAACGGCACCTGAGCTTGTTGTCCGTATGGCTAATGAGGGGCATATCGTAGGAAACCATTCATGGAACCATCCGGATATGACCAGCGTGACGGACGATGTGATTCGCACGGAGCTTGAGCGGGTAAAAGAAGCAACGGAAAAATTAACGGGGCAAAAGGAAATGAACTACTTAAGGCCGCCTCGCGGGGTATTTAATGAAAGAACAATGAGGATCGCAAAAAAAGAAGGGTATTACCACATCTTCTGGTCACTGGCATATAGAGACTGGATTGTTGATCAACAAAAGGGTGCCGCGTTCGCACACGATGAAGTGCTTAAGCAGATTCATCCCGGTGCGATTTTATTACTGCATACCGTATCGAAGGATAATGCGGAAGCATTGGACTCGATTCTGACGGATCTTGAAAAACAGGGGTACGCTTTCGGTAGCCTTGATGATTTAATGATTGAGAAGCAGTTGCCTAACCGAATGCTTTATTAAAGTGAGAAGCGGGTCCTGTAGAGATTATTCAGGTCCCGCTTTTATCCATTCTCCTCAATTTCAAGTAATATTTCAGGAAACATGCTATAATACGTGGAAAACTGCTAAAGGATGGATCGCTTGTGTGGACAGAAAAATTACAGGTTCAAGGACCCTATAATTTCGATCTAGTTCTCGAACGATTATCGTTAGACCCACTTCAGGTAGTTGATTTTACTAACAGGACGGTAAAAGTTCCGCTATATATAGAAAAAGAACCAATCGTTTTGCAGGTTCAGGCAATAGGAAATATCGAAGAACCATCTTTTATCATCAAAGGTCATTCAGAGGTATACAAGTCAAAAGCAATCGAACGGTTAAAAAAGGTTTTTCATTGGCATCAGCCATTAGAAGGCGTTTCCCTGCATTTCAGGGAATCCGATTTGCGGGAAATCTTCGAAGAGCATCGCGGTACTGCCATAGTCTTGGACTTCGATTACTACAGTTGCCTCGTCAAATGCATCATACATCAGCAATTGAACTTATCCTTTGCCCATACGCTTACGGAACGATTCGTTAAAACCTTCGGCTACCAGATGGAAGGTGCCTGGTTTTATCCGACGCCGGAAACAACCGCCCAACTTAAAATCGAGCAATTGAGAGCCATTCAATTCAGCGGCCGGAAAGCGGAATACGTCATCGGACTTTCCGAGCAGATCATTCAGGGCCATCTCAACCTTGATATAATGGAAAGGCTATCCGATCAAGATGTTATGGATACACTAATAAAAATACGCGGTATCGGTAGATGGACGGCTGAAAACTTCCTGCTTTTTGGACTTGGCCGGCCGAACCTATTTCCTAAAGCCGATATTGGCATTCAAAATGCCTTGAAACTATTATATGGCTTACCGCAAAAGCCAACCCAAGAAGAAATGGAGACCTATAGTGAGAAATGGGCTCCATATCTAAGCTACGCTTCCCTCTATTTGTGGAGAAGCATTGAAAAACGGAGTGAAAAGAAATGACAAACATTCAAGATACAAAACTGGAAGTGAACCAAACCCTTCCCCTTACGATTAAACGGCTTGGCATTAATGGAGAGGGAGTCGGTTATTTCAAAAAGAAAGTCGTCTTCGTCCCAGGAGCATTGCCTGGTGAAGAAATTGTAGCTTTGGTCACAAAGGTACAGCCAAACTTCACCGAGGCGAAAATAAAAACCATCCGTAAAGAATCACCGCATCGCATTGCAGCGCCATGTCCGGTTTACGCTGAATGCGGCGGATGTCAGTTACAGCATTTAAGCTATGACCAACAGCTTATCGAAAAGCGCGATATCGTCATTCAAGCGATGGAACGCCATTTGAAATTCCCAGTTTCTTCATTAAATGTAAAAGAAACGATTGGTATGGAAGATCCTTGGAATTACCGCAATAAAAGTCAGTACCAAGTCGGCCAAAAAGATGGTAAATTGATTGCTGGCCTTTACGGCTTGAATTCCCATAATCTGATCGATATCCCGAATTGCCTTGTACAGCATAAGGCAACGAATAAGGTAACACGTACAGTGAAAAAGATACTAAAGAACCTGAACATCTCGATATATAACGAAAGAAAAAGAAAAGGTGTTATTCGTACGGTCATTACACGGGTAGGCTTTGAAACAGGTGAAGTGCAGGTTGTCCTTGTTACAGGTGCGGAGGAAATTCCACAAAAAGATCAGTTGCTAAAACAAATTCGGGACCAATTGCCAGAAGTGAAATCGGTCGTTCAAAACATCAACAACCGGAACACATCACTGATCTTTGGCGAAAAAACGATTCACCTGGCAGGAGAAAAAGTCATCAACGAAACATTGGGTGACCTATCATACGAACTTTCAGCCCGTACATTCTTCCAGCTTAATCCCGTTCAAACTGTTCGCTTATATGATGAAGTGAAAAAAGCGGCAGCCTTAACCGGCACGGAAAAAGTGGTTGACGCTTATTGCGGTGTAGGAACCATTGGGCTATGGCTGTCTGAAAATGCCAAGGAAGTCAGAGGAATGGACGTCATTAAAGAATCCATCGAGGACGCCAAGAAAAATGCCAAAAAACATAAACGCGACAATGTATACTATGAAACAGGCAAGGCCGAGAATATCCTTCCACGCTGGACCAAAGAAGGCTGGAAACCGGACGTACTTGTCGTCGACCCGCCAAGATCAGGCTGTGACCAATCATTACTGCAGACAATCTTGAAAGTAAAACCGAAAACCATAGTGTATGTATCATGCAACCCTTCCACATTAGCGAAGGACTTACAAGAACTGGGCACGTCTTATCGCGTTGAGGCCATACAGCCTGTGGACATGTTCCCGCAGACGAGCCATGTAGAGTGTGTCTCGCAACTCATTTTAAAAGAAGGCAACTAACGAATCGCTAGGTTACCTTTGTATAGAGTTTTTACACTACTTGTAAAGGGTTAATGAAGGTGTATTGGATATGAATTTCACCATATATGACACACTTTCACCCTGCGGTTGGCATGATGTAAATGGATAAATATATTGGAATCACGTATTGATTATAAGGGAATAAAATACTGATTTTCTGAGAACATGTTTCTATTAAAACATGTTCTCCTATTTTTTATTCTTCTTCATAATGTAATTCTGGTGGGTTTGAGCTATAAATGCGTTTTGGGTGCAAGTCCGCCGTCAATTCCATTCAGGACCGATTTTCGGTTAAAATAAACATTGCCGATTTTCACAATAGTTTTTCATAAATTATAAATGTCCAAAATGTACTTGTGTTTGATAATGAGTTATTAAGCATGATATAAGTGTAAAAGAAGTGGAACATTTGGCTTTTATATTTTTTGCCGAGAGTTTGAAGTTGTATCCATAGTGAGAGGATTTGAGTTTAAAATGATAGATAATTTTTGGCGTGATTTACCACGACCATTTTTTGTACTTGCACCAATGGAAGATGTGACAGATGTTGTTTTTCGTCACGTAGTAAGTGAAGCTGGTCGACCGGATGTATTTTTCACAGAGTTTACAAACTCGGATAGCTATTGTCATCCAGAGGGCATGAAAAGTGTGCGTGGCCGTTTGACTTTTACAGAAGATGAACAGCCAATGGTGGCACATATTTGGGGGGATAATCCCGAATATTTCCGTCAAATGAGTATTGGCATGGCAGAGCTAGGATTTAAAGGCATCGATATTAATATGGGCTGCCCTGTACCGAATGTGGCATCGAGAGGGAAAGGTAGTGGCCTTATTCTGCGTCCAGACGTTGCAGCAGAACTTATTCAAGCAGCAAAAGCGGGCGGACTGCCTGTCAGCGTGAAAACACGACTTGGCTATAATGATGTAAATGAGTGGGAGGAGTGGCTGACGCATATTTTAAAACAGGATATTGCGAACCTTTCCATTCATTTGCGTACAAGAAAGGAAATGAGCCAAGTAGATGCCCATTGGGAGCTAATTCCGGAAATCAAAAAATTACGTGACCGTATCGCACCAAATACGCTACTAACAATCAATGGAGACATTCCTGATCGTCAAACTGGGATGCAGCTTGCTGAACAATATGGTATTGATGGCGTTATGATCGGGCGAGGCATTTTTAAAAATCCTTTTGCTTTTGAAAAAGAGCCAAAAGAGCATAGCAGTAAAGAATACCTTGATCTTTTAAGACTGCAGCTTGATCTTCAAGATCAATACGCGGAAGAAGTGCCACGTTCAATCACAGGGCTTCATCGCTTTTTCAAAATTTATGTCAAAGGATTCCGTGGAGCTGGTGAATTAAGAAATCAATTGATGAACACGAAATCAACAGATGAAGTACGTGCATTGCTTGATAACTTTGGAAAAGAATGTTGATGGGAGCAATAAGCAGAGTGATCCGGGAATCTGTAAAAGGTTCTCGGATTTTAACCTGCGTTTATTTCCATCCATTTGTGAAATAATGAAAGTACTGTGAATAGAGAAAATACATAGGAGGTTTTTGGATGCATAATCATGATATATTAATTCGATTAAGATATGCGCTTGATATTAAAAATAAAGATATGGTAGAGATATTTAAACTCGGGGAGATCGAAGTGACAATGGAAGAAGTCATGCAGATGCTCACAAAACCAAAAGATGATTATTATGATGATTATGAAGAATATGATGATATGGATGAAGAGGAAGATGGGATAACCTGCAATAACATGATGTTAGAGTCCTTTTTAAATGGTTTGATCATTTTTAAAAGAGGGAGACAAGAGCCAAAACCTGGTCAGCCTCAAAGTCAGGCACCGGCTGTAAAGAATAAGGAAAGTGTGAATAATATCCTTCTGAAGAAATTGAAAATAGCATTATCATTAACCAGTGAGGATATGATTGATATTTTGGAAGAAGCAGGAGTCATGATAACCAAAGGGGAATTAAGCGCTATACTAAGAAAAGTGGGTCATAGGAATTATAAAGAGTGCGGAGATCGATACGCAAGGAATTTCTTAAAAGGGTTAACTTTGAGATATAGGGGATAACACTGTATCATGCCTATTATGAAAAAGACCATGAAATCGTGAAAAATACTTTTCACAATTTCATGGTCTTTTTTTTATGATGTTATTGAAGGGATAGAAAGTGCGAAATAGTAAAAAAACAGAAGGGACCCTCAAGGCACCTTCTGAATCATTAACCTTTTAAAAAGTCTGGCTTTGAAATTCGGGTTGGGATATTTATAGAAGCCTTCTCCTGCTTCTCTTCCGATTTTTCCCTTTATCGATATACTCTGTTTTCAATTATAAGCGGTATTGCTTCCTACCACGTCCAATATAGAAAGGACCAAGAGGTGTCCCTGTTGCGACCATCCACGTTTTATCGATGGTTTCCGTATCAGCCACTCCTTTTAATAAGAGCATTTGGGCAGCATCCAAAAGAGGAACCAATAGGGAATTCAGGATATAGCCTGGCTGCTCTTTATGTAAAGGCAGAGGAACCATTCCAATCGCTCTTGCAAAATCAATCACTTCACTATCCGTTTCAGGATGCTTCATGATTTCTGCCGTATTGTTTTTCCAGATTTGATTAGCGAAGTGCAAAGCGAGGAATTTTTTTGGACGGCCTGTTGCTTCGGCAAATTGGCTTGGTAATAATGTAGAAGAGTTCGTGGAGAAAATTGTTTTTTCAGGTGCCACTTTTCCTAACTCTGTGTAAAAATCGGTATTGACTTGAACCACTTTCGGAATCGCTTCAATCACAAGATCAGCTTCGGCAACGGCCGCAGATAAATCACTGTGGAAAGAAATGCGGGCATAAGCAGTATTAAGATCTTCCTCCGCAGCGCCTATGTCTTCTTTATAGTATGGCTTCAAATTAGTGATCCTATCTTTTGCACGTTCCAATGCTTTATCATTGATGTCATATACTGATACGTTAAATCCTTTGAATGCGGTTTGAAATCAATCTGACTTCCTAAAACGCCGCTGCCGGCAATCGTGATATTCTGAAAATTCAAAGTCATTCTCCTTTATTTCTTTGGATATCTCTACTTGTTAATTATTGCACTTATCATGAAAATAGCAGGAGTTTCTTCATAACCTTCCTATCATTTTGGGTTGATGATAGCTTGTACGTATTGCTCATTTCATCAGTTGCCCATTGCATTTCACCCGTAACCACATAGTTTATAATAAAAGGTTGGACGAGGTGCAAAAATGGATGATTACCAAAAAGTGATAACCATTCTTGGGAGTGCAGGAGGGGCCGCAAAATCAATACTTGCCATATTGAATAAATCAGCTATTGATAAAAAGGATCCAATCCATCTTTTTATATCCAGCTGTATTATTCACTTAATTGATATTAAACAAAAGGAAGAAAAATATTATCATGAATTATTTCCACAGCTAAAAGATCAAATTGTACTGCATCAATTTGATTTAAAAGATACAAAGCGGTTTATTAAGCATCTTGAAAGCACAAAAACATTATGTGTCATTGATCTTTCATGGGCGGATACGGTTGAAATGCTGCAATGCTGCGACGCATTAGGCGTTAATTATGTTAATTCCGCTTTAGAAAACACAATGATCGATGAAAATGAAGAATTATATTATGGGTTTCCTCTAATTGAACGGATCAGGCATTTTGAAAAGGTTAAAGATCATTTTTCCAATTCTACAGCTATAATTGGGTCGGGAATGAATCCAGGGGTGGTCCAATGGATGGCCATTGAGCTGTTAAAGAGTGATTCAGAGGAACGACCGCTTGGCTGTTACATTGTAGAGCATGACAATTCGTTTTTTAAAGACAAATCGAAGGCAAAGAATGACGTCATTTACACAACCTGGTCTCCCGAATGCTTTCTGGATGAGGCTATTTCAAGCTATCCAATGTTTATGAATCACCATACGCCGCTCTTTTTATATGAAAATGTTTATGATGTCGAATTTAAGGTCACATTAGGGGACAAACAGTTTTACGGTTGTTTAATGCCTCATGAGGAAGTATATACTTTAGGTAAATTGTATGATATGGAAGGCGGCTTTTTATATAAGGTAAATGACCATACGACGGAGTTAATCCGCTCGAATCTGGATGACGCCGATCAATTATGGAACCATGACATGAAGGTTCTCGATCCGCTTGAAGCCGAACTTGACGGGGAAGATCTAGTTGGTGTCCTTATCGTTTATCAAGATAAGGAGCGTTATATGTATAATACATTAAAGAATCGCGATATCTTTTCCAAATACAAAACCAATGCAACATACTTTCAAGTGGCCTGCGGGATATATGCTTCATTATCGGTGCTGCTAATGGATCAAATCCCCAAAGGGGTATACTATGTGGATGAGTTATTGTTAAATACCAATAATCATTACGGTCAATATTTGACCTATTATATGACGAGTTTTGTAATTGGGGAAAACAATCATTCAGATGGTCCATTACTTCACCGAATGAAAAAGATGAATCAATAATGTGAATTTTAAGTCGGCATCAATGAAGGGAGCTGGCTTAAATTTTCAACTAAATAAAGTTGTGCACAAGGTGGGGGAAATGAAAAAGGGAAAAGGGGAAATCCTTATTCTTCAAATTTCCCTTCTGAATGTGCATAACTTTTTTGTTTTTTTGATCTTCTTTTTACGTGAACGTTACGGCAATATCCGGAGCTGATCAGCAGCTCTTTTTTTATTGTTGTAATGGACTTTAGCGTCCATTAGTACAATGTAAAACAGACAAAAAAGAGGATAAGTAATCCCCTTGCAGACTATAGACAAGTTCAGTTTTTTCTTTGAAAAAAGTTCCAGATTGATTTAAGAAATTCGCTCCCTTTCCGCCCACTGTCTGCCAAGCCGCATCTGGAAGGGGTGTCTCAAATTTTTTCCATCCAGTGAGTTTTCGTCTCATTTAAATCAGTAAAAAATCATGGAGTATAACCAAGTATTGTTTTAAAAATATGGTGAAAATCACTTCGGTAAAATAGTGGAAGGGATTCGGCAGGAGACCATTCCGGACTCCCTTTTTCAACAAACTGAAAGAGGATAATCAATCCCCTTGGTTGTCTTCATTTGTTTGTTCATCAGATTTTTGGACGATTTCTTTTAATTCACCAATGTCACCTTTTGCATTGATAATCTCAAAAATCTCATTTAAGCCTTCTGAGGTTTTTTCATCTTCCGTTTTCATTATAACCCTCCTTAATTAGGTTAATGGTTAAGGTCTCCAAAAAACCAGTAGATAAAACATCGGTTACCTTGGAAAATTGATGAAATTCTCTTCGTATTTCCATTGATATAAACGCATTTTAGGCGAATGTTGATTGTAAAAACTACAAAAATTCAAATTTTTTTGTCCGCACAATATGGACAACATTAAAATTATCAATTATTATGATTGTAATAACACTTAGTATAAAGGGATTTACGCTAATGTTTGATGTGTTTCTGGAGAAGACACGTGTATTTTTGAAAAAAGGAAAAAAATACAATGTTTTTTAAATAGGGGTAAAACATATAAAGATCCTGCATTTATTCCAACCATCAATGAGGGGGTATATTAAATGTCAAGTGAAATATTAAATAAATTTTTGAAAGAAAATTTGGAAGATTTAAAAGAAAAGGGGCTTTACAACGTTATTGATCCGGTGGAAGGTCCAAACGGTCCGGTAATCACCATTGCAGGCAGAGAGCTAATTAATTTATCATCCAATAATTATTTAGGTTTAGCAACAGATAGACGATTAATAGAGGCTTGCATAGAAGCGACGAAAACATATGGTGTCGGTGCCGGTGCCGTTCGTACGATCAACGGAACGTTAGACATTCATGTCAAATTAGAAGAAAAGCTTGCCGAGTTCAAACATACAGAAGCAGCCATTGCTTATCAATCTGGATTTAACTGTAATATGGCAGCGATTTCAGGAGTGATGGATAAACACGATGCCATTCTTTCAGATGAACTGAATCATGCTTCAATCATTGATGGTTGCCGATTATCCAAGGCGAAAATTATTCCTTTTATCCATTCCGACATGGACGATTTACGGACAAAAGCACGTCAAGCAAAGGAGTCCGGATTGTATAACAAGATCATGATTATTACCGATGGAGTTTTCTCGATGGATGGGGATATTGCCAAACTTCCTGAAATTGTGAAGATTGCTGAAGAGTTCGATTTAATAACGTATGTTGATGATGCGCATGGTTCGGGTGTATTAGGTAATGGTGCAGGAACGGTAAAACATTTTGGATTATCGGATAAAGTGGATTTCCAAATTGGAACATTATCCAAAGCCATTGGTGTTGTTGGAGGCTATGTAGCAGGTAAGAAAGAATTGATTGATTGGTTAAAAGTGAGAAGCCGTCCATTTTTATTTTCAACGGCTGCCACACCGGGAGCAGTTGCAGCTAGTATAGAAGCCATCGATATTTTGATGACTAGCTCAGAACTTCAAAATAAGCTGTGGGAAAACAGCGATTATTTGAAAAAAGGCCTAAAAGAATTAGGGTTTGATATCGGGGAGAGCGAAACACCGATTACGCCTTGCATTATAGGTGATGAAGCAAAAACGCAGCAATTCAGCAAGAGGCTGAATGAAGAAGGTGTGTATGCCAAATCCATCGTATTCCCTACCGTTCCAAAAGGAACAGGAAGAGTGAGGAATATGCCTACTGCTGCTCATACAAAAGAGATGCTGGATCGTGCAATTGCCATTTATGAAAAAGTAGGAAAAGAGATGTCGATCATATAAGAGATTGCTTGTTTCAGAGTTTAAAACATGGGGAGGGATTTTTGATGAAAAAGGTCTTGGTAACGGGGGCTTTAGGTCAAATTGGTTCAGAATTGACGCTGAAAATGAGAGAGATTTATGGAGCTGACAATATCATTGCAACAGATATTCGAAAAACGGACAGCGATGTTGCTCAATCAGGTCCATTTGAGATATTGGATGTTACGGATGAAAAAGCGATGTATAACATGGCAAAAAAACATGAAGTGGATACGATTATACATTTAGCCGCATTATTGTCGGCAACAGCTGAAAAGAAGCCGCTTTTAGCTTGGCATTTAAACATGGGCGGATTGGTCAATGCTTTGGAATCTGCACGAGAACTCGATTGCCAATTATTTACACCTAGTTCCATTGGTGCGTTTGGTCCAACCACTCCTAAAGATTGGACACCGCAAGACATCATTCAACGGCCGAACACGATGTACGGCGTGAACAAAGTATCCGGAGAGTTATTATGTGATTATTATCATCATAAATTTGGGGTTGATACGAGAGGTCTTCGATTCCCGGGACTGATTTCGTATGTGACACCTCCTGGCGGCGGAACTACCGACTATGCAGTTGAAATTTACTATGAAGCGATTAAAAACAAGCGATATACTTCTTACATTGATAAGGGAACGTATATGGATATGATGTATATGCCGGACGCTTTAGCAGCCATCATTACATTAATGGAGGCAGATGCCTCAAAATTGAAACATCGGAATTCTTTCAATGTTTCTGCCATGAGCTTTGATCCGGAGCAAATTGCAGCCGAAATTAAAAAGCATATTCCGGAATTTGTCATGAATTATGAAGTCGATCCTGTAAGACAATCCATTGCAGACAGTTGGCCAAATACAATTGATTCAACTTGTGCGAAGGAAGAGTGGGGATTCAAGGCGGAATATGATTTGGAGAAAATGACGAATGATATGTTGTTAAAGCTGAGATTAAAGTCCCTTTTAGTAACAGCATAATACACCTGCCAGCCGAATAAAAGAGTTGCAATACTCTTTTATTCGGGTTACTTTATACAGGGGAATTTTATGTTTAAGGGGTGAGCTGTTATAAACGATAAAAAGTAAGCGCTTTCTATGAAACCTTGAACAGAATTAAGAAATAACATGAAGTTTGATAGTGATCTTTCTAACTGTCAGGAATGCTTAAGAGTGAAGAATGATTTTATGGGGCAGCTTTAAGAAAGATTAAAAAAAGTGGAGCCTGCTATATCATTTCTATACTAAATAGGGAGTGTATTAAGCATCTTGAAAAAATTTCGACTATTAGTAGTGTAGGGGGAAATGGAATGGCAAATAAAGATTTGAATAGGGAGTTGAAAGGTCGTCATATTCAGATGATCGCTTTGGGCGGAACGATTGGTGTCGGTTTATTTATGGGTTCAGCAAGCACGATCCAATGGACAGGCCCATCTGTAATGTTAGCTTATGCGATCTCTGGGCTTTTTATATTCTTGATCATGCGCGCAATGGGGGAAATGTTGTATTTGGAGCCAAGTACAGGTTCATTTGCAACATTTGGTTATAAGTACATTCATCCATTGGCAGGGTATATGACAGCATGGAGTAACTGGTTCCAGTGGGTTATTGTCGGGATGGCAGAAATTATTGCAGTGGGGACGTACATGCAGTATTGGTTCCCTGATCTCCCTGCTTGGATTCCAGGTTTAATCGCAATGGTGATTCTTGGAGCAGCGAACTTAATTTCCGTTAAATCCTTTGGGGAAATTGAATTTTGGTTTGCATTAATTAAAATCGTGACAATCATTTTAATGATCGTTGCAGGATTTGGACTTATCTTCTTTGGAATCGGTAACGGAGGGGAAGCCTTAGGATTATCGAATCTTTGGGAGCATGGCGGTTTATTTACAGGTGGCTGGAAGGGCTTCTTCTTTGCTCTTTCACTGGTGGTTGCCGCTTATCAAGGTGTAGAATTAATTGGAATTACAGCTGGTGAAGCAAAAGATCCGCAAGAAACGATAACGAAAGCGATTCAAAGTACCATTTGGCGTATTTTAATCTTCTATATCGGTGCGATTTTCATTATTGTAACCGTTTACCCTTGGGATCAATTAAGCGCGATTGGCAGTCCATTTGTTGCGACTTTTGCGAAGGTTGGTATCACGGCAGCAGCTGGAATCATTAATTTTGTCGTAATCACGGCTGCTATGTCTGGCTGCAATAGTGGTATTTACAGTGCTGGACGCATGCTTTACACATTAGGGATGAATGGACAAGCACCAAAATTCTTTGCTAAAGTATCTAATAGCGGTGTTCCTTTATTCGGTACGTTCGGAGTGATAGTCGGGTTAGCAATTGGGGTTGTTTTAAGTTATATTGCACCAGAAAATTTATTTGTGCATGTATACAGTGCGAGTGTACTTCCCGGAATGATTCCATGGTTTGTCATTCTGATCAGTCAAATTAAATTCAGGAAAATCAAAAAAGCTGAAATGCACAATCATCCATTCAAGATGCCTTTTGCACCTGTTACAAACTACCTGACCATCGCTTTCTTGGTCATGGTATTAATCGGTATGTGGTTTAATGATGACACACGTATATCACTTATGGTTGGAATAGGTTTTCTGGCTATCGTTGTAATTAGTTATTTCGCTTTTGGAATAGACAAGCGTGTACAAGCCAATGCTCAGGCAGAGGCTCAGGAAGATAAAGTGGGTTAATCTATCATTCACTTTGGGTTTTACAAAGGGTTGCTGCGGCAGCCCTTTTCCAATGAATTAAAAGGGCAGTTCAGTTTTAACAAGAGATGATAAAATGGAATAAAATGATTGCTTCATTGTGAAGGGTGAACTTTTTATGTTTGGACTTAAAAAATCATAAGAAAAGGGGAAGTTGACAATGACAACTTCAAAGAAGAATTTGGGGACTTGCGAAAAGGGACACAAATACTATAAATCCAGCGACTGTCCAACTTGCCCTGTATGTGAGCAGGAACGAAAACCTGACACCGGATTTCTTTCAGTGCTCTCGGCACCTGCCAGACGTGCATTGGAATACAATGGGGTAACCTCTTTACAACAGCTCTCAACATATAGTGAAAAAGAGATTTTAAAATTTCACGGTATGGGACCAGCTTCTTTACCTAAACTTAGGGATGCTTTGGAGACAGGCGGGTTATCATTCAAAGATTAATCACTTTACGTGGATAAGGAATCTCAGGAACATCTTTTTTATGATCATCATCCTTGTTAAACTGATAGTAACTCTAAAAAGTGAGGTAACGAAAAATCATGAGTTCCTATACTCCCTATTTTGAATTCAATCGAGAAAAGTGGGCATCTCTGCGAAACCATACTCCTCTTCCTTTAACTGAAGAAGAATTGGATAACTTAAAAGGAATAAATGAAGAAATATCCATTGTGGAAGTAGAAGAGGTTTATTTGCCCTTGACTCGTTTGATCAATTTACATGTTGAAGCATCTCAGCAGCTTAACACAGCCACCACTTCATTTCTAAAAACTGATGCTAAAAAAGTACCTTATATCATTGGGATTGCTGGGAGTGTTGCTGTAGGAAAGAGTACGACAGCAAGGTTGCTTCAGACTTTATTATCTAGATGGGATAATCACAGAAACGTAGGTCTTGTAACTACCGACGGTTTTTTGTACCCAAATGATCTTTTAGAAGAAAAAGGACTCATGAAAAGAAAAGGGTTTCCTGAAAGTTATGATACTCAAAAATTAATTAATCTTATCGGAGATGTAAAAGCAGGAAAAAATAAAGTGGAAGTTCCAATCTACTCACATTTGAAGTATGACATTTTGCCAAATGAAGTGCAGACTATCTGTAATCCGGATATTTTAATAGTGGAAGGTGTTAATGTTCTTCAAGTTGACAAGGAAAACCAAGTATTCGTCAGTGACTTTTTTGATTTCTCACTCTATGTAGATGCAGACGTAAACGACATAGAACGATGGTATGTTGAAAGGTTTCTTTTACTTCAAAAGACCGCATTTCAAAGTCCTGAATCCTATTTTCACCGTTATATTAACTTGTCTAAGGAACAGGCCATTAAACAAGCGACTCAAATTTGGGAAGAAATTAATTTGAAAAATTTACATGAAAATATACTGCCCACAAAAGGACGGGCAAAACTCGTCTTGAAAAAAGGATCAGAACACAAAGTTGAAAATATCTTTTTGCGAAAATAATAAAATGAATGTAAGGATTGTGTATTAGAATAATATTTTTTGGTAATAGCAATAAAGTAAGGAATTTTATTTATAATTACCTTATATTGGTTTAATTATCAGTAATTATTGGTATTGTTATAATATCTAATAATTGGGTGAAATTTATGATACAAGTTAAAAAGGTAGGGATTTAACAGTTTCAGGAAGGTCCTTATTTTTTAGGGAAATGGTTACAGATCCTTCTAATTTCACTTCTGATTTTGTCAATAAATGTGTAATTTCATCGCTTTTTCCGATGTGTCAATATTATTTCACTAACAGTTTCTTCCTTCAATAAGGGGAAGTTGCTGAAGAAATCTTTTAATGCGACTATCGGGGCGGATAAGTTTAAGCTAATTTCTTCACAAAATCAATATTTTAACAAAAAAAGTAATAGTAGAATATTTTAATCTATGAAATAATAATAATAGACTATGATATAGTTATAAGGAGACAGAAAAGGTGTGTTCCTTGTTCGTGCCTGGCTTTTTGTGACACCTAAGCAGGAGCGCCTACATCTTTTTTGAAAATATAGGGGATAAGGAAGGTTATAATGAGCAACATACAGAAACAAACAGACGTTATCTTAATTGGCGGCGGAGTCATGAGCGCGACTTTGGGATCATTACTGAAAGAGTTAGCACCGGAATGGGAAATCAAAGTATTTGAGAAGCTTGCAAACGCAGGAGAAGAAAGCTCTAACGAATGGAATAATGCGGGTACGGGTCATTCTGCACTGTGCGAGCTTAACTATACATCCGAAAAATCTGACGGATCTATAGATATAAGCAAAGCAATTAAAATTAATGAACAGTTCCAAGTTTCATTGCAGTTTTGGTCGTATCTTGTAAACTGTAAGCTGATTGATAATCCGCAAGACTTTATCATGCCATTGCCTCATATGAGTATGGTACAAGGGGATAAAAATGTAGCGTTCTTAAAGAAACGTTTTGAAGCGCTGTCAAAAAATCCTCTGTTCCAAGGTATGGAGTTTTCCGATGACCCAGCAAAACTGATGGAATGGATTCCACTTATTATGCAAGACCGTCCATCAAATGATTGTATAGCGGCAACAAAAATTGATTACGGTACTGACGTTAACTTTGGTGCTTTGACACGCATGTTGTTTGACCACTTAAAGACTAAAAACGTCGATATCAAATATAAACATAGTGTTGATAATGTTAAACGGGCTAGCGATGGCACATGGGAATTAAAAGTGCGTAATGTCGATACTGGCAGCGTAGAACGCCATAATGCTAAATTCGTCTTTATCGGAGGCGGGGGCGGAAGCTTGCATTTGCTGCAAAAATCCGGTATTCCTGAAGGGAAGCATATCGGCGGATTCCCAGTTAGCGGATACTTCATGGTATGTAATAATCCGGAAGTTGTTGCGCAGCATCATGGAAAAGTATACGGAAAAGCAAAAGTTGGTGCTCCACCAATGTCTGTTCCGCATCTTGATACACGTTTTATCGACAATAAGAAATCGTTGCTTTTTGGACCATTTGCGGGCTTCTCTCCGAAGTTCTTAAAAACAGGTTCAATGTTCGATTTAATAACTTCCGTAAAACCGAATAATGTTT
The DNA here is from genome assembly GCF_044762725.1 of Peribacillus sp. NPDC096447. Taxonomy (NCBI): domain Bacteria; kingdom Bacillati; phylum Bacillota; class Bacilli; order Caryophanales; family Bacillaceae; genus Peribacillus; species Peribacillus sp. NPDC096447. Next base: position 223,807 of record NZ_JBIWEV010000006.1, read on the forward strand.
TAACTATGTTGGCGGCAGGCGCGAAAGAGATGCCATTGACAAAATACCTGATCCAGCAAGTTATGTTATCGAAGGAACAGCGCATGGAAGAGTTACGAGAGTTCATCCCGAACGCTAAGAGCGAGGATTGGGATTTAGTAGTAGCTGGCCAACGTGTACAAGTTATCAAAGATACTGCTGAAGGCGGCAAAGGTACACTTCAATTTGGTACGGAAGTTGTCAGTGCATCCGATGGCTCGATTGCAGCATTGCTAGGTGCTTCTCCAGGGGCTTCTACTGCTGTTCATGTTATGCTTGAGGTAATTAATAAATGCTTCCCGCAACGTATGAAAGAGTGGGAACCGAAAATTAAAGAAATGATTCCTTCTTATGGAGAGTCACTAATGGAAAATACAGAGCTTCTGCACGAAATTCAAACTTCAACATCAGAGACGCTTGGTCTAAGCAAAAAAAAAGAGCTAGTTTATAGTTAATTTTTGGATACTGAAGCAATATTGAAATTAAAAACAACAGAACCTTTAATCTATCATTGATTGAAGGTTCTTTTTTTGTTTTAAAGCCTATTCAATTAAGGATGCTTATTTGTAGGCAAACTCGAAGAAAATTGAGTTTATGGCTTGTACAATTTGGACGTTGATTGGAAGAACGAGAGGCACTCGCTTTCCGCGGGAGGTCCGGGAGCCTCCTCGGCTTGCGCCTGCGGGGTCTCCCCTAGACGCGCTTTTCTAAGCAGGAGTCTCGAACACCCGCTCCAATCAACTTAGTTTTAACTTTTAGATAGAACCCTTTTGTCTACAAACTGAGGGATGCTATTATAGCATCCCTAAAGATTTCTGCTTCTAATGTATTTTTGAATTTATTTGGGAAATGGTTTCTTTATCGCAAATAATGAAAAGCTGTGCATCATCAGGAATTCGTGCATCTAATTTTTGGTTTATGTTAAGATCACCACGATCTGCTACCAGTGTTGCTCCTTTGTTAAGAAGATCTATAAACGCATCACGATAGGTTAGCCATTCATCTTGTTTAGGAATCTCATACATAGTTTCCTCATATTTCGTGCTCATAAGTTCTGAATACATGTGGGTGACTCCATGAGAAAATAATGATCGTACTGCTGCGTGGGAAATCATTTCTTGCGTAGGAATAAACTCATCCACCTTTACACGCTCGAATAAACGAATATGCTTTTGATTGATCACCTCGGCTGTGACATGGATGGACGTATTCGTTTTTTCTTCAATGGCCGTTATGGCAGTGGCAACTAATAATGTCTTTCCATCGACAAGTAACGGATCCTTTGTAGCATAATTATCTTGTGTTATTTGGTCAGCAAAAATGATAACGCCTTTTGCTTTAGGCAGATTTGCACGGAGTAATGTTTCTTCATCGGTGGCATCCCCGCGAACATAAAACAGACGCTCCTCCATCATAGGAGCTTTTTCCAAGTTATCAATGATTACAATATCAATGGTTTCATCAGATTTATAAATTTCTTGGAGTGCTGATTTTGACTTATCACTCCAACCAATCAAAATGATATGATTTTTACCTGTATATTTCATTTTTCCACCAACTTTACGTTTTTCGATAAGATATACAGATTTAATGATTTTTCCAATAAAAAGACTAACAAGCCCAATACCCGTGATGTAAAGACTAATGGTAAATGCCTTTCCAAGATCGGTGACCGGTGCATAGTCCCCAAAACCAACCGTAGCAAGCGTTGTAAGAACCCAGTAAACTGAGGTTAAATATGATTCGAACGTCTGTGGCTCTATAGAAAAAGCAACATACGCAGCAACTAATATGTATAAAATGGCAAATGGTATAAAGATTCTACCTCTTAATTTAATCAGGTAATATATTATTTTTTTTACCTTAATTCTCATCATACCCATCCTAGTTTTCAAGTCATCATCGATTAAATTTATATTTCCCCAATTTAACAATTAAATAAACGTAAGTGTAAAAAAACTATTTTTTACCCAAGTAGGGAGCAAGAAGCATATAAAAGAGAATGGTTTAAAATAACGTTCAGCTCTTTTTCTTATGCAAAAAAAGGGACGGATCGTTGAGAATTCCATTGAGTTTCATCTGCCCAAGTTTAATAGACCACACAATCAGTTTAAGTTTTTTGCACAAAACCACGCATTCTGCTATTAAATTTCGCTCTAATTGTAATATAGATTATAAAATGAACAATAGTAGATGAATTTTGGTAAATGAATTATAAAATAATCATCAAAAAATAAAATTATTATTAGAATTTTCAGTATAAAATGAATGTTAAATAACGAGGAGGTCTATCAAAATGAAAGCGGATACAATGAATGGGATAACGACTTTATGAAGGAACAGTATTGCATACAAAAGACAGTACTTCCCATATTAATGAACGACCGGAATATAGCTGAGCACCCAGATGGCGGTGTAAGGCGGGATTGGAAAGCGGCACATAACTGGGAGTGTTTTGCTTCGAATCCGCAATAAGAGCTGGAAGAGGGTGAAAACTCTGGGGAATCCTAACGATGCACCACGGGCAATGTGCATTTGTGAAACAGGATTGGCCCAAGAATAAATTAAGTTCCAAGACCTTTCTTCCCGTATTTTGCTGGTTAGGCTATGGGGGGCGTGCCGAATTTGGATATGCGGCAAGCGGAGAACTAAAAGCCCTATCGTAATCGACGTTGTATTCTGGTCCTGTTGCCTCACCAAATCGTGAGACAGAAGCGATGAGAGGATCGGATATGGGTATTATATAATAGGGGGAATAATTATGGGATCACCAAATGTGGCGACAAATACGAAACAAGAGAAGCCGCAAATTCAATCAACCACTAATATACTGAAGTTTATAATCTATAGTTTAATAGGAAGTTTTATGTTTTTTATTCCTATTACCATAAATGGTGTTTCAAGCATACCAATTGATCATATAGTAACATGGATCAAAGTAACCTTGCCGTCAGCCGTTCCTATTTATGCTCTTATTGTCATTCTATTAGGAGCTGTTTATCCATTTATTTCAAAAGGTTGGAGCAAGGATAAGGTATCAATAGTTTTTTCTTTCTTAAAAGTAATAGGTGCTGTTGTTGCGATTTTAATATATTTCAAGATTGGGCCCGAATGGTTAATGGCCCCAAGTATGGGTCCTTTCCTTTTCGAAAAACTTGTCATACCTGTAGGACTTGTCGTTCCTTTGGGTGCTCTATTTTTGGCGCTTCTCATTGGATACGGGCTTCTCGAATTTTTGGGTGTACTGATGCAGCCAATCATGAGGCCGATATTTAAAACGCCGGGGCGTTCAGCAGTTGATATGGTCGCTGATTTAGCAGGAAGCTACTCCATTGGTATGCTTATTACGAATCGACTATATAAAGAAGGAAAATACACGCTTAAAGAAGCCGCTATTATTGCAACTGGTTTTTCAACCGTTTCAGCAACGTTCATGATCGTTGTAGCAAAAACTCTCGGGCTTATGGACATATGGTCCCTTTTCTTTTGGGTTTCTTTAGGGATAACGTACCTTGTCACTGCCATTACCGTACGTATTTGGCCATTAAATAAAATGAGCGACGAATATTATTCGGATAATGCCGATCCAGAAGAGGTCATCAAAGAAGGACTTCTCAAAAATGCCTGGAACAGTGCGATGGTGGGAGCAAGCAATTCCGTAAGTCTTGGCAGAAATTTATGGGATAACTTAAAGGACGGTTTTCTTATGACAATGAGCATTCTGCCGTCCATTTTATCGGTTGGTCTCATTAGCCTTGTATTAGCGGAGTATACTCCAGTATTTAATTTACTTGGCTATCTTTTTTACCCATTTACCTGGGCATTGCAAATACCTGAACCATTTTTGGCTGCAAAAGCTTCAGCTATAGGAATTGCAGAAATGTTCCTGCCGGCGCTTCTCGTCGTTGAAGCACCTCTGGTAACTAAGTTCATTATTGCCGTGGTATCTGTATCATCCATATTGTTCTTTTCAGCGACGATCCCTTGTATCCTATCAACCGAAATCCCAATCAGCATTACGAAGTTGATTGTAATCTGGTTTGAACGGACGCTCATCACGTTAATTATTACTGCACCTATCGCAATATTGCTGCTTTAGTACAAATCAACGAATCTTAATTCGATCACAAATCGAACGGGTGCGTTCGTATTATAAGGTCGACCAGTAAAAATTACTGGTTGACCTTTTTTAATAGAATCTTTTATATCAGTAGGCATGGTAGAACGTACAGGTGCACGGGGCATTTGAAGGCTTGTTCATCACAGAAAAGGATATTGAGAAAATATCTTTCGAGAATTTCGACATTATATTGACAATAGTATAGTTACTCATTAGAATTGAAAATGATTCTCAATATGGTACTGGAGGCACCAATGTTATGTCGAAAAGAAGATACAGTAAACAAGTGTTATTTATATCCGCAATCGTTTTGATTTTATCAACGCTTTTACTTGGATGTACAAATGAATCAAAGGAAAATTCAACTTCAAATAAAGACAGTAAAGACATGCTTACTTTTGCTTGGCCTAGGGATATAGGTGAAATGAATCCGCATGTCTATAATCCTTCTCAATTATTCGCTACATCAATGATATATGAACCTTTGGTTAGCTACCAAGATGGAGGCGAGCTGAAACCGCATTTAGCTGAATCTTGGGAAATTTCCAAGGATGGGAAGGAATATACGTTCAACCTCCGTCAAGATGTGAAATTTTCTGACGGTACAAGCTTTAATGCTGAAATTGTGAAAAAGAACTTTGATACTATATTGAAAAATGTTGATTTACATAGTTGGTTGGGCTTTATTCCGAAAGTGGACCAAACGGAAGTAATTGACCAAAACACATTTAAACTAACATTAAAGGAACCATATTATCCTACTATTCAAGAGTTAGCCGTTGTTCGTCCAGTCCGATTCTTAGGTGAGGCTGGATTCCCTAAAGATGGTGACACTTCTAAAGGTGTTACAAAACCAGTCGGTACAGGCCCATGGATTTTGGAAGAACATAAAGCAGATGAATATGCTATTTTCAAACGCAATGAAAATTATTGGGGTGAACTCCCTAAAGTTAAGAAAATCAAAGTCAAGATCATTCCTGATGCGGAAACCCGTGTTCTTGCTTTTGAAAAAGGTGACCTGGACCTAATTTATGGTGAAGGTGCTATCAGTCTGGATGCTTTCAAACAATTAGAAACAACAGGTAACTATGAGACTAGTATTTCTGATCCGGTTGCGACAAGACAACTAGTTATGAATACGAAGAAAGAACAACTTTCAGATTTACGTGTTCGTCAAGCGTTACAATATGGATTTAATAAAAAAGCAATGGTTGACGGAGTTACTTCTGGGTTGGAAGAGAAGGCAGATTTCATTTTACCGACAAACTTCCCGTATACTTCAGACATTGAAGTAACAGCGATTGATTATAATGTCGAAAAAGCAAAAGCTTTATTAGATGAAGCAGGATGGAAGCTTCCAAAAGGAAAAACCGTTCGTGAGAAAGACGGAAAGCCGCTTGAAATCGAGTTAATGTACGACTCTGCAGAATCGATTCAAAAAGCAATGGCCGAAACATTACAATCTGAGTGGGCGGCACTAGGTGTTAAATTGAATATCGTTGGAGTTGAGCTTACGGTACAAATTGAAAGATTCAAAGCTAATGATTTTGAATTGAATTTCTTTAGTAACTATGGCGCTCCATATGATCCACATACTTTCGTAAATGTCGTTGGTTCAGAAGGATTTGGTTTTAACGAAGCCATTTCATCTTATCCGAACAGAGATGAGTTGTTAAAACAAATTGCAGATGTTCCTGGAACGACAGATGAAAAAGAACGTCAAGAACTTTACTCAACTATTTTGGAATCACTGCAAGACCAAGGAGCGATTGTGCCTATTTCTTATATTAAGAAAATTGCTGTTTACCAAAAAGATGTATCTAATTTTACCTTCCCTGCTAACCGGGATGAACATCCATTCACAGGAATTAGCATCAAGAAGTAAGTTACAGGAGGGTTTTCATGGGCACTTATATCTTGAAACGAATTATGGCCATTATTCCCATCTTTCTTTTGGCCACTCTTCTAACGTTTGGAATGATTCACCTTTCACCAGTGGACCCAGCTGAGGCATATTTATCTGCAGCACATATCCAATCAACAGATGAGATATTGGCTCAGAAAAGACATGAGTTTGGCTTAGATCAACCCCTCCATGTTCAATATGTAAATTCTATTATTAAGATATGCCAATTTGATTTTGGCATATCTTATCTTTCGAATAAACCTGTTTGGGAAGAGGTTACCTATCGAATGCCAGCGACCATTCAGTTAGCTTTAGGTAGCATCATATTAGCTATCCTGGTCAGTGTCCCTCTTGGATTTTTGGCAGGCATAAAGAAAAACAGTGGTATTGACCATTTTAGTCGCCTTCTCTCTTTTTTTGGGGCTTCCATCCCCTCTTTTTGGCTTGGTTATTTATTGATTTTTTTCTTTTCTGTTAAACTCGACCTATTTCCTGTCGAAGGAATCGGGACTTGGCAACATCTGGTTCTTCCTTCCGTTACTTTAGCTTTGCCATTAATAGCTTTGTATACTCGACTATTACGTGCTAGCGTTCTTGAAAATTTACAGGAACCTTATGTCCTTTTTGCTCGCACAAGAGGGATTCATGAAAAAGTCATTATGGGAAAACATGTATTGAGAATAGCCATATCCCCTATGATTACTGGACTGGGGATGAATTTAGGAAAGCTGCTGACTGGAACCATTATCGTCGAAGCGGTTTTTTCCTGGCCAGGATTCGGTCGTTATTTCATTGAAGCTATTTTTAATCGGGATGTTCCTGTCATTCAATGCTATGTGCTTTTAGCTGCGGGACTATTCATTTTTAGCAACTTGATTGTTGACCTAATCCAAATGTGTATCGACCCACGCATCTCCAGAAAAGGAGGGCAACGTCAATGATAACAAGTCTTCGTATTATGATGAGAAGTCAGAAAGTGATTGTCCTTTGTTCAATAATATTAAGCTTCCTATTTATCATCACCATCTTGGCTCCTTGGATCGCACCTAATGATCCTATTGCTGTCAATTTAGCTAATAAACTACAGCCTTCTTCCTTTGAGTATCCATTGGGAACGGATCATTTAGGAAGATGTACGTTATCACGCATCTTATATGGAGCTCGCATTTCGTTAGGATTTGCTACATTAATCTTTATTTCATCTTTAGGCATCGGTTTGATTGTCGGAACCATTGCTGGTTATAAAGGTGGATGGGTGGACCAGTTGCTAATGAGACTGTGTGATGGTGTTATGGCATTTCCAAATCTTTTGCTCATTCTTGGACTCGTTGGTATATTGGGACCTGGCCTTAAACAGGTCATCATAGCATTGATGCTTGTGCAATGGGTGTATTATGCGAGAATTTTCCGGGGAATGGTACTTAGTCTAAAAGAACAAAACTATATAGCGGCAGCTAAAATAACCGGTTCTTCTCAATGGAAGATAATAAAGAAACATATTGTCCCAAATGTTCTTCCTCCGCTCGCTGTTATGGGTACATTAGAAATGGGTTGGGCCATCATGGATATATCGGCCATGTCGTTTCTAGGTTTGGGCGTGCAACCCCCTACACCAGAATGGGGAGCAATGATTCATGAAGGGAAATCCTATATTCGGACGAATCCAGAATTAATGCTATATCCAGGTTTGATGATTATGCTCGTTGTCGTCACCTTCAATTTATTAGGCGAAGCGCTATCAGAACGTTTTGGAGTCAAACGTCGTTAATAAAAAGGAATGAGAAGATTGGGAACAGAACGGTCGAATGTATTAACAGTGAGTGATCTACATGTACAAGTACAAACAAAAGATGGTGCTTCCACCCTCGTTCAGGATATTAATTTTGAACTGGAAAAAGGGAAGGTATTGGGCCTTGTTGGGGAAAGTGGGAGTGGTAAAACCGTTACGAGTATGTCCATTCTACAGCTTCTTGAACGGAAAACAACGACAATTAAAGGGAGCATTACCCTTCAAGGACGAGAATTGAATGGTTTAGACGATAAAGCAATACGTGAAATTCGTGGCAAGGATATTGCCTTTATTATGCAAAATCCGATGAATGCATTTACGCCTGTTTTTACAATTGGCAATCAATTTATCGAAACGATTAGGTCTCATACCTCATTGAATAAAAAACAAGCAAAAGAGCTTGCCATCGATGCGATGCAAAATGTAAACCTGCCAGATCCCGCGAAACTATTAAAAAGCTATCCTTTTCAATTGAGTGGAGGTATGCTTCAACGCGTGATGATTGCGATGGCAGCATGTTTAAATCCTACCGTTATTATTGCTGATGAGCCGACAACTGCACTCGACGTTCATAACCAATTACAAGTACTTCGCCACTTGGATAAAATTCGTTCTGAATATGGAACATCCATTTTACTCATTTCTCATGATTTAGGAGTCATTTCTGAAATGGCAGATGATGTAGTCGTTATGCAACATGGCAGAATTGTAGAAACTGCAAATGTATTTGAATTATTTGATAGTCCGCAGCATGAGTATACAAAGAAACTGCTAAATGCCCGCCTTATCTTAAACCATGAAGAACCTATCACCCATATGTTGTGATATATAGATTGCATTCTTTTGAGGGGGGAACAAATGAGTTTATTACAAGTAAAAGCAGTAACTCATAGCTATAATTCTCATACGTTTTTTAAATGGAAAGAGCATTCTAAAAAAGTACTCACTGACATTTCCCTCTCCATTGACGAAGGAACATGTTTAGGACTACTTGGCACGAGTGGAGCTGGAAAAAGTACATTAGGAAAAGTGATTCTTGGCTTAGAACGTCCACAGCAAGGACAGGTTCTGTTTCAAGGGCATGATATCTATACTGCTGATAAGCTTACCCGACAAAAGATTCGAAGAGATCTGCAAGTCGTCTTTCAGGATTCATATTCTTCTGTCAATCCACGAATGACCGCCGAAAGTATAATAGGCGAGCCATTAGAAAACTATGAAAAACTAACCGTAGCCGAACAAAAAAGAACGGTTATTGAGTTATTGGAAAGAGTGGGCCTAAGTGAAAAGGATTTGAAAAAATACCCACACCAATTTAGCGGTGGACAATTGCAAAGAATTAATATTGCTAGAGCAATCTCTCTTAAGCCACTGCTAATCGTCTTGGATGAATCCGTAAGCAGTCTGGATATGGTTAATCAAACACTGATTTTAGAATTATTAAGTGAGTTGAAAAAAGACTTCGGCTTATCTTATCTTTTTATTACACATGATATTAAAGCGGCCTATTCAATCTCTGATACTTTGGGTGTACTGGAAAAAGGAGAATTAATCGAGCTTTACGATTCTAAAGATCAGTTTTTTTCGTCAGAACATCCTGTCATTAAACAGATGAAAGGCTCTATCCTTGCTGAGCATCCACGTTTTCGCTCTCTTCCGACGAGGACTAATTAGACCTAGTCTAGAATCTATATTTATTGATTAGAAGGCCTCGATTTCAGTTTGTTAATCGAGGCTCTTTTTTATATTTCTTCTGAAGAACATATTGGAGGGCCTAAATTCGATAATCAAGCTTCCAATGATCTTAAATGGGTGTCTCCTATTAGGGATTTCAAAACTGACCTGGTAAAAAACAACTTTAAAGGCATGATCGGCTGTTTTTGTAGTGAAGGATTCCATATCCTTTTTTTATTTTCCATCACTGAAACAAAATAAGGAAAAACATCCATAAAAATTATTCAAAGAAAATAATATATATTCTAAAAATTCATATTATAATACTTTATTCTTATGCTATATTATAGGGAGAATTATTTATTATCACGTATAATCTAAGAATTGGAGTGATTTGAATGAAGAAACTTGGTTTACTTAGTATGTTTTTGATTCTAACTATCTTTATCTCGGCTTGTGGAACCAATGAAGAAAAAAATGCAAGTGAGGAAAAGAAACCTGAAAAGGTATATAAAGTTGGTGTGGATACGACTTATCCTCCTTTTGAATTTAAAGAGGGGAATGAATATAAAGGCATTGATATTGAATTGATCAATGCAATCGCAAAAGACCAGGATTTTAAAATCAAATTGTCTCCAATGGATTTCGGCGGAATCATCCCGGCTATGCAAGCCAATCAGCTTGATGTGGCCATTGCGGGAATGAGCATTACAGAGGAAAGAAAAAAGGTAGTGGATTTCTCAACACCGTATTTTGATGCAGGATTAACGATAGTTGTTAAAAAAGAGAATACAAGTACTAAAACGGTTAAAGATCTTAAAGGAAAAACCATAGCAGTGAAAAAAGGAACAACAGGTGCTAAATATGCACAGGATAATGCTATGAAACTAGGAATTAAAGTTGTTCAATTCAATGATAGTCCAGCGATGTTCCAGGAAGTGGCCAACGGAAACGCAGATGCCCTTATAGAAGATTACCCGGTTATCTCCTATGCGATCGCCCAAAAAGATCTTGGGTTGAAAATCGTTGGTGACCGTTTGAATGGTGACCAATATGGAATTGCTGTATTGAAAGGGCAAAACGAGGATTTATTGAAGAAAATAAATGATGGTCTTGCCAATCTTAAAAAAGACGGCACGTATGATGAAATTATAAAAACGTATCTTGGTGAATAAACAATAGATTAAAGCTCAGTAAGCGTGCTTATGGCGCGCTTTCTTTTTCAAAGGGGTGAAAGAAATGGATATAATTGTTGCGGCGTTGCCTATTTTATTAAAAGGACTTCAGGTGACACTGTATATCTTTGTGATTGCCATTATCTTAGGTTTTTTGATTGGTTTACTTGTCGCATTGCTGCGACTTGCCCCCATCAAAATCTTGAACTGGATTGCAAAGGTTTATGTGGATGCGATACGAGGGACACCGTTCATCGTTCAGTTATTTTTTATCTATTTTGGTGTGAATTCACTGAATTTGATTTCTTTGGACAGTACAACAGCTGGTATAATTACCGTTGCAATCAATGCAGGGGCATATTTTGCTGAAATAATAAGGGCAGGGATACAATCCATCGATAAAGGACAAACGGAAGCGGCAAGATCCATCGGGTTCACTGGAACTCAAACAATGAGATATGTCGTGCTTCCGCAAGCCTTCAGAAGGATGCTCCCTACCATTACGAACCAATCGATCATCAGCTTGAAAGACACTTCTCTATTATCGGTCATTGGTATAGCCGATTTAACCCAGCAAGGTCAGATTCAAGCGTCGGCAACCTTTGAAGCATTCAAGATTTGGCTGGCCGTTGGTGTGATTTACTTTATCATCATCTATCTGTTAACCCTAATTGCTAATTTCATAGAAAGGAGGGTACAAGTTCGATGAGCATCATTACTGTAAAAAACCTGAGAAAATCATTTGGAACTGTCGAGGTTTTAAAAGATATCAACGCAGAAGTGCAGGAAAAGGAAGTAATTTGCGTAATAGGCCCTTCTGGATCTGGAAAGAGTACCTTCCTGCGTTGCCTGAATCTCCTTGAGGAAGTTACGGGCGGTGAGGTGGTCATTAACGGACATGATATAACCGATCCTAAAAGGAAAATCAATATAAACAAAGTCCGGCAAGAAGTTGGAATGGTTTTTCAACATTTCAATCTATTTCCTCATAAAACCGTTTTGGAGAACATAACCTTGGGTCCTATTAAAATTCGTGCCACGGATAAAGCGGAAGCGAGAAGGCTAGCGCTTGAGTTATTGGATAAGGTTGGTCTAAAGGAAAAAGCAAATAGCTATCCAGGGGAACTTTCCGGCGGACAAAAACAGCGGGTCGCCATCGCAAGGGCATTGGCGATGAATCCGAAGATCATGCTATTTGATGAACCGACTTCGGCCCTTGACCCTGAAATGGTCGGCGATGTTTTGGAGGTAATGAAACAACTTGCAAAAGAAGGCATGACAATGGTCGTTGTTACGCATGAAATGGGCTTTGCCCGGGAAGTCGGGGACCGGGTGATATTCATGGATGGAGGGTATATCGTGGAAGAAAATGAACCGAATGAATTATTCGGTAACCCTCAGCACGAAAGAACGAAAGCATTCTTGAGCAAAGTGCTTTAATCGGATGCCTATAAGAAATCATGTTAAATCTTGAATGAAGTTGTGCATGAAGTGTGGACAAAGGAATGCGGGAAACGAGGGGAAACCCAAACGCATGAGCCTTTCCCTCATCTTTATGCATAACTTTTTTTGTTTTTAGAGCAGGAATCGGTCAGGTGATGACTTCAATTGGCAAACATCAAAAAAAGAAACCTATGCATTCGACACATGCATAGGTTTCTTCTTTATTTACTTGGCACCGTAACTAATCAAGTTCGTCATGATTCGATATCCGCCTGGAACCTGTCCTTGAATTTGCCTGTATAGCACAAGGTTGGTGTAGAGGTAGGTGCCATTACCGTATTTAGCCATGAGGATTCCGCCATCAAATGGTTCTTCATTCGGATCAGCCATGGAAATGAATGTTTCATACCGTTCATCCCATTCCATTGGGAAATACAATCCTCTTTCTTGGACCCAATTGCTCCAGTCATCGCTTGTTATTTTATTTGGATAGTTAAAAAGCGCTGATTCTGGTTTCGACACGTTTACCGTGGCTTTTTCATCGGTTACCCGCCAGCGAATGGAAGGATTCCCGAGGGTAAGAGGATATGGAGCAGTCTTCATGGCATCCCATCCATCACCCGGTTTATGGTATTGCACGACGAGATGACCGCCGTTTTCCACATATTCAAGTAAGCGCGCGTTATTTGCCTTTAAATCTTCCCTCGATAGATAGGCACGGATGCCTGTAACGATCGTGTCATATTGACTTAAATCACCTTCAGCTAAATCAGCTGCAGTTAACTTCGTAATGTTCAGCCCTGCATTGCTTAAGTAATCTGCCACTTTATCGAATCCGCTTTCAATGTACCCCACTTTTAATGAAGCTGGCTTCAAAAGCTCAAATGCAACGGTATTGATAGCTGCTGGGTATTGGTAATAGAATGTTCCGATATGGTCATAGGAAATTTCCTGAATGGTCGAATCAAAGGTTTCCCCATTGACAGTGGCAGCTGCCTTCACCTGATATTCACCATTTTGTATTGCCTTCGGTGGTCTGAGGGTGAACTTCACTTGTTTTTCTTCTGATTTTTCTTTAAATGATACAGTGGCATTTTTGGGATGAACTCCCCAATTTTCAGGGACTTTTAAAGCGACCTTTGCCGATGCTTTTCCTTCTATATAGTTTTTCAAGGTTACCGTCACTGGGACTTCCTCTTTTACATCTGCTGTATTTACGACGATATCTTCAGGAGATAGGGTAAGGCCTACGTCGGGAAGGACAGCGATCGTTCCATTCACTTCCTCCTTGATGGCAGTTTTTGTGCTGCCGTATTTATAAGAAATGCTGGTCGTAATGGTTGATTCATCATAGGCATGGTAATAGGCTGCATCTTCAGGGACTTCAACCAGATAGGTCATTGTCGCTGATTTATTTGGTGCTAGATTGACATCTTTAGCTTTTGTTTTGGTCTTCCATCCTTTAGGTACGTTCAATGCAGCAGCGACTTTTTTCAAGGTTTGTTTCCCGTTATTCTTCACGGTTACGGTTACGTACGTTTTTTGACCTTTCGTCAGGATCTTTGAAGCTGCTTTAGCTTGAACTTCGAGTCCTGAGGAGACATAACTGACGTTTTGCAATTGCTCTTCTTTTAATGAGAGCTTATGAAGCAAGTCGTTCTTAATGGCAGGGCTTAGCTTTGCCTTTTTGACTTGCCCAGTAATTGACCGAACATTGGAGAGAGCATTTTGGGATATTGAAAAAACACGTTTATCATTAGGATAAGCCGCAATAACAGCGTCCAAATTCCGTTGCAGGTATTTAAATTCACCTTTTAATTTTGAAGCTGAGCGGGGGAGTTTTTCAGCCCATTCAGTAAAATTGTAAGGTACACCTGCAAAAAGGTCCGACTGGTTTTTTGTATCAACGGCGCTTTGCTTCAAATCCAGATGGATCTGGCGAGGTGCTGCCGGGATATCAGAACCCATGCCTTGGCTTTTATGCAGATAGCGGGATTGTTCTCCAAGCTGTGGGTAAGTCATATTGTATATTGGGTCATATTTACCGATTTCAATCGAAGTGGTTGCTTGATCTGCCGAGGAAACGGGCAAATATAACTTTTTCACTTGCCATACCGATAGCCCTTGTTTCAATTGTTGCGGAAACACAGTTGGGTCGGCCGCATCCTTAAAGGCACGTTCACTCAAGATTGTCATTGTTCGGTGATGTCCATGCTGGGTATCATCATTTTGAAAGGATGGCATCAATATATCCGGCTGATACGTCCGAATAAAGCGGATAAGCCGTTCATAGGTGAGTTCTTCGCCCCATTTTTCTAATGTTTCCTCTGGTGTTTTAGAGAAGCCGAAATCATAAATGGGATCTGAGGTAGTTTCACTTAGATGATAGGCCTTAACCCCGGTGATTTTCGCAGCTTCAATCATTTCCCTCGAACGGATGATTCCAAGAGCATTGTCCAGTTCATCCCCAATTTCATTTTGTCCTCCTTCACCACGGTTTGCAATCAGGCTGGATGTCTTCACCCCTAACCCTCTCGATAGATAAGCGAGAAAGTCACTGCGTTCATCATCTGGATGGGCACCGCTGTTCAAGAATGTCACGGTCGTCTCGAGCGGCTTGACCGCATTCCATAACTCAACGTTGGCTTCCTCAGGGTTTGCAGCGCTACCTCCAAGCGGCAATAGTGCAAGAACCAACAAAAGGGAAAGCAGCGATAACAGAGCTTTTTTCATTAACCTTTTAACCCCCTTCAACTTTATAAGACACCTAAAAAAAATGTAGGTTAGTAATATTTTCTAACTAACCAGACGAAAAAACTTATCTAATAAATAGCATTAATGGTTATAAATGTAAATGATTCGAAGTAACTATTAAAAGTTGAACATTTTAAATGTTCAGAAAAATAACTTGTGTGCTGATTTTTTTTAAGTTATATTTTTACTTAATTAGGAAGATTTACTAACTAAATGAAGTAAGGCCGTGATGTGATGAGTTTTAAAAGACCACCCAGTCATCAAAAATATGTCAATAAAAAAAGAATCATTCAATGCATCCAGGAATGTTCGCCCATTTCAAGAGCTGAAATCGCCGTTAAGCTTCAGCTAAGTAAACCAACTGTTTCTCTGGCTGTGGATGAACTTATACAGGAGAAATGGGTATTTGAGAAAGGAATAGGAGAATCCTCCTCTCAAGGCGGGAGAAGGCCCATCCAGCTCTTTTTTAATGAAAAGGCAGCCTATATCATTGGGGTCGATATAGGCGGGACGAAAGTGAAAATCGTTTTAAGTGATTTAAGCGGCAACATCCTTGCCGACACTAGCTTTTCAACCAACACCTATTTAAAATCAGGGCTTCTTAAACAAATGGCGATTGAAACGGAACGGATAATTGCAAAGAATCAGATTGCGAAAGGCAGGATATTGGGGATGGGAGTCGGGATCCCTGGTATAACGCAAACGGCAAGCGGATTAGTAATAGAGGCACCGAGTTTAGGCTGGGTACAATATCCGTTCATAGCCGAAGCGAAGCGGTATTTTGATTTCCCCATTTTTCTGGACAATGATGTAAACGCGGCTGCACTAGGTGAACAGTGGCTGGGTAATGCACAAAATAAGCGGAATTTGCTGTTCATTGCGGTTGGCACGGGGATAGGAAGCGGCATTATCTTGAACAACCAGTTATACAGAGGGGCTTCCAGTGCAGCTGGGGAATTGGGATATATGGTAACGGACAAAGAGGATATGAAGCGTGAATTCAAGCCGATTTTCCATAGATACGGCTATTTGGAAAGTGTCGCAGGAGGAAAGTCGATAGGCAGTCATTTTACAAGGGAGGTTCTCAAGGATCCTCATCATCTTTTATTCGAACGGGCCAAAGCTTCCGAACTATCGGGGGAGGATGCTTTTTTGTCAGCAAAAAAAGGAGACACGACTGCTATGGCCGTCATAAATGAAGCCATCGAACATTTAGCGTGCGGAATTGTCAATGCGGCTAGTTTGCTAAATCCAGAAGTGATCATTTTAGGAGGTGGTGTGTTAAATTCATCTGAATACATTTTACCTAGGATTCGGGAGATCGTTGATCGATATCTTCCAAGTTTAGTAGAAATGAAAACTTCACAACTTGGAGAAAACGCAGGAGTACTAGGAGCGGTTTCCTTATTCTTAAGGGAGCATGATGGCATTTTGAATTTTCGGGATGAGGGGGAGTATTAATGAAAAATAGGAAAAAGTCGCTTGTTTCAGTAATGGCCTTATCGGCAGCACTTTTGATTTCGGGATGCAACGGTACAGATACGAAAACGAATTCGGATACTGGCGGTGCCAAGGGAAAAAAGGGTGATCTGGAAGATAAGATCGTTGTTTATTCACCGCATGGCAAAGATATTTTATCAAAATTCGAAAAGCAGTTCGAAGATGAGTATGGTATTGATGTTGAGTGGCTTGATATGGGGTCTCAGGAAATCCTTGACCGCGTTCGATCAGAGAAAAGTAATCCGCAGGCAGACGTTTGGTGGGGGGCACCTTCCACGAACTTCAATCAAGCAAAGGGTGATGGGCTGCTGGCTGCTTATAAGCCTAGCTATTCCGATAGTCTCGATGAAGGATTCCACGATCCGGAATGGTATTGGACGGGAACGAGCCAGACACCGGAAGTCATCATGTATAACAGCAAAGAACTATCGAAAGACGAGGTACCAAAAGATTGGGATGAGCTGCTTGATCCGAAGTGGAAAGACGAAATCATCATCCGCTATCCGTTAGCCTCCGGAACGATGAGGACAATTTTTTCTGCGATGATCTATCGTACGTATAAGGATACAAATGATCCAAAAGAAGGGTATGACTGGTTAAAGAAGCTCGACCAAAACACAAAGGAATATTCAGCAAACCCGGAAATGATGTATAACAAGGTAGCCAAAGGAGAGGGCTCACTTTCCGTTTGGGCAATGCCGGATGTTGTCATGCTGAAAGAAAATAAAAATTATCCGTTTGAGTTCGTCATTCCGGCAAGCGGAACACCTGTATTGACAGAAGGTATCGCCATCGTTGAAGGTGCCAAGCATCCAAAAGCAGCTGAAGCCTTTTATGAGTTCGTGAATTCACCAGAAGCCGCAAAAACATTGGCAGAAGAATTTTACAGGATTCCGACCAGAAGTGATGTGAAGGATTTACCTGAATGGATCACGGAAACGGAAATTAAAGCGATGGATATTGATTGGAATGCATTCGAGGAAAAAGGTGACGAGTGGATGAAATATTGGGATGAAAATATTAAAAGTGGAGATAAAGAAATTAAAGAATAAGGAAGTGTCGTTGGGATGGCGTCAATAAAAATGGAGAATGTCCAAAAAGCCTTCGGGAAAACGATAGCTGTTGACCATTTAAATCTGGACATCAAAGAAGGGGAGTTTTTTACCTTTCTTGGTCCAAGTGGCTGCGGTAAAACGACAACGCTTCGGATGATTGCCGGTTTTTATTATCCAACAAAAGGTGTCGTCCGATTTGGCGACAAAGATATGACGCGTGTACCTCCAGAGAAAAGAAATACAGGCATGGTTTTTCAAAACTATGCCCTCTTTCCCCACATGACTGTTTTTGAAAATGTAGCGTTTGGCTTGCGTGTGAGAAAGGTTTCTTCTGCTGATTTAAAGAGGAGAGTGCTGGATGCCCTCCAAAAGGTCAGGCTGGAGAGCTACTCGAATCGTCAAGTGAGCCAGTTAAGCGGAGGGCAGCAGCAGCGGGTGGCCCTTGCGAGAGCACTGGTCATTGAACCGGAAATATTACTGCTGGATGAACCATTAAGTAATCTGGATGCCAAGCTTCGTGATGAAATGAGAGTGGAAATCTTAAGGCTGCAGCGTGATTATAAGATTACCACCATTTATGTCACACATGATCAGGTTGAGGCATTATCCATGAGTGATCGGATCGCTGTGTTCAATTATGGTGTATGTCACCAGGTCGGGACGCCGGCAGAAATTTATAATCGGCCGGCCAATGATTTTGTTGCGAGTTTTATAGGCGAGATTAATCTATTGCCCGTTCAAGTCGAAAAAGTCCAACAAGATAATATAGAGGTTGCCCTTAAAAATAGTGAACAATCTATTAAATTGAATGTGGAAAATCAAGCTAGGGAAGGAAATTCAATCTTACAGACTGCTGTTGACCTTGCTGTTTCGATTCGTCCTGAAGCAATCAGAATTCTGGATGTGATCGTGGAAGGAAAGAATATCTTTAAAGGTAAAATAAATTCCGTCCAATTCTTTGGATCTGTTGTGAATGTCATGGTGGATGTTCAAGACGTGTTACTAAGGGTCGACGTATTTAACACTTATGATTTTGGATACTTTTATCAAGGAAAGGAAGTGTATATCCAGCTTCCTGAGAAACAGCTGCGTCTTATCCCTGTCATAAGCGGTGATGCGCCATGATTAAAAATCGTGATACGAGATTGACGGTTTGGCTCCTTATACCAGTTGCATTGGTGCTCATAGCTTATGTACTCTACCCATCGTTGAGGACCTTTATAGAAAGTCTGCAAAAAGACGGAACGATATCCCTTGGAAATTATCAGGACTTCTTCGTACAGGAATCGAAAACGAACTTAGAGGCTCTATGGAATTCTGTTTATATATCCTTATTGAGTGTATTGGTCAGTGCCTTGATTGGCATTCCGCTCGCATTCATTTTTAACCGTTACGATTTTCCCGGCAGAAGCTTCTTTTCATCAGCAGCGATTTTACCGATTGTCCTTCCATCATTGGTAGGGGTCATGGCCTTTATGTTTTTATATGGAGAATCGGGATTGATTCCAAATGCCATTAAGGACCTATTTGGTCTCGATAAGGTTCCATTCAAGATTGGCGGGGTATCGGGAATCCTTATCGTGCATGCCTATACGATGTATGTTTATTTTTATATGACCGTATCCGCTGCAATCAATAAAATAGATCCGTCCCTTGAAGAAGCTGCTTATAACTTAGGCGCAAATAAAATCAAGGTTTTTTGGAAGGTTACATTTCCATTATTGACACCTGCCATCGTTGCCGCTTCTCTACTTGTTTTCATGATATCGATGGCTTCTTTCAGTGCCCCGTTTTTATTAGCTGGCGGATACAGGGTGTTGAGCCTGCAAATTTATTTTTCAAAAATCAATGGTGATATGGAAATTGCCGCTACTCAATCCGTCATTCTATCCATCGTTTCGATTTCATTTCTATTATTCATGCGTTGGTATCAGAATAGGAAGGATTATCGCATGGCTTCGAAAGGAATTGGCGCACACAGGAGTGAAGTGAAGAACCCGTTTATGAAATGGGTGATGGTCTTAACGGGTATCATCGGCGTAATGATTCTGCTTTTACCGCACTTTACGATTCTATTGCTTTCACTAGTGCCGGATGGAACCTGGACATTTCAAACATATCCAACAGTATTTAATATGGAAAATTACCGGCTTTTGTTTGAAGACCCTAATATCTTCAAACCGTTACGAAATAGTTTACTGATGGCAGTTATTGCTACGCTGGCAAATCTGGTGTTTGGGGTCATAGCATCCTATGTACTTGTTAAACGGAAATTCGTCGGGAAAAGCTTTGTCGATATTCTAGTCATGATTCCTTGGGCGTTGCCTGCAACGGTCATAGGGATGAACTTGATATTCGCATTCAATGAACCTAGCGTTTTTTCCTTTGGTCAAATATTGGTAGGAACATTTTGGATTTTGCCGCTTGCCTATTTCATCAGGCATATTCCGCTCGTTGTCCGTTCGACTAACGCCGTTCTGGAGCAGTTGGATGACTCGATTGAAGAAGCAGCCAGAAACTTGGGGGCAAAGTGGTTTTATACCTTCAGAAAAGTCATATTTCCGATTATTATGCCTGGTGTTTTATCAGGGACATTATTGGCATTTATCGAATCTGTGGGGGAATTCCCGACCTCGGTCCTGTTGTACACGATTTCAAACAGGCCGATATCCATTGAAATCATGAATCAGCTTCGGATGTTCAATATGGGGCAGGCAGCTGCCTATGGGATGATTCAAATCACGCTGATTGTAATCGTTCTCTTTATTTCGAACAAGTTTTTTGGAATCAAAGCGGAAAAAGCTTTATAAATCGGAGGTGCAAAGATGAGCAGGCTTGAAGAATTTATAAAAAATGAAGGTAGTGCCTTTCCCGGAAAAACATATGCTAGAGAGCTTCTGATGCCTGTTTTTAATGATCAAAGAGATTACTTATTTCATGCAATGTTCGATATTCATCGGGCACATGTCATCATGCTTTCGGAACAAAAGATCATTAAAGAAGAAGAGGCGAAGACCATGCTTGATGGGATTCGGAAAGTGGCTCAAACAGATCTCGCGCAATTGACCTATCAGCCCCAATTCGAGGACTTATTTTTCATGATGGAGGCAAAGGTCGGTGAGGAAATCGGTCATGAGCTTGCAGGAAAGATTCATATCGGCCGCAGTCGTAATGATATGGGCGTTGCGATGTACCGGCTTGTTTTGAGAGGTCATCTGCTTCAATTGATTGGCTATGCATACCATTTGAGTGAGGCATTCTTGGTGCAGGCTGAAAAACATACAGAAACCTATATTACTGGTTATACGCATACCCAACCGGCTCAGCCGACTACGATAGGACATTACTTTTTGGCAATATATGATGTGCTTCAAAGGGATATTGGCCGGTTATGGGCAGCCTATGAAACGGTTAACCAATCCCCTTTGGGCGCGGCCGCGTTAACGACCACCGGTTTTCCGATCAGCCGGAACCGTACGGCTGAACTGCTTGGGTTTGATTCGGTGATTGAGAATTCCTATGACTCGATTGGCGGGGCGGATTATTTATTGGAAACCGCAACTGCCATCATGACGTGCATGGTCAATACCGGAAGATGGATTCAAGATTTCCTGCAGCATGTGACAAGGGAGTTTGGAACATTTCATGTGGCGGACCCTTATGTTCAAGTGAGCAGCATCATGCCGCAAAAAAGAAATCCTGTCTCCATTGAACATTCCCGTTCGATTGCAAGCAGTGCGTATGGTGATGCACTTGCTGCAATGAATATGGTCCACAATACACCATTTGGTGATATCGTCGATACGGAAGATGATTTACAGCCGCATTTATATCGGGCTTTTTCGAATGCAGGACGTGTCATGAAACTGATGTATGCTGTCATGTCGACCTTGAAAGTAAATGATGAACACACAAAGAAAATGGCTGCAAAATCCAGTATAACGGTTACTGAATTAGCGGATACCTTATCAAGAGATTACGACATATCCTTTAGAAAAGCCCACTCCATAGCCAGTCATATTGCAAAACGGTCAATTAGTGAAGGGAAAGAGCTATATGATTGGGACACACAAGAAATCAACAAGATCATCAATGAATTCGTTTCAGTGAACATAGCAGAAGATGAATGGAAAAAAATAATCTCTCCCGAATATTTTGTGGAAATTAGAAGCATTCAAGGCGGGCCCTCCCCTAAAGAGGTCACGAGAATGATTGTAAATAGAAAACAAAAACTGGAACAAGATTTGCAGGAATACAAGGAAATGGTCAAAGCATTGAATGATGGCAGGAAGGCTTTAGTGGATTATTGAAGGTACGGGGTAAAAAGGAAATGAGTTTTAACGGGCATGAAACTCACGAGTATTTGCGGCAAACTTACGAGTAAAAGCGTGAAACTCACGAGTATTTCGCCAAATTCACGAGTAAAAGCGTGAAACTCACGAGTATTTGCGGCAAATTCACGAGTATTTGCGGCAAATTCACGAGTAAAAGCGTGAAACACGAGTATTTGCGCCAAATTCACGAGTAAAGCGTGAAATTCGAGTATTTGGCTCGGAAGAAATACGATGCATTTTATCTGCTAACTGCGAAAGCTCATTTTTCATGGTATATAGTCATTCTTTATTAGGGTGGCTATTTATTTTGGATTTTTATCAATAACAATAAATGTAGATTACTTCCAAAAACGATGCTATTATTTGTAAAATATATAATATAAGGCGGAATATTAATGTCAAATAGATCTCAGTTCGGTTTTATCCTGATTTTAATAGCTTTCGTAATATCGATTACTTTTTGTTTTAACTCTGAATTATTAATACCTAAAGGATATGATTTAGCTATTGATGGCCTGGTAGTATCCCGAACCTTGATGATTATTTTTTCGTTGTATTTATTAGTTAAAATAGGGGATTTGTTTATAAACAGAAAAGATTAATAGTTTAAAATGAGACTTCCTATAATCAATCTTGAGATGCTTTGGGTGTCGATAATAAGGAAGGCTCAGTCTTTTGACTGAGCCTTCCGATGTTTTTCTATTGTTTCTTTATCAAAAATAACCAGTTTCAAAGTTGCTTCATATATCGTTAACGGATTTAGTTTCCAACTGAACCGCGTGCTTTCTGAAAGCAAGACTTACTGTGATCATCACAATGAAATTGACTGCCAATGCGATGATTCCCACATTCAAATCTTTCGCTGTTTGCGGCAAGGATGGAAACAAGGTCCCTATTGTCGAATGACTGAGTGTAATGCAGATTACGATGGCCAATCCTGTAATGATGCCGGAGATTGCGCCAAATTTATTGATCGGATTATTGCTTTTCAGACTAAAGAGAAGGGACGGGAAAAGCTGTGTGATGAGACTGTATCCCATAAGAATTAATGCTGACATCGTTTCGCCGCCGTTTAAGGTGAAGTAGACGGCTATAAGGGCGATGACTGGAACAAGGAACTTTGCCAATCGTACAACGTGGCGATCGGATACTGCAGGTGCAAATTCCTTATAGACGTTTTTTGCGAGCAGTGTAGCGACGCTCATCAAAAGCATGGATCCCGGCACCAATGCGGTCAACAATCCAGCTCCGCCGATTATGCCTATAAACCATGGATCGAAGGTCTCGATCGAAAGGCGCAGCAATGACAGGTCTGCATCTGCACCAACGAGTCCGGGCACTTTCAATATTGCTGTATACCCAACGAAAAAGACGAATAACAGCATGAGTGTATATAAAGGGCTGATGATGGCATTTTTTCGAAATACCTTGCCGCTGCGTGCTGAATAAACAGCGCTGAAAACCTGGGGCCACATATAGAAACCGAATACGAGCAATATTACCGTGGAGATGAACCATGATACGCTAAGTCCCTGATCTGGGAACTTTAGAAAACCAGGCTTGGCCGCATCAATCGCTTCAAACATCGGCTGAAATCCGCCAAAGTAATGAATCGGCAGATAAATCCCTAAAAATCCTATTATGGCGACCATCATGATATCTTTAATGACAGCTGTCCAAACTGAACCGTGTATACCGGAGATCATCACATAAATGGTAAGGCTGATCGCCCCCATCCAAACTGCCGCAGACATAGAGATGGCACCATAAGATGCTTCTGAGACAATGATCCCCAATCCTTTCAGCTGCACGACAATCACTGGAATCATCGACACCACACCGACAAGCGCTGCCAAAATTCCTAAACCGGGACTCTTATATTTGCTTACAAAGAAATCGGATTGAGACATCAGTTTATTTTCCTTGGCATATCTCCATATTTCCGGTAGGAGCCAATAGGATAATACGTAAGACAAAGTAATGTAAATTAGAACATATAGAGCGGGTGCGCCCTTGCCATAAGCCCAGCCGCTGCCGCCAAGGAAGGAGAAGGTCGTATAGATTTCCCCGGCCATCAGCAGAAAGACGAATACCGCTCCAAAACCGCGTCCGCCCACCGTCCATTGTTCCAAGTCCATATCTTTTCCTTTTGAAGAGCGTATGCCTAAAAATATCGATAGAAGTAAAAATGCTAAAATGATTAAGAGAGCAATATTCATTCCTGGTCACCTTCCCGATTCCTGGGATCCAGCTTATACATGATGCCCAGTATGGCAGAGGTAAGGACCACCCACATAGCCATCCAGAACATATTGAAAGGCATCCCTAATACATATGGTTCTATTTTATTAACAAAAGGCAGAAATCCTAGTATGCCTATAAAAGGAACTAGAGTAAGAATATATATAATCTTCATAAACAAACCCCTCCGTTTTAATAAAGTGAAACGCCCACCAATGGGGTTTATCCTTCAATGCCACTGATGGATGGGTGAACCAAACCGGGATGAAAAATTCATACATGACGGAAAAGGTCCGATAATATATATTAGCTTACACTATTTTGATATAAAATTTAATGCAGTTGCCTGATATATTTGAGCAACTGTGCGCAGACAGCCGAACCCTGATATGTTCTTAAGACAGATAAAGCCTTGAATTCATAGTGAGTTCAAGGCTTTATTTCCTTTAGCTATATTTTTTTCGAGAATTATATAGTATCACCAAAAGTATGAACCAGATTGGGGTCAAGAGCAGTGATAGTCGTGTAGCTTCAGCAAATAGCATAACAATAAGGATGAACAGGAATAATCCTAAAATGACGTAATTGACAAAGGGTGTAAAAGGAGCCTTGAAAGTCGATTTTGCTCTTAGGTCAGGCCTTGTTTTCGAATATTTGATATGGGAAATCAAGATAATGCTCCATACCCATATGAAACAGATGGCACTGATGGTCGTCACGACGGTAAATGCCTGTTCCGGTATCAGCTTGCTTAATAATGCCCCTATTGATACAACGATTGTGGATGTTAATAAGGCATTGCTCGGAACAGCCTGTTTATTTAATTTTTCCAGTTTAGCAGGGGCTTCGCCATTCCTGCTTAACGTATAAAGTATTCGGCTCGTTGAAAATAAACCGCTGTTGCATGCAGAAGCAGCGGATGTCAAAACGACGAAGTTGATGATCCCTGCAGCGACAGGAATGCCGATTAACGCAAAGACCTCTACAAATGGACTGCTCGTGGCATCCAGTTGTGTCCATGGGTTGACGCAGAGAATGACGAATAGTGCACCAACATAGAAAAGTAAAATCCGGACAGGGATTTTATTGATGGCAGATGGAATGTTCTTTCTCGGGTTTGCCGTTTCTGCTGCGGAAACCCCGACCAACTCGACACCGACAAATGAGAAGACGACCAGCTGTAAAGATAATAAGAATCCGGAAATGCCATTGGGGAACATGCCCCCATGATTCCATAGGTTCGTTAGGGAAACCGTTCCGGTATTGGTATTGAAGCCGATGATCAAAAGGATGATTCCCACGATGATCAAGGCGATGATCGTGATTACCTTAATGATGGCAAACCAGAATTCCAATTCGCCAAATAACTTAACGGTCAATAGGTTCAATCCTAAAAGAATGACTAGGCATATTAGAGCCGGAATCCATTGAGGGATATCGAACCAATATTGCATATAGACGCCGACAGCTATGATATCGGCCATTGCGGTCATGATCCAACAGAACCAATATGTCCAACCTGTCACGAAGCCGGCCCATGGACCGACATATTCGGTTGCAAATTCAGTGAATGATGTATACCCTGCATTGGATAAGAGCAATTCCCCTAGTGCCCTCATCACAAAAAACAAGGCAATCCCTATTATCAGATAGGAAAATAAAATAGAAGGTCCTGCCAATTGTATGGCTTTCCCGGAACCTAAAAATAATCCGGTGCCAATGGTTCCTCCTATTGCAATCAGTTGTACATGTCTATTTTTTAAATCTCTTTTTAATTCTTGTTTAGCCAATTCCAACGCCCCCGTTTTTTTATAGTCTTGGTAGTGAATGTGTTTACCTGCATGGTCTTGGAGAGAGGGACGTGATTTTTTCGTCCAGCTTGCCTTTCCCATTGGTTTTAAAGCTGTTGTTTTTAGTCCAACCACAAAATGGACAATAAAAAAAAGAGATTGGATAATACCAATCTCTTAAAGGGTTCAGAATAACAATTTTATCATTCGTTACTCTTCTGTCCTTTTGCCTGAGATTGTGAATCCTTCGGCGCTGCATCTTGTACAGTCTCTCCAGAAGCTGCTCCTGCTATAGTGTCATCCATAGCATTCATCGCTTGCTTGTATGCGGTTGTGAATAAATGTGGTCAGTGATAAGCTACCACTGCTGAATCATTCATTATGCTTATAAAATAATATTGGAATTCTATCATCTATTTTTCGGTAGGTCAACAAGTTTTTTTGAAGTGAAAAAGGCAATATCTGCAGTTTTATAGTGGTCTTAATTTTTATTAAGGTACTTGAAAAATTTATTTTTTTGGATGATCACTATTATGAAATATTGATCATCATTTTTTTAAAATGATATTTTTAGATTAGGAAAATTGCCAAGATATATTTGGTAACTGTTTATTTCAAAAATACAATTGTATTTTTACAGAATATTTACTATTATAAGATAAGAAAATATAATTGAAGTGTTATTGATATTTTTTCGATAGAGCATTTCTAACCGCAATAATTAATAGAGAGTCGTTCGTGGTAAGGATAGAAAAGCATTACCGATATTGCATCTGGGGGAGTTAAACATGTCGAACAAGGAATTAAAGAGAGGGCTGGAAGCACGTCACATTCAAATGATAGCTTTGGGCGGAACCATCGGTGTCGGGTTATTCATGGGATCGGCGAGCACGATCAAATGGACCGGGCCCTCTGTAATGCTTGCATATGCCATCGCAGGTATTTTTATATTTTTCATCATGCGTTCCATGGGTGAGATGCTTTATTTAGAACCGACTACAGGTTCTTTTGCAACCTTTGCGAGCAGCTATATACATCCTTTGGCAGGTTATATGACTGCTTGGAGCAATTGGTTTCAATGGGTAATCGTCGGAATGTCCGAAATCATTGCGGTTGGGTTGTATATGCAATATTGGTTCCCGGATTTACCGGCCTGGATACCAGGTGTGGTGGCCATGATCATCTTGGGGGCGGCCAACCTCATTTCAGTCAAATCTTTCGGGGAATTTGAATTCTGGTTTGCGCTTATAAAAATCATAACGATCATAATGATGATCGTTGCCGGTCTAGGCCTTATCTTCTTTGGAATAGGAAATGGCGGGGATGCGATTGGATTATCGAATCTTTGGGAAAATGGCGGCTTCTTTACGGGAGGCTGGACAGGATTCTTCTTTGCGCTTTCCCTTGTCGTGGCATCCTATCAAGGCGTTGAGCTTATCGGCATCACAGCCGGAGAAGCGAAAGATCCAACGAAGACCGTAACAAAAGCGATCCAATCAATCATATGGCGCATATTAATTTTCTACATTGGCGCCATATTCGTCATCGTGACAGTCTTCCCTTGGGATCAACTGGACGACTTAGGAAGCCCATTCGTTTCAACCTTTGCTAAAATAGGTATCACAGCAGCAGCAGGAATCATCAATTTTGTCGTAATCACTGCGGCAATGTCTGGATGCAACAGTGGTATTTTCAGTGCAGGGCGTATGCTTTACACACTTGCATTGAATGGCCAAGCTCCGAAAATCTTTGCTAAAGTATCTAAAAATGGAGTGCCGGCATATTGCACGATCGCTGTACTTTTAGGATTGGGCATCGGGGTTATCCTAAACTACCTTGCACCGCCGCAACTATTCCTATATGTCTACAGTGCGAGTGTATTACCTGGGATGATTCCATGGTTTGTCTTACTTATCAGTGAGCTTAAATTCAGAAAGGTAAATGCCGCTGAAATGGAGAAGCATCCGTTCAAGATGCCGTTGGCCCCTTTCAGTAACTATGCGACAATTGCCTTCTTACTAATGGTGCTGGTCGGTATGTGGATCAATCCTAGTACCCGGATTTCCTTGGTTGTCGGAATCGTTTTCCTAGCCTTGGTCGTAGTAAGTTATTACATGCTGAAAATGGATAAACGAACACCATTGGATGTTAAATCCGATGATGAAATTTCGGGATAAGAAACTCTATTAGAAAGCCCTTCTCTTAATTCGAGAAGGGCTTTTTTTGTCTTTGGGAATTGTTGGAATTCACGAGTAAACAGGCGGAATTCACGATTAAAGCTGCGAAACTCGAGTAAATCAGCGGAATTCACGAGTAAACAAGTGAAACTCACGAGTAAAGCTAATTAGACCCCGTAACAAGGGATGCCAGAAGTGGGACACTTATGGAATGTGTCTTCCTGTCAGATTTTTTCATAGGATGTAACATCATCTTTACCCGAGGAAGGGGTTATATTTTGGAAAGAACAAAGCTTACCGGACGGGTCGTTACACCTAATGATGCTGAGTATGAGCATGCCAGGATAAATAATAACTTAAGTTTTTCTAAATTCCCAAAGGTCATTGTGTTTTGTCAAAATTCCAATGATGTGTTGAATTCATTGAAGTGGGCCCGGGAAAATCATACACCTTTCCGGGTTAGGAGCGGCAGGCATAGTTATGAAAATTTTTCATTAGTGAATGGCGGTCTAATCATTGATATAAGTGAAATGTATAATATCAAGGTCAACCGTGAAAAAATGATTGCAAAAATCGATGCCGGAGCTGATTTAGGTAAAGTATATAATACGCTATGGAAGTATGGCACGACGATTCCGGCTGGGACCGAAAGCGGTGTTGGTCTTGTAGGCCTTACGCTCGGCGGTGGAATAGGTATGTTATCAAGACACTTTGGCCTTACTTGTGACAATTTGCTTGAAATAGAAATGGTAAGGGCGTGCGGAAAGAGGGGCGCCAAACTCATTAAAGCAAATAGGAAAATTAATAGTGATTTATTTTGGGCATGCTGCGGGGGAGGAGGTGGAAACTTTGGCATAGTCACTTCTCTTACCTTTCGGGTACACCCCGTTTCAAGGGTATCGGTTTTCTCTGTCACATGGGGATGGGAAGATTTTGAAGCGGTGTTTGAAGCCTGGCAGGATTGGGCCCCTCAAGTTGAAGAGTGTTTAACTTCAGAAATCGAATTCAAGTCAAAGGAAGTAAACCAAATTATCGCTCAAGGTGAATTTGTTGGGCCATCATATAGGTTGCAGCAGCTTCTAAAGCCTTTGACGAGAGCAGGTTCTCCAACAAATATCATGATAAAGGAAGTCCCGTACATTGATGCTGTGCAATTCTTTAATGATCCAAGTGGAAATCGACCGGCCCATCGCAAGCGGTCGGGGTCTTTCATTGAAAAACCTTTTCAACGGCAAGCAATCTTGACGATGAAGCATTTTCTGGAAAACGCTCCAAATGAAAATGCAGCCATTTGGCACCAATCCCTAGGAGGGGCAGCTGGCCGTGTGGCCCCAAGTGAAACGGCTTTTTATTATCGGGACGCCATCATCGCCCAGGAGTATCTGGCTACATGGACGGATCCAGAAGAAGAGCGGCAAAACATCCAGTGGATCAAAGAACTTAAATGCGCTTTGTCACCATATACTACAGGTGACTACGTGAATTGGCCGGATATCCTCATCGAAGATTGGCCAACTGCGTACTATGGAGAAAATTTCAAGCGGCTTCGGGAAGTGAAAACGAGATATGATCCATACAATACGTTTAAATTCCCTCAAAGTATACCGCCTTTTAAGAAGTGGGTCTGAAAAAGCTTGGATCCACCAAAAACATCCGTTACCAAAAGGCCTATTCCCAATTGGGATATAGGCCTCTTTATTTTCATTTCCCCCAAATCATTCTGCTTGCTGAGCTTGTACTGCACTGTAAACCTGATTTACGGAAGACTGGGCTTGTACGATTTCTTGAGCTGCTTGTTTAATGGCTTCTTGGGCCAAAGTTGGATCAGAGGAAGATTTTTCAATTGCTTGTGAAAGTAAGGTTTGTGTTAGGGTAACGTTTGCTTTTGCTGGTTTAATTGATTGATATCAATTTGTTGTTGAGGCATGTAGCTTCTCTCCTTATGTCATTATTGGAATTACTTCATTAGGATGACCTTTCTTTTCTTTTTTTAAGGGGGAAAATATATAACGCAGACAGGATGGGCAGCTTGGAAAAGTTTTGAAACAGCCAAAAAAGTCCATATAAATAAACTATGCAAAATTTATGGACAATACAAATTCTTGAAAAAGCTACACCCTTAGGATTGAAAACGGGCAGAAAGAGAATGAAATTATTATTTTTAATTAATTAGAATAGGTTCCTAATATCATGTTGTATGAAATCGCAATAAATATATCGTGACTTGTTGGTTGTTCAGTAATTAAATTGCACTTTACTTATTGGTTTTATAAGATTAAAATCGGAGAAAGAATTATTATAAGATATGAGCTGATTGGACAACCAAAAGCTCCTGAACGCGATAAGCGAACAGGAGCTTTTTGCGTTCATTTTGGAAAAAGGAGTTGGCAAGATGAATATTGATCATATTGAGGCTTTTATGTATGTTGTTCACCTTAATAGTTTTCATAAAGCCGCAGAGGCAATGTTTTTAACACAGCCAACGGTTTCGGCAAGAATTAAGACGCTTGAGAGTGAACTCGATTCAGTACTATTTGAGAGGCAAGGGAGAGGGATTATTTTAACCGAAAAAGGGAAAGCCTTCATTCCATTTGCGGATCAAATTATTCGGACCTTTCACCAGGGGAAAAAGCAGTTAAAAACAGGAAGTGAGTTAGAGGAAATAACGATAGGGGCTAATATCATTACATCGCAATACTTTATTCCATATGCTCTTCCTCTATGGAAAAAGGAAAACCCCAATTTACGCTTTAAATTTATTTCAGCAACAAATGATGTATTAGTGGAAAAATTGCTTCAGAAACAGGTTGATATAGCATTTATGAAGGATGTTACACATAATGGTCTGCAAAATTACAAGACCCTTGATAATTCGATTCGTTTAGTCGTGTATCCAGGACATCCATTTCATCTCCATACTGAGCTGACAGTGCAGGAATTAGCAATGGAGCCGTTGGTATTTTTTGAGTGCGGTGCGTTTGACTGGAACCACGTTCATAAAATTTTTGAAATATCTAATGTAGAGCCGTGCATTGAATTTCAAGTTGATCACCTGGAAGTGGCGAAGTCGCTAATTCTTAGCAGAAGCTGTATCGGATTTTTACCGTACTTATGTATTAAAAAAGAGTTAGAACAGGGAACTTTGGTTGAAGTGGATGTATCACATTTAATCAAGATAAAGCAGCACATCTATTTAACGCATTTAAATCAAGGGATGGAACCTCCTTTATTATGGAATGACATTCTTTTATCAATTCAAAAATTTGAGAAAGACCATCAGCAATTACAGATACAATCCAATTGATAGATATTTTCTATCAATATGATATTTTTTTCTATTAGTTAAAACATTGCCATTAGCATGTTTTAGGTGATAGGATAAGTCAAAATATAATTATTCGCATAAGTAAACTTTGAATTAAAACGGAGGAGAGAATATGAGTTATAAGCTTGGCATTTTAGACCAGAGCCCGATATTTCCAGGCGCTTCTGCATATGATGCACTTCAGCAAACGATTAATCTGGCTAGACATGCAGAAGAGTGGGGTTATACCCGTTTCTGGGTTTCGGAACATCATTATGCCGAACAGCTAGCGGGGTCCTCCCCGGAAGTATTGATTTCTTATTTATTAGCCCAAACAAAAACGATTCGGGTAGGTTCCGGAGGTGTTATGCTTCAGCATTATAGTCCATATAAAGTGGCGGAAAACTTTCACGTGTTATCAAATCTTTCGCCAGGCAGGGTAGACCTTGGCATCGGAAAGGCACCAGGTGGCCTCCCCTTATCAACGAAGGCGCTACAGTTTGGAACTGTGAATGATGGAAAAGATTTCGAAGAGCGGTTATCTTTCTTGCAAAAAATAATCGAAAATTCAGTTAATGAAACTCACCCGCTTGCAGGCATTCAAGCGACACCACTCCCTCTCAAAAAGCCAAAGATGTTTCTGCTTGGTGCAAGTGCTGACAGTGCCAGGCTAGCAGCCGATCTTGGTATAGCTTATGTATTTGCTCGATTTATCAATAGTAATGAGGCTGTACTCGAAGAAGCTTCACGCATTTACCAAAGTATCTTTCCAACTGGGAGCTTTAAGGTATCGGTTTCAGTGATTGCTGCTTCTTCACAACAGGAAGCAGAACAGTTAACAGGTGATCAGAAGATTGTGAAAGTTCATCTCAAAAGCGGTCGTTCTGTTACGGTCCAAACACTGGTGCAAGCAGAGTTATTTGGGAAGCAATCTGGGGAGTCTTATGAAATTGAAGAACAGGATTCCAATATTATTGCTGGAACTCCCTCTTATGTAAAAGAAGTCTTAGCAAATTTACATGAAAAGTACGGGGTAGATGAGTTTATCCTACATTCGCCGATTTTAAAGGAAGCAGAAAGGTTCCGATCTTTTCGATTGTTGAGTCCACTTCAATTAGCCTTATCTGATGAGGAACCCGTTACGAGCCAAAATTAAAAAGTCTTCAGTAATTAGGGAAGATCCTAGATGTCAGCAAAGCTAAATATCGATTAATTAAAGGAGGAGTATTGATGTCTGAGCAGAGAAAGTTGAAATTTGGAGCGCTTATTCACGGAGTTGGAGGAAGTATATCTGGTTGGAGACATCCTGATATTCAGGCAGATGCCAGTGTTAGTCTTGAATTTTATAAGGAGCAGGCCCAGAAGGCTGAAGAGGGAAAGTTCGATTTACTTTTCATTGCTGACGGATTGTTTATCAATGAGAAGTCAATTCCGCATTTTTTAAATCGCTTTGAACCACTTACCATTTTATCCGCACTCGCTGCTTTCACATCAAGAATAGGGCTAGTCGGAACAGTTTCCACCTCATACAGTGAGCCATTTACTGTAGCTCGGCAATTTGCTTCACTTGATCACATTAGTCAAGGTCGTGGCGGATGGAACCTAGTTACTACTCCTCTTGAGAGTACGGCCTTGAACTATAACAAAACGATTGAAGAACACCCTGATCATGCCAAACGCTATCGGATAGCATCAGAATATATACAAGTTACCAAAGGACTTTGGGATTCATGGGAGGATGACGCGTTTACTCGGGATAAAGATTCCGGTGAGTTTTTTGATCCTTCTAAAATGCATCAATTAAAACATAAAGGAGAATTTTTCTCGGTGCAAGGACCACTCAACATTGCTAGATCTAAACAGGGGAGACCTGTCGTTTTTCAAGCAGGTTCATCAGAAGCTGGAAAAAATCTTGCGGCTAAAGAAGCGGATGCAATCTTTACAGGTCAACCAACTTTGGAAGATGCCAAGATTTTTTATCAAGATGTAAAAAACAGGGCTATCGCATTCGGGAGAAATCCTGATGAAATTGTTATTCTGCCGGGTATTGCGCCAATCATTGGTGCAACTGAGGAAGAGGCAGAGCACAAATATCAAGAACTCGCTAACCTGGTTTCTATAGATAAGGCGCTTGACTATTTGGGACGATACTTCGATCATCATGATTTTTCCCAATATGAACTGGATGCACCTTTCCCCGATCTCGGAGACATTGGAAAAAACAGTTTCCGAAGTACGACTGATCGAATTAAACAGGAAGCCAAGGATAAACAGTTAACGCTCCGTCAAGTAGCACTTAAAGAAACTACACCCCGGACCTCTTTTATTGGAACTCCAGAGAAAGTGGCGGATTTGATTCAGCAATGGTTCGAAGAGAAGGGTGCGGACGGATTTATCTTTGCTTCAAGTGTTCCCAATGCTTTAAGTGACTTTGTATTCTATGTGATTCCTATCCTTCAAAAAAGGGGAATATATCGTACTGAATATGAAGCCGAAACATTAAGAGGCAACTTGGGGCTTCCATTCCCGGAAAATCGTTATGCGAAAGAAAAGATTAACCAATAAGAAGGAGGAATACGACATGGGAGAAGCGCTAAATGTTGTCGTTTGGTCAAAACAAGGATGTCATTATTGCGAAGAGGTTAAACAATACTTAAAAGAAAAGGACATTGCTTATCAAACGGTGGATGTTACCGATCATGATGAACGGAGAGAAATTTTAGAAATCAAATATGGTGTTCGGTATGTACCTATTATTGAAATTGGGCGAGGTAACGTATATGAGAGTGTTACGGAAATTGGCATACCCTATCTTGAAAAAGTACTCGAACGCTTTCAAAAACAAAATTTAGCGGGCTTAAGAAGAAGTTGACTTATCCTTAAATGGAAATGATCATGATGAACCAGAGCTAGAACGAGTGAAAAATTGTTGATTTAAATCCGACTATTCTTGTGAAAATAATAAGTTATAGAAACGGGGAATTAATCATGACACAGCTAATCCGTCTTGCCACTGTAAAAGATGCTCCAGAAGTGCTGAACGTTACACTTCGGGCTTATGAACCAATTAGGGAATTGAATATTAACTTTCTGGCTGCGACAGCTGATTTGCAGTTAGTGACGAATAATATTAGGCGGAATCTTACTTATGTTTTAGAACAGGACGGCCAAATTGTTTCCACTGTGACAGTTCGTCATCCATGGAATGATCCTGATCAGTTCAGTCCGTACCCTTTCATTTGGTGGTTTGCAGTCGACCCCCTATACAAACAAAAAGGTTTTGGCTCGACTTTGTTAACCTGGGTGGAAGAAAACGCACTTCGGAAACAGGTGAAAGCGCCGGCCGTCTATTTGGCGACAGCTGATCGTCATCCTTGGCTTGTTTCCATTTATGAAAGAAGAGGCTATGAGATTTTTGCTGAACGAGATCACGATGGAGAAAAAATTGTGTATCTTCGTAAAATTCTAGATGAAACGTTGTATCGCATTATTGAAAATAAAGAACCAATTGTTAGTAATTAAAAACGTCGGGGGAATTTGAGATGAAAAAAACATTATTAATAGTTATGGCACTGCTATTTACTTTTTTGGGAGCTTGCTCTTCGAAAGAAACAACGAGTACAGCAACGTCAAGTTCTGGAGATTCAAAAGATAAAAAAGTTCAGAAAATCATTGTCGGAACTGGGACACAATTCCCTAATATTTGCTTTTTGGATAGTAATGGTAAGCTGACAGGGTATGATGTCGAGTTGGTTCGTCAAATCGATGAAAAGCTGCCTGAATATGAATTTGAATTTAAAACGATGGAATTTTCTAATCTATTATTAAGTTTAGAAACGAACAAAATAGATTTTGTTGCTCACCAAATGGAGGTGAATGATGAACGAGAAGAAAAATTTCTATTTAATAAAGAACCATATAATGTCTTTCCGCTCCAAGTCACAGTTCATCAGGACAACAATGATATTCATTCCATTAAAGATCTAAAAGGAAAAAAAGCGATAGTGAGTGCTACGAGCAATTCTGCTGTTTTTCTTGAAAAGTATAATAAAGAAAATAATGCCGGTATTGAAATTGTCTATTCTGGCCAAGGCGTAGATGATACGAAGAATCAAATCAAAACTGGTCGGGCGGATGCTACCATTACTACACCATTCGCAGTCGACTTCTTAAATAAACAAGCAGATGCACAGCAAAAGGTGGTGGGTGAGCCACTTCTTAATTCAAAAGTATACTTTTTGCTAAGAAAAGACGAAACGCCTTTACAGAAGAGAATTGATGAAGCACTTGTGGAGCTGAAAAAAGATGGGGTAGTTAGCGAATTAAGTAAAAAGTGGCTGGGCGCAGACTATTCAGTAGGATTTTAATTAGATAGTAGTAAGCGCGGAGGTGCTAAAGCATGGGGAAAGCATTTGATCCTTCATTAATCGTCGATTTCATTCCGACGTTAATATATTATCTTGGAGTAACATTGCAAATTCTGGCAGCATCCGTTTTATTAGGAATGGTCATCGGGATAGCGGCAGCCATCCTGAGATTATTTCGTATCCCTGTTTTGAATCAATTAGTCATTTTGTATATTTCATTCATACGGGGAACTCCGATTTTAATACAATTATTTCTAGTTTTTTACGGACTGCCTGCAATCCTTTTATTCATTAATATTGATATTTCCAGAATGGATGCTCTGTATTTTGTCATTATTGCTTATGCAGTAAGTAATGGGGCGCATTTCGCAGAAATATTCCGCGGAGCGATTAAGGCTGTCGATTATGGGCAAACGGAAGCAGCCTATTCTGTTGGTATGAATAATAGTCAAAGCTTTTTTCG
This sequence comes from Peribacillus sp. NPDC096447, assembly GCF_044762725.1. Lineage (NCBI taxonomy): Bacteria > Bacillati > Bacillota > Bacilli > Caryophanales > Bacillaceae > Peribacillus > Peribacillus sp. NPDC096447. Next base: position 259,917 of record NZ_JBIWEV010000006.1, read on the forward strand.
AATTGTGCTTCCTCAGGCAATAGGGATTGCTTTTCCGAATATCGCAAACTCTATTATCGGATCCTTGAAGGATACCTCACTTGCCTTTACCATCGGCGTAATGGATATGATGGGCAGGGGAGAGACATTAATTGCTGCAACTGCACATGCTCTCGAAGTCTATCTCTCTTTAGCTGTTATCTATTATGCAGTCGTGCTATTGTTTGAGAAAATATTCAGACTTTATGAGAATCGCATTAATCGGCATCAAACTGTTGATGTGTCTGTTACTGGATAACAAAGGAGGAGAGAAGGACATGACGATTGATATTCTATTCATTTGGACTGCTTTTAAGGAGATTATTAAAGCACTTCCGATCACACTTATCTTAACGATTCTTCCTCTTCTTGCAGGTTTTATTATCGGTCTCGCTGTTGCCTTGATTCGGATATATGAAGTGAAATTTCTATGTAGAGTTGCAAATGGATATGTTTCCTTCTTTAGAGGAACACCAATTATCATGCACATAATGCTCATTTATTTCGGCTTTCCATTATTAATAGACCAAATTTCTAAAAAGTTTGACTTGGGTATTCAATCCAATTCCATTCCGATCATTTTATTTGTCTTAACCGCCTTATCGTTGAGTGCGGGTGCCTATTTATCAGAAATATTCAGATCGGGAATTATCAGTGTCTCCAATGGCCAAATGGAGGCAGCCTATTCCGTGGGTATGAATTCGTTTCAAGCCATGACGCGAATTGTTTTGCCACAGGCCATTGCTCAGTCCATCCCGAATTTCACGAATATTTTCATTGGATTCTTGCATACGTCATCCATTGCTTTCATTGTATCGCAAAAAGAAATGACAGGAGCAGCCAACATAGTTGCATCCACCAATTTGAAATTTTTGGAGTCTTTCATCGCTGCTGGTTTAATTTATTGGGGTCTCACAATCATTGCAGAGGGGCTTTCGTTTTTAATTGAGAAAAAGGCCACTGCCTATAATCGAGGAGGAGTACAATGATTTATTTAAAAGATATAAAAAAATCATTTAACCAGCAGCCCGTTTTAAAAGGAATTAATCTGAAAATAGGCAAGGGAGAAGTGGTTACCATTCTTGGACCAAGTGGATCTGGGAAAACGACCCTGCTTAGGTGCTTGAACTTTCTGGAGAAACCAGATGAGGGAATTGTTCAAGTGGGGGATATACAGGTGAAGTCTAAGAAGGCGACCAACAGGGAAATCTTATCCCTTAGAAGACAATCGGCAATGGTTTTTCAGCATTATAATTTATTTGCTCATAAAACTGTTTTGGAGAATGTAATGGAAGGGTTAATTGTTACAAAAAAACATAAGAAAGCTGAAGCGAAACAGGAAAGCGAGTTGTTATTGAAAAAAGTAGGTTTGGGAGATAAGCATAACTATTTCCCTTCGCAATTGTCAGGAGGTCAACAGCAACGTGTTGGAATTGCCAGGGCACTTGCTTTAAATCCGGAGGTCATTTTATTTGACGAACCAACATCGGCACTCGATCCTGAGTTGGTTGGGGAGGTGCTTTCTGTGATAAAAGCAATTGCACAGGAAGGCATAACCATGGTGATTGTAACCCATGAAATGAGTTTTGCTAAAGAGATATCGGATCGCGTTCTTTTCATGGATGGAGGGGTCATTGTAGAAGAGGGGTCACCATTGGAGATTTTCAATGCCCCAAAGGAAGAGCGAACAAGGCAATTTTTAAACCGGATATCAAGAGATTTTTCCGTACCGTTTTTAGAAGAAAGGGCCAATTAAAGGAAGGGCAAAAGGAGGACGTATGATTAATACAATCGTAATCGAGGAATTGATTGAAGAAGATAAAGAGACGGTTCGCCGCTTATTGGTAGAAAGTTATCAACAATATGAACATGAATATTCGAACCCGGAAGCTTGGGAAGGATATTTAAAAAATATTGAATCCTCGGTGGATAATCCACATGTTGATAAGGTGTTGGTTGCAAAGTGCAATCAGGATATCCTTGGTACATTACAGCTTTTTCAGTCATCTGAAAAAGCATATGAAAAGCCGGAACTTGGGATTTTTTCACCAATCATTCGGTTGTTGGCTGTTCATCCCGAATCAAGGGGACGCGGTATCGCACAGGAATTATTAAAAGCTAGTGTAAATTATGCAAAATCGCAAGGTGCGTCAAGTTTGTATCTACATTCTACTGATAAGATGCATAAAGCCATTAAACTATATGAATGGTTTGGCTTTAAAAGGGATCGAACGAAAGAATTTCAAAATCATGATATTTTAGTAAAATGCTATCGCTTAGATTTATAGAAGGAGGCGACTGTATGAGTCGAGAGCTGGAAAAGCGCTTAATATCGATACGGCGCTATTTACATCAATATCCGGAGTTATCGAATGAAGAATTTAAAACGACAAAATCGATACAAACGTGGCTCGAGGAAGAGGGCATTGAAATCCGTCATACAAGATTGAAAACAGGTGTTTTTGCAGATATAAAGGGTGGCAAGCCCGGACCGACAGTAGCCATTAGGGCGGATATCGATGCTCTTCCGATTGAGGAACGAACCGGGCTTCCATTTGCTTCAAAAGTAAAAGGAGTGATGCATGCTTGCGGCCATGATTTTCATACGGCAGCTGCAATAGGTGCTGCCTACCTTTTAAAAGACTGTCAATCGGAGTTGTGCGGGACAGTGCGATTGCTTTTTCAACCCGCAGAAGAATTAGGCGGCGGAGCGGTGCATGTGATAAAAGATGGTCAAATTGACGATGTAGCGGCTGTGATTGGGCTGCACAATAAACCCAATTTGCCTGTCGGCACCATTGGCATAAAAGCTGGTCCGTTAATGGCGGCAGTGGACCGTTTTCATATTGTTCTACAAGGGAAGGGGAGCCACGCGGCCATTCCTCAAAACGGAAAAGATCCAATAGCGGCAGCGGCTCAGCTTATTACCGCTCTTCAAACTATCGTCAGCCGGAATGTATCCCCATTAGATTGTGCTGTGGTGAGTGTTACGAGAATAACAGGTGGAAACACTTGGAATGTAATTCCGGGTGACGTCATATTGGAAGGAACGATTCGAACCTTTAATGCTGAAATCCGCGAAGAAGTAAAGAATAAGTTTTATTCGATTGTGAATCATATCGCCGCTGCATTTTCACAGGAAGCTGCGATTGGTTGGTTTCCTGGCCCCCCCGCGCTTCTTAATCATCCAGCTGTCACAGAGATGGTACGCGTGTCTGCTCGGCAGCAATCATTACACGTAATCAATCCAGAGCCTTCAATGGGTGGTGAAGATTTCGCTTATTACCTTCAACATATCCCCGGTACCTTTGCCTTTTTTGGTACAAACGGAAACGAAGATTGGCATCATCCAGCTTTTACTGTTGATGAAAAATCCATTATTAAAGCCGCTCATTTTTTATCTGAAAGTGCCAAGGATTTATTATATAAACATGGTAAGTGGTGAATATACATGACTAAGGTGCCAGACACGATCTAAACTGGTTCGTGCATAGCACCCTAGTTGTCGTATTTCCAAAAATATCGGTTCAAATTTCAAGGCATGAATCCTCGCTCACAAGCAATAATCCTCAGAGAGTTTCTAGGCACAAATTAATTATTCAGATATCGGCTTCTGTGTTGTGAAGCTCCGTCAATGACTTGCGGTGTTATGAAAAATTAGAATCCAAAAAACGCTTTGTTAATGAAGGAATATAAGTATATAAAACTTCCTCAGATTCAACACCTTCTTTTCTTGGATAGCCAAAGTTGTGTAATATCTTCGGTATATGGACAATTTCTGATATCTTTCCTTACGAAGTCCTTTACAAAGAATAGAAAGAACCGGATGAGCGCTGCCCTTCCGGTTCTTTGTGTATCAGTTAGCTGTTGGAATCAACCCTTTATGAATGGAGACTTCCTTAATGGCACGGTAGACGGTTTGGACCATGAAATCGAGTTCCTTTTCTGACATGGAAAGGATCGGCATCATCGTGATGACTGGACCAAGTTCCCGAATGATCAGGCCATTTTCCCGTGCTGTATGGATGATTCCGGAAACGACATTCTCTTGGAGGGTGAACGTTTCTTTTGTTTGGCGGTCTTTAACGATTTCCACTCCAATCATGAAGCCGCGCTGGCGGATATCGCCGACTATCGGGAGTTCGTATAGCGTTTGCAGTCTTTGTGATAGATATTTAGATTTTTTCTGGATGTCTTTAATGAGATTGCGGCTTTCCATTAGCTCGATATTCTTCAAGGCCAGTGCACAGGCTAGCTGATTTCCTGTATAAGTGTGGCCGTGATAGAAAGTTTTATGTTCTTCTCTTTCCCCCAAAAAGGATTGAAAGATTTGCTCGGTCATGATGGTGGCTGCGAGTGGCATATATCCCCCAGTGATCCCTTTGCCCATGCACATGATATCAGGGACGACATCTTCCTGTTCGCAGGCAAACATTGTACCGGTGCGACCGAATCCTACGGCCACCTCGTCACAAATTAAGAGGATATTGTACTTTTTGCATAATTGTTCGACCTCTTTCAAAAAGCCTTGGGGATGGGTTATGATGCCTGCTGCTCCCTGCACAAGCGGCTCGATGATCAATCCTGCAATTTCCTCTGATTGTTTCTGCAGTAACTTCTCCAGTTCCGTCAAGCAATGGTTTTTCACGGCTTCTTGATCTCCATACTCAGTCATGTGATAGGCATATGGTGAAGGAGCGGAAATCCGTTGAAATAAGAGGGGCTTAAAGATTCTATGGTATAGATCCATGCCGCCCACACTCACAGCTCCGACAGTATCACCGTGGTATGCTTCGTCAAGTGAGACGAATTTGTTTTTATTCTGATGCTTGACGGGATCGATATTCTGCCAATATTGATAAGCGACTTTAAGGGCGATTTCAACTGCGGCAGATCCCGTGTCGGAGTAGAAGACTTTCGATAAAGAACCAGGAGTGATCTCGGCCAGTTTTTTTGCCAGTAGGATCGATGGTACATTTGCAGATCCCAGCAGCGTGGAGTGTGCGACTTTATTCACTTGTTCAATAAGGGCGCCGTTTAATTCCGGTTCGTTATGCCCGTGCACGTTCACCCATAATGAAGCATAGCCGTCGAGATAGCGTTTGCCATCAACATCAATCAGGTAGCTGCCTTCGCCGCGCTCGATGATCAGCGGTTTGCTTTCCCGATACGTTTTCATTTGTGTGAACGGATGCCATACATATTCCTTATCCCATTGTTCTAAATCCTGACTGTTCATGCTTTGAACACCTCTTTCAGTTGTTGGGTATAATCTTGATCACTAAGTAAATCAAGGATGCAGATCCTCAAGTCTTTTCTGACATCGGCCAGTGTTGGGATGCAGGCGAGGCCATTAAGCCCAGTCAGCTTTTCAATGGTTTCGATATTGTCTTGATGAATCCGATCTTCCGGCCGGAAATGATTATACAAAATGGTTTTCACGTTTATATCGTGGACTTGGGCATAAGAATGGGTCGTCACGACATCATGAATCGCCCCTAAACCGCTTGTGGATACGAAGAGGACAGGCATGCCGCAATCCTTTATGAAATCCGCCGTCATATAGAAACCTTCCGTTCGTTCAATAAGCGGCACAGCCAATCCGCCAGCGCCCTCGACTAATACGATGTCATACATTTCCTCAAGTTCATGAACCCTTTCCACGACTTTCTTCTCATCGATAAGACTGCCGGTTAATTTAATCGCCAAATGTGGGGAGGTTTCCGGTTTCAGTGTGTAAAACCCTGAATCCTTTACACCGAGTTCCTGCTCAAACCAAGATATATCCGGGTATGTATGATTTTCCTCATTGATTCCAGTTTGGAATGGTTTGAATATCGTGACGCTTTTTCCCAATGTTTGAAGAGACAGATAGAGTGCACTCGTGACGATGGTCTTTCCAATATCCGTGCCAGTTCCGGTTATAAAGTAGGCTTGGCCCATGGATGATTCAGCTCCTTTACGTTTATATATCTTGCAATGCGCGGACGTACTTGTTGAATGATGACAGCACATAGAATGCACAGTAGTAGATCACCGGGTACAGGTAATAAGAAGCCGTAAAGAATCGTTTGGTTGATTGAAAGCGGCGTTTCCACAATCCACTTCATCGCACCATACAGCCAGATGCAGCCGAAAAGGTAAACTGTCAGCAAAGAGGCGGCATTAGCAAAGAATATGGAACGAATCGTGGAGAGGGAAAACCGGTTGATCAGCCATCCATTTACATAGGCTCCCAGTATATATCCGAGCAAATAGCCGAATGTAGGTTTGAATATATAGCCGAATCCCCCGCCTTCAGCAAACACGGGCACCCCGATAAGTCCAATCAAGACGTAGCATAACTGACTGAGCATTCCAAGCCGGGGCCCCAATAATGCGCCTGCCAAATAGACTGCCAGAATTTGCAGTGTAAATGGTATGTAAGGGATAGGTATCTTAATAAAGGCGCCAATGGCAGTTAACGCGGTAAAAAGGGCTACATAGGAAATCGTCCTTGCTTTCAAGTTTTTAACCTCCTTTTATGAAAGTGCTGGCAAAATGCCCACTATTAGTTTGCCTGATTTCCATTTTATATGTCAACTAATTTATTAGTTAGTTAACATATAAAAGGCCAGCTTTATCGGGATTAAAGGGCAGACTAGGAAAATATTGAAAAAAGACCATTGAATAATATTTTGTTAGTATGTTATTATTCTATCGATATGTTAACTTAAAATATTTTAGGTTAACAAATTTATTTGAATCGCCAGGCAGTATTGATACTGCTAAATGTTAAGTGCTGCCCATTGTGGTTGATGGTGCACATGTGACCAATTGGTTGGAAGGGAAAGTGGATTGGAGATGGAGACACTCACGGTTGGAGCATCAGGTGGATATATTGCAGGCAGCTGGTCTTTATTTACCAGACCGGGTTATGCTCCTTTTCTAGGAATTGCATAGCCAAGGAATCCATAAACCAGCGATTCGGCACACAATAAAGAAAAGAGGGATAGGTTTGGAAACAATGGTAAGGGACTGGAAGATGTTAGCGGAGAACGTTATCAAAGGATATAAAGTGACGGAGGAAGAGGCATTATCCATCGTACAAGCCCCAGATGAAGAGGTTTTGGAAATTTTGAATGCGGCCTACCTCATACGCAAGCATCATTATGGGAAAAAAGTTAAATTGAATATGATCATCAATACGAAATCAGGATTATGTCCCGAAGATTGCGGCTACTGCTCGCAGTCGATCGTGTCGGAAGCCCCGATCGATAAATATGCTTGGCTGACGAAAGAAAAGATTGTCGAGGGAGCGCAAGAATCAATTCGTCGCAAAGCGGGTACTTATTGCATCGTTGCGTCTGGCCGTCGTCCGACCAACAGGGAAATCGATCATGTCATTGAAGCGGTAAAAGAAATCCGCGAAACGACGGATCTTAAAATCTGCTGCTGTTTAGGTTTCCTGAATGAGGAACATGCGGGCAAACTAGCGGAAGCAGGCGTTCATCGCTACAACCACAATTTGAATACATCACAGGAAAACTACAGCAAAATTACATCGACGCATACATATGAAGACCGGGTAGATACAGTCGAAGCTGTGAAAGAAGCCGGAATGTCCCCATGTTCCGGTGCCATTTTCGGTATGGGGGAATCTGAGTCGGAAGCGGTGGAAATCGCCCTATCCTTACGCAGCCTTGATGCAGATTCCATTCCTTGTAATTTTCTCAATGCAATTGACGGAACGCCGCTTGAGGGAACTTCCGAGTTGACCCCCACTAAATGCCTGAAATTGATTTCGATGATGAGATTTGTTAATCCGAGTAAAGAAATCCGTCTGGCCGGCGGTCGTGAGGTCAATCTCCGTTCCATGCAGCCCATGGCACTTTATGCAGCCAATTCCATCTTCGTCGGCGATTATTTAACGACAGCTGGTCAAGAACCCACAGCGGATTGGGGAATCATCGAAGACCTGGGATTCGAAATTGAAGAATGTGCCCTTTGATAAAGAAGTTAAGGAAAACAATATGGATTTAAAAAAACACCCTTAGGGTGTTTTTTTCAGTTTGTCGGCAAAAGGAAGATCCAATTGCGGTCGAAAAAAGTGCGTGGAGGGTCGAATAAAGTACGTTTTAGGTCGAATAGATTAGAGAATGGTCGAATAAAGAGCATGGAAGGTCGAATAGATTCGAGAATGGTCGAATAAATTGCGTGGAAGGTCGAATAAATTCGAGAACGGTCGAATAAAGTGCGTGGACGGCCGCAAAAAGAGCGGTGATGGATGAAAAAATCGTGAACGGCAAAAAATGCTCCGGATGATAAAAATTGGAACGTTTTTAAAAGAAAAAACTACAGGCAAACTGGCTTTTCTTCGAATTTTTCTACAGTCTGAAACAACTTTTAATTAAGTCGTTCCAGTTTTTTCAGAAAAATGGGGTTCGGAAAGGTCCCATCCCAACCATGATTATAAAAAAGACTAGAGTACCCTTCAGGTTTTTTTACAGTAATCCATATTGGATTGAAGAAATTTGCGACACTCCTGCCGAATAACTGGCTAGCCAAGACCCCACAGCCGCTTGCGGTGAGGAGGTTTGGCAGGCAGTCGACGGAAAGGGAGCGGATTCCTGAAATCAACTCAAACGGTTTTAAAAGAAAAAAACTGCAGGCTAACTGCCCTAATTCAAATTTTTTTCTGGGTTTATTACTTTGCAGTAAGCGGGCTAGTGGTCAGTAAAATTTTACAAAAATAAAAAAATGAAAGATAAGTGAAAATAATGAAAAAAAAATGCTAAATTGTAAGAAGAGGTTTTTTAATGAATTACCTGAATACGATAAAATTTGCTGCATTGTGGTAAATGAATTTGATATAGGGAAAGAATCAGTATTGGTAATATCAATAATGAGAGGATAGTTTTGTGTGATGCATATATGGCTGATTAGTTTTATTATTTTATTATTGCTATTAATATTTTATACTATTATCCCAACGGTGCTTATTCGTGTATGCAGTCTGGGAATAACCAAAAAAATCAATTCGAATAATGGGATTGCGCTAACTTTCGATGATGGCCCAAACCCTGAATATACGGTGAAATTGCTTGATCTTTTAAAAGAGTATGAGATAAAGGCCACATTTTTTGTTGTTGGCAGTAAGGTGAATAGTAATCCTGAGATTATTAAAAGAATGCATGAAGAGGGACATACTATAGGGATCCACCATTATCATCATGTTTCAAGTTGGGTCCTATCACCAATTCATCTACGGAAACAGTTGGAAATGACTGAAAAGGCGATAAATGAAGTTACGAATGAAAAGGTTGTTTTTTATAGACCTCCATGGGGCCATTTTAATATGTTCACCCCACTTTTCAGTAAGAAATATAGAGTGGTGATGTGGTCCGGCATCTTTGGGGATTGGAAAGTTGAAAATTGCAAAAATACTTTGCTTGATCAACTGCGAAGCACTTCGACAGAAGGTTCCATCCTGTTGCTTCATGACTGTGGTGAAACATTGGGAGCGGATAAAGAAGCACCAGGCTATATGATTGAAATGTTAAAAATTCACCTACAGGAGAGTAAGGAAAAAGGAACACACTTTATTACTTTAAAAGACTTATAACTAATTCTGGGGGTATTATGAATATAGATACGCTTTTACATTTTATTGAATCATATGGATACCTGATCATTTTTCTTTTTTTATTCTTCGGCATTGTGGGAGTGCCTGCTCCAGAAGAATCACTTCTATTTCTAATTGGGGTGTTGGTTGTCCAAGGTAAGCTCTCAATGGGTTTGGCAATGCTGTGTGCAATTCTCGGCGCTTTTATCGGAATGCTTGCAGCTTATGCATGCGGAAAATATGTGGGGTATCCATTTATAAATAAATTTGGAAGATTCATTGGGATTACGACTGAACGCTGGGAGAAAGCAAAGAAAAACTATACGGATAATGCACAAAAAACCTTAGTATTGGGATTTTATATTCCGGGAATAAGACAAATTAGTCCATATTTCGCAGGAATTTCATCTATACCCTTTCGGAAATACTTCCTATTTTCCCTAATAGGCACTATACTCTGGACTGTCCCTTTTATAGTGGCCGGTTATTATGTCGGGGATGCTTTTAATGTTAATCCCCAATATGTTCCATATTTAGGGCTTGTATTTTTAGTTATTTTTGTACTATATGTTACTATCAAATATATTAAAAAGAGAAAACAAATGTCCAAAAGTTGAGTCGGCTCCTTATTATAAAAAGTTGGAAATTTATTGTAAGAGGAAAATATCTTGAACTATATATTTCGTATTTTCAGAATGATTTCTTAGGAGATGACACATATATGAAGAAGAAGATTTTGTTTTTACCTCTCTTTCGAATGCAGTCGGGACATCATCAAGTTGCAGAGGCATTAATGGATATGTTAAAAAAGCATTCAAATGGGATTATTTATAAGAAAATCGATCTAATCAGTTATACCAATACCTCTCTAGAAAAAATCATTGTAAATAGTTATCTTACATGGATCCGTTATGCGCCGGAAACCTATAATCTTGCCTATAAGAATCTGTTTTATGTGCACACGCCAAAGGAACGGATATTTAAGTGGTATCAGCAACTATTCATGAATAAATTGGAACAATTGATAGCAGAAGAAAAGCCTGATTTAATTGTGTGTACACATGGTTTCCCTTCCTATCTTTTAAGTCAGCTAAAGATGAAAGGGAAGTGCAGCACACCGGTTATAAACGTGTACACGGACTACTTTATTAATAATGTGTGGGGAAGCGAAGGGATAGATGCCCATTTTCTTCCTAGTCAAGAAGTAAAAGAAAAGCTGATGAGTAAGCGTCAAATACCAAAACAAACGATGATGGTCACTGGCATCCCCGTGCACGAGGAAATCACTAAAAATGCCCGTGTCCAAAGAAATACAGCACGGCCCAAAATTTTGATATCCGGAGGAAATAGCGGTCTTGGAGGGATTTTGAACTTAGGTGATGAGTTAAAGAATTCAACCGACTTTGATTATTTAGTCCTTTGCGGAAATAACAACAAGCTTTATGAAGAAATCGAAACATGGTACTTACCACATATCAAACCATTGCCTTATATCTCATCAAGGTCTGAAATGAATAAGCTTTATGAAGAAGTTGACGCAATCGTTACGAAACCGGGCGGTGTCACGATTAGCGAAGCATTGCGAAAAAGGCTTCCCATTTTTGTTCATTCCAGGCTTCCCGGGCAGGAGGAAATTAATCTACAATATTTAAAACAACAAGGACTTGTATTTAAACTTAATCAGAAAACGCCTTTTGAAAAACAATTGCTGAGTATATTGAAGGATCAGAAAAAAATGAAAAAGTGGAACACAGCCATAGAAGCTTATCATAAGGAAATAGAGTTGGAGAAACCTGAGGGAATAGTGGAGGTCATGAAATTGATCCTTAATCTTAATCAAAATGGTACACCTTCCTATCTAGCCCGACAGCCCAAACTTCTTTATAGCTGAGATGCATGGTGTTCTCACTGATGTACCTAAATGAAAGAATGAATACGGAAGGCTGCTGAATTAGCAGCCATCCTAAAATGAAAGGTCGGAAGAAGAGTGACTTTGAAAAAAACATACCTTATGATTTTTTCGATCATGCTGCTTGCGGCAGCGGTCGCAGGTTGTTCAAATGATGAAGCGGAAAAAACGGAAATGAAGGCGCAAGCCGGAGATAAAGTGGAATTGACGGTTTCCGCAGCTGTAAGTTTGCAAGATGCCTTAAATGATATAAAGATGTCTTTTGAAAAAGAGAATGCAAATGTAGAAGTTCATTATAACTTTGGAGCCTCTGGAGCTCTTCAGCAGCAGATATCCCAAGGCGCACCTGTTGACCTGTTTTTCTCAGCTGCAGAAGATAAATTTGATAAATTAGTAGAGGAAGATCTTATTGAAGAGAAAAACGGAATCGATTTAGTTGGCAATGATCTGATGCTGGTGGTGCCAAAGGATTCCAAAAAGGAAATCAGATCGCTGGAAGACCTTACAAAGGCCGAAAAAATTTCGATTGGCACTCCAGAGTCTGTACCGGCAGGGCAATATGCGAAACAAACTTTGGAAAACATGAACCTCTATAAAGAGGTTGAAGATCGATTGGTATATGCAAAGGATGTCCGGCAAGTGCTTACATATGTGGAAACGGGAAACGTGGACGCAGGCCTCGTCTATAAAACGGATGCGCTCAACTCATCGAAGGTTGAAATCATTGCAGCAGCCCAGGCAGGTTTACACGATCCGATCATATATCCCGTCGGAATGATCAATGACCTGAATCATGATAAGGAAGCCAAGCTATTCTATGACTATCTCCAAACGGAGGACTCCATGAAAATCTTTGAAAAATATGGATTTAAAAATTTGAAATAACCACCAATCTGGTGGTCTTTTTTTTATGCATCTGCAGTAATATTTGGCATATTTTCCTTTATATTGAATCCTTGTCTCACTTTAAACGTAAGAATTAAGGACATGCATGTATTCATCACTCAACTAAAGAGGGTAATTTGACCTACACGTCAATAATTCGGCAGCTGCGTGAAAGTAACTTGTGACAAAAGAAGGACAGCAAATTACTGTCCTTGGGCTTGACTGTAAATGGTTCCATTCTTTTTGAAAACTGTGTAAAACAGCTTAATCGGCAGGTATCCTATAATCCCACCAAGAGTATTCAGGATCATATCATCGGTATCAAAACTTCCTAATTCAAATAAAAGCTGAAGAACCTCATAGGTGAAGCTAAAACAGAATGTTGCAATGAAGATCGATCTGAGTTGGGAAAACCTTTTTGATAATAATGTAAGCATCAAGCCAAATGGTATAAAACCGATGATATTCCCCACTATATTCTCAATCCGGATGGATGTATTTACATCCGCTAAGAACAGGTAATGGAAAATAGTTTTAAAAGGGATGAAGTTATGGGAACCCCAATAGCGGCCATTGAAGGAAAAAATAATATGACCATTCAATTCGGTTATCGAGAGGGTTTTAAATAAAATGAGCTTTGTAAGGATTAATAGATAAAGAACCATAAATAACGATAATAAAATTTTCATGATACAACTCCAATATTAAAGTAGGAAATATTTATCATTTTATTATAAATGGTATATGATGAGTTTAATGTAATATTTTACAAGTTTTTTAGGGCGAGGAGGGGTAAAAGTGGAGGAAGCAATAATTGATCTTCTCATTGCAGTCATGTTAATTATTGGTTTCACATACGGCCTCATTAGGCAATTTAGACATTGTGTCAGTATCAGGAACGGAAATAAGTCGGAGTATGTACATTACAAGAGGGTATTGATTGGAAACTACCTGATTTGCCTATCCTATTCGGGTTTTCTTTTTTCTTATATTTTGAATTCATTACTATCATCCCGTATTATACCGGCTTCATTTATTACAAGTGATAATACTAGTTTTTGCTGTTTTTGTTTTCTTGCCATTCTATTAATCGCTAAATTTGGGATTATTCCAAAGGAAAATGAACAAGTTGAATTACAAGAATACATAGTTGAGAAAGAGGAAATATGAAGAAAATTTCGCTTACCTTATTAATCGTATGTATATCATTCACTTTTCTACTGAATTTTGCCATGCCTGAATTTGCTGGCAAAATGAAAGATAATATAAGGTCCATGAATATCCTTTATTCATACAGTGTCACGAAATCATTTTCGGAACAAGCCCAAAATACGATCGAACTGGCATCCGTGCCTTCAGGGAAAACCGAGACCAGGAATGCCGATTTTCGAAGTGATGTTAAGCTTGAGGGAACGCCGCTGAATATTAAAGGTGTAGTGAAAGAGAGCTTGAACAAGCCCCAAGATTATAAAATTAAAGAAAAATTAACCGGTCCCGAAAAAGGGTTTTCATCCCGGAAATATTATCTTACCAGAAATTATGATAAAGGAAGATATACAGTCATCCGGACGAATAAAATAACGGGAAAAGAAAAGGTGTATGTCGGAACTTAATATGAGCCGAGCACGCAAGATCCTTTCGTCAAATGGTCACGTGATGAAAAATGATGGCTGACAATACCATTTCATGAAAAGTTGAGTGATTATATGGGACAAACAGTGGAGATCGAGGATTATAACCCTAATTGGGTTAGTGAATTTCAACAGGAAAAAGCGAGGATAATGAAAGTTTTAAAGAACGATTCCCTTTGTGTTGAGCATATTGGAAGTACTTCCGTCATAGGGTTGGGGGCAAAACCGATTTTGGACATCATGGCTGGTGTACAGCAATTAGATGAAGCTGACACGTTCATTGAACCATTGAAATCGATTGGGTATGAATTTGTCCCGCATAAGGAGTTTCCCGAAAGGCGTTTTTTTAGAAAAGGCCAATGGAGAGCGGGGACACATCATTTGCATATCTATAGATTCGGAAGTGAACAATGGAAGAATCAACTTTCATTCAGGGACTATCTTAGAAGCCATCCTGACGTACGGAAACAATATCAGGAATTAAAATTATCCTTAGCTCAAAAGCATCCTGGGGATATAGTGGAGTACACGAAAGCGAAAGCTCCATTTATATTAAATGTCATGAAGAATGCGAAATATCTAAAGGAACGTACATGAAAGGGAGGCATACATGAGAAAGGTCGAGGTTGTACCATATAAGAAAGAATGGTCTAAGCTATTCCATGATGAATGCCAAAAATTAGAGGATATTTTCGGGCCTGAATTGATAGATTTATACCATATTGGCAGTACGGCCATACCGGCCATCCATGCCAAGCCAGTAATAGATATTTTGGCAGTGGTTAAAGATGTGGAATGTGTGGCTGATTTTAATAAAGAGATGGAAGAGATAGGGTATGGTGCCAGGGGCGAGAACGGAATCGCCGGACGACGGTTTTTTCGTAAAGGCGGGGATGAAAGGACGCACCATATTCACATGTTTCAAAAAGGACATGAGGAAATAGCCAGACACCTCGCTTTTCGGGATTATTTGCTATCACACCCTGATGAAGCAAAAAAGTATAGTAGGCTGAAGCAGCGCTTGGCAGCGGAATTCCCAGATGATATCAAAGGATATGTAAACGGGAAAAATGATTTTATCAAAAAGGTTGATGAAAAAGCGAAACATTGGGCGAAGCGTGGTGATCATCATGTTAATGAAGTGGATTAAATGCCAAGTGACTGAGGAAAACAAGCGTTCATTTTCAAAAGCGCAAGAGGGATGGGAGGAATTGCGCCATTGTGCTGGTTTCATGGGTCAAATCGGAGGGTGGAATAGATATGAACCCTTTGAAGCAGGCGTTCTCTCCTTTTGGAAAGATCTCCATGCCTATCAAAGTTTCATGCAGCATCAGCATGATGCAATATTCGCCAAGAGTGGCCAGGGAAGTACTTATACAAATATTTCAGTCGATATATTCGAGAGTATATTCAATATAGGATCAACAGACATTACAGCTTTTTTTGGCAAGGGGAAATTACTGCGAGTGGCTGACTGTTCTGTTGAAAAGGATAAACATGCCCGTTTTGAGCAGGTGCTAAAAGAAGTAGGGAGCAAGGGCATGCTGTCTGGCACATTCGGTAGTAAAAGGCAAAACGGCAGATACCTTGTCGCCTCAATATGGGACAGTGAATATTCACATCAAAGGTATTCGGATAAGGAATTGCCTGCCCTGATAAACGAATCGGGAGTGAACGTTTCAATCCATGGCATTACAGGAAGTTTAATTGAATTGCATCCAAAGTGGGTGGTCATTTAGAATCGAACATTATCAATCTATCAATTTGGGCTATGGCGTCTTGGATTGGAACGTTAAAAGAAAATATCAGAGCTCTATATATATTCTACAGAAGGTGATTACAAATGAAACTTGATTATGATTCACAGTATATCAGGGGCATCTACCTGAATAGAGACCGAATATCTTCGTATGACCATTTCCCTCTTGATCTGCCGGTTATCAAGCACCTTCAAGAAGTGGATTTTCATCCCAGTGTTACCTATGTTATCGGGGAAAATGGAATGGGAAAGTCCACCTTGCTTGAAGGTATTGCGATTGCGTATGGCTTCAATCCGGAAGGCGGAACGTTGAATTTCAATTTTTCCAATTATGATTCACATTCCAATTTGGACGAATACCTCCGTTTGAAAAAAGGCGTGTACAAACCGAAGGATCATTTTTTCTTTAGGGCGGAAACCTTTTATAATTTAGCTACGAATATAGAGGAATTGGACAGGGAGGCATCATTTGGGTCGAAAATCATCGATTCCTTCGGTGGCAAATCACTTCACCAGCAATCTCATGGGGAATCGTTTTTTTCAGCCTTTGTAGAACGATTTCAAGGTAATGGATTGTATATCCTCGATGAGCCTGAAGCTGCTTTGTCGCCATTGAGACAAATATCGATGCTGGCCAGGATAAATGAGCTTGCCGAACAAGGTTCCCAATTCATCATTTCCACCCATTCCCCGATCATCATGGCCTACCCGGATGCTAAAATCCTCCAAATTTCAGATGAGGGAATGAGTGAGGTGACTTTAGAGGAGTCCAATCACTATTTGTTAATGAAACAGTTTTTTGAAGATAAAGATCGTCTGCTTCATCATCTATTTCAATGAGATTTTAGCATCTCCATGAAAAGCAACTAATGAAACCCCCGACTGCACCCGCATTCGGGGGTTTCATTTTTCTGGAATTCATTGTTGACAGCTAAGGTGTATTACGGGTATAGTACATCTATAAGGTGTATGAACCACTTAGTACATACACGCATATCAGACTTTTTTAAATAAATAGGGGGTGGTTTTAATGAACGTAAATACCCGGGAACCGGTATATCTGCAAGTCGTTAGGCATTTTAAAGAACAAATAGCCATAGGCAAATACGTGGCTGGACAGGAAATTCCCTCGCGAAGGGAACTGGCGGCTTCACTCAATATAAATCCCAATACCGCTCAAAAAGCGTATAAAGAAATGGAGGAACAGGGCTTGATTCATACTGAACGAAATTTCCCCAGTCAAATCACGACGGATGAAACGATTTTACAGGCTGTAAGGCAGGAATTGATTCTGGCAGCCGTTGATTCGTTTGTCGATGCGATTCGTCCGATCAATGTACCAGTTGAAGAACTGCTGCGTGTGGTTAAAGAAAAATACTCGGAAGAAATAAGGGAGGAGGAAGAAAAATGATAGAAGTAAAACGGATATCCAAGAATTACGGCCGGAAAAAAATCTTGGATAGTGTTTCTTTTACAGCCAATAAAGGGGAAGTCACGTGTCTGATCGGGATAAATGGTGTCGGTAAAACAACTACACTTAAAGCGATCATGGGATTGACGCCATATAAAGGTGAAATCCTGATCGATGATCAAAAGATGACAAAGGACAGTTATGAAAAAATCACCTTCATACCGGACGCACCGACCATGCTTCCGCAAATGACCGTTAAACAGGCAATGGTTTTCATGTCGGATTTCTATACCTCCTGGAATCCGGAAAGAGCTAACCAACTAATGGGGTTTTTCAAGCTTAAAGAGGAGAATCGCATTTCGGAATTGTCAAAAGGGAATACAGCCAAGCTCAACCTGATGCTTGGTTTGTCCCTTGACGTGGATTATGTACTGATGGACGAACCATTTTCAGGCATCGATATGTTTAGCCGCGAGCAAATCGCCGATGTCTTTGCGAGCCACCTTATTGAAGATAGAGGAGTCATCATCACGACCCATGAAATCGGTGATATTGAACATATAATCGATAAGGTCATTTTATTGGATAACGGTACAGTGCTTAAAGAGTTCAATACCGAAGAAATGCGTGAAGAGGAAGGAAAATCGGTAGTCGATGTAATGAGAGAGGTGTATCAAGCATGATGCGATATATAAAACTAGTGAACTTTGAAATCAACCGTTTCAGTAAAATCTATCTTAGCTTATTGTTGATAACCTTGGTTTCGCAATTTGCTGGAGTGATCATTGTAACGAAGAGTCTTCTTAATGATGCCAGGAAGATCATGTCGGATGAAAGACTATCCGAAGCCGCCTATATTGCGACTTATAATGGCATTGATTTTACCCGAATTGCCAATACCCTCTGGTTTCAAGGACCAATCGCGTTGAGTGCAGTTGCCCTGATTTTTTACATTTTCCTTATTTGGTATCGTGATTGGTTTGGAAAGAATACGTTCATTTATCGCCTATTGATGTTACCGACATCCAGATTATCGATCTACCTTTCAAAAGCCACGGCCATCTTCCTGATGGTGTTAGGATTGATTGCTTTCCAGATCATCATTTTACCAATGGAAAATGCCCTATTTAATTCAAACGTACCGGAAGCGTTCTTGAACATGGAAATGTCTTTTTCAACTATCACGAAAACCAGTCCGATTTTGCCATTGGTCATCCCAAGCACGTTCACGGAATTCCTGCTTTCCTATGGCATCGGTCTTATGATCATGTCGATATTATTCACGGCGATCATGTTTGAAAGGAGTTTCCGCATAAAAGGAATCGTAATGGGCTTGGTGTATTGCGGAATCGCTGCAGCGTTATTTTTAGCTCCCGTTTTCGTAATGGAGATTGGTAAGTTCCATTTTTATCCTTATGAATTACTTGGTCTACAGCTCGCATTCGGAATCATTGTGACAGGACTATCGATTTGGCTTGGTTCTTGGTTATTGAAGAACCGCGTTACCGTATAACAACAACTATTATAGGAGAGTGAACCAGGTGAAACGTTATTTATGCAGCATCATTATTGGAATGGTTGTCATCTTAAGCATCGGGACCTATTATGTCAAAGTAGCTTCCTCTGCTTCCAGCCTTCCAAAGTATACGTTCAAGACGCTGGAAGGCAGTGATAAAGAGCTTGATCCGGTAATCATAAATGCTTCGCTTGATTATGGTCTTTTTTATGAATCATTAACATTTGAATCCAATCGAACAACATATGACATGGAAAAGTCTTACTTGGAGAACTTTTCTGGAAGACAAGATTATCGAATTGATAGATTAATAAAAGAACATCGTTCGTTTATGCGTGGTAAGGGTTCCATCAGTTCTTTATATGAAGACGATGATTTTCTTGCTTACGCTTGGGTGAATAGCGATATTACGAATAACAAGAAAATGGAAGCGGAGTTTGATATCGCTTTACTGGAGAAGAAAGAAGAAGAAGAAACTTCTTTTCAAATCGAACTTCCCGATCAAGAGAGAATCATGAATGCTGATGTCAGGGATGTGCAGTTGATCCATTCAAAACTACAGGTTTTAACGATGAATGATGTGAAATCAAACGATGAGAAGCAAACGAAGGAGGTTCATCTGTATACGATCGATTTAGCTAATAAAAAAGTCTTGAGCGATAAAACCCTTGTATCTGAAACCTTCACTTACCCTAATCAAGTTGATTTCGAGATGCCAATTGATGGTGCTCCCATCCAGCCAAACAACATGGTTTTAATTTCGTTAATTAAAGGGATAAATCATGAGGACGGTTCCTATAAGGATAAGCCAAGTGAAAGCAAACTGTTATCATATCATTATGAAACGGAAAAAATAGAAACGGTTAAATTGCCCAAAAAGGAATCGCTTAGCCTGGGCATGGCGAGATCAGGTTATACGGACGGAAAAACACTTTACCTAATTGATAAGAAATCCGATAATTATCGCATTAAAACGTTTGACCTAAGCAGTCGAACGTTAACGAATGACAAGGAACTGGATGTAGCTGTTAATAAAGAGGAACAATACTTCGCTGCGATTAAGAACGGGCGTGTGTACTTTCTGATAGGCAACGGAGTGGATCAAGTGGGCTCTTTAACATACAAGCCTGCCCAACTTCTAATTGCTGATTTAAAGACTGGAAAGACTTTATATAAAGGTGAAACGGTCATGCAAGCAACAAATAAAAAGAACGGCAAAAAATCTGGCTTTATTATCGAAGACTTGGAAGTAAAATAAGGATCACTATAACTAGAAGCTGTCTCAAAAAGTATAAACTTTTTTGGCAGCTTCTTTTGGTGTAGGTCGAATTATCGGTTGCTAAGGTCGAATTATCGGTCGTTAAGGTCGAATTATTTCCCTGTAGGACGAATTATCGGTCGTTAAGGCTGAATTATTTCCCTGTAAGTCGAATTATGGTTCAGGAAGGCTTAATTTATCCCCAACGACGGACACATTCCAGTGGCAATAAATCGGCTTACTGTTTTACATGAAAAAGGGGATATCCTTCAATAGGATATCCCTTTTTCATTTAAATGGAAGCCAAGTTCGCTCTAGCTGAGCGTTCCTTCTTGCCGTGCAAGAAGTAGTAAAGGACGGAGGTTGCGATGACCAAAACGCCCAGGATGACATAAAGTGTGCTGTAACCTGTTACCGGAATGATGAATCCCAGAATATAAGGGCCGAATCCAAGTCCTGCATCAAGCATGATAAAGAAGGTGGACGTTGCCATCCCCATTCGGTGAGGCGGTGTCAGTTTAACGGCAATCGCCTGCGAGCTTGATTGCATATTACCGAATCCGAGGCCAATGAGGAAACCAGCTGCCAGTAAAGTGAAACTATTGGTTGTCATACTTAGAAGCAGCAAGCCGATTCCGAAAATAATGAAAGCCGGATACATAATGAAGTTCGATCCTTTCCGGTCCATCAATGGTCCTGAGAAAGGACGTGATAACAATACGGCTACTGCGTAAACGACAAAGAAGAAGCTTGCCGTATTGACCAGTTCGATTTCAATGGCATAAAAACTGATGAAAGAAAGGACACTGGAATAACAGAATGCCAATAATAGAGTGATGATTGAGATGGGCAGTGCCTTAGGTTCAATGAAATTGGAAAGCTTGAATCCTTTGCTTTCAGTAACTTTGGCCGTCACTTTCAATGCCGGGACATACAAGAAGAATGCTGTAATCAGGCTGATTACCCCTAAAGCCAGGCAGAAACTGAAAATGACTTGGAAGCTTGTATGTTGAGCCATATACAGACCGATGAAAGGACCGATTGCCGTCGCAAGTGTTGCGCTCATGCTGTAATAGCCGATGCCTTCTCCCTTTCGTGTTGCCGGGATGATCTGGGCGACGATCGTTCCTGTCGCAGTACTCGCCATCCCCATCGCCATCCCATGGATCAGGCGGTTAACAAGCAGGAAGCCAATTCCAAGGTCCACAAAATATAGAAGTGTTGTCAAAGTGAAAAAGATCAAACCTATGAATAATGTTTTCTTACGGCCGATTGAATCAATGAAACGGCCAATGAACAGACGTCCGATCAACGTCCCGATAATAAAAATACCCGATATGAGTCCGGCTTCACTTGTAGAAGCATCCAATTCATTAACAGCATAGATGGCAAGTGTCACCATCAGTAAATAAAAGATTAATGTGATGAAAAAATTGATGGACGAAACGATGACAAAGTCCTTCGTCCACAGTCTGGTTCTGGATTGGTCCATGTTTATTATCTCCTTACTTTATAATGTTATTTCTTATTTCGCCCATGATGCGTATGGCTGCGAGTTGTTCCTCTTCAGTGATCCCTTTCAAGATCTCCTGTTCGTATTGATCGATTGTTACGCGGACTTCACTGTAGACCTTTTTGCCAAGCTCTGTAAGCCGCATTCTTTTTTCGCGTTTATCTTTGCTTGGCACATGCTCGACATACCCCAGTTCTTCCAAGCGGGCAATGGTTCTCGTAATCGTGGGTTTCTCCACACTTTGATAATTGGCAAGCTCTACAAGCGTCGCCGAATCATAATTGAATAAGTAATATAAAATGGACCATTGCGCCCTGTGTAAATCATGTTTGTTCAGCTGGATATTAAGATTATTTTCAAACGGACGGTACAGCAGTAATAATTGCTGAAAGAATTTTTGGTAAGTCTCTATCAGAAACACCCCTTAAATTAAATATATGGTTACCATGAGTAATTGTTACCCTGAGTAACTATAATAACAAAACAAATCCATTCTGTCCACTCGGATTTGTTTTGTTATTTTGATAAAATAAGGGAGAGAGAACGGCAGAATTCACGAGAAAAAGCGTCCAATTCATGAGTAAAAGCGTCAAACTCACGAGTAAAAGGCCGAAATTCACGAGTAAAAGGCCGAAACTCACGAGTAAACGCCCGAAATTCACGAGTAAAAGGCCGAAACTCACGAGTAAAGGCCTAAAAAAGCATCATGAAAGGAGGATGATAAGTTGTCAAAAGGATATCTTCATCATATTGAGCTGAATGTTTCAAATTTAAAGAGGAGCATTGATTTTAGGGGCTGGTTTTTGGACTAGATGGGCTATGAGCCATTTCAGGAGTGGGAAAGCGGGAAGAGTTGGAGATTGGGTGATATGTACATTGTTTTTGTACAAGCCGAAACAAGGTTTCTTAACATTCCCTATCATAGGGGGAGAGTCGGTCTGCTACTTCCCGGCATCATGTTGATGAGATCACCAGAAAGTTAACGGGCAGAGGAGTTGCCATCCTTTAGCCGACAAGCATCCATTCGCCGGCGGATGGATCATTATGCGGTATATTTCGAAGATCCCGATCGGATGATGGTCGAACTCGCGGCCCCATACTCATACGTAATAGTTGGCATAGCTATAATGGCCGTTATGTCCATCTTTCCCTTTCTCTGGTTCGGGTTCTGGGCCAAGTGAAAAAGCATCGATCAATATAAATGCCCCGAAGACCTGGGTCCAGCTGCCTAGTAAAAGAATTTGTTCTCCCATCCGTCGTTTTTCGTTTAAAATGAAGATATTTCCGACCGATTCTAAAAAAGAACCGGCTGCAATGAGTCCATTTCCCTTGATCTCAAGAGAGCGTGAAATGGACTCCTCCGTCAATGATGCCCCGAATGCTTCAAATGCTGCACCTAGTCCTTGGATTCCACTGCCGAGTGCATCGGTTCTGGTGCCCTCTTCCTCTGAACCACTCAACTGCATATCTATTCCAACTGCATTTGCGATATTGCCAATAGCCTCAAGCCAAGCACCGAATATGAAATAGGTTTCCGAACGTTCATTATCCGGGTTCAGCATTTTCGAACGGCCGATTGCTTGCAGCGAATTTCCAACGGCTTCAATGCCATTCCCTTTGAGGACAAGATCTTTTCCCAGGTTAGTCCCCGTTAAAGTTTGCCGGGTTTGCCCGATTGCACCTGCAAGTGTGCCGATGCCAAGTAACCATGCTCCTGAAATAAGGAGGTCATCTCCATGAGTAATCATATCTCAAACGCTCCTTAAAAGTGGTTAGATTATATTATTCAGGAAACAGTGTTTGTTTACATATAGCTTTAAACAGAAAGCTCTGGTTGTTTATCATCCATTTATTGGTATAGTGACAGCTGGAGGAGATGATATTGACATTTAACAATAGCTGCACTTTTCTTTATGGTTTTTACGTTTTGATTCTGGATAGGACCTCGGGAATGGAAGTATTCCACTCATTTCACACAAGTTAATGATGATCAGGCGATGGATGCAGATGATATTTCGAGTTTTGACTATTTCGTGTATGCGGCAAAATTCAAGCCGCTATTTCCACTTCTTATGGTCTTAGCCGCATCGTACTTTATCATACTTACGGGATATATCCTATTCAAAAGAAGTATTAAAGGAATGTCTCTATTCTTGTTGGGATTGGGTTTCCTTTTTCTGCTTTTAAGTGGTTTTGTATCCAATTCCCCGACTGTTGGAGGAAATATCTTTCAAGCATTTTATCTGATAGGCGGAAGGATAGCCATATTAAGTGGGGCTCTATTGCCGGATGCCAAGAGGATTCAATACGTTCATGAAGTAAGCAAGGCTGCCGATGAGGCAGCTTTTTTTTTGTGGAAAGATGACACAAAATAACGAAAAATAATAGTCATTTTAGCGAAATTCTTAGATTGAACTTCACTGAAATGTAGTTTATAGTTAAGTCGAAATTTAGTAGACCAGTTGCTATATTACCGGCGATGAACCCTTATCGGTTGGATATACAGTTAAAAGCAACATCTAAATAAGGGTTATCCAGTGATTGAAGAATAAAGCGAAAAGGTGATAATATGCCAGGCAAAATCAAAATTGAACAGCCAAAGATCCCCCAAGACTTACCCCAAGCGAACTTTCAGGAAATATATTATCAAGATGAGCCTTATCTTGAGTCCTGTATCATAACCAATTGCACGATCGATAGAGAAAAGATGGAAAAAATCGTATTATCACAGATTGTTTTTAAAAATGTGACATTCAGCGATGTATCATTCAGGAATATTGAGCTGACGGATGTCATTTTTGATCATTGCGATTTGACGAATGCCGATTTCATGGGCGGCTCGATTCATCGGGTGGAATTCAAAGAGTCCAAACTTTTAGGCATTAACCTGTCTGACGCAAGTTTAGGGAATGTCTCCTTTGAGAATTGCAACCTGAATTTAAGTGCCTTTGGTTATTCCAGTTTAAAGCAAGTGAAGTTCGATCATTGCTCATTGGAAAGTGCTGATTATTATGAGTGTAAATTCATTAAAGTGAAGTTCGAAACATGCAGATTAAATGAAGTGAACTTTTCACGGACACCGCTCAAAGGAATTGATATTAGCAGTTCTACATTTCAAAGGCTTACCGTTTCACCGGAGGATTTAAAGGGATGCGAAGTGTCCCCGGACCAAGCGATAGTCTTTGCAGCCATGCTAGGACTGAAAATTAAAGAGTGAACCTTTTTAAGATGTAAAATGAGCTAATGGAGAGTAAACTGCGAGATCTTCAATAAAGCTGAAGCAGGGATCACCGATTTGGTGGTCCTTTTTAAGTTATTTGTGGTGAAAACAGGTGAAGTGAATAGAATTATATAGATTTTGAATAGTACGGAATGTTTGCGCAAATCCAGTAATACTTTACAATATTTGTTAGGCGGATTGATATAAGGGGGATTGAACGTTGATTATCAATAAGGTCACTTTGTATAGTCATGTCTGGGATGAAATTCGGAGTTTTTACGTTAATGTGTTAGGATTTGAGTTACTATCGCAAACTGATGATGGGTTTGAAATTAAGGCTGGGGAAAGTGTGCTTGAAATTAAAAAATATCATCACAAAGAAAAGCCTTTCTACCATTTTGCCATGAACATACCGACCAATTTATTTACTTCGGCAAAAGCATGGGCGAAATCAAAAGTGGAATTGACTAGAGAAGATGATGATGACGAAGTTTATTTCAGCTTTTCAGACGCACATTCTTTTTATTTTTTAGACCCTTCAGGCAACATTGTCGAATTCATATCGAGATATTCCGTATCACCCGAATCCGAGGCTGAGTCTTTTTCAGCTCAAAACGTCCTGTGCATCAGTGAAATAAACATTACGACAGATGAAGTCAGGGCTTTGGGAAATCAGTTGATCAGTAATGGTGTACCTGTAAGGAAGGGTGAAGCGATAAGTGAAGGTGGATTGAATTTCATGGGTGAACATGAAGCAGGTTCGTTTTTACTTTTAGGTCCAAGGAAACGGCGTTGGATTTTCTCGGATAAAGAGTCGGAAATCTTTCCGCTTTCGCTAGTCATAAATCAGCAACTTGATATTACATTGGATGGCGAGGGATTAATGGAGCTGAAAAAAGTGGAATGATGTAGATTTATATTTTGGCAATAAACTTCATTAGACAGATTGAATCATGAAAACTAACGCAGAGGCAGGGCTGCCTGCCATTGATGTAACTCCTAAGATGGTTTTGTCATCAGAATTGTAAATGAAAATCTTCAATAATAACAAGAAGAAGGTAATTTATGCTGAACATGATAATTCTCCTATTAAGTTATTTAATAGGTTCCATCCCATTTGCTTTGGTCATCGGAAAATCATTTTACAGTACCCGCGGATATGGGAGTGGAAATCTTGGCGCAACTAATAGTTTTAGGATATTGGGCAAGACAGCAGGGACGATTGTTGCATTTGCTGATTTATTGAAAGGTTTCATAGCCTGCGTAATCCCGATGGCGCTGCATACGAACATTTCCCCTGCACTATGCGGCTTACTTGCGATAATTGGGCATGCCTTTCCTGTTTTCGCGGGATTTAAAGGGGGAAAGGCTGTGGCAACATCGGCGGGAGTGTTTTTATTTTTAACCCCATTAGGTACATTCGTTGCTTGCATGGTATTTTTCATTAGTTTGCTATATTCAAAATATGTATCTCTCAGTTCAATTCTGGGGAGCATTTCAATATTGATTTACAACTTATTATTTGAAGGCAGGCTCATCATTGCACTCTCATCATTCATTTGCTTATTCGTCATCATTTTGCATCGGGAAAATATAAAGAGAATATGGAAGGGCACGGAAGCGAAAGTGGGCAGGAACTAATGATAGCAGGAAAATTACATACAACTATTTATGGTTCGCTCAATATTCTAGTGAATACTGCACCATAACCCAAGGAGTAAAGCCATGAAAAAAAGAAGTTTATTGATAGCGATGGGCTTGATCGTTTTCGGGATCATTGCCACAATAGCGTTGTTGGTTTCTCAAACCAAAAAGAATGAGGTCGCCGGTAAAAAGGAATTTCCCCAGCATACAGTCTATCAAGCGGGTACGATAAAACCTGACAATCTGTCACAGGAGGAAATGGATGCTGCCGTGGCGAATTTTTATGAAAATTGGAAAAATGAATATCTTAAGCAGCCTGCCGATAAAAATGATGAATATTATATTTTTTACAATGATAAAGGATATGCAGAGCCGAAGAACGCAGTGACTGTTTCTGAAGCGCATGGTTATGGGATGATGATAACGGCAATCATGGCAGGCAGCAAGGACAAGCAGTACTTCGATGGGCTTTATCGTTTTTATAAAGCGCATGGAAGTGATAATGACCCTTCATTAATGGCATGGCAGCAAGTAAAGGATAAATCGGGTAAAATCATCAATACGCCAGGGGATGCCGATTCAGCAACTGATGGCGATATGGATATCGCCTATTCGTTACTATTGGCACATCGCCAGTGGGGAAGTGAAGGGGAAATCGACTATCTTGCCAGTGCAAAGGACATCTTGGATGCGATCATGTCGAATGAGATAAATCGGTCGCAGTCCCTGGTTAAACTTGGGGACTGGGCAGAAGATAAAGATGACGCATTCGGACAATCGACTCGTTCATCCGATCTTCTTCTCAATCATTTTAAAACATTTGAGGCGGCAACTGGGAATGATGAATGGAAAGGTGTAACGGATAAGGCTTATGCGATCATTCAATCGATTTATGAGGAGGAAAGCGCCAATACTGGCCTCATGCCGGACTTCATTATACAATCCAAGGAAGAATATCAACCGGCAGAAGCGGACTTTTTAGAAGGGGAGAATGACGGCAATTATAGCTGGAACAGCAGCAGGATCCCTTGGCGCTATACGCTCGATTACTTACTGACTGGTGATGAAAGAGCGCTGCCGCAATTAAAGAAGATGAATGATTGGATTAAAGCGGAAACGGATGGCAATCCTGAAAATATCCAATCGGGTTATACGCTAAGCGGAAAAGCCGCGGAAGAAGGGAATAGTACAAGCTTTGTTGCTCCATTCATGGTAAGTGCCATGGTTGATTCCTCCAATCAGCAATGGATTAACATGTTATGGAATCGGACGATACAGGAACAAGATGATGATGACTATTTTGCCAATACGATAAAATTACAGACAATGATCGTCGTTTCAGGTAACTGGTGGGCGCCATGATTCAATGGAAGAAACTAATTAAAGATGAAAAGGAGTTTGATGAGAATGATGAAGGTCACACCTTTCTTGATGTTCGAAGGTAATGCGGAAGAAGCAATGAATTATTACACATCTTTAATCGAAGGATCGAAAATAACCAGCATTGTTCGGTATGGTGCAAATGAATCAGGTACAGAGGGAAGCGTCATGCAGGCTACCTTTACCTTGAAAGATCAGGAATTTATGTGCATCGATAGCAATGTTAAGCATCAATTTACGTTTACACCATCGTTTTCAATATTCCTTACATGTGATAGTGAAGAGGAAATTGACAGGCTTTATTCGAGCTTAACTGATGGCGGGCAAGTGATGATGCCATTGGGTGATTATTTCTTTAGTAAGAAGTTCGGCTGGGTATCTGATAAGTTTGGTGTTTCCTGGCAGCTTACTCTACCAATATGAATGAAGTGAAAAAGCCACTGGATAGTGGCTTTTTTCAGTTTGTTGGCCAAAGGGGTTCGTAAGTGACACCCCGAACCATGAGGAGCGGACGGTTCGGAAAAAGTGCGTTAACGAATGAAAAAACTTAAACAAGACCTGGTTGTACTAAATGATTTCCACTCCAGGCACTCGCTTTCCGCGGGCGGTCCGGGAGCCTCCTCGGCGCTCTTTGCCTAGACCCCACAGCCGCTTGCGGTGAGGAGGCTTGGCAGACAGTCGGCGGAAAGGGAGCGGATTTCTAAGATCAACTGAATATTTTTTTAGACTGTAGAGGCCCTAGTTCCTTATGAGGGATAAAAAAATTTTTACTTTTTAAAAAAATTTTACTGATTAATAAGGATTCCCCATCAACAGCACGCCGATTTATCTCCGCCAATAAGTTCTGCCTAACTAATTTCCTTGATATATACCCCATTCACTCTTATTGTTTCTGAAGATTCAAACATTGGCATGCGGATTGCTAGATTAAAAGTAATATCACATAGCTGGGGACGGCAGAAAGGGGGACCATGAAACTGCGGCGGATCTGCACTTTATCACGAATGCTTCGCAGGTGATGAATCAACGATATAAAGAAATCAATGTTCGTGTTACTGCCTTTTTAGATTTAGTCAATATCATTAGATAAGAGGAGAATTTCATGAAACCAATTTATTTTCTTTCTTTAATTCCTGTAATCGCTATACTTGGCGGGCCTTTTTGGGCTAATAGTATCGAACCGTATATTCTTGGCATGCCGCTATTTTTTTTCTGGAACTTTTCGTGGCTGATCTTTACCGCTTTAGTCGTTTTTATTATTTATATGCTAGATCCCAAGAATAAAGAGAGGGAAGAGAAATGAATATTGCGATCATCATTATTTTCAGTTTCCTGTTGCTATCACTTTATTTAGGGATTAGGGCTAGAAAAGGCAAGGATATGGACCTTGAACAGTGGACGGTAGGCGGACGCGGGTTCGGTCCTTTCATCATCATGATTTTACTGGCGGGAGAGATTTATTCCACCTCCACTTTCCTGGGCTCCAGCGGGTGGGCATATGGGATAGGCGGTCCGGCATTGTACGGAACGTCGTTCGCAGCATTGGGCTACCTGTTTTCTTACTGGATTTATCCTGCTATTTGGAGCTATGGAAATAAACATAAGCTCATTTCACAAGCAGATTTTTATGTTAAAAAGTACAAAAGTCCATTATTGGGGGTACTCGTTTCAATCGTTGGTGTTTTGGCCCTGGTACCATTTTTGGTGCTGCAATTAAAGGGTCTGGGAATCATTGTTTCGACAACTTCCTATGGTTCGATTTCCCCGACGGTTGCCGTTTGGATCGGGGCTGTTTCAGTTACCGTATATGTGATGATTTCAGGTATCCATGGATCGGTGTGGACAGCAGTACTCAAGGACATCATGATCGCTTTGGTTGCGCTATTTTTAGGGATTTACATTCCGCTTCATTATTTTGGCGGAATCCAGCCGATGTTCGAAGCGGTCAATGCCGTCAAGCCTGATTTCCTGACACTCCCGGATACGGGGATGAGCGCTTCATGGTTTATATCCACGATCATTTTGACGACATTAGGTTTCTATATGTGGCCGCAAACATTCGGTTCTGCATATACAGCAAAAAGTGCAAAGACATTCCGTAAGAATGCGTTCATCCTTCCGCTTTACGGAGCATTATCGGTCGGTGCAATCTTTGTCGGCTATGCTGCCATCATAAAAGTTCCTGGGCTGCAAGGGTCGGATATGGATCTTGCGCTATTGAAGCTTTCGATCAGTACATTCGATCCTTGGTTTGTGGGCGTCATCGGGGCAGCGGGTCTATTGACCGCCCTTGTTCCTGGCTCGATGATTTTAATGAGTTCAGCGACGCTGCTGGCCAAAAACGTGTATCAGCATTTTTCTCCGTCCGCCTCGGATAAACAAATCACGACGATTGCCAAGTTGCTCGTCCCTGTTCTTGCTCTTATTGCCGTGTATTTCACTTTGACTGGAGGAAATACGATCGTGGCCCTTTTATTGATGGGATACAATATGGTGACTCAATTATTCCCATCCTTCATTGCCAGTCTCCTGAAAAAGAACTTCGTGACGAAAGAGGGTGCGTCAGCGGGCATCATTGCCGGTTTAGCTACTGTTGGATATACAACCATAACAAGCGCTGCAATTGGGACGCTTTTCCCTGCATTGCCGCAAGCCATTAAAGATTTGAACATTGGCCTTGTCGCTCTCCTCGTAAATGTGATTGTAATGATTGGAGTCAGCCTTATTGCAAGGAAATTTTCCAAGGACAAAAAAGATGAATTGGAGGCGGCTTGATTATTTGGATTTTAATAGAGGAAACCGGGACGGATGATCAAAAAAGGGTGGCAAAATTTCTATTTGAGGGGACTATGGAAAAACAGCAAATGGCTGAATTCCGTATAGTCATGGAACCTCATTAAGGGGAAAAGTAAGAACTGAAGCGGAAAAATAGAGATAATGCGAGAGAAGAAATCGAATTTTAATTTGGAAGCGGCTAATGAAGGGACCAAATTTTTGAAAACATTTGACTTAGTAGACCAGCTGAATCAAATAACGTGTCCAACATTAGTGGCAGGAGGCTGTCACGATTGGATCAATCCTGTAGAGGCATCGATTCTCATCGCCGAAAAGATTCCTGACAGTGAATTGACCATTTTTGAAAAAAGCTGTCACCATCTTTTCATTGATGAAAATAGGGAATTCATTTCGAGGATTTCCTCTTTCATAAATGAGAGATTTGGACTCCAAGAAAAGGCGGCTTCGCGCTAAGCATAACCGGGCAAGCGTTCGAAAATTTAGGATAAACCGTTTGTGCTGCGAAGGAATTAATTATATATTAATCCTTGAGTACATTAATTCATGGATTAAAGTATGATGATAAGAAAAGCCCGGAGGAGACGATCATGAAAAATATCAATACAGAACAAGAATACCGTGAACAAATCAACCAAGAGGGACTGACGGTCGGGATTTTTACGACTACATGGTGTCCAGACTGCAAACGTTTAGACATGTTCATCGATGAGATCACTCAAGAACATCAAGACAAACAGTGGTTTACAATCGATCGTGACGAGTTCCCTGAGATTTCTGAAGAGCAAACGGTAATGGGAATTCCATCACTATTAGTATTTAAAAATGGGGAAAAGGTTGCACACCTGCACAGTGCAAATGCTAAAACTCCAGAAGCGGTCAATGAATTTCTAAAAGACCTATAAAAGACCTTGAAAAGGTGAACCCCTTATTGTGCTGTAATAGGGGGTTCATCTTTTTTTAGGAATTTTTTCTAGAAATAACTTGATTTCTAAGGTGAAACGGGTTTTAATTATAGATACCGAATATCCATTATGGATATCAAATATCCACATACATACAAAAAGAGGTGAACTGATTTGCAATTAACAAAAGGGGTCGAGCAAGCTATATGCATCATTGTTATACTCTCTACCCAGGATAAAAATGTACCGCTTTCGTCTAATGAGATCAGCAGGCGATTAGAGGTGTCTCCTTCTTATTTGAAAAAAATCATAAGGAAATTGGTCGTAAAACAGATAATCACTTCCGTTCCTGGTAATAACGGCGGCCTTACTCTTGCCAAAAGTGTAGATAAGATTAAAAACCTTGAAATCATTGAGGCGATGGAAGGTCCCATTTCGATGTTTCCGGATACAGGACTTATAGAAAAAGCGTTTAAAGATGGAGAGTATGCAGAGAAAGGGATGGACGTCCTTCGTCGGATGTTTTCTCGGGCGGATCAACTTTTAATAGAGTTCTTTTCCAGTCAAACAGTGGCGGATTTGCTTAAAGAAAGCTTTGGCACCACGGACATACCGACTCTTAATTGGAATACCGGGTCATTGAGTGATGTACTGCGTGAAAAGAAAGGTGAAAAGAAGTGAACATGCTTAAACAAGAATGGAAGCTTTTCCTTACAAATCCAAAACTGGTCGGTGTCGCAATCGTTTTACTGTTCGTCCCGATTATTTATGGGGGGTTATTCCTTAGTTCTGCTTGGAATCCATACGGAAATACAGGCAAATTGCCTGTTGCAGTCGTGAATAAGGATGTGAAGGCGGAATATGAGGGAAAAACCTTAACAGTCGGTAATGAGCTAGTCGAGCAATTAAAGGACAATGATGATTTGGAATGGCATTTCGTAACGGAAAAAGCGGCGAAAAAAGGGTTCGATGATGGTACATATTATATGGTCGTTACCATTCCGGAGGACTTTTCAAAAAATGCTTCTACCGTCATGGATGATAAGCCCCAAAAAATGAATCTGACGTATGATGTGAATCCTGGACGCAGTTTCGTTTCTGAAACGGTCGGGAAACAGGCAACGAATAATTTGAAAACCGAAATTGCCGAAAGTGTCACAAAAGAATATGCGGAAGCGATCTTCTCCCAACTGGATGAAATCGGAGAAGGATTCGGCGATGCGGCAGATGGGGCATCAAAATTGGATGACGGTGCAAAAAAACTGCATGATGGAAACAAAGAAGTGACAGATAATCTGAATAAGTTAGCTTCGAGCACATTAACTTTTAAAGATGGAGCGAATAAACTTCAAATTGGCGTTGGCGAGTTTTTGGAAGGAGCCAACAAGCTTGAAAGTGGAGCATCGGATCTAAATAAGGGAATTTCACAATATACTTCCGGTGTCGGTCAGTTGCAAAAGGGTGCGGACGAACTCGCATCAGGTACAGGCGAATTAACTAGTAATAGTGAAGCACTTATACAAGGTTCTTCCCAACTCTCCACTGGGCTGGCCAAAGTGGTTCCAGGAGCGCAAACTTTAAATACTGGATTGGCACAAGCGCAAACAGGCAGTGCGAATTTGAATGATGGGTTGAATCAATTATCACAAAATGCTAGCCAGCTGACGGACCAATCGACAGGAATTCCAAAATTGGCAGCAGGTCAGCAGAGTTTAAATGAGGGAATCAATAAACTGGCAAAAGGAAGCCAGGCGTTAAATGACGGCCTGAAAAAAATGGATGGCCAATTGCCCGCAGAAGAACAGCTGAATCAGCTTAAGCAAGGACTGACAAGCATTCAAAGCGGTGTAAATCAATTACAAGAAGCGGTTCCCGCAGGGAGCAGCACGTCCGGTACCGTTTCCGGCATTACTGAAGATCTCAATAACAGTCAATCGGCTTTAACGGAACTTCAATCAACGATTGCGAATAATGGTCAGAGCACGATCAATGCCGTTCAAAACACGGAAGCCTTCAAAAGCATGACCAGTGAACAACAATCCGAATTAATCGGAGCGGTTCAAAATGAACTTCAAAGCCAGGCGGAAGCACAAAAACAAATCGCATCGACTCTTGCTGCAAGTGTATCCGACTTATCGACGCAATTAACGGATAAAGTAATGCCTGTATTGAATGGATTAGGCCAGCTTCCGGAACAAGTGGCCAATTTAAATAATGCGGTGAATAAAGTCAATCCAAACGCCGTTTCAGCGTTAAACGGATATACGGCAATAAGGAACGCACTGGAAGAACAATTGATTCCTGGTGCGACCCAATTAAATGGCGGCATGAATGAAGCTGTTGAAGGAAGCAATCAATTAACGGCGGCAACACAAAGTTTAAATGAACGGACACCAGAATTAGTGAAGGGGATCAACCAGTTAGCACAAGGCGGTTCCTCGTTAAATAATGGCCTTTCAAAACTAACTGAGGGATCTGGTCAGTTGGTTGATGGAGTTTCACAACTTCAAACAGGATCATCCTCCTTTGGGTATGGTCTTGAGAAGTACGCATTTGGTGTTAGCCAAGTTGGCGAAGGGGCAAGCAAACTTGCTAATGGGGCCAATCAATTGAATGCCAACTCAGCGGCCTTGAACGAGGGCTCATCAGCACTTGTTAAAGGCACTGAACAATTGGCAAGCAATCTGCCTACTTTGAGCAATGGAGTCATCCAGCTTGCTGATGGCGCAGGTAAGATCAATGAAGGTTCATCAGCACTTGCTGAAGGTTCCGGTAAATTGGGTGATGGAATCTCCTCACTTAAAGATGGAACTGTCGAGCTTTCGGAAAAACTCAGTGATGGTGCAGAAGAAATAAGTGAAAATAAAACAACCGATGATAATTACAGCATGATTGCTGAACCGACACAGGTTAAAGAACAAAAAAGCAGTGACGTGCCGAATTATGGTCATGCACTGGCTCCTTATGTATTGTCTCTCGGGTTATTTGTAGGAGCTATTGCCTTCAATATGGGATTCCCGACAGGCTTGCCTTCTACAAGACCTACATCAGGAGTGGCATGGTGGTTCAGTAAATTTACGGTCCTGTTTATCCAAGCGACGCTTTCTGCATTAGTGTTGGATGCGATCATGATTTGGGGAATGGATTTACAGGTTGAGAACATGGGGCAATTCATTGGGGTATCCATACTGACTTCCCTTACCTTCATGTTCATCGTTACCTTCTTGACCGTAGGATTTGGAAATCCAGGTCGTTTATTGGCGATGATATTCCTTGTATTACAGCTAGGTGCAAGCGGAGGGATGTTCCCTGTGGAACTGACCAATAACTTCTTCAGTCATGTTCACCCGTTCATACCGATGACATACTCTGTCATGGGCTTCCGTCAGGCGATGAGTACGAGCCTTGGAGCGGATGCATTGACAACAAGTATAGTGTTCCTTACTGGATGCATCATTGTCTTTAATCTGCTCCTATTGCTGACGATGGTCATCAAGAAGCGCAAAGTACACAATATTGAGATGGATGCATAAACAAATGAAGAAAACCCCCGGTGCAATGCGCCGGGGGTTTTCTTCATTATGATGGTTCATCCTTGTCCTTTTCTTTTTCGATGACTTTCAATCCATTTTCCCCTGAATTTTCAATCACATGTTTAAGGATGGATAATTTGTTATCCCAGAATTGATCGTAAAAAGAAAGCCACTGTTTCAATTCTGCTAAAGGTTCTGGCTGAAGCCGAAAGCGTTTCTCCCTTCCTACCTTCCGGCCACTGACCAATTCAGCTTCAGAAAGGATATGAAGATGCTTGGCAATCGCCGTACGGCTCATGGAAAAGTGAGAAGTGATTTCTGAAATGGGTAAATCCCCTTCAGCAAGCAATTGCAGGACCTTACGGCGGGTCGGGTCGGCGATAGCCTGAAATACATCATGTTTTTCTGTTGCCGACACTTAGCCCTCAACAGCCTTTTTAAGATTTTGATTAACGATCTGTTCCCAGCCATGATTCATTCTATCGCGAATCACTGAGCTTTTTTCGTTCGGTTTCGGAAGAATCGTTTCAGGCTCTTTCCAACCGCCATGAATAAGGGTGAACTCCGTTTTGCCGTCCAGTTCTTTTAAAATGAAGGAAATGAACCAACCGTCCGTATCCCAACTGAATGAAAGGCGATGAGGAGCATCTAACTCCATTACCTTACAAGGAGATGGACCGAAGGGTGATTGAACATGGAACTCATGTCCCACTTTCGGTTGAAAATCATTTGGCATGAACCATGAAGCTATGCCCTCTGAAGTCGAAACTGTATCCCAAACTTTTTGGATAGGTGCTTCAAGAATAATCGTCTTCTTGATATCCTGTAATGTATTTTCCATACTGATTCTCCTTTTTAAGTGAAAATATGAAACCAATTGGTTTTGCTTTGTTGATTATATAAAACCTTTTGGTTTCATGTCAATAATTTGTTTCAAGCGATTCCTTTTTATTCATTGCAGGATGCTTAATTGCCCAACTCTTCAATTTGTTTTGCCAATCCTGTTATATTATCGATTGATTTCATTATCTCTGAATCTTCTAATGCCTTAGGGTCAATTTGACCATTCTCAATATTATTCAGATATAATTCAATGCCATCTGAAAGCTGTTGATTTGAGCTGACGATCTTCTCATGAATGCCTTCAGCTATTTGTGGTGGTTCAGTTGCATTGAATTCTTCAATCTCCGTTTTCATCAATTCCAGTTCTTTTTCAAGATTTGCTCTGGCTTCGTCATTCGTGACGGCGTCTTGTGACAATGCGGGCACCTCATTGGAAAAATCCTTAACGGTATTTACATACTCCGTCGCATTATCTGCATACTCCAATGATGAATTGACTTCTTCTAAAGCTGAGCATCCGCTTAATGTAAGGATGGACAGTAGAGCAATGGTCATTATTTTTTTCATATGTGCCTCCAATGTGATTTTTTATAGTAAGGATCAGATGGGCAGAAATCTCTTTTTATAAATCGCTGCAATGGAATTCAGTATGAAGCTTGGGATCTTCTTCGGAAAAAATGACTTCGAATAGAAAAGGTGAAAAGCACTTTTCAAGTCGTGCCACTGATTGCAGGATTTCACTTGCTTAAACCTTGCAACGTCAATGATCTTCACCTTTTTTTCAGAAGTGATGAAGATGTTTCGTAAATGGATATCCGAAGGATTCAATCCCTCTTTCCTTGCCAATTGCAGGGCATGGTCTATCTCCGCAATGTTTTCTTCCGTTATCGGGATTCCCAATGTTAAACATTCAAAAAGAGTGTTGCCTTCAATGTGGTCTATGACCAGGTAATTTACCCCCGCATCATATAGGGTTGGATAGTATTCGATGGTTTGGACGGTTTTGTATATTTCAGCTTCAACTTTAGCTGTGTGAGTATGATCCGGGAAAAACACTTTTAGTGCCTTATTGGTGGAATGTATTCGGAATACATATGCGCTTCGGCCTTTTCCGATCAGTGATAAAGATGGGTCGGCATCAAGCAATATATGCTTTTTATCATCGGAAATCTTAACGCTTTGAGCTAATTCATTATAGTTCTGCATACTTTTCACCTCTATTGTGCAATTTTTCGAATCAAAAAAGACGGTATAACCGATTAGTGGTTATACCGTCTTTTAAAAATTAAAAGACCTCACCAAATAATCGGCAAGGTCTTGCAAACAACTAAAATCAGTTGCCAATAAAGCCGAGGATTGAATCCTGTACTGACGACTTTATTGTATAGCTACTCCCCTTAACAGAAGGATTCTTATAAGTTATATACAGTAATTATATAGGTTATTGCATCGATCCGTCAAATATAAGGATTGATGCTTACCCTATATATATATTCGATTTAGGCAGAAAGATGCTCGTCTTATCCTTAATAATTTGAGTGATAAGTAATTATATCAATATACTTTATATTCATCATTTGCTTGTCGCACAAGCTTCATTGCGAATATTTCTATTTAATTACTTAAATGTCTATTAGTTTACTATTATGTTACAATCCGTTTTATCTCCCTATAGATCTAAAGGAATATGATATATTTTAACCGAATAAGCATATTTACCTATGTTATTATACTAATTTTAACCGATATTTAAATAAATGTTAAAAATATAATTCTTTAGTAGGGAGAATGAGATGAAGAAATTAATTATACCAACTTTCTGTTTTGCAGTGTTGTCGACAGTTGCTTTCGAAGAAAAAATATCTGCAGCTCCACTACAT
The DNA here is from genome assembly GCF_044762725.1 of Peribacillus sp. NPDC096447. Taxonomy (NCBI): domain Bacteria; kingdom Bacillati; phylum Bacillota; class Bacilli; order Caryophanales; family Bacillaceae; genus Peribacillus; species Peribacillus sp. NPDC096447. Next base: position 297,619 of record NZ_JBIWEV010000006.1, read on the forward strand.
GCGGAACAGGCCAATATTGAAGACGTCATGTTTGTACAGGTAAATTCCGGACCGCTCAATATGAGAAAAACCGGGACGGAAGGTGCAAGCATAGTTGCAAAGCTGGCAAATGGCACACAGGTAACGGTGTATTCGGAATCCAAAGGCTGGGCGAAGATCAAAGCCAATGGGAAAGAAGGATATGTCAGTACCAAGTATTTATCGGCAAAAAAGCCAGGGACTTTAACGAAACCTGCAGTAACCATTAAAACGACAACGAAATATGTGAATGTCAATACAGGTTCACTTAATATGCGAAAAAGCGGCAGTGATAGTGCCAGCATAGTCACGAAGCTGACAAGGGGCACACAGGTGACAGTATATTCGGAATCCAAAGGCTGGGTGAAGATCAAAGCCAATGGGAAAGAAGGATATGTCAGTACCAAGTATCTCTCGGCAACGAAGCCTGGAGCGGTAAAAAAAGCTGCGTCGACCGTTAAAACGACAACAAAATATGTGATTGTGAGCACAGGTTCACTCAATATGCGGAAAAGTGGGACAGATAGTGCCAGCTTAGTCGCGAAGCTGACAAGAGGCACACAGGTAACGGTGTATTCGGAATCCAAAGGCTGGGCGAAAATCAAAGCCAATGGAAAAGAAGGATACGTCAGTATCAAATATCTCTCGGCAACGAAGCCTGGAACGGTAACCAAAGCTGCGGCAACGGTTAAAACGACAACAAAATATGTGAATGTGAGTACGGGTTCACTCAATATGCGGAAAAGTGGAAAAGCTACCGCAAGCATTGTTGCCATACTTTCAAAAGGAACGAAAGTGACGGTATATTCGGAATCCAATGGCTGGGCCAAAATCAAAGCCAATGGAAAAGAAGGATATGTGAGCACAAAATATCTGTCTGCTTCAAAGCCAGGATCGGGATCAACGGCAGCCACACCTGCAAAAACGACGACGAAATATGTGAATGTGAGCACGGGTTCACTCAATATGCGAAAAAGTGGAAAAGCTACCGCAAGTATAGTCGCCATACTTTCAAAAGGAACGAAAGTGACGGTGTATTCGGAATCCAATGGATGGGCGAAAGTCAAAGCCAATGGAAAGGACGGATATGTCAGCACCAAATATCTATCTGCTTCAAAGCCAGGATCGGGATCCTCGGCCGTAACGCCTGAAAAAACGACGACGAAATATGTAAACGTAAGCTCTGGAACGCTCAATATGAGAAAAAGCGGATCGGAAAGCGCGAGCATAGTCGCGAAGCTTTCAAAAGGAACGAAAGTGACGGTCCATTCGGAATCAAAAGGTTGGGCCAAGATCAAAGCAAATGGAAAAGACGGGCATGTCAGTGCCAAATATCTATCGATAACGAAACCATCAACGGCCGTAACGCCTGAAAAAATGACGACGAAATATGTAAACGTAAGCTCTGGAACACTCAATATGAGAAAAAGCGGGTCGGAAAGCGCGAGCATAGTCGCAAAGCTGTCAAGAGGAACTGAAGTGACGGTGTATTCGGAATCAAAAGGTTGGGCGAAAATCAAGGTAAATGGGAAGGATGGGTATGTCAGTACTGACTATCTTTCGACGACAAAGCCTGGAATGGAATCCAAACCATCCATACCTGAAAAAACGACAACGAAATATGTAAATGTCAGCACGGGTTCACTGAATATGCGGAATAAGCCGTCAGAAAGTGCTTCTGTCATTGTGAAATTGGCAAGGGGTGTAGAGGTAGAAGTCATCTCGGAATCAAATGGCTGGTCTAAAGTTAAAGCGTATGGCGGGGAGGGTTATGTCAATACGCAATATCTATCAGCAACGAAGCCTGGTCCTTTACCGGGGCTGAATCCAGACGAAGAAGGAAACACGTCAGTTAAATATGTAAATGTGAATGATGGCTCCAGTCTGAATATGCGATCTGCTGCATCAGCTTCCGCTTCAATTATAGCCAAGCTTGTAAACAATACGGCCGTAACGGTTTATTCAGAGTCTAATGGTTGGTCAAGAGTCACGGCCAATGGAAAAACCGGATATGTCAGTACGCAATATTTAACGGCCAAAGCACCGGAAGGCCCGGGTAGTTCGAATGGATCGATAATCAGGATCGATAAAGAGTATAATCTTACGATGGAAAAGATGGTTGAAATTCAAATGGCCGTAAATGGTCAAACGGATAAAAAGTATAAAACCTACATACGTGAAGATGGATTAACTTTGATCAATTCAACAAAAGGTACGGTTAAAGGAACCGGATGGCGTGTCAGGGGCGGAGCTGGTTCTAATTATTGGGTAGTCGGTCCTGTCAGCAATAATCAATCATTGAATATTAAATCGAAAGTAAAGGGCTCTGATGGATACTATTGGTATGAGGTGGACTATAACAAGACATGGGTAAATGCCAGTCCGGAAGATATAGAATATAATCTTAACCCAAATAATTTTGTGAATGATCCAGTCAATTCATTCCAATTCGTCAAGCTTTCCCAAGTCACCAACATGAACGTTTCAGAAGTTAATAATAGAATCCTTTCAGGTAAAGGGATTTTACAAGGCCAAGCTGCAACCTTCACTGCAGCAGGGGAAAAATATGGGGTCAATGAAATCTACCTGATATCACATGCTTTGCTGGAGACCGGGAATGGAACATCACCGTTAGCGACTGGCGTAAAGGTGAACGGGAAAACGGTCTATAATATGTATGGAGTGGGAGCATTTGACGGAACGGCGCTAAGCAGCGGCGCTCAATACGCCTATAATGCAGGCTGGTTCACTCCGGAAGCGGCCATCATAGGCGGTGCTGAATTCATCGCCAAAGGATATATCTCCGCTGGACAGGACACGCTTTACAAAATGAGATGGAATCCTACAGCTGCAGAGAAATATGGATATGCTTCACACCAGTATGCCACTGATATTGGCTGGGCAACAAAACAAGTGAAACAGATTTATAATTTGTATAGTTTACTAGATTCCTATAAATTGACGATTGAAGTTCCTAAGTATAAATAATAAAACAGGAAAAAACACATGAGTCCGACTCATGTGTTTTTTTGCTAATTAGTTTTATCCTTTTCCAGAATACCCCTGACGACATCCTCGATCGTCACCACTCCCAATGCCTTTTCCAAGGCAAGTTCAGCAACTGAAAAGATAGGCTCTATTGTATCTTGTATATTTCTTCCAACAGTACATGCTGGATTAGGATTTTCATGGATTCCAAATAATTCTTTATCGGAGACAACGTTGACAGCCTGATAAACATCGAGCAAAGTGATATCCGATAAATCCTTGGCCAATGTCGCTCCGGCGATACCCGGCCGAACATTCACTAAACCAGCATTCTTCAGCATGCCGGTGATTTTTCTGATTAAGGCTGGGTTGGTGTTTACACTTTTTGCTATAAAATCAGAAGTGTTAACGCCTTCTTTGTTTATTTCTAAAAGAGATAATATATGGATTCCTACGGAAAAGCGGGTACTGATGGACATCTCTTTTTTCTCTCCTTTAAAATCTCTATTCTTATATAGTATAAATTATTTAACATGTAATTCAAGTGGTTACAAGTTATAATGGCCTGCAAGAATAATATTTATCCATTAACCGTTTCCTTGTCAAGTCACGCCGTTTCTGCAAAGGCGAAAATAAAAGGTATGTGTAATTGACAAACCAACATGGTGAAACTTATATTATAACGTGTAAATGAATCAGTTACAGGTGAGAGGTGCAGGAAGGGGGAACTGAAATCGGCCGCTATGGCTGGATAAGGAATATCGACACAACTACAAGTGATGGAGGTATATGATGGCTAATAAAAAAAAGGGTAATCAAAAACAATCTTCTGCATTCACGTTTTGGATCATCGGGTTAATCGCTGTAATCATTATTGGCTTTATATTTTTGGCAAATGGAAAGGACGAAGATACAGCCGTTAATGAAATCGATTATAAAGCACAGCCTTATTTGGGAGAAAAATCTGCTCCTGTCCAAATAGTGGAATTTGGGGATTATAAATGTCCAGTCTGTAAGACATTCGAGGAGCAATTCTTTCCTTCTATACAAAGTGAATTGATTGATACAGGAAAAGCGCAATTTTATTTCATGAATTATTCGTTCATTAACGTCGATTCAACCAGATCCGCTAAATTCGCGGAAAGTGTTTATCAGGAATTAGGTAATGATACCTTTTGGAAATTTCATGAGCTTTTGTACGATAAGCAGCCAGCTGACCTGAAATATGAAAAGGAAGATGTCTTTACAGACAAATTCTTAGAAGAAACATTGAAAGAAATCGCAAATGACAAAGATGTGAAAAAGGTCGTTACCTCTTTTAAAGACGAAAAGTCCGAGGACCAATGGAACAAGGATATGGAGCTGGCAGACGAATTGGGCGTTACTGGAACTCCTTCCTTATTTGTCAATGGCAAGAAGTTTGAAGGAAATACAATCGATGATTTAGTGAAAATGGTTGATGATGCAGCGAAGGAGAAATAGTGATGAACAAGCCTTTATTATTTTCTTGGATCCTGTCCATCATCGCCACTGCTGGAAGTCTCTACTTTAGTGAGATTCTCCATTATGTACCCTGTACCTTTTGTTGGTATCAAAGGATCTTGATGTACCCGCTCGTTATCTTATTGGGCCGGGCCTTTTATGAACAGGACCTGAAAATCTATCGATACATCCTCCCATTATCGATTTTGGGCATGTTGGTGTCAGGGTATCACTATAGTCTGCAAAAAATTCCAGCACTACAGCATTTCGAAATGTGCCAAAGCGGTGTTCCCTGCTCAGGTGAGTATATAAATTGGCTAGGATTCATCACGATCCCGTTTTTGGCCTTTATCGCCTTTACTCTCATCACAATCTGCATGGCACTGCTAATGAAAAAGAAAAAAAGCATGTAATTAAGCGGCGCACCATTCTAAAAGGAATGGTGCTTTTTTATATATATCGACGAAAAATAGGATATATCTCCGAAAATTGCAATATATCGACGAAAATCCGGATATATCTCCGAAACTCCCCAAAATAATAATGTTGACAAGATGCATCCTGTAACTTATATTATTACATGTAATCAGTTAAGTTACAATTAAAATTTCTAAAACAATATATAGGAGGAATTTAATATGAAAATCGGTATTATTGGTGCGAGCGGAAAAGCTGGAAGTCTGATTTTAAAGGAAGCATTGACTAGGGGAAATGAAGTTACGGCCATTGTCAGGGATGAAGCCAAAGTCCAAATTCAAGGAGCATCCGTACTGGAAAAAGACGTATTCGATCTGAAAGCAGAGGATATTAAAGAATTCGATGTGGTAGTGAATGCCTTTGGCGCTGCTCAAGGGAAAGAACATCTGCATATCGATGCAGGAAAAATCCTGATTGACGCAATGAAAGGGGCGCCTCAAACTAGACTGATCGTTGTTGGCGGAGCTGGAAGCCTTTTCGTTGACGAGGCAAAAACGATCCGTGTACTGGATACGCCTGAGTTCCCTAAAGAATACTTTGCAACAGCCTTTAATCAATCCAAGAACCTTGGAGATCTGCAAAATGCGACTGGGATCCAATGGACGTTCATCAGTCCTTCCGCCTTCTTTGATCCGCAAGGAAATAGAACAGGAGGGTATAAACTGGGTAAAGATAACCTTCTTGTAAACTCAAAGGGTGAAAGCTATGTAAGTTATGCCGATTTTGCCCTTGCTGTACTTGATGAAATTGAAATTCCAAAGCACATCAACCAACGCTTTACCGTTGTTGCAGAAACTGAATAATTAAGTGGACGTCGCTCCTTGTGGTGACGTCCATTTTTTGCAGATAATATAGCAAGAAAGTCCTATAGAGGCTTTTTTTTATTAATTTTTATTGTTAGATTTTGGTAGAATCATCTAGATTTACCAACAAAGAAAGAAGGACTAAGCGAAGATGAATTGGAAATGTTCTTACGACTCATGGGTGAATTTCGAGGCCCTTGATAATGAAATGAAATCATTACTTAACGAGATGCAAGATGATGAAAAGAATATAGAAGATGCGTTTTATAAGAACTTGGAATTCGGCACAAGCGGTATGCGCGGGGAAATTGGGGCAGGTACGAATCGGATGAATCTATATACAGTCCGTAAAGCAACATTGGGATTAGCCCATTATCTGCAATCGATGGGTGATGAAGCAAAACGCAGAGGTGTCGCGATTGCCTACGATTCACGTTTTAAATCGCCTGAATTTGCCTTGGAAGCAGCCAAGACCCTGGCTACAGAAGGAATCAAGGCTTATCTATTCGATGAGTTAAGACCAACGCCGGAGTTATCCTTTGCCGTTCGTGAACTGAATGCATATGCTGGGATCGTTATTACAGCAAGTCACAATCCCCCTGAATATAATGGCTATAAAGTGTACGGGCCAGATGGTGCACAGCTTCCTCCGGCAACGGCTGATGTAGTAATAGAATTCGTGAATGCGATTGAAAACGAACTTGCCATTTCGGTAAAAGATGAAGAGACATTGAAAGCGCAAGGCCTCATTGAGATTGTCGGAGAGGAAATCGATACCGCTTATAATGAAAAATTGCTTACTGTGCCCGAAAACAAAGATTTAAGTGAAGAAGTGGATGTGACAGTTGTATTCACACCGCTTCATGGCACGGCAAATAAGTCTGTCAGACGTGCTTTACAAGATCTTGGATACGACAAGGTACACGTTGTAAAAGAGCAGGAATTGCCTGATCCCAATTTTTCGACAGTTCAATCCCCGAACCCGGAAGAGCATGCAGCTTTTGAAATGGCCATTGAATTAGGAAATGAAGTATCGGCAGACCTTTTGATCGCAACAGATCCGGATGCAGATCGACTCGGTATCGCCGTTAAAAATATAGATGGCGAATATGTGGTGCTTACAGGTAATCAGACAGGTGCACTAATATTGGATTATCTTTTAAAAGAAAAGAAAGCGAAAGGCACTTTACCTTCCAATGGAGTTGTCTTAAAAACGATAGTAACTTCTGAAATCGGGCGCAGAATCGCTAAGGAATATGGTTTAGGGACCGTTGATGTATTAACGGGTTTTAAATTCATCGCTGAAAAGATCAATGAATATGAGGATAGCGGCAAGCACACGTTCTTATTCGGATATGAAGAAAGTTATGGCTATTTAATCAAGGATTTTGCCCGTGATAAAGATGCGATCCAAGCGGCCGTTCTTGCAGTGGAGGTTTGTGCCCACTATAAAAAACAGGGCATGGATCTATATGAAGGATTGCTTACCAACTTTGAAAAGTACGGGTATTATCTGGAGGGACTTCAGTCATTGACCTTAAAGGGGATTGAAGGCGCCGGGCAGATTCAAGGGATACTGAATCAGTTCCGTGAGGCTCCTCCAAAGCAAATTGCCGGAAAAGCTGTAACGATGCAGGAGGATTATCAAAGCGGTGTGAAGCTGACGGTGGGCACCAATAAGGAAGAAGTCATTGATTTACCTAAATCAAATGTAATTAAGTACTTCCTTGAGGATGGCACATGGGTATGCTTGCGGCCATCTGGTACAGAACCTAAAATCAAATTCTATTTTGGGATCCAAAGTGAAACGATGGAAGAAGCCGAGTTGAAATTGAAGCAGGTCATGAATGCTTTCATGGAAAATATTCATGGTATGATCAATAGTGCTAAATAAATATTTATATAAGTCCTTGGACCTACCAGTCATATAATTAAGAAAAATAAGGCCTTTTCCTGGAATACCGGGGAAAGGCCTTATTTTTCGGGATATTGCATTGGGTGGAAGTTTAATTATGGATGGGTTTACAAATGAAGGAATTTTTTCTGTTAATATATTTACAAAAAACGAGTCTATGTTACTATAAAAAGGATGATTCAGAAAAAAATGGGTTTTTTTGTAGATTTATCTTAATATGAAGGAGTTACAAAGAATGAAAAAAGTTAAAAAGGCCATTATACCTGCAGCGGGATTGGGCACTAGATTCTTGCCCGCAACGAAGGCTATGCCTAAAGAAATGCTGCCAATAGTCGATAAACCAACTATACAATATATTATAGAAGAAGCCGTGAAAGCGGGAATTGAAGATATAATCATTGTCACAGGAAAGAATAAACGAGCGATAGAAGATCATTTTGATAATGCTTACGAACTAGAGAATAACTTGAGTGAAAAAGGGAAATTCGATTTATTGGAGAAGGTCCGATACCCATCCAATTTAGCTAATATTCACTACATTAGGCAAAAAGAACCGAGAGGCCTCGGACATGCTGTTTGGTGTGCACGTAACTTTATTGGTGATGAGCCATTTGCCGTCCTTTTAGGCGATGATATCGTGGAAAGTGATGTGCCTTCACTACGTCAATTAATCAACGAATATGACGCGACAGGTTCGTCCATCATTGGTGTGCAGCCTGTAAATGAGAGCGAAACGCATAGGTATGGCATCATTGACCCGCTTACCCAAGAAGGCAGAAGATACGAAGTGAACCGTTTCGTCGAAAAACCAAAACAAGGAACGGCACCATCCAATCTAGCCATCATGGGAAGATACATACTGACTCCGGAAATATTCGATTTCCTGGCCAAGCAGGAAACAGGGGCTGGCGGTGAAATCCAGTTAACCGATGCCATCCAAAAACTGAATGAAATCCAAAAAGTGTTCGCTTACGATTTTGAAGGAAAACGCTATGATGTCGGAGTTGTCGATGGTTTTGTGAAAACGACAATTGAATTTGCCCTGCAACGTCCAGATTTAAGAGACGACATCATAAAAGTAATGGAAAATATCCTCGAAATGCATAAGGCAGTGGACAAATAAACTCTTACTGCCATTCATAATCTTTTAATTTAATGTAGTAATCACCTTTAAAAAATCTCCAACTATTGATCATTCATAGTTGTTATTTTTGGTTAATGAAAGGCAAACATAATTTTGAATGGTGAATATAAATCCATAAAAGGGGATGCCTATTTAGTGAATAAGAAGGTAATAAAAAGAAAAGTCGATTTCCTTAAACAACCTATCGCTAATTTCCTATTAAAGGAAAATCATCAGCGCGTAAATAGATATGCAAAGTATTATGAGAAATTAAGCGTGCAAAAAAACACAATTCTATATGAGAGTCGTGATGGAAACAGTATGACTGACAGTCCATATGCGATGTTTAAATATATGCTGGAAAATCAGGACTATCATGATTTTATGCACATTTGGTCGATCCAAGATTTCAGTGTCCTCTCAGGTGTAATAGCGAAGTATAAGGATATGCCGAATGTTCAATTCGTTCAGCGTAATTCAAAGGAATATTTAAAATGGTTGGCAACAAGTGAGTATTTAATCAATAACTCCACATTCCAGTCTTTCTTCATCCCTAAAAGTGAGCAAATTTACATCAATACCTGGCATGGAACGCCCCTTAAGAATATGGGCTTCGATATACCGGGTAATCCTTCGGTCTCCCAAAACGTTGTCAGGAACTTTTTGAGTGCAGATTACATTTTGAGCCCTAATGCCCATACTACCAACATTTTTACACATAGCTATAAGTTAAATGGATTGTATAAAGGTGAAATTATAGAAGAAGGATATCCGAGGATCGATTTGACGCTGAATACGAATCCGGGGGAGTATAAGGATTATCTAAGGACTCTAGGGTTGAAAGTCAGTGATGCTAAGGAAAATATTTTATATGCCCCGACTTGGAAGGGGACGAACCTTGCCAAAGTGGATAACGATCTTCTTCAAATCATTGCCGATATTAATTATTTACAAAGTCAAATCGGTGAACAATATAACCTATTTATTAAGGTGCATCCATTTCTATATAAAGAAGCGGCCAAGCATTCGGAAATCAAGGATGTGCTAATACCTGACTATGTTGATTCAAATGAATTGCTTGCTGCAGTTGATTTGCTTATCACGGATTATTCCAGCATATTCTTTGATTACCTTGTTACCGATAAGCCTATTCTATTTTACACATGGGACACGGACGTTTATGCAGAGCAAAGGGGACAATATCTCCAAAATGACGAACTTCCGGGACCGATGCTTTTTAACTCAAAAGAACTGGCACTAGCCATTAAAGATATTAAAAATGTGGAATTGAGATATTCCGATAAATATAAAAAAATGCAGGAAAAATTCACGAACCATGAGGATGGAAAAGTAACAGAAAGAATAGTCAAAAATATTTTCAATAAGTCTACGAAACAACTAAATACAATTACTGGGCTGGATTCCGCAAAGGAAAAAATATTGATTTATCCGGGCGGATTGAGGGATAACGGTATTACATCTTCTTTCCTTAACTTAATGAATAATATTGATTATGATAAATATGATGTCAGCTGTTTTAATGCCACCCCTCACTCGTATGAGGTTTTGAAAAATATGGGCAAGGTTAATAAGAATGTGCGTTTTCTATTCAAACCTGGCTTGCCTGTATATAAATTTTTGGAAGTCTACAAAGACAAATTCATCCATAATAGAGGGGAAAGAGGTTTCTTAGGGAAGAAGCTTTACCCGGAAAATGCTTATATTAGGGAGCATGCACGTTTATTCGGTAAAACAAAGTTTGATTTTGTTATCGATTTTAGCGGTTATAGTCATTATTGGGCTAAATATCTGCTGGCGGCAGATGCAAAAAAGAAAGTTTGTTATATGCATAATGATTTGCTTTCTGATAGTGAGCGCATCATTAATGGAAAGAGACCTCACCGTATTAATCTAAGAGGAATTTTTTCGGTATACAATCGATTTGATAAACTGGTAAGTGTTTCTGAGGGAACGATGGAATTAAACCGAAAGAATCTATTGGAGTATGCAGACTTCGATAAATTCGATTATGTAATGAATTCTATCAACCCGGATAAAATCCTTCAAATCGGGTCAAATGAACCTGAAGCTATCGAAAATGATGAAAAGGCAATGATCACAGAAAACTTCAAAGCAAGGGCGATATTAAACGATGTCAAGGATAATCATGTTTGGAATACCCTTCCGGGAATTTCGAATGCCATCCAATTTCCACTGGAAGAACGTTTTGAAGGTGCTGAAATCGTGATTTCGAGAAAAGCCCATGCTGATCAAAAGACATATTACAAATTCAGTCATGACAATCAAATAATAGGCTGGATTAGTGAAGAAGCTGTGGAGCTGTTGCCAGACAGCATCATTTATGAAAAAGAAGTGGATAAAATTGCAAGGTTAGTAAGACCTCGGTCGAACTATATTTGGTCCTTGCCGTATAAAGTCGAAGGAACGTACAAAGTTTCCGGCAGTCATGATTTTAAAGGAATCATTGTAAAAGTCGATAGGGAAGCAAAAACCCAGCATTCGATTTATAGCAGAATATCTGTAAAAAACAAGATAATAGGCTGGATAGATAATTCAGCTTTATCCATGCTTGAACATTGTACAATCAATGAAGACATGAGCTTTAATGACAAGCTGCAAATCATGATGAAAAGAAAGTATATAATATCCAGAAACTATAAAAACAATAAAAAGTTCATTGATAAGATTGAGAATAGAACGCTGAAGGAAATAAACACCGGTAATCAGAAGTACGGAAAAATAACTAACCCGGAGGACCATACAATCTGGACGAAGGCATATCCGAACTACAAGGCTAAAAGAGTGAGCAAGGCAATCGATTTTGAAGGGCAAATCGTCAGAATCATAAAGTATAACAGAACCAACAAAGGCGGCTATTACCTATTCGAAATAGATAATAAGAAAATAGGTTGGTTAAATACGGGGGCATTCGAAATCATAGAAGAGCCAATCCTGTTAAAAGAACGGGAAGTGCGCGGCACTGCCGAAATTAACTTAGGCGACTATAATATTTGGGATAAGCCTTATGGATTGCAGGATGCCATGGTCTTGGAAAATGGGCCAACCTTTAATGGGCGGATTGTGGAATTCGATAAAGAAGCGGTTACTCAACTTGGTACTTATGCCCATATATTATTGGACGGGATATCTATAGGCTGGATCGATAAACAGGCGTTAATCGTACAAGTGGTCCATGGATTGGAAGTGAATGATCAATTCGTTCCATATCCTGATAAAAATGATTTTAACTTTGTCAATATGGGAAGATTATCTCCTGAAAAAGGTCAAGATAATTTGATTCGTGCTTTCGCAGGCTTTCATGAGAAACACAAAAATAGTAAACTGTATATTTTAGGACAAGGACCTTTAAAGGAAGATTTGCAGGCAATCATTGATGAGCTGGACTTAAATCATTCCATTCATCTTTTAGGCCAGCTTGAAAATCCATTTTCGTTCATGGAAAAATGTGACTGCTTCGTTCTTTCCTCACATTATGAAGGGCAGCCTATGGTATTATTGGAGGCAATGACTTTAGGAATGAAAATCATGGCTACTGATATAGTGGCTAACCGAACCGTTTTGGATAACGGTAAATATGGTTTACTTGTGGAAAATAGCATAGTTGGACTGGAAAAGGGCTTATCTACTATGGTTAATAATGATAATCCTGAACTAGCGAAGTTTGATTACACTCAATATAATGGATTGGCCATGGAAACTTTCAATAAATGCCTATAAAATGAGGGAGATTCTTATAATTAGAAGAGCCTCACATATATGCAATGATTCATTTAAGCTTAAAGTAAAAGGAGAAATTCTATATGATTTTGGTCGTTGGCGGTGCAGGATATATTGGAAGTCATCTTGTAAAAGAGTTAGTGAATACTGAAGAGGTAGTCATTCTGGATAATCTCTCAACCGGTTTTCGTTCGCTGGTTGATTCGAAGGCAATCTTGGTGGAAGGGAATTTAGGGGACGAAGAAGTTTTGAATGAAATATTCCTTAAGTATCCCATTAAAGCTGTTATGCACTTTGCCGCTAATAGCTTGGTTGGGGAGTCTGTTCAAGATCCTTATAAATACTATGATAATAATGTAGGTGCAACTCTTACATTATTGAATACCATGCTCAAGCATGATGTTAAGAATTTCATTTTCTCATCAACGGCAGCTACATACGGGATACCAAATGTTGATATGATTGATGAAGATCAGCCAACCAATCCGATTAATCCATATGGCCGCTCGAAATTGATGGTAGAGCAGATCTTAGGGGACTTTGCAAATGCATATGGACTTCATTATGTCGTCTTGCGTTACTTTAATGCGGCTGGAGCACATGCGTCGGCAGAAATCGGTGAAAGTCATGATCCGGAAACACACCTGATTCCTATTATTTTACAGCATTTATTAGGACAACGGGAGAAGATTTCAGTGTTTGGAACGGACTATGACACAGAAGATGGCACATGCATTCGTGACTATATCCATGTAACGGATTTAGCTCAAGCTCATATAATCGCCCTTCAAGCCCTATTATCCGGGAAGAAGGATACGGCCACCTACAATCTTGGGAATGGAAAAGGATTTTCGGTTAAGGATGTAATCGACACTTGTGAAAAAGTCACAGGAGTGAAACCGACCATAGAGTATGCAGACCGTCGCCCTGGAGATCCAGCCCGTCTGGTTGCTTCGGCAAATAAGATATATGAAGAGCTTGGATGGAAAGCATCGATAGATTTGGAAGAAATCATTGAAAGTGCGTGGAAATGGCATAAATCTCAAATGAAATAATGGTCACTTGGGATTCGATAGTCGTTTCAGACTGTAGACAAACTCGAAGAAATACGAGTTTGCCTGCAGTTTTTTTATTTAAAGAACGTTGCAGGTGATTTCAGAAATCCATTGAGGCTTTTATCATATAAAAGAGTAAAAAAACATGTAGTATAACCAAGTCTTGTTTTAAAATCCTGGTACGTACTTTAATCGACCGTTCCCGCAGTTATTCGACCTACCGCGGACTTTAATCGACATTTCGAAAGAAGATCAAGTCAAAATCCTTTTCAAACGTTTCAATTTCTTCAGGATGGCAAAGTACTAACTGAAAATCTTCTCTAAGCTTCGAAGTAAGAAACAAATCCTCCTCGTAATAATTTCTTCCTTTTGCTTCATAGTATAAATCCGTTACGAATAATAGTGTCTGCATGACTCCTGCACCTGCTTTACCGTTATTTTCATTGATTAGGTTAAAAACAAAAAATCCCGTCTCATTAAGAGACGAGATTTGAACTCGAGGTACCACTCTTGATTAATAAAAGGCTTACAAACGCACAATAATACATTGTCCCATTTAACGGGGGAACCGGTAAAGCTTACTGAAGATTCGGCTTTACTTCTCGGGGATGATTTTCGGTTATATTCTGGACACTGGCTTTCAGCAAAGCACCAGCTCTCTTTGGAACAGAAACGATAACGTACTCCTTCCCTTCATGGAATTTTACATTTGATGAATTTGAGTAATTGTACAATAGTCAGAAATTAAAATCGATGGTTGTTTCACTTAGTATAGGACAAAAAAGGGGATATGGATAGTGATATAGAATTACTATTCAAGAGAAGTACTATTCATTTAATAGGAGATGTTAGTTTTGAAAATGGTAAGGGTTTTTCATTACGATGCGTTCAGCAGTAAACCGAATAAAGGAAATCCGGCAGGTGTGGTTTTAGATGCGGATGGACTGACGGAAAAGGAAATGCAGGATATAGCGGAGAAGGTGGGGTTCAATGAAACCTCTTTTCCGATGGATTCCGATATTGCCGATCTTAGAATCCGTTATTTTACACCGGGACATGAAATGAATCTTTGCGGACACGCGACAATGGCTACCATCCATGCACTGAAGACCAGGGGATTATTGGATAAAGATGAGCTGATGATTGAAACAGGAGCGGGAATATTGCCAATCAAGATCCATACGACGGCTGATCAAGATATATATATTACGATGAAGCAGGCCACGCCGCAGTTTGAAGCGTTTAACGGAGATAAGGGTGGCTTAGCCAGTTCCCTCGGCCTTGATATAGAAGATCTGGAAAGTGAATTACCTATTGTTTATGGAAGTACAGGTTTATGGACTTTACTGGTTCCGGTAAAAGAAAGAAGTTCATTTAAAAGGATGAAGGCGAACAATAGCCTGTTTCCGCAAATATTAAAGGAAATGCCAAGAGCTTCCGTTCATCCCTTTTGCCTGGAGACGTACGATAGTGATGCCCATATGCATGCCCGGCATTTTTCCTCGCCATTTTCAGGTACGCTTGAAGACCCGGTTACAGGAACGGCTTCAGGTGTCATGGGGGCTTATTTTGCAAAATACATAAAGGATGATCTTGAAGATGAAGTGCACCTGTTAATCGAACAAGGACATGAAATCGGAAAGGATGGCAGAGTTCGCGTTTCGGCTACCAAAAACGATGATACATATGATATTGAAATTACCGGGAATGCTGTCTACGTTAAAGAGTTTCAAATAGAATTCTAAAGGTTCATGCAGAAGAGGATGGGCGGTTGAATGATAAGCATACCTGAAAAAGTACGTAAAAACCCTGTGCCAAGACTTTCATGTCTTAGCACAGGGCTCTTGAAGAACTATTCGCCCCTACTCATTCCTTTTAAAACGACCGCAGTCAGAAACACGGTCACGCAAATGATTGAGGCGGATACGACAATCGCTGTCGGTATAGTCATTGGAAACTCTTCCTTTAAATGATGGTCACGCCGCTAAGATCAACCTCTGCTCCATGTAAAAAGTTGTAAGTGAGTTTATCCATCGAAGCTCCAGTAAAGTCGATTTTCTTCAAATCGGACATCTGGAATTGAACATTGATGAGTGTGGCATGCGAAATGATGCCTTTTTCAATGAAGAACCCTCGAAAATGGTTTGGTTGAATGTTTCCCCATCAAATATAAGGCCAGATAAATTACAGCTTTTAAAATCGGTTTTATTGTAAATGCTGTTCTTGAAAGTTACGCCTTTTAAATTTGCACTTTTAAATAAGGTACCAGTTAAATTGGCGTTTTCAAAGATGCAATTATCTAAGTTACTGCTTTTGAATGTGCTGTTCGTCAGGTCGGAATGGCTGAAGTCGGAACGGCTTAAATCGCAGGAATTAAACTTGCCATCATGCACCGAAACCGAGCGGAAGTCGGAATCCAATAAGCGATGCCTGGAATATCCTTGTGTGGCATCTCCCCAATAAGAGATGATGCATCCGTCCTTTTCCAGCCGTTTTAAGCTGGAATACATCGTCGCTTCCTTAATTTCATATTGCTCATTGGAATTTGTATATATCAGTTTGCTGATTTCATAACCATATTTATCGCACTTTGCAGGAGTTTTAGAATCATCGTATCTACATATCCGCTTGGAAGGGATTTATCATGTTTCATGGAAGTAGTATGTAAGGGGGTGGGGATGTTGAACAATTCGTGGAATAAAGTGATTTATAAATTTTGGTCGCCAATTTATGACAAAATCTTCAACTCTCATCTCTTTTTAGATGCCAGGAAAAGAATGTTTGAAGAGATGCATTTTCATGATAATGCAAAGGTTCTGTTTGTGGGCGTAGGTACGGGGGCCGATTTGGAGCTGATCAAGAACCTTGACCTTGAGATAACGGCGATAGACCTGTCAGCCGATATGCTAAAAAAAGCGATGGGGAAATTTGATGATGCATCGATCAATTTCCTCGAGATGGATGCACAGCATATGGAATTCGATAATGAATCGTTTGACTATATAGTGGGAAGTTTGGTTCTTTCCGTCGTACCTGATGCCAATGAATGCCTTCGGGAAATGATCAGAGTTTTAAAAGGGGATGGAAAAATAATACTATTTGACAAGTTTATTTCTAAAGATGAAGTGCTTTCACTACCCAAAAAGCTTCTAAGGCCCATCATTCGATTTTTAGGAACGGATATTGGCTTGAGGTTTGAAGACTTGTTCAGTAGACATGTTAAGAATATGAAAATTGAAGAAGATCGACCGATCATGCTGAATGGAATGTATAGAAAGATAATCATCAGTAAACGGATGTGACAGGAAGTTGGCGGAGGGATGTTTCAGAAGTGGATTGGGAGTCGGATTCATGGACATCTGGATACATCATAGGGCTGAGCTTTGTTGTTTGGAAGCTTAACCTAATTTGCTGTAAAGAGCATGTAATATTTGACATACTTATATAAAACCCATGTCCTTTCTAACATGGATAATGAGCCGATCATCGGGTTATTAAGTAAGAATGTAACATACTATCAGAAGGCTGTTCGAACGCATCTTTGATACCTTTAAATTCCAGTGATCATCATATAATCAACAAGTCCAATTGTTTCTGAACGTCCTATGTCACTCATTTTTGATGCAGCTGTTACATAGGCACAGGCCAAAATCAGTATAATTAAATGGTGGGATACAATGGGAAGAGGTGATGGTTTTGTCCGAGACGATAACAACCTATGAAGATCTATTGAATATGCTCGACTCGTTATTGCGTGAGCCAACTGGATTCTGGAATGGTTTTTATGAAGACCGCTCAAAAGGGGTTCCCTTTTTCGAAAATTTCCCTGATGAAAATTTAGTTACATATTTTGATGGTGGGTTAATCCGGCCAGGAAAGGTTCTTGAGCTTGGGTGTGGACCTGGAAGAAATGCCATTTACCTTGCTCAAAAGGGCTGTTCCGTTGATGCGGTGGACCTTTCGAAGGAAGCCCTTGAATGGGGGAAAGAACGAGCGGCAGAAAAGAAAGTGGACGTGAACTTCATTCAAAGGAATATATTTGATATGGACATTGAGGAAGGGCAATATGACTTCGTCTTTGATTCAGGTTGTTTTCACCATATTGCCCCACATCGAAGGATCAATTATTTGGACATGGTGAAAAAGGCGTTAAGGCCTAAGGGGTTGTATTCGATTACTTGTTTTGTCGAGGGCGGCATATTGGGTGGTGCCGATATTTCGGATTGGGAAGTATATAGGCAAAGAAGCCTTAAAGGCGGATTAGGTTTTACGGAAGAAAAACTCAGAAAGATCTTCAAGGATTTTGAAGTGGTGGAAATACGGAAAATAAGGAAAATGGAACAATCGGATGAAACCTTTGGGGTTCAAGGTTTATGGACGGCCTTATTTATGAAAAAGTAATTCTTATAAGAAAGTCGAAATGGGGTTTAAACGGAGGATCTGGAATCAGGTCCTTTTTTTGTTATAACGAAAAGGGGTAATTTGTTAACAAAATTTAAAAAGGGTAAACTATAACAATAAATGAACCAGAATAGTAGATGAAGGTTTTACTGAATTTTTTTTGAAAAACAGTGGTTGTATGGTTTCAAAAACAGCTGGGAAGGTATATGGAAAGAGGGGCCTTTGGGCTTTTAGATCATAAGATTTTTTAAGTATGGAAGAGGTTTTATTCGATGCTTACTTTGTTGATAATTTTTCAATACCCTGACAATGCTGATATCAGCGTTAGATTTATCGACTGCTTTTTATAAAAAATAAATAGGAGGAGTTTATGCACAGAAATCAAGAATTATATTCCTTTTTATTGGGTGTGGCAGCACAATTGACTGAGGAATGGTACGCAACATTGAATAAAAACGATAAGGCGGGGGTTTACAGCTCACTCGATCCCAAAGTGATTAAAAAACTTAAGCAGCAAAATAATGAATTCCATTTACGTTTCTTTCAGGTCTTTGATACAGAGGAGAGGGAATTCTTTGAGAAGCTTGGTGAGTGGATTGAAGATATCGGTCAGGATGAGCAGCATTTAAACACACCCATCTATTTTATATTGAGGGAGTTTTTTCGAACGCAAGAGCAATACCTGGATTATATTGACCGGTTTGTGGGATTGCATGGAGATAAATATACGCAGGCGGAAATAAATTCCTGGTATCGGATAGTGGTGAAGGTGTTCAGCGAAGTGATGGAGAAGTTTACGGAAGCGAATCATAGGTATGCTAATAAAATCATGAAAGCCCAACAGGCAACGATCGATGAATTGAGCACGCCCATCATTTCCCTTAAA
This sequence comes from Peribacillus sp. NPDC096447, assembly GCF_044762725.1. Taxonomy (NCBI): domain Bacteria; kingdom Bacillati; phylum Bacillota; class Bacilli; order Caryophanales; family Bacillaceae; genus Peribacillus; species Peribacillus sp. NPDC096447. The sequence continues at coordinate 316,526 of NZ_JBIWEV010000006.1, forward strand.
GATAATACAGCGTTACTTCCCCTGATAGGCGATATTGACACGGCGAGGGGCATGTCCTTGCTTGAAAACACACTACAAAAGTGCGCTGAAAAAAATGTCACCAGGCTTTTCGTTGACCTTTCGGGCGTTCATGCCATAGATAGTGCATCCGCCCACCAGCTGTCACAATTGATTGAATCCTTACATTTGATCGGAATTCAAACAACCCTTTCAGGACTTCGGCCGGAAATAGCCATGACTGCCGTTAAGCTTCAACTGCCTTTTGATAAAGTGACGATAAAGTGACGATAAAGTCCACTCTTGCCCAAGCGATCAGTGCGATAAAATAATACATACATATCCTAGGGATGGGGATGCTCGTTATAAATTTCATCGAGAAGATCGCCATATGGCGGTCTTCTCGCATGTATAGGTGATGCTGCATTCAAAATAGGTACCGGGCTAATGAAGCAAGAGCCGAAACCTGCCGGTTATTCAATATTGGCAAAGAAGGCTAGATCTTCTTTATTGCCAACCACTAAAAGCATATCTTTTTCATGGATATCCTGATCCGGTGAGGGTGCTATGATGATTTCCCCATTACTCACGATGGCAATGACGCTGATATTATATTTTGCCCGCAAATCAAGCTCCCTGAGGCTTTTCCCCTTCATGCTCATGGGGAGGATGATTTCCTCGATATTGTATTCTTTAGAGAGTTCAATATAATTCAGCATGTTAGGGGACAGGAGTTGATTCGCGACCCGCTCCCCCATATCCCTCTCAGGATAGATGACCCAGTCGGCCCCGACTTTAGTGAGCACCTGACCGTGATTTTTATTAAGTGCTTTGGCAATGACCTTATCGACCCCAAGCTCTTTTAAAAGCAATGTAGTTAAAATGCTCGATTGCATGTCATTTCCGATGGCTACGATGACACAATCGAAATTACGGATTCCGATTGATTTCAATGCCTCTTCTTCAGTCGTATCCGCCATGATCGCATGGGTAACGCTCAGTTCCGCATTCTCGACTCTTTCCTCGTTGACATCAATACCCAATACCTCTTGGCCAGCCGTATATAATCTATGGGCCACACTGGTTCCGAATCTGCCTAGACCGATCACGGCATATTGTCGTTTTCCCATCTTTTACACTCCTTCATTTATGTTTAACCAATCATGATTTTCCCTTTTGGACGGCGGAACGGATCTGGTTTGCGCCTCATGGCGATGGCAAAGGCCAAAGTCAAAGGACCCACCCTGCCTGCAAACATCGTGAAAATGATGAGCATCCGGCCAACCGGTGATAATTCTGGGGTCAAACCCATTGAAAGTCCCACGGTGGCGAATGCTGAAGTGGCTTCAAACAAAATCATTAAGAAATCAGTTCCGCTTTCAGTGATGGTCAGCAGAATGGAGATGATGGAAACCATGAATACGCCAATGAATGTAACGGACAATGCCTTAAAGATCGTTTCACTTACAATGCGGTGCCGGAATAATACCACATCACCCTTTCCTTTAATCTGTGACCAAACCGTTCCGACAAGCGTTGCCAATGTAGTCGTTTTAATCCCGCCGCCAGTCGATCCGGGTGAAGCCCCGACGAACATCAGAAAAATGATGAGCAGTAAGGTAGGCTGAGTCAAATCAGGGATATTCAGCGTATTGGAGCCGGCTGTCCGTGGTGTAACTGACTGAAATAAAGACGATAACGTTTTACCCATGAAAGATAAAGGCTGTAATGTCTTTTGGTTACCGAACTCGAATAAAAAGATTAAAATTGCTCCGACAATCGTAAGGGTTAAGCTAGTCGTCAGAACAACCTTCGTATGCATGGATAAACGATGGGTATCACGGTATTCGTATATTTCATTCATCACGATGAAACCTATTCCGCCAAACGTGATGAGGAAGACGACCGTAAGGGTTACGAAGGGATCCGATACATAAGGGGTCAAGCTCCTGAATTCCCCCATTAAATCAAAGCCGGCATTATTGAAATTCGATATGGAATGAAAAACCCCGTAATAGATTGCTTTGCCGATTGGCATGTCAAAAGAAAAGCGAATCGATAAGATAAGGGCACCTATGCCCTCAATGATGGCCGTGAAAATTAAAAGCCGCTTCACTAACCTGACTACACCTGCCATGGATAGATTATTTAAGGACTCCTGCAAGAGTAACCTGCCTTTTAAAGAAATCCTTTTACCTAATAGGAAAAAGAAAAACGTCGCAAATGACATGAATCCTAAGCCGCCTATCTGAATCAGTGTTAAGATGACCAACTCACCAAAAGTGGTGAAGGTCGTTCCCGTATCCACTACGACCAGTCCTGTTACACATGTAGCGGAAGTCGAGGTGAATAAAGCATCCAGAAAAGAAAGGCCATTGCCATTTTCTGTGGAAATCGGCAGGGTCAATAAATAGGACCCGATAAGTATCAGGATGGCAAAGCCGAGTACAAGTATTTTTGGCGGATCCAACAAATTTTTTGCTTTTATCAAATTGATCATCCCTACCTATAAAAAAATTGAGTGAAACTGTATGATATTTTAATCATCAATCTGCTTTCAGAATCTTTTTAAAGGCATAATAAAAAGACCAGCGAAAACATCGAACAGTTATTTTGCCACAAAAAGCGTGAAAAAAAACTCCCGAAATAGGCGGTCTTATGACCTCCTTCGCTTTAGCCGACGAAGTTAGCTGACGGGTAGGATGGCGAAAGAGCTGATCTCATCCCTTCTGCAAGGCAGAATTAACCCCAATTGATTGGGTCCTCCGTACTCAATTCCATTGAGTTTAGGCCGAAATGCATTAAATTGATAAACGTATTCTACTCCCATCATTTAGTAGTTGTAAACCCCTAAATGGTAAAAAAATATTTCTTTAACAAAACTGAAAATTTACGTTTTATTTACATTTAAAAAACGTATTGACAAATATTAGTTAGCACATTATGATAGGTTCGATTAATCCGATTATGATAACCAGCATCGATGTACTTTATTCAATACTTTCAAGCAGAACACGCTATTTGCCAAGCAAAATTTGTAATATATATATTATGTTTCTTTTGTAAATCATAAAGAAAAAAAGCATTGCATTCGTATTTAAAAATTCAATACATTTTATTAAAAAGGCGGGCAATTATGGAGAAGACGTTCAATAGATATGTTATTAATGCTACAGGTAAAGGTGGCCAGACATATTTAACACAATGCCAGGATAAAGATGCACTAAGGAAATGGATAGCCGATCATGAGGATCAAATCATCATGGATGAGTTAAGGATAACGGATAAGAAAAAGAATCCGTTTTTAAAATTATTTTCTCTAAGGTAAATCAACTAAATCCCAACATCATTAGCGGTATTCAATTATGAAATCCCTGTGTCCTATCCGGGAACGCTGAGCGAAAAATCCATATCTTGTTTTTCCTTTTAAACTCATTTATTTTGAATGAGTTTTTTTGCGTCATTTACATTATAAAAACATTAATGTTAAAATTTAGTAATGAAGAATGTAGAGGTAAAGAGGAGAAAAGTAAATGAAATGACCACTTTCCAAAAGAGCCTCGAAAGCAGCCGAGGATAGTTGGGGATGTATGGTGACGCATAGAGGTGGCACCGCGAATTGACCTCGTCCCGAGACGCATTGCTTGGGGACGGTTTTTTTTATTGTTCGGTCAAGAGGGAGAAGCGATGACATTCAGAAATACATTAGTATCCTGGAAATATCCTTCCATTCTATTGTGCGGAATTGGTATCTCCAACATCGGTTCTTGGGTTTATTTCATTGCACTTAATTTAATCGTTCTGGATATGACTGATTCAGCCTTGGCGGTAGCTGGACTTTATATCGTTAAACCGATGGCTGCCATATTTACGAATGTGTGGGCAGGCAGCGTGATCGATCGGATAAATAAGCGGAATCTAATGGTGGCACTTGACCTTTTTCGAATGGTATTCATAGCCTTGCTGCCATTGACTTCTTCTATTTGGGTCATCTATTCCCTTGTCTTCGTGATCAATATGGCAGGGGCCATGTTCGTAACAACATCAAGGTCTTATATAACAAAATTAATACCTGTTGAACAGAGGAAACGATTTAACTCATTACGAAGCTTAATTGATTCTGGAGCTTTTTTGATTGGACCAGCGCTAGCGGGTATCCTTTTCTTGATCGGTACGCCCGTTTTAGCGATTTATATTAACGCGGCAGCCTTATAGTTATCCGGTATCATCACTCTATTCATGCCTAATCTTGAAAAGGATCATCCCTTTGAACAATCCAGTCATTACCTGTCATGGACCATCATGAAAAAGGATTGGGTCATCGTCCTGGACTTCAGCCGGAAATCTTCCTATATCATGCTCATTTATTTCTTATTCAGTTGCATGGTGGTGATGGAAACGGCCATCGATTCCCAAGAAGCGGCGTTTGCCAAGGCCGTGCTCCTTTTGTCGGACAGCGATTACGGATACCTTGTAAGCATCGCCGGGGCAGGCATCATTGCTGGTGCCATTGTCAATGCCGTATTCATCAGTAAAGTGAAAATCTCGCACATGATTGGTCTTGGATCTTTATTTGTCTCGATAGGTTATTTGATCTTTGCCTTTTCGAATTCCTTTTCACTGGCAGCCATCGGGTTTTTCATCATTGCCTTTTCATTGGCTTTTGCCAACACCGGCTTTCAAACCTTTTATCAAAATAATATTCCGGTTGAAATCATGGGCAGGGTCGGAAGTGTTTTTGGCTTGTTAGAAGCTTTATTGATCATCATTACTACCGCAATTGTTGGTGTTTCAGCCCATTTCATTTCGATTCGGTTCGTGGTGATTTCAGGTTCCATGATCATGTTCGCTTTTTCAATTTTATTGTCGATGCTTAGTATGAAGACCTCCAAGAGGAGGTATAATTCCGTTGGTGATGTAGAGGTAGAAGCGAAGGAAAAGATGTAATCCGATTTAAAGGCATGTTGATGGAACATGCCTTTAATTAATCGTTCATTGGATGAATGTGCGCAATTGGCTAATGAAGTTCAAGATTTGAAAATGGATTTTCGCCATTTCTTCCACCGTTTGTTCTTCACAGTTCTCCAACCACTCCTGTATCACCCCTAAAATCGCCGATGTCAGGAAGGCGTGCATATACATGCGGAATGCTTCATCTTTAGCTGCTGGATGCAGGCTGATCAAACGCTCCAACAGTATTTCACCGAATACCCGCTTTATTTTTTTTGCAAAAGAAGGATCGCCCTGATCACCAAGAATGGCCCTTAATGCGTGAGCATGTTCACTGATGAATTGAAAAATCGCTATGAAAGGCGGGTAAAGCTGTTGTTGATGAAGAGCCAAAAAAGCCTCTTTTGGCAAAATGGCAGTAATGCGGGTTTGAAGTTCATTTAACAATTCCTGCTGTAAGTGATCCATCAATTCATATTTATCTGTGTAATGCAAATAGAATGTGCCCCGATTAATGTTTGCACGCTCTGCAATTTTCTTCACTGATACATGTGAGAACCCCTCTGCTTCAACGAGTGCAATAAAATGATGTTGTATCTGCTTTTTCGTCTTTTGTACCATATCCTCATGAATCGATGCCATGGAATGTCTCCTTCACTAAACATTTTTCCAAATGTGTTGATTGTATTAGAACGAATGCTACCTTAGAATGATGATACACTCAACACCGTGTTAATTAAAGAGGGAGGATGTGTGTGTGCAATGAAAAATGCGATTTCCATTGAAGGAATTGCTAAGGGTTTTCATCAGAAAAAGGTCATTCAGCCATTGAGCTTGAATATTGAAAAAAACGGAATTTTTGGCTTATTAGGTCCATCCGGATGCGGAAAGACGACCTTGATTAAAATGATTGTCGGATTGATTAAGCCTGATGCGGGTAAAGTCACGGTTCTGGATCATGAAGTGCCAAATGAAGCACTGTTAATGGATGTCGGCTATATGGCACAGTCCGATGCTTTATATACAGAACTGACGGGAGCTGAAAACCTCGAATTTTTTGCGAAGCTATACCGTTTTTCGAAAAAGGAACGAAGGGAACGCATTCAATATGCAGCAGAAATCGTACAGCTGACGAATGATTTGAAGGTTCGGGTTGCGCATTATTCCGGGGGAATGAAACGCCGTCTGTCACTGGCGGTTGCACTCATCCAAAATCCGGAGATTCTCATTTTGGATGAACCGACAGTAGGAATAGACCCTTTGCTGAAACAATCGATTTGGCAGGAACTTGAGCGGTTAAGAAATGAAGATCATAAGACGATCATCATCACGACGCATGTGATGGATGAAGCGGAACGATGCGATAAACTGGCAATGCTGCGTGAAGGTGAAATCATCGCGGCAGGAACCCCTGCTGCTTTAAAAACACAATTTGCCGTGGGTACGCTTGATGATGTTTTTTTAAGGATTGGAGGCGGCCTAAAATGAGAATTGCCTCTCTTGTTACTCGAATTACACAGCAGATGCGCCGGGATCGAAGGACGCTCGCTTTATTCTTCCTAGCTCCTTTGCTCATTTTAACGCTCATGTATTTTATTTTCGATACAGAAGCAAGTGATTTGAAAATCGTTGTTACAGGCAGTGATGAAGCTATCGTTAAAGCATTAAAGCAAGCGGGTTTTCAAGTAAAGGCTGCTGAGGAATTTTCACAGGAAAAAATGATAGAAAATGATACGGATGGCTGGCTGCTTGTTGAAAATGGCAAAATGAAACTCACACTATTGAACGACGAACCGACCCGTGCAAAGGCTGTTCAAATGCAAATGATGCATGGCTTGCAAGGGAATGAAAAAAACACTCCTTCCATTGAGGAGCAATATGTATACGGAGATGCCAACACAAAGAGTTTTGATACTTTCAGTCCGATGCTCGTGAGCTTTTTCGTTTTCTTCTTTGTATTTTTAATAGCGGGGATCGCGCTTTTGAAGGAGCGCACAAGTGGTACGTTGGAACGGCTGCTTGCCACCCCGATTAAAAGATACGAAATCGTAGCGGGCTATGTGATTGGATATGGCTTATTTGCTCTCATTCAAACCATAATTGTCGTACTATATGCTGTCAATGTATTGGATATCGTTCATGTTGGCTCCATTTGGCTCGTGTTACTGACGAATATACTGGTAGCGCTCGTTGCATTATCGCTTGGTACATTACTATCGAGTTTCGCGACATCTGAATTCCAAATGGTACAATTCATTCCGCTGGTCATCGTGCCGCAAGTATTCTTTACAGGGATTTTCCCATTAGATGGCATGTCAGACTGGCTCCAAAAAATCGGCAAGGTCATGCCTCTCTATTACGCATCGGATGCCATGAACGGCATTATGTACAAAGGTTTCACGTTCAATGAGGTTTCACTGGATCTGCTCATTCTCATGGCCTTTGCCGTCGTCTTTATCACCATCAATATCATTAGTTTAAAAAAATACCGTGCACTATAACTCTTTAAAAAAGAAGCCGGATTCCTGGAACATGAGGAACCGGCTTTTTTGTTTTACTTGAAGAAGATCGGATTTTAGTTGAAGGTCGAATTATCCTACGAATCGGTTGAATTATTCGAAAAAGCTTCTCCTTGCCGGGTTTCTAATGACAGGTTAATGCAGTTTGTTGACGGGTTGTTAAAGTTGTCCTAGGATATAAGGATATGCAATGAATTGGAAAGAAATAGAAAGGGGGAGTTATATGTTTCAAAAATCGGTCATGCTTTCCCTTTTGCTGTCGCAAGCATTTTTTTGTGCGGTTTGCCTTTTTTCCTTCAGCTTCTATTATATTTGAATTATTTGGTGATCATGGTTGTCTGGTTTTGTATACTTCTTTTCGTTTCGTTTGCGGTTCTTTTTTTTCGAGGTGAAACGATCAGAATTCCGCACCTTTTATGGCAGGCAGTATTGTTTGGCTACAGTTTATCATTATTGGTCTTGCTGTTCTTTCGACCAGAAGGGCAGGTATATTCGTATAATTTGATTCCTATTTCTACGATTCTTTCATATTTATCGAACGAAATGAACTGGCTTGTGTCATTTTATAACCTTAGCGCCAATGTGGGGCTGTTCATTCCATTCGGCCTGTATTTGTTGTCAAGGGAAGGGAAAGAGCCTTCCGCTAAAAGGAAATTTCTATATCCATTACTTTCGATTTCAGTCATCGAAATCTGTCAGTTTGTTTTTCGGCGCGGAAGTTTGGATATCGATGACCTGATCCTGAATATGATTGGTGTCTACCTGGGGTACATTCTGCATCCTTTGTTCAAGAAAGTCGTAGTGTTCCGTTCTGGAAAAGTAAAAGGATGAGAGGCAGTACAAATATTTTAAATGAAAGGGTGTATTTCCATGTATAGCACGTTAGAAGAATTATCGAGCCATCCGGTGTTTCATTATTTTGCAGCGATTTCCAAAATCCCGAGAGGATCGGCTAATGAAAAAGCGATCAGTGACTTTCTGGTTCGCTTCGCTAAGGATAGGAACCTGGAGGTGATCCAGGATGAGGCGCTGAATGTGATTATCAAAAAGCCTGCCACAATTGGATATGAAAGTGCACCTACAGTCATTATCCAGGGGCATATGGATATGGTTTGCGAAAAGAACAAGGGAACGCTTCATGATTTTGAGAAAGATCCGCTTCAATTAAGGATTGTGGGAGACATGTTGTATGCAACGGATACAACATTGGGGGCGGATAATGGAATTGCTGTTGCTTATGCTCTGGCATTATTGGATGCCAATGATATTCCGCATCCCTCTCTTGAAATAGTCATAACGACTGAAGAAGAAACGACGATGAACGGTGCACTTGCCGTGGATCCGGCTCACTTCAAGGGGAAAATGATGATCAATATCGATTCGGAGGAAGATGGAAAGCTGCTGGTCAGCTCTGCTGGAGGAATACGCGTGCGGCAGGTCCTGCCAATCGGATGGGAAACGGCTTCTATTGTTGATGCTGTATCTTATAACATCAGGATTAAAGGGTTGAATGGCGGACACTCCGGTATGTCCATCCATAAGGAAAGAGGGAACTCCAATAAACTTTTGGGCAGAGTATTACATGAATTAACGACAGACTTCCCTTGCTGCATACAGCAAATGAACGGGGGCTTGAAAGGGAATGCGATTCCTCGTGAAGCAGATGCCACTGTACTGATTTCTGTAGTAGATGTTCAGAAGATAACGGAGAGACTCCAGCAATGGGAAAATACATTTAAAAATGAACTGCAATCTTCCGACCCTGAGGTATCGATCAGGTTTGAAAAGATCGAAACGGTTTCTTCAAACGTTTTCTCCAAAGAGACGGTGACAAAAGCCATTACCTCCTTACTCGTAATCCCGCATGGCGTTCAAGGAATGAGCATGGGAATAGAAGGATTAGTGGAAAGTTCGACGAATCTAGGGGTCGTTACAACAAATGAAGCGGAAATGATATTTGAAAGTGAAATCAGGAGTTCGGTCAAAAGCATCAAATATAATATGGTCACGCAAGCAAAGGCGATTGCCGACATGCTTGGGTGCGAGCTATTGGTTGACGCGGATTATCCGGAATGGCCCTATAATCCTGATTCGAAACTCAAGAAATTATTTGAAGAAACATACAAAGAAAAATATCATGAAGATATTGAAATCATCGCAGTACATGCAGGGATCGAGTGTGGGGTATTCATAGATAAGCTACCAGGATTGGATACTGTTTCAATCGGACCGGATATGTTTTCCGTACATACACCTGAAGAACACTTAAGCATCCCTTCGACCATAAACAACTGGGAATACTTTGTTTACACATTAAAGCGGATGAAGGATTCATAAACAACTGCATGTCTGGGGACAGTTGAATTCAAAGATTTGGAGACATCCTATCATTAATTGATAGGATGTCTTTTTTTGAGGGTTAGTAAATCTGATTCGTTGATTTCCACTCCAGGCACTCGCTTTCCGCGGGCGGTCCGGGAGCCTCCTCGGCGTCGCCTGCGGGGTCTCCCTTGGCCACGCTTTTCCCGCAGGAGTCTCGTACCTTACGTTCCAATCAACTGAGACGTTTTTTATTAATAACTGTAGGCTGGTCTCATCCCGAATTATGTTTGAGACTAGTTTATCCTTTTAAGTTTTTTTCACCTGTAATCCTCATTGGATTGAAGAAATTTGCGACACTCCTGCCGAAATACTGGCTAGCCGAGACCCCACAGGCGCTCGCTTTGATGCGGCTTGGCAGAAAGTCGGCGGAAAGGGAGCGATTTCTGAAAACTCGAATCTTTTTTTTAGAAAAAACTGCAGGCAAACTGGCTTTTCATCGAATTTTTGTCTACATTCTGAAAGAAACTGAGATTTCTTTACAATCGTTATAAAATAAACTATTGTAAAGAAAACCTATCATTAATTATTGTTCGAAATCATTATGTATAGAGGAAGGTATATGGAAATATGGGTGTAAAGTATAGAATGGTCGTAGAACAAATGGAGAAAGAAATATTAGAAGGAAAATATACATTAAATACAAAGTTACCTACTGAAGAAGAGTTGATGAAGAAGTTCGATGTCAGCAGGAATACCATTAGAAAAGCAATCAATATATTGGTTGAGCAGGGTTATATCTATCAAGTGCAAGGAAGCGGCATATTCCTAAGGGAGTTTTCCAGACCGGGCTGCATTTCGATGAGGGATATGAGTGGCTTAACCAAAGTGTTTCCAAATGATGAAATGAAAAGTAAAGTGTTGAAGTTAGAATTAATTGAAGCTGATGAAAAATTGGCCAAGCAAATGAAATGCAATGTAAAAACCAAGATATATAACCTCAAACGGGTTAGATATTTAAATGGTGAACCTATTGTAATAGAAGAGTCTTTTTTCAATAAAGATATCATTCCCATCATAAATAAAGAAATTGCAAATGGCTCCATTTATGAATATATAGTCGAGGATTTGAAGTTGAATATTGGTTTTGCAGATAAAATCATTTCGTGTGAAAAGCTAAATGACGATGATGCCAAGCTTTTGGATTTGCAGCCAGGTGATCCGACATTAATAGTTGAAAGTACGGTCTTTTTAAAAGCGGGAGCCGTTTTTGATTTATCAATCGAGAAATATAATTACACTTCAGCCAAATTATTAACATTGACTTAAAAAGGTGGTGTGAATTGGAGTTATCGATTCACACCGTTTTTTATTCATTTCTCTTTTTCCCCAACTATCCCATAAAACAAAATCTTCATAATATCCTCAGTCAAAGGCAGGATGCTTTGATAAACCTCTTCCCGTTGGATATATTCATTCATCGCTTTTATATAAAATAAAATCGCTTCATTAGATAAGTCCGGATCAACATATCCTTGTTCCTTTCCCTGGTTAAACAGATCAATAAAGCGTGGCAGGGCCTTTTCTGTATATATTTTTTCCATATAATTGATTCCGGAAGTATATTCCCTCATTAAATATTGATAAAAATCTTCATGGATTTGTTTCGCAGTTTCATTCTTCGTGAACATCAGCTGCTTTATTTTTTCAGGGAAAGCAATGTTGCTGGCAAGTATTTGTTCAAATTCATCCAATGCCTTATCTGTATAATAAACAAAAACCTCATGAATTAGATTATGTTTGCTTTCGAAGTAATTATATATCGTTACTTGAGATACATTCGCTTTTTTGGCTATTTCTCCAATCGAAATCTTTTGGACACCATACTCCATGAACAAAGCTAAGGCAGCCTCTAGTATATTCAATTTTTTTTGTTCCCTGCGGCGTTGAAATCCGTCCATTTATTTCACCTCAACCTTAGTTTAATTAAAAATATGTAATAGAACAATAAAATAAGTTCATAAACTATTGTCAGGAATTATTATTTTATATATTATGAACTAAATTGATAAAAATATTTCATAATTTCTTTTCAGAGGAAGAGGTGGATGAGGAATGTCAGTATTGAAAACAACGAATTTAACGAAAAAGTTTGGAAAGTTTACCGCTTTAAATGGGTTAAACATTGAAGTGAATAAAGGTGAGGTATTTGGATTCATCGGTCCTAATGGTGCTGGAAAATCGACAACGATCCGTGTGCTGCTCGGGATTTTAAAAGCGACGGATGGAGAAGCGAAGATCTTTGGGAAGGATGCATGGAAAGATGCGGTTGAAATTCACAAGCGAATCGCGTATGTTCCAGGAGATGTGAACCTATGGCCCAACTTAACAGGCGGGGAAGTTATTGATCTATTTGTTGAATTACGCGGGGCGAACAATAAAAGCAGACGCGAAGAACTAATAAAAAAATTCGATTTGGATCCTTCCAAGAAATGTGGAACATATTCAAAGGGGAACAGGCAAAAGGTTGCTTTGATTGCTGCTTTCTCATCTGATGCCGACCTTTATATCTTGGATGAACCAACATCAGGTCTAGATCCATTGATGGAAAGGGTTTTCCAGGAATGTGTGATGGAAGCGAAAAATGAAGGAAAAAGCATTTTACTTTCCAGTCACATTCTTTCTGAAGTGGAAAGGTTATGCGATAAAGTAGGCATCATTCGGCAAGGACAAATCATTGAAACGGGAACATTGGATGAGCTGCGTCATTTAACGAGAACAAGCTTGCTTGTCGAAACGAAGCAGCCTATCCCTGCTTTAGGGAGTGTAAACGGTGTTCGGGAAATCGTGAAGAAAGACGAAGCACTTTCATTCCAAGTGGATACAGATGAATTGGATAATGTCATGAGGTATATAAGCCAATTTGGAATTGTGAAATTGGAAAGCGCGCCGCCTACATTGGAAGATTTATTCATGAGCCATTATGAAGGTGAAAGGAAGACTTCTGATTCTGGGGCGGGAGGTGCGTTATAATGGCGAATCAGTCCTATAAGAATACAGGAAGACTCTCCCGATTCATCGTACGGCAAGATAGGATTCGGATCCCGGTTTGGATAATTTCCCTATCTGTCCTTTCATTTATGGTTGCAATGGCATTCACCGATCTGTACCCGACTGGTCTAGAAAGGCAAACCATTGCAGAAACGATGAGGAACCCTGCAATGACAGCGATGGTGGGGAAAGGTTACGGCCTGGATGACTATACAAACGGAGCGATGATGGCGCATCAAATGTTACTTTTAACTGCTATGGCAGTTGGGATAATGAGTATTTTACTTGTTACGCGCCATACACGCGTAGATGAAGAGGACGGTCGTATCGAAATGATCCGTTCTTTGCCCGCTGGCCGGTTGGCTAATTTATATGCAACCATTTCCGTATCGTTTGGTACGAATGCATTGATCGCGATAATAACGGGTTTCGGATTGTATGCTCTGGGAATTGAAAGCATGGATTTGGAAGGTTCCCTTATGTATGGGGCTGCGTTAGGGGCAACCGGTATTTTCTTCTCGGCGATAACGGCATTATTTGCCCAGCTTACGGAGAGTGCGCGAGGTACGATTGGTTACTCCATCACTGTATTACTTCTTTCTTATCTTATTCGGGCGATAGGGGATGTCAGCAATGAAACACTTTCCTGGTTTTCACCATTGGGTTGGGTTTTAGGTTCAGAGGTATATGTGAATAATTATTGGTGGCCAATCATCCTTACGATCGGTGCGGCAATCATTTTGGTTGTACTATCTCTATATTTGAATGCCATCCGTGATTTGGAAGCTGGATTCATACCGGCTAAGCCTGGCAGAAAATATGCTTCATCCTTTTTAAAAAGTCCGCTTGGTCTCGCACTAAGGCTTCAGCGTACAGGATTAATTGCGTGGGCAGCCGGGATGTTCATTTTAGGAGCTTCTTACGGTTCCGTTTTAGGTGATTTAGAATCCTTTTTTGCAAAAAATGAAATGATGGCCGAACTATTGACGCCAGTTGAAGGCTATTCCCTGACGGAACAATTCTTGACAATGTTGATGTCAGTCATCTCCATGATATGCACCATTCCGCCTTTAATGGCGATGTTAAAGCTTAAAGGGGAAGAAAAAAAGAATCTTACTGAACATCTACTGAGTCGCGCTGTATCCCGTACAAGGCTTATGGGCAGCTATCTTATCATCTCCGTTATTGGCGGTTTTCTTATGATTACGCTTGCTGCAATCGGTCTTTGGGCAGTCGGGAATTCAGTGATGGATGAAGGGATTGCTTTCGGCACTTTATACAGTGCAGCAATGGTCTACCTGCCTGCGATGTGGATCATGATTGGCATTGCCGTGCTGTTCATTGGCTTTGTACCGAAATTATCTGGCTTGACTTGGCTTTACTTAACCTACTCAATCTTAGTCGTTTATTTAGGGGGAATGCTTCAATTCCCTGAATGGATGGGTAAGCTAACACCATTTGGCCATATTCCGAAACTTCCTGTTGAAGATATCGACTTCATGAAAGTATCTATGCTTACCATCATAGCCATAGTATTACTGGCTGTTGGTTTTATTGGATATAACAAACGGGATATCCGAGGTTGACGATTCAACTATGATTCTATTATTCCAGAAAAAAGCCTGATTCCTCGTTGTTTCAATGAGAAATCAGGCTTTTAGTTATCACTCATGGGAAATTAATAATAGTACACCTAGCGCAATGATGATAAAGAATAAATAGCTTTCGAATTTCCTCGCAGGAATTCGCTTATTCATGAAGATTCCGAGACTTGTCGCAAGTAATATGGCTGGAATGGAATAAGCATATAGAATAAGTGAATCGGCGGTCCACAGTCCGCCTAGCGCATGACCCGTCACGACCAGGATTCCGGAAATAAGAAAATGGGCTTGCAATGTTCCGCGAAATCGATCTGGATTCCATCTTCGTAACGTTCCATAGACGACAACCGGCACTCCGTTAAAATTATAGGCGCTGCCAAGGACTCCCGACGCAAAACCGAACGGCCATACCCAGCCCTGTGAGTTGAGTAAGTGTTTATCCACAGCCTGAAAAAGTTTTTGCTTTAGAAGAGAATATCCTCCATATGCAATCAAAAAAACACCGAGTGCAGAAGTGACGATCATAGAAGGTGCGTAATGGAGCAAAGCGAGGCCGGCTGGTATGCCGATGACCGTTGAAGCCGCCAACCTGATTAAAACCGAGCGTTCGATATGCCGCCATCCGCTAACGACGGTTAGCGAGGCAACGGTAAGACCAGCCAATCCAATCAGGGAAACCGAAGTATTAAGCGGAATGTGAAGTAAGGCAAGCAGCGGCATGCTGACAATCGCTTCACCGAACCCGAACATCGTTCGCATCAAGGCGCCGATAAAGACTGCCGCCACCACCAATATGATGCTGCTGATCGTCATTTTTTCACCTCCTGAAGCAAAAATTACCCCTTCTATAATTATACCATACCAATCCAAGATTATATTGAGTTAACTATGCTTTGAAAGAGGTTATACAAGATCGTTTACGCTCTTTTTAACGCATTTTATATACTTTTTAATGGAGAGGTACGCGGGATGGATTTCATTGCTTATAGAGTTGAAATGAGAGGAATATAGGGGTGCTCATTTCTTGGAAAGTGTGTTTCGGGAAATCTTTTGTTACCTTAAGGGGGAACAAGGATTGTTGCCTTTTTTGTGGAAACGTATTATGAATCTCTTAATGGATTGAAGAAATTTGCGACACTCCTGCCGAATAACTGGCTAGCCTAGACCCCACAGCCGCTTGCGTCGAGGAGGCTTGGCAGACAGTCGGCGGAAAGGGAGCGGATTTCTGAAATCAACTGGAACTTTTTTAAAGAAAAAACTGGATTGTCTGCAGTCTGGGAGAGATTTAAATCTCTCCCTTTTTTGCTTTTCAGCAATTAGGTATAAAGACTAAGTTTAGAATTAGATAAAACTAATTCTATTTTACCATTAAATAATTTTCTTGATATATCATCAATTAGCCACTAGGTATTTTGGGGTGATTATAATGATAATATTCTGTTAATATTCGATGTTGTATTGTAAATTTGTTTTAAAATTGGATTATTTTGTTGTAATATAGGAGATACACGAATCTTTAGAGGAAAAAAGTAGGGTGGATTTGTGTATGGGTAAGTCAATTTGTCGGAATTCAATTTTTGGAAAAGCGCGTCAATTCTATGGATAAGTTAGCTGGATGTTATGTCAGTATAGAACTTATGGGGGGATTAACTATAATGGGGAAAAAGAAAATCGTAAAAATTGCATCAGCTACCATAATGGCTGCGACAACGATCGTAGCAGTAGCACCTGCACCTTCGGATGCTGCCACCAGCCTGAATAGTAAAATCAAAACGGCCAAGGCCGCCATCAAAAAACCATTCGACACCTATTTCTACACTTCTAAACTCGCTTCAGTGTCCACTGTTGAAAAACAAATCAAGTCTGCAAAACAAGCAAAAAAAGACATCAACTCTACCATTAAAAAATCAATGCTAAGCAAAAAAGAAAAAGATGCCAAATACAAAGAAATCGAAGCATATGACAAGTACATCACTCGTTCTGAAGGTTATGTAAAAGGATATAAAGCGGCTGAGAAAGCAAAAGCTGCACATGGCAAATCGATTAGCGCCCTTACGAATTCAATACTTGCCAAGAAATCAATAGATATCAGGAATCAATACGAGGCACTGGATAAAGCCGTGATAAAGGCAGATAAAGATATTAAAGATACGGTTTACGGTGCGAAAATCGAAAAGCTTTTATACGATAAATTCACTAAATCGACCAAAACGGCGTTGAGTGGTGACCTGAAGGTTCCGTACTACTATGAAAAAGCAGCTTACTGGGTGAAGAAGGGTGATTTAAAGACCGCGGACAAGCGGTTGCAAACCGTCTCTCCTCAGTTAAAAAAGGTCAGCAAAACATCCAAACTCGGTAAAGCCATTCATGCTTATGTTAAAGAGGTGGAAGGTAAGTATGATGAAGCAGTATACGCAGAAAAGAAAAAAGAAGTGGCAAAACGGGTCAATGCCTATGTAGCTCTTGCCAATGGGGAACTTAAAACGAAAGAACAGATAAAAGCAGCTAAAAAGGCGAGAGCAGACATCCATTTAAATGGGATCAAGGAGTCGGACAGAAAGGAATTCGAAGCGAAAATAGCATTGGCGGATAAGAAAGTAGCGGATGCTAAAGAAGCTTTGAAAAATCCATCGAAGGCAATCACGCTTTCCTTGATGCATACGAATGACACGCATGCCCACTTGGACAATGTAGCCAAAAGGGTGACAGCTGTTAAAGAAGTGCGTAAGAGTAAACCGCAAGCTCTTTTGGTGGATGCTGGTGACGTATTCTCGGGAACCCTCTATTTTAATGAATTCAAAGGGCAAGCGGATCTTCGCTTCATGAATTTAATGAAATATGACGTCATGACATTCGGGAATCATGAGTTTGACTTGGGATCAAGCGCTGAAGGGCATCAAGCTTTGGCTGACTTCATTAAAGGGGCTCAGTTCCCATTTGTCAGTTCGAACGTTAACTTCTCCAAGGATGATAAGTTTAAAGGACTATTTTCGGACCTGATTTCAAGTAAGCCGGAGCAAGGGAAGATATACAATGGAATCGTAAAACAAGTCGATGGCCAGAAGGTAGGGTTCTTCGGGCTTACAACTGAAGAGACGAAAGATATTTCAAGTCCTGGAAGTATAGAATTTGAAAACTATCTTGAAGAAGCCGAAAAAGCAGTCAAGGCGTTCAAAGGCATGGGTGTCAATAAGATAGTTGCAGTATCCCATATTGGTTATGATGACAATGCAGCTTATGACAATGATTTAACATTGGCTGCCAAGGTCAAGGGCATCGACGTGATTGTGGGCGGACATAGCCATACGCAGTTAAACGCCCCCGTTGTTATTGATAGGGATGATAAAGGGAAAGCCAAAGATCCGACAGTCATCGTTCAAGGGTATCAGTATAGCGACTTTTTAGGAACGATCGATGTGGAATTCGATAAGAAAGGCAAGATTGTCGGACAAGCCGGTCAGCTAATTAAGCTTTCTGAAAAGCAGGATGATGCTGAAGCGGCAAAAGTGCTAGAAACATACTCCTCGAAGATTAAGGAGCTGAAGGAAACGAAGACAGGGGCAACAGCTGTGAAGGCCTTGGACACACCGCGTGATTCGGGGGATGAAACAAAGCCAAGTGTTCGTAAAAATGAAACGGAACTGGGTAATTTAATTACGGATGGAATGCTTAGTAAAGCAAAGGAATTCAATAAGGATGCGGTCATAGCTTTCCAAAATGGCGGGGGCATCCGCGCTGGCATCGATCAAGGTGAGATCACTTTAGGGGAAATCCTGACCGTTTTACCGTTTGGAAATACGTTAGCGACGATGAAGCTAACGGGTGCAGAGATCAATGAAGCATTAGAGCATAGTGTAAGCTTGGCTCCTAAGGAAAATGGCGGCTTCCTGCATGTATCCGGAATGAAATTCAGCTACGACAGTTCTAAGGAAGCAGGCAATCGTGTCACAAAGGTTGAAGTCCTTGGACAAGATGGAACTTATTCCGAATTGGATGCAGCGAAGGAATATGTCGTGGCGACCAATGCTTTTACAGCCAAGGGCGGAGATGGATTCACCGTTTTCAAGAAGGCTTATGAAGAAGGAAGAGTGACGGATATCGGACTCGCTGATTGGGAGAATTTACGGGATTATGTAAGCGGGCTGAAAACTGTCGATCCAAGCATCGAAGGACGCATCAAAGATGTGGCCGGAAGCAATACAGACCCAACTGTGGTATTGGCCAAAGACTTTGGGGGAACGGCTGATGCGCCAAAGACACATGAAGGTAATGTAGTTGTTGATATTACTGATGTTGCTTCATTGGAAAATGCAGTGGTTAAGGGGAATCTTACATTAACAGGAACTCCTCCGGATGACTTTACTTTTTCAGAGGTTACAGTAGAGGGTAATTTGGATTTATCGGGACTTAACGGTAAAACCGTGAGCATGAGCGGTGTCACGGTGAATGGCGAAACCATTCTTTAAGTGGTATTCAAATGACGGCTGAGCCTACGAAAAAAAAGTTGGAGGGGTTGAAATCTTGAAGAAGAACGGGATAAGCAAGCTTTTCTTTGCCATACTGATCGTGCTGTCAACGGTTTTGCCATATGCAGACGCTGCAAATGCGGAAGGGACTATAACGGTAACGGAAGCGATTAATAATAACAGTGGCACGGCAACGGTGAAGGGATATATTGTCGGTACAGCTAAAAGCGGTACAAGCTATCAGCAAACATCGCCTTTTACTGAAAGTACGAACATAGGTATTGCGGATAGTCCGGATGAAACGGATGTAAAGAAAATCATGCCTGTTCAGCTTCCGGCCGGTAATATCCGTACGGCGTTGAATCTAGTCGAACATCCGGAATTACTCAAAGCACAGGTGACGATTACAGGAAAGCTGGAAAGGTACTTTTCAGTGCCAGGTCTGAAATCCGCAACCGATTACACAATCATCACTGATGGAGGAACGACTCCAGAACAGCCTGATGTGAAGGTACTGGACTCCATTGCCGAAGCACGCACAAATACTGAAGATGTCGTGCAGGTCGATGGGGTGGTCACCACGGGTCTTGGTTATTGGGGAGGAAAGGGTTTTTATATCCAGGATGAAACGGCTGGGCTATATGTTTATGGTTCTTCATGGCCTGCGGATGTAAAGCAAGGGGATAATGTTACTTTAATCGGACAAGTATCCGCTTATAATAAGGAATTACAAATTCAACCAACCTCCCTTAAAGTGGTTTCTTCCGGGAATGAACTTCCTGATATCCAAAAAATTGATGCATCTGGCGTAAATGAGGAAACACAAGGTGAGCTGGTTACCATTGAGAAAGCGACCATTACAGAATTGGCAGCATCGGGAACATACGGAACATTCGAATTCAAGGCGGAAGATACTGAAGGGAAATCAGTTGTCGTTCGCCATGATAACCGGACCGGTTCGAGTTATGAAGATTTCGTGAAGAGCTTTAAAGCAGGGGATGTCATTTCCATAACCGGAATCGGATCGAGGTTCAATGACACGTATCAGTTGAAGCCGCGTGGTCTTGAAGATTATGAACTCGTGAACAAACCAGCCGTATACACGGATATTTTCCCTGGTACGGTTAGTGAAAATACAAAAGTATCACTTGAATCTGGTTGGGAAGGAGCGAAAATCCATTATACGCTGGATGGATCCACACCGACGTCTTCAAGTGCTTTGTACACAGAACCTATCATTTTAACGAAAGATACTGTCATCAAGGCAATCGCTGTCAATGACAATACATCGGAAGTTTTCACATTTGCCTATACCGTTACCAAAACCAATGAAGTGAAGATTCGTGACATTCAGGGGATGAATCATTTTTCATCATATGAAACTCAACTCGTCTCAGGTGTGGAAGGTGTCGTCACTTATGTAAAAGATGCGAATAACTTTTACATGCAAGATCCCAACCCGGATAAGGACTTAACGACATCCGAGGGAATACTTGTGTACAACAAAGCACATGGCCTGAAAGCGGGAGATCATGTCAAAGTGGCAGGGAAAGTTGCCGAATGGTATATCGAAGGATACGCTGAAATGAAAACGACGGATCTGCCAACAACTGAATTGACCAATACTACGATTGAAAAGCTTGGCACTGCAGCTATGCCAGAACCGATCATCATCGGAAAAGATGTCATTCCGCCGTCTGAGAACATCGATGATGATAGATTGACAGACTTTAACCCAAGTGAAGACGGCATTGATTTCTACGAGAGTTTGGAAGGTATGCTCGTAGAAGTATATAACCCGAAAGTGGTTGCTCCTCAAGACTATGGTGAATTGGTCGTGATTCCGGGGAATATGGAAACGACGACTGCAGTTGGAGGCGTCAAAATAACGGAAACGGATTTCAATCCTGAAAGAATTACCCTGGATATAAATGATGAATCATTTACAGCTAAAACCGGTGATTTCTTTGAAGGCCCGGTTACGGGTGTCATCAGCTATGGATATAGCAACTATAGGGTACTGACGGATAAAGCTCAGCTGCCGGCATTAAAGGATGGCGGTACGGTTCGGGAAGTGACATCCTTAGAGAAGGATGCTGATAAGCTATCGATCGCTTCCTATAATATCGAGAATTTCTCGACTCAAACCGCTAATTCGAAAGTTGAAACGATCGCAACATCCATCATTACCAATCTTAAACAACCCGATATCATCGGGGTAACGGAAATGCAAGATAATGATGGGGCAACAGATAGCGGGACAACGGATTCTGCTCAAAGTGCCAAGAAGTTAACTGACAAAATAAAAGAGCTGGGCGGACCGCAATATCAATACATCGATATCGCACCGGAGGATAAACTTGATGGCGGGGCACCCGGCGGGAATATCCGGGTAGGCTTTTTATATAATGTCGACCGTGTCAAATTGACTGAAGGAACGAAAGGAACGGCAACACAGTCCGTGGCCTTCAAAGATGGAAAACTTACCTTGAACCCTGGACGAATCGAGCCTACCGATCCCGCCTTCATTTCAAGCAGGAAGCCTCTAGCCGCTCAATTCGAATTTAAAGGTGAAAGCGTAGTGGTGGTAGCCAATCATTTTAATTCCAAGGGCGGTGACCAGCCGTTATTCGGCAAAAACCAGCCTCCTGTCCTTTCAAGTGAAACGCAAAGGCTTCAAATTGCCTCTATCGTCAATCGGTTTGTCAGTGATATCAAGTCACAGGATGCCAAAGCGAATATCGTCCTGCTTGGAGACTTTAATGATTTTGAGTTTTCGGCTCCGCTTAAAACATTAAAGGGCAAAGACCTAACCAATATGATCGAGAAAGTTCCATTTGAAAAACGTTATTCTTACACATATCAAGGCAATTCACAAGTATTGGACCATATCCTTGTTTCGAATAATATGGCCGCGGCAACGAAAGTAGATATTGTCCATATTAACTCATCCTTCATGGAAGTTCATGGAAGGGCTAGCGATCATGACCCTGTATTGATTTCAACCTCTTTATCTGAATCTGGTGGAGTCGAAACTCCTTCACCAGAAAAAACGTATAATTTAACAAACGTTAAAACAAAAAGACTTACGATTGCTTCACCTAGTGTATTGATCGATCTTGACGAAACATCCAACATTGAAGAAGGTATCTGGTTAAAAGGTTCATATGCTGTACTCAAAGGCCTTGGCCTGAAGAATACTGCTGTGACGATAAAACCGGATAAGGAAGGCGCAATCATTGATTTTGGAGGCATGGCGGTGAAGGAAGTCATCATTGATAACGCCAATGTAAAAGAAATCAGGGGAGCTGAAAATGTTCAGAAATGGTCGGTAACAGAAGGTGTCGACACATCGAATATCAAGTTTGTCGATTCGAAAGGGGAAGCAATTGCTTCCCCTTTCGACCCTAAAGAAAACCATGCGCCCGTCGTAACGAAAAACCTGGAAAATCTTGAAGTGAAAACCGGTTCCAAGGTCACCATCGATTTGAGTGAGCACTTCTCAGATCCAGATGGAGATAAGCTGACCTTTTCATCCACTATCGGTACAGTCACCGGTCAGACGTTAACCCTTCCTGCAAATGAAGCTGGAACATACCTTGTCGCAGTCAAAGCCGAGGACCAGCAATCGGAAGCGGTTGCCCGTTTCATATTGACCGTATCGAATGATAAGCCGCTTGAAGCTTATTACGAAACGGCGGCAGGATAATCTGGAACGGAATTGAAATCGGTTCTGCACTCGATTATTAAGGGTCATACGATGTTATCTTATGATCAAGTGTGGAATGCCCTTAAAGAAACGGATGAAGATCCGGTGAACAAACAGAATGTCATCTTGCTTTACTCTGGAAAATCCATCTCGAAGAACGCGAATGGGGGCAATACCGGACAATGGAACCGTGAACATGTTTGGGCAAAGTCCCACGGTGATTTTGGGACAAGCAAAGGTCCCGGGACAGACCTTCATCACCTCCGTCCCGCTGATGTGACAGTGAATGGGAAACGGGGCCACCTCGATTTTGACGAGGGAGGTCAAACATATAGCGGATGTGAATGTAAGTTTGATTCAGATTCATGGGAGCCGCCAAATCATGTTAAAGGCGATATAGCACGGATGCTATTTTACATGGCCGTCCGATATGAAGGAAACGGCGAGTTGGATCTTGAATTAGCCGATACAGTCAACACGTATCCGAAGCCGCTTCATGGAAAGCTATCGACACTTTTGAAATGGAATGAACTCGATCCAGTCGACGATTTCGAGAGCCATCGCAATGATGTCATTTATGACTGGCAAAATAACCGCAATCCATTCATCGACCATCCTGAATGGGCATCCGAAATTTGGGGTGCCGCTAAATCCATCGATGAGAAAAAGGCGAGTTAAATCTAAGATAGAAGGGAAAAGCAGCCTGATGGCTGCTTTTTTAGTTTGCTGACACAAGGGGGTTGAAAGTGCAACCATGATGTTAAGAGGAGACTTGGTTTAACTGGCTAGCGGAGACCCAGCTAAATGGGGTGCGCCGCTTGGCATTTAATGCGTGGACCGCAGAAATAAATGCTTCGGTGTTCTATTTATGAGGGAAGGTTGAAAAAAATTGTTAACGGTCGAATAAAGTGCGGTTTAGGTCGAATCGAGTGTGTTGTAGGTCGAATAAAGTGCGTGAACGGTCGAGGAAATGACCTTCTTATTCAATAAAGGCGCCCTTTAATGAAGGAGTTGAGTAGCTACTATTAGCTGAAGAAAAAGTCGTGACTATGCAAGTGCTCACGACTTTTTGTCTACAAACTGAAAGTGGCCACAAGGCTGCTTTTTTCATTTTCTACAAAGTTAATCATTGATGGTTAATTATCTTAAAATACTGAAAAATCAAACATTGATTTCGCATTAAATAATAAAAATTTTGGTAGGTATGTTATGTAATATATGTTAATATGGGATATGCAATGAAAGGGTTTTCATTGCAGGAATGATAAAAATATTTTAATATAGTAATTATGCCGCTTTTTGATCTTCATTCACCCTTAAAAGACGGTTAAAAAATATATTGCCAGAAAAGGGGCATTACACGATGAAATACAGATCTGCATTTGATATAATCGGTCCCGTCATGATTGGACCTTCAAGCTCACATACAGCAGGAGCTGCCAGAATTGGCAGAGTAGCAAGGACATTATTCGGAAAGCAACCGAAGAAAGCCATTATTTCTTTATATGGTTCTTTTGCAAAAACTTACAGGGGACACGGTACGGATGTTGCTGTCGTAGGGGGGATATTGGATTTCGATACGGATGATGAACGAATCCCTGCCTCTTTAACGATAGCGGAAGAAGCCGGTATGGACGTTTCCTTTACAATCGAGGATACTGTGATGGATCATCCTAATACAGTCAAAATCAGACTGTTCGACGAAGATAAAGAATTGGAACTTGTTGGGATTTCGATTGGCGGCGGAACGATAGAAATAACGGAGCTGAATACGTTCAAGCTTAAATTGTCGGGTGAAAACCCAGCCATTTTAGTCGTGCATAACGATGTGTTTGGAATCATATCTTCCGTTTCGACAGTATTGGCGAATCATGAAATAAACATTGGCCATATGGAAGTTTCACGGAAAGAAAAAGGTCAAATGGCCCTCATGGTGATTGAAGTCGATCAGAAAATCCAGAGCGATGTCATGAAGGAAATTGAAGGATTGGAAAACGTGTCACAAGTCATAAGGATGGTTGAATGATCATCATAAAAGTGTTGGCATAGATATGGAGGTAAAAACATGTTCCGAAATGTAGCAGAGTTGGTTGAACTTGCTGAAAGTAAAAATGTAAAAATCGCGGAAATCATGATTTTACAAGAAATGGAGTTCTCGGGCCTGTCGAGAGAACAGATCATTGAAAAGATGGACAGGAATTTGACAGTGATGGAACAAGCGGTGGAAAGAGGTCTGAAAGGTGTGCAATCCGTGACAGGCCTAACGGGCGGAGATGCCGTTCTTTTGCAAAATTATATCAAGTCGGGCAAGGCACTGGCCGGTAATTTATTATTGGATGCCGTCAGTAAGGCTGTTGCAACGAACGAAGTGAATGCAGCAATGGGAATGATTTGTGCCACTCCGACTGCAGGTTCTGCTGGCGTTGTTCCCGGTACATTATTTGCTGTAAAAGAAAAATTAAACCCGACCCGGGCAGAGATGATTGAATTCCTTTTCACTTCCGCTGCTTTTGGATTCGTTGTTGCAAACAATGCTTCCATTTCCGGAGCGGCTGGCGGCTGCCAAGCAGAAGTGGGCTCGGCAAGTGGAATGGCCGCAGCTGCGATAGTGGAACTGGCCGGCGGTACACCAAGCCAAGCTGCAGAAGCGATGGCGATCACATTGAAAAATATGCTTGGATTGGTTTGTGACCCAGTGGCTGGATTGGTTGAAGTTCCTTGCGTGAAACGTAACGCAATGGGTGCATCCAACGCGATAACGGCAGCTGATATGGCACTTGCAGGCATCACGAGCCGCATTCCATGTGATGAAGTTATCGATGCCATGTATAAAATAGGATTGACCATGCCGGTTGCACTTCGTGAAACGGCAGAGGGCGGCCTGGCTGCGACTCCTACTGGGCGAAGATTGGCAAAGGAAATTTTCGGTTCATATAAATAAACATTCAGTCCCATTAACAACAGATTTGTTAATGGGATTTTTAATTTATCTTAAAAAAACAACTCCAATCCCTCAACCTGCCCAAAAATAAGATTATCTTTTTATGAATGAAAAAAGGAAATTAGAGGAAGATGGAGGGATTTGGCGTTTATGGACACGGAGATGGAAACAGTCGTTGGAAAATCTGAATTATCAGTGAATATGGAGCCATAGCAACTTTGTTAGTTATCACTTTCAATGATAAGATGAGTACGAAATTCACTATGGGAAGGATTGATTCTTCATTAATTTTCTCGAATTAACGTACACGTCGGCAATGGAAAAAGCGATGTTTCAGGCTCATGGAATCGGCTATGCACTATATGCTCAAAAACTGGAGCAGCGCATGATGGTTGAACAAGAACGGGAACAGGATTATCTAAAAAGCAGGCGTATATCAGACGAGATGAGAGCCAATCTTTTTTTGGGGAGTTAATTTCGAAGATATCGAATAACATAAAACGAAAAAAACATGAACAAGCGAAAGAGCAATCTTAAAGATTGCTCTTTTTGTCCTGCCCTAAAGGGTAATTTTTTATTAAAAAGGAGGAGACAACACGTTTAAATAGAATGTATGTTGATGAAGAGGAGGATTGATCTTAGTGGAGAGAAGAGCATTACTGGTATCTGCATTACCGGGATATGAAGAAGAAATTGGGCGGTGGCTATGGTGTTTAGAGGATGTTCGCCGTACGCTTATAACGGAATTGACTGGAATCAGCCAAGATATACTTGATACGAAAATCGATGAAAGGCAAACGATTGGCTCGATGTTATATCACATAGCTCTGATTGAGGCAGATTGGTTATATGAGGAGGTCCTTGTTTCGGAATGGGATTCGGAAATACGCGCGTTGTTTCCATTAGGATGCCGTGCTGAAGATGGCTCCCTAAACCAAATTGAAGGACAAACATTAGAAGAACATTTCTACCGCCTCAATAAAGTACGTGAAGTATTTCTATCAAACTTTCGCACAATGGACCTAACGGATTGGCGTAAACCGAGGGTACTTGAACAATATGACGTCACGCCTGAATGGGTCGTTTACCATTTGATTGAACATGAATCACATCATCGAGGACAGATTTTTCAGTTGCTGAAGAAATTACGGAATGAATGAGAAGTTAAAGAAATGTGTTTTTTTGATGGCCTGCTATCCATATCAGTTTGTCGATAAATCTTCCGAATAACTGCTTGGCAGACGGTCGGCGGATAGAATGCGGATTTCTGAAACATTTTGTCAAAGAAAAAAACTGTAGACAAACTCGCTTTTCCTCGAGTTTTTGTCTACAGTCAATTTGCTTGGACTGATTTATATCATTTTAATCTATTTGGTGATTATGACCGAATTTCGACTTTAAGACGCTGCTGGCATACCCAATGAATCCTCCAACAATGGCAGGGAAGACCCATCCTAGTCCTGCCTCATACATAGGAAGTATTGCAGTGAAGAAATCATTGATGAATGAAATGTGTACACCTGCTCCATTTAATCCATCAAATAAACTGACGATGAATGTTAAAAGTAAGCTGCCTTGATAAACTTCAGGTCTTCCTTTAAATAAAGAATGAAGAAATGTTAGGAAAATCAAAACAATGGCTAATGGATAAATGGCTGTCATAACAGGTACAGAAATGGCAATTAACTCGGTTAGTCCAATATTGGCAATGATTGCACTGAATACGGATAAACTTATGGCAATCGTTTTGTAAGGCAGATTTGGAAATAGCTTATGGAAGTATGTCGAGCAAGATGTAATGAGTCCTACGCTTGTCGTTATGCAAGCCACTGTGATCATTAATCCTAATAATAGCCCACCATATGCTCCAAAGTAATAATCCGAGACTTTCGCCAAGACAATGCCTCCATTATCCAAGCGTCCAAGTTCCCCAACGCTTGAAGCACCCATATAAGAGAGAGCTGTATAAATGGTGGCAAGAATAACAGCCGCAATGGCAGTCGCTTTCCCACAAACGATCATTATTTGTTTTTTTGTTTTAGCCCCTTTTTCTTTGATGGCATTAATGATGATGATGCCAAAAACAAAAGATGCAAGAGTATCCATGGTTAAATAACCTTCTCTGAACCCATTGAAAAATGGTTGAACCATATAGTGTTCTGCAGGTGCTTGAAAATCTCCAATTGGATTAACGAAAGCAACTACCACCAGGATGCCAATGAATGTCAACTTGATTGGTGTTAAAACTTTCCCCACAATTTCGACAATTTTCGCAGGATTGAGCGAAAGAAGGCACGAAACTGTAAAAAAGATGATGGTGAAAATAAGTAAAGGCAATGGACCTGAATCTTCAGGCAAAAAAGGTTTTACACCGATCTCAAAAGAAACGTTTCCTGTTCTAGGCATTGCGAATAATGGACCAATGGCTAAGTAAAGAACGGTTGTGAATACAATACCAAAGACTGGATGGACACGGCTCGCTAATGATTGTAAGTCATCTTTTCCAGAAAAACCGAGTGCCAGCACACCAAGTAACGGTAATCCTACTCCTGTGACCAAAAACCCTGCATTAGCTGACCAGATATTCATACCTGCTGATTGACCAAGCATTGGCGGGAAAATTAAATTCCCTGCCCCAAAGAAAAGGGCAAATAACATGAACCCAATCACTACTATAAATGAAGATGGTACCTTATTAGACAAAATAAACCCTCCGACCAAAATTTGCTATTTTAGAAAATTATTAAATTTTCTAAAAATTATATACACGGTAATACTAAGACCGTATCGTATTATAACTAAATTAAATTGATATTTCAATATATTTTTTGTTTTTTATTATTTACCTCGTTGATCAGTGATCCGCCCTTACCTTATTTTGAACATCTAAGAGCTGCTCATACTAATGAAATTCATTTTGAAAAGATGAAATCTAAAGGAAATGAGAGTGCTGAAAATTAAAAAAATTCTTAGCGTCGCGAACCTCTCGATAAATATTGACGGTTTAGACGGCGGACTTTATTTTAATTTAGAGTGGAAAAATTAAGGGGTGTTTTATAATGGGATCAGTTTTTGAAAAAATACTGGGGTTGTTTTTTGAAAAACGGAAACAAAGCAAAAAAGATGTTTTATTACTGATTTTCATATTCGCGCTTCCTATAATTAATATGGTTGGGTATATCACGGATATGGACTTATTTTGGTTAACTAACATTGTAGCAAGTGCAATCATTGTTCTTGCGGCATTCATATATTTTGAAGGAAAAAGAAACAGGGAAAATGAACATTAAACTTCGGTTTTTGGTGAGCGGACGCTAGGTTAAATGTTGTAATAAAGTAAAAATAGTGGCGTTAAAATAACACACATGTCCACTCATTGTATTAAATAAGGAACAATTTTAGTTGTTAAAAGTGAGTTAATAATATCGTTCTGGGATTAATAACAAAGATTGCTAATGATTTAAGTGGCCTTCGATGTATAGTTTGCGTAGAAAATTTTCCTGGCTAATAAAATTGGCACGTTAAATGCTATGAATTGTCTTAACTGAACGGGGAGAGTGAACATGTTAATTTCTTTATTTATTGAAAAAGGCTTGGATAAGGAATGGGCAGAAATGCTATTGGATGCCCGGGAGCTAGGGATTTCTAAGAAGAAAGAAATTAGAGAATTCCTGAATCAATCGCAATCTTTGAAATCTGAATAAGGTATAAGTTTGTAGACAAAAGGGGTTTTATCTAAATTTCAAAGCAAGACTCCTGCGGGAAAGCGTGTACCCTACGTTCTAATCGACATTCGAGTTTGTCTACAGTCTGGGAGCTGCTTTGGCAGCTCTTTTTCTTATGGAACTATAGGGGCAGCCATATTGCGGAATATACCGGAATTATTAAAAAGTGAATCGAAGCCTAAGTTATCTCCTATCAAGGGGAGTCAGGATTTATAAACCACATTATTTCTAATTTTCCAAACTGCCGGGTGAGGCTTGCAGTGGCAAAAAAATAACTTGTACTCAGCAGGGTTTGTATATTCTTCTTCTGTCAATAATGGTTATGGAATCAGAATTTCTGCCGTTTGTATATAACTTACCGTTTTGTCGTGAAAGGAACTTATGAAAATGCTCGAGAAGGGTAAAATCGGAAGCCGTCAACTGACGATATTAGTGATTTTATATACGCTTGGAGATTCTATATTAGTCATTCCCTCCATTGTCGCTTCTGAAGCTGAACAAGATGGTTGGATTTCGGGTATTATAAGCGTGGCGATAGCACCGTTATTGGTTGTTTTTATATATGACGCTTTAAGGAAATGCTATCCTGATTTAACATTAGTGGAATACAGCCAAAAAATTCTGGGTAAGTGGCTGGGAATAGCAATTTCTCTTTTATTTATAAGCTACTTTTTTATAACCACAGCGACCTACTTGAGTGAAATTGGGGATTTTATGATAAATCATATTATGCCTGATACTCCAAATCATGTGATCATGATTCTATTTATGAGTGT
Source organism: Peribacillus sp. NPDC096447 (assembly GCF_044762725.1). NCBI lineage: Bacteria > Bacillati > Bacillota > Bacilli > Caryophanales > Bacillaceae > Peribacillus > Peribacillus sp. NPDC096447. The sequence continues at coordinate 346,580 of NZ_JBIWEV010000006.1, forward strand.
CGTCCTCATGGCCGCACGTCTTGGTTTGGAACCTTTGGCCCGAAGCGCGGAAATCTTTTTCCCTTTTGTTGTATTACTTGTATCAACATTGATAATTCTTCTACTTCCTGAGATTAAATTTCAAAACCTGCAGCCCGTATGGGAGGGGGGATTGAAACAGGTTATACGGGGATCTATACCATTTATTGTTTTTCCGTTTATTGAACCGGTTGCGATTCTAATGATCCTCCCGTTCGTAAGTCAAAAAGACAGAATAAGAAAAAGCCTTTTTGTCGGTCAATTGTTGGCTGGAAGTGTTTTGATCATTATAACCATGTTAGCCATTCTTGTACTTGGTCCAGAGTCAACAGCAAGACAAAATTATCCAATCTATATGTTGGCTAAGAAAATAAATATCGCTGATTTCCTGACGCGGCTGGAAGCAATACTTGCCATAATATGGTTCATCACCATTTTTATTAGATTTAGTTTGTTTTTTTATGTGACCGTTTTAAGTCTGGCACAAACGTTAAAATTACAGGATTATCGTCCTCTGATTTTTCCGTTTGGTATCCTTTTGATTGCCTTTACATTGATCATGACACCCAATATCGTCCATTATAGTAAATTCATTGCAGAAATCTGGCCGTTTTATGCAATGACATTCGGGTTTCTGCTTCCGTTGATATTACTAATAATCGCCAAAGTTAAGAAAAATGATCGACCAAACTGAGGTCGGGTCTTATTTGTTAAGAAACCTGTGTAAAAATTATTAGAAGTTCAGGTGTTATTCCATTAAAGGGTGCAATTCTTTAATAAAGCATGCCTTCCTTAATGAACTAATGGGTGCTTTTACTTCAATAAAGGGAGCTGCTTATGCAGCTCTCTGTTTGTCGGCAAAAGGGGTTTTACCTAAAATTTCAAAACAAAGTTGATTGGAACGGAAGGTGCGAGACTCCTGCGGGAAAAGCGCGTCGAGGGGAGACCCCGCAGGCGCTAAGAGCGCCGAGGAGGCTCCCGGACCGCGGAAAGCGAGTGCCTGTAGTGGAAATCGACGTTCGAGGTTTTATAAACCCACATAAAAACTGAAACAAACTTGATTTTCATTGAATTTGTCTTCAGTCTAGTAGCTGCTCAGCAGCTCTTTTTCTTATGGAGCTAAAGGGGCAGGTTGGTGTAACAAGAATAGTGGCTTTACTTTAATAGAGGCAGGATTGAAAGATAAGGCTACTTTGATCAAAAAATAAAAAATAGTTTGACTTTTTTTACAACTATGTTTATATTTGGTTTAATACTAACTACCGTTAGTTAATAAGATTCTAAAAGTAGGTGTTAGATATAAAAGGTAATCTAATGAATTATCAGTTGTAAGCGATTACACTATGTTAGGGAAATTCATATGAAAAGAATTTTATTTAAAACCAGGAGATGATACTTATGAAATATCCACTTACACCAGATGTAAAGCCAGAGTTTTGTACAACAGGAACCTTTATGCGTTTACCTTCTCAAAAGCATGATGCAAAACTGGCAATTGTGGGTATGCCTTTTGATACAGCAGCTTCTTTTCGGGTGGGAGCCAGGTTTGCTCCTCAAGCCATTCGCCAAGCATCCATGACCCTGTTTCCTTATCATCCTATTCATAAGGGATATCCTTTTGAACAATTGAATGCAATTGATATAGGGGATATCCCTGTTATTCCCCATAATATTCATCGAAGTTATGATCTAATGAAGGAATCCATGTTTGAATTGATGTCCAAAGGGGTCATACCTATTGGATTAGGGGGAGACCATTCTGTCACTTTAGCTAGTTTACGAGCTGCGGCAAAGGTATATGGCCCGGTAGCCATGATTCATTTTGATTCCCATACAGATACTTGGGATACATATTATGAGGAAAAATATTGGCATGGATCTCCATTTATTCGTGCGCACGAAGAAGGTTTGCTGCAGGCAGATAAAGTATTTCAAGTAGGAATCCGAGGTACGCTAAACCACTCTGGAGATTTACAGGCAAGTCTTGATTTAGGTTATCGTTTGATTACAACTGGTGAACTTTCCAATCGTGGATTTGAAGATGTTTTGAAAGAGATTAGAAAAACCATTGGTAACACACCTTGTTTCTTGACATTTGATATAGATTTCGTTGATCCTTCTTTTGCTCCAGGTACAGGTACACCTGAAGCAGGCGGTTTTAGCAGCTTTGAAACACTTAAAATGATACGTGCCCTAACTGACTTTAACTTTATAGGATATGATGTGGTTGAAGTGCTGCCATCATATGATCCAAGTCAAATCACTTCACTTTTAGCAGCAACACTTGTACATGAGTTTGCCAGCCTTGCAGCATTAAGTACGAAAGAAGTCAATCAATAAAAAGCAGTCATTACATTTGATAAAGGAGGCAGCTCTTTGCGATGAAAGGATTACCCGAGCTTAAGCGTTCACTAAATACAAGATATGTTATTGTATTTGGACTTTCCTTTATGGCGCCTGTGACAGTCTTTAGCACATATGGTATCGCCATTGATCGTACCCAGGGAATGATTCCGACAGCATACATAATTGCTTTAATTGTCATGCTATTCACTTCATATAGTTACGCAAAAATGGTTCAGGTTTATCCCACTACCGGTTCAGCTTATACCTTTGTACAGAAAGGTATTAATTCACACCTTGGTTTTCTGGTAGGATGGGTAATTTTATTGGATTATCTTTTCAGTCCTATGATCAGTGCTTTACTTTTTGGAATTATGGTGAATGCTTACTTCCCTGGTATTCCTATCATTGCAGTTATTATTTCTTTTATTATAGGTGTGACTACCATTAATATTTTTGGGATTAAGGTTGCTGCAAATGTGAATACCTTTTTGGTAATATTTCAATTTCTTTTTATCATTATCTTCAGCCTGCTTTGTATAAATGGACTTTTAGCAGGAAAAGGTACCGGGGAGTTGTTTTCTAAGGATCCTTTTTTTAGTCCTGACGTAAATTTTAATAATCTGCTCTCGATTGTACCTCTATTATGCTTTAGTTTTCTTGGGTTTGATGCGGTTACTACATTAGCTGAAGAAACCAAAAATCCGAAAAAAACACTTCCTAAAGCTATTTATGCTACAACATTGATCGGAGGGGGATTATTTGTTGCATCTACCTATTTTGCACAATCCATTTTTCCGAACTTCAATGCTTTTAAGAACCCTGATACAGCTATAGTGGATATCATGATTTATACCGGGGGTAATTTTCTGAATAGTTTGTTTATTGCTGTTGTAGTGACATCTGCTACTGCTTCTGCCATAGCTTCAGGAGGCAGCGGAGCCAGGATTTTATATGCAATGGGTAGAGATAATGTTCTGCCTAAGAGGATATTCGGATATGTTTCTCCAAAATTTCAAACGCCCATATTCAATATCTTATTCATTGCTTGTGTTGCAATGAGTGCTGTATTTTTGGATATCGCAACAGCTACTTCTTTCATTAACTTTGGAGCCCTGTTTGCTTTTACATTCGTTAATCTTTCAGTGCTTATCCATTATTTTGTCAGGCAGAAGCAGAAATCGCTTAAAAGTATCGTTTTATATTTACTTCTTCCCTTAATAGGCACCGGTATAACTATATTGTTTATGACAAAGTTAGATATCCATTCTTTAGTATTAGGGATTACTTGGATGGCAGTAGGGTTCATATATTTATTGTACTTAACAAAAATGTTTAAGGAACGTCCTCCTGAACTGAATTTTGCAGAGCAAAACGAAGAATTCGATGTAAAACTAGTGCAATGATCAGTTACTGTTTATTATTTTGAATGAAAAGAGGTAAACTCTATGGCTATTAAAAAAGCAGATATTGTTCTTTCCAGTGATGCTATTTTTACAGGGCTTGCACATGAGCCGACGTCTGGTGCAATTGCTATCTTAGGTGACAAAATTATGAGTGTAGGATCAAAAGCGGAGATTGAACCTTTTATAGGAAGTGAGACAAAAGTATTTAACTATGGAAATCAATTAATTATGCCTGGATTTCATGATTTTCATCTCCACATCATGTTTAGTGCACTAAGTTTAAATAGTGTTAATTTATTTGAAGCCAGGTCAGCTCAAGATGTAGCTGCAACAGTACTGGAATTTTCTAAAGATTGTTCTGAGGAAGAATGGATTATTGGTATGCAATGGGACGCAGGTTATTGGCATGATAAACAAGAGCCCCATTATAAAATACTTGATGCTGTTATTCCAGATCGTCCTGTTGTTCTTTTTCATGCTGAAGGTCATTATACATGGGTGAACAGTAAGGCCATGGATTTAGCAGGAGTTACTGAGGATATACGTGATCCGGATTTTGGTCGCTATGAAAGAGATAAGAATGGTTTACTTACTGGGATTTTATATGAAGATGCCCAGCAAATAGTTTTAAAAGAGGCATTACGGTTAACACAAGATAAAAAAGAAACGATACTAAAAAAGTTTTTAAGATTGTTATCTCAATATGGAATTACTTCTGTAAACGATTTGTTTGCTCCAATAGATGACTTCCTTCAAGACTATGACCTTTTCTGGAAATTAGATAAGCAAGGAGGATTAACGACTAGATTTCATATCACTCCTGAATTAGATGGCAATTTGGATAAAGCCCAAAAGCTGAGAAATAAATATGAATCAAAGAAATTTCAATTTTCAGGATTAAAGCAATTTGTTGATGGAACAGTCACGGGTCACACCGCTTACTTCCTGAAACCATACTCCGATCAAGTGGATATCTGTGGTCATCCAGCTCTAAATCCAGAAGTATTGATTGATCGAGTTGTTAAAGCAGATGAACTTGGATTTAGAATCCGGTTTCACGCTATTGGAGATGCGGCAATTCGTTTAGCTTTAGACGCTTTTGAAGAAGCGGTACGTAAGAATGGAAAAAGAGACTCAAGACATACAATAGAACATATTGAAGTAATCGATTCGGATGACATTGACCGTTTTTCCAAACTAGGGGTCGTTGCCTCGATGCAACCTGATCACATGGCCGCTTCATCCAGAGAGGTATATTCTTCAATAATAGGTCCTGAAAGGGAAAAAAATGTTTTCCTGACGAAGTCGCTTTTAAATTCAGGTGCATCTTTAGCATTAGGAACAGACTTTCCGGTTTCCATCTCATTAAACCCTATGCGGCAAATATATACTGCCATTACAAGAGTTGATAGCAGTGGAGATCCAAAAAACACATGGCATCCTGAACAAAAGCTCACTTTGGCAGAGGCATTGCAAGCATATACATATGGCTCAGCCTATGGAAGTTTTAGAGAGCATGAGCTAGGTACAATAGAAGAGGGGAAACTTGCTGATCTTGTGGTTTTAGACAGAAATCTTTTCGATATTCCAGTAAATGAAGTGCTCGAAACTAATGTGGAACTTACAATAAACGATGGGGAAGTTGTGTATAAAAGTGAAGAAACTTCTTTATCCAGCATATTCTAATTCTCTAATCATTTAAAGAAAAAGAACTATGTTTTAATGTATCAAATCTTTAGTTTAAAAAGGGAAATGAGTTTATAATGATATTAACTAACGTTAGATAGTTTGGGGGCTCATTATGACAAAAAATGAAATTAAAAACATTTCCTTAACACTTTTTACCAAGTACGGATACGAGGGAACTGCTTTATCGGAAATTGCCAAGAGGGTAGGTATACAAAAACCCTCAATCTATAACCATTTCAAAAATAAGGATGACCTTTTCTTGTGTCTGTTTGAAGAAATACTGGAAGAGCATATACACCAGGTCGAACAATTTGTCGAAGAAATAAATACACTCTCTTCTGAAGAAAAGTTAAAGCATATCCTTCTTGATACTTGTAACTATTATAAAAACCATGAAGATAAAGCAACTTTTTTAAAGAGGGCAATGATTTTTCCGCCGGAGCATTTGAAGCACATATTAAATGATAAATTCCTTAGATCTGAAGAATCATTTTCCGCTATCTTACATGATATCTTTGTCGAAGGAATTGACAAAAAAGAAATACGCCAAGGGACAATCGAGAACTTGATCATGTCCTATCTCTGTTTGATTGATGGGATATTCATGGAATTTTCTTATTATGGTAAAGAGAATATGGAACCTAGAATTCAGAATATATGGGAAAATTTTTGGTATGGACTAAGTGGATGATAAATAAACGTTAAAAACTATCAAATTGGTATACTTTACTTGTTCATTCGGATAAAGTTCAGTTTGTCGACAAAAGGGGGTACGGAATGGTCTCATCCCGAACCATGATTAGAAAGGAAAACTTGGTTATCCTTCATGAACTTTTACCTTTTGATATGGAATGAAACCCTCATTGGATTGAAGAAATTTGCGACACTCCTGCCGAATAACTGGCTAGTCGAGACCCCACAGACGCTTGCGTCGAGGAGGCATGGCAGGCAGTCGGCCGAAAGGGAGCGGATTTCTGAAATCAACCCGAATTTGTCTACAGCCTGCCTTGCTCATACCGAGCATGTATTTTTAATATGAAAAATAAAAGCTATGTGAATATAAGTTTTCACATAGCTTTTATTTCTGGTTATGCGATTGTGCTAATTTCTGTGAATTCGGCTTAGTACTTCCATCTAGACGTAAATCTTGTTTTTAATCTAAAGTTTGGAACGCCTGCCAAAAAGTAAACTTACAATTCCTTTGACTTAATCCTTCTAATTAACGCCAAAAGGTTCAAAGGAGGAATCCAGAGATGTGCAGTCTTCTTTTTTATCAGGCTTCATTCTTCAAATCATCAATGTCAAAAGCATTTTGTTCTATTTAACCGTGTTGAGTGCGTTTATTTTACCGCTTAATGAGTCGCTTAAATTCGTTGCTATTTATTTAGCTTTAACGATTTTTCTGGGATGGCTGGCATTGCTTCTATGGTCAGGATTCGGCTCGCTTTTCAAAGATTTTTTTGCTACACATGACAAGTCGTTTCGGTTAATTATGTGCCTATTATTGATTTACTCTGCCGGTACAATTTTTCTGTGATTACTCAAAAAGTAGCTGTCTTTAAGTTCTTATCTTACTTAAAAACGGTAAGCTTTAAAAATTAAGCAACCTTAATTTATGAACAATGACATTAATGCAGTCTTTTTTTCATACGATATTTTTGGGGTGAAAAAATGGCAAGAGTAAGTTACCGGAGCTCAGACGTCGACTTAATGGCAAGGATGATGAGAGCAGAAGCCGAAGGTGAAGGAAAACAAGGGATGTTATATGTTGGAAATGTAATTGTTAATCGTCTTAAAGCGAATTGTATAGACTTTATAGATTTAAGAACAATTCCACAGGTCATTTATCAAGTACAAGGAGGAAATTATTCTTTTGAAGCAGTTCAAAAAGGTAATGTATTTTATCAAAGAGCAAGATCTGCTGAAAAAAGATTAGCAAAACAGAATTTGGATTATTGGAGAGAACACCCAGGGAAATATGCCCTTTGGTATTTTAATCCATATGCCCCGTGCCCGCCAACATGGTACGATCAACCTTTTGCTGGTCAATTTAAAAATCATTGTTATTATGAACCAAAACCTGGAACATGTGAAAGTGTTTATACCGGAGGTTGACTGGGAGTTATTATTTCATTTCAAGGAGCTGATCAGCAGCTCCTTTTTTTATGCAAAAATCGGGCAGTTCAAAAAGGTAATGTGGATTTTATGGTAAAATATAGTAAAAAAAGGATTATTTTTTGGGGGATTTTTAGTGGAGGCTATAATATTTTTTGTTTATTTTACTGTTGGGTTATTCATTCTCTATATAGTTATCGAAACAGCAGTAAGAAAAGGAATTAACAATTCAATTATCGGTCAATTTCTTGAAAAAAAGTATGGAGTTAAAGAAGATAAAAAGTCTTTTCTTGATGATGATTTAGATAATGAAAATAAAACGGATCATTAAAATAAGGGAGGTTGCTGGGGCAACCTTTTTTTAGTGGAAATTTTTTAAATAATAAATTCAAAAAGACAACAATGATTTTACTCAAACCAGACGCCAGTTTGTGGAACAGCACACCTATTCAGCGTCTTTCCGAGGGCGACGAAATTCTCCGTAGTAGACCTTCCGCTTTTCTGGTTCGGATTCAATATTTTCGATGAAAGCTGTTTTGGCTTCCTCCAGTAACAACCCCTTTAAATTCCGAAGCTTTATTGGTCCCACTCCTGGTAACTTATCAGGTATAAGAACTTCGAAATCCCCCTGCCGTTTATAAAAACGAATGCTGCCAAGCCCCGTTCTTTCGACTTCCCCCAAGGTATATGCGAATTCAAATCGTTGCTGAATGAATGAAGATAACTCAGGCAGCCCTAAACCTTCATAGAGGGGAGGGAATTCATGATAAACTGGAGGTTCTTTGAATGATATTGAAGAGATCTTCAAATGGATACTCCTCCTTTGGTGGAATAAAGACAGACATACGTTGCCTATATTATTGTGCTATGGGCCGGTTTTTTAAACATCCTTACAGTGATCGTGCTTTCCTGTAACCAGGAACAGTGCAGATTTTTATTAGGGGAGCATCGGCACTTTCCTTATACTACAATATCAACTATACAAAAAATATTTCATAAGCTAGCAGAATTTTATAGGAATCAAGATAGTTATAAATCTATTAAATTAATTGGGTGCTAAAGTTCAATATGTAATAGCAATAAATCTTCAGCAAACGTGCGCGATTCTTTAATAGGATCGCTTTTTTTATTGAATTAACGGGACACCGCTATAAGAAGTCTATGGTATTAATAATAGATAAACCGATAAAACTTTAAATGGAAGGTTATTAGATGGTACATAAGTTGGAAGGGGCTAAATGATGACCGAATTAAACGGGAAAGTAATTATAGTAACAGGTGGGGGCAGCGGAATCGGAAGGGAGACTGCATTACAGCTATCAACAAAAGGTGCATCCGTAGTAATCGCAGACTATAATGAAAATTCTGCCAAGGAAGTGGTTGCTGAGATAGAAGCAGCATCTGGTGTTGCAGCTTCCTATAAAGTTGATGTATCTAAAGGTGATGAAGTTAGTGCTCTTATTGATTGGACAGTAGAAAGATTCGGTACTTTAAACGGGATCTTTAACAATGCTGGTATAGGTCTGGTAAAACCTTTCTTGGAAATGGATCCAGAATCATATCATCGGGTTATTGATGTTGACCAACACAGTGTATATTATGGGATGTATTTTGGAGCTAAAAAAATGGTTGAATTAAACGTACAAGGAACTATCGTTAATACAGCATCCATTTATGGAACAATGGCAGCAGTTGGAAGCTTTAATTATAACGCAGCTAAAGCAGCTGTGGTCATGATGTCTAAATCCGGGGCATTAGAGTTAGCTGAACATGGTATCAGAGTTGTAGGAGTTGCTCCAGGATTCATCGATACGCCAATACTTGGTGAAAATGAAGAAGTGAAAAATGCTTTAGCTGCACAGCATATGCACCGTATTTTTATGTGAATTATAGTGAGTTAGCTTTTAACCCATTATGTAGAATTTATACCCATTCTATTTATGAATGTAACCTTCCTTTCAGTTGTTGTTGAAATCCTAATAATTTTAGAGCAGTCGCGAGATTGTGATTAGGTACTTAACGTTAGTATCCTTTTGAATAAATTAATCCTTTAAAAGCCAGATTATTAACATAGGAAATACGAGTGATGTAAATGAGGGTCCTGTATGAACCAAGCTGGTGTGAATGAAAAGTATAAGGTATCGCCATTTTATGTGTTTTTTTTACTGCATTCCATGCAAACTGGATTAGGCGTGTTGAATTTTCAAAGAGATTTAGCTAAGGCGACGGGGACGGATGGTTGGATCTCCATAATCCTAGCCGGACTGATCGTTCATATATTAATTTGGGTGATATATAAGATTTTTAGCTTTGTTCCTGGTGATATCATTTCTGCTAATAATCTTGCATTGGGTAAATGGATAGGGAATTTCTTCAGTCTCTTATTCATTCTATATTTTTTTGTCCTTGGAATGACGGTCATTATCGGCTATATAAATGTCATTCATGTTTGGATGTTTGAAGAGATACCTTCTTGGGTGTTTGCTTTGGTTTTCCTGATCCTGATTTATTATATATGTACGGGAGGTTTCCGAACCATTACGGGTATAGCCTTTTTAACTGTAATCGTTTCATACTGGCTTTTAATTGTACCTCTATATGGCTTTAAATACGCTGATTTCACCAGTTTTCTTCCTATTTTCGATCATACTTTAAGCGAAATAATGAAAGGAACCAGAAGTACTTCATTATCAATGCTTGGTTTTGAAATGATCCTGATGTTTTATCCGTTCATCAAAAATCCTGAAACATCACAAAAATATGCTCATGGAGGAGCCTTGGCAACTACGTTATTGAGCCTATTACTTTATTTTGTTTCGACAGTCTTTTATTCACAGAAACAGTTGGTCCTTACCCTATGGCCAACACTCTCATTGACCAGTGTCATTGAATTCCCCTTTATTCAACGTTTCGAATACATAACTGTTTCTTGGTGGGCCATCGTCATCATTCCCAACATGGTCATTCCTTTGTGGGCTGCCAGCAGGGGTGTCAAGCGCTTATTCAATGTCCAGCAAAAGTATCCCTTATGGGTAATGTCCATAATCATACTGCTTGTCAGTATATTTTTTTTCGATGTCGATTCCTTATATGTATTAAATAAAATAATCAATCCATACAGCGCGGGCTTCCTTGTTTTATACTTGCCTCTTCTTTTTGTTTTAATAAGCATAAAAAAATCGAGGAAACGTTTATGAAAAATGATCATTTATATAAATATATTACTCAGACTGTAGACAAACTTGAAGAAAAGAGAGTTTGCCTGCAGTTTTTTATTTAAAAAAACGTTCCAGATGATTTCAGAAATCCGCTTCCTTTCCGCCGACTGCTGCGAAGGTTCATCAAAGCAAGTGTCAATTTTTAAATGAGCTATTACAGAACTTCTATCATCTTAGTTTAGGGTTAAATTCACAATAGTCTTATGGAGTTAACGGGGCAGGTTAGTTAACCCAGCTATCTTCACATTTACATCCAATCATTTATAGAAAAAAAGCAACTACTCATTTTGTATATTAATTCGAAAATATTTAATAAAAAAAGCCAGGAAACCCTGCTTAATATATTTATCTCTTTATGAAATACTTCATATAGGAGAAGGCAGCCTAAAAGGGTCATCTTTTTTAATTTGTTAATGTTATCTCTTCTAAAACCTGATCCCAAATGGCATTATTACTGGGATCATTACGAGGAACTTGTACAAAGCAATCCCATCATGTGGCCAGTTCATGTCTTTAACTCCTTTTAAACCATCTATTGGCTGCATAAACAATAGGTTAAACTTACCCGTTGTAAGTTGAGATAAAATAGATTGTAATTCAATAATATCTTCATAGTTCGCCGTTGACCACTCATATCTGATGAATAAAGTATTTTTACTTTGTTCGATTATTGTAAGGGAATTTTGGATGCGGTGATTCAGCTTATTTTTAAATGCTGGATATTGAACAATCCAATCTTGGTTTGGTATCTTCGGAAAATCATGAACGGAATCAATCTTATATTGGTGTCTTCCAGCCGTTTCAATGCTTCACTTCAGCAAGTCCAAAACCCTAAGACCCGTCAAGCATAATCAGCTAAATAGTTGAAAGAATTGCTGTTAAGATAACGGAGGTTAGGCATTACCAACTACATAGTCTTATATTTACTATATAAGGGGTAACGTCAGGAAAATGTGCTTAACGTTGTAAATCCGCATTTTCCTGACTACCCCTATATATCTTTGGCTCATTAAGTTTAACTATAGCATTGAACGAGACTTTAAATAACATGTATCAAATGTTTCCCCACTTTAACCTCAGAAATATATCTAGGAACAGCACATAGAATAGTATAGAAATATTGAGGCTAATGCTGGACATGGAGGGGATGTATTTATATGAGTATAATCCGGCAGCTGATAAGGTCAAGGCAACAGGAATTAGTCGAACTTGCTGCTTCATTTATTCGAATTCCATCTGAAAATCCATCGCCCGAGTTTAAGAAGCGGTCAGCAGAAATGGGACGCCATATTAGCCGATACCTAGCAGCAAAAGGGTTCCTTATTACCGAGCACCGCCGGAGCGAAAATGCGCTGGTTACCGTGGTCTGTGATGCTCCCTTAACAAGGGTACCTGGTCCACGGCTCCTATTTTGTGGACATACAGATGTCGTACCTGCAGGTGATTGTTCACATTGGACCTTCGATCCTTTCTCAGGAGAAGTCAGAGCAGGTATGCTTTTGGGTAGGGGAGCCTCTGATATGAAAGGAGGCTTGGCATCACTGATTTTTGTGGCTGGACTACTTCAGGAGTTAGCCCCCACTCTTAATTTGAAAGGTAGCCTAGGAGTTATTGCCTCTCCGGATGAAGAGACTGGCGGCATTGAGGTGGCCTCGCTCCTGGATCAAGGATTGATTAAGGGTGATGCTTGTCTGATTGGTGAACCAACGGACCCCCACCATCCGAATGCCGGTGAAAAGGGCAAGGCATGGATGCAGGTGAGCATACCAGGTCAGACAGATCATGGCAGCCTACAACCGCTTTATGGAATCTCCGCCATACAAAGAGGGGCAGCCGCGGTCGAAGCACTAACCAAGCTATGGGAGCTCAAGGCAACGCCTCCGGCAGAGCCTTGTCAACTTTTGTACAATACTGAGTGGCTCCTATCTCAGTTTCCAGGAAACCCCTTACTGTCACAGTTACTTTATCGTCCCTCTTACAATCCAGGTGTAATCCAGGGCGGAACAAATGTGAACGTCGTCGCAGACAAGTGTATCATTAAAGTGGATACCCGGGTTCCATTCGGTATGAAGTCTGAGTTTGTACTTGATGTCGCTAGGAATCTTGTTAGTGCTGTAGCGCCAGGTGCGATTGTAGAGCCAATGGTACCCTGTACTAACCCGAACTGGACCTTAGAGAATCGTCCAATTGTGAGGGGCATAGAACTGGGAATCCAGCGTGTCCTTGGAACGGAGGATCCCGTCTTCAGCGTACTTTTGCTAGGTTCAAGTGATGCCAGTCACTTCCGGCGCCATGGCATTGATACTGTCCTTTACGGTCCTGGGCTGGAACACACTATCCATGGGTACGATGAGCGGGTTTCAGTGGAGAACTTAGTAGAATCTGCCGAGATATATGCTGAGACGGCAGTCAAGTATCTTAGGTCATTTTAAATCTAGTTTCACTAAAATTTATGCAGGTTAATGATGCAGGGTATACTGCACGCGCTACTGCTAATGTTCTCTTTCAAGGTGTATATGGTGGTGGTTATTGGTGGGAATATTTATATACTCGTTGTATTAATTCTTTAGTTCAATGCTAAACTAAATATAATTTATAGTGTGTTTTAATCAAACTTTGTTTCAAATTTGCATGAAGACCAAAAGCTAAAAAAAGATCTTGGAGCAGAACTATGAAGCAAATTGAACATTATTTTGCAGGGGTTGCTGCGGCAGCCCTTTTCTAATGGAACTAAAGGGGCAGAATCCTTTAACAAGTAGTGAGTGCTTTTTATTGAAGGGAATCGCAAGTTTATTAAAATTATAAAATATTAATCTAAAAAAAGCCCAAATTTGGACTTTCTTGTTAATACCATTCTCCTTTTGCGATTAAAAATACTTTACCACCTACAAGTATTTGAATGGAATTTTGGGATTTTTCAGCTTGTATATTTAAAATAGATGGTCTTCCCATTTGGAATCCTTGTTCAACTCTGTACGCTATATTTTTACTTTCAAAAAAGTTATGTGCGATAAGGTATCCAGCAAGATTTCCGTTTGCACTTCCAGTCGCAGGATCTTCAGGGAATCCTGTGTCATCTAAAAATACTCTTACATTTAAATCATTTTCTTTTAGTTTGGTTTCAGGAGAAAAGACAAGGATATTTGCTTTTATAACGTTATCAATGAAATTTTGATAATTATTATGATTGATCTTGCAACGATTTACAGCATCCAATGAACAAAGAGGAACAATTACTGCTGGTAATCCAGTTGATACAATTTGAATTGGAAAACGGGAATCAATATCTTCATTTGGTATATGTAATATTTCGGTGAAAATATCTTGATCAGGAATAATCGTTCCTAATTGGGGTGGGTTTTGCTTCATTATTAATTGTTCACCTTCAATATTTACAGGTATTTGTCCTACTTTAAGGTTTAGAGTTATTTGTTTACTTTCATTGTTTTCTAAAACTTTCTGAATGATAAATGCTGTTCCTAATGTTGGATGACCAGCAAAAGGAACCTCAACATCAGGAGTAAATATTCGAACATCGTATCCTCCATTGTCTTGTTTGCCAGATAAAATAAATGTTGTTTCATTAAAGTTTATCTCTCTTGCAATCTTTTGCATTTCTTCAGTTGATATTGTTCTCGAGGGAATAAGTACAGCTAATTGGTTACCTTGATATTTTTCTTCTGCGAATACATCAACGATATAAAAATCCATAAATATTACAACTCCTAATTTTAAATTTTAGAATATTATATCATTTCTTATTCAACTAACGGGTGCGTTAGCTGAAGATCGGAGCTGTCTTTAAGGCAGCTTTTTCTTATGGAACTATCGGGGCAGGATAGTTCAATAAGGATAATGGATATTTGTGGTAAAATATCAAAAGGAATGATTGTTTAATGGGGTGTTCAAATGAGTGAAGATAAAATTAGGGAGGGGTATTTAGATGTCAAACCATGAAGAAGAAATTCATAGGCTCCAGGGTGAATTGGATCGTGTGAATCAGCACCGGTCACGCCTGCAGCGTGCGGAAGGCTATCTGAAAAATTATGAAAAACATCATGCCATTGTTGAAAAAATCTAGAACAATCCTTTCTTGAAAGGAAAATTGCTTGTTTCAAAATCGGCTAAACAAGAGTATGACCAGGCTATTTCTACACGTGAAAACTACCAAGATATGATGAAAAAAGAAGGTGTTTCTGGAAGAATGGACCTTGAAAAACAATTCCATACTTTAGGGAAAATGGAAGCTAGAGTTCCTGCATTTAAAGATCAGATTCTAGCACAGGCAAAGGGTCTCGCCTTATTTGGCGCAATTATGGAAGGCATTGAACAGGCAGGAAGGAACATGCAGCTGGAAGAACAACGTCAAAATTTTCAGCGACAGAAACCAAAAAGAAGAAAGCCACAACACCGGGAATTCGAAAGATAGTAACGTGATTAGCTGTTGGTTTGGGATAAAGTTGAATTAAAAAGTAACTACAAACATTGATTGAATAACAAAAAAGAAACGCTCAATTTGAAAAAAGATTGATCAAAATGAGCGTTTTGTATTTCGGGTTGGATATAAGTTTTTATAAAAAAGATTGATCATAACTCACTTAGAATTCTTTAATTGAACGAGGCAAAGTATCGCAACTTTTTTGCAAACATCGCGACTTTAATCGATTTATTAAGTTAGTTGATGGGCATGTATGGTGAAGTCTTTGAGCAGAATATTTTTGAAGTTAACTCCAATAAACTCCATTTTCAATCTCCTTTTTTTATGAATAGAATTACTTATTGTATTTTTTTTGAAATTCGGTAAAATTGAGATGTTGTTTTTCTTTATTATTACAAAACAGGGAGGAATTGTAATAATAAAGGTGGACGCAAAAATACGTTGAAGGGATTACGAAGAATTACAACAAAGGAATCCAACCAACATTTTGGAAACCATGCTCATGTACGCTAGGTAAGGCTTAAAGGGATAATTATAATAAAGAATAAAAGTTGAATATAGAAAATGAGCCAATCATTGTGTTGAAAATTACATATTTTCGATACCCTAATTAAATCCTCTTACATTTCGTAGCTCAATTCTTGTATTGACGAAATTTTAAAAATCGGGAGAGAAAAAATATGAAAAAAAGTGTGAAGTCGGTTCTTTTTGCAACAACATTAGTTCTAGGGTTTACCAGTGTTGCTCCATCCTTTGCCAGTGCAGCAGAGAATCAACGAAGAAATAGTGTAGAAAGTATACCTGTATCTGTTTCTCAGAATCAATTAAACACAGCACTCCAAAATAGTGTATCTACTTCAAAAACTAATGCAAATTTAATAGTTAATCCTGTAGCCGGTTCGCCATCTGCATCAGGAGAGGTTACAACTCAATGGCTTGGAGTAACAAAAGTAATAGTTATACAGGCATTAAGATATGGTGGAACGGCATTGGGGCAATTGATCTCAAAAATACCGTATAGCTGGGCTAGTAAAGCAGGCGTGTCAATCGGTAAATGGGGAAATAAAGCTGCAAATGTACTTGAAAAAATCAATAACTTTGCAGAAAATAGCGTAGCATTAGCGTTAACAAAAGCGGGTATTCCACCAAGTGATGCTATTTATATCGCTAAATTTATTGCGTTTTTCTTATAATTATGATAAATATTTATAAATATCTATCAATTTAAGAAAAAAAGAAGTAGTTGAAAAACTAAAACAAGACCTAAAAGAATTAGAACAAGAATATCAAGAATAAGAGAAGGAGAATTATTTTTCCTTCTCTTATTATTTAAGGAGTTTTAAAAAAAATGACGGTATTGAAAATTGGTATCGCAGTATTTATTCTTGTTTTTCTAACCTTTTTTTATTTTGTTTACAAAGGTGAAAGAGAAGAAAAAAGAGGAAAGAATCCTTTGGTCACGGCATTTTTTGTTTCATTTGTATTCGGATTAATCATTAGTTTGCTGGTAGTTATTATATCATTCTTATTTTTTGGTTCTGTAAATGTTCTTGATGGTTTCCTTCATTTGGACATCACTCAAAAACAAATTTTCTCATTACTAATTGGTTATTTGTTATTTAATTTTTTTCTCGAAAATTTATTTATGGCTGCTGTTAGGCATATAGTTGGAACAAATAGATTGATTGAATTAATAAGCGCTATAGTAATAAGATTTATTGTAGTTTTAGGGATTGGGACATTCCTATCAATAAACCAAGTAGAGAATATTATTATTGCCATATGCTTTATAATGGTTACATTTTTATTAGAATATGTGTCCAAATATATTGATGAAAAACAAAAAAATAAAACCAATGGAACGGATATATGAAAGAAGAACGGTCGAATGAAATAATAGACATAATTCCAATTTTGAAACGTATATATAATATAATATATATATATAGATAAAATAAGTGTGTCGCTAATCCTGGAGCGACTCATAAAACAGGAGTCGTTCTTCCTAATGACGACTAATAAAAAGGGATTGTAAACCCCTTATGCGATTTAATATGGGCCAGTAAGTTAAATGATTTACCAAAAAACAAGCCCATAAATGAGCTTGTTTTTTGTTTTAAATTTATTAAGTTTCTTTGGAGTTCTTTCTATAATTGCTACTTGTGCTGAATAAGGATTTTAAAGATTAACTATTAAATATTAAAAAAGATAGCAGATAATAATTTGTTGTCTTTTTTGGTTTAAATCTCAAATAGGGACAATTCATTTGTCATGAATTATGAAAGACACTAAATGTTTTTAATACATTGTTTGTTTCTTCTTCGGTAATTCCAATATAACGGAGGGTGACAGAAGGATGGGAATGATGCAGGATCCGTTGCAACATCGCAATATCCTTGGTAGCTTTGTAAAACCAGTAGCCAAACGTTTTTCTTAAAGTATGGTTGCCGACATGTTCCACGCCAGCGAACTCTGCCGCCTTATTTAGCTGCCGGTAGTCTTGCGTAGAGGTGATGGGGCGTTCTCCCTTCCTGGACGGGAATAAATGGGGACTCTGGACGTTTTTGGCGTACTCATAGACCTCTTGAAAGCAATTCGCGATATACATGTCGCGGATTTTTTGCGTTTTACCTTCCTTGACCCGAAGAATCTTGTTTTGTTTGCCTTTAAGGTCCAGGATCTGCTTCGTGGTGAGCTTGAGTAGGTCCCCAACACATAGGCCCTAAAGAAAAGGTCTAAATTCATCTATGAAAATATTTTGTTAGAGGTTGGAATTGAGAGTTAAAAAATGAAAGAAGTGCCAACAGGTAACTGAGAGTTCCTTTGTGATATAGGCCTTATAGGAATAATAACAGTAAATTTTTTTTCTTGAATTGTTCTTATTGAATTAACGCCGCGTTATCTCCATAAAAAGGCCGCCAATTTGAAGTGAACCCAAAAAGTTAGACACGAAAAGCAACACAAACAATAAAGATTTTTAGGATGGAGTCGCATTGGTTCCATCCTTTTTTATGATACACATAAGAGAGTGTGAGGGTTTCTACTTAAACTACCATGAAAATAGACTTCTGGAATTTAGGAGAAAAGGCAATACTTAAGAAGACGCAGCTCATTGTTTTTTTAAAAAAGGGGAGAGCGCCTAAATTTACTGATTTATTGTAGGTAAGTGGACTGGATTAAGATGCTTCAGGTTCTTGTAAAGTAACTGTGTATCCTAAACTTTCAAGTCTTCTTAGAGAATGCCGAAAAATTGATTGTTGTCTCTGCTTATCAAAGTATCTTCGCCTAAGTCTACATACATTTCTTTTCGAGTTAAGAGATAGTAGGAGATACGTAACATGGCATGAGCGACTACTATTCCTGCTCGTTTCTTACCTTTTCGTGATGCTGTACGCCTATACAGTGCTCCGAGATAGTTTTTAGATCCTCTTACAGAATGAGCTGCTTCTGTTAATGCTGATCTCAAATACTTGTTTCCTTTTTTTGTTTTAGCCGATTTTCTTTTTCCCGCACTTTCGTTATGCCCAGGAACTAGTCCTGCCCAAGAACACATATGAGCTGCACTTGGAAACTGTTTCTTAATATCAGTCCCAATTTCAGATAAAATTTGCTCAGCCATTCTTGTAGCTATACCAGGAATAGAGTCTAATCTTTCCACATCTTCTTGATAGGAGCTTACTCTTTCCTCGACCTCTTGGTCGAGCATCTCGATTTGCTCTGTTAAAAAATCAATATGCTTTAAAATGGTTTTTAACATAAGGCGTTGATGTGAATTGATATAACCTTTAAGGGCGAGTTCTAGTTCATCTTTCTTCTTTTTCATAGTGCGTCGAGCAAAGTTTGCTAGTTTTTCAGGATCTTCTTCACCTTCGGCAATTGCGTTAAGCATGTCTCGAGCCGAAACACCCATAACGTCTGAAACCACGGAACCTAGCTTAATATTTGCGCCCTCTAACACTTTTTGGATGCGAATATGTTGTCTAGCACGTTCTTCAATGATACTTCTACGGTACCGAACTAGTTCACGTAGTTCCCGCTGATTTCGATCTGGAATGTAACTAGCTTTTAGGAGTCCATGACGAAGAAGTTTGGCAATCCATTCTGCATCTTTAACCTCTGTTTTGCGCCCTGGCACTGCTTTCATATGTTGAGCATTCACAACTAAAAACTCAATCTCTTCAGCTTCTAATAAATTAACAATAGGTTTCCGATATACACTGGTACTCTCCATGGCAACATGAGTACAGTTATTCTGTTTAATCCAATCCACTAACTGTATTAGAAAAACAGTTTTAGTTGAAAACGTTTGAATCTCCTTTCCTTCTGGTGTCATAATACATGCAGTAATATTGTCCTTATGGACATCCATACCACATGCTCTTTCAATGACTACTTCCATTGAAAACATCCTTTCTACGGCTCTCAATATAATTGGAGGCTGGTGCAAAAAACAGAATAGGATTAATCTACCATGTGTGCTTCCCGTAAGGGAGCGACAGTCAGTGGTGCACCTTGGTCGTTGGAGTCAGACTAACGGATGGGCTCTAACGCACCATAGTTCATCGACCTTCCTCTCCCAGCCGTAGAATCAGTATTGACCGTTCTGAACCATTTTCATTCTCTGTGGTGAAGCGCTGATTTTTGCGCTTCATGGATGGCTAACGGGTGCGTTAGCTGAAGATCGGAGCTGTCTTTAAGGCAGCTTTTTCTTATGGATCGGGGCAGGTTAGTGGAATAAGTAGATGTTTTCAATGTGGTATTATATGGATATAAGGATAACTTACATAATTTAAAGGGAGATGATTTAATATCATTTAATATTTTAATACCAATTATTATAATGGGGATCATTATTCTTTGCGGCTTTGGAATTTTCAAGATTGCCAAAATCATAAAAAGTTAATAACTTTCAATAATTTCACTATAAGGTGCAATTGTTGAGAATTGAGGCTGGCGGATGTGGCAGCCTTTACTTAAGGAACTAACGGGGGCAGTTAGTTGAAGAACGATTTAAGATGTTACAGTTAAGTTGGATGTATTTAAGAATAAAAGTAGGGGGAAAAGAGTGAATATTGAACAAAAATTATATCAAGCAGCGATAGGACTTATTGAAAAAAGGCACCCTACTGGCTGGGGTGGTGCAGCAGCAATGTACACCAACAATGGAAAAATATTAACAAGTGTATCGCCAGAGGTCATAAATGCTTCAACAGAGTTATGTATAGAAACAGGTGCGATTTTGGCAAGGAGACAAATTTAATGCAAAGATTACTCATTCAATTTGCATTGTAAGAGATGATGAAAACCAAGAATTTAAAGTGTTAACTCCTTGTGGGGTCTGTCAAGAAAGGTTATTTTACTGGGGAAGGGATGTAAAAGTTGCAGTAACTACTTCATATGATCAGAAACAATTACTTTTTAAAACCTTAAAAGAAGTCCAGCCGTATCATTGGTCTCACGCATACAAAGATGAAGAATTATTCAACTAACAGGTGCTTTACTTCTTTATGGGGCTGGAAACAGCTCCATTTTCTTATGTAACTAAGGGGGCAGGATAGTTGAACAGTTTACGGATTATAGAAAGTCATAGTTGGGAGGAATATATAGATGTCAAACCATGAAAACGAAGAGAGGCTAACAGGAGGGAATGTTTCTAATGTTTATCATTCGGGAGATACTGTGCGACGAGAATTAAAGCCAGATAGTCTCAAAATTCATAAGCTATTAAAGCATTTGGAGAACAAAGGTTTCAGTTATGCACCAAAGTTTTTAGGTATTGATGAAAAAAGAAGAGAGATATTATCATTTATTGAAGGAGAAGCTGGTAATTATCCTTTAAAGGAATACATGTGGTCTGAAGATGTCTTAATAGAAATAGCGAAAATGCTTCGTCTTTATCATGATTCTGTCAGTGATTTTTCATTTGATGGTAGCTGGGAATCGATAGATAACACCCCCCAACAATTTGAGGTACTATGCCATAATGATTTTGCAATGTACAACATTATTTTTAATCATAAAAGACCAATAGGCATTATTGATTTTGATGTTGCTGGACCTGGTCCAAGACTTTGGGACATAGCTTATACTCTTTATACTTGTGTCCCCTTAAGTAGATTTTATCTTTCTGAAACAGGTGAGAAAGTTTATTATAATTCATTACAGCATGCTAACCGTATAAAACAAAGAGTTAGATTGTTTTTTGAATCTTACGGTGAGGGAATAGAAGAAAATTATTTGGAAATGGTATTGCTACGATTAGAAGGGCTATGTAAAACCATTACAAGAAGAGCCAGTGAAGGTGATATTTCTTTTCAAAAAATGATTGCTGAAGGGCATCTCGAACATTATCAAAATGATATCAAATTCATTCGACAACATGGAAAAGAGTGGATTTAAGGGTAGGTTTTTGTTGAACTGACCGGTGCTTAACTTCATTAACAGGAGCTGATCTGCAGCTCCTTTCTCATGCAAAAAACGGGGCAGGTTAGCTTGAAGAGGGAAAAGTGATTATTTGGGATATAATGACAGTGAAAAAGGGGAGTGGAAAATGGAAAGTGAATCTTCGTTAAAAGAACATTTACGTCAACTGGAAGAGAAGTTGTTAAAACCAGAAATTCGTTCATCTAAAAAAGAGCTTAATAATTTACTTGCAGACAATTTTTTTGAATTTGGAAGTTCTGGTAAAGTCTTGTACAAAGATGAGGGGATTGGCGAAGAAGGAATAGGTGAGGTAAAGATGACATTGAGTGATTTTGAAATACATCCATTGTCTGAAGAAATAGTGTTAACTACCTACCGAATATTTAACGAAGGTAAAAAACAACATTCATTGCGAAGTTCAATTTGGAAATTTAGAGATGGAAGATGGAAAATGTTTTTTCACCAAGGTACAAAAACTTCTTCGCTTTAGTTACTGAACTAACCGGGTGCTTTAGTTCAAGCAGAAAATAAATTAGGACTACACATTTTAGATATGTCTAATATGTGTAGTCCTTTTCATATCTACTGCTACGCTAATCTAACCTAAATATAAAAAAGTGTTTGTTTTTGAAGGTGATTCATTTATTTTGTTGTATTTTTAATAATTGGTAGATCAATTAAAAATAAAGAAAAAAATGGAGGTAAAATCACATGTTTAACAATTGGAAAAAAGCACTGATGGCTGGAGTGATCAGCTTATCCTTGCTAGGAACTGGTTATGTCGGTCACGACCTGATCTCCTCGCAAAACGTCTCGGCTGAACCGGCATCTGAAAAAGCACCAGGGCATTTGAAAAAAGTCGAGGTTTCCCAGCTTGATGAAATAATCGAACGCGGGTACATTCGGGTAGGAATGACCGGGGACTACAAACCATTTACCTATTTGAACCCAGAGACAAAAGAGTATGAAGGCTTTGACGTGGACGCTGCCAAAGAGCTTGGCAAAGACCTGGGTGTGGAGGTGGAATTTGTCGCTACCGCATGGCCTACGATGTTGAAAGACCTGCAAGCGGACAAATTTGATATCGCTGTGGGCGGTGTGACTCGCAACACAGCCAGACAAAAAAGCGCTTATGTAACCCAAGGTTACCTTTCATTCGGTAAGGTGCCTTTGATTCGCAAGGAAGATAAAGACAAGTATCTTACCATTGAAGATATCAACAAGCCTTCTGTACGAATTGGCGTAAATCCAGGCGGAACAAACGAAGAATTTGTCCGTCAGTATCTAAGCAATGCTAAAGTAACGGTTGTAGAAAACAATCTTGATATCCCACATCTTGTTGCAGAAGGTACGTATGATGTAATGATCACTGACACAGTAGAAGCAATGCTGTATGCAAAAGCTGATCCCAGATTGTATGCGGCTCAAACTGACAAGCCTTTCACAAACAGTGAAAAAGGCTATATGATCCCAAGAGGTGATTTCATTTATGCAAGCTACTTGGAAATGTGGATGGATGAAATGAAGCTCCAGGGAAAATTTGATGCCCTCTACAAAAAGTGGATGGAATAGAATATGGAGATGCTCTCCAAAAGCCAATACTGTCGGTCATTTTCTTAAGTAGCTTTTTTTGTGAAAATAAAAACAGAAGAGTGAATTACTTGTAAATAGATAGAGGGAAGAGGAGTATTTATAGAAAAAATACCTGTTAAAACTTTAAAGAAAATAGAAGAGGACATTAAAAATAATGATTTAGGAAAAGCAAGAGATAGAATGCACGGGTTAATTATCACCTATCCAGATGAATTAGAACTCCGTAAAAAATTAGGCGATATCTATTTTGCATTAAAATATCCTTCGATGGCCGGCCGATATTGGTATTTAGAAAAGAATAAGACACCTGAAATGTTAGATACGTGTATTCAGTTCGAAAAATCCATGGGTAACGATCCTATTAGAATAGCCAGAGTTCTAAAATTTAAAGGAGATAGTGAAATTATAAAAAGACTGCAAGATCAGGCAATTTCTCCTTTACAAAATAAAGTTAAAGAAAAATTGACGGAAGAACCTGAAGAGACATTGGAGGATAAGATAGTTACTATTGGGTGTATCACGATATTAATATTAATCATTTTCTTTACATTAATCGGAATTTATACACTCTTTAGCTGGATTTTTTGATCCCTGGAATCTTTCTTCAAGAAAGGTATTTGTTCTTTAGCTAACAGTCCTTTACTTCATTATCAAAAGTTGATCAGCAGCTCCTTTTCTTATTCAGCAAATGGGGCAGGATAGTTCTATAAGGGGCAACGTCAGGATGCGGATTTACAACGATAAGGAAGTCCCGAAAATAAAAAGGCGATACCAGTTTCTTAAGAAATCGCCTTTTTATTTGTTTTACTAAAGCTACCCGTAATGAAAATTTTTCTTGTATTCGAACTTTTTTAATTGATATTTACTCCTTTCGTAATTTCAATAATTTACTTTGATAAGAAAGGTATGGGAGGCCGGGGAAGATAAGAATGATTACATTGTTGTACCGTATCCATCCAAGGCGACGAGTAATGCAAGAATTGTGGTACCTATCGAAATTTTGACAGGATCTCCCTTTGCTTAATCATAAATTTTAATCTCGCATTGCTCCAGCCTCTCGGGAAGTCATTGCACCTTGTCCTTCGCTTACATCTTTTTGAATTTCTTGTTTTACTTTTTGTGCATCAGTTCCGGAAAATCCTGGTTTCATAATTGAACCCGAATTCTTTTTAGCTTGTTGAGCCTTTTGCATGCAAGTCCTCCTTTATCCATTGTTTAACACTCTTATTATTCACAAATGGCACTCAGTATATCCCGAGGATTTGAGCGGATTTTTAACTACTAAAGGAGCAGGTTAATTCCATAAACGTAGCAACAGTGTTATGAATGATTTTGATGCCTGGTGTTTTTTTATTACACAAAAAAACGCTCTACTTCCCAGCGTTTTTCTCATAATACATGCCCTATTTTATTTTCTTTTGTTTAAAACCCATTTTACTCCCAAAGATAAAATAAACAATCCACCAGCAGCAAGTGACACAGCAGAGATTAATTCCTGTCCTGTCAGGGATAGGGCTTTTGCCAATTCGACTGAATATGATAGGGATGAGGCTGTCATTAGTTTTGATAGTGAAGCGATCAGGATAAATCTGCTGAAAGAAACTCCGCCTATCCCCGATCCCAGGCAAATGATTTCATCTGGGAGAATCGGGATAACGAACAGAAGGAAAAGAATGGCCGTTTCATTTTTTTGCATATATTTCTGGTATCTTTGCAAGTGCTTTTCTTTTATTAATCTTAATGCAAGCTTTTGTCCACCAATCCTGGCTATAAGGAACATGACGGCTATTCCGGAAATAGTTCCGAAAAAACTTAGATAAGTTGCGGTGAATGAGCCAAAAACTGCACTGCCTGCAGGAACCGTTAAAGCTTCAGGCAAGGGCAATACAATTGGCTGAAGGAAACAAATAAGGAGGAAAAGTAGTTTACTTAAGAGGGGGGTTCCTTCTAAAGCGCTCCCAATACCGATTCCGTCTGTCAGAACCAAAAACTTTGTTGTATAAAAAATCAGACAGACAATAATCAAAAAAATGCTCAAGTACACTAATGCGAGGCGTGTAAGTTTTAAATAGTTTTCCTTTTTCATGATTATCAAAACAAGATTAATAGACAGAATGCCTATTAAAATGACTGTAAATATAACTTTATATATTGTCAGCAGCGATGGCAAAAACACAAAAATGCAAATGGCTATAAAAGCGCCCATCAATAAATGCATCCACAACTCAGGTTTCTTTCGAAGAATCACAGTATTCTTTCTCCTTTTAAGTGAATTTTATTTGTAAGATTAAGTGTACTGACAAAGCCATCTTAAGAAAACAGACCTGGGGTTTAATTGAAAGTAAGACCTGAGGTTTAGAATTCCTCCTAGGACACGGGCGAGTTTTCCATATAGTTTCATGATGGATTTCATTTTCTTAATCTTCTTCACATTGACATTGTTGGAGTGTAGGGCTTTATTCATCACCAGACTCATGCAAGGAAGAGATAACGCTGCAGTCATGATCTTCCACATTTGGAAAGGGTAACTTGCTTTTTCACATCCCGGAGCTTGCCTAAGCGAGATGTAATCGTGCATGACGAAGGAGCACAAAGCCGAAAAATAACGAACTACAGGAATGCTAAAGTAGTTCAACAAGGAATTAGAATGAGACTTCATTTTGGAACTAGCAAGGAGTAAGAGGTGTTATAGGAGTGGTTGTGGTGTTAACTACCATATTTCAACTTGCTACCTGGGGGTTTGGACGTAAAGTTCAAAAAGATCAATGGGTAAGAAAATTACCGCAGCAAGTGCAAAACAAGTTATCATATCTTAACAATTTCCTTTTTGTACTTTGGATTTTAGACCGTATTATCTTTTTAGAGAAAAAAATGATTTTGGAAATATATCTTTATTTGCACCCCTTTGTCTTACGTTAGTTGTCTTTCCTATTGTTCAAATCTTTTCATCCAGACGTATATTAACGGAACCCATACACAAAAAGCCTTAGATTCTATTGAATTCAAGGCTTTTCGAAATGTAAAATAATTGTCGGTAAGTTTAGGAAAACACCTTCAAGTTCCAGAGAATCACCATCATGGATAAGACCAAACAGATTATTGCAGGAATAGACATCACAATAGGTTGATGAGCGCGAAACATATGAGCATGTATGGCCCCCAGCATGAGAATTACAAATAACACGCCCGATCCTAAAGCCAAGTATTGATTCCAGATACCACCAATTATTCCTAGTGCTCCAATGAGTTCAATAAATCCAATTACTGACATGAACCATAATGGATATTGATAGTGCCGCCAGTGTTCAACCTGAAACGGTATACGAAAAAGTTTTATGAATCCTCCTATTAAAATAAAAACTGCTAAAATCACTTGCATAATAGTTATCATCCAAGCTCACTCCTTTTAAGATCTTGTTTAGAGGTAAACCGTCAAGAAGTCCCAAATAAAAAATATAAGATAAATGAATAATGTATGTAAAAATATCAGTTTGATAGACGCGCAATCATGCTTAAAGACATTAAGATAAACAAATGTCCATAAACAAAAGTTTGTCCTGCTCTTGGATTGACTTATTTACCCTATTTTTTACTTAACCTTTTTATACCATGGTTGGAATCTATTCCCACACCTGCTAAAGTATAGTATCATGAATAGGTATTTCAAACAAGGAGGGGATATGACCAAAACCATTGGCCTTATTTGTGGTAGTTTACGCAATAATTCTTATAATCGAATCATTGACAGTCATGGATGATTCCACCCAATTCCATTGTTACAAAAACAGAAAATGAATCATCGGAACAATAGGATTATTATGCTTGGAGTCCGCAACATAAAACGTGAATAAATAGGCTGCGGGATTCATCTGTATTATTGGAGAATAGGATATATCGGAATATTTTTTGGAGGTAGAAAAATGGCGAAAATTACTGTAGGAACCGAAAAGGAAACAGCGATTGAACTATATTATGAGGATCATGGTACAGGGAAGCCGGTAGTATTAATTCACGGTTGGCCATTAAGTGGCCGGTCTTGGGAATATCAAGTTCCTGCTCTCGTTGAGGCTGGATACAGAGTCATAACTTATGACCGTCGAGGGTTCGGTAACTCTTCTCAGCCATGGAACGGTTACGATTATGATACATTCGCTACTGATTTACATCTATTACTAGAGCATTTGGATCTCCAAAATGTGACACTGGTCGGATTTTCTATGGGGGGTGGAGAAGTTGCCCGCTATATCGGAACTTACGGAACAAATAGAGTAGAGAAGGCTGTATTTGCAGGAGCTGTACCACCATTTCTTTACAAGTCAGCAGAACATCCTGAGGGAGCATTTGATGATGCAGTAATTCAAGGATTAGAAAATGGAGTGAAAAATGATCGCCTGGCATTTCTTGATGAGTTTACGAGAGGATTTTTTGCTGCTGGAGATCGAACTGACTTAGTCAGTGAACCATTCCGACTTTACAATAGAGATATTGCAGCGGGTGCATCGCCTAAAGGGACACTAGATTGTATTTCTGCTTTCAGCAAAACGGATTTCAGAGAGGATTTAGCCAAGTTTAATATACCTACCCTTGTTCTTCATAGTGATTCAGATGCAATTGTTCCATTTGAATATAGTGGGAAGCTGACGCATGAAGCAATTCCTGATTCTAAGGTAACTTTAATAAAGGGTGGTCCACATGGGTTCAATGCAACACATGCCAAAGAATTTAATGAAGCACTGCTAACATTTTTAAAGGGCTGATTACAAATGACCGTAAATAGTTGCAAACTGATCGATAAAAATCGTTTTTTTTTGATAAAATCAACAATGAATATAACAGAGCCACTTTAAAAACGGGTGCGATTGTTTATTAAAGAAGACAAAAAAGGTCAGCGTTTTTTTAAAAAGAAAAATCCAATTTAATAGAAATATAAGTGCATGTTTTGATAATCTTTTTTCAAAACATGCCCTTTCTATTTATTCATTTATCAAGGTTTCTTGTATTAGTTTGATCAAACTTTTTTTCAAATCTACAATAAAGAAATATTTTAATAGGTTATTGGACGTAGAATACAGGGTTTTATGAAGTGAATAGTAACAAAAAAAGAGTTATTCAAAGGATCATGACATGTGTTTTGGAACAAATAATAAATTATTTATGAAATGTGTGCTTTTTTAATTTTGTTCAGCAATCGTGCCATTTAAAAGAGAAGGGATTATTCGTAAGTAAATCGAAGTTAATTCAGAAGAGGTTATTTAGTTTAGCATTGGGAAGTACTACTCAACTTTAAGGAAGAAGAAAAATTATAAAGAAAGTAGGAGATCTATTGGATACAAAAGAGATATTGAAGCGATTCGAACAGGTGGCTACATACTATATTGAAGAGTTAAGTAAATATTCCCTAGATGAGTTTACGAGGAAGCCTTCTGAGGATGAATGGTCATTAGGACAAATGTACAATCATTTAATAAAGGGCACTCTTTATCTCCATTTGAAAGCCATTGAGCAATGTGCTTATGGCACTGCTTCCGATGGCGGTAAAAAAACAGAAATAGGCGATTCGATATTCAAAGAAGGAACGTTTCCTCCAATCAGAGTAAAAGGTCCGGATACACCAGATTTCACACCGCCAAATCCTACAGGAAAAGAAGAAGTAAAGGAAGGACTGCTTCAAATCATTGAGAAAATGCGGGAGATAGAAAGAAAGCTCTATGACATTCCGGCCAGCCAGAAAGTTCAGCACCGGGCAATGGGATATTTAAATGTAAAGGAATATTTTCAGCTAATCGAAATGCATTTCCAGCACCACTTACGGCAAAAAGAGCGTATCGATCAGTTTCTTTTAAAAGTTAGTAAGTAATTTATCTTTATTCGGGTTTTGCGTGTTCTTTGGCGACTGGTGTTCCTTCAAGCAACTTTACTTCATAGGTAAGTAAGTGTACAACAATGTTTGGATATTGGTGATAGATTTCTTTTTGGGTATGTTTGCATATCTCTCAAAAGGAGATTAAGTGATTAAAAGAAGGTGAACTAATGACAATACGTGATGTATATCCAATAAAGTACTACAGCAAGGAAGGTTTCATTGAACGGAAATTGGAGACCTAAGAAGATTCCTAGCTATCAAAGGCAGTTCCTACATAAAGACTTTTTTTCACTTTATCGAAATATTCCTTTTTAAAGGATTCGGTAAGTAAATATCCTCATTTTCATAAAGAGCTTGAAAGTTTTGAAAAAGCTTACTGGAAAGTATTCAAAATAAATAAGTCTTCTTCAACAATCGGGCGTGATTGCTGAACAATGAGCAGTCGTTTTTTACCAGTCGGATCCGAATTGGATGTAAATAATTAAGAAACCCAGCTAATCTTCTCATGTGAAGGTAACTCAGTTCCAGGGCTGCCATTTGGTAGCCTTTTTGCTTAATTAACTAACGGGGCAGTTAGTTTAATAAATACATCCTTCATAGTTAATGGCTCCTTTCGTGTGTAGCTCTGCACTTGTTTTTTTGTTTATGACTACCGGGCGTAGTATTTTCTTTTTAATCTGAGCAAGAAAGCGGTAATTACATGAGAAATATGTCCTCGGCTATTTCGATTTCGACCGAAAAAAGCGATTTGGAAAAATTCCAAATCGCTTTTTTGATATTATTACTTTTTAGGTTTCTTATTTAAAATAAAGCGTAGTTCATTGATATCATCATCAGATAGGGTATCTTCCTGTATGAATTGGACAAGCATGGATTTCAGGGTGCCTCCATAGATACGGTTGATAAATGATTCGGTCTCGGCACGCTGGCACTCTTCCTGTGTATAGAGCGGGTGAAAGGTGTAAACTCTTAGATTTTTATTGACACCTACTACATCTTTTTGAACCAATCGATCGAGAAGAGTGCGTATGGTTTTCGGCTTCCAATGTGTACTCTCCTGTAAGGAAACAATGATGTCATTTGCTGTTTGAGGGGCTTTATCCCAAAGCACGTTCATGATTTCCCATTCTGATTCTGATATGCTAGGAATGTTTTTCTCCATTTTTCTCCCCTCCATTTTCTTTATAGATTCCTAAATCTTTTAAAATTGATAAAGTAATTTCTCCCGCCTTGGTTCCAGATGAATCATCTTCATTTTGTATATTGGTAGCAAAGAAATAAGTATTGGTCTTCGTCTCTACATAACCGATAAACCAACCATTGATGTTTTTTCCATTCACTGTTCCTGTACCTGTTTTTCCTGATAGGCGAGCTTCCTCATTCTTTTCTAAGAGTAGGGCTTCCTTCACAGCTTGGATATGCATTTCCTTATATCGCAATTGATTGTAATAAAAGGCTTGCAGCAGTTGGACTTGCTCGACTGGAGAAATTTTCAATGAGGATTCGAGCCAGAATTCACCCAATTCCCCAGATACATCGGAATTTCCATAGTTTATCTCTTGGAGATTTGATTGTATTGTTTCAAATCCTGTTCTACGATCTAATTCTTTGAAATACCAGTTTACAGAATTTTGTAAAGCAGATGAGACATCCTGATCCATATTCCAAGCCTCATAGGGTTGCTCAGTCCCATCCCAGGAAAGTGTGGATTCTTCGGGTGATATCACATTTGATTCTAGTGCAAATAAGGCACTATAGATTTTATATGTGGAATCAGGTGATACCCGCAACGTACTTTTCTCTTCATTATAAATGCGATATTGCTGTGCGTCATGATCATATAAAACAAAGCTTCCTTCATACCCTTTAAAGAATTGATGTAAATCCTCATAAACTGCTCCATCATCATTAAAATAGTATTGGTCGTTTTCCGTGGCTAATGCGGAAACGAAAGGAAATTGGATTGTCAAAATGATACTGGCCAACACATAAATAAAGACGCTTTTTCTTATTGATTTTTTTGTGGAATGCTTATAGGCAGAAATTTGTTCAATTCGTTTTTTGATTTGGTGCTTCGAACCGTTTAAATGTGTCACTATCTGTAGCTTACTTGACCGTTTTGAAAGATCCAAAAAATTAATGATTGTATTTCCATATTCACTAAATGAATTATCATCATCTAGTAACTGTAAAACAGATGCATCACATGCGATTTCCCGATCCAATCTCATTTCTCTAAAAGCAAGCCAGACAAGGGGATTAAACCAATAAATGATTTGATAAAACAATACCACGTAATTTGTCAGCAAATCCTTGTTTTTATAGTGACTTAATTCATGAAGAAAGATATACTCGTAATTTTTCAAGCTTAGCCAGTTTTCATGCTGTGAAGGTAAGACGATATATGTTTGAAAAAGTCCGAATATCATTGGAGATTGGACTCTTCTAGAAATAACAATCTTTATTGATTTTTTAATCTGTAGTCTTTTCTTGCATTCTTCGAAAAGCATGAGGACTTCTTGATTTGAAAACGGAGAAGAATAATTCTTTATCCTTCTAAGTGTGAGCCATCCACGAACCATAGTTAAGGTAAATAAAAGCATCCCTGACATCCATAAACCCATCACTCCAATATTAAGTAAGGACAGGTCCGGCCGATTGACCGATACAGAAAAGTCTTGTATTAGGTGCAGGCCTTGTATCATATCAGTTCCAGTCAGTTTCATATTAGAGCTGGGTGCATTAGTCTGATATGCATCCCCACCGCTAAAGAGAGAACTAAAATTATATAAATCAGAAGGTATGAATGGAAGTGCTAAAGCCATAAAAAGAAACATCCACAAATGATAGTGCCATTTTGCTGTTAATTGTCTTCCGAACCATTTTCGTATAAGTAGTATAACAGTAACGGAAAATGAAGACACCAATAGACCTATTATAAAATGAGTTAAAAACATGTCCTTCAATACCAACTCTCTTGACTTTTAAATTTTAAAAAACAGGTATATATCATATTTATAGTGGATTGAGGGTAAAAAATAAAGAATTGACTTTATTTGATTACATATGTAATACTGTACTACAGATGCAATAAGACTACAAATGTAATCTGTCAAAACTCCTTGCATGAGGTTGTTTTTTCAATTCGTACATAAGAGTCTAATCTAATAATCAGGAGGACTAACTCATGAACAAGAGATAGGGTGCAAGAAATCCGGCTGCTATCCCAGGAGAATACATAATAAAAATTTTTTAGAAAGAGGTTGAATTTTAATGAAATCTTTAAGCAAAATTTTTAGTGCCTTCACATTCAGAAAAATTGTGCCTGTTCTATTTCTTTCATGTGCAACTCTTGTAGGTTGTTCAAACAATAACGTTAATGCTGAATTAACTAAACCCAAAAAACAAGAAACTGCCAATAATCATGATTTTGCTAAGCTTGAAGAAAAATTTGATGCTAAACTTGGTGTCTTTGCGTTGGATACTGGTACAAACCAAACAGTAACCTATCAGCCAGATGAGCGTTTTGCTTATGCATCTACTCATAAGGCTCTAGCTGTAGGAGCACTTTTACAACAGAAATCAATAGAAGAACTTAATCAAAGAATTACTTATACACGTGAGGATCTTGTTAATTATAATCCGATTACAGAAAAGCATATTGATACGGGGATGACTCTTAAGGAGCTTTCTGATGCTTCTCTTCGATACAGTGACAATACTGCTGGAAACCTTATCCTTAAACAACTGGGGGGACCGACTGGATTTAAAAAAGCACTGGAGGAAATCGGAGATAATGTTACCAACCCTGAGCGATTTGAGCCAGATTTAAATGAAGTTAATCCTGGTGAAACTCATGATACGAGTACACCAAGAGCACTTGCTACTAGTCTTCAGGCTTTTACATTGGGAGATGCACTTCCAACTGAGAAACGTGAGCTTTTAATAGATTGGATGAAGAGAAATACTACTGGAGATGCGTTAATTCGTGCTGGAGTGCCGAAAGGATGGGTAGTGGCTGATAAGACTGGAGCAGGATCATATGGTACGCGAAATGACATTTCGATCATTTGGCCACCAAAAGGAGACCCTATTGTTCTTGCTGTACTTTCAAGTCGTGATAAAAAAGATGCTGATTATAACGACGACCTTATTGCCGAGACAACAGAAGAAGTAATTAAGGCCCTTAAAGCCAAAAATAAATAGAATATGATTGTACTAAAAAAGGTTACGTTAAGTTGCCTTTTTTAGTAGATTCATTCCTATAACGATTGTTATGGTGACCCTTCTTCAACTCCCATGAAAGAACGAAAGTCTTTCATTATCTGTGATACTATGAAGTGCAGCATGGTAGGCTAACAGGGCAGTTCCTTGCTTCAACATTCAATTTCTTATGGACAAGCTAACGATGAGTGACTTTTTAAGACGAAGGTCGCTTTTTTTATTCCTTAAGAAAGGTTGTGAAATGACGGAGAAGGACCCAATTAAAAGTGTGTAAAATAATTCTGAGTGTTTGATTGGTTAAGCTAAAAGTTGTTTCCATCCGCCTCCTCTCGGACAAACAAGTGCTGCATACAAAGGAGGAAAAAACAAGAAATAAAGTTGTCATTGGAAGATATAAAAATGGATTACGGACTATTGGTTATTGGAATAGCTCTTTTACTTGTTTCATACGTAGTAGCTTTCGAAAACACCCCTGGTTGTAGCTGATTTAATGAAAAATATAAAGTGGCATTGTATCCGTATGAAGTAACTGTTAGTTCTATTAATACTTGTGTATGTACTTATCAATAGAAGGTTAATAGATTATTTCACCTAACAGGTGCTTTAGCCTATGATCGTACTGCCTTTAAGGCAGCTTATTTTCTATGCAACTATAGGGCAGGTTAGTTCAAGAAACAAAAAACCATTCTATAATGAATGGTTTTTATCTTTCTCATAATTTGGTGATGTACTGGATTGTGTTAATATGCGATCTAATACTTTTTCAGTAAATGGCATAAAGAAATTAAGTATTAGCCCCCCTAAACAAACGGTTAATAAAGTTCCAACGCCAATTGGTCCATTTGAAATCATTGCCAATATCAAGAATAGGAGGTAAATGAATGTTCTCGAAAGGAATAGATTTGTTCTAGTTAATTCTTGTATGATTAATGTTAATCGGTCAACTGGGATTGGTGCAAAATTTGTGTGTAAATATGTTGCAGTTCCTAATCCTATAACAACTAAGCCGATTCCAAAACAAACAACTTTGCTGTACCATAGTTCAGGTGTTATCAAATTGTGCAATAAAAAAAGCCACATATCAATACCAATACCCGTTATAAATGCTGTTAACAATCCCAATACTTCTGGTCTTTGTCTTTTTAAAAATGAATTACTGCATATCAATATTAAAGCTATTATTATTTCCCAACTTCCCACAGTAAGACCCACATTTATGGACAGTCCCACCAAAAGTGCATCAAAAGGTGAAGTTCCAAGGTCTGATTGTATAGTGAAAGAAATACCAAGGGTTAATATTAAAATTCCCAATACATAAAAAACATATTTCACTTTACTTGACCCCTTTATCATATTTTTTGTTGCAAACGCAACAAAATCAGGTTAAATTTAATATATGTTATTTTTATTGTATTTGCAACAAAAATGCGTGCTAAGGGGTTAATTATGAAGGAAATTCTTCGTGAAATTGGAATGATAGCAAGGGCATTAGATTCCATAAGTAATATCGAATTTAAAGAATATGACCTTACAAAAGGGCAGTATTTGTACCTTGTTCGAATATGTGAAAACCCAGGCATCATTCAAGAAAAATTAGCTGAGATGATAAAAGTAGATCGAACAACAGCAGCTCGTGCTATAAAAAATCTTGAAATCAATGGCTTTATTGAAAAGAAAGAAGATAAACATAACAAAAAAATTAAAAAACTCTTTCCAACAGAGAAAGGGAATAATGTTTATCCTTTTATAAAAAGCGAAAATGATTATTCCAATATCGTTGCATTAGAGGGATTTTCGGAAAGAGAAGTAGAAACCATTTTCAATCTTCTTCAAAGAGTAAGAAAAAATATAGAAAAAGACTGGGAATTTGTTAAAAAGGGAAACAAGAGAAAATATGATTATATAAAGGAGCACATATTTAAATGACTATAAAAAAGTGTACCCTTGATGATTCACGCAAACTTCAAGAAATTAGTTATGAAACATTTAATGAGACATTTAAGCATCAGAATTCCCCCGAAAATATGAATGCCTATTTGGAAAGGGCATTTAACTTAAAACAATTAGAAAAAGAATTATCCAATATTTCTTCACAATTCTTTTTTGTTTATTTTAATAATGAAGTCGCTGGATATTTAAAGGTCAATACCAATGATGCTCAGACTGAAGAAATGGGTGATGAATCACTTGAAATCGAGCGGATTTATATAAAGAACAAATTTCAAAAACTTGGGCTTGGTAAATATCTGTTAAATAAGGCTATGGAAATCGCAATGGAACGTAATAAAAAGAAAATCTGGCTGGGCGTATGGGAAAAAAACGAAAATGCTATTGGTTTTTATCAGAAAATTGGTTTTGTTCAAACTGGAGCCCATTCTTTTTATATGGGTAATGAAGAACAAACGGACTTTATAATGACCAAAACACTCATATAACGAACTAAAGAAACCCCAAAAAATAACGTTGAATGTTACTGTACGAACGGGTGAGTTAGCTGAAATAACCGAACTGGAACTTATTATTCACTTTGCTTTTTTTACCCGAATTATATGGCAGATTTTCATGTTACTATCGGTTTTAATTCGGGGTATATTTCTTCTTTCTGATCTCATACTAAAGTTAAGAAGGAGGGGTATCCATGGCAAAACGAACAAAGAAAAATGATGCAGATCAAAAGAACAAACAAGGATTTGATTCAAGCAAAACTGATTCAGAATTCTCTAAAGAATTTGGCAGTGCAAACGCTAATCAAGCACATAAAAATAAAGCAAAAAAAGAAAAAGCATCTAAAAATCAAGGTGAATGGAAAGGCATGCATTAATTTATACTTGCCAGACTCAAACTGTTTACTGAACTTTATGTAAAGGAGCTTATTTAGATGACTCAATCTAAGCGGCAACAAGAACGCCAATGGAAAGATCGTAAACAATCGCAGAATCCACATGGTAAGGTCAATTCATTTGAACAATTGGCTGAAGATACGGGCAAAAATGGATCTGAAACTAAGTAAAACTGTTTAAGAATGAGAGGCGATCCCAAAGGGTCAGATCTCCATAATAGTTAGGTCACTCCCTTAGGGCACCCTCTCTTTATCGTTACATAAAAGGTCATAATTATCGGGAGTGATGATTATGACCTTTTAGGTTTACGTATACGAGCTGGCTTTTTTTATGTTAATAGTATGGACAATAATTAGGATGTCTTCCCCTGAAGTAGATACTGTAAAAGTCAAAAGACAAAGACTACATAAAATACGGATTATAACAAAACCTTTTAGTAAGGAGTGTTTTGGAAGGGGGGAATGATCAGATATATGTTTTCGTTACGTGGAGATGCTCATAAAATTTATCTTCAATTAAAAAAAGCCTCATACAAAGACCGATCTTTCAAATGTATGAAGAAACTAATAGAAGTGGAAGAAATTCAAAATTTTTATAGTTCGATTGATAGCGAAACGTTAAAAAAAATTTATTATTGTATGATAAAAGAGAAAAACGGATCGGGAATCATTCCTATTATAATATCCTCTGGACCTTGGCTTTTTTTCCTGTTTTCAAAACAATTGCAGGATTTCCTTTTTAAAGATGGGAGTTTGCTTTGGGTTGTCTTTATTTTAATTTATATTTCCATTCTTTCCATTAGTGTGTTTCTTCACTTTCATGAAAGATCATGGTCTTTTGTTCATATTGAAATCATTCAAGAAATTTTACATGAACGAAAAGGGATAAGGGAAAAGACCTGAGGTGAGAAGCTATAACGGATTCCCTCAATGAGCAAAAAAGAGGCATCGAAGCCGATGCACTTTTTATGAAAAGTGATTATTTTTCTACATATTCAATCTTAATCCCATTTACTCTTTCATCCAACTCGTAAGTTCGGATGTTTTTTTAAATACAGTTTTTTTAGGGGCTTGAAAAATTTGAACGTTGATTTTCTCTCCAGGCACTCGCTTTCCGCGGGCGGTCCGGGAGCCTCCTCGGCGCCTTTGCGCCTGAGGGGTCTCCCCGGACACGCTTTTCCCGCAGGAGTCTCGCACACTCGCTCCAATCAACTTTGTTTTAACTTTTAGATAGAACCCTTTTGTCTGCAAACTGCGCGATTCTTTAAGAAGAATCGCTTTTCTTATTAAACTAAGAGGGCAGATTACTTTAACAGAAGTAATGTAAAATATAATCAAAAAAGCGTGTAGTAGGGGAGTCAGAAAATAATATGGAATGTTTTTGTGAACAAAAAGAAACAAATGAGTTAAAAGTTGAAGGTGATGTTGGGGCGGACCCTATATGGTGCAAACAATGTGGTTGCAACTTGGATATAGAGGACATTCCGATTTCAAATAAGTTAATTAGAGAATTGATTGAATGGGTAAATATGTATGGTGAATGGATTGATTGGGATGAAGATAAAGTGCTTCCTAATGGGATTGAACTAGAAGAAGAACAAAAACATTATTGAAGCGTATTTAGATTTTGTGCCCTTAAAAAACTTACAACTACCTCTCCAATTTGTCTGCCTAACTTTAAGCCTTCACTGTTATCCACATTAAAATGTACGCCAGCGTACAAACGCGATTGAGCACTTTCTTCCATTAGTTTTTTTATTTCGGAAGACTCTTAAGGGAAGATATAACTTAATACTGTCTCTGCACATCCCGCCACAGTTGCGTGTGCAGATGGGTAAGCTGGAAAACGAGGGGTAAACAACGCAGTAGACAGATTTCTGCCATATTGATTTGGACGTGCAACATCCCAATGATATTTAAAAAACCACGTCATAACAAAGGTATCATTCATAGCAGCATGGAAATAACTCTGAACCCTTGCAACACTCGGTGATCCCAGCATATACTTTTCAGCTAAATTGAAAACTAGAGTGGTAATTTTCGCGGTTAATTCACCTGTTCCCCAATATTGTGCGATGCGTATTTGCTGGGAAGTCAATGACTCTAATGTCTCTTCTACAATGAATAACTCTGTTTCCCAATCAATATCTAGAGGATTTTTAATTCGCCAAATGATTCGTTGATGAAAGGGGTCCAGGAAATCATTGTCTCTTCCCCTTGAAATAAAAAACATTGGCCAATTTCCTGCCTCTGGAGAACCTTTAGGTGGGTTACTTTCCCCTGGGTAAGGAAATTCTGTCCATCTTCTATAACTTGTTCTCATAAAGACCACCCCCTAATAAATGTTCTCCTTGTTCCTTATGATTACGAGTAATGAAATATGACCATTTAACTTTTGTCGCCCTTATTAGAGGAGAAAGTTCAGGGGTTTGAGCCATTTTAAGCCTTTATAGCTGATTCCCGCGAACCTTTACAACATGAATTAACATTTCAAAGTTTTATTTGAAAAATTTCCAAATATTCAAAGGTATTCAAATGATCATGTCCTGAAATAATAAGAAAAACGCAGGAGAAACTCTATATGAACAGAAAAAAATGTTTTAAAGAATTTATAGCTATTTTTATTTTTATATTTGTCTTAATGGTGAATCATTCGGTCTATGCAATTGATTGGGAAGATGAAGAAGTACCTATAAACTTTAAAATTGAGATATTACCTTGGGAGATAGTAAACGACACTATTCCTAATAGAACAAATTTCACCATTATAGACATTGAAACCGGATTATCATTTAAGGTTCAACGAAGAGCAGGTAGTCATCATGCAGATGTACAGCCACTAACCAAGGATGATACCCAGATTATGAAGAAAATTTATCATAATCAATGGAGTTGGAAAAGAAGAGCCATTATTGTATTGATTAATAATCAAATGATCGCTGCCTCCATGAATGGAATGCCTCATGGCGCAGGCTCCCTTCAAAATGGTTTTTCAGGTCACTTCTGTATTCATTTCTATGGAAGCTTAACACATCGTTTAAAAAACGAAGATACCGCCCATAAATTAATGATATTGAAAGCGGCCGGTAAGCTTGATGATTATTTAGGCACGGTAAGTCCCTACCAACTTATCCGTATTTTTACCATTGCCATAAATCAAGGAGATAGAAAATTATTATCAATGACCTTATCAAATCCGGATCATTCCAAACGTTTCATTAAACTTGCTGAAAATATTACATACTTTGAGGTTAAAGATTTTTCAAGACAACCACTTCAAGACGCAAACGGGTTAATATTCGTGGATGTACCGGTTCAAGTGAAGGTTTATAAAGAGGGAAAAGGGAGTGAAAGCAAAATCATCCATTTTATGATCCGAAGGGAGAGTTTGACTGATCGTTGGTTCATTGATCAAGATGCGATCTATGAAGCCTTAAAATGAGATTTTTGAAGATACGGAAAAATAAATTCCAATCCAGTGTGGGGGTGCATTATATGCGATTATCATGGATTGCCGGACTTTTACTATTCGTACAACCAGTGAATATTTCTGAAAGCTTATCGGTAACCCACCAAGGACAAACGATTGCCAGTGTCAACCATGCTGATATTACTTTGCCCTTACTAGATGTTCCTATCATGGACGTGGATAAATACAATCAATTTGTCGAAAAAATAGATCGACAAGTGTACCAAAAACCTGTAAATGCCACAATAGGCAAACAAGGTAATATTCTTCCTGGGCGGGTAGGTTACAAGCTATACCATCAAGCATTTAAAGAGCAATTTTATTCCTTTTTGTACAGTAGTAAAGCATACAAACTAGAAGTACCTTTGCTTGCTATTCATCCAAAAGTTGACAGCGAATTACTTGCAGAGATTCGTGAAAAAAAGATAGGTGAATATAGAACCTATTTTAATGTGAACAACAAAAATCGTACAAATAATATCTCA
Source organism: Peribacillus sp. NPDC096447 (assembly GCF_044762725.1). Lineage (NCBI taxonomy): Bacteria > Bacillati > Bacillota > Bacilli > Caryophanales > Bacillaceae > Peribacillus > Peribacillus sp. NPDC096447. Next base: position 386,703 of record NZ_JBIWEV010000006.1, read on the forward strand.
CTTGCTACAGAAGCCATTAATAATTATGTCGTGTTTCCAGGAGAGGTGTTTTCTTTTAATCAAGCCGTCGGCAAGAGATCAGTAAATAAAGGATATATGCTCGCTCGAGTTATCGTTAAAGGAGAGTTTTCTGAAGGGATTGGTGGAGGGATATGTCAGGTGTCATCCACCCTGTTTAATGCTATCGACAATGCAGGGTTGAAAACTATTCAACGCTATTCCCATACTAGGAGCGTTCCGTATGTTCCATCTGGCCGCGATGCTACAGTAAGCTGGTATGGTCCTGATTTTAGTTTTAAAAACAAGTACAATCAACCTATCCTAATCCGAGCTGCAACGCAAGGAGGAATGGTAAGTATCATGGTTTACTCTTCAGATATGATAAATTATAAGACACGAAAAGTTCCCGCTGCTTCAAATCAGATATCAGAAGAACAGATTTACCGTTCCTAAAAGTACACTTTTACGAACGGTTACTTTTTTATAAAATCACCTAATATAATATTTGAAAAATCTCATTTTCAATCCAACAATATGAACGGAATACGCAATAGCCCCTCTGTTGTATAATTTCTGAGCCTTCCCTTGCACCTAATCTTCGGATCTATAAATGAATTTCACCAACAACTAAATCCTGATACTAGCTATAGAATTGTTTCCTGGCTGCAGGAGTGACAAACTCCAATATGCTGGCTAGCTTTATCCGGTTATTTTCTTCAATTCCTAGAAGCAAACCAATTTTGTCTATTCTTAATCCGGTTATTAATGCATCGGTATATTGATAAATGATAACCTTATCAAGACCTAAATTTTAAAAAACCTGAAAAATAAAGGACAACACATATTAGTCATGTATAATATGTGTTCATTTGTTATTCAATTAAAGCGCCCTTTAATTGAATAACAAATGAGCTTCTATTAGCTAGTTTTGTGGAATATGCAATCTGTTACAGTTCAAGAATAATACAAATTTCATCTTGCTTTATTTATTAATTACGGTTGATATAAACTAAAAAACTCATCCCAACTAAAATGTTCATAATACCAAGTTCCAGGATTAATGTTTTCAATCCAGATTTTCTGGTTTAAACCATTTGGATTCGCAATCCAAACATTTGCTTTTTCTCTATTGGTTCTTATCCAGATCAATTTATTCTTATTATTTATGTATTGTGGACGAAAATCTCCTTCATTTGATGTAGGTGAAGTTATTTTCTTTGGAGTCTTTGTTTGAACATCAATCTTATATAAGGAAGGCATTGGTCTTTGCTTAACATCAATCCATTCACTTTCTATAGAACGTGAGACCAAGTATCAGTCTGCCATGTCAAAACTCGATCAACATACCCTTTAGGTGTGTATTGGGAGGTAATATTTTTATCTATTTTTGTAACCTTTAATTCCTTATTTCACTAAAGAGCAATTTACTTCATTATTAGGAGATGTGGAAGCCTCCTTTTCTTATAGAACTAAACCAGCTAATAGTTAGTCAACATTTTTCAATGAAAACTTAAAATATTTCATGCTATACTAAATTTGTGCATGCCAAAT
>NZ_JBIWEV010000007.1:0-208501 GCF_044762725.1 Peribacillus sp. NPDC096447
AATGTTTGACTTGCTCATTTGCTTTTTTGATAGTGTGTGCTCACTTAAAATTTAACGTTGGCGCTTTGTTTTGTTCAGTTTTCAAAGAGCAATTTCGTTGTCGTTTACTTCGTAAGCGACTTTTACATCTTATCATGTCTTCAACGTTGTTGTCAACATGTTTTTTTAAGTTTTTTTATTTTGATGAAGCTGCGAAAGCTGATGTCCCGCAGCGACATGTATTAATATAACACCTATATTACTATTGGTCAACAATAAAAATGCATTTTTTTAAAAGTTTTTTGATACCCGATAAAACCGGTGATATACCTCGTGACCTTTTGTCTCCGCTTTGATGACGTCGATTACCTTCTTCTCTATCAAATATTCCAATAAAACACCCAGGTCGACTGAATAAAACTTAACTTCCGGATGCTCCATAAGCTCCGCAATCGTCCACGGATCTTCTTTCGTCCCCATTATTTCGACCAAATGCTGTGAACCTGCATTCGTCCTCGAATAAATAAGAAATTCGCTCGCAAGGAATAGAAGCTCCAATCTTTTTTCGAGAGTTTCCTCACTGCTGATCAATTCTTTATACAACTTATAGATCTCAGGTTCCATATGCTTCACTTGGTTCCAGACCGTAACCTCCGGATAAAAACCTTGTTCTATTATTTCCAAACGGGCCAAGTGATGCAGGGAATGAACGATATGGTTGTATGCCTCCAGATAATGGCCTTTTTCAAAGAAGCTTTTCCCATCCATGTACCTGCGAATTAACTTCGCAAACTCCATCCCCATCTTTAACTTCCTTCCATAGAAGGGGAACTCCCGGATTTCTGTTTTCAAACGGTCCAAATATTCATTCCGGTCAAAAAGAACCTTCCCGTTATATATCCAGTCAACCACTTTGCGGTTCGTACCTAATAGAAGCCATTCTTTTAATTGGTCTTCCTTTACGATATGTAAGGCTGCCTTTTTATCCCGGTAAGTGTAATGTTTTAAAAACACGGCCTCTTCGGCTTCGTCTGCAATCACAAAAAGGATGTAGTCAAATGTATCGGTAATCGGGCTATTATCATCCCTTTTTTCTATTAACAAGATTCCAAGTGTAGATTTTAAACTTGCTCGCTCTTGATAAATCGGGCGAAGGATATCTTCCATCATAAATTCCTCCAAAACCTTTTTTTTTTTAGATTTTCGACAAAACTCTTCAAATTCCTGCTTATGTCCCTTACCCCAAACCATCTCAATTCAAAAGTAATATGTATCCTTTATTTCTTTTTTGTTCCATCCATTGTTTATGTTATAGTTAAAGTTATATGTTAGGAGGGACAATCCATGGCTAAATATTCTAGCAAAATCAATAAAATACGCACTTTTGCTTTGAGTTTGATTTTCATCGGCTTCATCGTAATGTACCTGGGGCTTTTCTTCAAAACGCATCCTGTTGTCATGACGATTTTCATGGGGCTGGGCCTTTTATTCATAATCGCAAGTACAGGGGTTTATTTTTGGATTGGAATGCTTTCCACAAAATCGATCCAGGTTGTCTGTCCTAACTGCGGCAAACCTACAAAAATACTAGGGCGTGTAGATATTTGCATGCATTGTGAAGAACCATTGACACTTGACAAAAAGTTGGAAGGCGAAGAATTCAACGAAAAATATAACCGGAAAAGCCTGCATGACTAAAGGAATTCGGCTAGCTGAATACCCTTTAAAGAAGTCTTTAACAATTGTATCATTTCTTCATAACATGAAAAAAAGTTCCAACCAAGTGGAGGAACTTTTTTTAATGCGATTCTTTTTTCGCACAATCCGTACAGTCGCCGTAGATTTCCATCCGATGGTGACTAACATTGAAACCGGTGACTTGTGCTGCGAAGTGCTCGACTTCATCCAATGCAGGATAATCGAAATCCACAATTTTCCCGCAAGTTTGGCAAATTACATGATAATGATTCGTCGTTACAAAATCAAACCTTGCCGAAGAATCACCATACGTAAGTTCTTTTACCAAACCTACCTCACGGAACACACGCAGGTTGTTATAAACCGTTGCCACACTCATATTCGGAAACTTGCCTTCCAGCGCTTTATATATATCATCAGCGGTAGGGTGGGACATGGAGCTTATCAAATACTCAAGTATCGCATGGCGTTGAGGAGTTATTCTTACACCGGTATCTTTTAAGGAATCCAACGCTTCTTTTAACTGAACTTCAGACACCGTCATCCACCTCTTTTTCTCATTAAGTATGCATTCTTAAATTATAATGTTTATAAATAGTGTACCTTTTATGCGTTGAATTTGTCAATAATTCAATGGCTTAACCATTCTTTTTTAGTTTATTCATGAACACATTGAATCTTTCCCATTTTTGCATTGAGTTTAGTATCCCCTGGATAAGTCGATTACGTTGGTGAAGTCTTTTCCAGCTTTCAGGTATTCACGCATATTTTTTTCGAATATGGCAAAGGTTCTTGGTAAATATTCTCCGCTTTTACTTGAAAGATGCGGAGTGACTGTAACATTCTCCATCCTCCAAAACGGATGCCCTTTCCCTATAGGTTCCGGATCAAATACATCCAAGATGGCATGAGATAATTCCCCGGCATCCAGCGCTTCGATCAACATTTCATCGTTAATCAGGTCTCCGCGGCCAATATTCACGAATACTGCAGTTTCTTTCATTGCTTCAAAGTGTTCTTTTTGCAGAAGGCCCTTCGTTTCATCCGTACTTGGCAGGACGGATACGATATAATCGGCTCCCGGTATGGCTTCCAATAAATTATCCAGGGCATAAAGGTGATCGATGGATTCCACTGGTTTACCGCTCCGGTTCACTCCTATCGTCGTCATCCCAAAGGCTTTCCCCAGACGAGCCACTTCCCCTCCAATTGCACCCGCACCAATAACAAGCATCGTCTTGCCATTCAATTCCCCTACTTCAATCTTTCTATCCCACAATTCTTCCTTTTCATTCTTCATAAGCAGTTTCAATTTCTTTTCGTATTGCAAAAGCATCCCTATCGTATACTCTGCCATCGGGATTTTATGAATGCCTCTAGCATTCGTCACCAGAATGCCCCGTTTCTCTATGGCTTTAAATGGCATTAATTCCATCCCTGCACTCATGACCATGATCCATTTCAAGTTTTCAGCTTTCCCAATGATTTCTTCAGTTAAGTCTTCACCATATGTAATTAAGATTTCCGCTTCACGAAGCGGCCCATCCGTCCATCCTTTTTGATAAATGAAGCTCAAGTCAGGAAAAGCTGCCGTCATCTTCTTTTGGATGCCTTCATTCGGAATGACAGTTGAAAGTATTAACATGTTTATCTCTCCCTTTTAATTAACATAAAAAAAACACGGGCTCTATGTGTCCCGCGCAACTTTCTCTGAGGAGGTATTCCCTTAATAAAGCATATTCAGGTGTCCCCTTTTTGAGTTGGACAAAAGCCTTAGCCTTATTAAAAAAGGCTATATTTTAAGGAATTTGGGTTTAATGCATCTAATTCCGGCAAAATGAAAACGCCATCCCTTCTGATCAGGACGTCGTCAAAGAAGATGTCACCACCCCCATATTCGGGCCGCTGAATCAAAACCATATCCCAATGAATCGATGATCGGTTTCCATTATCCGCTTCTTCATAGGAAAGTCCAAGAGCCAAGTGCAGACTCCCGCTTATTTTCTCATCGAACAAGATATCGTCCATAGGTTCCAATATGTATGGATTGATCCCAATTGCGAACTCCCCGATAAACCGGGACCCTTCATCAATATTAAGAATTTGGTTCATTTCAGAGTCACGATTGGAAGTAGCTTTAATGATTTTTCCCTTTTCCAAGTTTAATTCTATGTCACTAAAGGTGAATCCTTCATAGGTTGTTGGTGTGTTGAAGGATATCCTTCCATTGAGACTATCTTTTATGGGTGCCGTAAACACTTCCCCATCCGGTAAATTCTTTTTTCCGGCACATATGACGGCCGGCATACCTTTGATGGAAAAGGTCAAATCTGTTCCTGGCGAAACGATCCTGACTTTATCAGTTCGTTCCATCAATTGTTTTAACGGTTTCAAGGCCGTCTCCATTTTCCCGTAATCCATGTTGCATACATTCAAAAGAAAATCTTCGTACCTGTCGAAGGTCATGCCGGCTTTTTGCGCTGATGCGTTGGTGGGATAATTAAGCAAGACCCAACGTCGGTTGTTTACATAGAAAAGAGTGGGCGAATTCATAGCCTCCCCTTGAAGACGGTGCCTCTCGATGGGAACATCGTTCATTTCCACATCGTTTTCTTCCCCGGTGATGATGATGACCGCATCGATATCCTTATATTTCTTCAAGGCCCATTGCGAAGAGGTGTCAAGTTGTTCCTTTACATTCCCTTGTAACAGGTGGCGGCTTATTTCATCGTCTTCGAGTTCTACATATGGGTAAGCACCCACTCTGTAAATTTCATCAATCAGCTCTTTCAATAATGGTTTCGTGTTGATATGCCCCCGTATGAGGATTCTCTCTTTTGGCTGTAATTGTATCGAATGATGAATCAGCCTGGCTGCAAGCTTCGTTATTCGCTCATCCTTCATCTGCCTGTCCCTTATTTTTCGAGGTCGCGAAGAGTTTGAAGAGCTTCTTCGACGTGGCCTTTGACTTTTACTTTACGCCATTCTTTGACTACCTTACCAGCCTTATCAATCAGGAAAGTTGAACGTTCAATGCCCATATACTCCTTGCCGAAGTTCTTTTTCAATTGCCACACATCAAAGATTTCAGCCGCTTCATGATTTTCATCAGCCAGCAGCAGAAAAGGCAATCCATGTTTTTCGATGAATTTTTCATGACGTGCAGCTGGGTCTGGGCTTATTCCAATGATGACCGCGTTCAATTCCTCAAATTGCTCATTATGGTCCCGAAAATCACAGGCCTCCGTCGTGCAACCTGGCGTCATGTCTTTTGGATAAAAATATAAAACAATATATTTTCCCTTAAAATCTGATAGGGACACCATTTCACCATTGTTTGCAGGGAGCTTGAAATCAGGTGCTTTTTCTCCAATTTTAACAGTCATATTGAACCCTCCATTTCTTTCATTATGGTAAGAGTACCCAATAATCGAAAGAAACACAACTTTCATTTATCCTTCCTATCTTTATGCTCCAGATCAATCACCGTCCGGATCACGAACGCTGCCGGCAGTGTATAACCGATGAAAGCCTGAATCGTAGCTATCATCCTGCCCATGCCAATCGGGGCTATATCTCCATACCCTACAGAAAACATCGTCATCGCACTAAAATAAAAAGAAGTCTTCAACTGTTCATAGAAAGTGCCATCCAATCGATTGCCCATATCAAGAATCACCGAATGATTCTGAAGTTCGTATAATAAATAAATCAGTGCAAACCCAACTAATATCGTCGCATATAAATTCCCAAGCCACAGCATATCCTCCAGAGAAAACTTCTTTCCTCCCGACTCAACAAGAAATAACGTACGAATGCTCATCACCATGCAAAAAATGATTCCTGCAATCAAGATGTAGAAAGTCATCCCCCACGCCCCATTTCAAAACGCCACTTCCTCTATACATACTCCCTGTCCAAACAATATATTCTATTTTAGGAACAGACCTCATCCTTATCACCTACACACCTAATAACCGGATACAAATCATCACAATACCATCTTTGGCGGGAAAGTAATGGCCTATGTTGATAAAATAGCCTGCATTTGAGCTATGCGCCATTGTCGAAAACCCGTTGTGACCGCTTCAAGCAACTCTTTTGATTTTTTGGCCCCCATCAAGACGGGGGAATGCGATCAACCTTGAAGCTTATGTCACCTGTGCCCATCGCACATCAATGGAGTATTCGTGAAAGTGGAGCGCGAGAACCTATTAACAGGTGAGAAACAACTTACGGCCCGTGCTTCTTTAACGATGCTGGCCATCGATGAAGACGGTAAGCCGACTAATGTAGGTCATTCCGGAAACCAAAGAGGAAAAGCAGCTATACGCACAAGCAAGATATATTGAAAGAAAGGATAAACGCAACTAAACAAAAACCCCTTCAACATGAATACTGTTGAAGGGGTTTCTTTCAGTTCCCTGCCCCGCGGTACCTCTTCACTCCCTGATTCCATATGAATACGGATATCATGAAAAAGGCTACCCCAATTACAGGTGTGGCAAATGCATATGCATACCACTCTTCTTTTCTAAGGAAATAAGATGCCGGATAGACACCAACAAACGCGAATGGCAGCACCCATGTAAGGACAAAACGAATGACCTTATTATAAATATCAACAGGATAGCGCCCATAGTTCCCGATATTGTACATCATAGGCATGATGGATGTTTTCGCATCCGACCAGAAACCAATGCTTGCTATCGCAACGAATATGGCTGCATAAGCAAGGGCCCCGCCTATTGCAAAAATGATGAAAAGAATCGGGTCATACCACGCAAGCTGCAGATCCAATGAAATCCCCGAATAGAATATAATGATCAATCCGGTCACAACACCAAATAACGCTTCAAGCTCGATTCTTTCTAAAATGACTTGAAACAGGCTATGTATCGGTCTGGTTAATATCCGGTCCATTTCACCTTTGACGATATAGCGGTCATTAAAATCCCAGATGTTGAAAAAAGCTGAAAAAAGGGCGAATGGGATAAGGAAAAATCCATAAATGAATATGATTTCTTCACGGCTCCAGCCGCTTAAAAATTGGGTATGTCCAAAAACGACTAAGATAAATACCAGATTCACGACCTGATTCAGCAGGTCAGATAGGATTTCCATGAAGAAATCGGCTCTATATTGCAGTCTTGTTTTCATATATTGACTCACATATTGAAAAAACATCGATACATAAAACATCCCGTCAACCTCCTTGAATAATCAGCTGTTTTTTTGCGACTATCCATAAAAGCTGAATCGGTATTATGAGAATGATGCACCAAATTAACTGCTGTAAAAGCGCCATGCCAATTTCGCCTGAACTGTACCCGTTCGTAAAAATCATGCTTGGTACATAGCTGATCCCTTGAAAGGGTAAATATTCCATCACTTCCTGCGCCCAAATAGGATAGAAACTGATGGGCAGCAGCAGACCGGAAAATAAATCAATGATAACCCTTTTAGCGCGGATTAATCCGGCATTATTATATAAGAAAAAGGTAGTGATTCCCGTCAATAAGTTGATTTGTGTATTGATGATGAAGCTGAACAGCAAGGAAATACCGAACATCCCCCACGTAGCCGGCTCGTGCGGCAATTCGATAGGGAAAATGAAAGCTACCAGCAGCATCCCCGGAATCGAGAAGAAGAAGAAACGGAATATCCCTTCCCCAAGTCCTTGCATCGTTTTCATGCCTAAATAGTTATAAGGCCTTATCATTTCAATGGCAACCTTGCCGTCTTTAATCTCAGTGGCGATTTCGCGGTCAATATTATTGAAATAAAAAGCGCGCGCCATCCATGCAACCGCGACATAGGTTGTCATCTGCATGCTTGAAAGTCCTTCGATGGAGCTTTTTTCTCCATATATCGCATTCCATAAGAAATAATAAGCACCGATATTAATGCTATAAATTAAAATGCCCGTATAATAATCCGTTCGATACGCAAGCATCATTAAAAAACGCATGCGGATCATGGCAAGATACTTCCCCATGGCCCTCCCCCTTCTTGATAGACACGTTGTTTCTTAATGATAAGAGAGTCAGACAGTGCCTTCTTCGTAAATATTGCGAACGATCTCTTCAATGGACGTTTCATGGATTTTGATGTCTTTTATTTTAAAATGTGATACGACAGCTGAAACAAGCTGTGAAATATGATCACTTTCTTCTTTCAACAAGGCAATGTAAGTTTGATTTTTCTCATCATAAACCCAGTTAGCGGTAAATGGGAGCGCTAATGATTGTAATTCCTTCAATGCAATCGGCTCGATGAATTGAAAATGGATCTGTTTTTCCTCAGCCCAGTTATCCTTCAAACTCTGCAATTCCCCATCATAGATGATTTGTCCTTCATCAAGCATGATTACACGCTCACATAATGCTTCAATGTCTCCTAAATCATGTGTAGTCAAAAGGATTGTCGTATTATATTTCTCATTGATTTCTTTCAGGAACTCACGAATCTTCATTTTCACGAGCACATCAAGTCCAATTGTCGGCTCATCCAGGAACAGCAAAGGCGGATTGTGGATCAAGGCTGCGGCAAGCTCGCAGCGCATTCGCTGACCAAGCGAGAGTTTACGCACTGGTTTGTCCAGCAAAGGACCGATATCAAGCGTCTTGATGACATGTTCCATATGATCGTTATATTGTTCATCCGTAACCTTATAGACCTTTTTTAACAGCCTAAACGATTCTTGAACCGCAATATCCCACCAAAGCTGTGAGCGCTGACCGAATACGACTCCGATTGTTTGAGTGAACTTTTCCCTTTCTTTATGCGGATTCATGCCATTGACCGTGATTTCACCTGCTGTCGGTTCCAAAATACCTGTCAGCATTTTGATCGTGGTCGATTTCCCTGCACCATTTTCCCCGATATAAGCTACCATCTCACCCTTTTTTACAGTAAAATTGATATCATTGACGGCAGGGACGACCTTATAATTTCTGGTAAGTAAATCCCGGAAGGCACCCTTTAGCCCTGAACGGCTTGATGCCGACTTAAATTCCTTCCGAAGCTGTTTCACTTGAATTGCATCACTCATCCTGTTACATCCTCCGTAATCTCTTGTCCTAATGAATTAGTTTATCCAAACCCTCCTTTTAAGACAATAAAAATGCTTGGATGCCATATACCATTTTCAGGGAGAAAATGGCCGTTGTACCAGAAAAATATATAAAGGAGACGAGTATGCTATGAATATCAAAAAATTATTACTATCCCAAATTGAAAAGGTCGTTTTCGACCTTCGATATGACTTCCTTTATGAAGATGAGTACGGTGAATTATTATGCCAGGTCATCCAAAGGGATTCCAGCGGGTCGATCGAAAGCACACCCATCAGTTTCCACCTTCGCATTAATGAAGAGAAAGGAACCGGCCAGCTAATCTATTACCAAGCCCAGGGCGAAATGAACCGCCAATCCTTCGACATCGAAAACCCTGACACCATCTTGGCCATTCTTACTTTCATAACAGGAGTTTTGAAATCCGACCCTATTTCGCAAACAAAATGAAGGCCCGGAACCCTGATGCTTATAGGCTGCAGCTCTTGCATCAGTGAATGAATCACATTTCCCAGCCTTCGACCCCAGATTTACGGACGGAAAAGTGCTATGATTAAGGGGAAATATGTTTATATTTTTAGGAGGTTTTAAGATTGGATTTTAGTAATTCGGAGCTTTTACATAAAGAGGCATTGGAACATATCGTTGGCGGGGTTAACAGCCCATCCCGTTCCTACAAAGCTGTAGGCGGCGGTTCACCTGTTGCGATGGATCATGCCAAAGGTGCTTATTTCTGGGATGTTGATGGCAATAAATATATCGATTACTTAGCAGCATATGGCCCGATCATCACAGGTCATGCGCATCCACATATTACGGAGGCGATCGTTAAAGCAGCAGAAACGGGCGTTTTATACGGCACACCGACCAAACATGAAGTCAAATTTGCCAAAATGTTGAAAGAAGCCATCCCATCCATGGATAAAGTCCGCTTCACCAATTCAGGAACCGAGTCCGTCATGTCCACCATCCGCGTTGCCCGCGCTTACACAGGACGCGATAAGATCATCAAGTTTGCAGGCTGTTATCATGGACACTCCGACCTTGTTCTCGTCGCTGCAGGTTCCGGCCCATCCACTTTAGGTACACCGGACTCTGCCGGCGTTCCCAAAAGCATCGCACAAGAAGTCATCACGGTACCTTTCAATGATATTGAGCCATTTAAAGAAGCACTGGATAAATGGGGCAATGAAATTGCTGGCGTGCTGGTTGAACCGATCGTCGGCAACTTCGGAATCGTGGAACCAAGCCCCGGCTTTTTGGAAGAAGTCATTTCATTATCTCATGAAGCCGGATCACTAGTCATTTTCGACGAGGTCATCACAGCGTTCCGCTTCATGTACGGAGGGGCACAGGACTTTTTGGGAATTCAACCCGATTTGACCGCGCTTGGAAAAATCATCGGGGGCGGGCTTCCTATTGGTGCCTATGGCGGTAAAAAAGAGATCATGGATTCTGTCGCACCGCTGGGACCAGCCTATCAAGCGGGTACGATGGCAGGAAATCCGGCTTCCATGCTTTCCGGGATAGCTTGCTTAGAAGTACTTAAAGAAGAGGGGCTGTATGAAGAGCTGGACCGGCTGGGGAAAATCCTTGAAGAAGGTATCCTGAAAGCAGCCCGCCAATATAATGTACCGATCACCATCAACCGCCTTAAAGGGGCGTTGACGATCTATTTCACTACAGAAAAAATTGAAAACTATGAGCAGGCGGAAAATACGGATGGCGAAATGTTCGCTAAGTTCTTCAAGCTCATGCTCAACCAGGGAATCAATTTGGCACCGTCCAAATATGAAGCCTGGTTCTTGACGATTGCTCACACGGATGATGATATCGCTTATACTCTAAAAGCGGTTGAACATGCATTCAAAAACCTAATATAATAAATCGAATCAGCATAATTATGCATTTTTTTATACACCCTCAGGATGTACATCAATCTTGAGGGTTTCTTATTTCCCTGTAATAAATCTTTAATATTGGCATTTGAAGCCACTCCTTACAAAAATCCCACCAATTACAGCATCCAGTCCATTGTATAAAAAATTGATTTCTGAATATTTAAATGATATGATATGGATACATTTATATACATTTATACACTTTCTTTCAATCTATCAAAACTTGGACTATTGTTCGGGTTTACTAATATTTCCCCCATTAAACACATGCTACAGGAGGTGAAAGGCAGAGAATAAGGGTAACCTTATTCAAGCCACATATATGACCCAACAATGGACACCTGCTACATTCAAAGAATTTCACAAGGAAGAACATGATGCCTGCGGTATCGTGTCCTGCATCGAAAAAAAGAAGATCCCTACTAACGAAAACATCTTTGCCTGTATCGACGCCCTGGTTAAAATGAACCATCGCTGCGGCTTCATCAATGGTGAGGGCGATGGCGCCGGCATCCATATCGATATTCCCCGGGCTCTTTGGAAAAAGAAGCTTGAAGCGGTAAATGTCGATTCAAGCATCGTCGATCAAGATTCCTTCATAGTCGGCCATTTATTTTTAAGCAAAAAAACAGAAGCTAACGACTTAAAAATCGAAGTCAAGGAGAAACTGCTCCAACATGGTCTCTCATTGATATTCGAAACGGATAAAGCCTACCGTTCCGAGGCATTGGGACCGATTGCCATTCAAGAAGACCCAGTGTTCTGGCAATTTGCCTGTTCCTCCACCATCAATAACAACCAGGAGCTTTCAAATGTTCTTTTTGAGCTGACTTCCGACATCGAAAAAAGTGATTTCATCCATGTTGCATCTTTAAGCCAGCATCATGCGGTATACAAAGTGATGGGTGCTGGAGATACGCTCCCTGCCTATTATCTTGATCTTGCCGACCCTTTGGCTGCCTCCACCATGACACTGGGGCATAATCGTTTTTCAACTAATACTCTATCAAGCTTCTTCCGGGTCCAGCCTTTCAGTGTACTTGGTCATAATGGCGAAATCAATACCATCGCCAAATTGCGTGATGAAGCGAAAATGATCGGAGTTCCCATCGCTAAAGACGGAAGCGACTCACAGGATTTAAACAAGACGATCGAAACTTTCATCTGCCGTCATGGCTACTCTTTATTTGAAGCTGTCGATCTTATGTTCCCGCCAATCATCAATGAAATCAAGGAATATCCCGAGCACTTACAAGACTTATATACGTATTTAAGGGAAGCATGGGGTCATTTTGCACAAGGTCCGGCAGGCATCATCTCCCGTTTCGGCGATGAAGCCGTGTTCTCAGTCGACTCTTTAGGCTTGCGCCCGCTATGGAATATTGAAACGGAATCATCTTATATGTTCACTTCCGAACCAGGAATCATCCCTTCCAGTGAATATACCGGAGATCCGAAACCGATGGGGCCAGGGGAAAAAATCGGTTTGAAATGGAACGGCGACCGTATTGAATTGTACACATACAAGGATTACCAGGATAAAGTATTTGAACTCTTCAATGATCGCTTCGTCCTTTCCAATGACAGAGTCCGCTTACAGCCCCAAGTGTTTGAAAAGGTTGTCTCCATGACAAATACGCAAGCCATTCATAATGGTCAGTATAAAGCCTTTGGGTGGGAGAGGGAGCATGTCCAATTAGTGGAACAGATGGCCGAAAAAGGCGCTGAGCCCATTCGTTCACTTGGTCATGATGCGCCACTCGCAGCACTTAATCCCCAACGGACCAACATTGCTGATTTCATTAAGGAAAGTGTGGCCGTTGTAACCAACCCTGCGATCGACCGGGACCGGGAAACCGAGCACTTCTCAACAAGAACGATCATCGGAAAACGTCCTTCCCTTTTCGAAGCGAATAAGGCAGGAAAGGTTACGGAGCTGCTGACTCCCTTATTGATTGAAGGGTCAACGGGTTATGAGTGTTCATCTATCGTATCGCAGCCAAGCTATGATCAGTTCATTAAATATAACCAAGATCAAAAACTCGTGCACTTCATTTCAAGCACGTTCAAAGAGGATGAAAACATCACGGATGCCTTGACCAGGATTACGGATGAAAGTGTCAATGCAGTGGATGAAGGAAAAACGCTGCTCGTTTTGGATGATGCCCTTGCCCATCAAAACGGAAACCTTTGGCTTGATCCCCACCTTGTCACTTCAGCCGTCGATCAAGCGTTGGTCCGCACAGGGAAGCGCCGTGATTGTTCCATCCTTTTACGTTCAGCATCGCTAAGGTCACTGCATGATATCATCGTTTCTTATGGTCTTGGGGCCAACTTAATCAGCCCCTATTATATGTTCCTTTCCTTATCTTCGGATGACCTCAAGGGGGTTACCAATCTATATAACTCCTTGACGAAAGGTCTTGAGAAAGTCATCTCCACCATTGGCATTCATGAGCTGCGCGGCTATGGAAGACTTTTCTCAAGCATCGGTTTACATGAGGAAATCGCGAAATATTTAAATGTGGCTAACTTCTTCGGATCCAATGATCTGGACTATAATTTTGATAAAATCAAGGCCGATGCCATCCAGCGTGCAGAAGATTACGGCAATGAAAAAGAACGGATGGGCAAAACCTTCCATTTGTTCCCAAGGATTTGGAAGTCTATCGGGGAAGTTGCTTCAACCGGGGACTATGATGCTTATCGCGAAAAGATCACCGAACAGGAAGAATCCAATCCTACGACGATCCGCCACTTGACATCATTAAAAACTTCAGATGCTACCATCCCTTCTGAAGAAGTCAGTCTTTCTGTCGGCGAACAGGAATTGCCGTTCGTCATAGCCTCCATGTCTTTTGGATCACAAAATGAGATTGCTTTCCGTGCCTATGCAGAAGCTGCCGAGAGGTTAGGCATGATCAGCATGAATGGTGAAGGCGGGGAAATAAAGGATATGCTTGGCAAGTACCCGAAATCCCGCGGACAGCAAATAGCTTCCGGGCGTTTCGGTGTCAATGCAGAACTATTGAACTCTTCAAATCTATTGGAAATTAAAATTGGTCAAGGGGCAAAACCTGGTGAAGGCGGTCACCTTCCAGGTTCCAAGGTCACAGCGAAAATCGCAGAAGCCCGAAATGCAACAATCGGTTCCGATTTGATCTCCCCTTCCAATAATCATGATATATACTCAATTGAAGATTTGGCCCAAATGATCCATGAGCTAAAAACGGCAAACGACAAGGCAAAAGTTGCCGTCAAAGTACCGGTCGTTCCAAACATTGGTACGATTGCTGTCGGCGTCGCAAAAGCGGGGGCCGATATCATAACGCTTTCCGGTTTTGATGGCGGAACGGGTGCTGCCAGGATCCATGCACTCGCACATGTCGGTCTGCCAGTTGAGATAGGCGTGAAAGCCGCCCATAATGCGCTGCTTGAGTCAGGTATCAGACAGAATGTCGAAATTTGGGCTGATGGTGGGTTAAAAAGCTCGATGGATGTATTGAAGCTAATGCTGCTTGGTGCAAACCGTGTAGGTTTTGGAACCCTTTCGATGATTGCCGTCGGCTGTACAACGTGCCGCGGATGTCACCTTGATACTTGCCATGTGGGCATCGCCACACAAATTGAATCGGAAGCACAGGCGAAAGAACACGGGCTGCGCCGTTTTGTTCCACGAAAATTTGATTTAGCCGTTCAGGGATTAACGAATATGTTCAGTGCATTTGCAAAAGAACTCAAATCTTTGACCGGATCACTTGGGGTGAAGAATCTTCAGGATATCGTCGGACGTTCTGATTTACTGCAGCAAGTTAAAGGTCAACAATCATTGGATTTAACCTATTTATTGAAAAACTTGGATATAACACCGTTCTCACATAAGGAAACGGCGGCATATTTGAATGAAGGCTCCATGCAGGTAGCCGTTGGCGCTGAATATCTTGATTCGCATGTAGATGATCTGCAGCAATCCCGCAGCTATAGCTCTATCACTTCCGAGCAGCGTGTACTCGGCAGCAGGGTGTCCTGTCACCGCGTTAGGGGCAGATTGGACGGATCATACAAAAAACTTCCCCCCGTTCACCTATCCTACCAGGATGGTTCCATCCCGGGTAATGGACTCGGGGCATACAATACGGAGGGAATTTCAATCAGCGTGAATGGCGGTGCCCAGGATGGTATCGGCAAAACATCGATTGGCGGAAATATTGCCATCTTTAAATCTCCAGGAAAAGATGGAAAGTTCTACAATGGCTCTGTAGGCAAGGGATTTGGTTACGGTGCACAGCATGGTCTTCTCATTGCCCAAGGTGATGCCGATGCCAGGGCGGGAATCCGGCTTTCCGGAGCGGATATGATCATTGGAGGATTATTGAAACAACCGCTTCCTAAAAAGGAAACCGGTAATATTGCGGTAACTTCCAATATAAAGGGATTCGCTTTTGAATACATGACAAATGGAAGAGGTTTGGTTCTGGGAGATCCCGGTCCATGGATTTGCGCAGGGATGACAGGCGGTGTCGTTTATTTACGGCAACAGCCTGAATCTGGATTAACGAAAGAGGTCATTAAGAAGCGGGTTGCGAAAGGGGCAAAGATTTCCATTGAGCCCCTATCCGCAAGGGGCTTGCAGGATGTGGCCGAACTTCTGGGCAAATACACGGCCCTCTTGAAAGATCATGGCCAAACCGAAGAAGCGGCCTCTTTAGAGGCACTGCTTCAAAATCCTGAAGAGCACTTCCTTCAGGTCGTTCCAGTTAAAGAACAGGCGGACCCTGCTGTTTCTACGGAGTGATGCCGAAAATATATATAAATAAAGGCTGATGCTCTTTAATGCGAGCATCAGCCTTTTCCAGTCATATACCTCTGGAATGTCTTCAAACGATGGAAAAACAAACTTGAAAGCAATCAAGAAATTGCCTATCGTTTCTTTATATATTAAACTTGATTTTAGCTATTGTAACTCTTAGGGAAATCCTGTATATTACTTTTTGTTTACATCTTCTTATTTTAGTGTAAAGTACTAACAAATAAGTTAGAATACAACTTTAAGCAGAAGCCTATATATAAATAGAGCCACGATCCATTACAATACAAAGAAAGGATTAACCCATATATGAAGTTTGGTGCCCGCATTCTCAAAACAGGAATAGCAATCGTTTTAGCGCTTTATCTCTCGGAACTGCTTAACCTTCCTGCTCCTGTCCTTTCTGGGATTGCTGCAATTTTTGCAATACAGCCGACCATTTACCGTTCATATCAAACGGTGTTGGAGCAAATTCAAGGAAATATCATTGGCGCATTGGTTGCTGTCTCCTTCGTTTTGTTGTTCGGAAATGATATTTTTATGATCGGTCTTGCCGTAATGGTTGTCATAACCATCAATTTAAAATTGAAAATGGATAAAACGATCGTCCTTTCCATCGTGACGGTCATCGCCATCATGGAAAGCCAGGACGGGGAATTCCTGAATTTTGCCTTTATTCGTCTCTCATCCGTTTTGCTTGGAATCGTTTCTTCGTTTATCGTGAATCTGGTTTTCATTCCTCCAAAATATGAAGCAAAGCTGTATACACGCATTACAGATGTAACCGAAGACATCTTGAAATGGATTAGAATCAGCACAAGACATGCTACAGAACACACTTTATTAAAAAAAGACATCAGCCGATTGAAGGCGGAGTTACTCGATCTGGAACATATCTATTCCATGTACAAAGAGGAACGGGAATATTTCAAGAAGAACAGTGTAGCTAAAGCCAGAAAGCTTGTCGTTTATCGGCAAATGATCATAACGACCAAAAAAGCGTTTGAAACCTTGAAGAGAATCCATAAATTCGAAAATGAAGTATATCAAATGCCTGAGGATTTCCAACGGAGTATCTTACAGCAGCTTGATTCCTTGATCCGCAAGCATGAACAGTTGATATTACTGCATATCGAAAAGATCAAGTCCATCGAGGAGATTGAAGATTGGGACCAGGATTGTTTAAGTCGTAAAGAGCTGCTCGCCCACTTTTTCGAACAGCAGAATCAAGTGGACGAAATGCATGATAATCTGGGCCATCTCTCTGCCCGCCTTGTACCATTGATTTCTGCGGTCATAGAATATGACGAGCAATTGGAACATCTTGAAAAGCTGATCGTCAGCTTCCAGTCCTTCCATAAGGAAGATAACGAAATATCTGTCCATTATGAAGAAGATTAAAAAAGACGGTTCCCGGGAACCGTCTTTTTTCGTCTCTATTTAGAGCATGCCCCTCATTCAATCATCCAAAAGGTTCTTATCTGCCGCCTTTTCAATCGTATCCAATTTCTTCAAAAGATCCTGCAGCTCATCTTCTGAGAATGAATTGAAGTTCTTGCCCATCAATTGGTTATGCTCCGCAAGGACTCTCCCCAAAATCGCTTCCCCTGCTTCTTTCAATTCAAGGTTGATGACCCTGCGATCCTTATCAGAGGGCTGCCTTTTTACATAATCCATTTCGACCAACTTATCTACAAATACGGTAATCGCACTTGGCTTAACGGTTAAGAAGTCAGCCAGCTGGGTCGATTTGATCGACCCCTCTTTTTTCAATATCAATAATATGAAAAACTGAGGCGATGTTAATCCATAAGGCTGAAGATTTTTTGCAACGATGGCCCTAAGCTTCTTCCTAATCCGAAAAATCTGCATTTCTATACTATTAGTTACTTCCCATTTAAATTCCAGCCTTCTCACTCCTTATATAGGACAATCCTACCTCTTAAATTTAATTAAATGGCATTCCAATGTCAACTTTACTTTCCATATATCCTTAAAACTAAAAAAAATTCAAATTTTTACTATTTTTACTGTATTTATTTCCCACTAATATTCCGAATAAATTACATGACAAAAAATAATTAAACTGGTAAACTCTTTACTTAATAATATTAATACTTATAAAAGTTAATATTTATTTAATTTAACAAATAAACATTAGAATAGGAGGGGTGTCATTTCTAGCTAATGAACAGTATCGAAAAAAGGAATACATCATCAATATTTTTTGGAGGCGAAACAAGTGAATAGAGGACGTTTAGTTTTAATCAATGTCATTGGTTTGGTTATTATCATAGCGGTACTAGCCGGTGGGGCTTATTACTATTATGAAAGCACGAATTTCATTAAAACGGATGAAGCGAAAGTGTCGGGAGAGCTATATACCATCGTTGCCCCCGCTGCAGGTAAACTAGCAGATTGGGACTTACATGAAGGAGACAGTGTAAGTAAGGATGACAATGTTGCCAATGTAACAACCTTAGACGGAAAAGAAGCGGTAAAAACCGCAGCTCAAGGTACAATCGTTAAAACACAAGTGCATGATGAGCAGCTTGTTCAAGCGGGTCAAACGCTGGCTCAGACCATCAATATGGATGATCTGTCCATAACGGCTAATATTGAAGAAAATAAATTGAAGGATATCGAAAAAGGTGAAACCGTAGATATTATCATCGATGGAGATCCCGATACTGTCTTCGAAGGTACATTGGAACAAATCGGTTATGCTACAACGTCTGTCTTTTCAGTGATGGGCAATCAAAACAGCAGCGGAAACTATACGAAAGTCACCCAAAAAGTACCAGTTAAAATTTCCATCAAAGCACCATCCGATAAAGTTCTGCCTGGAATGAACGCAGAAGTGAAGATTTCAACTAAATAAAATGGCTACACAGTTATACAGAAAGGAGGCTTTTCTTTAAATGGCTTCTCAAACCATCACAGTAAATGAAAACAAGGGAATGAAGCAGTTTGCCCCCATGTTAATTATCTTAATGCTAGGTTTGTTCATGGTCATTTTGAATCAAACCCTGCTTAGTGTCGCCATGCCCAGGATGATGGCAGAATTCAATGTAGCTGCGACTACGATTCAATGGTTATCAACTGGATTCATGCTCGTGAATGGAGCCTTGATCCCACTGTCCGCTTTTTTAATAGAACGGTTTGGCACGCGCATTTTATTCCTTGCTGCCATGTTTTTATTCACCGTCGGGACATTCATCTGCGGCATCGCACCAAATTTCCCTGTCATCCTTACAGGCCGGCTGATTCAGGCGGCTGGCGGCGGGATCCTGCAGCCATTGGTCATGACGATCATTCTTTTCATCTTCCCTCCGGAAATGCGCGGGAAAGGAATGGGAATCTTTGGACTTGCCATTATGTTTGCCCCTGCAATCGGCCCGACTTTATCTGGTTGGGTCATTCAGGAATATAGCTGGCGGGTCATGTTCTACGCAATGGTGCCATTAGGCATGATAGTCATGACACTCGCCTTTTTTAGTATGCGTAATGTAGCAGAACCAAAGAAAATCAAATTGGATTTGTTGGGTGCGTCTCTATCCTTACTGGGAGTTGCATCATTACTTTACGGTGTCAGTGAAGCGGGTTCCAAAGGCTGGACGGATCCCATCGTTCTTGGAACGATCATCATCGGGCTGATCCTTTTGACGCTTTTTGTGGTTCAACAGCTAAAATCGGAAACACCTATGCTCGACTTCCGTGTATTTAAGTATGACATGTTCGTATTATCGAATATCATTTCCGCCATCGTCACAGTGGCCATGTTTACCGGGATATTCTTATTGCCTATATATTTGCAGACTTTAAGAGGCTTCACACCAGTTCAATCCGGCCTATTGATGTTACCCGGAGCCCTTGTGATGATGGTGATGTCACCCATTTCAGGAGCATTATTTGACAAAATCGGACCTCGTCCATTAGCACTAATTGGTTTAGCGATTACTGCCGTCACAACCTTCGAATTCGCTAAATTGACTACGGAAACAACCTATTCGACTTTGGTCATCATCTATGCCATCCGCGCACTTGGAATGTCTTTACTGATGATGCCGATCATGACTGCTGGGATGAACCAGCTTCCTAAGCATTTGAATACACATGGTACGGCAATGAGCAACACGCTTAAACAAGTGACCGGAGCCATTGGTACGAGCTTCGTGACGACCATTTATACTACCCGTGCTTCTTTCCATGGAACTGCTTTAGGAACGGAAATGAGTACGAGTGATCCCGGATTTGTTCAGAATTTCCAAACAATCGTTCAATCCATCATGAGTTCGATGAATCAAACTAGTGAACAAGCACAGGAAACTGCCATGTCGCTTATTTCTTCACAAATCCAGGGTCAAGCAAATGTGATGGGAATCAACGATGCATTCTTTTGGGCAACAGGCTTCGCAATTGCCGGTATCGTTCTTTCACTGTTTTTGCGTGACGTTCGGAAGGACAAAGCAATGAAAAAAGCTAAACAAGAACATTTGGATGTACCTTTGCTTCCTTCACCAGTAAAAAAATCGGTTTAATTTAATGGGGGAATAAAAATGAAGATCTATGTTGTTTACGACAGTGAAGGCAACCATACGAAAGCACTTGCCGAATCAATAGCTCAAGGGGCCGCCGCGGTCCCTGGCGCTGAGGTTCTCATTGACCATGTGAACGAGGCGGATGTTTATAAGCTCCAGGAAATGGATGCCATCATTTGGGGCTGTCCCGGTCATTTCGGCACCATCAGTTCGAGTTTGAAAACATGGATCGATAAACTTGGGTATCTATGGGCGGAAGGTGCGCTGATCAATAAAGTGGGTGCTGTGTTCTGTACGACGGCCACCGTACATGGCGGACTCGAGGCCACCATGCTGAACTTAATCACCCCTATGCTTCATCAAGGCATGATCATTGTCGGCTTGCCCGGCACTGTCCCGGAAAACGCCTTATATGGTTCCTACTATGGAGTAGGGATAAGCTGTCCGCCCGGTGTGGATGACAACATTACCAAAAATGACTTGCAGCTTGGAGAAGCATTAGGAAAACGGGTTGCCCATGTCACCCGTTCATTCATAAACGAGCTCTAGGAGGCTTGATTCAATGGGCATAATTCTAATTATCATCGTTGCCATATTAGCGGTTACGGGCTTGATCACATACAATATCAAAGCCTTATCGCCTGAAGGTAAGCCGCCGGCAATCGAGGAAGAGAACTCGTTGGAAGAGTCCGCTTTCTCTTCGGCTGATGATTCCGTTAGCGAAATCATCTCCCCAACAGACAATGATGAATTGAAAATGAAAGATCAGGATTATCGTTTGGCACTTTCCAAGCTTCACAATCAAAAGCCAAATGATGAGCCAACTGCAGAAAAAAAGCCTAATCTTCGAAAAATGAAAGACGAGGAATACCGTGGTACATTGGAAGACTTCCGGCAATATGGCGATTGAAGCACTTCACCCCATTCGGCATATTCGCCTTTTTAGGGGTTTTCAATTACTTTGGGTGAAAGGAACATCTCCTACCTCTTACACCACCTTTAGCTTAAAGAT
This sequence comes from Peribacillus sp. NPDC096447, assembly GCF_044762725.1. Lineage (NCBI taxonomy): Bacteria > Bacillati > Bacillota > Bacilli > Caryophanales > Bacillaceae > Peribacillus > Peribacillus sp. NPDC096447. Next base: position 21,015 of record NZ_JBIWEV010000007.1, read on the forward strand.
CGACCTGCAGGCTTAACTTATTTTTCTGGTTGACAAATATTCACAAAGACTTTAAGCTAAGGTAATGCAACACAAACATTTTTTTAAACTCAGCTTTTGTTGAGAGACGGAATTTTAAAAGGATTTCCTTTTTTCGTTCGTCACTTGCCTTTTTGGCAGGTGGCGATTTTTATTTTTACAGGGGTGAAAAACATGCAACTTTTGAAGTATTCCATAATGGTCTTAATCGGTTCGATCTCATATGGCACATTATCCACCATGATGAAGTTTGGATTCATGGATGGCCATTCATCCGGAGAACTGGTCGGCAGTCAATACCTCGTCGGTTGGCTGATTGTCTCCGTGTTATTTCTTTTTTCGTTTAAATATAAAGTTTCATGGAAGAGTGCCGGATTACTTTTAATCACGGGCATGATGTCCACTTTCGTCGGAAAGGCATATGCCGTTTCCGTATCCGAGCTTCCCGCTTCGATTGCCGTTGTCTTTTTATTTCAATTTACCTGGATAGGCGTCCTTATTGAAAGTTTCATAAATAAAAGACGCCCGGATAAAAATAAACTCATTGCCATTTTCGTTCTCTTCATCGGAACATTATTGGCAGGCGCTATCTTTGGTCAGCCTCTATCCGGCTTAAGCCTAAAAGGCGTATTGTTCGGTCTATTGTCTGCCTTGCTTTTTGCGCTATATATGTATTGCAACTCTCAATTCGCAGTTGGGGAATCTTCAATGAAACGGCTGTTTTTCATTGCAACGGGTGGTATGCTGACTGCTGTATTCACGACTAACCCCGTCACACTTGTGACGAATCTTGTCCAAACGAACCTATGGTACTACGGTCTGCTGCTCGGCACATTGGGTGTTTTAGTTCCTTTCCTTTTCTTTGCTATCAGTTTGCCCAAAGTGGGTGTCGGGCTTGGAACGATTCTTTGTGCTGCTGAACTGCCTTCAGCGATGGTCGTTTCCGTCATCTTCTTGAATGAACAGGTTACGTCACTGCAATGGTTCGGGATGTGCTTGATCATCGTAGGCATCGCCTTGCCTGAGGGGATAAAACATCTGCCTCAATTCCTTACTGACAGAAAAAAAACGCTGCATGAAAAAAGGATTTCATAACGTGCATGCACAAGAAAGACCATTCCGTTAGCGGAATGGTCTTCTTTTGTATATTGTTTTATTCCTATTCTTCTTAAGAATCCAATTGTTGTACTTGAAACAGGTTGTAGTAATGCCCTTGCTTTTTCATAAGTTCTTCGTGTGTTCCCATTTCCGAAATTTCCCCATTATCGATATGAACGATCCGATCGGCATGGGTGATAGTTGATAACCGATGGGCCACGATGATGGTGGTCCGGTCTTTCGCTAAAATATCCAGCGCCTCCTGGATATAGTGTTCACTTTCCAAATCCAATGCGGATGTGGCTTCATCGAGAACAAGGATTGGCGGGTTTTTCAAAAATACCCTCGCAATGGCCACCCGTTGCTTTTGGCCTCCGGATAATTTAACTCCCCGCTCCCCGACTTTCGTTCCATATCCTTCTTTCAGACCCATGATGAAGTCATGGGCATTCGCCGCCTTTGCCGCTTCAAATACTTCTTCATCAGTTGCATCAGGTCGTCCCATAAGGATGTTGGCCTTAACCGATTCACTAAATAAAATATTATCCTGTAGAACCATTCCTATTTTATCTCTTAGGCTGCGGACTTGATACTTACGGATATCCGTCCCATCCAATAATACCCTTCCCTCCGTCACATCATAGAAACGGGAAATCAAACTGACAATCGAGGATTTCCCGCCGCCGCTCATTCCGACAAGTGCAATGGTTTCCCCTGGTTTGACATCCAAGTTTATATGTTTCAAAACGGGTGCCTCTTTCTCGTCATAAGCAAAGGATACATCCTGAAAGGTTATTCGGCCTTCCACATGCTTTAGCTCTTTCGCCCCTGGCTGGTCATCGATATCATACTTCTCATCCACAAACTCAAAAACCCTGTCCATGGACGCCAATGTCTGGGTCATTGTCGTCGAAGAGTTAACTAAACGTCTGAGGGGATTATAAAGCCGGTCAATAAAACCGACGAAGGCAACCATGGTACCCAGTGACAATTGTTCATGAATGACCTGATAACCGGCAAATCCTATAACGAGCAAGGGCGCAATATCCGTGATCGTATTCACGACAGCAAATGACTTGGCATTCCAGCTTGTATGCTTTAGGGCCTTATCGAGGAAATTCTTGTTTTGCTTCGCAAACAATTCCTGTTCCCTGTCTTCTATCGCAAAGCTTTTGATGACTGACATCCCTGAAACCCTTTCATGAAGGTGACTCTGTACATCAGCTAACGCTTGGGACCGAATCCTTGTATAGGTTCTCAGCTTGCCAAAGAAATGCTTAATCGAAAATGCGTAAAATGGAAGCATGATGATCGATACAACGGTTAACTTCACGTCCATCGTAAACATGATGACTATCACTATGATGATCGTTGCGATATCGAGCCAAAGGTTCATCAAACCCGTGATGACAAAGTTCTTCGTTTGTTCCACATCCGTGATCATCCTCGAAATGACCTCGCCCACCCTTGTATTGGAATAATATTTAAAACTCAGTTTCTGTATATGAGTAAATAAATCATTACGAATATCATATAAGATTTTCGTTCCGGTCCATTGCGCAAAATATTGTCTGTAATACTCAATCGGCGGTCTAACTGCAACGAAAATGAAAATCATGATGGCCATTGCCCATAAAAGGCGTTCGGACTTCACGGCTTTGGACAGGTCACCATTTCCGATGATGTCATCCACTATATACTTACTGAGCAATGGAAGCAAAAGCGGAATCGCGAACTTTAGCAATCCAATCAGTACCGTCCCGATTATCTGCCATTTATATGGTTTAACGAATTGCAAATATCTCTTAATGCTCCCCACGGAATCCCTCCTTTTCTGAATCATTAAATCCAAATGAAAAAAAGTCCATACCAGTCAATTGGAATCTTATAAGCACTTGTCCAATTATATTTTCCTTTTCGATGATTAAGTATCAAAAGGATTTCATTCACAAACTTTCACACACATTTAAAGGACTTTAATGGTTCCTGCATCGGGATAGATTGAATCAGTTTTGTAGATATGTTACACAATGAAAAAGCCTGCCAATTAAGCAGCAGGCCTTTTCTATCATCGATAGGTTAAAAAGCGTTCATACCAACTATCAATAAACTCTGCGGAGAATGGTCCTTTTCGCTGGCGTATCATATAAATCAAATAGTCTACGTTCTGTTTCAATATTGAATCGATGGCATCCGGGTAATTCATTTCTTTCCGATGCCTTTCATATTCATCCTCATCCAGCAAATTAAACGTCATATCTGGGAATACTTTAATGTCCAGGTCATAATCAATGTATTTCAATGCTCCCGAATCGTATGTGAACGGCGAACTGATATTGCAATAATAATAAACCCCGTCCTCTCTCAACATACCAATAACATTAAACCAATACTTTGAATGAAAATAGCAAATCGCCGGCTCTCTCGTAATCCAGGTCCTTCCATCTGATTCCGTTACCATAGTACGGTCATTCGCTGCTATCACCAGATTTTGGGTCCCTTTTAAAACGGTTGTCTCTTCCCAGATACGATGGATATGTCCATTATGTTTATAGCTATGGATTTGGATTTTTCCTCCTTCGGCAGGAACAATCCCCATTTATCTCTCCCTACTTTCTATAGACACCCTGACAGCGTACTGTGCCCTATTCCGTTTGCAGTTGTTGTGTGTATTTAAAATATATACTTTTTTCCATTTACCCTATATTCCTATATTATAGCGATTTATTCATAAATTTAAAACAAAAGTGGCTAATCTCCCAGTGAAAATGTGTAAATAAGTCGAAAAAGTCTGACCATCCACCCATTTTAACTAAGAAATTAGCCGGTTATTTATCGTATGGCTGCCTGTCCTTGCTGAAAATAACGTATGACTTCTTCCGTTTGCTTCTCGAACATATCATGGATACTTTTCAATTCCTGCTTTTTGAGTTGAATCTCTTCCTGAATGGTGACTGCTTCAATCTCCTCTTCCAGGGCAAGGAGTTGCTTCTCTATATCTTGGCATCTTTCGATTTCGGATTGTAAAAGTAAAAGCTTATCCATCGTTTTCAACTGGTTGTTTATAAGCCGGTTAAATTCCTCCATGAATGCACCTTCCTAATCTGTATTTTTTCTATAGTATGTATATTCTATTTTTATCCGTCTTTTCCTTTGACATAAAATGTAAACACGACGAAACATTTGTCGAATCCAATGGAAGGCAAAAAAAGCACCCTTCAAAAGAAGGATGCTTTTCATCGGCAATTAGCCTTGGCTTTTATTGCTTTGAGATTTTTGGTTTTGTTGTTTCACTTCTTGAACGTTAGTTTCAGAAGCAAACTCTGTACCGAATTGGCCTTGTGCTTGACCTTGACCTTTTTTTTGCTGAGATTGCGCGTTTTGTTGTCTCACTTCTTGAACGTTAGTTTCAGAAGCAAATTCTGTACCGAATTGGCCTTGACCTTGCTGAGATTGCGCGTTTTGTTGTTTCACTTGTTGAACATCAGTACCTGCTTGTGATTTATTCATGTTTTTAGCCATTGATATCACCTCCACGATAATAAGATAACCATTATCCAGGAGTGCTATCCAACAAAAATCATTTAAATTTTTCCAGTTACATTAAACAAGCAATGAAATGCCTCCATCAACTATTACGGTTTGTCCACGAATCATACTGGCTCCATCGGAAATTAAAAACAGGATGGTATTCACCATATCTTCCACCTCGACCATCCGTCCAGCGGGAGTCTGATCTGCCGCCTCAGCAAGCATTTCATCCCGATTCGGGAAAGACTTCAGGGCATCCGTATCGATCACACCGCCTGAAACGGCATTGACACAAATATTTTTTGCAGCCAGTTCGACCGCTAAATATCTTGTCAGGGCTTCAAGTGCAGCCTTGGAAACTCCAACAGCTGTATAATTTTTTAAATAGCGAATGGATCCCAGTGAACTGATGCTGACAATTTTCCCTCCGCCGTTCCTCTCCATTAATTTCGCCGCTTCCTGTGCGCAGAAAAGGAGGGCTTTTGTATTGATGTCCATGGTCCAGTTCCAATGGGATTCCTCCAGCTCCATCAATGGGCGCTGAACTCCAGAGGCAGCATTATTAATGAAAATATCCAAACGTCCATAATAAGCATCGATTTCCTCGAACATGCTTTTCACTTTCGCAACGTCACCGACATTTGCCTTAACTACAAGGGCTTTGCGCCCCAATGCTTCAATTTCGGCTGCCACTTCTAATGCTTTCGACTTGCTCCGGGCATAATTAATAACGAGGTCGTAACCTTCCTCTGCAAGCCTTATTGCCGTGCTTCTGCCTAAACCTTTACTGCTACCTGTAACGAGTGCCACTTTTTGTTCCATACGTTTATTCATCCTTTCTGAGTAAACACCAAGTATTTAAAATCATTTTTTTAAGGAGTGTTACTGTTATGTATGTTGGACGTGATATGACAGAGTTGTCGATGATGAAAAAATCGGATTGGGAAAATAGTGAACTTGCCTATTTTCATCACTCCCTTCAACAAATGGTACCTTATTTAAACCAAGAAGGACAGAGTATCCATAGCGAAATCGTCAAAGAAATTGAAAATAGAGGCGGACTTAATAGACAAGAAGCAGATTATACTCATGGAACAAAAACCATTTACGATTGATTTTATACGGATATCGCTTTAATAATCAACAAAAGGAAGAGGATATCTTAGCGGATATCCTCTTTTAGCATAATATCCCTGTTCCCACGGATTTACAAATCGCACCCAAAATATAAAGAATGTAATATGATTGAACCCACGATTGATTGAATGACTATAATCATTTATTCAATACACTCTTTTTCTTTATATGCTTTCATCATTTTTTGGTGGGAAACCGGAAATGCTAACTCATCCATCTCTGCTTCACTCACCCACTTAAGTTGCTGTTCTCTTAATGTCTCTTCACTGATGGCTTCTTTGACCACTCCGATATACGTGTCCACTTTCCAAACGAGGTGTGAGAAAACATGTTCAATTCTCACAAGTGATTCAGTGATTTCCGGTTTGACGCCATACATTTCCTGAAACCGACTCTCGAAGAACTCCCTCTTATGCAAAAGGGATGAATGGTTTTCGAAATTCGGATATTCCCAAAGATTTGCAAGCAATCCTTCTGGTGCTCGCTTGTGAATTAAAAACCCACCTTTTTCATTCGTTAAAACGGCAGCTACAATTGGTACATCCCGCGTTTTTTTCTTTTGGATTTTTACCGGCAATTCCGACTGAACCCCAGCTTCAAATGCTAGACAATGACTTTGAACGGGACATAATAGGCAGGCAGGCTTACCTGGTGTACAAATCAATGCTCCAAGTTCCATCAACGCTTGATTGAATGCAGAAGTATGCTCATGATCGATCAGCTTTCTGACGGCTGCTTCGAAAGTTTTTCTTGTCTTTGGCTTTGCTATGTCTTCATATATCATCAATATCCTTGATAAAACACGCATGACGTTTCCATCAACGGCTGGCTCCGGCTTACCGTATGCGATACTAAGTATCGCACCAGCTGTATAAGGGCCGACACCTTTCAATTTAGATATTTCCTCGGGATCATCCGGTACAATCCCATTATAGGATGCCTTCACTTCCTGAACGGCACTATGCAGATTCCTTACACGTGAATAATATCCCAGCCCTTCCCATGCTTTTAGGATTTTCTCTTCATCGGCATTGGCAAAATCCTCGAGTGTAGGGAACCATTCCACAAATCGGTTGAAATAAGGAATCACCGTGTCCACTCTCGTTTGCTGCAGCATTATTTCAGAAACCCAAACACGGTACGGGTCCTTATTTTCCCTCCATGGCAATTCTCTTTGTTCTTCGAGAAACCAGGAAACCAAATCTTTTTGAAATTCATCGATTTTTATTTTTTCTATTGTCGGGATCATTATTTCTTTCACATCAGTTCCTCCAAAGATGTTACACTCTTATCAAAATTGGGAATACCTATAGTAGGCCATTCTTTTTTTAATATCATGTTCATATTCATTTATTTTGTATAGGTTCACGGAAATAAATCAAAATTATATTCATTTGATGGTTAATATATAAATACGGTATGATGAAAGAAGACCATTTTTTTCAAATTGTGGCAGGGAGGTTAGTTTTTTGGATACAGGTACTCACTTTGTCATGGGAATTGCTCTTGGAGGTCTTGCCACATTAGATCCTGTCATTGCGCAGAGCCCAGTCACTGCAAGTGCAGTCATAGCAGGTACGATATTGGGATCACAAGCTCCGGACATTGACACTGTTTTAAAATTAAGGAATAACGCTGTATATATACGAAACCACCGTGGAGTCACGCATTCCATTCCCGCTGTTTTACTTTGGCCCTTGATTATCAGCGGAGCACTTTTCGCCTTCATACCTGAAGCAAATTACCTACATCTTTGGCTTTGGACCTTTTTAGCCGTTTTCCTTCACGTATTCGTGGATATATTCAATGCTTATGGGACCCAGGCTCTTAGGCCGATTTCGTCAAAATGGGTAGCTTTAGGGGTCATCAATACATTTGACCCGTTCATTTTTGGAATACATGTTGCCGGCCTGATATTATGGGGCTTTGGATTTCCTCCAGGCTATTTATTTCTTTCCATTTACGGAATACTCGTCATTTATTATATTTCCAGGTTCAGGGAACAAGCTTTTATAAAAAAAGTGGTCAAAAAGCAAATTCCAGGAGCAAGGAAAATTCTATTATCACCGACCATGCGTTTTCATCGCTGGAAAATTGCGGTTATTACCGAAAAGAATTATTATGTGGCACGGGCCGATAATGGATATGTGACGATTCTAGATACGTTCGATCGAGTGCCATTGCCTGAAAGTGAAATTCTCGAAGCCGCCAAGAAGGATATCAACTTGGCAGCCTTTCTGTCCTTTTCGCCGGTTTACCGCTTTGAAATCGAACAGATAAAAGAATATTATGAAGTCCGTTTTATCGATTTAAGATACCGCAGCAATGGATATTACCCGTTTGTGGCAGTGGTCCATTTAGACAGCGAATTGAATATCTTGAATTCTTATACCGGCTGGATCTTTAGCGAAGCGAAACTGCAGAAGAAATTGAATATTATTTTGTAGCGTACTGAAAAAAGAGCTGATTCCAGGGAACCCCTCTGGAATCAGCTTTTTTAATGCACTCGATTCTGCTGATTTAATAACTGTTGATATTTAGGGTTTTTTGCAATGAATTCGTGGAATTGCTCACCATAGTTATCAATCCAGGTCCTTACAACGCGCGATGTCATTTCTTCTCCGGCATATTCATGCCCGGCCTTTGCATAGGTCGCCTCGAAATCTTCCCATAATAATTCCACCCAAGTCAAAGCCTGCTCATACGTGATGTGTTCATTTTTCTCAAGCAGTATCTTGGTTAATCTTTCATGGTAATCATTCATTAGAACCACCTCATTGCCAATATTTTTACAGAATGAACTATACTGTTCCATACCCATACTAGTGGTAAGCGGAAACGCTTCTGTCTTTAATCTGATGCTTGGAGGAGAAAAATTTGCGAAATAAACAAAAAGGATTCCCCAACCAAAACAATAATAAATTCCAAGGCGAGCCTCGTGCCAAAGCAAGATATGCTTCAAAGCGTGCAGATGGCAGTATTAATACACACCCTCAAGAAAGAATGAAAGCATCAAACGAGCGATCGAATTAAAAGTTGCACCAAAAGGAATCGGGTACTTCCCCGGTTCCTTTTTATTTTAACATTGAAATCGGCAGTGCTTCTTCCTTACCGCTTCCACCTAAGCGGTATCCCCAGGCGAATACACCATTCATATAATCAATTTTGAAATAGACACCGGGATCTCCGTCAATTTGATATATTTCACCTTTTTTGAAATCATCCGGATTTAACAAATAGGCCTTGGCCATCGTCACTTTTCGTTCCAATACTGAAAATTCATTAACCATTCCCAATTGCTCTGCTTTTCTCGCTTTTTCAGTCAACGCTGCAATTTCCTGCTGTAGTTCATAGGCGGACAACTTGCTGTATCTTACGTCGCTCATATATATGACTCCTTAAATGAAATATTAATTTACCTCTATATTAAACAAAATTTTGAGATTTGGCTATCAATGCACTTAATCCCCATCAAGATTGGAAAGATAACGCTCAATCAATTCTATTGGAAAACCTTTTCGGTATAATGCCTGCTTCATTTTTTGTTCATATTCGAAGCCTTCATGGTTTTTATATCGACGTTGCATTTTTTCGGCATGGTGGCAAAGAGAATCCCATTGTTCATCTTCATCCTTTTCAACCGTCACATCTTCAAGTGCTTCATGGATGACATCTCTAGGGAAGCCTTTCCGTAACAAGGTTTGTTCAACCTTCAGCCTTAAAGCTCGTTCGGAAATGTTTTTTTCCTTTTTGACCGCTTTTCCAGCAAGTTTCCTTGCATGTTCAATCTGAATATCATAGGGGTATTCCTTCAATGCCTCGACAACCAACTTTTCTTGCACCCCTTTTTCCTTAAGCTCGAGCTTAAGGGTAGTGGGCCCTTTATTGCCTCCATTCACATGGGTCCGTACGTAAGCCTTGGCAAATTCAAGGTCGTCTAAATAGTTAAAGCTGTAAAGTTTATGTATCGCTTCCTTAATGATCGGCTCTTCCGTTTCCTTCTTTTTTAAATAAAGGCGAATTTCCGATTCCGATCGCATCCGGTATGATAAATAATTAAGTGCATCGGTAAATGCTTTTTGGATTTCATCATGGAATTGTATTTCAGCCAAAAGCAGGTCATCAAGTTCCATACCCTTTTTCAAATGAAATTTCAATAGCACTTCTTCGTCTACACTGAAGGCATATTTTTCGTCAACGAAAATGTTATAACGATCTTTACGTTTCTTTTGGGTTGTTATTTTTGTTATGTTTGGCATAAATCCACCCCCACCCCTACTTTACCCCTTTACGTTTACCATTTCTATATATAGCATGTCTAAAAATGAAAAAAGAACATGGGCATGTTAAAGTGAAGGAAAGAAAGGGAAAGGAAGTGGTTTTCATGAAAATAGCCATTGCTGGTGGAAGCGGTTTTGTCGGCACAGCCCTTATTGATGAATTATCAAAAGAAAATCATGATATATATATTTTGACCCGTCATCCTGAAAAATTTAATAAACAGACTAATTTGACATATATCGGCTGGTTGACCAAGGAAGCAAAGCCGGAAAAGCACTTGGCGGGGCTCGATGTTTTCATTAACCTTGCTGGTGAATCTTTAAACAGCGGGCGTTGGACACCTGAACGAAAACGCCGGATTGTCGAAAGCAGGGTCGAAGCTTCCAAAGAGATGAACCGGATCATTTCCTTACTGCCTGATAAAGTGTCCGTCATCATTAATGCAAGTGCAATCGGATATTATGGTATTTCGGACGATGAAACCTTTACCGAAACCTCTGAATCCATTGGTGATGATTTCTTGGCCCGTACTGTTCAACTATGGGAAAAGGAAGCGGCTAAATCACGCGCTTACAGTAAAAGGTTGATCCTGACAAGATTCGGGGTGATTCTTGGAGAAAAAGACGGTGCACTGCCAATGATGGTCCTCCCCTATAAACTATTCGGCGGAGGAAAGATGGGCAAAGGGAATCAGTGGCTTTCCTGGATTCATATCCATGACGTGGTCCGTGCAATCATCTTTTGCATGAACGATGCTCGGATAGAAGGTCCAGTCAATTTTACGGCACCGAACCCCGTTCAGATGGATACATTCGGGAAAACGATAGGAGCTGTCCTGCACCGGCCCCATTGGTTGCCCGTACCTCCCTTCTTCCTCAAGAAACTGCTTGGGGAGATGAGCATACTTGTACTTGAAGGGCAAAATGTCCTTCCCACTAAACTTAAAGAGGAAGGATTCACCTTCTCCTTTCCAACCCTTAAAGAAGCTTTACAAAATATCTTAAAAGAAGATTCTCACGTATGAAAGGGTCATTTTAGGAAAAAATAGGGATATTAAGTGGAATGGAGATGATCTAATTGCTCAAAAAACACGATAAAGAGAAAAGTAACTTAACTAGTACACAAGCGATTCTTTATGCTCGCGAATTTAAAAAAGCAGATCGAGCTGGTGGATATACCGAAAAGAAATCCCGTCGTTAAGTTTGGAGTTTTTTCCCGTACATTTTGAACAGCCACTCAACACAAAATAAGCTGGAGATGATTAATGAATTCATCTCCAGCTTATTTTTTATTCTAGGGGGCGCTAACATGGGACGCAATAACATACACCATAATCGAGATAAGAACAAACAGAAACTTCCTCAGGTTCCTAAAAACCTGAAAAGTGACGGACTTGACGTTGAATATTCTTCCGAACTGGCTGACCAGGAAGACATCGAGGCACAAGCCCGGGCAAATGCGGCTGACCGCCGTGCTCATAATCGCCGCTTATAAGCAGGAGAAACCAACCAAGGGGCTGTAAATCAGCCCCTTAGGTTTTCTTTATTTACATAGCTTATCCACAGCCCTGTGTATATTGTGGATATATTCTGAAAATACTGATAAAAAACAAGTACAATAAATCACCTTATCAACATGAAAATAATGTTATTTCTGGATAACCCTGTGGATTATGTGGATAAAGGGGATTATAAGCTAACCGCTCTGCATTATTGTTGTGGATAACTATTCTTTCTCCTTTAATTGTTCCACAGGATTATTATTTATATAATAACTATCTGTTACGGTCTTATTAAATGTCTTCCCTCCAAGTATTATCGCATGCCAAATGACTTTTCCAACCTTAACTTGTCATAGTTTTAAATTGACCCCGCATTAAAGAAGGTTCCCCAAACTTTTTCCATCAGCATTTTCTTCTTCCAACTGTTTACGAAGCAAGAATTTTTGCATCTTCCCACTTGCGTTTCGAGGCAGCTCATTACTGAAGATATATCTTCTTGGACGTTTATAGTTCGCCAGTGTTTCACTGTTCTTACACCAGGTTTCTAAGTCGGATTCCGCTAGCGAAGGGTCTTTGGCTACGATGAAGGCCGTCACCATTTCCCCCCAATGATCATCTGGCTGACCAAGGACTGCACAGTCGAGAACTCCTGGATGCTCATATAATGTATCTTCCACCTCACGTGGATAAATATTTTCCCCTCCAGAAATGATCATGTCGTCCACACGGTCCTTGACCCACAGATATCCATCCTCATCCAGGAAACCGATGTCACCGGAATGGTACCAGCCTTTGTAAAGCGCAGTTTCGGTCTCTCTATCTTTTTGAAAGTAACCCTGCATGATACATGGACCCTTCACAAGGATCTCCCCTGTTTCCCCAGGTTCAAGCATATCCTCGGGATCCGATGGCCCTTCATCATTCGGACGGACAATGATGATTTCATGATCGGAACATGCCTTGCCGGCAGATCCCGCTTTCCTAATTTGATCTTCCTCCAATAGGAGAGTGATGGCGGGACCCATTTCAGTCATTCCATAAGCTTGGATGAACTGGATGCCGAGTTTCTCCTGACAGGCCCTTACAAGTGAGGGGGCCATCGGGGCTGCTCCATAAAGCCCAAGCTTCAAACTCTGGAATTTATAATCATCCAAGTTTTCCTGAATGAGCATGTTCCACATCGTAGGAGCAGCAAAAAACTTGGTGATCCCCTCGGATTCAATCAGTTCCATGACTTTTCTGGGATTAAACTGATGTAATATGACATTTGCGGCACCGACCTGTACACGAGGTAAAAAGGAACAGTGCAATTCGGCACAATGGAACATCGGTGCTGTAATCAAACCGATATCAGAGCGTTCGTACTTCATTGCCTCTATTAAAATCGCTGCTTGTTTGACCATATCTTTATGAAGGTGAATGACCCCTTTGGGACGTCCGGTAGTCCCGCTCGTATACATGATGGCATAGATATCATCCTCGTGAACATCCACTTCTTCTGGCTTTGATGAGATACTGGCCATTTTCTGGCGGTAACCTTTGGCATATCCAGGCACATCATCATCAATATACCAGAAGGCCGTTTCCGAAAATCGCTTTTCAACCGCGGCAACGTTCGCTTCCAATTCGTGTTCGAATAAAACGACCTTCGGAGCAGCGTCGTTCAAGATGAAGGCCAACTCTTCCGGCATTAAACGGAAGTTGATTGGATTAAAGATTGCACCGATTTTTGCACAGGCAAAGAATGCTGTTGCAAGCTCTTCATTATTGTAAAGGTACGTAGAGACCCTGTCCCCTTTTCGCACCCCTTCCGCTTGAAGGGCCGCCGCCAACCTATTCACCTGCTCATTCCATTGAATGTACGTATAGCGGATATTTCTTCTCACGTCGTAGATAGCTTCTTTAATGGGGAATTCCTGAACCGTCTGATCAAAGATATTTTTAATCGTTACTGACATATCATTTTCCTCCTCAAGTAGGCCCACCATCAGCAGGAAGAGTTCAGGCAAAGCCTGCGATGGTCGGCTTCATCCCTTTTTCAGCTTTTACTTTCGTGCGAATTACGAATATTCATAAATGGAATGTCCAGATTCAGTCCAATCTTTCAATGATGGTCGCATTCGCCATCCCATGGCCTTCACACATTGTTTGCAGCCCATAACGGCCGCCCGTCCTTTCTAACTCATGGATCATTGACACCATCAATCTTGCCCCGCTTCCGCCAAGAGGATGACCCAAGGCAATCGCCCCGCCATTTGGATTCAGTTTCTTCGGGTCTGCCCCCGTTTCTTTTAGCCAGGCAATCGGTACAGGAGCGAAAGCCTCATTCACTTCAAAGATGTCGATATCATCAATTGTAAGACCTGCTTTTTCCAAAGCTTTTTGGGTAGCGGGAATCGGCCCCGTAAGCATCAGGGTGGGATCTGAGCCGACAACAACCCGTGTATGCACTTTAAAGCGCGGTTTCAATCCAAGCTCCTCAGCTTTACTGCGTTCCATCAATAATAAAGCGGCAGCACCGTCACTGATTTGACTTGAATTCCCTGCATGGATTAAACCGTCTGCTTGGAAAACCGGTTTCAATCCACCAAGTACTTCAAGAGTAGTTCCACCCCTTGGGCCTTGATCTTCCGTAACTTCGATATGATTTCCTTCTTTATCAGTACCCGATACTGTTATCATTTCACGGTTAAAATATCCTTCTTTTTGAGCACGTATTGCCTTGGCATGACTCTCCACGGAAAACTGATCACAATCTTCACGTGTTATTCCCCACTTATCGGCGATTCTCTCAGCTGATAAACCTTGGTTGATCACCTCATAAAGGTCCATATACTTTTGACTTGTTACAGCACCTTGATAATTAGACCCCATGGGAACTCGTGACATGTTTTCCACTCCACCGGCCACTACCACATCCATATCACCCGACAAGATGGCCTGGGAAGCGAAGTGGACTGCCTGCTGACTTGATCCGCATTGACGGTCAATCGTCGTTCCCGGAACTTCAATCGGAAATCCGGCAATCAGTGCAGCAACCCTTGCTATATCACCGGCCTGTTCGCCCGACTGTGAAACACAGCCTAAAATGACATCATCGATACTAGCCGGATCGATGCCCGCCTTTTCAATCAGCTTCTTCAATACTTCCCCTGCCAGATCATCAGGGCGGACGTCTTTCAAGACACCGTTCCTTCTGCCTACTGGCGTGCGAATCCCTTCAACGATAACCACTTCCCGCATATACTCTCTTCCCTTCTCATCCTATTTATTAAATTAAAGACCCATATTCTTAGCGATGATCTTCTTCATGATTTCATTTGTCCCGGCATAGATGCTCGCCACCGGAACATCCCGATACCTTCTGGCAATCTTGTATTCCTCCATATATCCATAGCCGCCATGGAGCTGCATGCATTCAATGGATATTTTTCTGGCAGTCTCCGTCAAACGCCATTTTGCCATCGAAACTTCCGTTACGACCTGTTCACCAGCCATATGTTTGGCGATCAATTGATCTAGGAAGGCACGCCCCATTTTGATTTCCGTTGCCATTTCCGCGATTTTGAATTGAGTATTTTGAAACTGACTTACGGATTTTCCGAACGCTTCCCTGCCCTTCACATACTCAATCGTATCGGCCAGCATATCCTCAGATGCGGTTTGAGCACAAATTGCCACCACAAGTCGTTCCTGCTGCAGTTTATCCATTAGGTAATTAAACCCTTTGCCTTCTTCACCAAGCAGGTTTTCCTTTGGAACACGGCAATCCTCGAAGATGAGCTCTGCTGTATCCTGACTGTGCAAACCAAGCTTCTTCAGTTTTCGCCCCCTGGAAAACCCGGGTGTATCCCTTTCGACCACGACTAAGCTAACGCCTTTATGTTTCGGAACGGCATTTGGATCCGTTTTACAGGCAACGATGACCAAATCCGAATGTATGCCATTCGTGATGAATGTCTTTTGGCCATTTACTATGTAATGATCTCCATCCAAAATGGCAGTCGTTTTAATATTGGCCAAATCCGAACCTGTACCAGGCTCTGTCATGGCAATGGCTGTAATGATTTCCCCCGTCGTGCATTTGGGAAGCCAACGCTGTTTCTGCGACTCATTTCCGTATGCGGAAATATACGGAACGGTGATGTCACTGTGAAGTCCGAAACCAATGAAACCAGAACCGACTCTTTCCAATTCCTCATTAATTATGACTGCAAAGCCCCAATCTACCCCTGAACCCCCATACTCTTCTCCTAGGTCCGGACATAAAAAACCCTGTTCCCCCATTTTCACCCAAAATGACCGGGGAATGATCCTCTCTTCTTCCCATCGTTCATAGTGGGGAACTGCTTCTTTCTCTAAAAACTTTCGGAATGACTTACGGAAAATCTCATGATCTTCACTTAGGTATGGATGTTTCATCTGTTTTATCTCCTCTCTTAATTCTTTGTCGGAGGCTCTTTTCCTGGATTTAGAATGGATTGCCCTGAAGGAATTAACAACTTACCTGGGTGACATTCTAATGGCCCCATCCAGTCTGATGGTTTCCCCATTCAGCATTGGATTCGTTATGATGCTTTCCGTTAGTTTAGCGTACTCTTCTGGATACCCGAGCCTTGATGGGAATGGTACGGTTTTCCCTAATGACGTCCTAGCTTCATCAGGTAACGAATCGAACATCGGAGTTTGGAATAGACCCGGTGCAATCGATACGACACGTATCCCTTTGCTGGCAAGCTCCCTTGCGATTGGCAGAGTCATACCAACAATCCCACCCTTGGAGGCACTATATGCGGCTTGTCCGATTTGTCCTTCAAAGGCAGCGACCGAAGCAGTATTGATAATGACTCCACGCTCCCCCTCTTGATTCGGCTCATTTTCGACCATTTTTTCCGCCGCAAGCCGGATTACGTTAAACGTACCGACCAAATTGATTTGCACGACTTTTGAGAACGCTTTCAATTCATGTGTACCTTTTCTGCCTATGACCTTCTCTGCAATTGCAATGCCTGCACAGTTGATGACCGCATTGATGCTCCCGAATTTTTTCATCCCTTCATCCAACGCCACCGATACGCTTTCTTCACTTGTTACATCCGTTTTAATAAATAGGACTGAATCTCCCAATTCCTGAGCCATTTTAGCGCCTTTTTCCTCAGAGAGGTCAAATATGACCGCTTTTCCACCTTTTTTAATGATGTTTCTTACTGTCGCGGCTCCAAGACCTGAAGCTCCTCCTGTCACAACTGCAATCGTTTCTTGAATTTCCAAAATCCTCACCCCATTTGTTTCTAGAATATATATTCATCTTTCACTATCATCAAAACCTATTTTCAAGATTAATTTCACCGCTTGCCTGTTTTATCGTTCACTTTCAAGTCATGAAGGGTTTCGGTAAAGCCTTTGATTACCTGTTCAAAATCCTGCTTCAACCCATCCAGCTCTTTAATGCGTTCATTTATTTCGTTCAGCTTCTGTCCTGCAGTTTCAATCGTTTTTTCCAATTGCTTTATGCCTGTCCTATCCTTATCGAATAAAAGGACGATATCCTTTATTTCCACTAACGAAAAACCATACTTCTTACCGCGCATTATGATTTTGAGCTGTGCATATTCCTTCTTTCCATAAACCCTTTTTCCCGTTTCGGTACGCTTTGGTTTAAGCATACCCAGTTCCTCATAATATCGGAGGGTCCTTGTCGTCAATCCGAATTCTTTTGCTAAATCAGAAATGGTGTACATGTTAAAACCACACTTTGCAAAGGGATTATTTACCTTCATTTTAACATTGACGTTAACGTAAACTTCAATAATTATTCACAAAATTTATAATATATGAAACTGTATGAAAGATATAAATTGATATACTAAGGGTATATTCTTTTATAGAAGGGAATGATCGCTCAATGCTATGTTCAAAAATATTAGTTGCTTATGATGAATCTGAATTGGCACTTAAATCTTTAGAAAAAGCGATTGAATTAGCGAAGCTGGATCCCGCTATTGAAATCCAGGTGCTTCACGCTGTTACGCTGCCAATCAAACCAAATATATATGGCAATGCCTTTCAGGAAATTGAAGAATCCATGCTCAAGTATGGCAAGGAAGTGATTAAAAAAGCGGAAGCGCTTTTATCCGAAATCCCGAATGCATCCCAAACATTTGTCGTAGAGGGTTCAGCCATCACGACTTTATTGGAACATGCAAAATCCCAGAATTGTGACCTTATCATCATGGGCAGCCGCGGATTGAGTGGCTTCAAGGAATTCCTAGGCAGCGTGAGTCACTATATCGTTCAACATTCCCCAGTTCCCGTCTTGCTGGTCAAATAATATTCACGGCAGTACTCTTTATGGCCAGCCCTTTCCTAGGCTGGGTTCCCCTTGGAATCCAGCTTATTTATGCGTGCACGAACTCCAAACTTATCATGTTTTACAAACACTTCCGTTTACAGGTAAAATGAAACTAATTTAAACAAGGATAACAGGTGACACAATGGATATTAAACATTTGCAATACTTTATAGAGGTAGCCAATTTCAATAGCTTCACTCGGGCTGCCGACCATTTATTCATTACCCAGCCGACCATCAGCAAGATGATTAAAAACCTGGAAACCGAGCTAGGTGTTGAGCTTTTTGATCGTTCACGCAAGCAACTGATCTTGACCGATGCAGGCAGGGTCGTCTTAGAGCAGGCAAAATTAATTGATAAGGCCTTTCACAATTTAGAAACGGAAATGGACAATTTATTAGGTTTGAAAAAGGGACATATACGCATCGGGCTTCCGCCGATAATAGACGCTTCTTTCTTCCCCCGGATACTTAGCCGTTTTCACGAGGATTATCCTAATATTACCTTTCAATTAGTAGAGGATGGTTCAAAGAAAATAGAAGAATCCGTTCAAAATGACTTAATTGATATAGGCGTAATAGTCCTGCCAACCAACACCGCACTTTTTCATCATTTTGCTTTTTTGGAAGAAGACATCAACTTGATTGTTCATCCCTCCCATCCGCATGCTTGTGTCGAAGAAATTGATTTGGCCGACCTGGAAAACGAGTCTTTCATCTTATTCAATAAAGATTACGTCCTTCGAGATCTCATCATTTCATCCTGTAATGAAGCTGGTTTTTCACCACATATCGTCACGGAAAGCTCACGCTGGGATTTTATTGAGGAAATGGTTTACTGTAAACTAGGCGTTGCTCTATTACCTGAAAGTTTATGCCGTCATGATGAGCGCGTAAAGACAATCAAGGTTAAAAATCCCTCCATTAGTTGGAATTTAGGATTTATTTGGAGTAAGGACCATTACCTTTCATACGCTGCAAAAGAATGGCTGAAATATACGAGGGAAGCGTTATCACATAAGCAGTGAATTTCTAGCATGATTGATGTAAGCACTATCATAGATTTAGGTTATGCACATGATAACATCTAACCATTTTACAATGGGTTACGGCGGGGTTAGACTAGTATAAGTAAAAAGCACGGTAAATGCTGATGAATCCATATATTCTAAAAAGGAGATATTCATGATCACTTTATCTAGTGTCGATGAGTTACAGGCAACAGAAGCAGCTCTGGAGAAAATTAAATATTCATACCCCGAACTATTTGATAAACTGCTCCATGTCGTTGCCTTAACACGGGCTCTTCAATTTAAATATCAATTTATGGGCACATTACTCATGGATAAAAACCCTAACGAATACACCCCTGAATTCGTTATGCCCTCCGTTATCGGATTATATATAGAGGAAGTTCAAAAGTTAAAGGATGATCCGAATATCCAGGCATTACTTCAGACCTTCTCCCAAAATGAAAATATTGGATATGCCAAAATCAGTATGCTTGTGCTCGGTAAAAGCCCTGAATCGCTTTTAGGCGCTTCATACATCAAATGAATCCCCCTGATATACTCCAAAAAAAACCTCCCTTTATGGAAGGTTTTTTTCTTTACGTGTAATTAAAGCACTTTGCTCAAAAAGGCTTTAGTTCTTTCCTGTTGGGGATTATTGAAAATCTCACTAGGAATATTTTCTTCAATAATATAACCTTCGTCCATGAAAATCACGCGATCTCCAACTTCTTTTGCAAACCCCATCTCATGGGTCACAACTACCATGGTCATGCCTTCCTTAGCCAGCTGCTTCATGACCTCAAGGACTTCGCCGACCATTTCCGGATCTAGAGCGGAAGTCGGCTCGTCGAATAGCATGATTTTCGGTTCCATCGCCAACGCCCTGGCAATTGCGACGCGCTGCTTTTGTCCCCCCGATAATGAATCCGGATATGCGTTCGCTTTCTCGGCAAGTCCGACTTTCTTAAGCAGTTCCATCCCTCTTTGGGAAGCCTGTTCTTTGGATATCTTGCGTACCTTTATAGGCGCAAGCATTATATTCTCAAGAACAGTCTTATGTGGAAATAAGTTGAAATGCTGAAATACCATGCCAACTTCCGTCCGGACTTTATTGATATTAACCTTTTTGTCTGTCGTATCAAGCCCTTCAATGAAAATATGGCCTCCCGTTATCGTTTCAAGTTGATTGATACACCTCAGGAAAGTGGATTTTCCCGAGCCAGAAGGACCAATTACCACGACTACTTCCCGAGGGGAAACGATTGCATTGATATTTTTCAATACATCATTATCGCCAAATGACTTCTTAAGATTCTCCACCTTTATCATTCTGTTTTCAACCTTCTTTCGAGTCTATTTAATACAAAACTTAAAATGAGGGTAAGGAATAGGTAGATGAAGGCACACGCCAAGTATGGCTCCCACACTTTAAAGTACTGACTCCCCATTGCTTTCCCCCAATACATCAATTCCGGGGCAGCAATGACACAAAGCAGGGATGAATCCTTCAATAATACGATGAACTCATTTCCTAACGGAGGAATCATCCGTTTGAAAGCTTGAGGCAATACAATATGTATCATTGTTTGGACATGGGTCATTCCCAATGAACGGGCCCCTTCCATTTGCCCTTTATCGATGGATTGAATGCCCGCCCGGAAAATTTCGGCAATGTATGCGGCTGCATTTAAAGATAAAGCAATGACACCGGCAGTTACTGCATTCGTTTCCCCGGTAAAAAAGGGCACAATTCCAAAATGGATTAAAAAGATTTGAACTAAAAGCGGTGTTCCGCGAAAAACCGTGACATAACAGTAAAATGGAAAGGCAAGCACCTTGTTTCTCATGATTTTCCCTAAACCGATCAATAACCCCAAAAAGGTTCCGATGAGGATGGAGGAAACTGACAACCCTATAGTAAGCAATGTTCCTTTTAATAAGAAAGGAGCATATTCAAAAATAATATCCCAGCGAAAACTCATTTTGTTTCCCTCCTAAGGCCAAAAAAACTGCGTAACTTCACACGTAAAGTTACGCAATCTTTTACTATCCATTTGTTTTTTTATTGTTGTGCTTTCAATGTTTCTATATCTGGATCAGTACCAAACCACTCTTTATAAATTTCTGCATATTTCCCATTTTCATAAATGGCATTCACGGCTTTATCGAACTCCGATTTCAATTCACTGCCTTTCGGGAACATAAGACCATAAAACTCCTCATTGAAACTTTTGCTATCTTCAACGACTTTCAGTTTTTGATCGGGGTTATTTTTCACATATTCTTCAACAACCGTATTATCAGCTACGACAGCCGCAGCTCCGCCTTTTAGTAATTCCTGAATGGCCAGGTTATTATTTTCGAATTTTTTGATATCCTTGTGATTCTTTCCAAGGAGTTTCTCTACCGCTTCCTGTCCGGTAGTACCAGTCTGAACGGCAATTACATTTCCTTTCAATTCACTTCCTGATTTTATATCACTATTCTCAGGAACGAGAATCTTGTTTGTGGATAAGAAATACGGAACCGAGAAGTCATAAGATTGTTTTCTTTCGTCATTCACTGTAATCGCAGATATGGCGACATCCGCTCTCTTACCTTCGATTTCAACAAAAATCGGATCCCAGCCAACACTTTCCAATTTAACTTCATAACCCGCTTCTTTTGCAACGGCATTGATGAAATCAACATCGAATCCTACAATCTTATCTCCTTCAAGATATTCAAATGGAGCATAGTTGGCGTCCGTCACGATCCTGAGTGTTTTTCCATTGGACTCTTCTTCCTTTCCAGTTGTCGAGACTTCCTTCCCCTTCCCGCATCCTGTCATGACTAGTAACAAAGAAGCTACCATGGCAAACACTAAAAAAGAAACCTTTTTCAAAATAATCCCCTCTTCTCTCTCGTAAACTCTCTTTTAAAAAAAACAGATAAATCTAACTTTAGAGAACATTCAGTATATTCTTTTAAGAATATTATACGTTTATTTGTTTTTTTATGCAATAAAAAGTCGATAAATAACTTTAGTAAAATAAAATTTTAATCAATTAACTTGGTAAATCAAAAACGCAGCTCTGCTCTAATCGGGAAAGTTACTCCCTTTTACCCTTTACTCGAATTAATGGATATTATATTGAAATCAGATAACGCCACCTTTCAAAAGGTTTAATAGAACAAAAAAAGCAGCGGCCATATTAGCGTGGCCGCTGCTCAAATGATTATTATGGAACTTCCTTATTCCCCTCTTCAATATCTAACATATCCAACAGGAAGATGAAGATCGGTATTCCGATGATCAATCCCCATATCCCAAGGAAATGCTCGGAAAATAATAGGATGATGAAGGTGAAAAATGTTGGAAGATTTGTTTTTGCCGACATGAATTTCGGATTTAAAATATAGCTTTCAATTGCATGGATCACAACAATCATGATTAATACAGCAATCACTTTGGGCATGCCGCCGATACTATAGGCAATCATGCTAAGTGGAATGAGGGAGATGATGACCCCTGCAACCGGAATCAAACCCAGGAAGAAAATCATGATCCCTAGACCGAGCAACTGCGGGAAGCCAAGAATCCATAAGAAAGTTACAGATAGGACAGCATTCGTAATGGCTATCAAGAACTGGACCTCAATCACCTTTCCGAATGAATTGATGAATTTGACGCCAAAGTGGCTTAAGTTTATAAAGAAAGATTTAAATTTGGCCCGCTTGAATTTAGAAGTGAAACGAATGATTTTATCTTTTTCCAATAAGAAAAATAGACTAAGCAACATGGAAATGAAAATTTGAAATGCCAGTTTACCGAAATCGGATATATAAAGATAGAGTGTATTCATTTGTGTTTGAAGATCCAGCGGCGATCGCAGCTCGTTCATTATATTAATGGCATATTGAATGACCCTGCTATCTGGTGGATGTTGAAAGAAGAAAACGATCTGTGTCACTAATTCCGTGAATTGTAGCGTAATGACCGGTAGATATTTATAAAGAACGATGGCTAAACAAGAAATGACGACTGCATATAAAAAGCTTATAACAACCTTAGAGTTGATATGCATCACTTTATTCAGCCGAATCATGATAAATTGCTCCAGCCGTCCCATCAGGAAAGTGAAAACAAATGTGAATAACACGATATTAACCATACTGCCGATGCTTATTAAAAAGAGAACTAACACAATTAATGTAATTAACCTTGAAAAACCTTCGCTTTGCAAATACTCTTTTACCACTTACCTATCTCCTAACTACCATTCTGCCGTGATAATTCCATCTACCTTTCATTTTACACGGAATTGAGGAATTCTACTACAATTACCTTGCATTGACAACAAAATTATTTGAATGATCAGTAAGACCCAGGATGGTGACGTAGCTAAGACCTTTTTCGAAAATTAGATCATTAAATTCACAGCTCTTTCTGCATGAAAAAACATCTGCCAAATCGGCAGATGCTAATCTTCATCCTTCACATCGATATCTTCGGGGATGGGTTCGTTATAATAATCCGCTAATTCCTTCTTATATTTCTCCATCTGTTCAAGATGCATATTGAACTGATCTTTAAAAATCAAATGCTGCTCACCATCATGAACGGTGCGAATTTTATTTTGAACGATCAAACTTTCTATATAAGATTCCGGCATCGATAGATATTCCGCAGTCTCTTTTACTGTCAAGTACATGCCTTCACCCCTTTTCCTCTCTACTATACTAGATATGAGGCATTATTTGAAGCGCTTGATTTTTAACTGAAAACCCCTTACATGCCAAGGAAAGGACGATACCCGATTCAGAGTATTGTCATGCAACCTCACCAGCTTAATCAATTTCCACCAATGGAATATCTTAGATAAAAAACTTACAATCCCTTCCAACAACATGTAAGATAATGTTAAAGCAATATATCCATAGATTAAGAGGAGTGGACAAAAATGACCTTCTTTTATGTCATTCTTGCGGCAATTTTTGCTGTTTTCCTGGTCAATTTCGTTAAAGGGCTAAGTGAAACGGCTAAATTAGAACGCTATCAAAATGAATTCCGTAAATACCATGGTGAAACTTTAGATCTGCATGCAACGGAAATCGTTTCAAAAGCATTGATAGAAAAGCTTAATAAAGCACTAGATTTCAATTATATGGAAAAGGTCAATGCTGAATTCCGCCTGAAGCATCCTCGGGACTCACAGTTAAAGGTCAATCAGGCTTGGCGTGAATTGAAACGCTACTTGATCATGACTGCTGTGTTTGGAAAAGTTGAAATGTTTAATTCAGTCATCGATGAGTTATGGCATATCATGCTGAACTATAGACAGGAATATGATGAGTTTTGCCAGGCTTTCATCGGTAGGACCATTCAGCACCATCCTCATTCAGAACCTGTTTTCAAACCCGAAGAGCGTACTCTTTTTGACTTTTACTATGTACAGCTATTTACGGTGGACTCCCATTCCATTCAAAAATGGGGCAAATTTTTCAAACATGATAAAGGGCTAACGCTTCTCCGCGATTTTGAAACGCTGGAGCTGGAGCAGTTAAAAGAGAAATATATGCGGAAACCGACAAGTATGCAAGCGGAACGGACCTTTGAATCTTTCACTTCCCAATTTAAAGAAAATCGCCCCATGACAGAATTGAATTGGCGGAAAACGTACGATCAGACTGACTACGCAGCTCCTGCCTATTTCACTTATGCAAGCACCGATGATTTTGACAGCGAATTTAAAGATATTTTCGGGAATGAACCGAACACAGTTTCCTCTGGATCCGGCCATGCAGATCATGGTGGCCATAACGGTTCCCATGACAGCAGTTCTGATTCCTCTTCTAGCTGTTCTTCATGCAGTTCTTGTTCGTCTTGAGCTTTTCGCTTGGAGAAATCCAAGCGTTTTTGTATACACAAGCATTAGATGAACTGGATTGATGAAGCATAGTTTTTCACTCAATTTTAAAGGAGTTACAACTGATATGCATGATAATGAGATACGAAAATTCAGACCAGTTTTTGTCTATGCAAATTTGGAAAGCAAAAAAAAATTAGTGCAAGGTTTAACTGAAGATCGAGTGAAATTAATTCAAGAATTAGAAAAATATAGAAATGTCCTTTCTCCATTTTTAATTAATATTTTGCAAACTAATATGGATCGGTGGGAAATAGAAATTCATGATTGGCAAGAGGAAATAAAAAAAATAGAAGCAGAGAAAGAGAGCTTTTAAGTGCTCTCGGTTTGTAGACAAAAGGGGGTCGGAATTTATAAATTCCGACCCCCTTTGAAATTTTGTTCCAAGGTTAAGAGATTGGCTATCTTCTTCAAATTAAAGGTAAGCATCGCCTTCATCGGAAATTTCTTAAGTCGTCTGACGCATTCCATTTCCTTCTTCATTAATTCCACCGATTGAACCAATTCTTGATCCTCTGTTTATTTTTCTCAAGAACCTCCTTAGAAGTCCTGTTATCTTTTTGTTTTTTCCATTCAAAGAAAGATGCAATTCCGATAAGCAGCCCTCCGCCGATGATTAAATACAGCCACCATGGCATCTCGCTCCACATCGAATTGGTATTCATATAGACATTGAATAAAATCGTCCCAGTCCCAGCGATGAAATAGGATTTGTATTTCATCATGAATCCAAACAGCATTGCTGCCAATGACACCGTGCCGATAATGAGGGCATCATATAAGGTGTTTCCTGCCATTGCATCAATGATCAGGGCTAGAAACAAGAGGAAAACAATACCACTTTCGATATATTGTGTGATTTTGCCTTTAACAAAGATTTTCCTCAGCAGAGTGGTGCTGACAATGAACAGCGGCAGAATATTCACCTCCTCCTCAAGTACAGGAGCGATCGTGAACTGATCGACAATGACCCAATACGGATATAGACTGAACAAAATCGCTGCAGCCAATTGGGTCTTTCTTTCCATCTTGCCTGTCGTCGTGCTTCTCATCAAAATGAAATAGGCTGGAATCAGAAGTGCCGCGAAGATTTCCAAAATGAAAGGTGCCGGTCCCCCCGTCAAAACATCCATGTTCATGGCAAGAAGAAACAACAGACCATAGACTCTGTAAAAATCCAATTGAAGTCCTGCCCCGCCTTTATCAAGCAGTCCTTTAAAGTATTTCCTGCTTAGCAGTACCATTATGGCCGTACACCCAAAAAGGACTGCCGTTCCAACGAAAGGCTGTAATGTGTCCGCGTACATGATGATGGTCCAATACGGATACAAACTGAGAACTCCCGTCAGCCAAACGTAGATGCCCTTTTCTTTTACATCCTTTGTGAAACTTCCAATCAAGATGAAGTAAACCGTGATCAAGAGCGATACAAAAACTTCGAGTAACTGGGTCAATGTTTCAGTTACTGGAAATCCCCGATTCATGGCCAGTAAAAACAGCAGGCCATATACCCTGTATGCATCGAAGGTAATTCCTGTTTCTTCCTTTTTGATTAAACCATCGAAATAACGCCGGCTTAAAAGCAGCATCCCTGACATACAGCCGAAAAGGAACATCAATCCCGTTACAACCGATAAGCTGTCGGCATAGCCGACGATGATTAAGAAGGGATACAGACTGACTAGTGCAGCAATATTGGAATAGATTTTCCTTTCTAGCTTTTCCGTTGTCAAGCTTCTCAGGAAAATGAAATAAGCGGTTAACAGCAGCGATACAAAGACTTGGAGTAACTGATGCTTAGTATCATTAAAAACCTCTGCATTCATATCGATCAAAAAGAATAAACCATAAATCCTGAAAGGATCAAAGCTGATGATGCCTGATCCGTTTTTCTTGAGTAATCCGCTGGAATACAGCCTGCTTAACAACAACATTCCTGCCAAACAGCCAAAAAGAACTGCCAAACTCGTTACGATTGGGAGTGTATGGGCATAGTCTATGATATTGATGAACGGGAAAAGGCCGATGATGGCCGCTATTCCCGAGTAAATGCTTTTTTCTTTCTTATAGATCGTGAATCTTCTCATCAGGATGAAGTAGCTAGGCAACAGCAGGGAAACAAAAATCCCCAAAATCGCAGAATCTGTATCGCTCATAAACACTTCCAGATTCAGAGTACACAGATATAACAAGCCAAAAATCCGATAATAATCAATGACTCTCTTCGTTCCCTCTTGGTTGGGCAATCCTTTGAAAAGGCGTCTGCTAGCCATCACCATCACAGCCATACATACAAGCAATACGATAATCGCCATAACCAGAGGTAATGTATTTACATACATATTATAGAAGATGTACGCCAGGCCTAGAGGAACCACAACATAGTTCCGCCAATTCCTTTGCATGAGCAGATACCAGGCAAACAAGAGTTGTACAGTCATCACCCCTACCCAGACCAACTCCCGGTTAAGTGGAAAGTCCCGGATTGCAGTTTCCAAAATGGATATGCTTATACCTAAATGAATGAATGGAATAAGGTAATACTCCATGATGCCTTTCCAATTCTTATTGGATAACGCCCACAGAATGGTTATGAGTCCTGCTGTAATCATCATGCATATTGATGTAATGAATACCATTTGCTCCATGTTTACCACAAATAAATGGACCTGTAGGAAAAGGACTGAAAATCCTAGGTACGTAAAAATACATTTGGCCCATTTCTCATGTGCCCTTAAAGCACTTAAAATATAAATCAACAGTTGTGCAACATATAGTAACGGTGAGCTTTCCGTATAAATAATGAGCAAATATCCAACAGGAATCGCCAGTAAATTGGCAAGGTGACTTGCGTAAAAGAAATACAGTTTCCCATTTTTTGAATATTTCCCAAGCCATTCCCCTAATAGGAAAAAGATAATGGGGCCGAGTAACACGAACGCAATCCTCAACACCATTGAACCAAAATCAAAAACATCGTAGAGTGAAGCATATAAGCTGGCACTTGTAATCACGACAGGCACCCAGAATATGTGCTTCCGATGGATATGGACGGACCAGCCGTTTATTGCAGTAGCTACGCCAATCACTCCGCTTGCCTCCAAAGGATTCAGTGAATCGAATGGAATCGATATCAAGGAAAGGAAGGAAAGAATCTGTCCGCTATATGCAAAAACAGGAAAGAATTTATGGTATCCCTTTTTAAATGTGTAAGCTGCACCGATGGAAATCAGTGAAACACCCATTAAATAGACGCTGAGCGGGATATTTGACCGAACCCATTCTAAACTCTCCCTCAAATATGGATAGAAAGCAACCAAAGCCAGTATGAAAGTGATTGGAAATCCGTATAAGGCATTTTCCTTCATATGCTTTGATTCGTCTTTTATATATGTGATGAAGAAAAGCCCAGAGATCATGGCGAGCGCCGCACTAACTGCAAGCCAATCCATTTCGCTGAATTTAATGGTCAGTATCACTAACATGATCATTGGGGAGATAAGTAAGATACTTTTCCTAAACAGGCTGTACCTTGGGTGACGATTATATAAATATGCTCCAAGATATTGAATGACCTGGATAACAAAAATAAGATTTAAGATGGTAGAAAAAGAAACTGGCAATGCAAAGAAAAGATATAGGAACGCTAAGTCGAAAATAACAACAGCCGGGTACGTGAGGCTTGAATTTCTCGATTGAAGGGAAACATAGGCAAGCTGAGCGGATACTAACATGAGCGCGACGAATATTTGCGCATAGTTCTCCTGATACACCATCGCGTTACTATACAAGAAAACGATCCCGCTCCCAATCAAACTGGTGAACATGAAGTTCTTGGAAAGCTTAGTCATTTTGGATTTAGCCAGATATTTCGATAGCATAGTAAAAATGATTGGTACAAGTGCAAATGCAGTGATCATGTACTCACTTAAAAACGAGTTATAAACAAGATGGATATATCCATACGTAAAAACGGCGCTAAAAGCCATTTCATAATATTTTTTTTGGAATTTGACCGAAAAAATTAAAAACAAAACAGAAAAGACCATCAACGTTAGCGAATACACCAAGTTGCTTGAAAATAACGTCAGGATCACAAAGGCCTCCACGATAATCTTAAACTGGATAAATTGAAAAATGAATGGTTTAAATAACGTTAATGCTTTTTGATTTTTCAATTGCTCAATATTCCATAATAGCATTAAATTAAGAACGCCAATCGCCAAAAACATCCACTCGATAGTCGGCGTCACAAAAGCCAATCCGAAATAGCAGGTAATGCCAAACGTGAATATTGAAATGAAAATGAATATTTTCGACTTGAAGTAGTCAGCAATCTTACAATAAATGACTAAGCAGAGTAATCCCCCAAGAAACCCCAGAAGCCCCCGCCCACCACCATTAAGTGAGAGGTACTCTCCAAAAATCCGATAATATGAAGCTGATAAAATCGTAATCGGAATGAATAAACCCGCAAGCGTCAGGAATGCAAAAGAGGTCTGTTTAATTTTCAGCTTCGAAGCGATGAAGGCCATCCCTGCAAAAATGACGGATATCATTCCAATGAAGAGAACTTTCAGGACCGCATCCAGATCCCCCCATGAAGTGGTTGCTAAAATCAACCCGCCAAACAGAAGCAATATGACCCCAGTGAGCAGGATGACAGAAATATTCCGTTCCCTGATTTGCTCAGGTGTTTTCTTCGGCTTTTCCGGTTTTACCGGTTTCTCCCGTTTGATGGCCTGCTGTTGAATAACCAGTTTCCTATCAGTGATCTTCTTGAAAGGTTCAAGGCTCTCCTCTAAACGGGATTCAATAGGAGCATATCCGGCCTTCTCATCCTTCATTATCGATTCGTTTAATCCACTGGATTCCTGTAATTGCAATGAAGATTCTTCAATCAGGCTATCCTGAACCCTCTTATCGATACTTTCACCGATAATCGTATCAGTACCATGGGTGGATTTCTTCTTTTCTTGCTCTAAGCGCTTTTGTTTATGGAGGGCTAATTGGAAATGCCGATTGTATGCCCTGCTAATCCGGATATATTCTGATTTAGGGATGAGCCGCCTTTCCCATAAAACATCCAGCTCTTCTTGGAAAATACGCTTCCTTCTTTCTAATGTCATTTCTTCGTTTGAAGAATCATTCATTCCAAGATTCCCCTTCCTTCAAATAGACCTTCTATCATCTTATGTATATTCTCTTTTCGATAATAACAAAGTTTTTCCATTTTTTAAATATTTAGGATAATAACCAAGGGTGTTCCTACTGACTCAAAAAAAGAATGACTTCCATTGAAGCCATTCAACGTCCCTATATTGATTTTACTTTATCCTCGCTCTTGATAATGCATAAATAAACGATCATTGAAATGAAAATCGAGGCGGCTGCCGTGATATAGATGCTCCTATAGCCGAAGAGGAAGCCTATCTGCCCGAACACGATGGCTCCTATGCCCACTCCAAGATCGAAAAATGAAAAGTATGTGGCATTCGCCATCGCCTTCCGATTTGGTGCCGTCTTTTCAATTGACCATGCCTGCAGCGCCGGCTGGACAGAACCGAATCCGAATCCATAAAGCACTGCCGCAATGTAAAGGACCGCTTCACTCGGCATCCACGCAAGCAAGAGCATCCCAGCCATGATGAGTACTGTTGAAGGCACGAATATGGCTCGATGTCCCCTTCGGTCATATAATCGACCCGCGAATAATCTCGTGACCATGAGGGCCATTGCATATACTAAAAAGTACCACTGAATTCCATCTACACCTTTTTCCGCTGTATACAGGGGAAGGAAGGTTGCAATTCCACCGAATGTAACGGAAATGAAGAAAATGAGCAATGATGGCTGAAGGGCACTTTTTTCATATATATCAAACCTTTTGGCTCTGACAGCCGCGGAAGGATCGCTTTCCACTTTTTGATACCGAATAAGTGATGCTGTAACGATGGCAAACAATCCTAATAATGAACAGATCAAAAACAGCTCTTGAAACGGAAGGACCGTAACTAGAAAAAGACCCAATGATGGCCCGAATGCCAGTGCTAAGTTACCCGATAATCCGTAATACCCCATCCCCTCACCACGCCGTTTCGCAGGGATTATATCGGAAGCAATCGTTCCTGAAGCCGTTGAAGAAAATCCCCAGCCGACGCCCTGTACAATCCGCATCATGAATAACAAGCCGATGCTCCCCATAAAACCGAAGGAACCCACTGACAATGCAAAAATGGCTAAACCGGCAAGAAAAACCATGCGCCTTCCCTTCGTCTCCAATAATCTGCCGGCAATTGGCCGAACGAGCAAGGCCGAAAAAGTGAAGATTCCAAGGACAGCCCCCACCAGGCGATCGTCACCGCCAAGCTGTTCCACAAACAGCGGGAGGGTCGGCATCGTCATTTGAAACCCCATGAAGATGCACATATTTGCCAAACAAATCATGATGAAATCACGTGTCCAGATCTTATCAGCCCCTCTTACACGTTCATCCACTAAGGTTTCCCTCATATCCCTTCACCTTCTAATTAAAATAGTCATTGCCAGTTTACTAAAATTGGTTAAAATAAGCGAGTAATTTATTTCGTGTACCTAAATATATATATATAAATAAAAGCCCAGTATGACACTGGACTCCCCCTATATCTTTCATCTACCCGCCCGAACGAGTTTCTGTTCTTTTCTTCGCCGTTTATCTTGAAACATTTTTTGATCCGCTTCCATGAATAAACTTTCCATATTTCCTTTTGAATGCGAACGGTAAGCATGCCCAAATGACATACTGATGTGAGGGCCTTTTTTTAGGGAGTTTTGCAAAAAAATTTCTTCCTTTAATAATTCACAAAGAGATTTTACTTCTCGCTTGCTTCTATCAATCAGCAGAATGGCAAACTCATCTCCTCCCACTCTCGCTAAAACAGCGATGTCCGAGAAAATCCGTTTCAATAGATTTGCCGCTTCTTTAATCAATTCATCCCCTTTCTTATGGCCATACGTATCATTCATATATTTCAGCTCATCTAAATCACACAAAATCATGGCAACCGGAGTATCAAAATCCAGATTGGATTTGGCAAATATATTATCAAAAAACTGTCGATTATGAATATCCGTTAATGGGTCATGGGACATTTGATACTCAATATCCTGTATGAATCTCACTCTTTCATCGATATTGCGAATGATTCCTTGAACGGCTACCAATTGCTCTTTTTCATATATAGGTGTAGCATATTCCTCGAACCACAAAAAATCCCCCTTGATATTTCTCCAGCGTTGAATGACTGGCTTAGTATAATCAATCCCAACGTATATCTTTTCATTCAGGATTTCAAAGTCATCAGGATGAATCCTTTCGAAAGGGGAGGAAGGGTCATTGTATGCTTCTTCCAAGACGCCATGACCTAAAAGTGTATTGATGGATGGACTTAGATACCTGAACTTGGAACTTGGGTTTGTTTCGTAGCAGTAGATAATATCCTTAGAACTTTCCACTATATTAAAAACCTTTTTTTGCACTTCGAATCCTTTCTTCTGATAGTCCTTTTCCCTTTTCTTGCGAGTGAAGATCGTACGTTTAAATATATCCAATGACAATTTATTGAATTTCATTCCACGCCCCCATACTTTTGATGTCATTTTCATTAAAATCTTATCCTTAGATTTGATGGCGGACTTACACTCATTACTTTTAACATAATTATCCTTTATATATTATAATTCCAAAAACATCTAAAAGGAAAAACTTTAAATGTTTTTCCTTATCTCCTTAAGTAAAGGGGAAAGCTTCTAGCAATGGCCGCATAATTGAAAAAAGCCGATTCCAATTGGATCGGCTTTTTCATGCTTCACGACTATTTCGTTATCTCGATTTTCCCATTATTCGTTTCCAATTTCACTAAGTTTTCACCTTTGCCAATGACAGTATCTCCCTCATACTTACCAAGGATATCCACTCTCCCATTGTCAACATGAACATCGAAAGTTGTATTTGTCGGTTCATTCTCCGTTTTGATCATGATTTTACCATTATTACTTTCAAAGTCGATCTCCCTATCCAAGTCTTTCGTGACCAATGTGATTTTACCGTTATTCGATGACCCAACCAGTTTTCCCTCCACATTATTAAGCTCTACTTTTCCATTAGCAGATTTCACTTCAACTTTTTCGGTTATTGTATCATTTAATTCTACCCGGCCATTTTGAGATTTCACATTTAGATCTTCACTTTTCAATCCTGATATTTGCAATTTTCCATTATCGGATTCGACGACCAAGGATTTATAGGATTCATCAGGCACATACACCTTTAAATGTAAGGATTGAATATGAAAACCAAAGCTAAAGGTACGTCGATCTTTTAATTGTACCGAAAGCTTCTTCCCTTCCACATCTGCGGTGAAATCCAACTTAGAAACATCCATCCCTTTTGAAACCAACTCTATCCTTGTCTCCTTATCCTTGGTTGGAACGATCTCTACAGCTGCATTGTCAGTGTCGATCCGAATGTCCGTTACGATTTCCGAAATCGTTTTTTCCTCTGTAGTCGTTTCCTTATTCGTCACTTGGGAAAACGTAAACAGACATCCTATTACTCCGATCAATAACAAAACAAGTGCAATGATCGATAATTTTTTTACATTAATCATTTTTCAAACCGCCTTTCACAAGAGAAGCGTTAAATTTTAAATAGCGAATGAATCCTTTAGTTAAAGCACTGGTAGCGACAAACATTCCCATCGCAATGAAAATGCCAATCCCACATAGTCCCATTGCGAAGAAAAGATCGAATAATTGAAAGTTACCTATCGCAAGGTTAAAAAGAACGCCCAACGGAGCTAGAATGAATGCTATCGCCGAAGCCCATCCAGCAATGACAACTCCGATCAATGCTATAAATGGTCCCAAAACGATCACTAAATTAAAGAATCCTAAACCAATGACTGCCCAAACTGCCCGCATTACATTACCTGCAGAAGTGGTTTGTTCGACCTGACCAAGACGATAGGATGCCATCAGTTCCTTGGAAATCTGTTTAGGATTCCCAAGCGATTTGGAGATTTCCTGCTCTGACTTCCCTTCTTCCATTCCAATTTCGAAGTACTCTTCGTAATCTTGAAGGATATCTTCCCGTTCCTCTAAGGAAAGTCTGGTTAAAGAAGCATTCAATTGTTTTAAAAATTGTTCTTTATTCATTGGTTCACACCTTCCTTGATTAATTGATTGACCCCATTGGAAAATTCATTCCATTCCGTCAACAGCTCTTGAAGGTATCTCCGGCCTTTGTCGGTCAATGTATAATACTTGCGCGGAGGCCCTTCTGTTGATTCTTGTAAATATGTCGTAAAATACTCTTCCTTCGTCAATCGTCGTAAAAGTGGATATACCGACCCTTCCGATATTTCAATTTGATCCGAAATCTTCTGTACAAGTTCATACCCATAGCGATCCTGCTTATCCAATAAGACCAGGACACATAGTTCCAGGACACCTTTCTTAAATTGCACATTCATAGCACCATCACTCCTTCCAAAAGTTCTTCAGTATAGTTCAATAAACAGTACTGAACACCGAACAATACATCTTATGTAAATAATTTACCATATGGTACTGTTCATTGCAAGGTACTGTTTTTTTTTTTTTTGGTACTACATGCATTCCAATAAGAGTAGAAGAAAATTAACATTATATTCAAAGCTGCAAGAGAATACGATATATAATAGTAAAGTATGGAAGGAGGAGTTACTTTGGCCAACAAAGAAATAACGAAAAAGCAATTCGAGTTTCTTGAACATGAATTTAATTACCTTGAAAAGGAAGGAGTCATCTCCCAGCAAGAGAAAGTGAGGATGTTAGATTCCTATGACGTAAAAGGTAATTTGAGCTTCATCACTATTCTATTATCCATTGGGGCACTTCTTTTAGGTTTAGGCGTATTGACCTTCGTAGCCAGCAACTGGATTTATTTAAGTAAAGCGGTTAAATTCCTGCTTATCATTGCATGCCTCATCGGAGTGAACTTTGCTGGCGTGAAGGTGCAGGTACGCTTTCCCAAAACGTCACGAAGTCTGCATTATGCAGGTATTCTGATCTTTGGTGCAGGGGTTTTTCTAATTGAGCAGATGTTTAATATCAGCATCAATTTCAACAGTTCCTTTCTTTTATGGGCGATCGGTACGGTATTCATTGGATATTATTTGAAGGATGTATTCGTTCTCCTTTTTACATCTTTCCTGCTTTTCATTTATATTAACGGAAGTATATTCGTTGATGAAACGTCCTATCCGCTTGCCATTCTTGTATTTCTACCGGCTTTATACATTATGTTAAAGAAATTCGATTACCCTAAATATCTGACCTTTTTCATTAACGCTTTAGCCATCAATACAATTGCCTTATTTCTTATGGAATTCGTGCCGAAGCTGGAGTTTGAAAATTCGAATACGATTGTCCTTTCCATTCTGTTTGTGCTGGGAATCGTACTTGCCTATATTCCGGTAAGAGCCAAATTACAAAACATCACCCACATACAAGGGCATATCTTACACGGTATTACTGCACTCTTCCTTACCTTTGATTTTTCAATCTGGTTCCCTTTAGCTTATTTCGTTTTTCTTCTTTATCTCATTCTAAAAGGCAGTTTGACCAGCATCGTGATAATATGTGCACTGATTTTCAGATATTACATCTATTCTTTTGACTTCCTGCCAAAATCACTTACATTCATCATCGGCGGAATCATGCTTATCGGTTTTGGCTTCTTCTTTGAAAATCAACGAAAAAAAGGAGGGGAGCTCAATGAATAATCCATTATTCCGGCCACTTATCGTATTTTCCATTCCAGTCTTGATCCTGTTAGTCTTGGCGACTCCTCCGGTCTGGACAACAATGACAGGAGATGTAATCAAGATCAAAACAGCCCCGGTCGACCCGACTGACTTGTTTAGGGGAAGCTATGTGGCTTTGAAATACGAAATTGAATCCGTTAAGCCATCACAGGTCGATGACTCGATTAAAACCGAGTTCCATACAAGAAATATGGGTGATTTTAAAAAGGTATATGTACGTTTAAAACAAAATAAGGATGGACTATACGTTGTCGATTACGTAACGAAAGAAAAACCTAGTAAAGGCGTTTACCTAAAAGGGGAATTGGAAATCCCATATGACCTGCAAAATGCTAAAACCATTCAGATCAGATACGGTCTGGACAATTATTTCGCATCCGAAGAAAAGGCAAAGGAAATGGAGAAGGAAGCATTGGCCAATCCTTCAGTCGCCGTCGTAAAGGTTCGTAATGGGAATGTTGTTTTAACGGATATCATCATTGAATGAATGAAACCGGAAATGACTAGCAAAAAGAGCATCGGGTTTACGATGCTCTTTTTATTGCTGGACTTTTTTCATATGAACATCAGATGTTACTTAATGACTCGTTTTGCCCCTATATATTTTTCTTTCCAATACTTATCACTCATTTTGACGACCTTGACCCCTTTGGTGGTGGTCCCGATAAATGTACCATTTCCATAATAGATTCCTACAAAAGACACCTGCCCTTTCTTACCTGTCGCATAGAAAACCAAATCTCCCGCTTTTAAATCTTTTTGCTTAACGGCCTTTCCGGTTTTATACTGTTCCGCACTCGTTCTTGGAATCTTCATTTCTGTCGCAGCATTTTTATATACATACTGGGTTAGACCGCTAGCATCAAACCCTTTTGGGGTCGTCCCCCCATATTTATAATTGCTTCCCACCTGCTTCTTTGCCAAAGCGGCAACTTCATCGCCATAATTGATAGAGGCTGAAGCATTAGCCGGATTGAATATGAATGCCGTCAATAATGCTCCGATCAAAACTATGGCTGCAAGCCATTTTGAAACTTGTAAACTATAACTCATCCTTTTTCCTCCCCAAACTGAAAATGAACCACAATTTTAAATGTATGCTGCATTTCGGTTTTCAGACCAAAATCATTTTTAATTGGTGCGATCATCATTTCTCTGCAAAAAAACAAATAACCAGATAACGCCGTTGTGTAGCAAGTTACGGTGTTATCTGGTATATTCTACTCTTTAATAGATGAAAGAATAGTGCCCATTACTTAGGCTCATCGTATTGTCGTGCATTCTCACTATCGCTTAGACCTTTCGTGGTATGATCGACCACACCGCCGACCCCAAAGAATGTAAGCGCTATGAAGTTAATGATGCCTAAAGCCCCGTTCAATGCATCATCAGTAATGGTAAAGCCTATAGGGGTAATGAAATTGTTTATGAACGCGGCAACCATCTGCGCCAATAATAAAAGCCCAGGAAGGAGTACCGTGAATATAAACGTCGGATTCTTAAGACGCACTTTCCAGTTGATCATTGCTTTTCCCCCTCTCTATCATATTAAGTCCGAAAATAGTTGCGGACTTGCTATATATTATGCGGCTTGTCCTTTTTACGTTCGGAAACTCCATAAACAATCTATCGTTCTAGTTTCCCATTAACATAAAAAAGCCCATCGGGTGGATGGACCTTCTCTTAAACTTCAAATAGTTTTTAAAAACGATAGAGTGCCTCACTTTGACAAGTAAGCAACAACTTCCTAAAGCTCTATATACTTCCTCAGCGTGCCAGTTGATTCCTTCCTTTACTTAAATAAGCTTCTGCCTCTAAAGGAAGTCACCGTCCGCAAACCTTTTCTCTCAATCTCCCCCGGAAATGATACTGGCGGCAAGTCCTCTGCCAGCCAAAACCGTTTATACTGCTGAGGCAATTTATAACCTGATTATATTGAATGCTTGATTTCAAACTCCAATTTCTTCCTCCAAAAACAATCTGATCCGTTCGGCAGCTTCTGTCAATCTTTCGGTCGGCTGGACCAAGGCCATCCGAACATACCCTTCACCCTGCTTCCCAAAAGCATCGCCTGGAACGACCGTGACCCCTGCTTTTTCAATCAATGCATAGGCAAAATCACGTGATTTCCAGCCAGAAGGAATTCTGGCCCAAATAAACATGGTGGCTGAGGTTTTCGGCACATGCCAGCCCCCTCTCGCAAGACCTGATATCAAGGCATCACGTCGGGACTCGTATTCCTTAACCTGTTCGGACAGCAGCGAAAGATTGGAAGTTAGCGCCATCTCGGCAGCTTTTTGGATAGGATAAAAAACCCCATAATCGATGTGTGATTTCAACGTTCCCAGGATGTTCAGCGCCTCTTGATTGCCCACCGCATACCCAATGCGGCAGCCGGCCATGTTAAAAGTTTTGGAAAGTGAGTTAAACTCAATCCCCACTTCCTTGGCACCAGGAATGGAAATAAAACTAATTTGCGGATGATCATCAAAAATCAATTCGGAATAAGCAAAATCGTGAACCACCATGATCTCGTTCTTTTTCGCAAACGATATGACTTCCGAAAAGAAAGCTTCATCAGCAAGGGCGGTGACAGGATTTCCTGGATAACTGATGATCATCATTTTGGTCTTTTTCACTATTTCATCCGGAATTCCGTTGAGCTGCGGCAGGAATCCATTTTCGGCAGTGAGCGGCATCGGATAAATGATTCCGCCGGCAAGCTCTACACTCGCTTCATAAATTGGATATCCCGGATCTGGCACCAGCACATAATCTCCAGGGTTTATCATCGCCGTTGCCAAGTGTGCAAGGCCATCCTGCGATCCCATCAGTTGGAGGACTTCCCTTTCTGCATCCAGCTCCACTCCATAACGCATCCGATAAAAATAACGGACTGCCTCATGGAATTCAGGCGTACCTTTTAACGTATACCCATAGGAACTCGGATCCTGCGCATACTTCACAAGCGTATCCACTACGAAATCAGGCGGTGGTAAATCCGGACTTCCTACACTCAAATCGATAACATCCAGCCCACGTTTCATTGCATCCTGCTTGCGTTTCGCCAACTCTGAAAATATCCCTGTTGCGAATCTTCCGACTTTTTCAGATGGAGTCATATTCATTCTACAATTCCCCTCCATTAATGATTTATATCTATCATTATAGCAATCAATCTCGAGTACTTTAAGAATTCATCAGTATCTGTTCCAGAGCCTCATCAAGATGGGGGAATTTAAATGCATACCCCGCCTTTTCCAATCTCTCAGGTATGACCCACCGGCTTTTTAATATCAATTCCGTTTCGGTACCCATAAAGAAAGCCCCCATTTCAAGCATAGGTGTTGGACAGGGCAGTCCTATCCTAATATTCATGAGCTTTCTCAAATGAGCCATCAATTCACGATTTGTAACTGGATGCGGCGATGAACAATTGAATACCCCGCTCAAATCCTGATTCTTTCTTAGAAAAAGGACAATGTTAAATAAATCTTCTATATGTATCCAACTGAATTTCTGATTTCCTGATCCTTGATGGCCTCCCAGTCCGAATTTAACCAAATTCCTATATGGGGTCATCACTCCCCCATCTCCCAATACAATGGCGATCCGTAAAGCAATTTGTCTCGTCCTGGGTAATCGGAAATCGAAAAATGAGCGCTCCCACGCTTTCGCCACATCTACGGAAAAGCCTGAACCGATTACACCATTCCCCTCTGTCATTGGTTTATCCTCAGCATGCCTGTATATCGTTGCAGTACTTGAGTTTATCCATAATGATGGAGGATTTTCACATTGTTCAATCGCCTTACCTAGCACTTCAGTCGTATCGGTTCGTGAATCCAATATTTCTTTCTTATTCTTGGCATTGTAGCGGCAATTGACCGTTTTTCCTGCTAGGTTTATTAACATATCCGAATTATCGATCGTTTCCCTTATTCCTTCTATATCTTCCCAGCCAGTATGCGGGGTTTGCCTGGAGATGATCCTTACCTCATATCCCAAATTCCTGAAATGCTTTTCAAAGTATTGACCGACAAAACCAGTCCCGCCAGCTAAAACCACTTTCTTTAGCATATAGCCAACCCGCTTTCTTTTATGAGTGAATAGGTCCAATTGTAACCAGTTCAGCCCTTTTTGTGAATCTCTTCACAATTATACCATATCATTACATTAACTGGTATCACCACTACATAACGTATATGTGTGTAACTAATGGTGAACTTGTCCAAGCAAAAAGGAATATTACACATAAATTAGTAATGTGTAAATTTATAAAGCAAAGGGATGATTACAGTGTCAAAAAAACTAAGAAGAACTGGTGGATCCAATAATGGCGGTTCAGATAATGGCAATTCCGAAAATGGAAATAGCAGTGTTAGGTCTGCCTTGAGAAGAATCTTAAATGATTTATTAAAAAATAATAGAGGTACTTCAATCAAGGAACCTATTTCAATCAAGAAAATCAAAAGGGATTAAGATACTTCTTTTTTGAGATTAACATGGAAACCCTTTGGAATCTTTTAAAGGGTTTCCATATTAATAAACACTAATACGCTTTCCGCATTTTGGTTTAATAGAGAAAAAGGAGAAGTTATGATGTATTTTCGAGACTGGAAACCTAAAAAAGATATCAAAACTTTAACGGATATTACGGTAAGTAATTTCCGGGTTTCGTCTGATACAGTGCATGAAATTTTACAAAAGGCACATAAGGTACTTGTGATTTGTAATGATAAAGGTAAAATAATGGGATTTCTTTGTTATAATCTTTATTTATATAAAGTCGCTCATGTTAATTATGTAGTCCTTGACAAGAAATATAGAGGAAAGGGAATTCTGCAATCCCTTTTACCGAAATTAGTAGCTCATGCGAGAGAAAAAGGTATCCTTACAGTGTCCGGTTTGGTAAACAAAAATAACCCTGAAGCATTGCAAAAATTTAAAGACTTTGGCTTTAAACCAATTATAACTTATCAAGATGACATTCTAATTCAATCCTTTATATAACAAGGGCCTCCTGCCCCCGCTTTGCGTATTAAGAAGATAGATTTAAAAAATACAATCTATTTTTACCTATAGATTAAATATGAATCATGTGTTCCACCATACAAAACTAGGGAATGAAATCGCCTGTAAATTCTGCATGAATTCATGGGCATTTTCCCTGTACTCTCATATAAATTCACCACCTCATATATTTCATTTAATTTTCTATTTTTTCAAATGAATCCCATTATTTTCACCTTCCATTCGTGTATAGTGAATGTATACCTGCAAAAAGGGGGATCTTTATGAAATCGATAGAAATTATCATCTTGAATCTGGAAGAGGTTAGAAGAAGAAACATTAAACTATGGACTTCAATACCTAAAGGAACACTACATTGGAAGCCAGACGACAAGGCAATGAGCTGTTTAGAAATGGTTAGACATGTCCTTGATAGTGAGCATTACTATCATTTATCCATTAAAAATCAAGGCAGCTTACCCGTTTATGAATCACCATTTGAAAAACAGCCGCTTATCTCTGTCGAAGCCGAATTAAACTTTGCGGAACCTTACAGGCGTGATTTTTTGGAAACAATCCTATCCTTCAGCGAGGACGACTTATCCACTATAAAAATTGATCGCTCCGATATTGGGTATATCAGGGATTTAGGAGATATGTTGCTAAGGATCGCTTATCATGAGTCTGTACATACTGGTCAATTATTGGACTACTTAAGAACTGCTGGAGTTCCTAGAATTAGCGTTTGGGATTAACTGCATCATTTTCAAAGGGTGTTTGATCACGGTGAAGCACCCAGACTGTAGGCAAACTCGATGAAAATCGAGTTTGCCTACAGTTTTTTTATTGCTTGTACAATTTGGACGTTGAGTTCCGCTCCAGGCATTCGCTTTCCGCTGGCGGTCCGGGAGCCTCCTCGGCGCCGTTGCGCCTGCGGGGTCTCCCCCTGGACGCGCTTTTCCCGCAGGAGTCTCGCACACCCGTTCCAATTAACTTAGTTTTAAATTTTAGATAGAACCCTTTTGCCTATAGTCTTTATTGTTTTAAAATGGAATTATTTAAACTTGAGGTGATGAGGATGCTTGCTAAATATGATTCTAGAGATCAACTTGAAATGATTACTTAAATCAACTGGTGCGGCAGACCACAAAAGTTTTGTATTGGGAACGATTGTAACACCTGGAAATACACATGACAGTTTTTGAAGATCAAACTGTAGATCATATCAATCTACTCGAAGCTAAATAATATAGTTTTCGAGGCTGTAGAGAAAAAAATCTTCTCTACAGCCTTTTTTGTTTCAAGCCCCTCCACCTTCTCTCCTCTTCAAGTTCCAAACCGCTGTCACCGCCCAATAACATATAATGGAAGAAAACCTTTCATTTACAAAATCCATACTCCCCCCAAACGGGCTCTTAATATTTTTACAATAAAATTAGCTTGTTCAACATTATTTCAATATATGGAGGGTTCCGTAAGATGATTAATAAGTTCAGGGCTTTCACAGTATCGGTTCTAAGCATAGCCATCCTATTTCAGGGTCTTCCGGTCGCGGTTGCTGCAAATGATTCAGCAGACAATCAGACAAATCCGGGAGGCAGATGGATGAAGGGGGAATATCATGCCCATACCACTCAGTCCGATGACGCCGAGGGATCACAGAGCCTTGAAAGCTTGCTAAATAACGCATTTGATAAGTATGGTATGGATTGGATGGGAATTTCCGACCACTTGAGGATGTCTTCAAGGGATGCTGAGGGAAATTTGATTCCAGGCGGGCCGATACCGCTATCTCAGGGAATCATACAATATCAAGCCCCGAAAATGGAGCAACTGCAAAAAGAGGGCAAATTTAAAAATAAAGTCATCTTTTCAGGCTTCGAATGGGATATGCCTACATACGAGCATGTCGGCATAGGCATTTTGGGAGATCAGCCGGGCTCACCTAAAAGTCTGAAAGCTGGCAATCAGTTCGAATATCTGTTCACCAACCAAGATGAAAAGATGTTTGATCCTGATGATGTAGCCGTCTGGAACGCACAGGATCAAAGAGCCAATAAGACATCCGAGGATGCCCGAACAGCATTTGCATGGCTCGAGAAAAATTATAAGAATACAAGTTATGCCATATTGAACCACCCATCAAGAAAAAGGGTGTACAACATATCTGATTTTCGCGACTTCAACAATATCGCCCCGGATGTCATGTTCGGATTTGAAGGTATGCCAGGTAACCAGATGGAGCCTGATAGAGGCGGTTTAAATCTGACAACACCGGAAAACCGGACCTACGGCGGATCCGATTATATGCTTGCCAAGGTAGGAGGTGCATGGGATGCGCTTCTTGGGGAAGGTCGTAAGTTCTGGAACTTTTCCAATTCGGACTCCCATTTTGAAATCAGTGAAAACCGCCTATACTCAAGCGGCTACTGGCCAGGTGAATATTCCAAGAATTATACATGGGTAAATGGTTCATCGATGCAATCCGTTCTTGATGGCATGCGATCTGGGAAATCCTTCTCCGTTTTTGGTGACTTGATCGACGCCCTTGATTTCCAAGCTAAAAACGGAAACAGCAAGGCAGATATGGGCGGGGATCTTAAGGTGAAGGAAGGACAGATGGTCAAGATCACCATCCGATTTAAAAGCCCCCAAAAGAACAATAACGGGGACCCCGTCAAGGTGGATCACGTGGATCTAATTTCCGGGGAAGTAACCGGGAAGGCAGTACCTGGAACACCTGCTTATAATAAAGCCACCAATGATACGGCAAAAGTGGTTAAACGCTTTACAAGTAAAGACTGGAAAGCCGATCGCGATGGTTTTCATACCATCACTTACAAGGTGAAAGCAAATAAGGATCAATATTTCCGTTTGCGCGGCACGAATCTAGGGGAAAATGTCTCTGGAGAAACGATGGACGGTGAACCGCTGATCGATGCAAAGACTGAAATCGAGGATAACGAAACACGCTTTTCAGAAATAAACAAACGTAACTATAAAGAC
The DNA here is from genome assembly GCF_044762725.1 of Peribacillus sp. NPDC096447. Taxonomy (NCBI): domain Bacteria; kingdom Bacillati; phylum Bacillota; class Bacilli; order Caryophanales; family Bacillaceae; genus Peribacillus; species Peribacillus sp. NPDC096447. Next base: position 64,723 of record NZ_JBIWEV010000007.1, read on the forward strand.
CTTTGGTTCTATTCGAACCCTATCTTCGTCAGTGTAGAGGATTAAAATCATAAAAAACGTTAAGTTAAAAAGAATCCTGAAATAGTTCTGGACAGTCCAAAAAGCCCCTCTTCCACTTAGCTGATAGTTGACGTGGATAAGGGGCTTTTTGTCTCCTTAGAATGGATATCGGTTCAGTTCCTTCTCTGGATGACTATACATCTTTCTTTTAGTATTATTTCATTTCAATGCGTGAAAATCCGTATAATTCACCAAGTTTCATTAACACTAATCATGTAAGTTATTTTCATTGACTTTTTTCCTTTTCTTGTTTAGTATCACAGTGTATCAATCCCTATCAGATTACTAGGAGGTTTACCCAAATGAAAAAAATGGTTGCACTTTTATCGCTATTGTTAGCTTTCACGGTTGTACTTACCGCTTGTGGTACCAATAACAAAAATGAGGCAAACGATACCGACAATAAATCTTCATCACAAGAAAGTCTATATGACAAAGTCAAAAAAGATGGCGTATTAACTGTTGGAACTGAAGGTACATATCCTCCTTTCACATTCCACGATGATTCAGATAAACTAACGGGATTTGATGTTGAAATTGCTAAAGAAGTGGCAAAACGCCTTGGAGTGAAAGCTGAATTCAAGGAAACACAATGGGACGGCATGTTTGCAGGCTTGGATGCAAAACGTTTTGATATGATCGCAAACCAAGTGGGCATCGATGAAGACCGTCAAAAGAAATATGATTTCTCTGACCCATATATTCAATCAGGGGCCGTATTGCTTGTACACAAAGATAATACGGATATTAAATCCTTCGATGATTTGAAAGGCAAGACCTCTGCACAATCTTTAACGAGTAATTACAATGAGATAGCCAAATCACATGGTGCTGAAGTTACAGGCATTGAAGGGTTTTCTCAATCCGTACAGCTTATTGGTTCTAAACGTGTAGATGCCACGATCAATGACAAATTATCTTACCTTGATTATAAAAAGCAACACCCGGATGCACCTATCAAAGTCGCTGATGAGGAAGAAAGCGGAGTCCCAAGTGGTTTAATGTTCAGAAAAGACAGCGGCAAATTAGTGGAAGAAGTAAACAAAGCACTTAAAGCAATGGAAGACGACGGCACGTACGCGAAAATCTCGGATAAATGGTTTGGTGAAGATGTTTCTCCTAAGTAATATTTTCACCGACCCCGAGCGTATGGACCAGCTTGTTTCCATCGCTCAAACCTCCCTCTATCCCATGATAGAGGGAGCTATTCAACATACGATTCCACTAACATTGATCACATTCGTTCTCGGCCTTATTCTCGCTGTACTCACAGCATTGGCTAGATTATCTTCCATTAGAATCCTTCAAATAATTGCGCGTGTATATGTGTCGATCATCCGCGGGACACCTTTACTTGTGCAATTATTTATCATTTTCTATGGACTTCCAAATTTAGGTGTAACCATCAATCCTTTCATATCGGCTATTATAGGATTCTCTTTAAATGTAGGAGCATATGCTTCGGAAATTATCCGGGCAGCCATTTTATCCATACCAAAAGGGCAATGGGAAGCAGGCTATTCAATCGGGATGACATATACCCAAGCTTTAAAGCGCATCATTTTGCCTCAAGCTGCGCGGGTATCCATTCCCCCATTATCCAATACGTTCATTAGCCTTTTAAAAGATACATCGCTTGCCTCACTCATTCTTGTAACGGAATTATTCCGTAAAGCTCAGGAAATCGCTGCAAAAAACTATGAATTTCTACTACTTTACATGGAAGCAGCTGCTTTATATTGGATTTTGTGTACCATTCTATCTTTCATTCAAGGAAGTTTAGAGGACAGACTTAATCGTTATGTAGCAAAATAAGAACCGCAGTAGTTAAAGGAGATTTTAAAATGATCAACATTAAGAATCTTCATAAATCATTTGGTGACCTTGAAGTATTAAAGGGCATCGATTTGGAAGTGGAGCAAGGTAAAGTCATTGTATTGATCGGTCCTTCGGGTTCAGGTAAAACAACCTTTCTTCGGTGTTTGAATCTCCTTGAGGTACCAACGGACGGGACGATTGAAATCGATGAAACCATAATGGACTTCAAAAAACCCGTTAGAAAAAATTCGATTACATCTTTTCGCAGTTTAACAGGGATGGTTTTCCAAAGTTATAACCTCTTCCCCCACAAAACAGCATTGGAAAATGTAATGGAAGGACCCATCATTGTAAAAAACATAGCCAAACATCAAGCGAAGGAAACGGCTGCTGCCCTGCTTACAAAAGTCGGCTTAGGTGAGAAAATCGATTTTTATCCGTTTCAATTGTCCGGCGGACAGCAGCAACGAGTCGGAATTGCAAGGGCCCTGGCCATGGAGCCAAAGGTCATGCTATTCGATGAACCCACTTCCGCTTTAGATCCCGAACTGGTTGGAGACGTGTTACAGGTCATGAAAGACCTGGCGAAAGAAGAAGGCATGACAATGATCGTTGTAACCCATGAAATGCGTTTCGCCCGTGAAGTCGCCGACGAAGTCATTTTCATGGATGAAGGAAAAATAATGGAGCGTGGAACACCCGAGCAGATTTTCACAAACCCTAAAGAAGCGCGCACACGTAAATTCCTCAATATGATTCAATAAAAAAACGGTGCTATTCAAGCACCGCTCGCAGCCCCCCATTTTTAGAAATGGGGGGTTTTTTGCCCACCATCAAATTAATGAGATGCTTGAACCCGTCCAGTCTGTGTCCGTGCATGGTATAACTGAAAAAGAAGCAAAGCAAAAACGGAAAGGATCGCTCCCGATATAAATGGCAAATCAATCGAAATCGAAAATAACCAACCGCCTATCGGAGGACCTGCAATCCTGCCGAACGAGTCGAAGGAAGATAGCAGTCCAGTGACACTGCCATGGCCCGTCATGGAACTTTTGGTCAGCAGCGCCGAAATTGCCGGACGGATGAACCCATTTCCCACTCCGAAAATCGTCAGGAAGATCGCCGATGTCCAAAAACCGGAAGAAAACAGGATGAGAATGAAACCAACTGCCGATACGATGATTCCCATTCGGATGACCGCGCCTTCCCCATATTTCTTTGTCATCCTACCCACTAATCCACCTTGAACGATCGCACTGCCAAACCCCATGATCATAAAGATATAGCCTAATTGGACAAGGCTTATATCAGCCTTTTTGGCTGCAAAATAGGCAAAAGTCGTTTCGAGTCCTGCCATTGAAAGGGTGACGATCAATTGCAGAAAGAACATGGTTTTAAGAGGCCCTTTAAAGGCTTTCCACATGGACTCTTTATTTTTTGACTGTTGGGCCCTCTTTTCAACTGTATGTGATTCCTTCAGTAACGCAATCACTAAGAATAAAGTAATCAAAGAGGATATTCCAGCAATGTAAAACGGTAAATTCAAACTTGATTTGGAGAATACCCCGCCAATCGCCGGTCCAAAGATGAATCCAAGCCCTGTAGCTGCACCGATGATTCCCATCCCTTTTCCTCGATCTTCCGGCGTCGTGATATCAGCCACATACGCCATTGCGGTCGGCATGTTTGCCGATGACAAAATCCCGCCAATGATCCTTGCTACAAATAATACCCATAAGGAATCTGCCGAAGCCGTGATAAAAAACGAAAGAGCCAAGCCAGCAATCCCGATTATCATGACAGGCTTACGTCCTATCCGGTCAGATATACGTCCCCACACCGGGGCAAAAAATAATTGCATTAATGAATAAACAGCCATTAAAAGTCCAAGCTCAGTAGGACTGCCACCAACCTTTTCTGCAAGAAACGGAATGACGGGAATGATGATCCCAAATCCGACCATGACTAAAAACATCACTAAAAAAAGAACGGGTAACACCTTTTTTGTTTCCATTATTTTTTTCTCCTTTTACTCTTCCACATTCGCTGCATACGGCAATGAACTCCTGAATCATATTACTTAGCATAATCTTCCTAACAATACTTTAAACAGTTTATCATACAACCTTTACCAAATCAGTATGAAGCACGATCTTCTTTCGAAACTCCTTTAAACTAAATAAAGATCTGGCATCAGAATCCTCATTTCAACAATACATTTTGAACGCTGTGTAGGCAGCGCTTGTTTTACCATATGTTTTTTTTATATTTTCCACTTTTAATAATGGTTCCATTTGTTTCACCTCTTCAGTATTGTTGATACTTATACTTTACATGCCCATTCTTACAGCATCTTTGTGCCAACCTTACAGCAAGCTTAAATCCATAAAAAAAACGCCTGCCATTTTTATAGGAAGACGTTTTTTTATGGATTTTTTAAAAGTAAAAGTACTTAACTTTGCTTCAGAAGCCTGCGATCGATTACAAAATTACCAAATGGAATGAATGAAACGATGAAAATCATCGCCATTTTTAAAAAGGACCATTTTGATATGATGCTCACATACAGTAATAAAAGCCCAAATACGACAAATAAGAAACCATGGATGCTGCCTAAAATGAGTGTTGCTTCCCCAATATCCAATATGTACTTAATCGGCATACCAATGGCAAGCAATAAAACATATGAGATTCCCTCAATTATTGTAATAAACCGAAACCAACCAATAGCTGTCGAAAACATTCGCTCATCCCCTTATTCATTGTACAAGTACGGCACACAAACAGACTTCCAGCTTCTTGTCCCCAATCCAAAATCTATTACTTTATCATATTATATTACTGTGACATCCACTAATAAATAGTACCAGGTTTGCCTAAAAATAGAACAACAAAAGCCCAATCCAAGGATTGGGCCTGTCAACAGCGCAAGGTTCGAATTTACTTAAATACGTTCAATTCCGAAACCAATTCGCTCCCTCATCCATATGCACGAAGGGAATATCCGTATCAATTACACCTTTGATTCGTTTTAACTCAACATCTTCCCCTTCAAGCCATTTCGCAAAATCTATTGAAGTCGGCTCCTGGTTCCCTCCCAAGGCAATCCAAGCTTTCATCTCCTTAGGTAAATAAGCGGATGTATGAATTGTTCCTGCCCAGCTGCTATATAAATCCGAGAAGACACCTTGATTGGTATCATTAAACAACCTATAAGCATCGTAGGCAGATGAGAGTTTCCCTTTTTGATCTTTGATGATCTCCAATCGGCGTTTCGAATCGATAAGATGGTTACGGTTTTCATTTTTCATGATTTCAAAGTGATTTGTACAGGCATTTGACGTGCGCACCTCTACATTTCTCGGGGAGGTTTCAACGATATAGGTACTTCCGCTTTTATCATAGACGACGTAAGTGAACGAATGACGATGCGGGATTTCCTTCAACATCGCGACCGCTTCCTGAACGTTCGCACAAGATTCAATAATCAGTCTGCCAATCATGCAGCAAATGAAACCATCACCAGGGTTCTTGCGATTCATGAAGTTATAGCCTATCACCAAACCTTTTTCATTCATTCCATCCATCCGACCAGTCCCTCGCTGACTCGGGCCGATGCTTGAATATCCTTGATCGGTTGGCTGGAATAAGACATAGCGTCCTTCATAGGTCTTTGGGTGGTAATCATAATTGCGAATGAGATAATCATCGCCTGTCAGGATGGAACAGCCCGACCGAACATAATCCAATCGGTATCCACCAAACTCTTGCAGCACGCGGTCAATTGGCCATTTCAGCGCTTCTTGCAACCCCAGTAATTCTTCCCAAACTCCAGGGGCGAATTGTGTAATTGCTTTCTTGACCTCTTCTTCATCAACCGTAAACCGAGGCTGCCTGATCTTCCACTGATCTTCACGATTTTTTACCGTTAGTGAATCTTTTAATTCCTCCCCTTGCATGTATCCAAACTCATAATGTGTACCCCGAAATTGTATGACATCACTATATATTTGCTTCACGGCTTATCCCTCATTTACAGTAGTTGCTATTCAAGTTAAGAATACTTGAAGTATTGTTGAAAATAAAGAAGATAAGCCTTTAAAATTCATGAAACAACTCACCACCCCGTACCTCCCTGATAATCTGTAACTAGGCATATTTATGAGGGGGACGGATCTGGAGATGGAATTTACTGCACTCCATGGCGTGGCGATGGCAATGAACCTTTTTGGTCACGGAATAGCATTATCAGGGTAAACAAGAAATAGAAATAGGCACCAAAGCATTCAAGGAATTTAAGGTTAAGAGTGGAGTTAAGATGCATAAAGGGCAGTTTGCTTATTTTAATGGGATTGTTAACAAGCTTATGAATGACCTTTACTTTGATGCTGAGTTTATACACAACTTTAATTGAACATAAGAGGCAGGATAGTTGAGGAAGGATTCACTTTAATAAGACGAAATTTTACTATATTTGAGGAGTCCTGCTTATGGAAAACTTATTCCAAAGATAGAAAAGACCTGTTTCATGTTGTAATAGGGTATATGAATTCTCCTTTTGATTTTTGACTCGTCTTACAATGCCGTATAAGTAAGGAACAAAAAAAGGCCTGGTAATACAGACCTCTTGTCGTAACCTATTTCGGGAAAGTGATTCCACTAATAAAACCAACTACCTTTTAGATTTATCTTTTATAGTTTTTGCTATTGCTAAAAAAACTATAAATCCGATAATACCCACGAAACCTAATATATTAATTATCGTAGACAATCCGATTCTTCCTTTCCGTTAATGATCTTATTCTTTATTTTGAATAACAACTCTAAAGGAACCAAAAGTTTGTTGACTCTCGTAATTATCAATTGATGCTTCATAAGGAAAAAACGGGAAATTGATGAGTTGGAAATTATTTCCTCATTCAACGTCAGGTAGATTAAAATCAAAAAGAAAGATGTCTAGTTTCTGGTGGAACAGTGGTATATAAGACTCCTGTGTTATCTATGACCGGAACTTGTTCCCAATCTTTTAAAGCTATGATTGCATATCTGATCTCTTCATTCGTCTCATTTCCGGCAGAGAGCTTAAGCTTCTTGCCTTCTTTTTCAGTCATAATTGATTGCAACTTTTCCTAGCTATTTGTGATAGATATATTTTCATTTAATCCATCCTTCACAATAGCATCCAGGTTTTACTTCCTTTACTTTATTAACATCTTTTCCGCTGTCAGCTTTGTTGATGGAATACCGCATACTTAAAACTTGTTCTGAAATTCCTGCCTTAATTAGATCGAGCTCCTTCAATTTACACACTGGCTTTTGCACGATTACAAAAGTCAATTCACTGGAGTCGGAACGAATAGGAACAGCAACATTGAAGTTTATGGAGCTGTTAGGTTTCATATCAAAGAAATATTTATTTACGTCCTGCTCCTTATTTTTAAAACTTTAAATTTTACTTGTTTATAATCTTCAAAAACAAGTAAAGCATACTTTCTGTCCTCATCAATGTCGTTGTCTACTGAGGCAACAACTGACACTTCATTGTCTGTACTATTAAGTGTACTTCCTTCATCGATAACTTTACCTTTCAAATTTTTCAACCCATATCCAACCGAACCATAATCAGGCGCATTCGTTGCTTCACGTTCTTGTTCAATCAACCATATCAGAAGTGCTTAGTTCTTTATGTGGAGATGAAAGAATAAAACCAGTAAAAAACTCCAAGCAATAACAACACTGATCTTTTCAAGAATTTAATTGAATATCAAGAAACTGCTAATTTCATTTTTTATTATAATTGGTTTAGAGATTCAGATATCGAAAATAAGTTAAATAGGCAAAAAAGAATAAGAAAAACGACCATTAAACAGGGATTAAAGTTATTGAAAGGTAATGTAGAATGACTCATTTCTATAAAGCATTCATAGGTAAGCCCTCTCGTTAGAGAAAGGGCTTTTTCATCTTAATCCTCTACGATCACGTCAATAATCTCATCAAACTAAATATACTCAAAGGAACTATCTTTCATCTGAACACCCAACTCTTTCGTAACAGGATGAATGTACACACAGTATCCATGCCATTCTTTTGAATTTCCCTCATTATGTAATGTAAAACTTATTGGTAAATGATATTCCATCGCATAGTGAATATTGTTTTCAAACTCTTCAACCTGGTATTCATCAAGGATAGGTTTTTTCATTTAAAGCTTTATGTTCCGGCATAATTAATGATGCTTGCCATTTAACGAGCTCTCTATCACGAATTGTACTCATCAGAAAGGTCCCTCCTTTACATCCATCATGTACGAACGGGCGTTCCTGATAAAATCAGAAAAAAATCCCTTCCTAGTTAAGGAGAAGGGTTTTTTTTAAAGGGTTGATCTATTGCCATAACCGTTGCCCTTCTTCCGCAGCCAATGCATCTGCTTTGGTAACATGAACAGTGCTAAATGGATGGTTAGGAGGAGCATATATCGAATAAAGTTTTAGAGGAATATTACCTGTATTGGTTATATTATGCCATGTGCCAGCAGGTATCATTATTGCATAATCATCATAGACGCTTCTTACAAAATTTAAGTTTTCCTTTCTATTACCCATTTGAACAACCCCTTGACCTTGTTCTATACGTAAAAATTGGTCAACGTTTGGGTGAATTTCTAAACCAATATCTTCACCAACTTTAAGACTCATCAATGTAACTTGCAAATGTTTTCCTGTCCATAAGGCTGTACGGTAGGTAGTGTTTTGTTTCGTAGCCTCATTGATATTCACTACAAATGGTTTATGTCCATAATCTTTTACCTCAATATTATTTCTTCCGTTTGATGATTGTAAAAAAACCAAATTGTTAGCATTATTAAAACTCCAATAAGCAGGATTTCTTACATAGTTATACATCGGAACATTAACATAATAAGAATTTTGATATTGATAGGGATGGATATAAGGAACATAGTACATTTTTTTTCAACCCTTCACAGTTTATAAAATTATAATATGCACTTGTTAAGTGAATGTACTTGAAACATAAAAAAGCCCCCACTCAAATCGAGTAAGGGCTTTATATTATGCAGTAAACAATTCAGTGAAAGTAGCTTTCCCTGCTTGCCTATCTGCAGAGATCTGACCAAGCAATCTCTTCTAAAACTCGATATTTACATCATAAGTGAAAATTAGATAAGCCTTTAAAATTCATGAAACAACTCACCACCCCGTACCTCCCTCATAATCTGTAACTAGGCATATTTATGAGGGGGACGGATCATGGAGATGGAATTAACGGCACTCCATTGGATTTATGTTGTATTCATTGCATTGATAATCGGGTTTATGGTAAGACGTCGTGATACTACCCTCATCTGCATAGTTGGTATTTCCCTTTTGGCTTTAGTGGCTACAGGCAGTTTAGCATCTTCCATTAGCGGGATATTCAACAGCTTCATTTTCGCAATCACGGAATTAATGTCCACGATTTTAATCATTTCAATCATCGTTGCCATGAGCACGGTTTTAACGAAGTCGGGCATTAATGATGTCATGATTGCACCTTTTGCGAAATTCATTAAAAATCCTACACTTGCCTTTTGGGTAATCGGAATCGTCATGATGATGATATCCTGGTTTTTCTGGCCATCACCTGCCGTTGCCTTATTGGGTGCCGTTCTGCTCCCCGTTGCTTTACGGGCTGGTTTGCCTGCCCTTGGCGTGGCAATGGCGATGAACCTTTTTGGTCACGGAATAGCATTATCAGGGGATTTCATCATTCAGGCTGCCCCTAAACTAACGGGTGATGCGGCTTCCATACCAGTCGGTGATGTCATCACTGCGAGCATCCCCCTTGTCATTACAATGGGGGTCGTCACCACCATCTCCGCCTTTATCCTTTTAAAGCGGGATATGAAGCTGGGAAAAATCAAGGCGGCGGATACTGAGGGGATTGTCCAAGAGCAGACAATCAGTGAAAATCTGCTCACGCTGGGACAAAAGAAGTTTTTTGCTATTTTCATTCCGATCGCCTTTCTGTTGGATGTTGTGGCATTGTCGATCTTGAAGCTGCAAGGCGGAGATGCAACGGCATTGGTTGGGGGTACTGCCGTTTTCATTTTGCTGATTTTATCCCTTGTAGCACATAAACAACAAGGACTTGAAAAATCAACGGCCTATTTGATTCAAGGTTTTCAATTTGGCTTCAAAGTATTCGGACCCGTCATTCCGATCGCTGCATTCTTCTATCTAGGTGATTCTGGGTTCAATCAGATCATCGGTGACTACTTACCAAAAACATCCCTCGGCATCGTTAATGACCTCGGTGCCGCCTTAGCGGCCTCCGTTCCTTTAACGAAAGAAATAGCCGCCGTCACATTAACGGGCATCGGTGCCATCACCGGCTTGGATGGATCGGGCTTCTCAGGCATTTCTTTAGCGGGTTCTGTCGCCAAACTTTTTGGCACGGCAATCGGAAGCGGAACCGCAACCTTGACCGCACTCGGGCAAATAACCGCGATTTGGGTTGGCGGAGGTACACCTTCTTCGACTAAAAACATTTCTTGCGTCTACCGGAAAACACAAAAAAGCACAGCGCGTATAAATAGTGTTGGACCACTAACTATACCGTCCGCCTACTCACGATAGGCAAACACTTGCTGTACCCTTATCCACATTTTACAATATGTGCTGGGTTGGAGCAACGTTTGTCATGATCAATAATGGTGAACGTTGCTTTTTTGTTTCCAAAAAGGAGACAGCATCTAGTATGAAAAAACGTATAGACGTAATAGCCAATGAAGAATCTTATAACAACCTTTCATCTTTAAAAGATATTGAAGAATTAAATAAAACGGTAAGAGTATATAGAGACACTATTCGTATGTCTATTAAGCGTACAGATGTACAAGCCAGACTTATCGCTTTACTAGAAGTTCTAAAACGTCACAGCTGCAAGCAAATCGGCGTGAGCTATATGTGTAAGAATACAATTGCAGATAAGCTTGAAGTATCTTATAAAACTGTTCAACGTTTAATGAAGAAACTTGAAGACCTTGGCATGATCCGCCAAGTACCCATGAAGAGAAAAAAAGATATGATGCAAACAGCCAATGCCATTATTATTCAACCTGCGGAAGATGAAATGTCCTACAAGCCCCATGTAAAAGAGTCCAAGAAGTGTCCGGCCATTAAAACAACTACTTCTTTCTTAAAACTAAATATTAAAAACAATAAACGTAAAGCCGCTGCTCATTTCTTTCATGTGGATACTCAAGAAAACTCTTTAAAAAATGCAAATTTCGTAGCCCATTGGGTTCCTGATGTATTCAGTAACCTAGTAGGTTCATTCTACGAAAAGGCTGAAACTATACAGGAATTTTGGAAGGTAATTAAACAGTGTAATAAAGTGATTGATTATTCCACTAACAAAAGAGCATTTACAGGTAAACAGGAATTAGAAATCGGCACTAAATCATTTAAGGAATTTGCTATGAAGGTGAAGAGTGGAGTTAACATGCATAAAGGGCCATTTGCATACTTCAATGGGATTGTAAACAAGATTATGAATGACCTTTACTTTGATGCTGCATTTATGGACAACAACAATTAATTTTTTGATAATACACTTGATGAACAGGGGCAGGGATAATCGATGAAATTAAAAAGCAACCCTTATATATTCTTGAGTTGCTTTTCCTTTTAGTTCTATAGTTCATTTTTAATTGTTCGTACCCATAGAATCAAGTTATGGATACATTCGATAACAGAGACCAGCCCGATAAGAAAAATAAACCTTTTGGCAATTTAATTGCCGAAGTAAATATCCCTTATAATAAAAAAGGTAAAGCAAGGGTTGGCGCAGATAACCTAAATTATAATTTTCAAAAAGAAATAAAGGTATTCTCAATGGGGTGTGAATTTTGAACATAAATATCAAGGTTTATTTACATTCAAAAGGAACAAAGTTCTTACAAAGTGGCAGCTTCCCTGTTCCTAATTCAGATTTTAAAAAGGATCCTGATTGGACAGCAGCTATTGCGGCATACGAGTGGATTCAGCAAATTAATATTAACTTTGCAGCAAGTGAAGATTTTCGAATAAATCAGGTAACTTATAACGAAGATATTGATATTACAGAGTTAGTTAAGAAGGTTAAGCCTATTATTTAGAATGATTTCCCTTTTTATATAAAAAGCAGCCCCTCTCCTTAGGAGAAGGGCATTTTTTAAGCGTTTTTTTTCACCTTATGGCCTATAATTTGAGACATTAATTTTTGTTTTTCAACTTCTCTGTCATAAATAGTTTTTCTTTCCTCTTGAATGATGGATTCTAACTTATAAAGTAAGTCATCTTTAAAATAATATCTATATTCAGCCTCTAATCCATCTTGTAGGTAGCAAAAAGTATGAGCTATTATTACTTCATTAACTTTCTCAAAATTAACTCTGGTATAATTTGGTAAATTAAGATTAGTTAGAAGTGTTTGTGGCGTCAGTTTGAGACTGTACGTTTCTTCAAATAATTTTTCAATTAGTTCAATCATAATCACTTCTCCTTTATATAATGTTTTAATTCATTTACTACAAAATCAGTATATGTTTCGACTTGCTTAATAGCTCTTTCAAAATCGTCTAACTTCCAATCTTTTCTGTTCTTTCTATTGAATTTCAACAGTGACATATTAAGATATTTCCCCAACGTGGCTCCGTTATCATCTTTGTTATCATATGGTACTTTATCAGAGTTAGCAATAAAATGATGGCGCACTTCAGTAATTTCCCGACTATTTAAATTGAGTTTGAAGTAAGAAAGAATATCTGGTATTATTTCCTCATTAATCTTAGAGTTCAACAAAGAGCGAAGGTTTTGTTGATATAAATCCGGACGCAATAATCTCTCAGTTTCAGCATCACTTTTCACGTTCATTTGTTTATTTAAACTAATGGCCAATTCTTCTGTTACTCCAAAATCAGACATTAATTTTTGGATTCTTTCTTGTTCTTCAGCTAATTTATTTTCTCGTCTTTTGATAAGCATTGTGTCCATAAAAGTGTCCGTACTTGTTAAATAGGAATCAGATTCTGCCGTATTTCCAAAATCAAGATCATCAAGAGGTGTAGTGGGTTTTAATGTTTTTTCACTTTTATATTTTTTCTTCATTTCCTTAATTACGTTGCTTCTATCTATTTCATTTTTATATCTTTCCCACAGATCATCTAAATTTAATTCTTTATGATGAATTACTTGCGCAATATTATCTTCTTCGTTCACTGTATATCCATCACTAATGGAGACAGACCTTAAAACCCTTCCTATAAACTGCTGATATGGGAGGTCAGACTTAAAAGGTCTAAAAATCGCTGCAATTGTTAAAAATTTATGGTCATATCCTTCACCTAACAGTGCAACATTGACAACAACTTCAACCTCATGTGTTTCAATTTTATCGAATTCTTTTTTTAATTCACTTTTTTCCATTTTGCTATGGACAATTGCAGTTTTTAAACCCTTTTGTTCATAAATCCCTTTTAATTGTTCTGCATGTTCAATACTACAAGCAACTGCCACAATTTTATGGGGATTATTATTCGTCATATCTTTTTTAACGTTTAGCATACTTATTGACCGTTCAACAACACTCATATTACTTTTATATGATAAGGCAACACTTCTGGCAATCCAATCCTCTGGTTTTAAATCCATTACTTCTTCTAGGGAATATAATTTATCATCATTCTTATCCAAAGTAAAAGACATCTTCTCAGGTACGTGTGTGAATCTTTCTAAAGATTTTACATATCCATTTGCCATGGCTTGCCCAAGCCTATAACAATATATTTCTTCCCCTTCAATTTTAACACCATCACTTCTGAAAGGAGTACCGGTTACCTTTAAGATCTTGGCATCCGAAAAATACTTAATAGCATTTTTCCATGTATGTGCTTCAGAATGGTGTGCTTCATCAATAATTATCATATCGAAGAAGGATTGATCTACTTTTTTAAGCAATGAACTTTCTAATCTCTCTTGTAGCTTATGAACATTCAAAATGACCAAATCAGCACTTTCTAAAATATCCTGACTTAATTTCCCGGAATATTCAATTACCGTTGGTAGTTCATACTTACCAGAAAACACTTTGGTTGATAACCAAAAATTCAACGGATACATGGGATCTAATGAGCCTAGAACTGTATCTTTTACAACTGTTTGAGGAGTTATAATTAAAACTCTTTTTTTAGCTATTCCATAAGGGGCAATCGCCATTAACCCAGTTTTTCCTGATCCTGTGGGTAATACAATTATTGATGTTCTATCATTGTCATCATTCGAATAATGTTTCAACATTTGTTCATATGCAAATATTTGTGGATCTCTTAAATTCACATTACTTCTGATATGCGGATTTGCAACTAAATAATGATTCATAATATTCCTCCCCCTCAAATCTTCTTAGTATTATTTTCCTAATTTAATAATGTTACCATATATTCTACTTCGTTTTGGTAACTTCTTCAAAAAATACAAATACTATATAAAAGAATTAAGTAAGATAAGCCCCTCACAATTAAGAGAAGGGCTTTGTATATTAATCCTCTACGATCACATCAATAATCTCATCAAACTGAATATACTCAAAGGAACTATCTTTCTTCTGAATTCGCAACTCTTTCGTGACAGGATGAATGTACACACAATAACCATGCAATTCTTGTAGGTTTCCCTCATTATGTAAAGTAAAACTTATTGGTAAATGATATTCCACCGCAAAGTGAATATTGTTTTCTAACTCTTCAACCTGGTATTCATCAAGGATAGGCTTTTTATTTAAGAAATAATCAACCTCACCTATTTTTTTATTTAAAGCTTTATGTTCTGGCATAATCAATGCTGCTTGCCATTTAATGAGCCCTCTATCACGAATTGTCCCCATCAGAATAATCCCTCCTTCCATCCATTATACACGAACAGTTGTTCTTATAAAAAGCAGAAAGAAATTCCTTTGAAAATGAAATAACAAAGGAATTCCTCTGAAAGGTGTAACTAGTAAAAAATGTTTTAGAATTAAATATATATTTGAGTTATTATTCTAACGGAGTATATTCATACTCCACATTTTTTTTGTCGTAAACTTGATTACTTTTTTGTGTATTAAATACACCTTTGGTATCAATCCATAAATCATTGATTGTATTTGGGTGTCCAGGATCTTTGTTAGGAATACCTACCCATGAATAAACAGGGAACTTCCATTTTTTTACTTCCCCTGTAATTCTAGAAGCCACTTCAATATAATCAAGTTTCCACGCTGGACTATCGTTATTGAATGATTCTACGTATAAATATAGCTCCTTTATATCACCTAAAAATTCATCTGTTATTAGACCATATGTCCATGAGCTTCCTCTCTCAGCATCCCGATATCTTTCATAATCTAAGTAGTAATCTCCAGCTGTAGCTTGATTACCAATAAGCCTAAGATAAGCATTTTCATCAGTACCTGCACCTTCCTCGTTAGCTGTATACACAGTCACATTATAAGTGTGGGGCATAATTTTACTCCTCCTTGTTATAAGTTAGAAAGTTCTTTTGTTTATTAGTTAGAACATCAATTTTTACACAATACTTAAACATGTTTTTATACAATAGAGAACTTCCTACATAAGATTTCTCTGTTATTTAACTTTTTATGATTGTATAATCATCATTCCAAATACCAGTATTAGAATCCCTGAATATATGAGCCAACTGAGTTTCATTATCACATAATGCCACAACCTCTAGGTTACCAGGGGTACCATAATTACTTTGTATTAAGCCAACAGCATCAACTTCCCCTAATTCTGTAGCAAAAATAGTTCCTTTACTCCAACAAGGATTGAGTTCATCATTATTTCGAGAGAAATGGACAAGTCCACCGGAAGCCAGAGGAATAATTAATTCAAAGTTTCCTTTTGTTCCATATTGGCTCTGAAGAAAAGCTGGGTTTCCTCTAAAAAATAACTTTGGGTTACTTGGTTCACAAAATTCTAGAGCTAATGGTTTACTCCATATACCAGTATTAGAATCACGGGACATATGAGCTAACTTTCTTCTAGTATCATGTAATACCACAACCTCTAAGTTACCAGGGGTACCATAATTACTTTGTATTAAGCCAACAGCATCAACTTCCCCTAATTCTGTAGCAAAAATAGTTCCTTTACTCCAGGACAGTTTGGGATTATCGTTATCTCGCCAAAAATGAGCAAGTCCATTCCTTGAAAGAGGCGCAACTAATTCAAAGTTTCCTTTTGTACCAAAACGACTTTGTATAAATGCAGGATGTCCATTAAAAGTTAACTTCACATTATTTGTATCATAAAGTTCGAGTAAAGAAATGTTACTCCATTTTTTTGTTTCAGAATACCGAGTTATATAAGATATATGGCCCCTATCGTCTAATGCTATAACTTCAAAATTTCCGGAATAATTACTTTGTATTAGTTTTGTACTTATAAATTTATAAGTATTAGGAACATTTATATCAGAGGAAGTCCAATTTGAACTAGCATTATCATTATTTCGGCAAAAGTAAGTAATATCACCAGTAGAAAGAGGAACAACTAATTCAAAATTCCCTTTAGTCCCTACATTACTTTGTATAAACATTGAACTTCCTGAGACAGCGCCAGCAAAAGTTGGATCTTGGTATACTAAAAATGATGATCTTGGTCCTTTGAGGCAGGCATCCATACGAGCAACTTGCCCTTGTGTAAACATATACATGTCCTTATCAGCTGTATAATCCATAAAATTCATGTACATATCACCGTGTGGCCCATTACTACAAGTAATATGTGTACCAGAAGGAGGCGGATTATAATTAGCCATTTCTTGTGTTGGCGTATCGTCAACAAAATCAGTATCCTCACATAATGCTATTTTACTGTCATGCTTTCCCCAAATATGATATAAGTTTAGCCAATGTCCAATTTCATGAGTAGCTGTTCTGCCAAGGTTAAAGGGTGCTCTGGCACTACCGGTTGTGCCAAATGCTGAATGTCTTATAACAGATCCGTCTAATTCAGGGGCACCCCCTGGTAATGTGGCAATTCCTAAAATTCCAGTAAGTTCACATAACCATATATTTAGAAATTGATTTGAAGGGCGAGGGTTCGCTCCTCCAGTAGTGGCTGATTTTACATCGTTAAGATTTGTTTTTGAGAAACTTGAAACTGTCGTTATAGTTCTCGTAATTTCACTCAGTACAAATTCAATGCGAGCATCACCAGTTATTCCAATCCAATGAGAAGGTACTTTACCTAAATCAGAATTCCTTCCTCGAAAATCCAAATTTAAAACATCAATTTGACTGTTGATTTGTGCATCTGTAACAATATTTGGAGTTTGATGCACAATATGAACCACAATCGGGATTGTAATTACGTTTCGATTCGAAATCATGTGATTACCCATTATATAATCATTACTGAATTTTTCAATCTTCATTCTTTCTTCAGCATATGCCTCTGATTGACTTAACAACCAATTATGATAATCCATAGTGCCACAAGAACGTGTCATTTGTTTTCACCCTCAAATAATGATTAACTTACTTTTATATGATTCTCACTCTAATCATAATTTATTTATAATTTCTTTCTATTTAAATTTTGTAAAAAAATAACATTATTACAAATTAATTACTATGATAATTTTTAAGGCTGAAGATTAAAATATTAAAATGGAGAATATTGATAAGGATTAATCTAATCATTTAAACCACTGGAATTATAATAAGGGTTAGGAATTACATAAATGAGTTATTGAGATCCTCATCTCCTTTAATGATCTAACCAGCACCTTTAGTTCATTAAGAAATTCAATTAACAGCGCTTCAACAAAAAAAGCCCCTACTCTTAGCGAGTAAGGGCTTTTATTAATCCTCAACGACCACATCTGTAATTTCTTTAAACTGAATTTTCTCAAAGGAGCTATCTTTCTTCTGGATTCGTAACTCTTTTGTAACAGGATGAATGTACACACAGTATCCATGAAATTCTTTTGGATTTCCCTCATTATGTAATGTAAAACTTATTGGTAAATGATATTCCATCGCATAGTGTATATTGTTTTCAAACTCTTCAACCTGGTATTCATCAAGGATAGGCTTTTTATTTATGAAATAATCAACCTCACCTATTTTTTTATTTAAAGCTTTATGTTCTGGCATAATCAATGCTGCTTGCCATTTAATGAGCCCTCTATCACGAATTGTCCCCATCAGAATAATCCCTCCTTCCATCCATTATACACGAACAGTTGTTCTTATAAAAAGCAGAAAGAAATTCCTTCCTTGGGCTAGATAAATATTGATTTTTGAACAAATAAAAGAGACCACATATTGCGGTCTTCCTTTATGCCCTATGGAACTACTCTCCACAAATGCTTCTTTTGTGGCTGCTTCTTCTAAGGATTACTTAAATGGGACACTTACTCCGATTATTCCGATTATTTTTTAACAGCTCTTGGCCGCAGCTTCTTTCATTTTTGGGATTAATCGTGCACTTGGCGCGACCATGGGTGAGTGTGTTTATTTCGACATTCAGGACCGCATGTAGCAGTTTTAAATATCTCTTTTATTGGAAATGATTTTCCGCAAATCACACATTTTCTATTAACGGTTTTGCTTTTAGCAACTTCTTCTTTATATTTATACTTACTACGGCAAGTTTTCTTGCAAAATCTAGTGTTTTTATGTTGATTTGTAAATTTGATAGACTTTCCGCATCCCTTGCAAGTTCTTGTTAAGACTTTTATTTCTTTCCTGCCATCCCACGGTTCGCCCGTGCCTTTATATAGTTCTTCAAGGGTAATAACACTACCAGTTCCCTTGGAATTATTTTCCTCAGCTGTTATCAGTCTAAGATTAAAATGATGTGACAGGACCGGAGCTGGAACCCCATTTAAATATCCATCGTGAATACTATATTTGTGGTCAATTTGCATACCTTCGGGACGTTCTGTTCCATAGAATCGGTTAGCAATTCTCTCACAAGCCTTTTTATATTCGCCGTAATCTTTTAAATGAGCCATTTCATATCTTAATTGGGCTTTTTCTGATCTCTTTTTATTTATTTCCTCCAATTTTTTCTTATGCTTTTTTTGAAGAGTAGGGTCATTTGCCCACCTCTCCTTACCTTGTTTAATATTATTTTCGGCCAGTAATTTCTGATGGCTTTCAAGTTGAGCTAGTTCGATACCGGCCTCTTTAAGTCTCTTTGTAATGGATTTACGATTTACTCCAAAAAACTCTGCTACTTCATAAATAAACATTCCTTCATTTATTTTCTCAATAATTTTCTCCACCGTGAGAGATCCCCCTAATTTACTTTCAAAATTAGTCCTTAACGACTCTCCTTTTGAACGAATAGGAATATTATATTCATTTAAACGTTTTCTGATTGTATTAACATGGCAATTAAACTTTTTACTAATGGTATTTAGACTCTGTTTTTGATTTATATAAAGTTCGATTAATTCTTCTTTTGAAATATGCAATTTTGGCATTATTAATCACTCCTCATACAAATAATGTCAAATGATAGGGTTACTTTCAAGAAGAATTGAGATATTTAACATGGTATATATTACCAATAATTCCCCCCTTTGTTCATTAAGAAATTGAATAACACATTTAACAGTGCATCAACAAAAAATAGCCCCTACTCAAAGTAAGGGCTATTTATTATGCTACAAACAATTTAGTGAAAGTAGCTTTACCTGCCTTCTTATCTGCAGTTATCTTTCTAGCTTTCTGGAATTTAGATAATGCTGATTCAGTTCCTTTTCCGAAGATAGAATCAAGTGATCCAGGGTTATATCCTTCCATATAAAGTGCAGCCTGTAGGATCCATGTAAGATTGCCTTTTGCACCTTTTTCAACAGTAACGATGGCAGCCTTAGTCTTAGCTCCCCATTTCCCATCCACAACCAACTTTTTATTAAATTGTTTATTAAGTTCAGTTTGTAGTGCTTTGATAAGTGATGATTTTGTTTTAGGGCCATTAAATCCATCCACAATAAGACCAGCTGCATAACGGCTATTTAAAGTTTTTTGAATGGATTTAATTGTTTCATCTCCACTGTTCGAAGTTTCGTCCTCCTCATTTATTTCTGGTTGTACAATAACCTCTATAGCATTTCCAAAATTGATTTTCTGACCTATTTTTAATTTAGTTGGATCGATACCTGGATTTGCTTTTATTAAATCTTCAACTTGAACCCCGCCTGTTCCATCCTTATGTGCAATGCTCCATAAAGTATCACCTTCTTGGATTGTATAAACATCAGGAGCCGGTGCTGGTTTGGATGGAGTTTTTGAACCTTTCCAATCAAAAGCATCTCTGTAGTTATACTGACAGCAGGCTTTCCAACTATAACCTGGCATTTCATTATGGGCATTATCATATTTCCCAATCCCATCTATTACAAGTGCAGTGTGAAGTTCTGCAATACTGGCAAGTGTGGCATCATCCATAGTGTCGTATCGATAATCTCCAGCAACGCAGATACCAAGGGAGAACTGATTGCTATTCCCCACATGATAGGTCCTGCGGTCGATATCGTTCGCATATACAATCCTAGCTCTTTTACCGTTTGGTGTGTTAATAACATTCTTGGGCTCGATAACAAATGTATACCCGATGCCAGGCCACCCCAGCGTGTTTACATGGTAACCCGCGAAGCTTGCAGCATCAGAACCACCCAAATCTTTCTTTGTTAAGGAATGGTGCCAAACTCGGTGGGTAATTGCTTTTGTGCGTTTTGAATAAGTGCCTTTGGATATTAATTTACCTCTTTTATCAACCAATTGATGAAGTTTAGTAAAATTCATTTTCCATCGTCTCCTTTTAATTTAAATTCAAAGAAAAAGCCGCCCGGTGGGCAGCTTATTTTAATCCATTCTTTTTCAAGACTTCTTCTTGTTTTTGAGCTTTCTTAGTCACTAAATATTGATTTTTATATACTCCATATAAAGCAAACCCAAGAGGGACTGCAGCAGTAAGGAAGTTAATAAATGAGTTGATTGTATTTTCATTAAACCATTCAAACTGATAACCTAGCGATTGAAAAAATAAAAGCAGTGCCCCGAGAGCACCGCCAATCATTGCTACATATTGTTTTATTTTATCCATAAATATTATCCCCTAAATGTTTTTAATTGCTGCATAAAAAATGGCTACGGCTCCACCAATTAACGCAACAATTAGAGCGTTAGTAATTGTTCTCCGTAACCATTTCGTATCATCTTTAATATCAGTTAAGTCTGTTTTCATTTCTCGAATATCGTGATCATGAAGCATAGATTTGTCTTGAAGGTTTCTGATATCCTGTTTCATTAATACCCTATCAGCCTTTAATTCATCGATATCATTTTTAACCGCCTGTTGCCATGTGTCCAAAGAATTCTCCTCCAATGTCCATGACCCCCTTTAATAAATTCTCTCTATATATTTATCTTTGCTTCTAAAGCTGCTAGTCGTGCTTCTAGGTTGGATATCTTCTCATCTTGAGACTTGACTTGTTCTTTTAGTAAAGTGATTTCCTCTTTCTGATCACGTACAACAGGAATAAGCAAAGTCCAAAGGCGGTCATACATTAGCCCCTCTACTTCGCGAGTTCCATCTTCATTAAATTCGTATGTCGCATATTCCGGAAGTCCTGCCGCTATAACATCTTCAGCGATTAAGCCTGAAACTCGTTCTAATTGGGGAATATCAAGTTCTGCCCAATCAACAACCTCACCAGCATGCTCCCTTGTAAGTGCATCGGCATAAGCTTCCGTAGCTGCTTTGTCATACCATGTTTTAGGATTAAGGTCTAATATCTTGTACGGGTCCAATTTCGAATCATCAATTTCTAGCTTATATTTAGTAGCCGATGTTGTCCGACCAATTACCCCAGACGATGTTACATACATATTGGCTGCAGGAGAATATGTACGGTTGAATACGGTTATCGACTGAACGTATGGGCTTGTAGCGTCGGAACCTAGGTGCATCTCTGCTCCTCCTGTCGAATTCAGTAAAGACAGTTTTCCTTCTGCTTCGAAACTTCCACCTGAATTTTGGATTACGTATCTGTTACCCGTAATATAGAAGTTACCTGTTAATCCAATGGTGGCTCGTCTAGTTGTTCCTGTGAAAAATTGAAGTTGTCCAGCAGCATTACTACCATCATCCGGTGATTCTTGAATCTTCCAACCATTACCGCCTAACCACTCAATTCCCTCATTATTACCAGGGTCGTTAAAGGTTAAATGGTTGACGTTATTAATGCTTTTGTTGTTCATGTTCAAATCGCTTCCGAGTCCTGCCACTGTCAATTGACCACCAATGGCTACGTTACCATTAAGTGATGCTAGACCATTTACTATCAGTTCACTAGTGGTCACTTTGGGTGTTTCCAAGAACTCAGCCCTAATGTTTGTTTGATGTTTAAGGGTGGCATTGGGATTAAGTTCGGTAAACAGAATATATTTTGGTGCAAGATCTATTTCATATATTCCGATACCATTAGCATCATGACCAACCATAAATATAGCACCATCATTAATGTGAAGGTCGTCGGCATTTGCCCGGGATATAATATCAGGGTTTTTATCGGTTACAAATATCTCTCCCTCTTTCATTTGTACAAATGTGGTACCGTCACCCCAAATTGGCTTATTGGTTACTTTCAAGGTAGAACCAGAAATATCAACACCTTTTATACTACCAGCAGTAACGTTACCAATGTTTGCAGATATAGCCGATAGAGTACTAACAGATAGTTTACTAGCATCGATCACACCAGCCGCAATTTTATCAGCAAGGATTGCTCCAGCTGCTATCTGAGCAGCACCTATAGCCCCAGCTTTTATATGTGTTGCGTCTATTACTCCAGCAAGGATTTTGGTTGCTGTTACGGCGTTCGCCGCTAGTTCACTTGCTGTTATTGCATTAGCTGCTATCTGATTTGCTGTTAATGTGTTCGTTGCTATTTTACTAGCGTCTATTACACCTGCTGCTATCTTATCGGCGATGACTGCACCAGCCGCAATTTGACCTGCTCCGATTGCTCCAGCTGATATATGTGTTGAGTCTATTGCTCCAGCTAGTATTTTTTCCGATGTTACTGAATTTGCAGATAAAGCGATTGCCATGATACTACCTGGTACAAATAAAGACCCATCTAAAATAGTACTACCTGGGACTACCATATGGGTACCACTCTTATTAAGAAATACTAATAAATCATCGGGTCCCAGTGATGGAAATGCATTCGAACCGTAAAAACTATGAGGGTCTGCAAACTTCCAATAAATATAAGCCAGATTTGTACTAGCGTTTTCTACGTTGTATACTTCGCCTTTATAACTGATACCAACATCCGACCACTGTATATAACCGTTGGATGGAGTGTTATCAAGTACTTGCATAGCCATGTTGTTTCACTCCTTTTTTAGAAGAGGAAATGAGTAGCCAAGTTGAGTTTATCCTCAGCTATAGAACCCGCCCCTAGTTGTGCGCTTCCAACAGCCCCTGCTCCAATCTTTTGGGATGTTACAGCACCGGTTGCTAATTCGGTTGAACCAACTACGCCACTTGCAATCTTACCTGATGTTACGGCACCTGTTCCTAGTTGTGTACTCCCTACCGCACCATTAGCAATATTCCCTGATGCAACAGCTCCTGTCCCGATTTTACCGGAAGTGACTGCTCCGTTTGCTAGTTCTGTACCAGTTACCGCATTAGCCCCAATCTTACCGGCTGTTACCGCACCTGATCCTAACTGAGTAGAACCTACAGCGCCACTAGCAATTTGAGATGTTCCAACTGCATTAGCTGCGATTTCGGTTGAACCTACTGCATTCGCTCCAATCTTACCTGAAGTAACAGCACCTGCTCCCAATTGAGTAGACCCTACTGCACCAGAACCAATTTTTGCTGAAGTAACAGCACCTGCTCCCAATTTGACCTCTGTTATTGCTCCATCAGTTAATTGACCTGAACCGACTGCTCCATTTGCGATTTTAGACCCTAGAACAGCACCATTTGCTAATTCATTCGATCCAATTGAACTGTCCATTAAAGCAGAACCTGGAGTCAATTTACCGGCTTGCATTGTGCTTGTGAATTTACCACCTTCATTAATACCAACTAGAACGTCATCGTTTGTTAAAACTGGCTTGGTATCAGAAGTTTGTAAAACAGTGTTTGGTGCTGCTGAGAAATCCCACCATAGATATTTCTTGGCTGTGTTACCATTGGTTAAAGTATATGTGACGCCTTTATACACAATGTTTATATCCGCCCATGATACAGATCCGGCTGCTGGACTATTGTCAGTCACTGTGTAACCATCAATCATATGAGATGCTAGATTTAAATCTGATGTTTGAATACGTCTTTCGCCATTCCCTAAGTCTCTCAATTGACCCATTCGATAGGTTATATCATGTAGAGTACTGGCGAATTCCTTATTCATTGTTTCTCTGACACTTGAAAACTCATCCGAGATAACGCTAGCTACGATTTTCTTAATATACTTTTTTATCATTTGGATTCCCCCTAGAAAATTAAATGTGTTGACCATTTCATCTTTTCTTCACTGATACTAGCCCCATCAAGCTTTGCACCATTCATACTTGAACCGTCTGACGCTGTCCAACTATCCACTAAATCCTTCGTCGCTTGTGCGATTGAATCAGTAATACTTAACCATGTGACACCGTTAAATTGTAATGGTGTGACCGTACCATCTTCTCCAGGTTTAAACCATAGATCACCTGCTTTCGGATTTTCAGGTTCCGTTGCATCGTAATAGTTCGTATTTTTACCATTGGCTGATGTCATCGCTTGGTTCGCTGCTGCCTTTGCCAATTCTGATTGTTCTAGAGCATTATCAGTAGTTTCGATAGCGTCGTTTGCAACCTTTGTTGTATTCGTAAATGGAATGTCTACACTGCCCATAATTGTCATTATGGTTCACCTCTCGTATGCTCATTAATGCGAAATAGCTGATTTGTTCGTTGATTTTCCTCAATATCTTCATTTCCAAAAGCAAATCCCTGAATAAGCCACTTTTTACCGTTTGAATCATAGTAATAGCTGATGGTTTCTGGTTCATTATGATCATTAATTTCCTCTATGGTCCCTTTATCCAACGTGTATACTATTCGATAAACAAGCGATTTAGAGCGAATGTCAATGCAATATAAACAACGTTGGTCAGCACCTGTTGAACCTCCACTTGTAAAGTAAACATAAGGATAATCTAAACAGGCTGATTGGTATGTTTGCTCAGTTCCAAAATAGTTAATGTCGCTTCCTTTGGCTGTATAAATAGGTTTGAACTGATGATTAAGGACATCACTTTTTTTACAGACATAAAATATAGGATCAGCTTTTCCCACGACAAAAAGAACGTACCCATTACGCACGTCCAAGTTTGTTCTATAATCGCTAGTCACACTCAATAGATTGACAATGCTGCTGTCTCCCCATTTCAACACTTTGTTAGCCTGATATTTAAATTTAACAATATGCCATTTATTATTGTTGTCACGATAATAAGACCAAATCCACATCTGTCCATTTATATATTCAATCCCAAAGTGAGAGCCATGCCCCCCATTGATTGCCCACATTCGGTCTTTGATTGCACCTGTTAAGTCCGTACGGGTAATGACATAACTTGAAATCGCCGTGCCATTTTTTGAGCCTGTGTAGGTCTGGGACCAATAGATATCTCCTCGATTATTATCAACCTGTGCATACTGTGCAACGCTTTTGGTGAAATCGTCCCAGCCAGAAGGAGCAGTCATTTGCAATGTACAGAAATAGGCTGCATCTTCTTCTGAAGCAAAAAGGATTGGATCAGTTAATCCATTATCGACCTGACAACGGATAGTGCTGCCCACTACCTCAGCCCCAACATAAAGAACATTCCCTATTGCTTTATGTGCATTTTCCCAAACGGTATCGTGACTTCCATCGGAATTAATTTTTACCCATATGAATTTTTCTTTTGCAATTTTTGATGTGATTTCCTCAACTCCATAGTAAACACGGATAATGATTCGTTTTTCACCATCATCTGCAAAGTCCGTTCCATCTGGGGTGAAATATTCGATTTTATAAGCTTTAGCCTGTTCTGCAGCTTGTTCTGCCTGCGAAGCTTTTGCTCTTAATTCCCATATATCCTGTGGAGTGACAGCCTGGATTTCAATGTATTCCCCCAAGACGACTTTATTGTTTGTCGGATTAGCCTCAGATTCATCTAATTGAATGGTCCTGGCTGAAATCGTCAGTTCAGGTTGCATAGTAAAGTCAACCACGCCGATGTGATCCCCTAGATTAGGCTGATATCCAAGGTGTGCAACATCCACTTCATAGGTGTATTTGGGATGATTGTACTTATCCATCTGCTTTTTACCCCAATCGAGGAGGCCACTTGGATTAAGGATACTATCATTCACGATATATCCTTCTAAAAATTCATTCCCGTTATTGTAAAGATCATTAGCATCCTCATCAACAATGTACTCATGGCCATTATTGACACTTGTAATCGTAACAATTTCATTCTTGCTATTAGTACCTCCGTATACAAATAATTTAGTATACATTTCATTGTCACTACCTGTGCGTTTTAACCCTAGTAGGTCATGACTGTATTCCAGGCGATATCCCGGAGATTCGCCTAACTCCTCCACAATGTCCATTAATATCCGGACAATTTTGCCGTTATAGACTTGGACATAACCACGAATTTCAACACTGAACTGTCTTGTGAGCTGATCCAGCCAATATTGGGCATTATTCCCCGCAGAGAATTCAAGGGATTTCGTTCCACCAAAAAAGTCCATATTTCCAATTTCTACTCCACTACCTTGCGAAATATATTCAAATGCAGTTTGGCTGCTTGCAGCATTGAATGTCTTTGCGGGGACTATCTTATGCAATAGTTTCCAGGCCACCAAGTTAATGGCTTGTACATTCTTTACGTGAGTTGGGCCGATTACATCATCTTCCCAGTCAATAATTCGATAGCAATAAAAAAAGCCATCATTAGCCTGTTTTAGAAGGTGATAGCCTTGTGCCATGAATTCCGTTTCCCTATATCCGTATGGGACACTGATTTGCAGGGTATCCAACCATATTTTCCCCTGCTCATCAGCGATTTTCACGGATCGTAAATCATTATAAAACTTGCAGCCTCTCCCATTTAAATCTAAAACTCCACACACATTTAAATCAGGATCCAAAATCGTATACAAGTTATCACCTCCTAATTATTGGTTGGCCTATATTCATAGTACCAATCTGCTTCCCCAAGGTCTGGTTCAAAAGCGAATGTTTTTTGAATGCTCCCTTGCATAGTTGGGAAATTAGAACCGATATAAAAATTCTCCATAAAGGGGGCACCATTTTTGTAAACGGTACGATCTTCTGCATTAATCTTGATTTCATCGCCTTTATGAGCAATGACGGTCGGTGCTTTTGTAGAATTATTGCCGCCATCAATGATATTCCAAACTTTTACATCAGTTAGGGCCATATTGTTACGCTTGTAGGCTTTTGGTGGATTTGCTGCATCCTCTTTAATATCCATCTTTGCAGTATAGAAAGCAATTCCAGCTAGTTTTTTATTTGAAAATTGATTTTTTGTATCCGTCCAATTTACAATGATTGGTTTATCCCAAAGAGGATTTGAGTAGGAATCAAGCTTTAGGATATAAACTTGATATTTGTTTCCGATTTTCTGTAGCCTTAAATATCCATAGAAATCGGTAAATGTGTTTGTTGATGAATCTTCGTCAAGCTTCACTGTTTTCCATTGCTGAACTGTTTTTGTTTTTCCTTTTGATGTTACTTTCTTTGTTCCAGCACCCAATTTTATTGTTTTGGTACTTTTCTTTCCTTTGTTCACTTTCCCTTTACCTGCATAAATATCTTTGAAATTACTAGCTGTTCCTAAACGAAAGTGAACTTCTACTTCTTCGCTATTGCCAACATCTTTAAGCATGATTTTCCCAATTCTAGCTCCGTTTTCATCCAATAGATATACTTCGCATTTGCCACGTGCGCGAGGATAATATTGATAATTATACATTCTAACCAATAACCTATAATCATCGTAGGCATTTGGCAGCCATTGTTGTCTAACTGGTCCATGCCATTTATAATCATTTGTGGCTGGGCCAAAGTTTGAAACTCCATTAGAGTCCAGGGCCACCTTTATTGCATTCGCTGTGCTTCTCATTTGACCACTCGGGATGCCATTTTCAAGTGTAAAGGTTAAGTTACTATTCGTTATTTCAGTCCAGGTAGCCAAAGTATTACAAGGGTCATGAAGTACAAGTGGTTCCTTGTTTATTGGTGAATCTCCTGTGTCCGGGTCCACGTCTGTCCCTAAGTACACATAATTCCCATCCTCATCAGTAATGGCTATTTTAGTAACGTCCTTTTTAGGCAAGCATGTAAAAATGGGATAGCACTCGGCCGTCCCATTTGGAGAAATTGTTGTTGGATTTGAAAGCATATCAGTCGTTTCGTATTCCCCATACCCTTTAGGGTCTGAACAAGAAAAAGTAAGGGTGAACCTAGCCCAATGAGAGGTTTCGCTGATTCTTTCTGGTTTGGAAACACCACTAAAATGGCCGTAATAGGTGTAATCGGATTCGTCGCTAAAAACCATAGGATATTCATCATCCCCTGTTTGCATGATTAACGTAGACAGAGCATGTAATTTTTTTACCCGATCACTTTCAGAATCAGCTTGAATTGTTACCTCCAGATCAACTATTTTTTGACCATAACTATTGCCTTGAAACAGTTGTCCAACCATACCTGGTATAACTTGAACGTTTTCACTAATTTCAGCTGTAACATTCCGATTTATCTCATTTGTAATTAAAAATAAGTCATCCATAGAATTAAAGCCACAATAGTTAAACGTTATTTCCTCACTCATATGCTAGTCACCCCCTTAGCGATGTTCCTGATTTTCATCTCAGATTGGCTATATTTTTTGTTATTGTTATAAAGGGCTTTTCCATCCAGATAAGTATTTGTGTCTTTCAATAGGATTTTAGATAAAAGGCCAAGTTGCTGTTGTAATAATTCAATTTGAGTATCCTGTTTTTTCAGCAAAGAAAAAATAAGACTATTATCGTTGCTACCAGACGGATCACCAAATATTTTACTAGAAACAGCAGCCAGTAAATCTAGCGCTCTACTACGTTTGTCTGGACTTAGTGGGATAATGGCTTCTGGTTTATTCCCTTCACCTACCATCGCCAAATGTTCCTTGGTGATGATGCCGCCATTTTCATAACCATGACCATGTCCAATGTATTTAAGCATATTGGATCCATAACGGGATTTTGCATAGTTCATACCTGCAAGTAAGCTGTCTAAACCGTTCTTCCAATTCTTATGGCCTGGGAATGAAAATGCGGAAAATGTTGGCGGGATCACCTGGACGAGGCCGCGTGCAAGTTGTCCACTGTAATAGTTGACATCTTTTACCCCTGATGACTGGATAGCATGTGGATTACCGCCAGATTCTGACTTGATTTGCCTTAACCAAGCGTTCACGTAATTAGCACTAGTAGGGAGGCCATTCATGCTTAATGCTCTCATGACCGTGCTCCGCCATCTTTCAACTCTACTGCCCACAGGAGCCGCACTGCCTCCGCCGCCGAAGCCATCGAACAATGAACCGAAATAATCCACTGCTTTATTTTTCGCCCATGACACAACACCCTTCCCGCCAGCCCATTGGTTCGCGAATGTAGGGAATGTATCTTTAAAATTCAGTGACTTTTTAAGCTGGTTCCATAACTTAGAAGGGCCTTTTGTGATGATATCGAATGCATCTACAGCTTTCCCGCCCAATGTTCCTATACCGTCTAAAACTTTGTTAGATCCGTTAATGATGTAATCCATAAATGAATCATCATCGCCTGTACCTTTTGCAAAGCCAGGAATTGAATTTGTAGGGAAATTATAGCTGCTTAATACTGCTTTTGTTTTGTTATGAGGAAGAATAGCTGAACCTCTTGGCAAATTCATAAGTTCAGTGCCTGTTGTACCAACCAATCCAAGACCTTTACCCGGTAAGTATCCAAGCTCTGGGCCTTCTTCGCCAACAAAAGATAGGCCGCCTTTAAAGGGACCTTGAAACGTGCCTTTAGCGTTTTGGGCTATACCTCCAGGATAACTTGCATTGAATTTTGGAGGGGACGAGGTCTTTTCTTTATTACCAAATAGACCTTTAACCCAACTAATCGCGCCTTTTAAGAAACCTGTTAAGCCCTGCCAGGCTTTTCCTACTCCGCTTGTTTCTTTTTGGGCATTTTCAATATTAATTTCCTTTTGTTTTTTGGAAGCTTTTACGGACTCGCTTTTTTGTAGCGATGCATTTTTAATAACACCGTCTTTTTTCTTTTTAGCATGAGCGACGATCTTGTCTTTTTCATTTTGAGCATCTTTAACAATCTTGTTATACTCATCTTTAGAAATGACGCCTAATTTCTTGTATTGCACTTCAGCATTATGAACTTTATTTAAGCGTTTTTTTTCTGCATTTTTTATCGTTTCTTTATATTCTTTTTCTGCTGCTTTAATGGTCTGATTCATTTCTTCGGTCGTAATATCATATCGTTGCTTACTTCGTCTCTTGTTTATGGCGGTTATTTCATCTTCACTTTTGGCCATCTTGTTAATTTTTGTATTATACATCTGGTCATTGATCTGGTTAATTTCAAGCTTTTCACTTCGAGTTAGGGCTCTTTTTTGTTTAGAGGCACTACTCATAATCTGTTTAATGCGCTCATTGCCACCATTGACTTTAGCAATTTCGGCCTTATGCTTTTCATCTAATTTTTTTAGCGCATCATCTTTATCTTTTTGGGATAATTCCTTATTAGAATTCAAAGCCTTTACAGCTTCGACACGTTCTTTCTGGTGCTTATCTTTTAAGGATGAAAGAACACTATTGGTCATGGAATTATATTGTTTGGTGGTGTCATCTTTAATCTTTTTATTTATCACAGTATTGGATAGCATGATTTGATTAAGCTTGGTTTTTGCCCCGGTATATAGCTTGTCATACTCACCTAGTGCCTTTTGGGTCGAATCTGAAACTCCCTTGATTTTCAGGTTAAGTGAAGCGCCGTTTTCTGCTGTTTTCGTCGCTTTTTTACGGGCAGCTTCCTTCTTATCCTGTTTATCAAAACTCTTCCCAATAGCAGCACCAACGTCTTTCCCGACAATTCCACCGATAATGCCTCCTGCTATCCCGCCGATGGCTGTTCCAAACACTGGAATGACAGATCCTAACGCCGCGCCTGCTAAAGCACCAGCACCCATTCCTCCTAATGCACCGCCAATTCCACCGCCAATTGATTCTTTTGTTCCTGAGCCGTTGGCCAACTCATACCCTAATGCGCCGACTCCAACAACCGTTCCGATTGAGCCAGCCCCTTTTACAAATTGTAAGGCCTTGGCACCTTTACCAACCTTTCCTGCATTTTGAGCCACTCTACTTCCACTAGAAACAGTGGGAGTGATGGTGGTTCCTGCAGGTGCCTTTTTGCCGCCTGCTATCCCGCCGCCACGAACGCTATTGTTGCGTTGTAAGGCTCTGGTATTGGTATTAAGGGCAGCCGTCTCAGCGTTTAAAGATTGTGCGCTGCCTTTGGTCATGGACGTAAAGCTACCTAAATTAATGACACCATTTGATAAAAACTTAAGTAGGCCAGCCCCGCCAAGCGTAATCTTACCAACTCCAGCAACTAAACCGCCAATACCAATCGTTAAAAATCCAAGTGCCGCACCTACACCTGCAGCCCCCACGCCGATTGCTGTCCATTTTGCGATGGTATGCTGGGTTCCTTGGTCTAGTTTATTGAACCATCCAACTACATCCTCGATGGTACCAGCTACCGTTTTTATAGTCGGGATCAATGCAGTTCCGAAACTCGTGGCAGCACTCTCAGCTTCACCTTTCATTTTTTCAATAGAGCCCTTTAATGTGTCCATTTTGGTGGCAGCTACATCATCGGCACTAATTTTATTAATGGCTACGCCCATTTCATCAAATGCTTCAGCACCTGATTTACTGGCAATCATGGCCCCACGAATGGCATCCGAACCAAAAATGGTATTAAAGGCATTGATTTTTTGTTCTTTTGATAGATTCTTTGTGGATTCTTGAAGAATATTGAAAACTTCAGACATGGATTTAACATTACCTTGCTCATCAAAGAATGATGATGAAAGATACCCACTCGTTTTTTGAAGTCGATCGTATTCTTTTCGTAATTTTGCCTTAGATGCCCCAGAACCAAGTTCTTGTTTGGCTAATTCTTTGAATGCCTTATCCAAATCCGGAATCGTTCTTGAAGCTGGCTGAATGCCCTTTTCCACTAAGTACTTATATCCGGCCGTTGTATTGGTTGTGGCAATTCCTAGTTCATCCATCGCGGTTGCAGCCGCATCAGTCTGCGGAGACAATCGCATTATCATGGTTTTTAAGGATGTACCGGCATCGGATCCTTTAAGCCCCGCTTGAGCGAAGACGGCCAATGCTGTGTTTGTATCTGCAAAGCTAAAACCAACGGGGCCTGCCACACTTGAAACCTGGGATAATGAATAATTCATTTCTTCCACGGATGTGGCGGAAGCATTTGCAGAACCGGCTAGTAAATCGGCTGCCTTTGCCATATTAATATTGTCATCTCTAAATGAATTCAACACGGTGGAGGCTATTTCAGCTGCTTGACCTAATTCCAATTCACCAGCAGTGGCTAATGAAAGGGATGCTTTTAATCCACCGCTCATGATGGATTCTAGATCAACACCTGCTTTAATCAACTCTTGCAAGCCT
Organism: Peribacillus sp. NPDC096447; assembly: GCF_044762725.1. Classification (NCBI taxonomy): domain Bacteria; kingdom Bacillati; phylum Bacillota; class Bacilli; order Caryophanales; family Bacillaceae; genus Peribacillus; species Peribacillus sp. NPDC096447. The sequence continues at coordinate 97,518 of NZ_JBIWEV010000007.1, forward strand.
ATGGCCACTTCTTTATTGCTATACTTTGTTTCCATTCCAAGTTCATTTACAAGGCTATTCATCTGTTTTCCATATTGTTTCCACTCTTGCGGACTCATGAGTGCCTTAATGTTGGCCATAGCTTGTTCAAAATCAGCCGCTTGTTTGATGGTATATCCTAAACCTATACCGCCAGCTAAAGTAATGCCGCTAAAGCTAGATGAAATCGAATGCCCTGTTTCATTTAATGTTGAACTCGTGTTCATTGCGCGATTAGATAAACCTCGAAGCTTTGATTCAGCTTTTCCGATGTCATCCGCTAACTTACCAAAAGAAGGATGGACAGTGGAGATTTTTCGATTCAGAGTATTGAATGATGAATTCAATTTTTGTTGTTCATCCACGAGGGACTTGTATTTATTTTTGGCCTCAACGACTCTGCGATCATGTTCTCCAAATTCCCTTGTCAAATCCGCTACTTTTCGCTTTTGAGAATCAACAATCTGTTGATGGATATTAGCCTGGTCACTTAATCCTTTAAGCTTATCCTTTTGAGCAGAAAAGGATAACCCGCTTTTTTTCTGGCTGTCAACATGGTCGTCCGTTTTCTTTTTAAGTTTGGCCAATTCGGATTCTAAATCTTTCGTGGACGATGTAAAGTCGACCATTTTGCTGGTAGCATCTTTGACTTGCTTTTGCCAGGCACTTTGTCGCTGTACGGCTGTATTAATTTCTTTATTTAAATCTTGTATAACCTTTGAACTTTCTCCGTTTGTCTTGAGCTCATTTTTACGTTTTTCATTCAATTGCTGAATGCGTTTTTCGTTCAGAGACATGATTTTATTCAAGCCGGCAACCTGCTTACCTAATGCACCATATTTATCATCTGCATTATTCAACACGGCCATATTGGCTTTCATTTCCCGTTCTGCGCTTTTAATCGATCGGTTTACAGCCGTTAAAGATTTGATGAAATTGGTGGACGATAAATACATTTCGATAATCATTTTTCCAAGGGGTTGATTTCCTATCAATTAGTTTCCTCCTTTCCTAGGATAATGTTTTTACAAAATCCGCTAAATCCATGGCTTTTTCTTTTTTCGGTTTTTCATCATTATTTAATATTTCCATCAAATGATAGTAATCGGCATTCACAACATCTTGATAACTCATGCCCTGCTGCATTAAATTAAGAAAAAGAGCATTTAGATTATCAATGGCTTCTTGTGGGGTTAATCCAGTTCCGCTTCTACTTCCCCGTCCTTCATGAACTGGATCAACTTCTGACTCTTTTTTTCACTGTAACCAAGAACCTTGTAATATACTTCATACAACTTCTGCATCAATTCATGTGCCTGGATACCATCTAGAATGTCATTTGCTTTAATGCCAAATAGATCGGCAACAAAATTGACAAGAGCCAGGGTAGATTCTTCATCATCTTCATAAATGGCATTATTCAGCTTTAACGCTGTAATTAATTGCTTGCCGCTTACCCATGGTTGTGTATGGGTAGTAACTTCTTTTGTTTTGGAATTGGTTAATTCTAATGTGTACATGTTTCATCCTCCAATTTTTATAAAAAATAAAATGAAAAAGCCCTCCATAAGGAAGGCTTTCTATTTATCCAGCTGGCGGTGCTATAGGGGGAAATGCATATGCTTTTAACTTTGTAGCAATTTCCGAACCGATTCCATAAGCAATGGTTTCTCCATCGTTATTTGCAATACATTCCATGGTCAGCTTTTCATCATCTGGTTCTGATGGTTTATCTTCACTTGTTTTAAGCGATACGTCCCCGGCAGACATTTTACCTTTTAATAAAGCAAATAAAACGGGCTGGCCTGTTGCATCTTCTGATTCAAGTAATGCTGCCACATACGGTGCCTCTGTACGCTCACCAATCAATGTAAAGCCATCTGTGTGTTTCTTACGACCAAGAACCGCTTCTGTCATTTCTTCTGGTACGTCTAGAATACTAATTTCCGCTTTAACGTCACCCGTACCTTTTGCAGATACGTAATAAGCCACATTTGAAGCATAAACCTTCACAGATTCAGGGGAGATACCTGAAATGGTAGCTTCCTTGGTACCACCCTTATTGGCCTTACCTTCTACAACAAAAACAGATGATGTAGCTTTACCATCTTTATCTAAAACGACAAATGTCGCTCGCTTGAAACCTACTCTAATACCCAATTTACAACACCTCTTCTTTTATTAGTCCTCTATAACGCCTGGCATCCACAAAGCGTTTTGTTTCGTTGAAGTATTCATCTAAACCATCTTTTAACTGTCCGAAACCAAGCTTTTTTAATTCCTTTTTTATCTCAGCCTGAATCTCTTTAACTTGCAAACGGTTCGTTGATTCCACATCAATTTGATACAAATATTCATTCGCATGGTTTTCATTACTGGCATACACAGTTGGAACAGGAACATCCAATGGATCAATTACGATAAAAGGTTTACTGGTATTTCCTGTTTCGGGATATTCATAAAATTTTATCCGGTCTTCGCAAAGGGAAACGATCACTTCATTTGAAATTAGCTGGTTATAGATCACCATTAATCCGTCAGTCATAATTGTTTTTTCAGCTCCTTCGTGACCGTATGCAAAAAGGCTCCTTCACTATTCGAAACTGCTCGTTGAATAGATCCGTAGCCTTTAGGTTTTACTTTTTCCCCATTTCGGTTATAGCCAAATTCATTTAGATGGACTAATCGATAACGCTCTTTTGGCCCATTCCAACCCACTAATACCGATTTAAAACCATTTTGGTTTGTTACCTTACCTACGATAATTTCTTCCTCGGAGGCCCCGGTATCTTTAAACTTCTCGAATTCTTGGGAAATGGTTGCTGCAACCACATGGGCTCCTGCAGTTAAAGCTTTGCTGGACACTCTGCCTAAAGCCTGTTCTGACAATTGTTTTTGCAGATTTTTATAAACTTCCTCGAACCCCTTAAATTCAACACTCATGTGATCACCGCCAACAAGATGGTAATAAAATCGTTTTTTGTTAGGTTGGGTCGAACGTCAATTACATTAAAGCGAATATATTTACGTTCGCCATCTATCATTTTTGAATAGCGATCATCCTGCAATTCTGCGTAGTGTTCAGTGTCGGGGAAAAACTCACCGAATGAATCGCGTATATTAATCGTCACGGCATTTTTCGTATTCATAAATTTTAGCTGTTTTTGTTCCTTACCGGAATTGAGAATCTCGATATCTTTCATACTCGCACTATACACTTCCGCAAAACACTCATATATCTGGATTAATTCTCCTTCACCTGGCTCAGGGCCAGTATTCGGAGCATATTGGTAAAAACAAACGGGTGTCCTTAACTCACCGCTACCAATTTTATTTGGATTAAACTTAGGTTTCATCAGTAATCTCCACAGAAGGTATATAAAGCTCCAAAGCTAAAGATGTCATTTGCGAAGCGAAATTATCGTTAAAAAACTCTAGGGCATCATTATAAACATAGCGTGAACGCTCGAAAACCAACTCCCTAGCCCTTCCATTCGTTTCAATAGTAAAGGGTCCACAATGCGCTTTTATATCCTCAGCAGAGGAAGATAGGATATCTTTTAATGTATCATCCTCGATACTATGAGAAATTTTCATGCGTTTTTTAAATTTAGTTAAGATTTCGTCCGTGATTTCCAATTAAATCACCTACTTTTCATCTTCATTTTCTTCTACCCTACTTAAAAAAGAGCCATCAAGGTTTTGTTCAACCTCTTTAGCTCTTGTTACTTTCATTTCAATTTCTTGATTAGGTACATAAACCTCATTTGTATGGATATCCTTGAATGTTTTTAACACTTTATATTTAGCCATTATGATCACCCTTCCGGAGTAGTACTAATAGATAAGGTATAAATTGCTGTTGCTTTATTATCATCTGCTTTACCAAAAGCGAATTGTTTGGCTGTGTAAAGATAGCAATCTTCCAAAGCAAGTGTTTGATCAAATTTGTTAATTTGTACGCCGCCAGCTGTATAAGCATCATAACGATTGTTTACAAAGGCAATAACTTCCCCAGCTGTAGCAAATTCAGATTCTACAATACGCAAGTTAAAGGGTAGAGCTGTAACATACGTTCCGTTTGCATTTAAGAACGTGTATTGCGCTTTTACTTCCCAGGAATCTATAGGGTTAACAACTAAAACAACTTTTCCTCCAATTTTGACAGACTTACCGTTTGATTTAGTGGAAAGGTAACTCATGACTTGCGCTAGTTCTTTTACTGTTGTTTTTGAATCAGCGAATGTAAGAGTACCAGCAATGGCCTTTTTAGCGTGCCCTGTTGCTGGGTCTACCGCTGCGTCTAAATCACGAATTAAGCCAATTGGTTGGTCTTTAACAGGACCCACACCATTGATAAATCCATTTTCTAAGGCAACTGCAAATGTTTCAGCAATTTGTGTACGAACATATGACTCAATCCAGGCAGGCCCAAATGTATCTAAATCTTTGGGAAGCACAACAAATGCAGTCAATTTAGATTGTGTGACTTTTTCTTCGCTAAAAGCCGCTTCAAGTTGTCCCTTGATTTCACCAAATACTTTACCCCATACAGCAGCACCAGAAGGATCAGACTTGATAATGCGTGTAACAAGACCCTTTTTTTGCAAATTGATTTCGGATAAGAATGGATGATCCGTTGTTAAGTCGTCAAAAATACGGTCAACAGTCGTTTCTGGCAGAATAATATCATCTGTAAACCCGTCAGATTGCACGACAGCATTGAAAAATTTTGTTTCTTCGGAAGTTAGAACATTTACACCACGAGCAGCTAAAATCGTTTGATCCGCATTTTGGGTTTGTACAGCCTCAGTGATTTGAGTCCGTAAAGAATTTACGAGCTCATCTTGCATGGTGTTCCAAGCTGATTCGATTTGCTCGGGAGTTGATCCTTCATTTTTCACCACTTTTGCATATGCTTTTTTAGCATCGTTATATGCTGCTGTATGATTAGTTAATTTAATGGTCATTATTTTTCCTCCAATTAAAAAATGAACCCTCGTTTTTTCGCCACAGGCTTAGGTTCATTAGTTTGTTTAATATTCTTCTGTAGGTTAGCTGTTACTTTAGCAACGATGCTATTCATTTGTTCGTTGCTAAAATTGATAAAATCATCTCTCTCTGGTTCATCCGGGTCCTCAGCAGTTTCAATCGAATCGACAAACCCTTTTTCCAGTGCCTCTTCTGCCGTTAACCATGTTTCAGCTTCAATCATATTCCTGATTTCCTCAGAGCTTAACCCTGTGCGCTGTTTATAGATAGAAACAATTGATTCATCAATCGTTTCTAAAGCATTCATGGTTTTTTGAATATCGCTTTTTGTACCATAAGCAAATGTTGCTGCTTCATGGATCATTAGATTTGAACCGGTACGCATGATAATTTCATCTGCACCCATCGCAATAATGGAAGCCGCTGAAGCTGCCAGGGCCGTAACCTCTACAATGACATGTGCACTATGATCTTTTAAGTAGTTGTAAATTTCAATGCCGTCAAAAGCATCGCCTCCACCGCTATTTAACTTAATGCGAATGGTAGATGCCGTAACACCATCTAAAGCCCTGCGTAAATCATTTGCTGACGTGGCATCATAAAACCATCCACCCTGACCAATTGCCCCACTTATTGTCATGGCATGTTCATCGCCATCAAGACTGTTTGTAAATTTATGCGCTACTTGTTGGATTTTTTTCTTCATTCATTTTCACCTCCCTTCGGTTCATCGATGCTTTCATAGTTTTTAGTTAATATAAATTCATCAAGTTTCGGATTGTCTGAACGATTAAATCCAGCTTCCTCACGCAATTCATTTCGTGTAAATGTACCTGACGCTATTAACTTATCAAACGCTGCAGCAAGTTCAAATATATCTTTCACTTTTACGCCAATTGCCTTAATGTGTTCTCCATCTTGGTATTCCTGTCGCGTGATTGTTTTTGCGTTTAATTCATCTGTTATTTTCTTAACCAGTGGATTGATACATAGCTTGATATAAGCTTTTAAGCCGCTATCAAGATCTGCAACATCCCCGTGCAATAAATTGATAGGGATACCCAATATGTTCGCTACATCGTCTATCAAGGCCCGTTTTACCTTGTTAATATCCTCGTGGCTTGGACCCTTTACACTTCCGTTTGAAAATTCTTCGTAACTGATGCCTTTAAACAAAGGGAAGATGGCTGTTACTTTATCCCTGACGGCCCCTGTGATTTTATCGATGAGAGACTGTGTTTTTTCCGTGTCGTTCAAATCATGGGATGTATCGAACTTGATAGCCCCACGAATTTGAAAGCTTCGTTTAGATGATTCGATTAATGACCCAAATAGCTCGGCATAATCATTAATTAATCCATCCATAAAAGATGTTAAACGCTTGTTATTGTAAGTAAGATAAATCACTTCATCCATATTCCACACTTTTCTGTTGAACATGAAGTTTTTCACCGTAACGCTTTGGAATGTGTCTGGGAAAAGTGCGTATTCATTCCGAATGAAAGAGTCTGCAATTAGCAATTGATCCTGGTAAGGAATAATGAGCACTTCATTATTACTGATTAAATTAGCGATAACAGTTTGCCAAAAGTCTGATGCCGTCATGTCGGTGTTAGGACGTACATTAAAAGCATAGTCTAACTCATTGCGGATCCGTTCATGTTCACGCATATAACGAAATTCGGTTTGAGAAATAGTTCGAGCAATAAAATTGATGCATGTTTCTAATGCAATTTCCTTTAAATACACTTTTTTGGTTGCTTCAATAGCAAACTCATAATCATAAGACGATGCCAGTGCTTTGTTTTTAGAAAAGATACTGTCAAATAACCCGATTGTTTTCACCCCCTTTTTAGAACACCAAACTGTCCATTAAATCCAATGAGCTGCTTAAGTCCATTTCATCGATTTCATCAGCTCTATACATGGCATGGATAAACGCCTGGAAACCATCCGTTTTACGCCTGTGTTCATCCTTTTTGATATATTCTTTATTTCCATCATTTTTGATTTTCACGGCTGTATTGCCTACATACCAATTCATTAACGGATTCATGCCCCATATAATTTTTTTATTGGCAAATGCGTCCTCGATTCTAGGAGCTAGCAAGGAATGGATGGCTCTAGGATTCCGGACAATTTCATAGTCCAAACCATTTGCCTCAAATAACGGGCGGAGTAAATCCATTCTGAAATTATCGGAGATAACTTTAGTTAATCCGTACTTTTTCTTTTGTTCTAAGAACCAATTGACAATGTGTTGTGGATCAATGGAAGGCTCATCCACGATGGTGAGTAACCCTTGTTTTTCCCATTCGTATATAGGCGGTTTTAACTTGGCCACTTCTAAATATTGTTTTCTAGCAAAACTATGCGTTACCCAAATGTACTTACCTTCAACTTTAAAAAGAAGTCCGACAGCTGCAAAATCTCGGATGGATGCATAGTCTAAGCCACCTATGCATGTTCGATTTTTCAATTCCGGCAATGTTATGTTAGTCGCTAAAACTTCATTCCACGGTGCAACGACCTTTTCTAAGTTGACTTCTGGTAGATTCATTCTCTTTGTCATGAATTCTTCACGATTCGAGGGATTACTCGCTAGCTGCTTAAATTGAGTTAGGACCTTTTTAAATAACCTCTTTGCATAAACGCTCCTGGGCTCACTAAACATTGGATTTGCCTTTTCCCAGATATCGGGATCATCCACTTCTTTGCTTTCATCAATTTTACAAATGAACGGGAAAAGTGGGTCGTCTAATTCTTTCCCTTCCAGGATGTTCATGGCACGTTCCTTCATTTTATCCAGGAAGCCCTCGCGAACATATCCATCAGTCCCAATAAAAAATTCCCTACCGTTTGGTACTTTACCAAGTCCGCTAGAGAATACATTTACAACATCAAAATTTTCATATTGATGAATTTCATCATAGATAACCGCTCCATCACGGAGACCATCCTTTGTCCCGGCATTGGAAGTATGGTATTGAAGGACGCTTTTTGTATCATTACCGGTGATTTCAACCTTAGTACAATAAAACATATCTTCAAGAACTTTGTTTACCTCAATCGCTTCATAGATTTCTTTAAATGAAATCTTAGACTGCTTTTCGTTATTAGCGACAATGGAAATATTATATCGAGGTATTCCATGTAAAGGACTGAGAAAAAAATGACTGAGTGCAGATACAAACCCATTTTTACCGCCGCCCCTTGCCATGAAGATTAAAAATTGTTCGTAAAAAATGGAATCATCTTCTTTATAAAAAAGAAAAACAAAGGCAGCTATGAACTTTTGAAAAGGCTGCAATGGAAAATACCATTTCTCAGCAAACTTGATGAAATTCTCTATAAGAGTTTCATCAAAATATAAATCAACCCTGGTCAGGACTCTTTCTTGTAAATGGTCGAGTAACATAATGCGCTCTTTATTGAGTTGGATCTTTCCGTTTTCGTAAAGGTCTATATAATCCTGTACATATTTATTTGAAATCAAATTAGATCACTAGCACTAGGTTTGCTTTCCTCTTCAATTTCAAAATCAAAACTCTTTTCGATACTCAATAGCGATCCGCTAATTTTCACCTTTTCAGCAATCGCAGGGTTCGGTTTATTAAATTGTTGAGATCCATTGATGATTTCAATCATCGTTCCATGTTTATTAATGTCTTCATCCAAATTGTTAAAAAGTTCCACGAGATTGATATACCTTTCCACTTTTTCCACTTGCATCAAGTCATTCTGGTCAATTTTAGACAATAGCTGTTTCTTTAGCTTTTTCACCTTAACTGCCATGATTTCACCCCCCTTACATCTAAAAACGATAATGAATCTGGAAAAACGACCCCCTCCCCGGTCCCCGGGAAAAAAATAATTGCCAAAATATTTTGGTGGGGGGGACTACCACACTACCACATCTCATCGTCCCATCTTTTCTTTTTCTGTTCACCGAATACACGATCATGCATCTTGTTATGACAGTTCAGGCATAAGGTTTCAAGGTTATCTAATACCAATGCCAATTGAGGATAGTGTTCAATCTCATACTTATGATGAACGTTTAGCTCTACACTCTTACGTTCTCCCTCTACCTTGATTGAGTCCACATGTACTTTACCGTCACGCTTACACTGTTGGCACTCATGGTTATCCCTCTCTAATGCCTGCTGTCTTAGCTTGTTCCAATCTCCTGTCCTATAGAACTTCTTCTTCTGTGCCTCTGTCTTGTATTCAACCATCCTTTCTTATTCCCCTCACCCTTTTTTCTCCAAAATAAAAAGCACCCACGCAGGATGCTTCTTAAGTACTCTTTTCAGTATGTATTTTCAGATTTTCTTCAGATTTATTTTTTACAACATCTATTTTTTCTCTAATTTTTTCATTTACCTTGAATTTTCTGACACCCACTAATTTGCCTTCCGTGTCTCTAGGGGCCTCTATTTGAACTAAATACTTGCTGTTCACCTGATCTATCAATAACAATCTTAATAAAGTTAAGGGAATTACCTCATTATGTTTATCGGAAATTTTCTTTTGTATTTCTTTCAAAGTAAACTCAATGAAACCATATTCAGTTTTGATAGTTTCAAGCATTAACCCCCGAGGCCTTCTAATGTTAAAATCAGAAGTATTCCCAGATTTTAAAGGTTCAACAACTTTGTCTTGCGGGAGGTTATTCTTGATTATCTTGTCTAATGACTCACTAAAGTTAGACAATTCATTGTTCAATATATCAATTACTTCAGATTTAGAAATATTCCCATCTTCATCACTTAATGTTTCTTCGATAGATTCAGCAGCTATGTTTAGACGAGCGTCCAACATTTTTTTGACTTCTTCTACACTACTAAATTCTGATACCTTTTGTCCCATTGAGTTTATTTTTTCATCCATTCTAGCTAACGTTTCACTCATTTGGGTAGTAAGAGTTTGATTATCACTATTTTGTTTAAAGCTTGTATACATTGCTACAAATGCTAATGCTATTGAAATGCCATTAACCATAAAAGAAAAAATTTCCATGAATGTTTGATTATCTGATAAACGAAAAGCAAAAACAGATATATTAATTATTATTAATATTCCAGTTAACCAAAACCAATCTTGTTTTCCCCACTTCAATATCCTCATCTCCTTTTTGTCTTATCATATTATACGACAAAACAACATATTTCCTAACAATAATTGATAGTATTAGAAAACATTGCAATATACACAAATCTATCAGTATCTATTTCATTGATACCAATCTTCTACCCTCCACCTTCTTTATCCAAATAAAAAAAAACACTTCTAGGTTGAAGTGTCATTTTGCCTTTGCTTATTCAAATAATGATTGTGGTATCTATCAATGTTTTCGCTCGAGTATTGTCTACTTAAGAGAAGAACTGTAAATAATGCTAACAATATTATGAAATACCACCAACACCACGCATGAAATTCATCCATAGTACAGTTAAATATCAATATTACAAAAGCTGAGATACCTAAGCTCATAACAATACCACCAAGCTCATGCTTTTTAGATAGTAAATAGCGATACCGCTCTTTAAGTGCATCTTTCATACCATCTTCATTGTCATCGGCAAAATATTCATCAATATCAAGCTCTTCATCAAAATAAATTGTCCATTTATCCTTATTTACTCTTGGCAATACCCAAAATAATGAATGATGTATTTGGTTTAATAAATATCCTAAGGGTACACCTAATACCGTTAATACTGCCCCAATTGCCAGGAGATCTGAAGCATTATAGACCTGTTTAGATAAAAAATCAAAATATGTAACAATCATATATGGTGATAACACCATTACCATTGTCCATCCAGGTATTCCCCACCTTATCAAGTACTTAGTATCAAAATTCATTAAATCACTCCTCTAATCAATATTTAGACAAAGAAATGAAAAAATCCTTCTATAATCAATTCAGAGGGTTTTCTTTATATATTTTCTTTATATATTTTCTTTAGGAATTTCACTCTAACGGAAGAAAAAAATTTTAGAGTACTGCGATTCGAGTACGGAATATTCGTTTGTGTGTTTTAGGACATAAAAAAAGCACCCATGAAAGGATGCTTAAAGTTCTGTGGTACTTATTACCTTGAACCTATTTTATTTAAAGTTAATTTCTTTCCTAACTCATCTTCTACTAACTTATCTAAATCATCCCCTGGTTAATTATTAATTTCAACGATTTCATAATAGTGTTCCTTCCCAGGTAAGAGTCTATCAATCACCATTTCATACTTTATATATTCTGTTTTCACTCTCATTAAACCACACTTTTTATCATAAATTTCGATACAATGAGTGGATTTCCTGCAAAATAAAAGCATTCAGTTTAAATTCTTTAAATATTAGTATCCACCCTAGTTTAGATTTAATAAATTATTTATATGGTTTTTTTTATAGGGATATCTTCGTTAGAGTAATGGAGTATACTTGAAAACCTTTTTGATAAATAATCATTTGAAAGTGATATACCAAATGCAAATATTGATAAAACATCACTTAACCTTGGTGAAATTTTATTAAATATTCCTAGTAAAATAAATATCCCTGCTCCAATCAAAGTTACTAAAACAATGATAATTTCCACTAATTTAACTCTATGCTCTTTCTTTTCTTTCCATAGGTGCATTGACGTCATTAGATGATTCCTAGTAGTAAACAAGGTAACGATAACGGCGGCCAAAAAAGAAATACAGCTAATGAAAAAAACGAAAGGAAGGCTGTCAACGAAACATCTTATAATTCCTAAAATTATAAAGGTTAAAAAAGAAACCATTTGTAGTAAATTAATGATTAATTTATTCTCGCTCATTAGTTAATTCCTCTTGAACATCACGGTATAAAAAACTAGCATAATTTATATACTCATCAAGTTCCATTGAATTAAATGTTGGGTTGTCACCTCTCTCCATAGAAATTGCATGAGAGTATGTAATAAACCGAACTCCATCTTTAGTCTTTCCAAGAGCTAAAGTTCCAAAAATAATACTGGTTGCATTATAATCCATAATAAATTCAGAAATTTCTTTTAACATTTCTTCAGGGAACTGAAACAATTTGGGAACCATAATCCTAATACAATTCACTTTCTCATTACTCTGTATTACCATTAAAAAGTTTAAATCTTCTTTTAATATAACGTTGAATGTATATGCGTCTAAATCTTCTATTAGTTTGGCTTTCAACTCGAGTTCATCAATTGCTAATTTAATTTTGTTAATAATTGTCATATTATATCCTCCGATTACACCGTTAACATGGTCACTCCATCAAGATCATTAAAAAATTCCTTCTGATTTTCATAATATTTAACACATACTATTTGATTTTCAAAAGAATTACTTATAAAATTCCGTGTCACACTTATAATAGTGTTAAATTTTTGTTCATCAATTTTTTCTGGAACCATAAAATGAATTTTATTTGGTGTTATATCCAACATCAATTCCATTTCGTCTTGAATACCACTTACATTTGAGTGAGAAATATTATGAAAATGCATATCATAATATTTCTCGCTCTTTTCTATAATTCTCTTATAATCATTCTCAGGATCAATAATAAGTGCAAAAGATTTACTCATCACTATTCCTCCCAAAAAATACAGAATGAATATTATTTACAATTGATTTTTTATATTTATCCTGGCTGTAATTACGGATATTAATATCATAGTTAGCAATTTTCATAATATCATCAGAAGTTAATTTTTTATCCCATTTTTCGTGAATCAAAGTTATATCTTTTACTACCCAATCATTATTTATACCCTGATAATGCTTTATTAACTCTAAGCGCTTTTCAATAGTATAAAAAGATAATGCCCATTCTTCCATTTCTTCGAATTGCTTAGATTTCAGAATAGCTATTCTTCTTTCTTCTTGTTCAAGAAATTCTAAGTTACTTTTACACGAGAGGAATTTTTCCATAGGCTCCACCGTTCATTTATTATTGTAAATACAGTATATCATTTCCATATTATCAATTGCATTAATGAATTAAATAATTATGTATTGGAAGATAGTTAAGATTATGCTAATCCCTTTTCTGCATCATTTTCCATAATCCAGAAATCCCATTCTCCCTGGAGTTTTATGCTTGGTTAACACTGTACAAAAAGAACAGTCACTCGGCCATACTCCGAGTATCCACGAATAATAAAATCTTCAAGTAAAAAAAGTAGATGCGCCGCAACAACTAAAAATCATCACGCCTTATTTAGAATCTTCACTTCTATACTATTACTTTATAACAGTAAAATGAATAAGTGACCGTTTATCGTTCGCAATTCGTTCGCCTTCCCTTAGCTTATTCGATACAAAAGGGACAAAAAATACCCCTTTGAATTAGTTATAATCCAGATTGTGTATAATTCACACGAACCCATCTATCCTTACAGTCACAAAGGATTTCATTGTCTTAAAAAATGAATTGAACAACCGACAGGTTGAAGCGAATTAAAAAGAGCAAAAAAAATAGAAGAACCCACAATAAATGAAATCACCAATCAATTTTTCCCTGCATTTTGTTGAGCTCATCTTGTTTAATTCCGATATAAATTAACGTTTCCCGTTGGTCCGTATGATTAAGGATTTGTTGAAGCGCTACAACATCGTTGAATTTCTTGTAATGATTATACCCATAAGTCTTTCGAAGGGAGTGAGTCCCTATTCGTTCGAGTCCAAATTCTTCTGCCAACTGGATCAAAATTACATATGCCATTCCTCTTGTAATCGGTTTGTTTTTCCCATTCCGACTTTTGATTAAAAACTCGCTTTTGGGCTTGTCTTTCACATAGCTCCGAATAGCTCGTTTTAATTCGTTGGACATCTTTACTTCCTTATGTTTATCCGTCTTTTTTTCCTTTAAGACAATGTCCCATCCTAAAACATCCCTCACACGCAAACGAAGAATATCAGAGATACGCAAGCCCGTATGGATTCCCAGTAAAAACAGGATGTAATTTCTTTCATTATTCTTTTTAAGAAAGTCTTTCATTTCCTGAAGTAAGACCTTATCACGAATGGGTTGGACTACGTTCATCTGATACACCCCCTTTTTTATAGGTTTCCAATCGCTTCCATCCTCTTATTATTTATTAATATAGGCTCCACCTTTGTGACGTCGATAAATATCCCTTGTTTCCCCTCTTAGTTCCCGTGGTTCCCGTTTGCTGAACTTTTCTTTCCTGAGTCTTTCAAGGTTCTTCTTCTCCTGCTCAGGAGTTATCTTAGGTCTCATCGTTCTCACCCCAATAAAAAAAGCACCCTATAAGATGCTAAGATGCTTTTCATTACTTTTCACGTAGCCATAGCTCACAAAATCATTCTACTTATCACTCAATGTCTTATCTCTATTTAATTGACTCGCAGCCACAGTTAACCAAAAACCAATGCAGAAAATAAACCATGTTGTTAAAATTGGATGCTCATATATTGCTTCCAAAATTCATACCTCCTATAATTATTAATGGAAAGGTGATGATAAAATGGAAATTAATGTTTTTCCAAAATTCATTGATGCTGCGGCAGGGCCTCCTGCACAAGCCGTGGGGAATACCCTTGCTGATATATGGCAACTTGGTATTGGCAATCATGTATCGCTTTGGATAAAAAAACAAGAAGTACGTCAGCAACAGAATTTACAAGATTATATACAAAGAGTGGAGATGAAAACACAAGAAATTCCTGAAGAGTTTTTACAAGAACCTCAGCTTCATATAGTTGGTCCTGCTATAGAAGCTTCAAAATATTACATTGATTCAGATATTCTTAGAGAAATGTTTGCTAATCTTATTGCTTCATCTATAGATAGTAGAAAGAATACTGAAACACACCCTTCTTTTGTTGAGATAATTAAGCAACTCTCACCACTTGATGCTTCAATTTTAAACAACTTTAAAAATATCAAACAATACTCAATAGCTGAAATAAGATTCACAAAGGAAACCCTTGAATATCACACGTACCAAAAACATATTATGAATTTTAAAGATAATCATTCTTTTAAGAGTTACGCCACTTCACTTTCTAACTTAGAAAGGCTTGGATTATTTAACATTGACTACTCATCACACTCAGCAAATGAAAGTGAATATGATTTCATTAAAGTTCATCCTGCTTACATAGAGGCTGAACAGAAAATAAATGAAAGTAAGTATGAAGGATTCACTATGGTTAAATTCCAAAAAGGACTTTTCATTAAAACCCCATTATGTGAAGATTTTACAAGTATTTGTTTATAATACACAGCATTTTGATATGCCTTAATTGCTAATTATAGACCGCCACTATTCAATCAAAATGGGCGGCTGCCTTGCAAGGAGCAGCCGTCACTATCACCAATTTTGCCCTTTCATTTAGGGTAATATTTAATTTTCCATACTATCATCTTACTACCTTAAAACTAATAATTCATGTCGCTTTTACGGTTAAATTACGGTCAAATTATCCCACATTATTTATTAATCCAAATGCTTCAGCAACAATTGCTACCATTTCTCGTTTAGCTCTATAATATGTCTTGTCCGTAAGTTCTAAATCGTTATAAACCTCTACATCTCTTTTTCCGAGAATATAACGATTTTCCCATATATTCTGTTGTAAGGGTTTTAAACTTTCGAATACCAAATGTAATTTTCTTTTTGTTCTTAAGTATTCCTCTATTTCAAATTCAGTAATTGCTGAATTTTCTACTGAACTATAGAATTGATTTCCTCTTTGAATCTCTAAAGGCTCAGGATTTTGCGTCAATCTTGGCTCAAGATCCATTTTCTTGCTCTCAATGATCGCATCCAGTATCTTATATCGACTCATTAGCTTCTCAGCCTTACGTTTAACTTCTTTACTGATTGTTGTGTTTAAGAATGATAGTTGATTCATGTAATTCCTCCTTCACTATCTAGTCTCCTCAAGGGAGTCTAAATAATACAATTCTAATTCCTTAATACTCATTTTTTCGAAGTAAACTCGGCTGTAATTCATTTTCATTATTAAAATCTCAATCAGGAAATCTCTATCCTGTTCATTCATATTCATCAACTCAGCAGCCCTTTTAAATCCCGGTCAATAGTTAGTAAGGCAATTTCAACTGCAGGGCGGCAGAAGTGCTGAGAAATCTCTAATATTGTGGCTCCTTCATTGAACAGCCGGTCGAATTCAATGACTTCTGTATCATCCCAATACCAGTCAACATCCTCATCCTCCAGCATGATATAGAGGTTATGGCGCTTGTGATAAAAGTACTTCTCTTCTGTGTTCTTGATAACTCTACTTTCCATATCTCTCATGACGTTCCCTCGCTTCCTTCAAGATTTTCTCAAGCTGTGGCTTTCTCGTTGTTGCCCAGTCCGGGAGACAGAAGCAAGGATTGATCCACTCCAATCCCTTGCCTATCTTTTTCGAGGTTTTTCCTAGTCCATTACAGTTATTGCACATTTCAATCCCCCTCTTTACCAAGCTTGTGTTCTATAATCCTTGCCTTCCATTTCAATCAAACGTGTACCCTTCATCATCCTGCTCACTATACGGCCACCATGAGTGCCATATTTGGAAGATAACTCTTTGGAAGATAGATTGGTCGTGAATACTTTAGGCTTGTCCATACGAGAAGTTATAATTTGAAACAGGATTTCCGATGCCCAGCTTTCTTTGCCGTTTTCCTGCTTCACATACTCAGCCCCTATATCATCCATGATTAAAAGGTCAGCTTCTGCACATAATCTATAAACATCTGATTCTGAAAAACTCGAATCCTTGTAAGATTGTCTTATCATTCTCAATAAAGAAGGTGTATCAATGAAAATAATCTTCTTCCCAAGATTCTTGAGATAATTAGCAATGGAATGCGATAAATGTGATTTACCTAATCCATAACTTCCTTTAAGCAGCAATGAATGAAATCCAGTTAAGTTATCAAAGTTTTCTGCAAACCATTGGCATTTCTTCAGAGCATCCTCTTTGCTGTTGTGATCTGGTAAGTAGTTTTCGAAGGAAGCTGATTGTAAATCGTCAGGAATGAGACTATAGCGTTCAAATTGCTGAATGATATCTAAATCCCTTTGATGGTCCATCGCTTCTTTATAGGCTGACATTTCCTTTTCTAATGCTTTGTTATCACAAGTAAGGCAATCACTTATTTTCTCACCTTTGGGATTCTTCACGATTGGTACAGAGGAACCGCAATTTAAGCATGTTCTCGAACCTACAACTTGAATCTTAGAAAAGGTTGTCAATGTAGCTTTCAGGCTTTTCAGGAGTAACGCCCCCTTTACGACTCAATTCATGAGATAAAACATCATTGATAGTCTTTAGGTTTTGGCTGTTCCAGTTTTTAAGGATTGCTTCAATATAGCTCCAGGTTCTTTTATTTTGAGCTAATGCTCTTTTCATTGCTTCTATTACTGCTTCTGGTGACATGTCTTCTTCCCATGTTGCTATGCTTTGAACAAGGAAAGGAGAAATGACTCCGAAGTTTTCTTGGTAGAAGGCAACCGCGTCCTCATTATTATTTTGTTTTTCTTTTTCTTTTTCTTTTTCTTTTTGTCCACGTATCGTCAACGTATCGTTACACGAATCGTCAACGTATCGTGAAAACTCTATTGAAATTGATTCATTAGGGATGTGGGTCATGATCTCCCTGAGCAAAGTTTTATCTTTAACCTCTGATAATTCCTTCTTCACACAATCAATGACAGGCTTTCCAGCTTTGTTCAAATTGTATTTACCCCAGTTGATGATTGCCATTTCCCTTGTCGTTTCGTTGTATTTAACAAGATTGTGCATATTATTAAAACGTTCTAGAAGGCTGCTGATTGATTCTGTTGAATAACCTAAATCAAAGGCCATTTGTTTTTTGGTTATTTGATAGACTCCTATTTGAGTAGTGTTAGGATTGGTTAGTAAGTATAAATAAAAGTATTTATCCTCTGGGGTCATTTCTTCTAACACCTTTGGATCTTGCCAAAATTCAACATGAACGTGTCTGTATTTCGCCAATATATTCCACTTCCTTGCTATAAAACTTGTTCTTCATGATATAATAGTAGTAGAATTGTTTTTTATGGACCGATGTTGGTAGCATCGGTTTATTTTTGACTTCTCACAAAAGCCCGATAAATTTCCATGTACCGATCAACTTCCGCCATAGATAACCATTCCTTGGAGTTGATTTTCAACTCTTTCCACCTACCTTCATTCTTCCTGCTGTCAATGAGCTACCGCACAAACATCCACCTAAAAACACCAGTAAAGCGAACAAACCGTAAACCATGAATTCACCCAACTTATCCAACCTCCCTTTTACTATCCACCGTGATATTTCCGATCGTTAAATCTGAAAATTTCACCTCCTTTCCATATTTTCTAGAAAGGATACTTTCAATAATCGGCTTAAGTGTAAGAACCTGTTCCTTTGTTATTTTGAAATTCTCTAGCGTCATATAATTTCACCTCTCTACAGCATATGCTGTGAAAACAATAGGACAAATCTGCTTTTTTAATTACCCTTTGTTCCTATAAAGGAACGAAAACTTCAAAAAAAATAAACACTCGGAATACCTAATTTCTCAGACATTAACCTTGCTTCTTGTAACGAGAAGTCTCCTCCAGTTCCGTTAAGCTTTTGGTTTATTGCACTTTGGCTTTTCTCAAGTATTTCACCCAATTCCTTTTGCGAAATGTTGTTTTCGACTAAGAAAGCTTTAATTTTTCTATAGGGCTGATGTCGACGAGAGGTACTTTCGTTGATGCTGGCCATTATTTCACCTCACTTTACACCGTTCCTTTTGAGGAACAAACTTAGTATAGGTCATTAAAATTTAGATGTCAATAAATAATATTCCTATTAGGGAACGATTTTAGCAGATTATATTGCATTGCAGGAACGAATGATATACTATATTAGATATGAATAATATGGTAGAGGAGAAAAGCTCATGTATTCGTTTGGATCTATTCTAAAAAACTTACGTACCTCAAAAAATTTAAGTATTGATCAGTTAGCAAAACAAATTAATGCTAAGTATGAAACTAAAATTAGTAAAAGTATGATATCTAGGTACGAGAATAATTTAGCAGAACCCAAAATGGATGTAGTTCGTATTTTTGCTGATTTTTTTGATGCGTCGCCCGATTACATTATGGGATTAGAAGATGAGTCTTCTAAGGGTATCAAAAAGAATAGCAAAGCTATTGAAACTATCGCTGCACACCTCGATGAAAAAGAAATAACTGAAGATAAAATGAAAGACATCTTAAAATACATAGACTTTATATTCCAAGACGATAAATAACAGCTAGAGATAGAGAGAGAGGTGCAGCCGATGCACTATAATAAATTACTTGAGGATTATCGTGATGTAACCATTAAAGAAAAGGATCTTGAATTCGGATTTAAAGGATTGTACAGGAATGGAAATATCCTTTTAGAAAAGCGATTGTCAACTATTGAAAAAGGATGCATTCTCGCTGAGGAGTTAGGTCATCACTTCAAAACAGTAGGCAATATTTTAGATCAAGGTAAAGTTGCTAACGTCAAACAGGAAAAAATTGCAAGAAGTTGGGCACATAATAAGCTACTTCCACTTTCATGTTTTATTGAAGCATATCGTTATGGTTGCACTAATCGATACGAAGTAGCTGAATACTTAAATGTGACTGAAGAATTTTTGCAAGAAGCCTTAGATAGATATATCGAAAAATACGGCGATTTTTATTATCATGAGGAAATTATAATTCATTTAAACCCATTGAATATTATTAAAAGAGGTTTAGCGTAGATTACAAAAATGGAGGATATATTCTTATGAAATGTGTTATCTACGTCCGAGTGTCGACCGATGAACAAGCTAAACATGGATTTTCTATAGCATCCCAAATTGAAAAATTAGAAGCTTACTGTGTTTCACAAGGATGGGAAATCGTCGATATCCACATTGATGACGGCCATTCTGCGAAGGATTTGAATCGTCCTAAATTCACCTTGATGATGAATGAAATAAAAAAAGGTGGAATAGATGTCTTACTTGTATATCGATTAGACCGTCTAACTAGATCAGTACTTGACCTTTATGAAATACTAAAAGTATTAGATGAACACAATTGCATGTTTAAAAGCGCAACAGAAGTCTATGATACAACAAACGCTATGGGAAGGTTATTTATCACTCTTGTAGCTGCTATAGCTCAATGGGAAAGAGAAAACCTAGCTGAACGGGTTAGGCTGGGAATGGAAAAGAAAACGAAATTAGGTAAGTGGAAAGGCGGCATAACACCTTATGGCTATAAGGCTGTTAATAAGGAACTTGTAATAAATAAAGATGAAGAAATGATTGTTAAAACAATTTTTGAACTAAGCAAAAGTTCGGGATTTTATACAATAGCAAAAGTTCTTAGTGAACGTGGGTATAGTACAAGAAAAGGAAGCGATTGGCATGTTGATACCGTTCGAGATATCGCAAATAATCCAATCTATGCAGGATATCTCACTTTCAACGAGAACCTTAAACAATATAAGAAGCCTCCTAGAGAACAAATTCTTTACGAAGGTATTCATGAACGTATAATACCCAGAGATGATTTTTGGGCATTACAAGATATATTAGATAAAAGAAGAACTTATGGCGGGAAACGCGAAACAAGCAATTATTATTTTTCCTCCATCCTTAAATGCGGCCGATGTGGTCACTCAATGTCTGGTCATAAAAGCCCTAATGGTAAGACGTATAGATGCTCTGGGAAAAAGGCAGGGAAAAAGTGTACCAGCCACATTATCAAAGAAGAAAATTTAGTTAAAACAGTACTAAACAATCTTGATCATCTATTTCATAATATCAAGGGCAGTACCAAAATAACTGATGTCCCAGAAGCAAAGATTAGTCAGTTAGAAATAGAACTAAAGAATAATCAAAAGCTTTTAAAAAAACAAAAAGCAATGTTTGAAGCAGATGTTATTGATATAGATGAATTAATTCAGAAAACTGATTCCCTTAGAGAAATTGAAAAAAGGATTTTATCTGAACTAAAGATGTATAAAAAAACTGAGTCTACAAAAATTGATGAAATTCTTTATATTTCTGAAAACATTCATTCACTATGGGAATACGCTAATGATTTCGAAAGAAAACAAATGATGACTACCATGTTTTCACAGTTAATTATTGATACCAAAGATGAATATAAAATAGGAACTGGTAAGGCACGCGAGATTATCATTGTTTCAGCTAAATGATAAAATGTCTATCATTGGCGGAGGTACCCTGATTCCATGGGCACTGATACCAGCAGCTGCCATATGTAACGTCAGTCCCTTTGAACTCGCCCGCCGGAATCTGCTTCCTGTAACCATTGGTTTAGCAGTGACTACGGTAGTCGCGATGTTTCTCATTTAATCGATCTGCGCTGATTTAAGTGGACTTTGAAACACGGAACGGCGTCTCAATTTCCATTTTTATATTTAAAAAAGGACTGAATAAAAAAATCAGTCCTTTTTCATTTCAATCGTATAACTGTAGATTTCGCCGATATATTTTTATTTTCGGAGTTATAACTGTTGATTTCGTCGATATTTTTCCTTCATACCCAACTTATTCGTTATTGAATTTCTTTTTGGAAATCCAGATGCTCGTTACCAATATCGCTACTGCCGTCAACTCAAGTGCCGCTAATGCACCCCAAATCGCTTGTGAGTTGACTGTGCCTAAAATCAGTGCTTCCATCGCATGTTTACTCATGCTTGCTGGATTCACATTGTCTATTACGGGACTTAATCCAACTATGATTCTACACCCGAGGAGAAATACTATCGAAATTAATGCAATAATACCCTGACTATTAAAAATGGTACTGATCATCGTCGTGAATGAAACGATAAATAGGATCCACAGCAGATAGAACAGTAAAGCCACTATTAAATCCGCAAAATCAACACTCGTAAACAAAAAAACTGCATACAGATATGAAACCAAATACCCCAATGCTACACTGAAGGCAACAAACAGATAATTGGAAATGATCTTCCCGCTTATGTAAGATCCAACCGTCACGGGCCTTGTAAGAATGAAAGCCAGCATACCATTTGCTTTATCGGATTGTACGACTCCCATCATGGAAACGATGATGATCATGACCCCTAGCTGATCAAATTGAGACCCTAGGGTGCTAGCCAGAACTTCGCCGCCTTTTTGGGCTGCCATGCTTGGATCAATGGTGATCCCTTGGCTCCCGCCCAGTGCCTCTAAAATTGAAGGTAAATAATAACTTACGACTGGTTGGGTTATTCCTAAAAATATAAATACAAGCGGCAGCCAAATCACTTTATATTCACGTACCATCTGAACAAATTCCTTTTTAGCCAAAACGGCAAATTCACTCATTTCTCCACCACCAATTTTAAGAAAATCTCTTCCAATGTATCGTTATCTATTTCAAACCTTATAAGATCAACATTATGCTCCAGAGCATTCGCAAGTAACATATTCTTGTTTGAATCAATATTTTCCACTTCTATCTTCAATTTATTTCCCATTACATCTACACCTTTGACAAAGTTCAAGCTTTTAACTTGTTCAATCCATTTTTGACTTCTTGAGGTTATGTCGACATTGATTTTATTTCCGCTATTCCTGGTTAATAATTCAGACATTGTAGTGTCCTCAATTTTTTCACCACTTTTTATAATGACAAACCTCTCACATATCTCTTCTGCATCGCTTAATATATGCGTCGATAATAAAATGGTCGTATCTTTCTTTATCTCTTTTATGATATTTAACACTTCTCTCCGGCCGATCGGATCTAGTGCCGAAACCGGTTCATCCATGACAATCAAAGCTGGTTTATGTAACAGTGCCTGTGCAATTCCAAGCCTTTGTTTCATTCCGCCTGAAAAAGTCCGCACCTTTGAATTCTCTTCCCCGCTCAACCCTACTTTCGACAATATCTCTGGAATGCCGCTTAATAATTCTTCCTTTTTGATACCCGAGAGCTGCCCCATGAATGTAAGGGTTTCTTTGGCAGTCATCCATTGAAAGAAGTTAGGGTATTGTGGTAAGTAGCCTATTTCCTTTTTCATTTTTGAAATTTTCTTACCGTCAAGTAATACTTCTCCCATAGTTGGATCAATAATATCTGCAATGACTTTTATTAGTGTCGACTTACCTGCCCCATTTGGCCCTATCAATCCAACACATTCCCCAGATTGCAGTTCCATTGAAAAATTATTGACCGCTGTTTTTTCTTTGAATTTTTTTGTGACATTATTAATCTCTAATTTCATATTTTGTCACTGTCCTTTCTACCAATAACGAAGTACAGAATTGGACCGACTGTATTTGCAAAAATAATGATGAGTGTCCACAATAATACATTTTTCCGCGTCTTTCGATTTCTGTATAAATCAATTAATGCAATAAGGATTAAAATCATCCCAATAGCAATTACCGGTAAAATAATCGGCAGAATAGGCATGAAATCAATATCTTTCAATTCGTCCCATCCATAATGCAATTTCATATATACCACTCCTTAATAACAAAATTTTATTCTCATTATCAGTAATGATAACATTTAAATTGGGATTTTTCACCTATTTTTTTCTTGATAAAATATTGTTTGAGGTTTTATTGTTATTTATAATGATAATATTATCATTATAAATAACAATAAAAATATAGTCCTATTTATTAAGCTTTGTTGCATGAAGACATTAATTATTTACAATTGAAATTATTTAATTTCCAGTGTGAGGAGAATAAGATGATTAATAAAGCCGAAATTTTAATGCATCCTGTAAGAATGAAGATTACCCAAGCTTTAATGAGAAACAGGGAAAATGGTTTAACACCATTAGAAATGTTAAAAATCATTAAAGATGTACCCCAAGCAACATTATATAGACATATACAGGTTCTATTTGATTCAGGGGTCATCCGCATTGTAAAAGAGAAAAAAGTGAGATCCGTTTCCGAAAAATACTATGTTTTAAATGAAGAAGAAGCGCGACTTAGCGGGGAAGAATGGAAAAAATATTCTAATGAGAAAAAGGTGAACTACTTTTCTTATTATCAATTATCCCTTATGACTCAATATCAAAACTATCTTACTAAATTAGAAGAAAGAGATTGCGCTGAAGATGGTTCAACCTTTTCCCTTTTAGAACTAAAGCTTGATGATGAAAGTTTTATTAACTTCCAAAATGAATTGAACGATTTAATGGTAAAATACTACAACGCTACGAATCAGAGTGCTAAACAAGATTCTCCTATTCGAACAATCGGCGTTACAATCATTCCGGAATCATAAGTAAATGAAGAGGCTGTTCTCAAACCTTGGACTAAAAGAACCATGAATACTATAGATTCACCAACCAAAATGGTTGTAGTCTCCGTTTTGAAACAGCCCTTCATTATGGAAGAAACTCCAAGGTTAAAAAGGGATATGCCCGCTGTCAGCAGCTTCCCAATGCTTCCTTGATACTGCTGTATACTTCATCCCACAGGTGTTTTTCTTCAGCAAAAGCCGCAGTTATCTTCTTGATGACTGCTTTTTGCTCTGCCTCGAAACGTTCATCATCCTTGGCCGGCAGGTCTGACCTTAACTCCATTACATACTCTTGTACCTTTGGTGCACGCGGTCCCCAAACAGCTTTTTCTTCACCATTCTTATCAATGAATATAAAAATGGGAATCGAACGCGCTGTTCCATTCGTTAAGTATTGATCCATCAGTTCAAGATTTTGATCTCGTAAAACCATCCGAGTTTCAATTTTTGCCGCTTCAGCTATATTAAGCAGTATTGGAATGTTCATCATTGCGTCTCCACACCAGTCTTCAGTAATGACAATGGCTCGAAGTTCCTTCGTCTTTAATTCATCGAAAAAACCTTGGTCCTCTGCCGAAACGGAAAAACCCTCCTGAATCGATTGTAAGTTTTCTTTATGAACCTTCATCGAAGATACAAATTCTTTAGCGGGAATCCCCTTTTCAAACCATTCATTCAGTATCGTCATACTATTTCTCCTAACTGTTTTTTAAGTTAAAAGTACCATAAACCCCTTATTTTTTCATTGTTTCCACCCTGAAAAATAAAATTCCAAATTGGTAAATTAAAACCATGTTTTCTTTCCCGTGTAAAGGGAAAACTCTAAATACATTCAATAGCTTACTAACTAACTATTTTATAGTAATTAGAACATTGTTTTCTAGTTTAGGAGATGAAATTTGTGGAAGGTTTTCTCTTTGCGCTACTCCCTGCATTGACATGGGGCAGCTTAGTGCTTGTTTCCGAAAAGCTCGGAGGCAACTCTTATAATCAAACACTTGGCATTACAATCGGTTCATTACTGTTCGCCATCATGATGTCTTTCATCAATCCGCCGGAATGGAGCAGTACAGTGTGGATTGTCGGTATCATTTCCGGGATAGGCTGGGCATTCGGGCAGTTATTTCAATTCAACAGCGTCAAGGAAATAGGGGTATCGAAAACCGTTCCAATCTCAACAGGACTGCAAATACTAGGAAATACATTTTTTGCAGTTATCATTTTCAGGGAATGGAATGACAGGATTACAATCATCATCGGCATTGTTGCAATAATCTGTTTGATTACAGGTGTCTTGCTGACGAGCTACGGCGATGGTGATAACAAAAAAGCAGGTAGCATGAAAAAAGGGGTTTTATATCTTGCCATTTCAACGGTCGGTTATGTTACATATGTCATTGTCGTCAGATGGAATGAAGTTGACGGATGGTCGGCGATCCTGCCGCAAGCAATTGGCATGTTCCTGGCTGCCCTGCTCCTATCCATCAAACATAAACCGTTTAATAAATATGCCGGAAGAAATATTCTAACCGGAATGATGTGGGCAGTCGGTAATATCGGCCTCCTGCTCGCTAATCCAAAAGTGGGCGTTGCCATCGCATTCTCATTTTCCCAAATGGGGATCGTCATTTCCACTTTAGGCGGCATCTTTCTTTTAGGAGAGAAAAAATCCAAAAAGCAAATGGTCTTCGTCATCACCGGGTGTGTACTCGTAATTGCTGGCGGAATCATGATCGGCTTTACAAAAGAATAATCAAAGGAGCGATAAATGATGTATGACGATTTAGAGAAAAAAGTGGTAGTGATCACTGGGGCGGCAAAAGGGTTAGGAAAAGCCATGGCCGAAAGGTTCGGTAAAGAAAAAGCACATGTCGTTATAAATTATCACACTGAAAATGGCGACCATAATGAAATCATCAAAACGATTGAAGCGGCAGGCGGGAAAGCCGCAGCCATTCAAGGCGACGTTTCAAAGGAGGCGGATGTGAAGAAATTGCTTTCATTCGCTGTGGACACCTTTGGCACAATCGACATCATGATCAACAATGCTGGTATTGAAAATGAAGTGCCCAGCGAAAAATTGACTCATGAAGATTGGCAGAAAGTCATCGATGTAAATCTAACCGGGATGTTCCTGGCAAGCAGGGAAGCAATCAGTTATATGCTCGATCATGGCATTAAGGGGAATATCATTAACATGTCTTCCGTTCATGACCGGATCCCTTGGCCTCATTTTGTCCACTATGCAGCAAGTAAGGGCGGAGTCAAAATGATGACAGAAACCCTTGCACTTGAATATGCTCCTAAAGGGATTCGCATTAATAATATTTCACCCGGTGCGATCGACACACCCATCAATGCCGAAAAATTCAATGATCCAAAAGCTAAACAAGAAGTCATCGACCTTATACCGATGGGATACATCGGAAAACCGGAACAAATTGCGGCTTGTGCCGCTTGGCTAGCTTCCGCCGAATCGAGCTACGTAACGGGAATGACCTTATATGCTGATGGCGGAATGACCAAGTATCCAGGGTTCCAGGCAGGAAAAGGCTGAACTTAACTAATGAAAAGAACCATTTCAATGACTAAAACGAATAAAACCAATAAGAAAAAAGCATTGATGAAATGACGCGTTTGACCCAATAAAGGAAAAGGTTCTTACAACCAGAAAAAAGAGCAATCCTATAAAGGATGCTTTTTTTTCATATTCGCTTATTTCTATCTGGCAACAGTATCATTTCTGAAATTCCACTGATCACTTTTGGAATCTATCAAATTGAAACTTAGTTTATTATGGATTACTAATGACAGCTGTTAATGTAAAAAAGGGATGGATACCCAGCTAAGGATGAGGAAATGAATAATAGATTGTCCTTAGGTATTCTATTTTCGTTTTATTTCATTTTAGGATATTGTATTTTCACGGCCGCGAATAAAAATCGATCACAATTCAAGGACGAAATAAAGAAAGATGATCCCGTTTAATCTGAGATCATCTTTCTTTTACTGCTGGCTAAGTGTTAGCGAATGCCTTTCATGTAGCCTTGAATCTTTGGTGATAAGGCCATCAGGACAAGTCCAAGGACCATTGAAGCAACACCGATCACTCCAAAATAAGCCATTTCGGTTTGAGGTGTATAGAATCTGACGATTTGTGCGTTCAGTGCTTGTGCTGCTGCACTTGCCAGGAACCACAGGCTCATCGTTTGTGCCGAGAATGCGGCCGGAGCCAATTTTGTAGTAGCTGAAAGTCCTACAGGAGATAAACAAAGTTCTCCAAGTACTACAAGGAAATAGCTAAGTACAAGCCATAGCGGATTGACTAATGCGTCTGATCCACCGAAATAAACAGGAAGCAGGATCACCAGGAATGATAAACCGGCGAACAGTAAACCGATTGAGAATTTTTGAGGAATGGTCGGCTGACGCTTTCCTAGTTTAATCCATAACCATGCGAATACTGGTGCAAGGGTAATGATGAACAAAGGGTTCAAAGATTGGAACCATGCCGGGTTTATTTCTATTCCGGCAAAATTCAACTGTGTCCGTTTGTCTGCATAGCTTGCTAATATAGTTGCACCTTGCTCTTGAATCGCCCAGAACATGACGGCTGCTATAAACAAAGGAATATAGGCAATCAAGCGTGAACGTTCAACAGAAGTTGTTTTAGGGCTGCGATACATGAAAATGAAATAAAGGGTCGGAATAACGATTCCTAGGATACCTACAAGATTAATGAAGGTTTCAATCGTTAAGATGCCTGCAGAAGCCGTGATGCCGATGATGGCAGCTATGATTAGTGCAGCTATCCCCAATTTAGTGAATACTTTTTTCTTTTCATTCTGTGATAATGGGTTAGCAGGAAGAGTTCCAGCAAGGCCCAGGTTCTTTTTCTTTGTTGTAACAAAGACGATGAGTCCAATTAACATACCAATTGCCGCAAGTCCAAAACCAAGATGGAAGCTATAGTCCATTCCGACAGTACCGACAACAAACGGTGAAAGGAATGCACCCATGTTGATACCCATATAGAATATGCTGAAACCTGAATCCCTGCGTTCGTCATTTTCCGCGTAAATTTCACCGACAATGCTAGAAACATTCGGTTTTAATAAACCAGTACCCAGAACAATAAGTACCATGGAAACAAAGAACATGGAGAGACTGCCTGGTACAGCAAGGACAATATGCCCGAGCATGATCAAGATACCACCGTAAAATACGGCTTTTGAAGTCCCGAAAATCCTATCGGCGAGCCATCCGCCAATTATACCTGACATATATACTAAAGATCCGTATATGGATACAAGGGCAAGGGCTGTAGGTTCATCAAGACCTAGTCCCCCTTTAGAAACTTCGTAATACATATAGTAAACAAGAATGGCCTTCATGCCATAATAGGAGAAACGCTCCCAGAACTCAGTAAAGAAAAGGGTGAATAGTCCTTTAGGGTTTCCAAAAAAACCTTTTTGAGGTACACTATCCACAATTTTCTGTTTATTTATCGTTGCCATACCTAGCCCTCCTTTTATTATTGTATAATAACTTTTATTTTATCTGTTGTAAACAAATATTTATTATATTTAAATAATTGATTTCAAAATAAATAGGTGTGACTTTCCACCATACAAGCAAAATTTCGAATTTCGTAGTAAAAAACATTCTATATAGTCTAATAGGAAGCGGACATCAATGATATATTACCCTAACTTCATTAATAGTATTACTTTGGTTGCCATGCACATATTAACGAGAATCAAAATGGCAAATTTTGAAAGATCAAACCACAACCGTTATATACACCGTATAATAGATATAAAAACGAGGAGGCACCTTAATGTTCGGGATCATAACCGTCGTGATGATTTTTTCCATCCCTATACTCGGAATACTGACAACCCATTTCGAAAAACAGTCAAAAAACAAACACAAGATGCTGCAAGTTGAATTGGAACTTGAAAAACTTAAACATGAAAACTTCCTTATGGAGACGGAAAAAATGAGGCTGGAACTGGATCAGATGAAATTCGAACAAAAAAGAGACGAGCCAAGGTTACTGTAATCAAGTAACGTTGGTTCGTCTTTTTCGATGGGTATTGTGCCGTTTTAAAAACCTTCCGCCCGTCATAAGAATTACAATAGGCCATTTTAATGGATATATTGATCGCCAACAAGAAGGTCTGACAGCACCTTTGTCGGGATGATGAACTCGACGGCCCCCATATATCCCGGCGCAGCTTCGTAGCTGTTAAAGGCAATGACTAGCTTGCCATCTTCGTTAATATAAAAGTTTTGGTTTTCATCGATGCCTTTAAACGCAGTAAGGTCATCTTCTTCGACCCAATATATCTTTTCCGGATCTTCAGCCATCTGCCGCTTCATCTGTTCCTTGATGTTTTCGCTGATCACCTGAAGATAACGATCATCTTTAAATAAGCTATTTAGCGTTAATAGCACTTCGTTTTTTTTGTCGACTGTATCGAATTGACTTTCTATAGAACTTGAGGCCTGAATCGTATCCGTATAACGCTGTACGGATAATATCGATTCATTATCCGTCAATATCACATATCCGCTTTCCACCGAGATATTGCCCTTTTCCCCTTCCTTCAGTTTTGACATGGAGTCCGTGAATTCCTTATAAAGCTGCTTGCTTTCCGCTAAATATTTATCATTCAAGCTATCTTCGAGCTGTTTATTCTCCAGACCGGATATAGCAGGTGTTTTGATTACTGCCGAGGAATTATTCGCTTCTTCTTTCCATTCGACGAAGGTAATCACTTTGATGACCTTCTCGACTATCGGAATATCACTCATGGCTTTCGCCGCTGCCGGACTGATGTTTACGGAAGCTGTCACGATCAGAAGCGCCGCTGCCGCTGACACAAGGATATTCCTGCCAACCCTTGGCTTCTTCCTGGGCTTTTCATTTAAGGCTGCTTGGACGACATCATTCAATTCCTTTGGTATCGGTGTTTTAAGATATTCTTCCCGCAGATCTTTTAGTTTTTTTTCCATCTTTTTGTTTCCTCCCGTTCAGTCATGTTGATCCGCAATAGTTGCAGCGCTTTATATAATCTCGTTTTAACCGTGCTTACGTTCTCTTCCAGTACTTCCGCTATCTCATCCAGCTTCAGGTCCTCGAAGAAACGGAGAACGACTACCGTTTTGTACTTGACCGAAAGTCCTTCAAGGGCCTTTTGCAAATCCAGGTCAGGGTAGTGATCTTCCTCACCGCTGCGTAAGTATTCTATTGTTTCATCATCGGCGACGGTCAGTTTCTTTTTCTTCCGCAAAACATCCAATGCCGTTCGGACGATGATCTTATATAACCAGCTATCTATAGAAGCAGCGTCTTTGATTTTGCTGCTGGAGGCCAGTGCTTTCCTGATTGATTCCTGCACGATATCAAGCGCATCCTCTTGGTTTTTAACATAGTAAAAAGCAAGTCTGTACAAATTTTCTTGCCGTTCGGTTATCCGGGCCGCGATTAATTGATTCATATCTAGATTTTTCATTGCATGAAAGAGCTCCTTACATTTAAATTACGTATCCTGGGTACAAAGGATAGACGTTTGTGCAGCCATAAAAGTTTGAAAATGAACAAGGAAATATATAAATATTAAAAAAAGAAATTTTTTACAAACTTTCAAGACTTTTGACGCGTCTATATAGTAGAATGATTATCGAGGTGGAGTGCATCATGAGGAAATTAAATTATAAAAAAGTCTTTATTTTTCTATTTTGTCTAACAGCTGCTGTGGGAACATTGGGGTTAGCCATCAAAAGCCTTGCTTTTGATAAGAAAAGAACCGTTTCGGCCTATACAACCGATAAAAATTACCCAGAAGCCGATATTCAAACGTATGTGAAAGATAATACGAAAGGCGGATATTCAGCCAGCAGGCCCGTTCTGCATTTAGAAAATATCGACAAGCAGCTAGAAGCCTACATAAAGAAAGAAATTAAGGATTATGAAAAGAAATGGAAAGCATCCGACGGAAAAGCTTCCGAGCTTAACCTCACCTATACGATCCTCCATTTCAGCAAACAGACCATTACGATTTCCTTCGATAAATATGAGCAAGTGGAAGGAAAGAAGCAGTCTGGAACCCAGATCTTCACTTATGATATTCCATCTCAGCAAAAGCTCTCCATAGAAGACATCTTTGCCACGGATACTGATTATATATCCGTTTTATCCGATATTGTTTTTGAAGAGTTAACGGAGAAGGCAGAAGAAGGCATTTCAAACAGTGTCATTAAAAAGGAAAACAAACTGAAGGCAGCCAACTTCAATTCTTTTTCAATCTTGAAAAATACGCTTGTATTCTATGTTAAGACTGATGATTCAACTAAGACCCATACAATAGCCATCAAGAAGGAACTTTTTAAAGATAGTTTGCTAGATTCCTATCAAAGTCAAGATTTGAATGAGGATCGTGTAAAGGAATGGCAGCCGAAACATATCGTTGCCAAACTGCCCGTGCAAAATGAATGGATCGACCCTTCAAAAAAGGTCATTGCCTTGACGTTCGATGACGGGCCGCATCCAAGTCATACCATGTCCATTCTTGAAAACCTGAACAAGTATGACGGTCACGCGACGTTTTTCGTGCTTGGAAGCCGCGTTCAGCACTATCCGGAAGTTCTTCAAAAAATGCTGCAGCAAGGAAATGAGATCGGTAACCATTCATGGGATCATCCGCAGCTGACGCGCTTAAGCAAGAACAAAATCGAAGGGCAAATCGAAAAGACCCAAGACGCTGTAAAAAAAGCTACAGGTGTTGAGCCAAATCTCGTCCGTCCCCCATATGGAGCGATTAACAATAATGTGCGTGAATACATGGAGGATATGAAAGTCACACTTTGGGATGTCGATCCCGAAGATTGGAAAGTACGGAATGAAAAGAAAATCGTAAACAAAGTGATGAGCAAAGCCAAAGATGGCAGTATCATATTAATGCATGATATCTATCAAACTAGCGCCCTGGCTGCAGGAAAAATCATCAAACAACTGCATGACCAAGGTTATCAGCTTGTCACAATTTCGGAATTGGAAAAGGTACAGAAAGACCGTGAACTTTCCGGAATCACCATAAATGAATAATCAAAGGGAAAGAGCCTGTTTCGTGATTCGTAAACAGGCTCTTTCCCTTCAAATAAAATAAGCAGACCTTTGATTATATAGCAAAGGTCTGCTCATTTTATCATTCACCAAGATCTACATTATGATAAACTTGTTGAACATCTTCCAAATCTTCCAATGCATCAATCATTTTTTCGAATTGTGCTTGAGCATCTTCTGGAAGGGTTAGGTCATTTTGTGCAAGCATCGTTAGCTCGGCCACTGTAAAATCGCTGATTCCTGCATCTTTGAATGCTTGTTGTACAGCATGGAATTGTTCAGGTTCGGCATAAACGATGACACTTTCTTCTTCTTCAAGGATGTCACGTACATCAACATCCGCTTCCATTAACAGTTCAAGAACATCATCAGCCGTCTTACCTTCAATCCCGATGACTGCCGTTGCATCGAACATATAAGCAACAGATCCGCTGACACCCATATTCCCGCCATTTTTCCCAAATGCGGCACGTACATCAGATGCCGTCCGGTTCACGTTGTTTGTCAATGCATCCACGATGACCATTGAACCATTTGGACCGAACCCTTCATAACGAAGTTCGTCATAGTTTTCTTCCGAACCGCCTTTGGCTTTTTCGATCGCACGGTCAATGATCGCTCTTGGAACATTGTACGTTTTCGCACGCTCAAGTACGACCCTTAATGCCTGGTTGGATTCTGGATCTGGTTCACCTTGTTTTGCCACTACATATATTTCCCGTCCGAACTTAGCATAAATCCGACTAGTATTAGCATCTTTTGACGCTTTTTTTTCTTTAATGTTATTCCACTTACGACCCATTATATTCCACTCTCTTTCATCATTGATATATACGAATAGATTATTAAGATACGGCCCTATGAGAAAACCCCACAAGGGGAATTCCTATGAAGATAGGCTATACGTTTACTAGATTATATTATACATCAATTGTATAATTTTGAAAAAGTCCTGCACATCCCTCACTGGCATTTATCTGTGCTTGGCACTATTTTTTTTGAAATACTATGGAAAACATCAGCAGTGGTATAGTATGAAGTGATCGGAAAGGAGAGATGATCCATGAAGGACAACCAAATCATCATCGGGATACCCGGTAAATGGAAGGACCGGACAGAATTGGTTCAAACGGTCGCTTCCCAAAGCGAAGGGTATCTGTTAGCCGGGAATGTTTTTCATAACAGTGATAAAAACATTACTTTTCAGGCGGAGATCCATGATTATGAACCCACTTTAAAAGAGAGCTTTTCTTACGCCAGTAAAGACGCCTTTTCAGAGAATGCATTAGAGGAAATCAATGACCATACCTATACCGTTTATATAATAGCCGATGTATCCGATACCGGAACTGTTATCGATTTGATCGATGCCGGAGCAGCGATCCTAAGGGCAGGCGGAATGGCAGTGAAGATAGAAACCGCTGGAATTGCCCATTCAAAGGAAGATTGGCAGCATCTACATCATAGCCCGGATATTCTCTCGGTATATGCCCATTTTGTCACGATCATCGGAGAGGAAGACTATTATTGTTCATTCGGAATGAAAGCCTTTGGTCTTCCGGATGCCGTAACACTTAACACAATGAGTCCGAAAGAGGCGGCTGCTCTGCTTAACACATTTAATTATTACCATGTAGGTGAACGGCCTCTCTTTAAGAATGGCGAAACGTTTAGCATTCAGCAAGATGCACCCGACTTTATATTGACGGGCCTTCAGGACTTTAGATATGAAGAAGACCATCCCTTCTACAACCCGTTTGGATTATGGAATTTAGGGACAAGTAAATAGAGGAGCGATTCGCTCCCCCCAGACTGCAGGCAAATTCGAATAAATCGAGTTTGCCTGCAGTTTTTTATTTAAAAGACGTTCCAGTCGTTTTCAGAATCTGCTCCCTGTCTGCCAAGCCTCCTCGCAAATTTCTTCAAATCAGTTAGGGTTTCATAAAACAATAAAAGAAACATAAAGAGCGAGTTTGCCTACAGTTTTTTTCTTAAAAAACGTTCCGATTGATTTCAGAAATCCGCTCCCTTTCCGCCGACTGTCTGCCAAGCCTCCTCGACGCAAGCGCCTGCGGGGTCTCGGCTAGCCAGTTACTCGGCAGGAGTGTCGCAAATTTCTTCAATCCAATAAGGATTAGAGTAAAAAAACATAAAATATAATCTAGTCTTGTTTTAAAATCATGATCGGGATGAGATCGTTCCGAACTGCCATTTTTAGACAATAGCGATTCTATCCAAATATTACAACAAAGTTGATTGGAACGGTAGGTACGAGACTCCTGCGGGAAAAGAGCGCCGAGGGGGCTCCCGGACCGCCTGCGGAAAACGAGTGCCTCGAGTGGAAATCGACGTTCAAATTTTCAAACCCTCTAAAAAAAGTTCCAGTTGATTTCAGAAAATAATAAAAAACCATTGAGTATAACCTAGTCTTAATCATGTTTCGGGATGAGACACTACCGAACCCCCTTTGTCGACAAACTGAGAGGAGCGATTCGCTCCTCCATTTTTATTTTTTCAACCGAGTTTTTCACGCTTTTCTTCTTCATGTTCCTTTTTCACGAGGGACATGCCGCTCGCTTGGTATTTGAGGATCTTTTGAATGACCGTGCCAAGATGTGCCCCAGCTTCAACCGGGGGGATCCCTCCTTTATGGATGTTGGAAATGACCATCCTTTCTGCTTCAATGGTGCCCAAACGTGGTTTATAGCAAATATAAGCACTCAATGATTCAGCACTTACTAGACCAGGCCGTTCACCGATCAACAAGACAATGACCTCAGGTCCAAGGATTTCACCGATATCATCCATCACGGCAACCCGGCCCTTTTCAATATAAAAAGGTGTACCCGTATCCAGACCTGCCACCACCAAAGATTGTTTGAAAGATAAATAGACGTCCTCCACATTTTCTTCGATCGCCTTAGCACTTAAGCCATCGGAAATGATGATTTGAACCGTTGGGGCCTTTTTGCATTTGGCTTCTATCACCCGCTTTGCTTCATCCGAAAGCTTCCTGCCATAATCCGGACGCCGTAAATAGACTTCCTTATCATCGGCCTTCGTTTTCACCTTGAATAAATCCAAGCGTTTCAAAAGAATATCACTGACTTCACCATATACAGCATCGACTGCCGCCGCATGGTCAAAACGGAATTTCAGCCAAGAATCCGTTTTCGGCCGGGTCCCTGACCTGCCTACACCTATCCGCGCAGGGGTTTTCGCTATCAAGGCATCCAAATCTTCCTTATTATTCATACCCATATCATCCACTCCTAATGGTTAAATATAGTTGGATCACCGGCACGTTTCGTTAATTTTCCGTTCTCCATAATCTCCATCTTCTCCAGCCAAGCTTCATATAATGGGGCAGGCCGCTTATCCATCGTTTGCCTCAAAGTCGCTATATCGTGGTAACTCAAAGACTGATAGTTTAACATGCAGTCATCCCCCATCGGAGTTGCGATGATGAAATTCACACCAGCCGCCGTTAAAAGTACACCCAAGTCCTCGATATCATTTTGATCAGCCTTCATATGATTCGTATAGCAAATATCCACACCCATCGGCAGTCCATGCATTTTTCCCATGAAATGATCTTCTAATCCGGCTCGGATGACCTGCTTGCTGTTATATAGATATTCAGGTCCGATGAATCCGACGACCGTATTGACAATGTACGGATCAAAATAGCGGGCAAATCCATAGTTCCTGGCTTCAAGCGTCACCTGATCGATTCCGAAATGCGCTTCAGCCGATAACTCGGAGCCTTGCCCCGTTTCAAAATAAAGATGCTGCGGGCCTGTTCCGGTCCCATAGGCCTTCGCGATCTCATTAGCTTCTTCGAGCAATTGTACGTTAATTCCAAAAGAGCGATTGGCCGTTTCCGTTCCGGCTATGCTTTGAAAGATCATATCAGCAGGCGCACCTTGCTGTACGGCCTTCATTTGCGTGGTCACATGCGCAAGCACACAATTTTGGGTCGGAATGTTCCATTTCTGGATGACATCCTGTGTCGCATGAAGCAGCCGCTTTACGCTTTCGACCGAATCATCGACAGGGTTGATTCCAATGAGTGCATCCCCGATTCCATAGGAGAGGCCTTCTTTTAAAGAAGCCAGCATGCCATCCACATTGTCAGTCGGGTGGTTAGGCTGAAGGCGCGAAGCAAGCGTTCCTTTGTATCCGATCGTGCTATTATTCTTGGTGAGCACTTCGATTTTATTGGCTGCATGGATAAGGTCGAGGTTCGACATTAATTTGGCTGCCGCAGCAATCATTTCACTATTCAATCCCCTGCTTAATCGCTTTAAATCCTCGCCGGTCGTGTCGTCACTCAAAATATATTCTCGCAGCTCGGCAACGCTCCAATTCTTCACAGATTGATAGATGGTTCCATTGATGAGACCATCTATGATCCGCGACACCTCATCCTCTTCCGGGGAGAGCAGGGGATAGTTCCTGATGTCCGCCAAAGTCAATTCGCTAAGCACCGCTTTCGCCGCAATCCGTTCTTGAACAGAATCTGCTGCAATTCCCGCAAGCCTATCTCCTGATTTCTCTTCATTCGCTTTGGCCAATACTTCTTTCAACGATTTGAATTGATGGATTTCCCCAAAGTATTGAGTGGATAATTTCATCGTATAATCCTCCTTTTCCTAACTGTGAAAGGTTAGCGTTTTTACTACAACCGGAACGACCCCTGTCCGCAGCAGCCTTCCTATATCTAAATAATCACCATGTTCCACTTCTGTCTGATCAATGCAGATGACCGGCAGATCCGATTGGTTCGCTAGAATGGTTTGACCAAGTGCCTTCCCATAATCACAATCCATGACAATGATCAGAGGCTGCTGCCGAATCGGTTTTTGCTTCAGTGCCTCGGTAAAAGCGACTGCGAGCCGGTGAATGTCCCGAAATGATTGATAAGGTAAATTCGTTAAATAAAAGGCAAAATTCAGCCCCTCCTGCAAGGGATCGTATATTGTGATCGCATCCTGAACAGCTTGTGCCATTCTCGCGGTTACATCATCAAGCACGCCATGAAAATCGACCCGATAGACTGGGATATTACGAACTGGCAGATGAGAATCATTCACCTCGATGGTTGCTCCGCTGATTTCAGTTGTATGTGCTCCTGCTCCAAGTACAGTCGCCCGAACCGTTTCAACGGGCTGTTCCCACTCCCATGCAGCCAATTCTTCATTTTCCTTTATAGAGGCGGCAAGCATCATGCCGATATCCCGGAAGCTTTTGTCCTCCCGTTCTTCATGATAGATGCAATCACTGACACCACCCGAGAACATCAACACATCTATTCTTCCTGTCCAAGATGGCTCCTTCCCCACTAATAGAAGTTCATCTTCTTTTGTGAATGAACCAGCCAAAAACCTCGAAAGCACCTTCGCCATTTCATTTGCGATGATTGCCCCATCACCATTCAAAGGAGAGTGCCCTTTTGATTTCAGCCATTTTCCTATTGAAGGAGCAACCTTCACCTTCGCTCCGTCCCACTCCACCAAACGGCCTCCTATATGCAGTGTGCAAGTTCCGCAAAGCATGCCAGAACGGTATACGGCAATATTCGCCGTTCCCCCGCCAATGTCTATGTTCGCTACAGTCTTTCTTGTCTTGATGGAATGTTGATAGGCGCCAGATCCTTTGGCGGCAATGATTCCCTCCAAATCCGGACCGGCTGCCGCTACAAGGAATTCCCCCGCCGCTTTAGATAATCGGTATACCATTTCTTCTGCATTTTGTTTGGTTGCCGTTTCCCCCGTGATGATGACAGCCCCTGTTTGTATGTTTTCGATCGTGATTCCGGCTTTTTGGTATTCACTTTCCACCATTCTTTGAACAGCAGGTATATCTATTACCGTCTCGGATAAAAGCGGGGTCCTGAAAATGGGACTTCGATACAGAATTTCTTTATCGGTAATTTCGATTTTTGGCACCTGTCCGCCACCCGCCACATTCCTAAGCGAAAGCTCGCTGATCACAAGTTTCGTCGTACTGGTGCCAATATCAATTCCTGCACTGATGATTCGTTCCACCTGTTCATTCATTAAAATCACACCCCAGTTTTATACCACTTGGATTTCATTGCTGTCTTCTTCCTCATTTTTCGTTTTATATTCATTTATGCCGATAACTCCTGCTGCACGATCCTTTTCCTCTAATTCCAAAGCTTTCGGAACGGACAGCCAGTAAGCAAGAGCGATTCCAATCACTCCGGCAGATAGCTTTCCGACAATGATCGGTAATATTAAGGAAGGCTGAAAGTTAGCTGTGAATGATAAATGATCGCCTAATAGGAAGGCCGCACACACAGCGAAGGAAATGTTTATGACCTTATCCTTCGGCGGCATATCTTTAACAAGCTTGAACATTGCTAATATATTGGCTACCGTGGCTAATATCCCTGCACTCCCAGCTTTGCTCAACCCAATTTTCCCGCCCATCGCTTCCAAAGGCTTGCCTGCATATTTTTGAATCAGGTAAATCATTGGAAATGCACCTGCAAGCATTATGCCGATATACCCCGCCGTTTCCAGGGCACGGAACTGGTCTGCCTTATCGGCCATGATCGGATGGAAACCCCAAGCACCAAATACATTGGAAAACAGTCCGGTGAAAATTTCCACGATCGAAAACACGAGTACAAGTTTAATTGCGGCATCCAATATTTTTCCAAACCACATGAAACCTTTGATCATCAAATCCGGCAGGAAATAAAGACCTAACGCCAGCAATACCACAAAAATAAGAAGAGGGGAAAGATTCAGGGCAATTTTCAAATAGCTCAACGCGAATTCGTAAGTAGAATCCGCATTCGTGGAAATCACTTCGCGGATTTTCGAATTCGTTGCCACCACAAGCACGCTTGAGATAAAAGCGCCAATCGGAATCGTCAGGATTCCTGACATGACACCAAGTGCCATGTATTTATGATCACGCTTCTCCAGCATCGCAAGCCCCATTGGAATCGAGAATACAATCGTTGCCCCAGACATAAAGCCGACAATCATCGCCATGATCCAGCCTTCATATGATTCCTGCAGCTCGGCCGCTAATTGGTAACCCCCCATATCCGTTGCCAAAATCGTTGTTGCGGCGAGGGCGGGATCTGCACCGATCGCAGCAAAAATCGGGCCGCATACTGTATCGATGAACCATGATAAATAAGGGATCGATGCCATGATCCCAGCTGCCGGGATAAATATATGGCCAACGGTATGCAAACCTTCCATGAACTGTTTCCCCAAGCCTTGCTCACTGTCTTTAATCGATGCAATAGCACCGACAACGGCACACACCATAATGATATAAATAACGAATTTACCTACCATCTCCATACATATTCCCCCTGAATTCGGATTTGATTTGGCCTATCGACTTTAAAAAAAGGATATAAAAAAGACGCCTCTTATAGCCCAAACTTAGGTTTTTTGGCAGAAATGCCTGCCTACAACCAATTTGGTCCATCAAAGCGCCATTGCTTCATTTATTTACTTGTTTTTGATCATTTGCAATGATTCGTCGTGCCACCGTCTCCATGGAAAGCTGCTTATCCATGCTTAGCCTTCTCAGCTTATTGTAAGCGATTTCTTCTGTTACATTCTTCCTTTTCATGATGATTCCTTTTGCCTTTTCAATGACTTTACGATTTGTGAGCGTTTCATCCAATTGAGCATTTCGTTCCTGATACTTCTTTGTATTGGCTGCTTGCAGCAAAGCTATCTCCACTGCCGGAATCAAATTCGCCTCCGTAATTGGCTTTACAAGATAGCCGACGATATTCGCCCGCTTCGCCTCGTCGATATATTCACGCTGGCTGAATGCGGTTAAAAGCAGGACCGGAATTTGAAAGGTATTGGATATCACATCGCTAGCCTTAAGCCCATTCATTTTAGGCATTTTGATATCCATCAAAACAAGATCCGGCTGTAATGCATGTGCCAATTCAATCGCCTTCTCGCCATTACGGGCATGTCCAACCACATCGAAGCCTGCATCCTTGAGCATGATCGTTATATCAAGGAGAAGTATCGATTCATCCTCCACGACCAAAATCCTCTTGACCACTTCTCCCACCTACCTCTTGTATGGAAATCTTACAGAAGCCAGGGTACCTTCTTTAATCCGATGAATCAAAAACTCCCCATCCAAATCATTTTCCACCGTCATGCGGATGATATCCAGCCCCAAAGAAGGTTTCATTGCAGGTGAATATCCAATGCCATCATCTCTAACTTGAATTTCCAATTCAGAATCATCCTTTTGCAAGCATACGGTAATCTTCCCTTCCGACCCTTCCTTGAAAGCATGCTTCACACAATTATGGATGAGCTCATTCACCACCAGCGCGACAGATATGCCAATGTCGGAATCAATGGAATGAAACTCACCACCACCATATTCAATGCTTAGGCTTTGACGGGCATGATTCTCCGTATGAACAATCAT
Organism: Peribacillus sp. NPDC096447; assembly: GCF_044762725.1. Lineage (NCBI taxonomy): Bacteria > Bacillati > Bacillota > Bacilli > Caryophanales > Bacillaceae > Peribacillus > Peribacillus sp. NPDC096447. Next base: position 138,456 of record NZ_JBIWEV010000007.1, read on the forward strand.
ATCGCCTATTTTCCTAATAAGCTCCAGCAGATCCACATGGTCGACCTCACTGCTTGCCAAAATGATTTCGTAAACCGACGAGATGCTTAACACCCGGTTCAGACTGACCAATAAATGGGGCTTGATTTCTTCAGGGGCCCCTATCCTCATTTGCAGCCGAAGTAAACTGGCCACTGTCTGCAAATTATTCTTCACCCTATGATGAATTTCACGAATGGCTACTGATTTGCTAATCAGCTCTCTCTCTTTATCCCGCAGTTCAGTCAGGTCCCGGATGATGATGAACGTTTCATTGGAATTCTTGTTGCCCAAATGGAATTTCTTTATTTGGAAATTCTTTTTACCAATGTTCATTTCCTTCATTAAAATGTCTTCTTTTGAAGCAAGAACATCGGCAAAGTCAGGAAAATATTCGAAAATGGATTCACCTAAGACACATTCCGTCATGCATATTTCCGATACTAAATTAATGGCAGAAGGATTCGTATAGACAAGTCGGTTTTGATTATTAATCAGGAAAATGGACTCCTCGATAAATTCAGGAACTAAGGAATTTTGTTGATCTTGCCTATCAAACTGATTTGAAGTTTCAGGTTTTTCATCTATCACCTTTTCCATGATCAAAACGGCTATGACCCGATTGCATTCCCCCTTGATTGGAACTACACTTTGCTGGACCATCGCTCCCTCTTGAGTCAATGCCCGATTCACAAACATGTCTTTTCCGGTACGCAATACATAAAATACGGCCGGTTCAAAAGCCTCATAGGCAAATTTCCCGACAACCGGATGATCATAAACCGAATTCACGGAATGTCCGCATGCCTCTGCCACGACAATGGCATGCTTCCCTTCACGCACCGGACAATCAATAAACACATTCGCTTTATTCAAATTGGCTATCAACGATAAATTCGTTGATAGGTTTTCAAGAATTTGAATATCACTGTCCAGTAAATGAGTATGCAACTCACATAAATCTCGGACAGTCATTGTCCGTTCCATAGGCAAAACCCCAATAAACGTTTATTCATGGATATTATTATTGATTATTATAGATACCGACCCTATTTTTGTCAATATTCAAAATATTCTAATGTAATGTATTCTAACATAGATAACGATAAAACGATTGATCCACATTCTTATCACTTGTGGAATAAAGTTACCATTTTAAGTCCATATATTACTACCTTTACTTTTTGCAAGGTAGTCAGATCCCTTGCTTACTCATGAATTCTACCTCTTCTGGTTATAGTAAAAAAGAAAATAACGAAGGAGGTACATTCCATGAAAAGTTCAAAGGAGTTTGTTGAAAGCATTCAAGAGCAGCAAAAAAAGGAAGAAGGCAATATGCGCCGTCAAGGCAATGGGAATCCCGCTCAGAAATTACCGAATAAAAAACATTAATGAAGCCCTTCTTCAAAAGATCCCAGCCTTAAATTTCAGGCTGGGATTCCTTTCACTCCGATGCACTTTTTTTCTTCTTCATCTCTTCGATTTCTTTAGAAAATGTTTCTTCTATCTCTTTTTTATTTCCATATAAAAAGAGGTTATCCCCTAATTTAATTTTATACTCATATAACTCTTTCCTGATCTTCACTTCTCCGCTTTCAATAAATAAAATATTGATGTCGGCTCTATCTGAAATGACATCAAATGCTTTGACATCGATGAATTGGGAATCCTCATAAATATCGATCTCCATGACCACGTCTTCCTCTTCTAAAAATAGGACCTCTTCTATCGGGTGTTCCCATAATTCATAATGATTGTACATTTCACTTTTCATCTTATTCGATAATCTATTATTCAGGAATGGAGCTTTCACTAAAACGATCAGTACCACCAGTATCCCTATAATGATGCTTAACTCCATCAAGCGTAAATCATCTGTAAGCAATGTACTAATCGATGAAATGATGACAGCAAGTGAGAATGCACCAAATAAAATTAAGAACATGCTTATTTTCCTTCGAACGGGATGATCAATAATCGATTTTGACTCGTCAGTTGTAAAACCAGTACCCGTCAGCATGGAGATAACCTGAAATCTTGCCACTGTACCTTTTAATCCAGTCAATTTCATCAAGGTAACCGATATTTCAATAACAAGAATAATGATTATAAGATAAAGCAACATAAAAAGTAAATTCATCAACATGATCACTTCCTCATTTATGGTTTACCCCAATCCCGCCAAAAGAAATCGCATTCGTTGTCTTTTCAAGTCTCCACCAATATATCCACTTAATGCAAATAACTGACACCAAAACAAAAAACACAGTAAGATCCCATTGAATCTTACTGTGTTATATTCCTTCATTCTAATCAGGATTCCTTTTTCCGTTCAAATCTTGATTTTCGTAGGAAACTTGATTTCTCAAATGGTCTTCAGCAGAAGTTTTTTTAACAACGGTGTAAATTGCTCTGGCAATTCCGCTACGCTTGGAATCATTAGGCGTTCTTTGCCATAAATGTTTTTCATCGTCATTTCTTCACTTTCTTCGATACCTCCATCGGCTAAAAACAGTCCGATGACTTCTATGCCTTTTTTCCTGGCTTCCGAAACAGCAAGATGTGTATCGACAATGCCATTCTGATCATAATCGGCAGCTGCCGGCTCACCATCGGAAAACACGAGCAAGAAACGGTTTTTTTCGCGTCTTTTTTCCAATTCCATTGCGGCAACCCTGATACTGTATCCGTCCCGGTTGTCTTCCTCAGGTTCAAGCTGCATGATTTTAGCTCCTGAGTTTAGATAAAGAGAATCAGAATGGGATTGGATCACATGGAAGTAGTTTGGCTGATATCCTTCTCTCACTTCATTTGCATCTTCCCAAAATCCCACGATCGAGTGGGGGATCCTTAATTTCTTCAGTACTTCATGAAACAGGACCACCCCTCGTTTCGTTTCATCCATCTTGTTATGCATGGACGCCGAGCAATCGATAAGCAATGTGAATACGGCATCCATTTCATTTGAATCCTGGTTCTTTTTATAAAAAACCCGAGGATTCTCTTCAAATACAAGCGGCAGTAATTTCTTTGATAAACGGCCAAAAACCAAATCTTTTCTTGGAGCGTTCTTTTTATTTTCCAGTGTTTTTTCAATTGTACTGGAGAGTTTTCTCTTAAACGGTTCGATATCCGCAACAAACTCACGGTAGCGCTTCTCTTCCGTTAGTGTTGGAATTTTTGCTTCCTTGATTACCTGAACGACGTCTTTATTTTCTTCACCAAATGGATGTTCACCGCTTTTGCCCATATTGGTTTGTTTCTTCTCCAGCGTTTCCTGCTGATTGTATTCCTTTTGTTGACTTTCCCCTGATGAACCTTGGATTGAAGCCAGAGCTTGGTCGGCATCTTCCGCTTCCCGGGCACCGCCGCCCATCAGACTTGTTTTCGTTCCCTGCTCCAATTCAAATTGAAGAAATGTCGAATTACTCTCGCCGTTCTTATTCTCCCGGTGCCAAGTCGAGAATTTTTCATCAATGAACTCACTTTCTTCGTCTGCATCTTCTGTATCATCGTTCAACAGTTCATCATTTCTAGTCAGTTCATCAAATAAGGTATTTGCCTTATACTTTTCCACATTTGCAATGGGGAAGATGAAATACTCATTCATCGTATCCTCGTATCCATCGTTCACACGGAAAACGATTTGCTCGCAAATCCTAGTTATATCACTGGTTTTAGTGGCTTCATAGACGGAATGGATGAACGGTTTGAGTTTCTCCAGCTCTTCAAGCTGCCTTACATTGGCTCTTGGAAAAATAGGATCCGGCCTGTCAGATTGAAGCAGTAAATATATGAGGCAGTATAATTCATCCAGTGCAAAACTTCTTGTGACATTCGTCGCCAATTGGCTTTCAAAATATTGTTTAAGGTAAGCTCCCCTTACCGAAAACCATTTTTTCGTGCCTGGCCTTTCTTTCTTCACCAATTCTTCCAATCTTAAATCTTCCAGTAAAGCGAATAATTGGGCTGCAAACTTCGGAAGTGAACTTTCCCCGATGCTATCCTGGTACTCCTTCATGCTCTGGATTGTGGTATGATGCAGCGTACCTATCGTTCTAAGGAGCACGTCCGTTTTCAGTCCCGCTTCCTTCACTTCCTTATTTCCATTTTCCCAAAAATGGCTGGCTGTGACCTTATTCTCAATCAAATCAATGAAGGAGCCATAATTGTATTCGAATTCCAGCTCAGGAATGCCGGATAAAACAGTCGAGAGATCCTGCAGCTGTAAAAAAAGAGCCGTATCTATTATTGAATCATTGAACCGAATATACTTCATGAGGCATTCTCCTAGTTAGAATAATGTGTCAGCCAAGTTCTTTACAAACTCACGCTCACGCTCCTCGTCCAACTTATCCACAATGGAACGAAGAATTGCCCGTTTCGGAGGGATCAACACACTCAGATCGCAAGCATCAAGCAAAGCCCTGATTGATGCCGCATCTTCAGCCACCTTCCCTTGATTCACGGCATTTATCAAATCACTCGACAGTTTAACGAACAAATTGATACTTCTTGGGTCCTTCAACTTTGTATTGGATTCTATCAATTGCTTTAGCTGATCCCCTTCGATATAAGGAACTTCAATTACGACAAACCTATTTTTTAGCGCTTCATTCAGCGGCACTGTACCGACATACCCTTCGTTGATTGCAGCAATCACATTAAAGCCTTCTTTTGCCGTTATGACTTCATTCGTGAACGGATTCGTTATCGTCCTTCTGTAATCAAGCACACCGTTGATAAGCGGCAGAGTTTCCGGTTTTGCCATGTTGATTTCATCTATATATAGGAAGTGACCGTGATTCATCGAATTGGTCACAGGTCCAGGTACGAATTCTATCACCTGTTTTTCCTCTTTGTAAGCCAACGTCTTGAAGCCCAGTAAGCTCTCGGCATCCAAGTCGACTGAGCAGTTGACACTGAACATCGGCTGGTTGAATAAATTCGATAATGTCTCGGCAAACTTTGTCTTTCCAGCCCCTGTCGGACCCTTCAAAAGGATATTCTTCCCCATGCTTAAGGCCGTGATGGCATCCACCATCAACTCCATCTCGGGAGGCAGATATCCGCCGCTCCTGATCAATTCCTCAAATTGAGCTGGATTCTTTTTGCTTGCTTGTAATATATTTGCGATTTCTATTGGTAATTCATTGTTCATTGTATTCCTACACCCCTTTCTGAACATTTTAAGGCTCTTTCCCATTAAAAACAAACACTAAGAAAAGGAGCTGTCGCCAAGACAGCTCCCAGCCTGTAGTAAACTTGAAGTAAAGCGAGTTTGCCTGCAGTTTTTTTATGCAAAAGACGTTCCAGTTGATTTCAGAAATCCGCTCCCTTTCCGCCAACTGTCTGCCAAGCCTCATGTCTCGGCTAGCCAGTTATTCGGCAGGAGTGTCGCAAATTTCTTCATTCCAATAAGGATTATAGTAAAAAAACATTAAAGACTATCCCGAACCCACTTTTGTAGATAAAATAAGGAGCTGTCATCAAGACAGCTCCTTTCAAGATTGATGTATAGTGAACGATATCCCTTAATAAGCTTCCTTAGGGTCGCCTTTCAATAGGTATATCATATAGCCCAATACACCGCCGATGATGGCAGGAATCACCCATCCCACTCCTACATTATATAGTGGAAGGTATTGAGTGAATAGAACCGAAACAGCTTCCATTTTAATGCCTGATGCCACTATTCCATCCATTATGCTGATGATGGCCGTTAATAATAAGCTTCCTAAATATACCTCCGATTTCCCTTTGAATAAGGAATGGAAGAACGTAAGAACAATCAAAACGATCGCCACGGGATAAAGCGCCGTTAACACAGGCACTGTAATGGAAATGAGCTTGGTCAAACCTACATTGGCAACAGCCGCACTGAAAACGGAGAAGATGACGACATATGATTTATACGATACGGCAGGCAGTATTTTATTGAAATACGTAGCACAAGCCGTTATCAAACCGATGCTTGTCGTCAGGCAAGCAGCGATCACAATCAACCCTAACAACACGGCACCAGCCGGTCCGAAAAAATGATTCGAGGCTTGGGCCAAAACATCTCCGCCATTACCCAGTTGACCGAGCTTTTCCACACTTGTTGCCCCGACATAAGTTATGGACGCGTAAACGATCACCAACAAGGTGGCAGCTATTAAGCCGGCTTTCATACAGAAGCCTAACACTTCTTTTCTTGATGTTATCCCTTTATCCTTGATCGCGTTGATGACTATGATCCCAAATGCAAATCCGGCCAGCGTATCCATGGTCAAATATCCTTCTTTAAATCCCTTGAAGAAAGAATTATCAGAATAATCTGCCGCTGGTGACTGGATTTCACCCATTGGGTTAATAATGGCCACCACAATGAGAATCCCGATGAAAATCAATAATAGCGGTGTTAATATTTTTCCGACGATATCCAGCATTTTTGATGGATTGATGGATAATAAACAGGCAATTCCAAAGTATATGATTGTGAAGATCAGCAATGGTAAAAAACCGACATCATTAGATAGAAAAGGTTTAATCCCTATTTCATAGGATACGCTCCCCGTTCTTGGAAGCGCGAAAAGCGGTCCCAAAGATAAATAAAGAACGACTGTGAAAATGATGCCGAATAACGGGTGTGCCCTGCTTGCAAGTGATTGAACATCATTTTTTCCCGAAAAACCAAATGCCAATATTGTAATGAATGGCAGTCCAACACCAGTAATGATGAATCCTAAACTGGCCGACCATAAATTGGTTCCCGCGGATTGACCGAGCATGGCAGGAAAAATTAAGTTTCCTGCACCAAAAAATAAAGCAAAAAGCATTAATCCTGTTACAATGACAAAAGACAGCGGTGCTTTCTGTGACATATAGAGCCCTCCATTGTTTTGTAATTATCTTAACGAAGAAAAGAGTTGTCCATCAATTTCCGGTAAAAAAAGTGACATGAACTTCGAACCATTCTACTTATCTGTTAAAATGGGCCTTCATGAAACTATGAATCATCCATAACTCTTCTTACTATAAAATCCGGCGGAACGTTTGTCAAAGCTATTTCATTAATTATTCGGAAAAATCTTTCTTTTCTTACTTCTTTTCATGAAAACGAGAGAGGCATTTAGATTCAACAGAAAAGTTGAGTAAAAAGTACTGCAATTTATTTTGCAGGAAAAACATTTTAATATTTAACCAAACTATAAAAACCAAGAATATAGGAGGTAAACATGAATACTGAAAAAGAAAAGATGGTGAGCGGGAAACCTTACATGGCCGCTGATCCGGAATTAATCAGAGATAGGGAAAATGCCAGAAAGTTGACCCGGTTATACAATCAGACAACGGAAAGTGAAGGGGACGAACGAACTGCACTGCTGAAACGGCTTTTAGGTTCCACTGGGCTAAATGTATATATTGAACCCACTTTCCGTTGTGACTATGGATACAACATATCTGTCGGGGAAAACTTTTATTCTAATTTTGATTGTGTCATTTTGGATGTTTGTGAAGTGAAAATTGGCAGGGACTGCATGTTGGCTCCCGGAGTGCATATCTATACAGCCACACATCCGCTGGATCCCTTTGAACGCAGTTCTGGAGTGGAATACGGAAAACCGGTTACGATAGGGGATCATGTATGGATTGGCGGAGGGGCCATCATCAATCCGGGTGTAACTATCGGGAATCATTCCGTCGTAGCTTCAGGGGCCGTCGTAACAAAGGATGTTCCTGAAGGCGTTGTTGTCGGTGGAAACCCAGCGAAGGTCATCAAGCATATTGAAGGAATTAAATAAGCAGAGCCCACTCCCCCTGAGTGGCTCTGCCTCCTTTTTTTCGTTAAATTCTCCTCAATGCTTCCGCGATTGCAGTATCACCAGATATTAAATCAAATGAGCGCTTATAGGTATTTTCTTCGGTCAATGACGCAAGAATCGTTCGAGCCACATCTTCACGGGCAATCGAACCTCTCTCCAATTCTATGGCGGCGTTCACTTTGCCCGTCCCCGGTTCGTTCACCAGACCGCCAGGCCTAATGATCGTATAAGTTAAATCGCTTTGTAACAATGCCCTATCCGCATAGTGCTTGGCCACATAATACGGTTTGATTGCTTCACTCCAGTTTTCGCGATTATTGGCCTGAAAAGCACTCACCATGATGAATCGGTTGATTCCCAAGTTTTCTGCCGCTTCAATCGTTTTAACAGCACCATCCAGATCAATCAATAGCGTTTGATCAGCGCCGGTGCTTCCTCCGGACCCTGCTGTAAACACGATGGCATCACAGCCTTTTGCCGCATTCATAATCTCTTCCACTGATCCAGTTAAACTGACGACGACAGATTCAATTCCATTTTTCTCTAAATACTTACTTTGTTCTTCTTTACGAACCATTGCCCGTACACTATGATCCGGGCTATCTTTTAATAAATCTACAAGATGTTTACCGATCTGCCCATTTGCCCCAACTACGAATACTTTCATAAAGTCAGCTCCCATAATGGTTAGTTTGGTTTCCATTCAAATTATTTCATGGACTCAGAACATTATCAAACAATCAGCCCGTCTATTCATCTTTAACATTGGAAAAAGTTTGGCAACCACACTTATATATTTTATAATAATGACAATACGTGTTCTTCAGAAACACAAAGGGGAGGTGTAAAGATGGCAATAAGAATGTTAATGCCACCTTCTGCAGCGTCTCATGCAAAGCCTAGTATTGGAGGCGATACTTTGCATGGGGTTGAATTAAGCTAAACTTAATCGCCCGCCTTATCATTTCTAATATTCGGCTTTGCACCTTATTTCATTCTAAAATAAGAATAAGGGGCTGGCAGAAATGAAATATGTAAAAGCGACGGCCGTTTTGCCTGAAAAGCTGATCGTTGAAATTCAAAAATATGTGCAAGGTGAAACCATATATATTCCTAAACCTGAAAAGGCCCATCACAAATGGGGAACCCGTTCGGGATCAAGGGAATTGATCGATGACCGAAATGCCTCTATAAAATATGCATTCAAAGACGGTCATACCATCCACCAATTAGCCGAGGAACATTTTCTCTCCGCGGAAACCATCAAGAAAATCGTTTATTCTAAATAGAATTGCAGGATTAGCACTGATAATGATATCAGTGCTATTCGTATGCCGAGTATGTTTCTTAGTCGTTTTCCCCCTTTTAAAGCAGATGCGATTTCTGTAAAGTAAAGAGAAACGGTATCATGTGACAAGTAACGAGCAACAGAAACAGGAGTGAAGAAAATGGAACCTTTTATCAGGAGCGAGCAGTATAACTTTATAAAATCCCAAACACAGATTCTCATAAATGGACACGCGACTGCCAACGATAAGGATGTGATCAACACCCTGAAAACAGTCGCCAAAGAACGAGTATTAAGCTTATTCAGTGACTTGTGCGAAGAGCAAAAACAACTGCTGGATCCAGTAGATACCATTAAAGATCCCGCACAAGCCGAAGTTTTTCTCTCACAGGTAAAGCCATTTGTGATCCCATTTAAAGAAGTAACCGAAAAAACGATAAAAAAATTATTTCCTAAAGCAAAGAAATTAAAAACCCCTTTGTTGGAAAATATCGATTTGAGAGAGATTTCATACTTGGGTTGGGATGATGTCGGATCCGGAAAGAAATTCATCATTGCACCCCATCATAATAAACTCACCGGATTGCATGGAACCATTAAACCTGCCAACAAAAAAGGGATCTGTGCCATATGCAGCCGCTTTGAAGAAGTAGGGATGTTCATGTCTGAAACAAAAGGAACCGTCCAAGGGACATTCATAAAAAAAGGGAATTATATTTGTCTGGACAGTATGAAATGCAACCAGAACATAACCACTTTGGATAAAATGACCGATCTGATCGAGCGGCTGAAATAACACGAAAAAACAATCCTTCAATGGCGAAGGATTGCTTTTTGTTTATTGTTAAGCACCGAAGCCTTAAGTTAATAATTTCTCATTTTGCCCTGCTTATAGAATTCAAGTATAATTGAAGCGATACATGAAAGAAGGAATGATAGATTGAAAAGCAAAATGAATCAATTGTTTGAAGACCAAAAAAATGTTCATGTGCTATATTCCTATAACGAAATGGAAAATTACATTAAACAAGTTTTAAGTTATATCCAAGATGGCATCGCGGCGGGAGATTATGTCATACTTGTTGAAAATGACCGTATTTACCCCATTATCCATAAAGAACTAAGCACTCGGTTAACGAACGATCAAATGGAGCTCCTTCACTTTGTGAACAACTTCGATTTCTATTGCTCAAGCGGCAGTTATCATCCTCCTGCAATCGAAGAATACTTCAATAAAATGGTACAGCCCTATGTGGAAAATAAAATCTCTTTCCGATCATGGGCACATGTGGAATGGGCAACCCTGGAAGAGCCGCTGCACATCATAGAAGAATTTGAGAGAACAGTAGATGAAGCTGTAAATCAGCTTTCTTTCCCATTAATTTGTGCGTACAAAAGTGAGAGAATGCCAGACTATCTCAAAACCATATTGTTGGAAACACATCCTTATATCCTAAAAGACGATGATATCATCATCTGTGAACAATACTTGCCACCTAGTTTGAAATAATAATAAACAACACGCTTAGGAATCTCCTAAGCGTGTTGTTTTCCGTTGCATTATTGAAAGTTTTTGGGTTAGTTACTCTTTGAGTTTCGGCGTTTTACTCGTGAGTTTCCACCATTTACTCGTGAATTTTGTCGTTTTACTCGTGAATTCGGATCATTTACTCGTGAGTACCACATTCCTCACTACAAAAAAAGAAGCACCATAATGGCACTTCCTTTTTTTGCAATTAAGGCAATACCGATGCGCCCATCAAGTAGCGGTCCACTTCTCGCGCTACTTCACGGCCTTCATTGATTGCCCAAACGATGAGGCTTTGCCCTCTCCTTGCATCTCCGGCAGCGAAAACTCCTTCGACATTGGTTCTGTAATCGCCATAAACGGCATCAATTTTTTGATTTACTGTCTCTACGCCAAATTGAGCTAATAGCGGCATTTCCGTTCCTTCAAATCCGATTGCGATGAAAACGAATTGTGCAGGCCATACTTTTTCAGTTCCTGGAACTTCCCTGAAAATGTACATTCCGTCATCGCCTTTGATTTTTTCCATTGAGATTGTGTGCAATTCTTTAACGTTGCCATTTTCATCGGCTACAATCTTCTTTGTTTGGATTGAGTATTGACGCGGATCTGCACCGAATTTCGCTTCCGCTTCTTCATATGCATAATCAAGGGAAAACACATTCGGGTAGGCTGGCCACATATTATCAGATGTACGGGCCGTCGGAAGGATTGGATGCTTCCCGAATTGTACGACGCTCTTACATTCCTGACGAAGGGCAGTTGCGACACAGTCAGCTCCTGTATCCCCGCCGCCGATGACGATGACGTCCTTCCCCTTTGTGTCTATGAACTTGCCGTCTTCAAAATTGGAGTCCAACAGGCTTTTAGTCGAAGTCGTCAAGTAATCCATTGCAAGGTGAATGCCTTCTGCCCCGCGGCCTTCAATTACCAGGTCACGCTGCTTTTGGGCACCTGTGCAAAGGATGACTGCATCATATTGATCTTGCAGTTCTTCGGCTGTTATATCTTTGCCCACTTCTGTATTGGTAATGAAATCGATGCCTTCCTGGGTCAATAATTTGATTCGGCGTGCAACGACATCTTTTTCAAGTTTCATGTTCGGGATACCGTATGTCAACAGCCCGCCTGCACGGTCTGAGCGCTCATAAACCGTGACCGAATGACCCGCTTGATTCAACTGGTCTGCACTCGCCAATCCTGCCGGGCCTGAACCGATGATAGCAATTTTCTTGCCGGTCCTGCTTTCAGGGATGCGAGGCGTTATCCAGCCATTTTCAAATCCTTTATCGATGATGGTCCGTTCAATGTTTTTGATGGTAACGGCAGGATCGCTTATCGCCACCGTACAAGACCCTTCACAAGGAGCCGGGCAGACACGCCCGGTGAATTCAGGGAAATTATTCGTTTTCGATAAACGGTCCAATGCTTCTTTCCATCTGCCGCGGTACACCAAATCATTCCACTCCGGAATCAGATTATGAATCGGACAGCCCGTTGTGACTCGGTTCAATTCCATGCCCATATGGCAGAAAGGGGTGGCGCAGTCCATACACCGCGCTCCCTGTGTACTTAACTTTTCATCAGAGAAAGGAGCTGTATACTCTCTCCAGTCGTTTAAACGAGTGAGAGGATTCCGGTCTTTTGGTTTTTCTCGCGGATAATCCATAAATCCTGTTGCTTTTCCCATCTTTCTCTCCCCTTCCTTACTGCATCACAGCTTGTTTAGTGATTTTTTTATCTTGAACGGCATTTGCTTGAAATGCACTCATGATCGCTTCTTCATCCGTCAGCCCTGCACGCTTCTGCTCATTGATGCTTTTGATCATCCGTTTGTAATCTTTCGGAATGACTTTTACAAATTTCTTAGCGAAATCCTCCCAGTTCTCCAGTACATACGATGCTTTGGCACTTTCTGTATAATGAAGGTGGCTGTAAAGCATTTCTTTTACCTCGTTTGCATCATCCATATTATCAAGCGTCTCGAATTCTATCATTTCACCATTGCATAATGCCTTGAATTCTTCCGCATCATCAGCAAGTACATAAGCGATGCCGCCTGACATGCCTGCCGCAAAGTTTTTGCCGACGTCGCCCAGAATGACCACGCGTCCGCCTGTCATATACTCACAGCCATGGTCTCCAATTCCTTCAACGACGACATTGACTCCACTGTTCCGTACAGCAAATCGTTCTCCCGCACGGCCATTAATGTAGGCCTCGCCGCTTGTTGCACCGTATAAGGCGATATTTCCGGCAATTACATTGTCCCCGGCCTCGATTTGATTGTCAGAAGGTGCCATGACAATGATTTTTCCGCCAGATAAGCCTTTCCCAACATAGTCATTGACATCACCTGTCAAATACATCGACATCCCTTTTGGAATGAACGCACCGAAGCTCTGGCCCGCCGATCCTGTAAAACGAAGTGTGATCGTATCTTCAGGCAACCCTTCTTCACCATAGCGTTTGGATACTTCACTGCCGACAATCGTTCCGACCACACGGTTCACGTTTGTAATCGGGAAGCTGATATCCACCTGGGTTTGATCATTTAAAGCAGGCTCCACAACAGGTAAAATCTCACGGATATCCAAGGATTCTTCTATTTTATGGTTTTGAGGAAGTTGATACGTACGTATCCCCTCCGGTTGGAAAAGTAGTGTCGTCAAGTCCAGATGTTTCGCTTTCCAATGGTTTTGTGCCCGCTCGCTCACTTGTAAAACGTCAGTGCGGCCGACCATTTCTTCCAGTGTTCTAAAACCAAGCTCAGCCATCGTTTCCCGAACTTCCTCAGCGATGAAGCGCATGAAATTCACGACATGATCCGGATCTCCAGTGAATTTGCTGCGAAGCTCAGGGTTTTGAGTAGCTACCCCGACAGGACATGTATCCAAATGGCAAGCACGCATCATCACACAGCCAAGGACCACAAGCGGTGCTGTAGCAAAGCCGAATTCTTCCGCTCCAAGGATAGCTGCCATGACCACATCGCGTCCCGTCATTAATTTTCCATCCGTTTCAAGGACTACACGGCTGCGCAGGCCATTCAGCATCAATGTTTGGTGTGCTTCGGCAAGTCCCAGCTCCCAAGGAAGACCAGTATGTTTGATACTCGTTTTTGGTGATGCACCCGTACCGCCATCATACCCGCTGATAACGATGACATCTGCGGCTCCTTTGGCCACACCGGCTGCAATCGTGCCTACGCCCGCTTTTGACACAAGCTTGACGCTGATTCTGGCATCACGGTTCGCATTTTTCAAATCATGGATCAGCTGTGCCAGATCTTCAATCGAATAGATATCATGATGCGGAGGCGGTGAAATCAGGCCGACACCCGGTGTGGAACCACGGACCTCTGCGACCCAAGGGTATACTTTGTTTCCAGGCAGCTGGCCGCCTTCACCCGGCTTTGCACCTTGCGCCATTTTGATTTGAAGTTCATCGGCATTAACAAGGTAATGGCTTTTCACTCCAAAACGACCGGACGCAATTTGTTTAATTCCGCTGCGGCGGTCATCGCCGTTTTCATCCAGTTGGTAACGGCTAGGGTGCTCCCCGCCTTCACCGCTATTGCTTTTTCCCCCTAAACGGTTCATCGCAATCGCTAATGTTTCATGTGCTTCCTGACTCAAAGAACCGAATGACATCGCACCGGTTTTGAATCGGCTGACGATGGATTCCACGGATTCCACTTCATCTATTGAAATGCTTTGGCGTTTTTGATCGAACGAGAATAAATTACGTAAAAACCCGAGTCTCTCTTCATTCGCCAAGTTGGAATATTGCTTAAATAAATTATAATCGCCTTTCCGGCAGGCCCATTGCAGTATATGGATCGTTTTCGGATTGAAAGCATGATGTTCCCCTGTTTTTCTCCATTGAAAATCACTTCCGCTTTCAAGAGTTTGGTCAAGTGAATCTGCAGCAGCTTTTCTATGGCGAATCAACGCTTCATCTGCTATTGTTTTCAAATCGATCCCACTAAGCTGCGATGCCGTACCGCTGAAATAGCGTTCAATCACATCAGCACCGATTCCGACCGCTTCGAAAATTTGCGCTCCGCGATAACTTTGAATCGTTGAAATCCCCATTTTCGACATCACTTTCACGATGCCTTCCGTCAACGAGCGTACATATTTCCTCACCGTTTCTTCGTAGCTGATGGCCAAACTGCCTTCCAATACCGCCTGCTTATATGTTTCATAAGCAAGGTACGGGTAAATCGCATCCACTCCATACCCGATCAGGGACGCATAATGATGGACTTCCCTTGCTTCCCCCGATTCAACGATAATGCTCACTTTCGTACGGTTCCCATGACGAATCAGCTCTTGATGAAGGGCGCTCGCAGCCAGCAGGGAAGGAATCGCAGCCTTTTCCTTGCTCATATCCTTGTCAGATAAAATCAAAAGGCTGATACCATCAGCGATTGCTTGTTCCGCTTCACGGCAGATGCGATCAAGTCCGCTCTCTAAATCTTCTGAAAATAAAGTGTGAATGACTTTGCTCCTGAATTCAGGATAGGCGTTTTCTTTCAACTGCTGCATTTGACCTGGCGTCAAAACAGGTGAATCCAATTGAATGCGGCGGCTGTTCGTTTCATCCGGTTTCAGCAAATCTCCTTCCGCACCGAGGAATGTCATCGTTGACGTGACGATCTGTTCACGAAGCGAATCGATTGGCGGGTTGGTTACCTGTGCAAAGGATTGCTTGAAATAGTTGAATAGCGATTGCGGGCGATCTGATAAGACCGCTAACGGAATGTCATTCCCCATGCTGCCCAGTGGATCTTTTCCTTCGTTAATGACCGGCAGTAAATACTTTTGGACATCTTCATACGTGTATCCAAACGCTTTTTGCCTGAATAACAAATCACTCAATGGCTCCCCTTCGAGCACAGGTTCTTCGTCACTTAATTGTACAAGCTGTTCGTCCAGCCATTGCTGGTATGGATTTTCCTGAGCCATTTCCGACTTGATCTCTTCATCGGAAACAATACGGCCTTCCTCTAAATCTATTAAAAGCATTCTGCCTGGGCTTAAACGATCTTTATATAATACATTCTCCGGCTCCACATCGATCACGCCGACTTCAGAGGAGAAAATGATGTAATCATCTTTTGTCACATAATACCTTGCCGGCCTTAAACCATTTCGATCCAGGATGGCACCGATTTGCTTGCCATTCGTAAAGGATATGGCCGTCGGACCATCCCATGGCTCCATGAGCATGCTATGATATTCGTAAAATGCCTTCTTTTCCTTCGTCATATGCGGATTTTCCGTCCACGGTTCGGGGATGAGCATCATCGCCGCATGTGCCGGTTTACGCCCGGCAAGCACGAAGAATTCAAGTGCATTATCAAGAATCGAGGAATCACTGCCGTCTATATCCAGAATAGGCAGTACCTTTTGCAGGTCATCCCCGAATGCTTCCGAAACAAACTGCTGCTCACGCGCTTTCATCCAATTCACATTACCTCTAAGCGTATTGATTTCTCCATTATGGATCAGGTAACGGTTTGGATGTGCCCGTTCCCAACTAGGAAAAGTATTCGTGCTGAAGCGGGAATGCACTAAAGCGAATGCCGAAACGAAGGACTCCTGTTGAAGGTCAAGATAAAAAGCATCCACCTGCTCAGGCGTCAACAATCCTTTGTAAACGATCGTAGCACTTGAAAGGCTGGCAAAATAAAAACGGTTGCCGCGTTCACGAGCCCAGTTTTCAGCTTGTTTTCTGATAATGAACAATTTACGCTCAAAAGCTAAATCATCAGTCATCCCTTCGCTTGCCCCGATGAATACTTGGCGAATCGTCGGACATGTCTCCTTGCCGACCTCCCCGATTTTCGTTGCATCAACAGGAACCGTTCTCCAGCCTAATAACGTTTGGCCTTCTTGTTCGATAAATGCATTCAAACGAGCTTCGATTTCATTCCGTTCATCATCATTGTTAGAGAAAAAGAGCATGCCTACACCATAGCGTCCTTTTGCCGGCAAGTTCATTTCCGGGCATGCCAGCCTGAAATATTCATCAGGAATCTGTACCATTAATCCTGCGCCATCTCCTGTAAGGGGATCGCTGCCTTGTCCGCCGCGATGATCTAACTGGCACAGCATATTCAGTCCTTGTTTGACGATGTCATGTGTAGCAAGCCCTTTTAAATGAGCGTATAAACCGATCCCACATGCATCATGTTCAAATTCAGGATGGTAGAGCCCTTGTGCTTTTGGTATTTGATTGTATGTCATATTAATCGCCCCCATCGTATTCTTACACCGTTATGTCACTTACATTTATTCTAGGTTTTCAAATCGATATAAACAATATATAATTCTAGTAGAATCCATCTCAATTTGAGATGAATGGCAGGAGGATGAATAAATGGAACTACGACAATTACGTTATTTTGTTGAAGTCGCCGAGAGAGAACACGTCTCAGAAGCCGCAGAGCACCTGCATATCGCACAATCAGCAATCAGCCGGCAAATATCCAGATTGGAAGATGAACTTGGCGTTCTTTTATTCGAGAAAATCGGCCGGAATATCCAATTAACTCCAATTGGTAAAATTTTCTTAATTCATGCCAAAACCGCGATACAGGCGATTGAATATGCCAAATATCAAATTGAGGAGTTTTTGGACCCTGAACACGGAAGCATTAAAATCGGGTTCCCGACCAGCCTTTCCACCCATTTACTGCCTACCGTCATTTCCGCTTTTAAAGATGAGCAGCCAAATATCGGCTTCCACTTAAGACAGGGATCTTATTCCTCTTTAAAGGAAGCTGTCAAAAATCGCGAAATCGGATTAGCCTTCCTTGGACCGATTCCGACAAACGATCCAGATATCGAAGGTCATATCCTGTTCACGGAAAACATATCCGCTTTACTGCCAATAACTCACCCATTGGCTGAAAGAAAGAGTCTGCGCCTAAGTGATTTACGAAATGATCCCTTCGTCTTGTTTCCCAAAGGATACATCTTTCACACTATCGCACTCGAAGCGTGCAAAGCAGCCGGTTTCGCACCGAATATCGCCTCGGAAGGTGAAGACATGGATTCAATAAAAGGGCTCGTTTCTGCCGGAATCGGAGTCAGTCTGCTCCCTGACAGTACTTTTTATGAAGTCATTCCAAGACTGACTGTCAAGATCCCGATCGATACACCCGAAGTCAAACGGACTGTCGGCATCATCACTCCTAAAAACAGGGACTTGGCTCCATCAGAAAAACTTTTTTACCAATTTGCCAAAAAGTTCTTCTCTGTTCTCGAGCAATATCAATAAAACATGGCCTTCTAAAAATGTTAATGTGAATCGTAGATGGGACAGCTCTTCCCATAAGTATTTCACTAGACAACTTGCCTATAGCCCACTGAACGAATAATGTATCAAGATTATTCGTTCAGGAGGAATTTAATTGCAACCCACCCATTCACATCTTGCTTGGCATGAAACACTCGAGCTTCATGAGTTGGTCGCCGCCCAGTCCAATGCCCTTATGAAATTTAAAAAAGCTTATCCAAAAATAAAAGACCCAATTCTAAAAACGATTTATAAACAAACGATCGATACCCTTACCCAAAACATCATGGAGCTGCTGCAATTTTACCCATTGACGCCTAAAACGCACCGGGATGACGATGTATCAAGGGATGACGCATCGGCAGCTGCTGCCGGGGAATTGCTGGGCTTTGCCAAATTATCGATCAAAAATTACGCACTGGCGATTACGGAAACAGCCACCCCTTCCCTTCGAAAAGTATTTAAGAAACATTTAAATGGAGCCATAGATACCCATACCAAGATTTTCAACTACCTTTATGAAAGAAACCTCTATCCTGCTTACGACTTGAACCAATTGCTGCAAAATGACGTCGATGTTGCCAATAAGGCACTTTCCCAGCCATTCTAGATGCAAAAAAAGGCAAGCATACCGATTGCTTGCCTTTTTGCCTCGTTCCGATTCCGTTTTTTTATTATAATGTTATAATATATAAGAATTGGTTTAAATTAGGTGAAGATTATTCAAGAGGTGAAATTCATGAAAAAGATCTTTTTATCCATCATCCTTTCCCTGCTCTCATTTTCTTTAGTTGCCTGTAAGGCTGATGATTCAAAATCCGAGAATAACCTTTCAGTTCCTGAGCTGACAGCAAGGGAAAAGGCCATCCTCGAGAATTCAAGTGAACATTCCTTTCTTATCGATTTCAATGTTGATGATACATACAAGGAGATGTCCGTCTGGGTCGAAAAATATGAATTTGGTAAACTTGTCGAATCTGAAATGGGACGAATGACAACTGGGGTTGAAAAGAATGGGACGATCATCTTCACCACA
Source organism: Peribacillus sp. NPDC096447 (assembly GCF_044762725.1). Lineage (NCBI taxonomy): Bacteria > Bacillati > Bacillota > Bacilli > Caryophanales > Bacillaceae > Peribacillus > Peribacillus sp. NPDC096447. The sequence continues at coordinate 157,445 of NZ_JBIWEV010000007.1, forward strand.
TCCAAAACGGATGATGATCAAAAACAATCGATGTTCAACATCAGCATTCAAAATGATAATGGTACGGATACAGTTACTTATCCTGAAACCATTGATGAAATGGATTCCAGCGTATGGGGCAGTGCTGGCAAACTCAAAATAAACAGCACAAACAAGCTTGCATTGGCGAGTATATGTTACTCAAGCGGAAATGAAGGCATACGTTCACTTTCCACTGATTTTTATGGTGATAGTGATGGCCATATGGACGAGTTGAAGGAATACGATGTTGTCTACCTCCTGAGAAGTGAATTCACTAAATGAGCTGACAAATGCAGAGGCAGGTTTGTTTTAGCACGATACTATGCAAAAATGAATCGTTCAACTCTATGACTTCGAGAAAATAAATGAGGCATTTGAAGAATCAAAAAATGGTATGTCATTCTAATGGGTGAAGGTGAAAAAGCCCATTAGATGACTGATTTTGCTCATTCGATAGATGGGTATGGAAGGTTTTAATAAAGTAAATTTTTCTACATCTTAAAAAGGGGTTGAAGGAAGAGGAATTTAGGTGTAATCTTTAAAAATAAAAAAACCGAAAGAAGATCATTAATTTGAAGAAAATCATCCTCCTCTTTGCAGCAGTAGTCATCGCGAGCTCTCTCGGACATCAAATAACCGGCGGATATATGGACCCTCGAAAATCCCGCCCTAGGTATATACATTTGAAATAAGGAAGTCAATAAGTATTATCATTTTTTAAGAAACGATCATCGAATTTGAATCTGTGCATAAAGACAATATTGGTTGATAGACTATCAAACTTATCACTCAATTAAGCTAGAATTAAATCCCCTTAAATTACTCACTATCCTCATTATTTCTCTCCAATACCAGATCACCAAAGGTCGCTGCCGTCGCTATGATTGAATTGGAATAATCAAAAATGAAATAATAAAGCAGGCCAATCGAGAAATAAATACACGTTAATAGTGCTAGATTAAGAAGAGATAAGTTCCAATAATTTGATGATATAAAGTGAAATCTATCGAATAAGAAAACAGCTGCGAAATTAATCAATAAAATGCTGAGCGCAAAAATAAACGAACTTATAAAAACTTGGATGGTGCGTCTCCGAAACATGTCGATTCTTGATTTTAAGCGAACGATAATGTGTGGATGCTCATCTTCAATAAAAAAGCGATAAAATAGTAACAAAGGAATAATATATGTGATCAGTAAATTTTTAATGGAGAGATAGCCATCTACACTCGCACTTACATCAATAATCAATGGATACGATGGGTCTAGTTGCTTTATTTTTAAATAATGAATATTATAGGTCATCCATAAACATCCAAATAAAAGAAAAAGCAGCAGTGATACATACACTTTTTTTTGATTAGACTTCATCACTTTTCACCTTATAAATGAACCCGACAATGATGATCGCTAAAAAAAGGATGGTAGATTTAAAAAAAATCAAAATGAAAGCTTCTAAGGTCACTTCGTTAAAAGGTTGAAAAATTAGCGCTACTGAATAATTCAATCCTAAAATTTGCGAAAACCAAATAACAAAGCTTAACGGATACGTATACTTTATATCCGGGAAACACCAACTAAGGACGGTAGCCATCCCTGCGCATAAACTAGTGAAAAATCCAAAAATGATGATATAAATCACATTACTGACAGCAGGCATTTTGTTGGCGAGTGTATATAAAAGATTTTCCGGGGATAAATCTGGTGTCAACCCAGTATCAAATTCACCATTCATGAATACAAAATATGTAATAATCATGTTTAATAGCAAGCAACCAACCATCACTAAAAAGGAAAATGACATATTTCCGATTAACATGGTCTTATAATAAGAGATTCTCCCTTTTTTGGTCGCTACGATATATCGATAGCCTGTTTTATAGTCTTGGATATAGCTGTCAGCGCACAAGATCAATAGAAAAATGGGCAAAAACCAGATTAGTAGTATTTGCATCATATGACCTAATGAACTTGCCGCTAAAAAAGTGGCTAGATGGGGCATGATCCATGAAGATGAAACATTGCCAATCAAGATAAATATGTCAATGATAACAATCGCCACAATACACAACACGATGGCCTTTGTTTTTCTATTTTTTGTTAATCTATAGTAATAACCATTCATATTATCTCCCTTTAGAAAGCCACCATGAATAGAGAATCATCCAAGGTGGCGTCACCATATTCCATCATTTTTTATTTATTATATTCTGCCGTTAATCGTACCTCGGTGGCATTGGCACCTGCATTGCCTTTAACATAATGATTGCGCCCACTATTTAAACCGCCGCTACCGGCTTTCACTTTCGCTGAAGGAGATACATTCGTGCCATTGCTTTTTTCCAATCAATAAGTCGTATAAGTATTCGTACCTTCTTGTGAATGATACATTCTCACTTTCCATGTATTCCGTTCCGTAGTCGTTTGGCGATACTTTGTACCTGTATATTCGTTGCCTTGCTCTTTCTTAATCTTAAAGGAATATCCCGAATTCTCATTCCCAGCCTCAACCGAAAGCGTCCCTAACCCAATGGAGCAAGCTAAAATAGTACCTAATGCCATTACTCTTCCTTTTTTCATCATTATAGTTCCTCCTTAAATTTGGTATTTCATCTTCTCTACATGGGGTAAAGGTCTCTAATTGTAAATTTCACCTATAATCAGCCCCAACTTTAAGCAAAGTTATGTAATTATGTAAAGCAAACGCAAAAATCAGAACTTACCAGAACACACCATTGTTATCACTGTAAGAATCGCTGCCATTGTTTTTTCTTGCATTTTCATTCTCTCCTCTCCTTTTCTCTAATAAAGATTTATAGTACAAGAAAAAAGAGTAAGTTCTATTTCAGAATTAAAACGCGAAACACCAGATCTGAAATCATGCAATGACAACGCACAAGCAAAAGACACGCTCATGGCAAAAACACCGCGCATCATCGAGCGGTGTTTTCATTCGTTTCTCACAAAAAAGGCCGTTTAACATGTAGTTAAACGACCTTCACCTCTAATTACTATTTAGATTTTTTAACGGTTACTTTTGTTGCTTTTCCTGTATTGCCCGCTTTGTCTTTTGCTGAGACGTATAATGCGGAGCCTGCTTTTTTCTTGCTGATTTTGATGGAGAAGTTACCCTTACCATCAGCTTTTGCCGTTCCGATGTTTTTATTGCTGTACTTCACGGTAACGGTTGAACCGATTTCCGCTTTACCTGTTACTTTTGTTGCTTTATCGTTTACTTCATTCACTTTCGGTGCACCTGGAGCCGTTTTATCTTTAACCGTTACTTTTGCTGTTTTTCCTGTATTGCCCGCTTTGTCTTTTGCTGAGACGTATAATGCGGACCCTGCTTTTTTCTTGCTGATTTTGATGGAGAAGTTACCCTTACTATCAGCTTTTGCCGTTCCGATGTTTTTATTGCTGTACTTCACGGTAACGGTTGAACCGATTTCCGCTTTACCTGTTACTGAAGTAGCTTTGTCGCTTACTTCATTCACTTTCGGTGCATCCGGAGCGGTTTTATCGAGAACAGTCACGGTTGCCGCCTTGCTTTCACGTTTTGCTAAGTCTGTAGCTGTGACAGAAAGTTTAGTGCCGGCCTTTTGCTTGCTGATTTTCACTTTGAAATTCCCTTTGCTGTCCGTGTTACCTGAACCAATCACTTTTTTTACGCTATTTTTGATCGTGATTTTCATGTCTGCTTGCGATTGACCCGTTACATACGTATCTTTGTCACTTAAAGCTTTAACAGTTGGCTTGTTAGGGGTTGCACCCTTATTCACGAATACTTTGATTGAAGATACTGCTAGTTTTGAAGAATCAGAGATATTCACAGTAAGCTGCTGCGCAGCTTTTTGAACCGGAATAGTAACGGTGAACGTTCCGTTAGCTGCCGCCGTTCCTTTACCGAGCGTTTTGTTTCCGCTTTTCACTTCGATTACTGAACCTTTTTTAGCTGAACCAGTAAGTTTTGTTTGCGTATCCATCACAAGATTGACTTTAGCTTGTAAATCCACTGCACTAAGTGCACTGTACGCATTCAATCTTCCGTATCCTGATACTAAATCTTTTCCGACAGGAAGTTCTTCTTCCGGTATGATGATTTCTCCATCCTCCGGTTCATAGTCCTCATAAGGGTCTACATTATCTTCTTCTTCAAAAGTGACATATTCCGATGTCTCATGAAGGATTTCCCTTACTTCATTCACTTTCAACCCAGGGTTTCCGGATAATAATAAAGCTGTAGCCGCCGCAACATGGGGAGCTGCCATTGATGTACCATCCATGTAAGTAACATTCCCATTAGGCACAAGGCTCGGGATGGCTGTTCCTGGAGCGACCATGTCTAACTTCGATCCATAATTGGAATAATCGGATACTAAATCAAGGGCATTGGTTGCACCGACTGATATGGCGTATTTTGATGATGCAGGATAAGAAAGACCTTCCATCCCATCATTACCGCTTGCTACGACAACCATTACATTCTTGGCAGCGGCATGTTTCAAGGCATATTCAATCGTCCTGCTATATTCTCCGCCCAAGCTAAGGTTTATGACCTTTGCACCATGATCCACTGCATATTTAATGCCTAGTGCAATTTTCTCATTGTCTCCATATCCTGAAGAATCCAAGACCTTCACAGGCATGATTTTAGCTACTGGATTGATTCCTTGCATGGAATAACCATTATCGGCTTTGGCAGCAATGATTCCGGATACATGTGTACCATGGCCATTGTCATCGATTGCTTTTTCTTTCTTATCGATGAAATTCTTACCTGACTCCATTTCAACGACACTCTGTAGATCCGCCAGTGAATCATCGACACCTGTGTCGATAACCGCTACCAACGTATCCTTTAAATTACGTTTCTTAATAAGGTTCTGCAGTTTTTCGTTATCGATGTCCGCTCCCTTAATGCCTTCTTCCCCGCCGGCGTTATCTAAAGACCATTGATATGGTGATTGAATGTCGGCAGAAAGTGCTTTGTACGTTTTTACCGCTTCGATATATTCCACTTCCGGAAGTTTTTCGATACCGGATAGAGCTGCTGTGCTCATTTTACCTTGGTTCTTTAACTCTACAACATACATATCATCATACAGAACCTCTTGTTGCTTAGGTGCCGATAATGTTCCATATCCTTTTCCGCTTATCTTGGATTGGACAGAGCTTAATGACTTCCCAGGTTTAAGTTTGACGATATATTTGTTCTTTACATTTTTCGAAGCAGGAAGTTCGATTCCCGCTTTGCTTGCGATATCGACGATTCTCTCACCTGCAAGCTTATCAAGATTGATTTTCTTTGCAATGGCGTCCATATCCTTTTTCAATCCGGCCGGAGCGACGTCTGCCGACTTATTGAATAAGGCCTTAATCGCCTCTTGCTGCTTGTTGCTAATGACTGCCGTACTGCTTGCTCCATTTTCATTAAGATCCTCAATAAGGGGCTTAATCTCGACTAAGTGATTATAAACGGCTTCCCTTGCCGTTTTATTACCAGCAAGATGAAGAGCCAGGAATGGCGAAGCTTTATAGTATAAAGAGGAAAGGGTGCGTCCCTCAGACGACTTCGTGAGAACTTCATCTCTAAACACCCGGAGTGTTTTCAACATGGATTCTCCCGTTTCCTTATCTTTTACACTCAGTTCAACCGGGCAAGATTCAAGCTCATCCCCTTCGTCCCCGGCAGATGGCGGCAATGTCACTGAATGAGCATTGATGGAGTATTCAGCTACATTTTCCGCATCCGGGATGGGATTTCCTTCATCATCCGTATCGCCGAAATATTCAACTTTAACATAATATGTTCCTTCCCAAGCATATGGGAAATCGACTACAGCTTTTTCATCAGGATAAGAAGAGACAATATAATTGCTCTCATCCTTTTCTGCTTTTTCTTTATCTTGATATACGGAGATATTCAAGATCTTGTCCGAATTGACTTCGAACTCAATATGGGAGAACTTTTGTACTTCTTCTGTTGTGGGACTGATTTGGTACCATTGGACATCCGGTTTTTCAAACTTTCCGTCCAGAGTGTCCCCATTTTTAATCGTTTTTAAATTTTCAATAGGCGTTGCAGCTGCAGCTTGAGAATTTAGCGGAACCATCAAGCTGAATATCAGTGCAAAAATAAGTGCACACGCCGTAATTCGACTCACATTCTTAAATTTCACGGTTTTCCCTCCAATAATTGGTTAAAAAATAACAGTACTATACCAAACTATCACACTGTAAAATTTTATCAACCAATTTTTTCCCTTTTTTATGTCAAATGCTTGATTTATTTGGCCATAGAGCTGAAAAATGATTCTCATGAACCAATTAAGCAAGATATTTTCGTTCCGATGGTCCTCTCATGACGATAGTAACCTAATTGGTAGATTGATCGCTAATAGATTTAAATCGGTGAGAATCCTAACATGACCTAATCCCTATGTTCTGCCTGCCCACGAAAAAAAGCTGCCCCAGCAGTAAAAATATGCGGGACAGCTTCCAATCGATTTATTTAGTTTGCGACGATATTGACTAATTTGCCTGGTACGGCAATCACTTTACGAATGGTTTTTCCATCAATTTGTTCTTTGATGGAATCATCACCCATCGCGATTTCTTCCAGTTTTTCTCTCGTAGTGTCAGTCGGCACCATTAATTTCGCTTTGACTTTTCCGTTGATTTGGATGACGATTTCGACTTCGTTATCCACTAACTTAGCTTCGTCGAACGCCGGCCATGTACCGTACGTGATGCTCTCGGAATGGCCCAGTTTAGACCAAAGTTCCTCAGCAATGTGAGGCGCAACTGGTGCAAGCAGCTTTACGAAGCCTTCGATATATACTTTAGGAAGCGAATCCGCTTTATAAGCATCATTAATGAATACCATCAATTGTGATATCGCCGTATTGAATTTCAATTCCTCATAGTTCTCGGTCACTTTTTTAACCGTTTGATGATAGACTTTTTCAAGCTTGCCCGTGTCATCCGTTTCGGTCATCTTATCTGTGATCGTACCGTCATCGTTGACTAATAAACGCCAGATACGGTCAAGGAATCGGCGGGAACCGTCCAATCCGTTTGTGGACCAGGCAATCGAAGCATCCAATGGCCCCATGAACATTTCGTACATACGAAGTGTATCGGCACCATGGCTTTCAACGATATCATCCGGGTTCACGACATTCCCTTTTGATTTACTCATTTTTTCATTATTCTCGCCAAGGATCATTCCTTGGTTAAATAGGTTTTGGAATGGCTCCTTCGTTGGCACGACACCGATATCGTACAGGAATTTATGCCAGAAACGAGCGTAAAGCAAGTGAAGCACCGCATGCTCAGCGCCGCCAATATAAATGTCGACCGGCATCCATTCTTTTAATTTTTCAGGATCTGCAAGTGCTTCCTTGTTGTCCGGATCGATATAACGAAGGAAGTACCAGCTGCTGCCTGCCCACTGTGGCATCGTGTTTGTCTCACGGCGCCCTTTTCGTCCATTTTCATCCGTTACATTCACCCATTCCGATATGTTTGCAAGTGGTGATTCGCCTGTACCTGAAGGCTTGATGTCCGTAGCTTTCGGTAAAATCAATGGAAGATCTTCTTCCTTCACTGCAGACATCGTGCCGTCTTCCCAATGAATGATTGGAATCGGTTCACCCCAGTAACGCTGACGGCTGAATAACCAGTCGCGAAGACGGTATGTTATTTTCTTCGTACCGATTTCTTTTTCTTCCAGCCATTTGATCATGGTTGAAATGCCTTCTTCTTTATTCAATCCATCAAGGAATTCCGAATTCACATGAAGACCATCGCCTGTATACGCTTCACTTGTCACATCTCCGCCAGCTACCACTTCCTTGATCGGCAAGTTGAACTTGACTGCAAATTCATAATCGCGCTCATCATGGGCAGGAACGGCCATGATCGCACCTGTTCCATAGCTGATCAACACGTAATCGGCAATCCAGATCGGCATTTTTTCGCCATTTACCGGGTTAATGGCATAAGCCCCCGTGAACACGCCTGATTTATCCTTGGCCAAGTCTGTTCTTTCCAAATCACTTTTATGTTTCACTTCATCTAAATATGCTTCAACCGCCGCTCTTTGATCAGCCGACGTAATCTTATCGACAAACTGATGTTCAGGTGCCAATACTGCATATGTTGCACCGAATAACGTATCCGGACGAGTCGTGAACACCGTGAATGTTTCATTAAAGCCATCGATATTGAATGTAACCTCCGCTCCCTCGGAACGGCCAATCCAGTTACGCTGCATATCCTTGATGTTTTCCGGCCAATCCACATCGTTCAAATCGTCGATCAAGCGGTCTGCATACGCCGTGATACGAAGCATCCACTGTTTCATCGGTCGGCGCTCAACCGGATGGCCACCACGCTCACTTTTACCATCAATGACTTCTTCATTAGCCAATACCGTGCCAAGTGCCGGACACCAGTTAACGGCAACTTCATCAATATATGCAAGGCCCTTTTCATATAATTTCAAGAAGATCCACTGCGTCCATTTGTAATAGTCGGGATCTGTCGTGTTTATTTCGCGATCCCAGTCATAAGAAAAACCTAGGGCTTTGATTTGGCGGCGGAACGTGTTGATGTTGTGCTCCGTGAATTCTGCTGGATCATTGCCCGTATCGATCGCATATTGCTCTGCCGGAAGTCCAAAAGCGTCCCAGCCGATCGGATGCAATACATTATACCCCTGCGCCCGTTTCATCCGTGCCAGGATATCGCTTGCCGTATAACCTTCCGGGTGCCCCACATGAAGACCTGCCCCTGAAGGATATGGGAACATATCCAGCGCGTAGAATTTGCGTTTGCCGCTTTCTTCACCCGTCTTGAATGTCTTATTGCCTTCCCAATACTTTTGCCATTTCGTTTCTATGCTCCTATGGTCAAAACTCATATGATTTCCTCCTAATTTCCGTATAAAAAAACAATAAAAAACCCCTCATCCCAAAATAGGGACGAGAGGATTATGTATATCTTCCCGCGGTACCACCCACATTGGCGATAGCTAAAATCCGCCCAGCTTAAAATATCCGTAACATGGATTAAAACGCCAGGCATTACTTTTCACCTTCACACCTGGGACTCCAAGGCGAGTTCACGACCATCCCAGGTTGACTTGCACCACCCGTCAACTCTCTTTACTGGTTTAAACCGCTACTATTCCTTTATCATAGTCTTTATGAGAATATTGGATTTTATTACATTCTAGTCAATTTCAACGATAATTGCAATAGCCGTACATAAACATTATCGACAGGTTTTTCATTATATATGCGAATTCAAGAAAAATCGTGCAAAAAAGGGAGCTATTCATTCATAGCTCCCTTGCTTCCATTTAATGTCGCAGTAAAGTCATTTCATTCCTCAATTGATTCAACTGCTGCTTCATCCGCGAAAGCATTTCCCGTTGCTGGTCATTCGAACTGGCATACAATCGTTCCATATCCGTCAAAGCCTCTTCGATATACCTTTGCGAATTTTGAAATTGCTCATCATCATAATGCTCCTGCCGTGAGGCCTCGTTATATTCAAACTCTGCAAAATGGAGAGCACCTTCACATTGCTCTAAAAAATGATCGACGGATTGTCTGGTTGCCATTTCAAACCCTCTCCTTCGCGTCTCATTTGGATGATTCGGAATCATCTTGTCTAGTTTGAGCAAATAACGGGTGGATTATCATTTTTTTTGAGCCAATCAACCTTTATCCCAAAACTTCTCACCTTGATGGGAAATGAATTGCTCGATCCATTCGGCAAAACCCATGTGGAGTTTCTCGCCTTCTTCAAAATCATCGATATGGCCTTTTACCATTAAATACTCCTTATCACCTTTAGCGACGGCTTCCCCATCAATGACGATATTATCTTGATAAATGCAGGCCACTTTATAGCATCCCTCGTAGGAATTTTCATATGTGTAATTAATGATATCATCCAGGCTGTATAAATCATTTTCCCCACCCGATTCCACATTATCGAACAGACGGCATCCATTGGTTATTTTTAAAAACTCCTTATAATCCTCGGGCAGAAGCAGTCCGGTTTTCTTTTCAAAGGAATGAATTTGTTCATCCGAAGCAGGTGAATTGAAGGTGCAAGTGGCTTTGTATATGAATCCATCTTCATTTACTTCGATCACCTGATTATTTTCGGCTAATTTCTTTTTCATTTGATTAATCGCTTCTTCAACTTGACCGGTCATGTCCATCAGCTCCCGATTGGATATAGTCATTCAAAGATATACTGGAAATAGCAGCAAAATGTTTAGCCCTCAAGTATACAGTATACGCTTATTTTTCAAAAAAAGACCTAGCTGCGAGAATGTTGTATAATATATGTTGCGATTTAATTTATTTAGGAGGTTGCTGATTTGAATCAGGCAAACCCGTTTATATATGCAACGGATAACAAACGATATCATACATGGAATTACCACCTGAGGGAACATTTTGGACATAAGGTTTTTAAAGTTGCCCTGGATGGCGGTTTTGACTGCCCGAACCGTGATGGCACCGTCGCACATGGCGGCTGTACCTTCTGCAGTGCCTCAGGCTCTGGTGACTTTGCGGGCAGCAGGGTTGAACCCCTCGACGTTCAGTTTAAGAAAATCAGCGAACGGATGCATCATAAATGGAAAGATGGAAAATATATGGCCTATTTCCAAGCGTTCACGAATACGCATGCCCCAGTGGAAGAACTTCGCGAGAAATTTGAAAGTGTATTGACCCAGGAGGGTGTCGTCGGGCTCTCCATTGCGACACGTCCGGATTGCCTCCCAGATGATGTAGTCGAGTATTTAGCGGAATTGAACGAACGGACCTACCTTTGGGTGGAGTTGGGTCTCCAGACGGTTCATGAAAAGACCGCAACGATGATCAACCGTGCCCATGACTTCGATTGCTACAAAGAAGGCGTCGATAAACTGCGGAAACACGGCATCCGCATATGCTCCCATATCATCAATGGCCTTCCTCAGGAAGATTACGGTATGATGCTGGAAACAGCCCGGGAAGTTGCCAAACTCGATGTACAGGGGATAAAGATCCATTTACTTCATTTACTAAAAGGGACACCGATGGTCAAACAATACGAAAAAGGCCTGCTCGAGTTTCTTGACCGTGACGATTATGTCAGCCTGGTATGCGACCAGCTGGAAATAATCCCTCCAGAAATGATCGTTCACCGCATTACGGGCGACGGTCCCATCGATTTGATGATCGGTCCAATGTGGAGCGTCAATAAATGGGATGTCTTGAATGCCATTGATGCCGAATTGAAACGCCGTAACAGCTGGCAAGGAAAAAATCATCATACGGAGGTACAATCATGAAGCTTGACCGAATTTTGCCATTCGCCAGGATTCTGCTGGAAAAAGCGGTCCATCCCGGGGATATAACCATTGATTGCACGATGGGCAACGGTTTTGATACGGTATTTCTTGCAGGACTTACAGGTGAAAACGGGCATGTCTATAGTTTTGATATTCAGAAAGAAGCGATCCAAACCACAGCGGCGAAACTAAAGGCCGAGAATTTACAAGAGTGCTGCACCCTCATTCACGATGGGCATCAACATTTGAGCAAATACATCAGGAAAGAGCATTCCGGAAAGGTCACGGGTGCCATATTCAACCTGGGCTACCTTCCTGGCGGTGACAAATCAATCATCACCCAAGCCGATACGACGATATCAGCCATTGAACAGCTATTCGAACTGCTGGCACCTGAAGGCATCATCATCCTCGTCATTTACCATGGTCATCCAGGGGGATCGGCAGAACGGGATGCATTGATGGATTATGTACAGAACTTCCCTCAACAGAAAGCCCATATCCTGAAATACGGGTTCATCAACCAATCAAACAATCCGCCATTCATTGTCGCGATTGAAAAGAGATGATGACTTTTGACACCGTTCGATACGAACGGTGTTTTTTCAATCCCAACTCGCAGAAGCAGAATTACCAATCACAACATTTTGAATTTTTCGTCTATAATGATTATAATGATAGAAAATAGATAAGAGGGTGCAGAAAAAATGGAACATTTGCCTACTTCATTACTGACGGATATATTGACTGAAAAAATCAAAAGGGATTCAAGTGAACAATACGGGGAGTTTGTCTGCTCGCTTAACTCGTTGACAGAAAACCAAAAAAACATGGAGGACCTCAAACAATTCGATCACCATTTTGATAGGTTCCTGCCACAGCTCGATTTAATGATTTCCACTCAAAACCATGAAGCGATCATGAATATGAAAGCGACGCTTTTGGACCTATTCGCCAATGACTTAACCTTCAAATCCATTTATCTTCTATCCACCGCATTATCCAATAAAAAAGAACTTACACATTTGAACCAATTTATGTACCCGGTTACTTTCTGGGCACCGGTGATCAAGTCAAACAAGTTGCTTAAAAACGCAGGCTGATTCAAATTAAAAAACTGCCGAAGGTCTAACCTCGGCAGTTTTTTATTTATCCTGAAGTATGTACTGATCAAACGACATACCCTAATATTTTTAAACGGTTTTCAACAAAACTCAGCGCATATTGAAATACATCATCACGTTCTGGTTCATTGAAGATTTCATGATATAGCTTCGGCCATTCCTTATATTGCTTTTCACTGGCCAAGTTATAATTAAACCACTCGCGAACCGCCTTCTTGTTCACGACTCGGTCATCTCCGCCCTGCATGACCAAAAGCGGCACATCCTGAAATTCAGGAATCTCTTCAAAAGCATCCTTCATAGCCTGTGCAAGCTCGCGATACCAGCGAACCGAAACCTTTGTGATATATAATGTATCGTTTCTATCGGATTCACGGATTTCCGCACTTCTCGTCGCCATTTCAGGTGTCAATCCAGATTCAACCCTGAACTTAGGCATCACGATGTTCAAACCATGCGAGATGGTTGTCAGGAACTTCCGCGGCTTCGTCACGAGGCCCAAGCATGGAGAAGAAAGAATCACCCCTGCAATGTCCCATTCCTCTTCCTGAAGAAGGCGTATCGAAATCAAACCGCCCATGCTGTGTCCAAGTAAAAAGACCGGCAACGAATATTCGTAAGCCTCTTCTATCCAGCTTTTCACTTCGTCCAAATACTCATCAAAGGAATCGATATGTCCCCGGTAGGCGCGAGTTGTCATACCCTGCCCAGGAAGGTCGCCCATGACGACATGGTATCCAGCTGAAAGCCACATTTGTGTTAACCACTTATAACGTCCGTGATGTTCCATTGCCCCATGAATGATGACAATGACGCCCTTTGCGTCTCCTTCTGTCTCCCATTTCCACATTCGAAATCCCCCTTTCACTTTTCACTTGTTGTGTACGATCCATGATAGTTAAATAATATATATAAATTATAACCATTTTCGTGATTTTCGACAAAAAAGAAATCTAACAAGTTGTACATTGCTATTATAAATAGCCAAGTGTATTTGCATACGGTATATTAAAATAATACATAAAAACATTCACTTCGGAAAGGAAATGATTGAAAATGATTATTTATCCGTATAAAGGCAAAGAACCTGAAATTGCCGAAAGCGCTTATATTGCTGAGAATGCTGTCGTGACAGGTGATGTCAAAATTGGCGACGAAACATCAATTTGGTTCAATTCCGTCATTCGCGGTGATGTATCCCCAACCATCATCGGGAAAAAAGTCAGTATACAGGATAACAGCGTCCTGCACCAAAGCCCAAATAATCCATTGATCATCGAGGATGAAGTAACCATTGGCCATCAGGTCATTTTACATAGCTGTAAAATCCGTAAAGGAGCTCTGATCGGCATGGGATCGATTGTACTTGATGAAGCCGAAATCGGCGAAGGAGCCTTCATCGGTGCCGGCAGTCTCGTTCCCCAAGGTAAAGTCATTCCACCGAACATGCTGGCATTCGGACGCCCAGCTAAAGTCATTCGCGAAATCAACGAAGAAGATCGACAGGATATGGAACGCATCGTTCGCGAATATGCCGAAAAAGGACAATACTATAAAACGGCGGAACGAATAAAGTGAATTGATTGAAAGTTACGAGTATTGTACTCAACTCACGAGTATTTGTTACAAATTCACGAGTAAACGTTCTAAACTCACGAGTATTTGCTACAAATTCACGAGTAAACGCTCTAAATTCATGAGTAAAAGCTCTAAACTCTCGAGTAAACGTTCGAAATTCACGAGTAACGCTTCAACCTCACGAGTAGATGATCCAAACAAACTTGTAAACGACCTTAACTCACGAGTTTTGCACATATTTTATATTTCTTTGGGATTCTTGAATTATTCCCGCTGACGGCAAAATTAATCCACAAAAAAAGGTGCCCCGCAAATTGCGGGACACCTTTTTTATATGATTTACGCTTGTGCTTTTAATGTTTCTGCTTTGTCCGTGCGTTCCCATGGAAGATCGACATCTGTACGGCCAAAGTGTCCGTAGGCAGCTGTTTGTTTGTAGATCGGGCGACGAAGGTCAAGCATTTTGATGATGCCAGCTGGACGAAGGTCGAAGTTGGCGCGAACTAGGTCAACAAGGACTTCTTCGCTAACTGTACCAGTTCCGAACGTATCAATTGAAATCGATACAGGCTCTGCCACACCAATTGCGTATGCCAATTGAACTTCCGCTTTGTCGGCAAGGCCTGCTGCCACGATGTTTTTCGCAACGTAACGAGCAGCGTATGCAGCAGAACGGTCAACTTTAGTAGCATCCTTACCAGAGAATGCACCGCCGCCATGACGAGCGTATCCGCCGTAAGTATCAACGATGATTTTACGTCCAGTAAGACCAGCATCCCCTTGAGGTCCGCCAATTACGAAACGGCCAGTAGGGTTGATGAAGTATTTAGTTTGAGCATCGATCAATTCAGCTGGAACGACTGCTTTGATCACATGTTCTTTTAGATCGGCTTGAATTTGTTCAAGCGTAATTTCTGCATCATGCTGTGTAGAGATAACGATCGTATCTACACGTACAGGACGGTTATTCTCATCATATTCAACAGTTACCTGTGTTTTACCATCAGGGCGTAGGTAAGCAAGAGTTTCATCTTTACGAACTTGAGCCAGGCGGAATGAAAGTTTATGCGCCAATGAAATCGGAAGCGGCATAAGCTCTTCTGTTTCATTACAAGCAAATCCGAACATAAGACCTTGGTCCCCTGCACCGATTGCATCGATTTCTTCCTCTGACATGTTTCCTTCACGAGCTTCCAATGCTTTATCGACTCCAGCTGCGATATCGGCAGACTGCTCATCAATGGAACTCAACACTGCACAAGTTTCAGCATCGAAACCGTATTTCGCACGTGTGTAGCCAATTCCTTTAATCGTATCACGAACGATACGCGGAATATCCACGTAAGCGGACGTTGTAATTTCACCAGCAACAAGTACAAGACCTGTTGTTACGCTAGTTTCACACGCAACACGTGCATTTGCATCCTTAGCAAGGATAGCATCTAAAATGGAATCTGAAATCTGGTCACAAATTTTGTCCGGATGGCCCTCTGTAACAGATTCAGAAGTAAATAGACGTTTCTTTGACATCATATTTCCTCCTTGGAAGTTAGTATGTTGTAGGCATAAGCCTGATTTTTACGGAACTCGTTTCCCTCATTAGTTTCAACTATAGACACAGAATTACTTATGAAAAACACAAAAACCTTCCCTGGCAAATGAGGAAAGGTTTAAAATTCTGTCTTCTATCCTTTCACTCTTATCGTTCAAGGGTTTTTTACCTTGCTCAGGTTAGCACCATCACCACTATTCCTTGAAGACCTTCGCTTTATTTTCGGCGATCGATCTTGGAGTCAAGTTCAATATGGCAGGTTGCTGGGTTTCAAAGGGCCTGTCCCTCCACCAACTCGGGATAAGAGAATCCGTACAATTTAAGATATTATCGTATCTGGTTGGAATTTGTCAATGCTTTTTTAAAAAGAACATTTCCGCCCAGTATGGCGTTCATTTGAAAAACATGTTGATACAGCGTCTTAGAAGGGTTTACAATGCAAAATACGAATAGAAATGTTGAAAATTGCCATTAATAATAAGTATTAAGCATAAGAAAAACGACTTCACCATTGGAAATATATTGCTTACTTACTTCCTATTAAAATAAAATTGACTTCATTAAAGTATATGTGATAATCCTGACTCGGTTCCTGCCGGAATAAAATGATTAACGCAACCAGCTGAAAATAATCACAAATCAGAAGAAATAGTATAGACTATTTAAATGAATGTGTTATACTAATTGTAATCTAAAAACTTAAACAAAGGAAGGTACCTCATATATGAATTCTGTAGATGTTTCTAATGAGTTACACCAGTTATTAACAGGAAACAATGTGCAAACTCAACTTTCAGTTCCTCAATTGGTCGAAAAGGTATTAAGCAGAAATGAAGGCGTTTTAACATCAACCGGCGCAGTAAAAGCTGAAACTGGCAAATATACTGGTCGTTCACCTAAAGATAAATTTATCGTGGAAGAAGCATCCGTTAAAGATAAAATCGATTGGGGTTCAGTGAACCAGCCAATTTCCGAAGATGTGTTCAATAAACTATATAATAAAGTAGTTGACTACCTAAAAGCAAAAGAAGAGATTTTTGTTTTTAAAGGTTTCGCTGGTGCAGACGAATCATCTCGTCTTCCAATCCGTGTTGTTAACGAATATGCTTGGCATAACCTTTTTGCCCATACTTTGTTCATCCGTCCAAATGAAGAGGAACTAAGAGGTCACGAAGCTGAATTCACAATCCTATCTGCACCTAACTTCAAAGCAGACCCAGAAGTGGACGGAACCACTTCCGAAACTTTCATCATCGTTTCATTTGAACGCCGTACCATCCTGATTGGCGGAACGGAATATGCAGGAGAAATGAAAAAATCGATCTTCTCGATCATGAACTACTTACTTCCAGAGGCTGGAATCCTTCCAATGCATTGCTCTGCTAACGTAGGACGTGAAGGGGACGTCGCTTTATTCTTCGGACTGTCCGGTACAGGCAAAACAACTTTATCAGCAGACACTAGCCGTAAACTGATCGGCGATGACGAGCACGGCTGGTCTTCTAACGGCGTATTCAACATCGAAGGCGGCTGCTATGCGAAAACGATCAATCTTTCACGTGAAAAAGAACCACAAATTTTCGATGCAATCCGTTTCGGTGCCGTATTGGAAAATGTTGTTGTTGATCCGGATACACGTGAAGCGAACTATGATGACAGTTCATTGACTGAAAACACTCGTGCTGCTTACCAAATGCAAGCGATCGATAACATCGTGAACCCAAGTATTGCAGGACATCCAAATACAATCATTTTCTTAACAGCTGATGCTTCAGGCGTTCTGCCTCCAATCAGCAAGCTTTCCAAAGAACAGGCAATGTTCCACTTCCTAAGCGGATACACTAGTAAATTGGCTGGTACTGAAAGAGGAGTAACTTCACCGGAAGCTACATTCTCCACTTGCTTCGGATCACCATTCTTACCGCTTCCGGCTCAACGCTATGCTGAGATGCTTGGTGATAAAATTGACGAGCACAATGCAAAGGTATACCTTGTCAACACTGGATGGACTGGCGGAGCATACGGAACTGGAAGCCGTATGAAACTTGCTTACACTCGTGCAATGGTACAAGCGGCACTTGAAGGTGAATTAGCAAACATCGAAACGATCAAAGATGATATCTTCGGCTTGGATATCCCGCTTCATGTTCCTGGTGTTCCTGATGAAGTGCTTCAGCCAATCAAGACTTGGGCAGATCCTGCCGCTTATAAAGAAGCAGCAACGGACCTTGCCGCACAATTCCGTGCTAACTTCAAGAAATTCGGCAGCGTTCCAAGTGAAATCGAAGAACTTGGCGGACCGACAGCTTAATAAATTTTACACAAAAGGACCAAGCTCTTGCTTGGTCCTTTCAGTTTGTCGACAAAAAATGTCTCTTACCGAACCATGATTTTATAACATTACTTGGTTATCCTTCATTCATGGTTTACTTTTTGAATGGAATCCTCAGAAATTTGCGACAATCCTGCAACTGACTATCCAAGACCCCACTAGATACATAAGCGAGGAGTCTGGCAGACAGTCGGCAGAAATGATGAAGCGGATTTAATGCGTGGACCTTAAAAATAAATACTTCGGAGTCCGAATAGTGATGTGTAGATCGAATAACGGCGGGGAACGGTCGATTAACTGCAGTGAACGGTTGAATATAGTGCCATGTACGTCGATTAACTGCAGTGAATGGTCGAATATAGTGCCCTGTACGTCGATTAACTGCAGTGAACGGTTGAATATAGTGCCGTGTAGGTCGATTAACTGCAGTGAACGGTCGAATATAGTGCTGTGTAGGTCGGTTAACTGCGACAACGGTCGAATATAGTGCCATGTACGTCGATTAACTGCGACAACGGTCGAATAATGTGCCATGTACGTCGATTAACTGCAGTGAACGGTCGAATATAGTGCCGTGTAGGTCGAATAACTGCAGTGAACGGTCGAATATAGTGCTGTGTAGGTCGGTTAACTGCGACAACGGTCGAATAACTGGGTCTTCACTCGAATAATGTGCCCTGTAGGTCGATTAACTGCGACAACGGTCGAATATCTGGCTAGCCAAGCCCCCGCCAGATTGTTTGGCGGGGGCTTGGCAGAAAGGGAGTGGATTTCTGAGACCAACTGAAACGTTTCCACAGTTTCTGAAAGGACCAAGCTCTCTTGGTCCTTTTCTTCATTGATTTTCTGCCCTCCGTTCCTCCGCCAGATTATGGATATTCAAAAAGGGCACTGTCATAGTCAGCGCCCCCTGAATCCTTATTCCAATATCGATGTTTGTCCAAGTTTTTAGATGATCGCTTTATTCCTGGCTTTTTTCATGGACATCGTTTTGTATTGATATATATTGCCCAGGTTGGCCACCGGGACATCTGTTTTAGTTGCATCAATGCAATTGCGTGTATCCAAAATCAATTTATTTCTCATGAGATTTGATAGATTATCATAATCCATTTGTTTAAATTCATCATGGTCGGTCAGGACAAGTATCAAGTCGGCATCATTTACAGCGTCTTCCACTGATACGACTGGCATCTTTCCAGATTGGACATGCGGGTCATGTAAGGATACATCCATGTTTTCCATCCCCATCAAGATATTGACGACATCAATGGCTGGACTTTCACGAATATCATCTACATTTCCTTTGTATGCAAGACCGAAAACAGCTACTTTTGGCTTCCGGATCCCCTCTAGCATCATCCTTACGGCATTAACGATATAATAAGGCATCGATACGTTGGTATCGCGAGCCAATTTAATGATTCTCGCTTGCTCTGGTGCCTTTGCAACGACGAAATACGGATCGACCGCTAAACAATGGCCGCCAACTCCTGGTCCTGGTTGGTGAATATTTACACGAGGGTGTTTGTTTGCCATTGATATGACATCCAAAACATTGATATCCAGCTCGAAACAGATTTTCGTCAGCTCATTCGCAAGGGCGATATTGACATCCCTGAAGGTGTTTTCCATCAGTTTGGACATTTCAGCCGTTTTCGCATCCGTCTGAATGATCTCTCCTTGAACGAAGGTTTTATAAACAAGACTTCCTTTATATGAGCATGTTTCCGTGATGCCCCCGACTATACGGTTATTATGAACCAACTCTTCAAGAATCCTTCCAGGTAAAACACGTTCCGGACAATGAACGAGGAAAATGTCTTTTCCGATGGTAAGGCCCGTCCTCTCGATCATCGGTCTAATATGATCATCCATGCTTCTTGGCGCAATCGTCGATTCAATAATGATGACATTCCCTTTTTTGATAAAAGGAAGAATGTTTGAGGTTGCATCCATGACATGAGTTAAATCACATGATTGATGCATGTCCTTTTTATTTGGAGTAGGAACTGCGATAATGAAAACATCCGCATGTTCCGGGCTTAACGCAGCTCGGAACTTATTGGAAGTAAGCACTTCTTGCAATACCTCCTCCAATCCAGGTTCTTCGATATGGAGCCTGCCGCTATTCAAATTGGAAATAATCTCAGGATGGATATCCACGCCGACAACATCGACACCGTGTTTCGCAAACATTAAAGAAGTCGGAAGTCCTATATAACCAAGTCCGATTGTACAAAGTTTCATATAAACCACTCCTATCTATTTTTCTGCTACACTCAAATTTGTTAGGCTGTTTGATAGATTTCGATAAAGATTTCCTTCTCTTGTTTCCAATTGTATTTTTGCCGCGCCTTCAGGCAGTTATTGCTCATTTCCGCCCTTTTTTCAGGATGTTTCAATAAGTAATTGACGCCTTCGGCAATTGATTTTGGATCATGTGAATCGACACACACACCGATTTTTTCCGTATCGACAACCTTTTGAATTTCAGGAAAGCTGCAGGCAACCACAGGCACACCGCTCATCATGTATTCAAACAATTTATTTGAAGAAGCGGAGTAGTGATTAAAGCAGACATTATTCAATATCTGAAAACCTAAATACGCATTTTTTGTATAATGGAGCAGCTCGTCGACCGGAACCTTCGGCAGGAACTTCACACGATGCTCCAGATTCATGTCGCTTACTTTTTTCATTAAATCATCCTTGATTCTTCCATCTCCGATAAAAACTACCGTCCCGCCCTCGATCATCGGTACAGCATCAACCAATTGCTCTAACCCTCTTCCCATTTGAACGCCGCCTTGGTATAACAAAATCGGTTCATTCTCTGGCAAATCGAGCAGCTCATGCAAATTCACAGCCGTACTTTCCTCCGGATTGGTTGGAATCGGGTAGTTATGGACCACCTTGGGATACAGACCATATAAGTCTTCGTTATACTTAGCTCTCGTATGGTTTTCGGCAATCATTTCATCCACGAACATTAATAGGAATTTCTCCATCATCCCGTAAATTCGGCTATTATATCCCGTTCTGCTCGTTTGTACTTCATGCGAGTCGTAAATCAGCTTTTTCCTTCTCAACCATTTACTGCTGATCGCTCCCTGCATAAGCGTATTCAAGTCATTTGAATGATAAAAATCATATTTCCTTTTCCGGCCATGATAGATCATTTGACCAAAAATGTAGCTCCTCGTTAATAGTGTCGGCAGCTTCGTTTTAGTGATCATCAGTGTGCCCATCGCAAGGAGTGCAAATGAACCGAACAGTATTGCCGATCCCAACCAGCCGTTGATCAAGTTCAAGTTCCACAACGTATTCCAGACCAATAAGGCCAATAGAACGATTTCAAACTTCTTTTTCTTCAATTTGCCTACGATCCTGAGAATCCTATGAAGCGCATCCCAGCGATTATTCACCCTAGTGACAGAGAAACCATTTTGGTGTTTCTCCTTTTTGGGCAAACCCTCGATTTTCCAGTTATGAATGGCAATTAAATCGACTTCATAACCCGCTTCAGTAAGCGCTGTGCATTCTCTTAGAACCCTCGCATCGTTTGTAAAGTGATTCCACACGAACATACATACTTTCTTCGCCATGTTGTCCTCCACTTCCGGATTTTTCAGCCTGACGCTTCCATCACATTGATGAGACCTTTAATATTTTTAGACCATTGAAAATGTTGTATAGCATACCGATGACCGTTTTCCCCCAGTTCTTCACGAAGGGCTGGATCTGAGGCCATGGTCAAGATATGCTGACAGATTTCATCAACATTTCTGCTCTCTGCCACCAGCCCGCATTTCGCCTCTGATAGCATCTTCTTGGCCCTGCCGTCCACATCACCGACAATGGGTATTCCGACACACATATAATCGATGATTTTACCTGGCAGCACCTTATCGAAGACTTCTTTTTCAACCAAGCTCACATAGGCAATATGGGACGTTGAAACTTCATGAAGAGTCACTCTTCGATTCATCGCATTAATCATCTTAATATTGGTCAGCCCTCTAGAGCTTATCTCCTTCTCCACTTCGGATATCCGATATCCATATCCAATCATCGAGAACTCGATTTGTTTATGTTCCCTTAGCTTTTCAGCTACGGCTATCAGTTTTTTCAAGTCCTGGGCCAGTCCGATATTCCCCGCATAAACGACTCTGATTACCTTTTCCGATACGGGTGTAAGCAAATTCTTTAACGTCAGCTCATCCGCAGTAAGCGAATTAGGAATGTATTGGATGGCCTCTTCCTTGACTCCTTTTGCAACGATATAATCCCTGAAACCAGGACTATTGATGATAATGAAATCTGAATGCCGATATAGCTTCCTTTCCAGGAAGAAAGCGATTTTCAAAACCCACTTATTATTAAATACTCCTACTCCTATCAACGATTCCGGCCATAAATCCCTGACATCGGTAATGAGTTTCGCTTTCATCTTTTTCTTGGCGATCAACGCCGCCAGTGTCGGGAAGATAGGCGGAGTCGTGGCAAACACGTAATCATATTTTTTTTCGAGACGAATGATTGTATAAATGAAAAGCCACATCGCTTCAAGATAATGAAGCAACCGCTTCCCCATATTGCTTGTATACCTCTTCACTTTGTCCGGTTTAATCCTGATGACATCTTCCTCAATGCTTTCTTCATCCCAAAACTTTATATCTTGATATAAACTTTGATTAGGATAACTCGGCTTCAATGTGATGACCGTTACCTCAAATCCGTTTCTTTTCAAATGGAGATATATATTTTTCATTCTATTTCCCGCACTTCCGATTTCCGGATAAAAGTTTTGCACGATCATCAGGACGCTTTTCATATTCGCCTATCACCTCTATTCTGCTTTGCTTACTTCCTGCTTTATATTGTAAATGCCAGATATTAACTGGAGGTTAAAGAAATATAAAGTCCCTATTAAAATTGTAAAAATTCTGTTAATTATTGTTTCATTTTTATATTTCCCATGAACTTCCCGTTATAATGGGGGAGACATTCAGAAGGGGAGGAAATGAGCATGCCTAAACAACGTATTAAGGTCATGACCGTATTTGGTACAAGACCAGAGGCTATCAAAATGGCACCAGTCGTTTTGGAACTGAAAAAGCATCCAGAAGAAATAGAAACCATCGTGGTGGTCACCGCCCAGCATAGGGAAATGCTCGACCAAGTCTTGCAATGTTTTAAAATAAAGCCAGATCACGATTTGGATATGATGAAGGATAGACAAACATTAGAAGAGATTACAACTCGAGGGCTTGAAAAATTGAGTTCGCTCATGAAAGATATAAAACCGGATATCGTCCTCGTACATGGGGATACAACGACAACTTTCATCGCAAGCTTGGCAGCTTTCTATAATAAGATACAGATTGGTCACGTTGAAGCTGGTCTCCGGACTGGTAATAAGTATTCTCCATATCCTGAAGAAATGAATAGGCAGCTGACAGGCGTCCTGGCTGATTTGCACTTTGCTCCAACAAATCAGGCGGCAGAGAATCTAATTTTGGAAAATAAAAAAAGTGATTGTATCCATATTACTGGAAATACGGCAATCGATGCGTTGAAAACAACAGTACGGAAAGATTATGAACATCCGATTCTATCTGGTTTGAATGGAGATCGTATGTTATTGATGACAGCGCACAGACGAGAAAATATCGGAAAACCAATGGAAGAAATATTCCGTTCCGTCAAACGGCTGCTTGAAGAGCACAAGGATATCCAAGTTGTTTTCCCGCTTCATAAAAACCCAGTAGTCCGTGAAATTGCTTACCGGATTTTTGGGGAAACGGAAAGACTTCACTTAATAGAGCCGCTTGAAGTGCTTGATTTTCATAATTTTGCGGCGCACGCCCATCTAATATTGACAGATTCCGGAGGCGTGCAAGAAGAAGCTCCCTCACTTGGTGTTCCTGTCCTTGTGTTACGCGATACAACAGAACGTCCGGAAGGAATCGATGCTGGTACCCTTTTATTGGCTGGAATTGAGGAAGAACGAATTTATCAATTAGCCACAAACTTACTTACAAATGAAGAAACCTATAAAAAAATGGCGACAGCCTCCAACCCATATGGAGATGGATTCGCTTCACAACGCATAGTTGAAATCCTATTGAAGCATTGCGGAATGAAATCCCCCCTTCCATTATGAAATAAAAATATAATAATGAAAAAAGCCTGTCACGTAAGCGGCAGGCTTTTTTCGCGCCAGATTTAAGTAAAGAGTACCTAACTAATACTAATTTGAATTTGAAGATGTTAAATACATATGTGATAGCTTGGGTAGGTCAAAGTTTCATTGAAGTCAATCACATTAGATTGAAAACTTTACATTGCTTGGAGGTGTTTAAATGTTCGGGAAAGAAATTAAGGGGGACGAAGTCGTTTCTGTGAAAATACGTTATCCGAAGCATAAAGGGATGACTGAAATAAAAGCATATTTAAAAAATGAAGGAAGTTTCATCTGCGAAGCTTGTTTTCAAAAGAAAATTTGATTTTAATTTTTTGGATGGGGAAATGAACATGATTCACAATCGAAAATGCAGCTAAGCCCTCATGAATATAAAGGAGGATAAGATCTCCCTGTCGAATTGATAGCCATGACACGAAACAGGAGGATTAGTATGAAGAATCAAGTTACCCCCTATTTAATCTTCGATGGCCAAGCAAAAGACGCATTAGCCTTTTATGCAGAGGTATTTCAAGCAGAGATTACCGATATGCAAACCTACGGGGAAGCTGATTTCCCAACACCTGAAGAAGCGAATGAACTTGTTCTGCATGCCAAAATCAAAAAAGGCGATATGTTGATTATGGTATCCGATACGTTTCCAGGCAATCCCTTTGAAGCCGGGAATAATGTTGCGTTGGTCCTCGAATGTGAAAGCGACTCGGAAATCAAGCATTTATATGAGGTTATGTGTGAACAAGGATTATCCTTAATGGAACTGCAAGATACCTTTTGGGGAGCTAAGTATGGTAAGGTCAAGGATAAATTCGGCATTCACTGGGACTTGAATTTCACAAAATGAATGTAAAAATGGCCGAAAATACGATTTGTATCCCCGGCCATTTTTATAGGAAACCACCCATCAAAACACATGAAAATAATTAAGGATATTTTTCCCAATCAATAAAATCGTGACGCAAATGAATAATATACGTACATAGGAAGCACCTTTTTTAATTGCGAAGTTCGTTCCTACCAGTGCTCCTGCGACCATTGCAAGACCCATCGGAATTCCATAGGCAAAATTAACGGTCCCCATAGATAAGAAAATGATAAGTGCGGCAATATTGCTTCCAAAATTCAATATTCTTGCATTCCCGGCAGCCTGGACAAAATCAAACCCAATGATCAAAAATGAAAATAATAAAAATGAACCTGTGCCTGGTCCAAGAAAACCATCATAAAAACCAATCGCAAATATTATGACTATCAAAAGAATCATTTTCTTCCTTGTCAGCCCTTTATACTTTGCATCTTTACCCCAATCCTTTTTTACCAACGTATAAATCGCGACAACGACCAACAAAATCAAAATGAGGGGCTTCAGTATCTCAGCGGAAACGAAATGTACAACGTATGCTCCTAACGCCGCTCCAATCACGGTAATCGGAAACAGCTTGATGACGAATTTGAAATCCACCTTTCCAGCCCGAATGAATGAAATCGTACTAGTTAAAGATCCCATAGTACCCGCCAGCTTGTTAGTCGCAAGTGCCGCTGAAGGCGAAATCCCCGTGAACAATAAAGCCGGAATGGAAATTAAACCGCCCCCGCCCACGACGGAATCAATGAATGCGGCAATAAAACCCGCAAGTACTAAAAATAGCAATGTATAGAGATTGATATCCTCCATGTATTCCCCTTCTTTCAAAAGAACCATCTAAAATGCCATTACTCATTTTTCATATAACCCTTCCTCTGAAATGACAGTGAATCCATGCCGCCTAAGCAAAGCCGCGGTCACTCCATTCCCGACCTTTTTCTCCCCCTTGAATTTCCCATTATAAATCGTGGCACTTCCACAGGATGGACTATTTTCTTTTAAAACGACTAACGTCGCCCCTACCTCCTGGGCTTTCAATAACGTAAGATTGGCTCCCTTTATGTACAATTCCGTAACATCCCTGCCCGACTTTTCAATGATCTTCGCTTTTCCATCAAGGACATCCCCACCTTCACCGCCAACTATCTCAGCAGGCTCCCTCGGTGTTGAAAAACCGCCAAGCAACTCTGGACAAACCGCTATAGCCTTTTTCTCCCTCATTAATTCCATAATTCCATCATCCAGGCTATGTGTACCATTGTATCTTACCTCAAGACCCGCTAAACAAGCACTCACCAAAATCATCAAATCACCCCGCATCATGCGCTCTCCACCATTTTACCACGTAGGTTGGATTATTGGTGCATACGGTCGAATTTGTTGATGCGTGGGTCGAATTATAAGCGTTTACGGTCGAATTGTTGGTGCGTGGGTCGAATTATAAGTGTTTACGGTCGAATTTGTTGGTGCGTGGGTCGAATTATAAGCGTTTACGGTCGAATTGTTGGCGTACAGCCCGAATTTTTCGCACATCTGGTCGAATTCTGCCACACAATCAAAAAAAGCGCTTGCAGCGAAGACGATTCCCGGCAAGCGCTTGTCTATTTAGTTAGTTGAGTTCAGTGATAGTAGTTGGTACGTAATGATGGTCTTTTCACTGGTCCATTCAATTTTTTGGATAACGGCTGTTCCGCTTGAGTCAGATTGAATGGTTTTGCGGACATCGATTGGAATATCGATAGGGTATAACCTGTATCCAGCTTTCGACAGCCGAAAAATGTTTTCTTCTTCACGGGTTTCGTTCCCTTTTGTAACGATCATGGTATTTAGCTCCATAGGCATGCCCATGTGTATCTCCTCCTTGCTAATATACTTAGTATATACTTCATTCTATCATTATTCGGTTTTACTTTTCATCCAAGATGTTAAATCTTCGACTACTTTTCTGTTCACGGCCGGTGGGAAGTAATGTGTGAATTGAGGGAAATACCAGCTTTCGACCTCTTTGTCATGCATTTTCAACCTTTTTTCCAACCGGTACGCGTGTTCAATGGCGACATTGTCATCTTTTTCACCATGAATGATCAGTACGGGTACATTCAAATCTTCAATCGCAAACAATGGCGTACGGTATTCATATTGATCGGGGCATTTTTTAGGTGTACCGCCGATGACCCGCTTCATCATCCGCCGCATATCGACACGTTCGACATATGTTAAAAACATATCCGACACTCCACCCCATGTGACGATCGACGCTGCATTCCTGCAGTAAATCCCCGTCCAAAGCGCCATGATGCCCCCACGGGAAAATCCAAGGATATGAATGTGATCCTTATTCACTCGGGGATGCTGTTCAAGAAGATTGAATCCTGATATCGCATCGAATCTATCTTCGCCTCCAAAATCCTCATCTCCCTCTCCGCCTTGATTCCCACGGTAAAAAGGGGCAAAAACGATGAAACCTTCTACGGCATACTGCACGATCCTAGCGGGCCTCACCTTGCCGACATTTTTAATACCGCCGCGTAAATATAAGAAGGCATCGTGTATTTCGCCATCAACAGGTTCAGCCAGCAACCCCTTTACCTTCAGGCCTTGTGATATGTACGTAACTGAATAAAGATGGATTCGTGGATGCGGTGATGGAAACCGCCGTTTTGAAATAATCGTTCCGTTCTCCAATTTCCACTCTCCTTTCTCTTTAATCTTATTGTAAAACATCCGCTTGTTTTTATCCCCTGCGAGGCATTCACATTTTTTTCTTCCGTTCATACGATAATGTAGGCAAAATACCTATATATCAAGGAGGAAGGAATTTTGAAAAAATGGTGTAAAGCAGGTGTCGTATTTTTACTTCTGTGCATGCTGGTGATCCCGCTTGGAGCATGCGGCAACAAAGAACAGGAAACAACGAAGGTCAGGGTTGCCGAAGTAACCCGCTCCCTTTTCTATACACCCCAATATGTAGCGATTGAAAAAGGATTTTTTAAAGATGAGGGTCTCAGCATTGATTTGAAAACTACGGCAGGCGGCGACAAGACGATGACCACGCTTCTGTCCGATGGGGCGGATATAGCTCTCGTTGGCTCTGAAACATCGATTTACGTTCAGGCACAAGGTTCGAACGACCCCGTCATCAACTTCGCTCAATTAACACAGACGGATGGAACGTTTCTTGTTTCACGTGAAAAAATTGATAACTTCAATTGGGATATGCTGAAAAACTCTACATTCCTAGGCCAGCGAAAAGGCGGGATGCCGCAAATGGCCGGCGAGTTCGTATTGAAAAAACATAACATAGATCCGAAAAAAGATTTGAACCTCATCCAGAACATTGATTTTGCGAATGTCGCAACTGCCTTCGCTTCCGGAACCGGCGATTTTGTTCAACTGTTCGAACCAACGGCCAGTGTGTTTGAAAAAGAAGGAAAAGGCTATATCGTCGCTTCTTTCGGCACCGAGTCCGGGCATCTTCCCTATACAGTTTATATGGCTAAGGAAAGCTATTTGAAAGAAGACAAAGAGACTGTCGAAAAATTCACGAGGGCATTGAAAAAAGCACAGGATTGGGTTCAGGAAAATGATGCTGCCGAAATTGCCGAAGTCATTCAGCCGTATTTTGAAGATACCAATATCGAAACGATGGAAACAGTTATCAACCGCTACAAAGAACAAGGTTCCTTTGCCACCGACCCCATTCTTGATGAAGAAGAATGGAACAATCTGCAAAACATCATGGATGAAGCAGGCGAGCTGCCTTCACGTATAAGCCATGAAGAGCTGGTCAATACAGATTTTGCTGAAGAAGTCACAAAATAGCATAGCAAAAGGTAAGGAGGATGTCCGATGAGCTTTTTAAAAATCCAAGACATTCACCATACTTATTTTTCAAATCAGACGGCAGCGACCGCACTAGCGGACATTTCCCTCGACATTGAAAAAGGTGAATTCGTCTCTTTTCTAGGTCCGAGCGGCTGCGGAAAAACCACCCTGCTTTCCATCATCGCCGGGCTATTTCCGCCCACTGCAGGAAAGATCCTGCTCGAAAACAAACCGCTGAAAGCCAACAGTGACCTTTCAATCGGCTATATGCTGCAGCAGGATTATCTATTTCCATGGAAGACGATTGAAGAAAATATTTTATTAGGATTGAAACTGATTAAAAAAGATGAAGGTCTTGAGAGAATAAAAACGCTGAAACTTTTAAGTGACGTTGGATTGGGAGGCACCGGAAAATTATATCCGCGCGAACTCTCGGGAGGAATGAGACAAAGGGCTGCACTGGCACGGACACTGGCGGTCGACCCAAAAATCCTTTTGCTTGACGAACCGTTTTCGGCCCTTGATTACCAAACGAAGTTGAAGCTGGAAGACCTTGTTTTTGAAACCCTGAAATCCTTCGGAAAGACAGCTGTGCTCGTCACCCATGATATCGGTGAAGCAATTGCTATGAGTGACCGCATCTATCTGTTTTCCGCGAACCCGGGAAGCGTGCACAAAACCTTCAAGGTGCCCGATGAACTGCGGGAACTCACGCCTTTCCATGCACGCAACCATCCACAGTATCCGACGCTATTCCAAACGATCTGGAAGGAGCTTGAGAGCCTTGAATATTGAACAGCTTCATAACCAATATAAAACCTCATTAAAAAAAGAAAACAGGCTCATTCGCTTTTATCAGATCCTGATTTTCATCGTTTTTTTCAGCAGTTGGGAACTTTTATCCAGAATGGAAGTGATCGATCCGCTCATCTTCAGCTCCCCAACTAAAGTGTGGCATCTTTTCATACAGAAATTGGGTGATGGAACACTTCTATCCCATTCCGGAGTGACTTTATTCGAGACCGTTCTCGGCTTTATCATAGGGACACTGCTTGGAACGATCCTGGCATCCCTGCTTTGGTGGTCGCCAAGATTATCCAAAACACTTGACCCCTATCTCGTCATTTTAAATGCCATGCCGAAAGTGGCACTCGGCCCCATCATCATCGTAGCATTCGGCCCTGGCTTTCCATCCATCATCTCGATGGGGGCGATCATCTCCATCATCATCACCACCATCGTCGTCTACACCGCATTTCGCGAAGTGGACCCGAACTACCTGAAGGTGCTCCAAACTTTTGGCGCCACAAGAACACAAGCTTTTCGGGAAGCCATATTACCCGCCTCCTTCCCAACGATCATCTCAACATTGAAAGTGAATGTCGGCCTCTCCTGGGTCGGCGTCATCGTAGGGGAATTCCTTGTTTCAGCCAAAGGGCTCGGCTACCTAATCATTTATGGCTTTCAAGTCTTCAACTTCACCCTCGTAATGCTTGCCTTAATGATCATTGCAGTATTTGCCACAATCATGTATCAACTAGTAGAACTACTCGAGAGAAAATTAATCAAAGACTAACCAAACTGCCGATAAACCTCGGCAGTTTTTCATTTCTTGAGGTGAAAAATGAATTTAGTTGAGTTTCGGATGTTTACTTGTGATATTCGGCGGTTTACTCGTGAGTTTCGGCGGTTTACTCGTGAATTTCGGCCATTTACTCGTGAGTTTCGGTGTTTTACTCGTGAATTCTGGCGGTTTACTCGTGAATAAGGCTTTTACTCTTGAATTCAAGCGGTTTACACGTATTCTCGCCGGTTTACTCGTGAATTCTGGCGGTTTACTCGTGAATAAGGCTTTTACTCTTGAATTCAAGCGATTTACACGTATTCTCGCCGGTTTACTCGTGAATACCGGCAGTTTACTCGTGAGTTTCACCCATTTACTCGTGAATACCGTCGATTCAATCGTTTCTCACCAAAGTGCCCTCATCCAGTCTTGATAAGCTCAACGGTACAATTTCATCTTTCATGATGAAACTAAACTCCTCACCGAGTACATCCGGCAATGCTTCCAAAAAGACCGGGCCATCCGTTTCCAGGTAATTTTGTTTCTTTTCTACCCCACGCAATGCAGCATAGTATATCGATTTAACAAATGGTTTGACTGGATGATGTACCTTATATTGTCCCAAAAATTGCAGCTGGCCCACCAAGCCACCTGTTTCTTCATACACTTCACGTATGGCTGTTTCTTCAATCGATTCCCCTGCTTCCCGTTTACCTCCAGGGAACTCCAATCCCCGTTCTCTGTGTTTGGTCAATACCCATCTGCCCTTATATCTGCTGAGTACAAAAACATGCCAAGACTCTCCAAAGACAGGATTCTCGGAGAATTCGACCTTATATCCGTTCTTATCAAGAAAACGTTTCATTTTTTCCCCTTCTCTCCGTATAAGAAATAATGCTATGCCCCTTCATTCATTATATGGGTAAAAAAAACCACTATCCAGCGAGAACCTGCATCACATCAAAAAAACGATGGATCCTCAATATTCGAGGCCATCGTCTGTTGGTTTTGCCTGTAAAATCCCCATGCTTTCTATATGCCGTCTTCCTTCTTCAGTACCTAGGGCATAAATCATCTCGTAAATTTTTTGGAGAGTGATATCCTGTTTATCATTTTCACGGTCAAAATGATATTGAAGGTATGGGACATGTGCCCGGTAAAAATTTTCTTCCCCTACAGAATAATTATAATCAAATAATTCACGTAATTGGATGATTTCATTATCTGTCGCCTCGATCTCGAAATTCCATGGAGAACTTTCCCTATCTTGTGTTATCTGCCCATTTGGAATCCAAATGTAATATTTTTTCCTGTTTTCAGACACATCCATCCACCCTTTCCATATATCCTACGCTTATTTTTCACGTATTTCCCTACTTCATACAATGGAAAATTTTGTTTACAGAAGAACAAAGTTGTTAAATAATAGATTAAAGTATCTTTCAAAGGGTAAAACATATAATAAGCCCAAGCATCCCTTAAGATTTTTATATGCACCCAGAGGTTTTTTTGATAACCTACATATAAAGAGATAACGGATTTCTAATAAATGTGAGGTGAAAGTTTTGAAGTTAATTGAAGAATTATACAATATGTACCGTGATAAGATGACTGGTGATGAAGAAGATATTGATATGCTTACTTTTGCGGTTTTGGAACAGCTTGACCGCAAGGAAATTTTCGAATTGCTTCAAGAGATGGATGATCAAGAACTAACCAATTTAATGGGCCTTTACATTATTGAAACGTTAAAAGGGAAGTTCGCTCAAAATAGTATGAACGACACGAAACCTACACATTTTCCGCCTAGGAATATTCATTAATACATACCTTGTCAGGTGTCCCTCTTTTGATGGATGCCTTTTTTATTGTTTTACCCATAAAAAAAAAGCCCTACCGAAGCAGGGCTTTTCCTATATCTTAATGTCCTAAATAGGCACGCAGCATCCAAGCATGTTTGTTTAAGCTTTTCTTCATGCCTGTCAGCATATCAGCCGTAACCGGATCTTCTTCTTCGGCAACTTCGATGATTTCCAGGAACTCTTCGGAAAGCTTCTCAAAATCACTGATGACGCTTTGAACCATATCTTCTGTATTTTCATTACCTGTCGCTTCTTCGATCGTCGTTAATTCCAGGTACTCTTTAAGGGTAGCAACCGGCTTTTCACCAATGGCCAATAGTCTTTCAGCCAATTCGTCATAGTTGGATGTCACTTCTTTATATAACTCTTCCAGCTTTTGGTGAAGTTCAAAGAAGTGCGGTCCATTCACGAACCAGTGGTAATTATGAATTTTCGTATAAAGAACACTGAAGTTTGCAATTTCCTTATTCACTAAAGTACCTAATTTTTTCTGAGCCATAAATATCTACCTCCGTAAGTTGGTTATACCTTTATAATTCCCTCTATTCGAAAATTGAAACATTATCTGACTCTGTTCTTATGCTAAAATGAATCTAAATTGTGAACGTTAGGAGCTGTAAAGTATGATTACGGTTTTAGTTATCTCAATTATTGTGATTCTGATTGTATTGGCATTATCGGTCCTAACAATCGGAAAAGGTTACAGCTACAAGCATACAGTGGATCCCGTCGAACCTTTGCCCGAGGATGAGGGGAAAAAAGAAGAACCCGAAAAATGAAAAAAGTTCCTGTCACAAATAGACAGGAACTTTTTTTATTAACCAAAAACTTTATGAAGATCTTCTTTATCTTGTGCAAGCCAGAAATTCATCAATTTCTTAGCTCCTTCAAGATCATGCAATTTTGCTTGGCCGCATTGTTTTTCGTTTGCAGCAGGAATTTCGGTAATTGTAACGGCATCCTTGAATGTATCTTCAAGAACATCGATGATTTCGGTCACTGTCGGCTCGCCGCTTACCACAAGGTAATATCCTGTTTGACATCCCATTGGCGAAATGTCGATGATATCAAAGTGATCGTAGCGCTCGGAATGCTTACGGATATTGAATGCAAGCAAGTGTTCCAGGGTATGGATCGTATCCGGCTTCATCGCTTGTTTATTCGGCTGGCAAAAACGGATATCAAATTTATTAACAACACCGTCTGTTCCTACCTTATGGACACCGCAATGTCTAACATATGGGGCTTTAACAGCGTTATGATCTAATTCAAAGCTTTCAACTGAAGGCATTTAATTCACTCCTTAATTGTATGTCATCTCTATTTTACCTTGAATAACAATATATTTCATCCTTTAAAATTAATTCTCATTATATCAATCGGATTACCAATATGCTTATTCCTTTTTTACCCTTATTGGAAATTTAGAAAATATGCTATAATTGAGGATAGTCAAATTACCCGAAAAGAGATGAAAGCATCGTGTTGAAAAAAATATTAATGGGAATCATCCGTTTTTACCAAGTTGCTCTTTCTCCATTAAAACCGCCCACCTGCCGTTTTTATCCAACTTGTTCCCATTATGGTTTGGAAGCGATCAATCGTTTTGGACCGATAAAAGGAAGCTGGCTTGCACTCATCCGGATTCTTAAATGTCATCCATTTCATCCAGGAGGCATTGATCTTGTTCCTGAAAAAAAGAAAAAAAGTGAGGACCATTAGAAAAAAACCTTGCTTTCTTTTGCAATCTTTTGTATCATACAGAAGTCAAATCGTAATCATTTCGTTTTTACCCATAAAATTCAAATCGTAATCAATACGAATTATAAAGGAGCATTTCATATGAAAATTCGAGCATTGCTCTCGCTTTTCCTTGTTACTGCGGTATTTCTGTCAGCCTGCGGCAACTCGAAGGGAGAATCGAGTAAAGAAGAAACCAAGGATGCCTTGGATATATATACGACGGTTTACCCTTTACAATACTTCACTGAGGCCATTGGCGGGGAGTACGTAAACGTCGAGACGGTTTATCCTCCCGGAACGGATGAACACTCATTCGAACCCTCTCAAAAAGATATTGTAAAAATGGCTGAGTCAGACCTGTTTTTCTATATTGGCTATAATCTTGAAGGCTTTGTAACCAAGGCTGAACCAATTCTAAGTAAAGAAGGCGTCAGTACAGTTGCGGTGGGCGAAACGGTTCATCTAGATGAAGATGAGCATGCAAATGAAGACGAGCATGCAAATGAAGACGAACACGCGAATGAAGACGAACATGCAAATGAAGACGAACATGCAAATGAAGACGAACATGCAAATGAAGACGAACATGCAAATGAAGAAGACGGTCATGATCATGGAGGAGTTAATCCCCATTTGTGGTTAGATCCAATCTATTCCATTGACATGGCTAAAACCATCAAGGATGAATTAACGAAAAAAATGCCGGAACAGGAAGAATATTTCAACCGCCAATTCAATGAGCTTTCCGAAAAGCTTGAGGCTCTTGATGAAAAATTTGCGACGACGATCGAATCGGGCCGTACCAATAAGGTCATCGTTTCCCATTCTGCATATGGTTATTGGGAGGAACGCTACGGATTGGAACAAATTGGCGTCACAGGACTAACGTCATCAAACGAACCTTCTCAAAAGGAACTGGGGAAAATCGTAACCATGGCTGAAGAAGAAGACTTGAACTACGTCATCTTTGAACAGAATATCAGTTCTAAACTAACTGAGATCATCCAAAAGGAAATGGGAGCGAAATCACTTGAGCTCCATAACCTTTCAGTGTTGACGGATAAAGATATCGAAGCCGGCGAAGATTACTTCAGTTTAATGGAAAAGAACATCAAGACACTGCAAACTGCATTGCAATAGAAAAAAGGAGCAGGCCCTTTGGGTCCGCTCCTTTTTTGTCCCCATCATATAGTTATTCCTTTAAATGCTTCTCACGGATCTTTTTCATTTTCGTCATCAATTCGGTTCCAATCGTTGATTCGAAATCCGGATAAATGACAGTCATCTCATTCATCCATTCTTTCTTTTCTTCATCTGACAGTGTATAGATGTCGATATTCGATTTTTGCTGGATTTCCCGAAGCTGTTCCTGATTCAATTCATTTGATTTGATCCATAGCCATTTCGTTGTATCATCCATCGCCCTTTGGATTTGCTGCTGAATATCCAACGGGAGTTTGTTCCAAAACGGCTTGTTTATCATGACGACATAACCTAAATAACCGTGATCACTGATCGTTAAATAATTTTGCACCTCATATATTTTCTTGGAATAAATATTCGAAATCGTATTTTCCTGGCTGTCCGTTTCTTTAATTTCAAGGCTTTTATATGTTTCATTAAACTGCAGCTCAGCAGTTGTCGCCCCAAAATGCTTGAATTGAGTTTCCAGGACTGCACTTGGCATGATTCTAAAATTCTTTCCTGCAAAATCACTTGGATGCCGTATCGGTTTACTGCTTGTGATCTGTTTATAGTTATTCGACCAAAATGCGAGTCCCTCGATATCGATGGTATTCAGCTGCTTTAGCAGCTCTTCCCCCACTTCCCCATTCAACGCTTCCTGCAAGGCAGCGTCCGTTGGAAAAACGTAAGGGAGGTCCAATAGCATCCATTTCTTTGATATGCTCGTAATTTTAGATGTAGTCGGTGCAATCATCTGCACCTTGTTTTCTTGTAATGCTTCGATTTCTTCATGATCACTATATAATGACTGATTAGGATAAACTTCAATTTTGACACGATGATCTGTATATTCATCGACTAGTTGGGCAAATCGGTTCGCAGCTAGCCCTTTAGGTGTATTTTCGGCAACGACATGACTGAACTTAATCACGATTTGATCCTTCATCCCGACCTGCTCCTCATCCTTCGGCAAATTGAAACCGAAGCTTGTAAAGAACGATTGAAACGATATATACACGGCTATCAACAGCCCCAAGCCAATTAATAAGAAGTACCCCCATAATGCACGCATACCGACAACTCCTCACCGCTCACTTCACATTATCACTATTCTATCACAGCTTTTTGCTGTCGTAATACAATGCGCGAAAAATAGCGAAAAGTGATAGAAATTCTGTTACTATAAAGTATAGAAGTAATGGAGGAAAAACAATGGATAAATCCTTTCATATGCCCATTCAAATTAAAATCACCCTGCTATCATTCGTAATCGTCGCTTTTTCGATACTAATAGGCGGGATTTTTATATTCGGAAATATCGTTTCGGTCAGGGAAGATGAAATCGGCAAACGATCCATGATCACTGCCCATACCATTGCCGAACTGCCTGAAGTACAAAAATTGGTCCGTGAGCCCGAAGGATGGACGCAGCTCAATCCGATTATTGAAAACTTAAGGAAAATCCATCAAGCGGATTATATAGTTGTACTGAACAATCAGCATATACGCTATTCCCACCCCGTGTTCAGCCAATTGGGAACCCCATCGGAAAGCAGCGACGAAAGCGCTGCGTTCGCTGAACACGAATACCTTTCAAAGGCTGCTGGCGAACTAGGCATTTCCATCCGCGCATTTGTACCGATCCTTGATAGAGATAGAGAGCAAATCGGCGTCGTACTGGTTGGGAATATCTTGCCTACCATACCGGAATTAATCAAGGACCTGAAAGGCGAAATCGCGATTATCCTGGTCCTTACACTTCTATTCGGGGTATGCGGCTCATGGCTCATGGCAAAAAGGATAAAAAAAGAGACCTTCCAACTTGAACCCCATGAAATTTCACGGATGTTGGTTGAAAGGACTGCCGCTTTCAATGCCATGCATGAAGGGGTCATCGCCATAGATAATAATCAGACTATCACGATTTTCAATGAAAAGGCTAAGCAAATTTTCAATATCAACGGTGCGGTCATAGGCAAGAATATCAATGATATTATACACGATACACGTCTCCCGGAAGTGCTTGACCGGACATCTCCCATCTTTAATCAGGAGATCTCCGTTCAAAACAGGAATATTGTAAGCAACCGGGTACCGATAAAGATTGCGGATAAAACGATCGGTGCGGTGGCCATTTTCCAGGATCGTACCGATGTGACGAAGCTAGCTGAAGAGTTGACTAGTGTCAAAGCATTCGTTGAAGCTCTGCGCGTTCAAAACCATGAACATATGAACAAACTTCATACGATAGCAGGATTGATCCAGCTAGGCAATCTTGACGAAGCGCTGCATTACATTTTTCAGATCACGGAAGAACAAGAGGAATTGACCAGGTTTTTAACGAAGCACATTCACGATGATAATTTAGTGGGGCTGATATTAAGTAAGATCTCCTTGGGTAGGGAACTCGGAATCGAGCTCATCATGGACAAGCACACGAAATTGGACCGCTTCCCCGCTGATTTGGATCATCACGATTTTGTTTTGATAATCGGAAACCTGATCGAAAACTCATTCGCCGCGCTAAAGCATTGTTCAGAGGAAACAAAACAGGTTTATCTATCCATCTACCAGGATGAACATCATTGTCAAATCGTGCTTGAGGATAATGGGCCCGGCATTCCCGAGGACATTCATAAAGATATATTCGAGTATGGTTTTACAACAAAAGGTGCGGAAGGATCAGGAATTGGTCTTTATCTAATAGACCAAATTGTAAAAAAAGCGAACGGCGAAATGAAATTCACGACACGCCCTGACGAAGGAACAAGCTTTTTTCTTTCTTTTCCGATGCACGATATAGAGGAGAACCAAAATGACTAACGAAATTCGTGTACTTTTAATTGAAGACGACCCAATGGTCCAAGAGGTCAACAAACAGTTCATCGAGCGCCTGCCTGCCTTTAAAGTCGTTGATACAGCTTCAAATGGGCTTGAAGGTCTGGAAAAAATCAGGCATTCTAAACCCGACCTTGTCATTTTGGACATCTTCATGCCATCTTTAAACGGGGTTGATACACTTTATCAAATCAGAAAAGAGCAAATGGATGTGGATGTCATCATCATTTCAGCGGCAAATGATCAGAAAACGATTCGAAAAATGATACAGAACGGGGCTTTTGACTATTTAATCAAGCCATTTAAATTCGATAGGCTAAAACATACGCTGGAGCAATACTTTGCTTTTCGGATGGAGGTTGAACCTGACCATCAAATTTCTCAAAATCAGCTCGACCGAATCCTCTTTCAAAATAAAACACATTCTGAAGCGAGTCCGAAATATGATGTTCCCAAAGGATTGAATGGCGCGACTCTTAAGCAAGTGACGAAGTTCATAAAGACCCAGCCTGGGTCACTATCTGCAGAAGAAGTGGCTGATGGGATTGGAATCGCCAGAGTTACAGCAAGGCGCTATCTTGAATACTTGCATGGCGAAGAAGTCCTTCAGCTTGACGTACAATATGGCAGCATAGGCCGTCCAGTAAATAGATACCGGCTTAAAAAACCTTAAAACGCATGGGGACCGGCTCGAAACGGTTCCCTTTTTACTTTTAATCTTTACGCACCTGTCTTCCGGTCATATAGGCCCCACTTTCTCTTCAAAAGAAACAGCTCACACTCTTCCAATGCCGTCACTTCTTTAATGACATAGTCCGCCATGCCCCTTCTTAGTAGAATCTCCGCAATAAGGTACGGTTTTTTCTTCATACACTCTCCCCTCCCTTTCCCTTGGTTGCCATTCTTTTAATTTCATTATACAAAATAATCCAATAAAGAAAAAATAGACAAAGCCCCATTTTCTGAAAAAAATTATGATCTTTCCGGCCAGTTAAAAAAGTTCCTGGTTGATTTCAGTCATTCGTTCCCTTTCCGCCGACTGTCTGCCAAGCCTCATCAAATCAAGCATCTAGCGTCATCTTGGCTAGCTGGCAGAATTGTCGCAAATTTCTGCAGCTTAGCAAGAGTTTTAACAGGAAAAACAATGAACTGATTTGTTAGTATCCTATTAAAATCATTTTCAAAAAGGGTGGGGTTTCCGTCCAAGAAAATACTAATTGGGTGAGGTACATAGGCAAGGGGAGTGAGTGGAGTTAAAGGATTATCAATATTTGTAAAAAGAGGTGGGCAATGCACCTCCTTTGATGTTTTCACTTGTACAACTTACTATATGTAGTCAATTCCTTTAGCCGCTTTTCATTGATGGCAAAACCGATTCCAGCTTTATCGGGAACTTGGATCATGCCGTTTTCGACAAGTACTTCAGGATATATTATATCTTCATCCCAATAACGGGATGAAGATGATATATCCCCGGGAATCGTGAATCCTTTTAATGTGGCAAGAGCGATATTATGTGCACGTGAAATGCCAAATTCAATCATACCGCCGCACCAAACTGGCACATCATTTCCCAGGCATAGATCATGGATTCTTACAGCTTCCATCCAGCCGCCGACTTTAGCCATCTTAATGGTGATCACCCCACAGCTCTGGAGCGACAGCGCACTTTTGGCATCATGAAATGAATTTATGCTTTCATCAAGGCAAATAGGTGTCTGCAGCTGTTTCTGCAAAAATGAATGTTCCACAATATCGTCATGTCCCAGCGGCTGTTCAATCATCATCAGCTTAAACTCATCAAGCTTCTGAAGGTGTGTGATGTCATCAAGAGTGTACGCTGAATTGGCATCTGCCATGAGCGGGATATGAGGATAGGCCCGACGGATTTCCGCTAAAAACTCCAGATCAATTTGAGGATTGATTTTTATTTTATAACGCTGATAACCAGATCCGGAAAAATCCTCGATCTGGCGCATCGCATCTTCAATATCATTGGATGCAACGACTACACCAGCGGCCACTTCACTTCGTTCGCCGCCAAACAGCCGTCCGAGGTAGACTCCTTTCTGCTTCGCATATAAATCGAGGATTGCCTGCTCTAAAGCTGACTTCGCCATCGCATTCCGCCGGATTCCGCTCCATAAGTTCGGCAGCTCATCAGGATGCTTGATCTGACTGGCCAATGTCAACGGGATTAAGAAGTCATCCAAAATATGAAAGCATGTTTTGATCGTTTCCTCTGTATACCAAGGACTTGTAAAAGGGACAGCTTCACCGTATCCAATCAACCCATCCTTATCCATGGCTTCGACAATTATCACTTCCCGCTCGCTTACCGTTTCGAGATGCGTCTTGAATGGCCGTTTTAAAGGGGCCTTAATGAGCTTTAGGGAAATGGAGGATAACTTCATTGCCCTTCCCCCATTTCCTTCTTCAGTTCCCGTCTCAGAAGCTTGCTTGCGCCATTACGGGGAAGCTCCTTACAAAAAATCACGTTCCGGGGAATCTTATAGGATGCTAAATATCCCCTGCAATATTCCAGCAGTTCGCTCTCATCAAGCTCTGCACCTTGATGCAAGACGACAAAAGCAAGCGGGACCTGTCCCCACTTTTCATCGTCAGTCCCCGTCACTCCCGCTTCGAAAACATCAGGATGCATACTGAGGACGTTTTCAATCTCCGCCGGATAGACATTTTCACCGCCGGATATGATTAAATCCGAACGTCGGTCAAGCACATATAAAAAGCCTTCCTCATCAAGATAACCAAGATCCCCGGTATAAAGCCATCCATCGGTAATCGCCTGCTGTGTAGCGTCCATTCGATTAAAATAACCTTTCGTGACATTCGGACCTGAAACCACGATTTCACCCACTGCACCCGGTTCACACATAGTGCCGTCCTTCTCTATCCGTAACTGCGAAGGAAACAAAGGCTTCCCAGCTGATCCGATTTTTGACATGCTATATTCCGGTGCCAGCGTCACAATCTGTGAAGACGTTTCGGTCATCCCATATGATTGATAGACGGGAATCCCTTTCTCCTTACAGGCTTCAAGTAAATGGACGGGTGCAGGGCCGCCGCCCAACAGGAAACAGCGAAAGGTTTTTGGATAGCTTGTTCCTTTCAAATCCTGAACCATCCTATTCAGCATCGCCGTCACGACCGAAATGATCGTCACGCCATTTTCCTGAATGCTCCGGTTCGCTTCCCGTTCATCGAATCGTTCCGCCAAAACGACTTTCATGCCATAAATCACATTTTTCATCAGAATGGATAAACCGCTAATATGAAAGATCGGAACCGCACAATACCAAGAATCCTCCTCATGCAATCCAAGGTTCAGAACCGACCCTACTGCACTCCACCAATGGTTGCCGAATGTTTGGATCACACCCTTTGGATTTCCTGTCGTACCTGATGTATACATGATCGTAGCGGTATCCTCAAGGTAAAACTCTTGAAGTATTTCCGCCGTGCCTTCATCCGGCAATTCTTCCATTAAATGAAGGTTCAATTCCGGGAGAATCTCACCAATATCAGAAAGTTTGTCGGAGAAGGCACCTTCTGAAACCAAATAGGCAGTCCCACTATCCTCGATCTGCCAGGACAGCTCTTTTGCCGTTAACTTATTATTCAGCATCACAATCTTCACACCGAGATAAAATAGTGCATGGATAACGACAACACCATCAATATGATTACGGAGCAAAACCGCGCATGAATCGCCAGCGCCCAGACCAATGCTTGCCAGCTTACCAGCCATCTTCTCCGATAATGTATGCAGTTCAAGAAAGCTATACGTATTACCTTCAAACTCTATTGCCGGGCGATCTGGTGAAAGATGCGCCCGATTTTTCAGCCAGTTTGGCAACTTTTCTTCTGCCATTGCTGCTTACCCTCTTCCATTTTGATATAGAAAACAGCCCGGCGATTATCCGCCAAGCTGTCAGTCTCATCGATTCACACGTTTCATTAAGGGAAACGAGGGAATTGCCCAAAGTCCGGAGTGCGCTTTTCTTTGAATGCATCGCGGCCTTCTTTTGCTTCTTCTGTTGTATAGTATAAAAGTGTAGCGTCACCAGCCAATTGTTGAAGACCTGCAAGGCCATCCGTATCAGCGTTCATTGCCGCTTTCAAGAAACGAAGTGCAGTAGGGCTCTTCTCAAGCATTTCTTCACACCATTTAACCGTTTCCGCTTCTAATTGGTCTAATGGTACGACTGTGTTGACCAATCCCATATCCAATGCTTCCTGTGCATTGTATTGACGGCATAGGTACCAGATTTCACGCGCCTTTTTATGACCCACGATACGTGCAAGGTAGCCAGAACCATAACCAGCATCAAAGCTTCCTACATTCGGTCCAGTTTGTCCGAAAATTGCATTGTCAGCAGCAATCGTCAAGTCACATACCACGTTCAAGACATTACCGCCACCAATTGCATATCCTGCAACCATGGCTACGACTGGTTTTGGAATTACGCGAATCAAACGTTGCAAATCAAGAACATTTAGACGCGGAATGTTATCTTCACCCACATATCCACCATTTCCGCGTACTTTTTGGTCCCCGCCTGAACAGAATGCTTTGCCGCCTACACCTGTTAAAATAATGACACCAATGCTGGAATCATCACGCGCCCTTGCAAATGCATCAATCATTTCAGCAGTCGTTTTTGGCGTGAATGCATTATGTACATGTGGTCGATTGATGGACACTTTCGCAATCCCGTTATATTTTTCATACAAAATTTCATCATACTCACGTATTGTTTCCCATTGAATCGTCACCTTAATTCCTCCTTTTATTTCGCTTTAAAAACTCACTTATTATTTTACCAAACTTTTCTCCAACTTCCACATGAATAGCATGTCCCGCATCATTTATTATTTTCCATTCGGCCCGCTTCAACTTTTTTTTCATCGAGTCCGCAATTCGACAAAACTTCCGGTCAAGCTCACCGGTTACAAGGAGCACAGGGAAATCAAGGGTTTGCAGTTGTTCCCAGTATGAAGCCTGATTGCCGGTCCCCATACCAAGAAGGCTATTGGAAAGGCCGGCAGGGTCATTTGCCAACCGCTGCTCCCGAATGGCTGACCTGGTTTTGGCCGACAACCGTTTTTGACTTTCAAACAGAGGGATGTTTTCCCATTGATCCACAAACGCTTCCATGCCATTTTCAAGAATCCTTTCGGCAAGCTTCCGATCATTTCCCCTTCGGATTTCACGTTCCCCTTCTGTTAAAAGGCCCGGTGAAGCGCTCTCCAATATCAATGTATCAACATAGTCAGGAAACAAACAGGCAAATCCCAATCCGAGCCTTCCGCCCATCGAGTATCCAAGGATATGGGCTTTCGGGAAATGCAACACATCCAAAATATACTTGATATCCTCAGCGACACGCTCGATTTTATACCTTCGATGATCGGCTGGTGACGCAGACATGCCATGACCGATGATGTCGACCATGATTAACGTATACCTGTCACTCAGTAGCGGAATGAGGAATTTCCATGTATCCCGATTTCCCGTAAATCCATGTAAAAGTACAAGAGGATCTCCATTTCCCGTTATTTCAACAGCATAATTGACATCCTTGCTGACAATATTCATGATATTTCCCTGTCTAACACCATTTTTATTTCCTGGGAAACAAAGCTCCACAAATTTCGATGCTTTTGTAAATTGGACTCTCTTTCTGTCGGAACTTCAATGATTTTGAGTCCTTGAATTTCGAATGACTCTGTAAATACCTTCTCTAACTCATCCCAATTTTGCACCTTGTTGTATTTACCGCCATAAAGCTCGGCAGTATGGGAAAAATCAAGCCCATGAGGCGTTCCGAATAGCGTTTCGAAATGTTCCCTCTCATTCGCCTGCGGCAAGAAGGAGAAAATGCCGCCGCCATCATTATTAACCAGCAATATCGTGATATTTTGTTTTTGAAGTTTTGCCGCAAGCAAGCCATTCATATCATGGAAAAAGCTTAAATCCCCGATTGCCAGCACTGTATTTTTTGATACCGTGCTTACGCCAAGCGCAGTGGAAACGACACCATCGATGCCATTCGCCCCGCGATTTGCAAAGGTTTTGATTCCTTTTCCATTATTCAAAAAGAAAGTATCCAAATCACGTATGGGCATACTATTCCCGACAAACAACGTCGATTCCAATGGCATCATATCAGCAAGCAGGGCGAACAGCTTGCCTTCGCTTAACTCCGCTTCATCCCTGACGGAGGCTAAGGCATCCTTCGTCGCTCCGTTGACGGTTTGCCATAAGCGAAGCCATTCA
The DNA here is from genome assembly GCF_044762725.1 of Peribacillus sp. NPDC096447. Lineage (NCBI taxonomy): Bacteria > Bacillati > Bacillota > Bacilli > Caryophanales > Bacillaceae > Peribacillus > Peribacillus sp. NPDC096447. The sequence continues at coordinate 201,802 of NZ_JBIWEV010000007.1, forward strand.
TCATCATGGGAGGAAGAAATACTTTCAGCAATTCGCAGACAAAAATCTTTCTCTTCGCTGTAAATCATATTCGTTGCCAATCCGGCTGGTTCGCGCCAGCCTGCTCCGCCATCGACGACCAAAGTGATTGCCTGTTTTTGTTTTTTCATGAATAACAATAACGGTTTAGAAACAGGCATTGCCCCGAATCGCAAGATCACTTCCGGCCTGAAAGCCGCTTTTGCCGTTTCATCGCGTAGAAACGTATCGTAAGAATCAATAATTACGGCTTTGTCATGACTTCCGCTCCTTAGCTGTGAAAGGGGATCAGCCAGTACCGGAAAGGCAAGTTTTTCCGCTAATGCGACGATGGCTTCCTTCATCTCTGGATGAGGTAATTCGCCACATACAATCATACCTTGCTTAGCTTGTGACAATGTAGTTGCAACAGCTTCTATTTGTGATGATGACAGTGACAGTTCTCCACTGTCAATCAACACTGCAGGCGTCATTTTATTTTGCCTGCACTCCTTTGCTTTCTCCAGGTCCGGAATCAATGGTTCTCGAAGCGGGAAATTCAAATGTACAGGCCCTGCAGGCTCAGCTGCAGCTGTTGCCACTGCCCTTGCACCGACCGTTCTGGCATACCGCATCATCCCATCCGTGCTTTCAGGAAGTGCCATTTCGACAAACCATTTTACATGTCTCCCGTAAAGGTGCATCTGATCGATCGCCTGCGGGGCTCCGACATCACGCAATTCATGCGGGCGGTCAGCGGTAAGTACAATAAGCGGCACTCTTGAATAGAAAGCCTCAATGACGGCTGGGTAATAGTTTGCAGCGGCTGTACCTGACGTACAAAGAAGTCCGACAGGTTCTTTTAGGGCCTTAGCCAAACCAAGGGCAAAAAAAGCAGCCGAACGCTCATCCACATTAATATGAATTTCGATATCAGGATGTTCCACCAGCAACAAAGCCAGGGGTGTGGATCGTGAACCAGGGCTCACCACCACATGCTTCACCTCATTTTGTGCCAGCTCATCGACAAATGAAGCAGCATACGCTGTCAATGCATCTCGGTCATTCATTAAGATTTCCTCCTAAAGCACTTAACATCGGATTGAATTTAATCCCCGTTTCCCGGTATTCACTTTCGGGAGTCGAATCTTCCACTACTCCGCATCCGGCAAAGAGTGAGGCCTCATTGTTCTGTATTAGTGCAGAACGTATCCCTACAGCGAATTCCCCGTTTCCATACGTATCCACCCAGCCTAAAGGACCCGCATAAAAGCCACGTTCCAGACCTTCCATTTCCCGAATTCGGACAACCGCCTTTTCTTTGGGAAGTCCGCCCATAGCAGGGGTTGGGTGGAGATTCTCGACAAATTCAAAAATCGTGACACCTTCCTTTGATATACCGCGGACCGGTGTGTACAAATGCTGGATATGACGGTTTTTCATAAGTGTCGGTCCGGCCGGGACCATCACCTTTTCGCATACTGAATCAAAGGCATTGGATATCATCGACACGACATATTGATGCTCTTGTAAATTCTTTTGGTCATGAAGCAATTCTTCACCAAGACAAACATCTTCCTGCTCATCTTTCCCTCGTCCCATCGATCCAGCAAGACAGGTAGAAAAAACTTCATTTCCCTGTTTCTTAATCAAACGTTCAGGGGTGGCACCAACAAAACAGTCACCTCCAGCTTCCAAACTGAAAATATAACTCAATGGCTGCTCAGCAATCAATTGTTCAAGTACTTTCCCTGAATCGATGGAACGTTCAAAACCAAGTCGAAGCTCCCTTGCCAAAACGATTTTGTCGAGATCTGTCGTCTTGATTTCCTGAACAGCCTCTGCGACCGTCCGCTTCCATTCCTCAGGTTCGACTTCCCTCTGCATAACCAGGGAATTTGCACCCAATCCATTGCCATCCAAGCTTTTGAAAAGGAAAGCTTCCCGTTCATTTATCATATCTATGAAGAGTTTTTCTGAATCATCAGGCGAACAAAGTAAGTTTGTCGTTAAGTAAGCTTGTTTCCCCACTATTGACAGCATGAAGGCAGGTATATAAAAAAGGTTGTCCCCGAACTGATTCCAAAGGAGCGTACTGTCAGTTTCATAATCAAAAGAAAAGCCCCCAAACAGTAAAGGACCTGTCGCTTCTATATCGGTCACTCCTGTTTTGACAGCATTATTCTGCAGTTTGATCCAGCTCTTTTCGACTTCTCTATAACGTTCGGCATTCGATGCCGCTTTGAGTTTCTTAACATTGCCTAAACCGGTGATGGTTATTTCCTTTGCAGGGTCCTCCCAGAAAAAGCGTTCACCCGCGTACCGTTCTCTTCCAGCTTGATAAAATGAAAGGGGGTTGTTGCATTTAATCTTCTTAATATGACTGAATAGAACTTGATCATTCAAGTCCTTCGCCTTTTGTATAGCTGAAGCCAGTCCCTGAAACTGTTCAGTTTCCTCTGAGATAGCCAAAAAAATCCCCCCAAATGTACATTTTAAAAGCTTTTTAACCTATTTAAAGATACACCTCCCTTGAACCTCATGTCAATAAAACGCCCCTTTACCGAACGATTCTTTCCTGTTCTTTTCCTTATTATATGAATCTTAGCGAATGTAGAGAAATACCCTGGATTTTGGAAATGGATCATCCAGGAATTCCAATTATCACCCTTACCCACTTTTCCTGCATTTATTAGGATAACCTTTTGTGCAACATTTCAATATTTGTTATAATTTCGAGAGAACCAATAATGATTTTGAGGAGAGAAATAATGCAAACAGAATACGACGGACTTCCCCTTAAACGGACCTGGAAGATTTGGTGGGAGTTAATTCGTCCACATACACTAACCGCAGCTTTTGTCCCAGTCTTACTTGGAACTGTGATTGCACTTTTGGAAGATGGAGTGAATTGGTTACTATTCGCTGCCATGATGATTGCCAGTATCCTGATTCAAGCTGCTACCAATTTATTCAATGAATACTATGATTTCAAGAGAGGCTTGGATACGGAGGAATCCGTAGGCATCGGCGGCGGGATCGTCCGTCATGGGATGACCCCCAAACTAATCATGAGCTTGGCCCTTGGCATGTATGCCATCGCCTTGATAATTGGGATCTATATCTGTGCCGCATCATCTTGGTGGCTTGCTGCAGTAGGACTGGTTTGCATGCTTGTCGGCTATCTTTATACAGGCGGTCCCCTTCCCATTTCATATACACCATTCGGGGAACTTTTTTCTGGATTGTTCATGGGCTTTTTGATAATCCTGATCGCCTTTTTCATTCAAACCGGTGATGTTTCTTCAACAGCCATCTTAATAGCCATTCCAAGTGGGATTTTGGTCGGGCTGATCAACTTATCCAATAACCTGCGTGACCATGATGGAGATAAGGCTCACGGGCGCAAAACGATGCCTGTAGTGATGGGCAGGAAAAACGCCCTGACATTCATGGCAATCATGTTCGCCTTCTCTTATCTATGGCTTGTTGGGCTAGTCCTTACCGGAAGCGTAACGGCGTGGATTCTCCTTGCCTTCCTTAGCATACCGAAGGCCATGGCCGCAATCAAAGGCTTCGTAGGCAAAACGCAGCCGATCACGATGGTCCCGGCAATGAAAGCCACGGCCCAAACGAACACCTTCTTTGGCTTACTCATGGCCATTGGATTATTCATCAGCTATCTTATCTAATCTCCGAGGACTGAGCTCATCCACTCAGTCCTTTTTTCTATCTTCCGTTCCATATTGTTTTCCTATACTCCGATTCGGGTAATAGATAATACAATCATCTTACCAATATAAAATGATATTTGGACTTTAGAAGGAGTGAATAGGAGATGGCAACGAAACAACAAACGCAAAAATTAAAAAAGGAACTGCTTCAAGAAAAAAATGAGTTAAGTAGTAGAATTCAAAATGACGAACAATCCGTTCTGGATAAAAGCCAGACGGAATCCGTAGGGGAATTATCATCCTATGATAATCATCCTGCTGACCTAGGAACCGAATTATTCGAGATGGAACGGAATCAAGCACTCGATGAGCATGCACAATCAGAAATGGAGAAAATCGACGAAGCATTGAAAGCAATGGAAGAAGGTTCGTATGGCCATTGTAAAACCTGCAATGGGGAAATCCCCATCGAGAGGCTTGAAGCGATCCCAAGCACCCTCTACTGTGTCGAACATGCCCCGGAACGGTCACTTTCACAAGACCGGCCAGTGGAGGAGGAAATACTGATTCCATCCAAGGGTGATCATTTTGAAAATCGTCATGGAATCGAAATGGTGGATAAAGAAGATAGCTTTGGGGAAGTTGCGAAATTCGGTACATCCGAAACGCCATCTGATTACACCGGCGATCATGACAATTATAATGATCTATATAAAACTGAGGATGAAACGAATGGATTTCCTGAAGACTATGAAGGATTTGCCGCAAATGATATAGAAGGGAAAAATAGAGTGGATATACCAAACAAAAAGCAAAAGGAATATGAAGATACACTGGAAGAAGCAAATATCGAATCCAATCTAGGAGACATTCCCTTTAAACAAAAAGATAGTTATATAAATGAAAAGAAATGAAAAAAAGAAGCATACATGAATGTATGCTTCCTTTTTTGTTATGACCCGTACGGGATTCGAACCCGTGTTACCGCCGTGAAAGGGCGGTGTCTTAACCGCTTGACCAACGGGCCAACTGGCGGAGAAGGAGGGATTTGAACCCTCGCGCCGCTCGCGCGACCTACACCCTTAGCAGGGGCGCCTCTTCAGCCTCTTGAGTACTTCCCCATGGCTCCGCAGGTAGGACTCGAACCTACGACCGTTCGGTTAACAGCCGAATGCTCTACCACTGAGCTACTGCGGAACAATATGAATATGGTGGGCCTAAATGGACTCGAACCATCGACCTCACGCTTATCAGGCGTGCGCTCTAACCAGCTGAGCTATAGGCCCATATTTGGAGCGGGTGAAGGGAATCGAACCCTCATCATCAGCTTGGAAGGCTGAGGTTTTACCACTAAACTACACCCGCGAAATGGGGCGACTGATGGGAATCGAACCCACGAATGCCTGAACCACAATCAGGTGCGTTAACCACTTCGCCACAACCGCCGTAATATGAAAGATATGGTGGCTCAGGACGGAATCGAACCGCCGACACAAGGATTTTCAGTCCTTTGCTCTACCGACTGAGCTACTGAGCCACATTTGTATTAAATTTAAAAAATGGCGGTCCCGACGGGAATCGAACCCGCGATCTCCTGCGTGACAGGCAGGCATGTTAACCGCTACACCACGGGACCTAATAATTGCGGGGACAGGATTTGAACCTGCGACCTTCGGGTTATGAGCCCGACGAGCTACCGGACTGCTCCACCCCGCGACGGTAATAATGAAACGATTTGCATCAAGTTTTCGTGTATATTGTTCCATCCGCATCCTTTATGTAAGGCTGTTTCAAAACAACTTGCTGCTTTTTGAAAAAATGGAGGAGGTAGAGGGATTCGAACCCCCGCGGGATTTGACTCCCCTGTCGGTTTTCAAGACCGATCCCTTCAGCCGAACTTGGGTATACCTCCACGGCTTTAAAAAATGAATATGGTGGACCTTGTAGGACTCGAACCTACGACCGGACGGTTATGAGCCGTCTGCTCTAACCAGCTGAGCTAAAGGTCCTTATATTTATTGGTAGCGGCGGAGGGGATCGAACCCCCGACCTCACGGGTATGAACCGTACGCTCTAGCCAGCTGAGCTACACCGCCAATATAATATAAGTATCTGATTGAAAAATGGTGGAGCCTAGCGGGATCGAACCGCTGACCTCCTGCGTGCAAGGCAGGCGCTCTCCCAGCTGAGCTAAGGCCCCATTCATTAAAAATCACGTGGTCGGGAAGACAGGATTCGAACCTGCGACCCCTTGGTCCCAAACCAAGTGCTCTACCAAGCTGAGCTACTTCCCGCAATAAAAACATGGTGCGCCCGGCGGGAGTCGAACCTACAACCTTCTGATTCGTAGTCAGATGCTCTATCCAATTGAGCTACGGGCGCATATTATGATGGTGCCGAGGACCGGAATCGAACCGGTACGGTAGTCACCTACCGCAGGATTTTAAGTCCTGTGCGTCTGCCAGTTCCGCCACCCCGGCACATACGAAAAGTGGAGCGGAAGACGGGATTCGAACCCGCGACCCCAACCTTGGCAAGGTTGTATTCTACCACTGAACTACTTCCGCATGAAAGATGCGGGTGAAGGGACTTGAACCCCCACGCCTTGCGGCGCCAGATCCTAAGTCTGGTGCGTCTGCCAATTCCGCCACACCCGCATATAAAATGGTGAGCCATGAAGGATTCGAACCTTCGACCCTCTGATTAAAAGTCAGATGCTCTACCAACTGAGCTAATGGCTCGTGCTTGTACTATCTTAAAATGGTGCCGGCAAGAGGACTTGAACCCCCAACCTACTGATTACAAGTCAGTTGCTCTACCAGTTGAGCTACACCGGCAGGTGTAAAATGGTGGAGGATGACGGGATCGAACCGCCGACCCTCTGCTTGTAAGGCAGATGCTCTCCCAGCTGAGCTAATCCTCCATATAAAACCTGCTTGGCGACGTCCTACTCTCACAGGGGGAAACCCCCAACTACCATCGGCGCTGAAGAGCTTAACTGCCGTGTTCGGAATGGGAACGGGTGTGAC
>NZ_JBIWEV010000008.1:0-88790 GCF_044762725.1 Peribacillus sp. NPDC096447
CTACCCCAGCTACCGTTATCATATATCGATATAAAAATTGTTCAACCAGAAATATCTGGCTGACCTTATAATACGAAAGGGGCAGGATAGTTCAATAAGAAATAGACTATTGGTTAATTGTGGTATATAATTGCATCAAAAGGAACATACGTTCTTTTTGATGGAGTAGCTTTTGATGTGGAAAAAATAAACTATGAAAATTATGATTGGAGTGTTAGTGGATGAAAATAAAAAAAGTTTATCTATATGTATTTAATACAATGTCAGACTGGGAATATGGATATTTAATTGCTGAACTAAATTCAGGAAGATATTTCAAAAAGGATTTAGCACCTTTAAAAGTAATTACAGTAGGAGCGAATAAAGAAATTATTACTACGATGGGGGGACTGAGTATAAAACCAGATATTTCCCTTGATGAATGTAACTTTGATAGTAAAGATCTTGTAATTCTACCTGGAGGGAATACTTGGGGAGAAGCGATTCATCTATCTATCTTGAAAAAAATTGGCGAGGCTTTAAAGCTTGGCACTATTGTTGCTGCTATTTGTGGTGCAACTGAGGGACTAGCGAATATGGGATATCTAGATTCTAGAAAGCATACAAGCAATAGCTTAGAGTATATTAAAATGGTCTGTCCTAATTATAAAGGAGAAAATTTTTATGAGATGGAACCTGTAGTAACTGGTGAAAATTTGGTTACTGCATCAGGAGTAGCTCCTTTGGAATTTGCGGTGGAAGTACTGAAAAAATTAGATGTATTTGCACCAGATACATTACATTCGTGGTATAACCTAAATAAGACTCACAAACATGAATACTTTTTCCAACTAATGAACTCAATAAATAAGTGAGTTTAAAAATCAACTTGGCAGTTTTATTTTACTTGTAATAATCTCCATACTTTATGTGATGTCAAAGTATAGTTTTAGTACATAACTTTAAAATTTTAGAGAAGTTAATAGAGATTGTGAATGATTAAACTTAAACTAACGGGTGCGTTAGTTGATTAAGGAACACAAAAATGATCAATCTTTTTTATAAATGAATAATCCAATTAATTAGTATAAGGGCATGTTTTGATTCATCTTTTTTCAAAACATGTCCTTACTATTTATTTATTTTCAAGGTTTCTTGTATTAATTTGATCAATATTTGTTTCAAAAGCTACAGCAAAAACGATAATTTCGAAGATGATCCCCCCCCTTGGCCTACAAGGGGGGGGGTATGATATACAACTTAAAAAAAGAAAAATCAGCTAAATATATTGTAAAAATTACTAATATTATGTAAAATTTTCTTATAAAACAGACTATGTGTTACTGGCGTAAACATGGAGGACCATGAGGGAGCACATAGATAACGGCCGTACGCCTGGGCAAAGTATTTGAACTCATGTTCAAATACTTTTTTATTTTTGAAAGGGGATCTTTAAATGAAAGAGATTTGTTTACGATACGGAATGAATCCAAATCAGGGTAAAGCTAAAGTTTATGTTACAGAAAACATGCCTATTAAAATATTAAATGGAGAAGCCAGTTATATTAATGTTTTAGATGCTTTAAACGCTTTTCAACTGGTTCTAGAGCTTCGACAAGCAACTGGTCAACCTGCGTCAGCATCCTTTAAACATGTTAGTCCAGCAGGTGCAGCTGTGTACTCTCCACTGAATGATTTACTTGCTAAATCTTATTTCATTGAAGATATAAAACTTTCTCCATTAGCCGTTGCTTACGCAAGAGCACGAGGAACAGATAGGATATCTTCATTTGGTGATTGTGCTGCATTTAGTGATGAAGTTGATGTAACTGTAGCTAACCTTCTAAAAACAGAGGTTTCTGATATCATTGTTGCACCAAGTTACAGTCAAGAGGCATTAGAGATTTTGAAACAGAAAAAGAAAGGAAAGTATTTAATCTTAGAAATTGATCCACACTATGCTCCTGCTCCAATTGAAAAAAGAACGGTATTTGGAATTACCTTAGAACAAGAAAGAAATGATGTACGGATCAGAAAAGAAGTTTTTGACAATATTGTTACGGCACAATGTGATATTCCTGATAGAGCCAAGCAAGATCTTCTTGTTGCCCTTATTACATTGAAATATACACAATCAAACTCTGTTTGTTTCGCTTTAGATGGTCAAACTATTGGAATTGGTGCTGGGCAGCAATCACGTATTCATTGTACAAGGTTAGCAGCTGAAAAAGCAGATAAATGGTGGTTACGACAACACCCAAGGGCACTTAATATGAAGTTCAGAGAAGGAATATCTCGTGTAGAAGTTAATAACGCGATTGATGGATGGCTGAATGATGATATTACTGAAGCTGAAAACCAACAATGGAAACAATGTTTTCAAGAAGTCCCTGACAGGCTAAGTAAGAGTGAAAAACAACAATGGTTAAAAAGATTAAAAGAAGTTTCCTATGCTTCCGATGCTTTTTTACCGTTCCGTGATAATATTGATCGTGCTGCTCAAAGTGGAGTTAAATATGTTGTTCAAACAGGTAATTCTTTACGAGACGATCAAGTTTTACAAGCAGCAAATGAATATGGAATGGTTATGGCACATTCAGGCATTCGTGTATTTCATCATTAAGCTGTGAATGATTATAAATATGAGAGCCTCTTTACTAAGGGCTCTTTCTCATACTATTTCCGATAACGCTCATAATGGTAACTAAGTTTTTACATATAACTGCTTGATCATTAAAGTTTCCTTAATCAACTAAAGGGGCAGGATAGTTGAATAAGGTAATATTTGGATTGAGGTGGATATAAGTAGAAAAGTTAATAACAAGGGGTGATTTTTTGGAGAAAGATATTGGGGATGTAGATTTTTTTAAACAAGTAGTAAAAAGGCTTTGCAAAAAAAACAATATTTCCCCTCAGAAACCTAAATTTGAAATCATCGAGAACGTAATGGTTATTAGCATTAAGAACCATTTAAAAGATGGAGTAGCCTTAGATTGTTTTAATGTTTAAACCTTATTTACCGAACAATTGGATCTTTAGAAGAGAGCTGAACAAACAAGAAATAGAATTATTGAGGCTTATGCAGAGTGTCAAGGCATTTTATTTTGATTATAGCAATGAAATGAATACCATTTGGCGATGAATTATTTTACTAAGTTTTTAATGTTTTTACTGATATATGCAAAGTTAGCAGTACACTAATAAAGTAATAAGGTATACTTCAGTAAAATAAGGTATATTATATTTGTTGAATAGATTCTCTTTAAAGACAAGAAAAGTAGGTGAACAAAGTGGGAAAATATCAATTAGATACCAAAGGTCAGGTAGCTGTGACAAAGTTTCATGAAAAACAGAAGCCTGCCAAATTTGATAAAAAGCAGCAACTTGAAAAAATACGTGCGGAGTATTTGAAAAAGAAGCAAAAACAAACAGATAAATAATATGAATGAAAACATAGGAAGACTAAAATCTCCCTATGTTTTTTTATTATTCGAAGTTCTTTTTTCAATTGATGATAGAGTTTATTATTCCCATAAATTTCAGATTCGGTGACAAAAAACTCGTCATCAGATATCCATTCCTCACTAAAAATTTCAGTAGCAGAATCAATAGACCAGCCGTTATTTTGAATACACCAGTAATCTCAAGCACTTGGCTTAGGTAGCTGAATAAAAAGATAAGTCTCGATCTTTTCAGCAAGATACATACTCAACACCCCACATTCAAAGAAAGTCAGGGAATACCAATGCGCTGAATTTACTTCTAATAACTTAAAGGTAAACCTATAAAAAACCTACTATATCAACGTTTATAGGTTAAAAGGTTTACAGGTTTACGCAATTATGGAATTCTTTATATAAAAGAATAGATAGATGATAAGTTAGAGTTAGCCTTAGACAAAATTAGCTTATCAATCATCATTAGAAGTTTGAAAATCGCTTAGAATGGTTTTCTGAACACACAAAGCTGATTAATAAGCATAGATGGAATGTAGCAAGCTACCAGCGTTTAGCTTAATAGCTTTTATTGCTAGTAGTTTTCTTACCACAGCTAAACATTTCTGATATGCCCCATTAAAAAATAAAGCAACGCATTCCAATATAGAAACGGCTGCTTTAATTCATACTTTCAATACTTGACGAGTTTTTTATAAAAATGGTTACGGTTTTGGTTACGTTTCTAAATGGTTGTAAATCAATTCTAGTCAATTGCGATAGTTAAGAAACATTGTATTCATCGTAAGAACTAATATAGAATAATTTAAAATAATTGGAAAAATATACACCAATTAAATAAACTGTAATCTATTAAATTGTTGATATATCAATGTTTCTAACGTATTTTTTGATGAATTTATAAACTTAGTTACGTTTTTGATTACGTTTTTCCCAATTTTCTGTATATGGTGCAAACAAACACAAGAAAATAGGTAAGTTATTCATCGTTCAAATATATACAGGTTATTTTTTCAAACCTCTTACTTATGCAACTAACGCATGCTTTACTTCTTTATGGGGCTGGAAACAGCTCCATTTTCTTATGGCACTAACGGGGCAGGTTAGTGGAAGAAGGATTTTGTTTTTAGTTAAACTGTATACAGTTAACGGTTTTAGGAGGTGAAAATACTGAAACGTGCGATAGGAGTATTTCTTACTCTTTCATCTTTACTAACATACTTAATTGTGGACATGCTTTATGATCCTGTTAAGACAAAAATAACAACAACAGATATGAATTCAGGAGTTACAACAGCAACAGTAATATATCAATATCCTTTGATGTATTGGGTAATTTGTGTCACTTTAATAATTACTTTTGTTCTTGGGATTTACTTTATTCTAGGAAAGGAAATCAATATGAAGAATATCCACTCTGTGATACTCCAGAATATACAAGAAATATGTGAATCGAAACTAATGGGTGCGTTAGTTTGCGGCAACCTTTTTCTTGTGGAACTAAAGGGGCAGGATAGTTCAATAAGAAATAGACTATTGGTTAATTGTGGTATATAATTGCATCAAAAGGAACATACGTTCTTTTTGATGGAGTAGCTTTTGATGTGGAAAAAATAAACTATGAAAATTATGATTGGAGTGTTAGTGGATGAAAATAAAAAAAGTTTATCTATATGTATTTAATACAATGTCAGACTGGGAATATGGATATTTAATTGCTGAACTAAATTCAGGAAGATATTTCAAAAAGGATTTAGCACCTTTAAAAGTAATTACAGTAGGAGCGAATAAAGAAATTATTACTACGATGGGGGGACTGAGTATAAAACCAGATATTTCCCTTGATGAATGTAACTTTGATAGTAAAGATCTTGTAATTCTACCTGGAGGGAATACTTGGGGAGAAGCGATTCATCTATCTATCTTGAAAAAAATTGGCGAGGCTTTAAAGCTTGGCACTATTGTTGCTGCTATTTGTGGTGCAACTGAGGGACTAGCGAATATGGGATATCTAGATTCTAGAAAGCATACAAGCAATAGCTTAGAGTATATTAAAATGGTCTGTCCTAATTATAAAGGAGAAAATTTTTATGAGATGGAACCTGTAGTAACTGGTGAAAATTTGGTTACTGCATCAGGAGTAGCTCCTTTGGAATTTGCGATGGAAGTACTGAAAAAATTAGATGTATTTGCACCAGATACATTACACTCGTGGTATAACCTAAATAAGACTCACAAACCTGAATACTTCTTCCAACTAATGAACTCAATAAATAAGTGATTTTAAAAATCAACTTGGCAGTTTTATTTTACTTGAAATAACCTCTATACTTTATGCGATGCCAAAGTATAGTTTTAGTACATAACTTAAAAATTTTAGAGAAGTTAATAGAGATTGTGAATGATTGTACTTAAACTAACGGGTGCGTTAGCTGAAGAACGGAGCTGTCTTTAAGACAGCTTTTTCTTATGGAACTAAAGGGGGAATAGTTGAAGAGTGCTCTTTGACCTTTATTCAACAATTGTGCCACTTAATGGAACTAGACTCCTGAACAAAACTGGGTTTTTATGTTAATATTGATATGGGATTTTGAAATTAGTCTACTTAAACGAATGGAACAAGTTACCCCAAGAAGAATAATATTAAAGTAATATTATAATAAATAAGAGTAATTGTGACGTTCAAATAATTTTTCAAGAGGAGGAAAAATGAAGCATTCTTACAAGCTAGCCATCGTTGGAGGAAACGGAAAAGTAGGACGATTTATTGCAAAAAGGGCATTAGAAGATGGATATCAAGTTCGTATGCTTGTTAGAGATCCTACTAGATTAACTAATACTGATGAACGAATTGAGATTGTGAAAGGAGACGCACAAGATATAAATTCTATTCGGTCTTTTCTTAAGGGTTGTCATATTGTTATCAATACTTTAGGTCAACCCTTAAAAGATTTCCCTATTTACAGTGTTGTAACAAAATTCATCCTTACTGCAATGAATGAATTAGAAATTAAAAGATATATTGGTGTTACAGGAGGATCACTTGATATTAACGGAGATAATAAGAACATAATAAATAAAATTGGAGCCGGGATATTTAGATTCTTATTTCCGAAGATGATGGCAGATAAAAAAGTGGAACTTGAGATTCTTGCATGCAGTGATATTGATTGGACACTTGCACGCTTACCATTTGTAGTTGAAGGATCATCTGCTGGTAATATAAAGGAAAGCCTAACCGATATGCCGGGAATAAAAATTACGAATATAGATATTGCAGATTTTATCATTAATCAGATTAGTGATAATAAATACATAAGGAAAACCCCTTTTATAGCCAACTAAAATATTAGTAGATGAAAATTTTTTCTTTTCAATTAACCAGCTAATAGAAGCTACTTAGTTATTCCGTTAAAGGGCAGCAATGAATTTATCATTATCGCTTCAGGGTTTACCCAAAAAGATACAGAAGTTTTCATAGACAATTTGGAATCCGACATACTAGAACAATTTAATAAGGCCAAAATCCCTTTGGCATTGGGATTGCTATTGGCAACGCCCACTATCCGGAAGAAGGCAAGTCATTAGACGAGATTCTTTATGTTGCTGAACAGAAAGTGTTTGACGTAAAAATCAGGACAAAAATTTCCACTGCACGCCAGTCATCTAATGGAATGTGAGTATAATAGAAATTTACCTTTTAACTAGCTGTTACTTTTAAGATTAATAATTTCTAATATTTTCGGCTGGTGAAGTAGTGTTGCCGTATGACCATTACTGAAGTTTAGCACTGCAAACAGGCGACTTTATTGTTGTTGAACTATCGGGGCAGGTTAGTTGAATAAAAAATAGTTAATAGTCCAAATGCGATTCTTAAATTGATGGATCGCTTTTTTTGCGTGATATTTTTAAGGATACTGTATATTTAAATCTGGACAGGCAGTATATTATCCGACATGGGATAAAATCAATTGCTCCCCCATTAAAGATTTTAAATTATTTCACTAAATGATTCACGTATATAAAAACATTTAGCTCAGTTTCAGGAAGTAAACACCATTATTGGATTCAAAAAGTGGATGAAGTGTACGAATATTTTTTATCTTGAATTATTTTATTTATGTTACTATAATTACATGGAAAGTACGCGAATTGAATGAACAGTCGCGAATTGAATACTTTCTTTTAAAAATTGTAAAAAAGAGATAGAGGAGCCATTATAGAAAAAAATAATGTTGTTTACGACTGGTGGAATTCATCAGTTGATGAAGTTGAAAAACTAGGTATCTTCTAAGCTAGTAAATTTTATAAGAGGTGATAGAATGCAACAATTATTACATGATGTAGTTGGCGTAACAAATGAATTCCTTTGGTCAAAATTATTAGTTATTATGCTTGTTTCTAGTGGGATTTATTTCACATTTAAATTAAAATTTGTACAGGTTCGAATGCTAAAGGAAATGGTCCGTGTTTTAATGGAAGGGAGAACTAGTTCTAAAGACAGCGTTTCCCCATTTCAAGCTTTCTGTATTGGTATGGCCGCTCGCGTTGGAACAGGTAATATCACAGGAATTGCGATTGCGATTGCATTAGGCGGTCCTGGAGCGATATTCTGGATGTGGATTATTGCTATTATTAGCTCAGCAACCAGCTTTATTGAAAGTACGTTAGCGCAAGTGTATAAAGTAAAAGATAAAACTGGTTTCCGAGGCGGTCCATCCTATTATATGGAAAAAGGATTAAACAAACGTTGGATGGGAGTAATATTCTCCATTTTGATTACGCTTTCTTTCGGTCTTGTATTCAATTCTGTACAATCAAATACCGTTACAATTGCTTTTGAGAACTCATTTGGTACAGATCGTTTAACTGTAGGGATTCTCATGACACTTGCTTTCGCTGCGATTATCTTTGGCGGTGTGAAGCGTATTGCAAAAATTTCTGAATACAAGGTTATGTTTCTAGGTGTGTTATACCTAGGGATGGCAATATTTGTCATAGCTATGAACATTACCAAAATGCCGGAAATTCTTTCTCTTATTATTAATAACGCGTTTGGCTTTGAACAACTAGCAGGCGGTTCAATCGGAGCTGCGTTCATGAATGGGGTTAAACGTGGTTTATTCTCGAATGAAGCGGGTATGGGGAGTGCGCCAAACGTTGCCGCAACTGCTAAAACAAGTCATCCGGTGAAACAAGGACTTATTCAGGCATTTGGCGTATTGACGGATACACTGATCATCTGTACAAGCACAGCATTTATTATTTTACTTTCTGATGCTTATAAACAACCAGGGCTAACTGGCATTGCACTCACACAAACTTCATTAAGTGAACACATCGGTTCCTGGGCATCAGGTTGTCTTGCTATCTTTGTTTTCCTATTTGCATTCGGTTCGTTAATTGGTAACTATTATTATGGGGAAACAAATATTCGATTTTTACACAAAAGTAAAGTGTGGTTGATTCTATATCGAATAGGCGCGTTCGCCATGATTGTATTCGGTTCGGTTGCAAAGGTCGAGCTTGTATGGGATTTAGCAGATTTATTTATGGGCTTGATGGTTATCGTAAACTTAATTGCCGTTCTCTTATTATCAAAAGTAGCTTTTGCAGCATTAAGTGATTATATGAAACAGAAAAAGGCTGGTCAAGATCCAGTTTTTTATAAAGACAGCATTAAAGGTCTTGAAAATCTTGAATGTTGGGAGCACTCTCAAGATGCTACCACTGTTAAAAAGGAAAACGCCATGTAATATAAAAAGATCGGCTTTAACTAATATCCCCAGCTAACCGGTTCATTTAGTTCTAAAGTTGACAGAATACAAGAAAAATGACCCCGTATCAACTTTTTAGGTTTGATACAGGACATTTGCAATAGTTTCATTTTGACATCTTAAATTATTATCACACGAAACTAGAGTAATTTTCAAAAACCTTTTATACACGAAAAATCCCCCGAGTACTGTGGGAAGTACCACTAGAGGGACACGAAGGATAAATGTGAATGACTGACTATATCTAAATGTCCATTGTGAGGAATGGGTGACCCTGAAATTTTTTAGGGATAAAAATCGCTGAAGGTATTACAACAACCGCATATGGAACCATTATGGAACATAATTTTATCAATGGAGTATAGTATCATTAACTTTAACTATTTTCTGTTACCGTAAATTTTTAATACTTGTACCAATTATTTCAAACTAATAAATATGAATAGCTGTCTTTTAGGACAGCTATTCATATTTATTGTAAGATTGTGAAAGAGTGCACTTAAACTAACGGGGCAGGATAGTTCTAGAAGCATAGCTTATTCGAACCTTGATTATTGACTATTTTTGTAACAACACCTAAAATTTAGTTAATGATATTAATTGGGCGGTGTGAAATTGTTAACTACTATAAATATTCCAGGATTAATTCTATCTTCTCTTTTCGCAATATTAGTTTTGTTTTTGCTTAGAAAACTAGTGCAATCTATTAGACGGTAAAACCGTCTTTTTTTATGCACAGTATATGTCAGCTCTACAATAAGTCTTATGGAACTAACGGGGCAGGTTAGTTTAGTTCAGTAAGGGTTATGAAATGGTCTGTTACTAGTAAATTATTTCCCCGAATTAATTCACGCTATATACACTTACAATAACTAATTCGAAAGCTAGCACCATTACTTCGTAATCAAAACGGTGCGGCTTCTTTAACTTACATAAAACATTACGCTAAGAGTCAATAAGTATATTATTTACTTTCTTTGTTGACCATAGTTAAGAGTGTTAACAGTATTAGAATTTAGGAGGGCCCTACATTTATGAAGGCTGTAACTTATCAAGGACCAAATCATGTACAGGTTAACCAAGTAGAGGATGCAAAATTAGAAAAAAAAGACGATATTATAGTTAAGATTACTTCTACTGCTATTTGTGGATCTGATTTGCATTTATATCAAGGTAACATGCCATTACCCCCAGGATATATTATTGGCCACGAACCACTGGGTATTGTAGAAGAAGTTGGACCTGAAGTAACAAAAGTAAAAAAGGGAGACCGTGTTGTCGTTCCCTTTAATGTTTCATGCGGACATTGCTTTTATTGCCAACATGAAATGGAAAGCCAATGCGATAACTCAAACCCTCATTATGATTCTGGCGGATACTTTGGTTATACTGAGAAGTTCGGTAACCATCCAGGTGGTCAGGCTGAATATTTAAAAGTCCCTTTTGGAAACTTCACTCCCTTTGTTATCCCCGAGTCATGCGAATTGGAGGATGAGTCACTGCTCTTTTTATCGGATGTTCTGCCAACAGCTTATTGGAGTGTAAAAAATGCAGGTGTAAAATCAGGCGATACAGTTATTGTTCTTGGATGCGGACCTGTTGGGTTGATGGTACAAAAATTTGCCTGGATGGAAGGTGCAAAGCGTGTAATAGCAGTTGATTACTTGGATTACCGAATCAATCATGCGAAAAAGATGAACAATGTTGAGGTATTTGAGTTCACAAAATACCCTGATATGGGGGAACATTTAAAAGAGATCACACATGGTGGGGCAGATGTCGTCATCGATTGTGTAGGTATGGATGGTAAGAAATCACCCCTAGAGTTTCTGGAACAAAAATTCAAACTGCAGGGCGGAACCCTTGGACCTATTCAAATTTCTACTAAGGCTGTCCGAAAGTATGGGACAGTGCAAATGACTGGTGTTTACGGAGGTAACTATAATCTATTTCCATTAGGTGCATTTTGGGTTAGAAATATTAATCTTAGAATGGGGCAGGCTCCAGTCATTCATTTTATGCCAGAATTGTTTAAAAAAATAACAAATAACGAATTTGACCCAAGAGATATTATCACACACAAAATGTCCCTTGAAGAAGCAAGTCATGGTTATCGAATTTTTAATAATCGTGAGGATGAATGTATAAAAGTCGTTTTAAAACCGTAATACTCTTCTCTTTCCAAAAAGACTTCATACTGTGTATAGAAGTCTTTTTGTCTGTGAATTTTTTTGTATGGGTAATTCAACTGGTAATTTGGATAGGCATGGTATGGAAGTCTAAGTCCCATCTTTGACATTGGCAGGAATCATTCATCATTAAGTATATCAATCTTTAACTAGGTGCAAATAAGGTAGGTTGCTGCTGCAACTCTTTTTTCTTAATGAACTAACGGGTGCGTTAGCTGATGATCAGAGCTGTCTTTTAGGCAGCTTTTTCTTATAGAACTAAAGGGGCAGGGATCGTTGAAAAAGGAATTCAACCTATGTTTGTATAAATAGTAATATTTAACAATGTTTGGAATTTCTCTAATAGTATTTTAACAGTTAAATTATTTTCTAAATGGGGAGGGGCATTTTTGCAAACTTTTTTTAGATATAACTGGATGGTAAGAGAAGACTGGTATTGTTGGTGTGAAGAGTTAAGTGAAGAAGAACTTTTGCGGAACCGAACGGGTGGAATGGGTAGTATATTGCATACACTTTTCCATATTGTTGATGTCGAATGGAGCTGGATACGTCTCTTACAAGGTAAAACTGACTTTCAGGAGAGTTTCGATAGTTATAAAAGCTTGAACAAAGTTCGAAAATTGGACGCTGAATTTCATTTAGAAGTGGAAAACTTTGTGAACAACTGGGATGCTAGTATGGAAAATCAATTATTTTATGATACCTTGCAAGATGGAAGAATTGTGACGGATACTTGGGGTGAAATAATGCGACATACTATTGCTCACGAAATTCACCATATAGGGCAATTATCAATTTGGGCAAGGGAATTAGGGAAAAAGCCTGTTTCTGCAAACCTTATAGGTCGGGGTCTTTCCTCTCATTCCAATAAATAAATCAAATAGATATTAATTTAGTCGGTTTCTATATATATTGGGTGTAATCCTTCAATTAGAAATCGCCTTTTCGAGGTTCTGCTGCAGGCCAGTTTTGTTAAGCAATATCAGTTTGTGAAGAACGTACTTAAAGTAACGGGTGCTTTACTTCTATAAGAGAGTTGCTTTGGCAGCTCTTTTTCTTATGGAACTATCGGGGCAGTTTAGTTGTATAAGAAATTTCTATAAGTCCTAAATTATCTATTTTTCCTGTTTATTTTGGCAAGTCATTCACTTCATATGCAACCCGTATTCCAGATTCAATCGCCCCTTGCATCCAAGCGTGGGTAAGCGAAGTATGTTCACCGGCAAAGTGTACTCTTCCTTCAGGTATAGGGATATAAGGATGCAACTCGGTTTCCTGACCCGGTTCAAAAGCAGTGAAAGCTCCAGAAGAATATTCATTATCGACCCAACTAAAGGAAGTTCCTGATACAAACTCAAAATAGACTTGGTCTCCGTAAATTTCAGCTAAGTTCTTTAAAGCATATTGAATGCGATCTTCGTTTGATAGACCGTTCCATATTAAAGCCTCATCCGCCCATGTATAGCTTGCCAAAACCACAGCAGGTCCTTTTGTACCAATCCCTTGACTTGGGTAATAAGTGAATCGAATCGGAAGGTCAGTTATGGATTTACCACCATATTGATGGTGTCTTTCCCAAAACCTGCTTTTAAACTCGATACCGATTTTTGTTGCGCTCATATAGTTCAGTTCACGAATCGCTCTCCGTTTATAATAGGAAAAAGAATGGTATGGTTCAACTTTCACAAATCGTAACACTGAAAAGGGGATGGTTATGATGGCAAGATCACCAGTTATGGTGGAATCCTCTAAGGTATCCTGATGGGTGGAATGGATTGTTACTCTGTTGTTATGTTGGAGAATTTTCGTCATCCTTTGATTGAACATAATAACTTCTTTTAATTGCGGGAGAAATGCCCTTGGCAGCAGGTCCATACCACCGGTTATCTCATAGAAACGATTTGCTCTGAAGGACGCCTCTTCTCGCAAAACTTCAATAAATGACATCCCCATATATGCTTCTAAGTCAAGGAGTACACCGATCATATCAACCGCGCCATCTGAAAAAGTCGTTCCATATTGATAATGGTAAGAGTTTAAGAAAGTACCAAGTGAGTAGTTTTTAAATTCTTTTTCTACGAGATACCAATTTCTCGTTGGGTCTTGTTTAATAAAATCGAGAATTGGCTGTGTAGCTAATTTCAACAGCTCCTCTGCGCTTTTACCACTTTCATTTGGGGCAACGGGAAAGTTTAGAATACCAGGAGAACGTTCAAAAATGTTAAGACGTGTTTTGATTCCATTGAGATAAAGAATATCCATTGGAGTTCGGTTAATAAACATGTTTAGGGTTAGCCCGAATTTTTTAATATACTCTAAGGTCAAAATATGAACATCAGGAATACGCATTGGGCCTGGGTTAAAATAAAGCCCATTACTAAAGGGGGAGCGTATGGTATAGGCACGTCCGCCTACCCTGTTGTTTGCTTCAAGGATTGTGACGTTGTGCCCGGCCTCCTGCAATAGAGAAGCCGCAACCAGTCCTGCTAGTCCTGCGCCAACAATAGTGATACGTTTGGGAACATGGGACTTTTTAAGACCATTTCTAATAATGCTAATCATTTGTTGAGTCGTTAATTGATAATTTATGTTATTAGGCAACTCTTCTCCCCCAGTGAATAGATTTTTACATTGTATTCACTTGTATAGATGAATATGTGTTCCTACTATTTACGGATAAATAAAGTAAAGATAAATTCTACTTTTGTAGCTGGGGCACAAATAAAATTATTAAATAAAGAGACCCATCCATTAAGTGATAAGAAAAACCTCCACAACACTTACACAGGTATACTTTTTACGTAGCAGTGCCTGAAGGATTGCTTTGAAGTTCTGTGTTAAACAAGTTACTTGGAGATAGATATTAAACTAACATGCGCTTTACCTCAATAAAAGGGGGTGCTGCGGTAACCTTTATGCTTTATAGAACTAACGGGTGCGTTAGTTGATGAAGGAACACAAAAATGACCAATCTTTTTTATAAAAGAATAATCCAATTAAATAGTATTAGGGCATGTTTTGATTCATCTTTTTTCAAAACATGCCCTTTCTATTTATTCATTCACTTTATTAATATACATTTTTTTCTAAATAAACACTTGAATATTTCATTCACATCTATTAAACTAGTGATCGAGTTGTTATAAAACACCAATTTAGGAAAAATTTAGTTATTATTTATTTTTCAAACTGAAAAAATACTGAATTTAATCCTTTTTTGGCGAGAGAATTACATATCCAAAAAAATGGATATTGGAGATTTTTGTTCTTACCAAATTATTATCATGAAAACTAAAAAGCTGAGGGAGATTAGAAAATGAGAATACCAAAAAAGATAATAGGTATATGCGGAGCTGTAGGATTATTATTTGGGGGGACAACAACATTTGCTGCCACTTCTACGAATACTCCTCAAGTTGTTAAACAGGAGAAAAAGGTAGAAGGAAACATACAAGAGGAGATAATAAAAGTCGATAGTAGCGAAGTTAAAAAAAAGGAAATCCTTACTTATTTTAATAATAACAAACCAAAGAAGTATAAAGAAAATGAGGTTATCGTAAAATTTAAAAAGAATTACTCCATAAAAAGTCTAGGATCCCTGAGCACTACTTTAGGTTTAACAAATGCAAAAGAATTGAATAAAGAAGGAACACATGTAATGAAATTTTCCAAAAATAAAAAGATGGCAGATGTGTTAAAAGAACTTAACGCTTCTTCTAATGTTGAGTATGTAGAGCCAAACTATGTATATCAACCGACAGCAGTTACAGATCCCCTATATAGCGAACTATGGGGACTTAAAAATACTGGACAGGAAATATTAGGGCAAGTTGGTAAAAAAGGTATTGATATAAATACGGAAGCAGCATGGGCTAATACAAAGGGCAGTTCCTCTCTTGTTATTGGAGTGATTGATACAGGAATCGAAATTAATCACCCAGAATTAAAAGATAAAATTTGGGTAAACACTGAAGAAATTCCTAACGATGGAATCGATAATGATAAAAATGGATATATAGACGATGTAAACGGCTGGAATTTTTATGATAAAAATAATAGATTGTTCATTCGAGGAGAGGAAGACTTCCACGGAACTCATGTTGCAGGAACAATAGCTGCAAAAGCAAATAAAATTGGAGTTACCGGTATTGCTCCAAATGTAAAAATTATGCCTCTCAAGTTTATCGGACCATATGGAGGGTACGAATCTGACGCGATCGCTGCCATTGAATATGCTAAGGTAAAAGGTGTAAAGATTTTGAATAACTCATGGGGTGGAGGAGAAAATTCACAAGCATTAAAGGATGCTATTAAAAACTCAGGTACCTTATTTATAGCTGCGGCAGGTAACTTTGCAGAGAACTCGGATACAAGTCCAATGTATCCTGCTGCTTATGATTTGCCTAACATTCTTTCTGTAGCCTCTATTAACAATACAGGAAATCTTTCGGATTTTTCTAACTACGGTGCAAAAAGTGTAGATGTCGCTGCTCCTGGTGAAAGTATTTTAAGTACAACCCCAAGTGTGGAAGGCGACTATTCTAAGGCTTATGAATATCTTGATGGAACATCCATGGCTACCCCGCATGTTACAGGAGTAGCAGCGTTAGTAAAAAGCGCACGTTCATCATATACTCCCGTTCAAATCAAGGATGCCATCTTGAGAACCACTACAAAGCTGTCTTCATTAACGGGAAAAGTTGGTACGGGAGGACTTGTGAATGCAGGGAAAGCTGTTAATTTCGAGGTAGATTCTGATATCCCTGGTATTACTTGGAAGGTGGGGAGTATCAGTACTTCACTTGATGCAAGTAAAGATAAAAATGATGTTTATTCTATTAAACTATTAAAAGGGGAAAAGGTGAAGGCTACACTAACTGGTGATTCCGGGACGGACTTTGATTTATATTTGTATAACGACACTACAAAGACTGTAAATTCGAGCAACGGCATTGTAGCACATTCAGAAATTACAAATTCATCCAAGGAGTCCTTTACTTTTACAGCTCCTAAAACAGGCACATATTATTTGAATGCCCACGCTTTTAGTGGAGCTGGAAAATACACTCTTTCTGTTACAGAAGGCATTGGAGCAGGAACATATGAAAATACAAGTAAATATTTTGGATATAAAGGAACATGGAATAAAATATCCGATGGAAGTGCGTCGGCAAGCTCATACACAAGTACAAACCAAACCGGTTCAACTGTGAAAATTGTGTTTAATGGTACAGGAATATCCTATAAAGCTATAAAAAATGACAAACAAGGAATTGTAAAAGTGACATTGGACGGAAAATCAGCAAATTATAGCTTGCATGCTACTACTCCTAAGTATAAAGAAGAAATCTTCAGTAAAACAGGACTAACTGCAGGTAAGCACGTATTATCTATTGAATGGACTGGTCAGGCAGATCCTGTTGCCCGTAAAACTTCTACGGAGGTGAATGTTGATTCCATCTCAGTTTTAAAATAGTTGTTATATATATGTATACCTTTAGCTTCATCCATAAAGAGGATGAAGTTAAGGGTTTTTGTGGTCGGGAAAGTGGGGGAAAGGTTCCCATAATCCTATCTTTAATAGCTATGTATTTCTTAATTAATCATTAGCCTGGTTAAATCCTTCCATATATCTAGGAAAAACGAAAAATCTATGTTTTCATAAGTTAAAATGAATGCCTTAAAGTTAGAAATGTATGATTTTGTGAAATTATCGTACATTCAAATCATTGGTACATAAGGGTTTGAAGAAGGGGAGGGCGATGATGATGACACAACAAAAAAATGTGCAGCCGATCCGGGATCAGCAGCAGTTAGAAGATATGAAATGGGCGCTGAAGCGCCATTGTTCGGAGCGCGATTACATCCTGTTTGTTGTATGCTGTGAGACCGGCCTACGTGTGGGGGACCTACTCAAGCTCACCACGAAGCAGATTCTGGACCTTAAAGCTTAAAGGCAAACAAAACAAGATTCTTCGGGTCAAGGAAGGGAGAACGCCCCATTCGCCAGATTTTTTCTCTCTTAATGGTTAGTTCTATTTATCATTGTATAAATGTAACCTCTTTACTAATTTCCATATTTTTCACCTCCTATTTGGACGTGAATGCGTTTTCATTTAAATTTGCAATGATAACGTTGTAAAATTTCCTGTTTAAATAATCAACTATTTTCACCTCTTAATTTACTAAACATATTGGTGTATAATAAATAAATCCATATAAAGACGGAGATGAATGCTTTGGTTACAATTACTGATATCGCGAAGCTTGCCGGAGTTGCTAAGAGTACAGTTTCACGTTATCTAAATAATGGTTCTGTTAGTGAGGCAACGAAAAATAAAATCGAACGTGTGATAAATGAAACCAGCTATGCTCCTAATGCCTTCGCTCAAAGTTTAAAAGCAAAGAAAACTAATATAATCGGTACCATTGTACCGAGACTTGATTCGTATGCTTCTTCTCATACGTTAATTGGCATTGATGAACAATTAAGAGAACTAAATTATCAAATGCTGATCTCAAATACCGGTCAGGATTTAGATCGGGAAATTGAAAATATTTACACACTGGCTAAGCAAAAGGTTGCGGGAATGATTTTGCTTCCATCCCAAGTTACAGACGCCCATTTAGAGGCCTTCAAAGAGCTGCACTTGCCCGTTTTACTGGTTGGTCAGCAGCATGAAACAATTCACAGCATCATACACAATGATTATGAAGCAGCATATGATCTCGGAAAACATGTGCTGGAAAAAGGTCACCGTAAGATTGCTTTTTTGGGCGTAACAGGAAAAGATATTGCTGTAGGAGTCATGCGAAAAAAAGGATTTCAGCGGGCGATAGATGAAAAATCAGACTGTGAAGTAAGGTATTATGAAACAAGCTTCAGCATAACAGATGCATTAATCAATGTCCCCTCTATTATTGACGAATTCACTCCCTCTATTATCGTATGTGCAACTGATAATATAGCGATTGGTGCTTTGAAAGCAGCTTATTTAAGAGGTTTAAAAATCCCAGAAGACTTGTCGATCACTGGATTTGGAGGTTATGAAGTAACAGAGATGATACACCCAGGCATAACTACAGCGAAATTTTACTACAAAGAAGCAGGACAAATGGCAGCTAAAAGTATCGTAAAGCTTGTTAACGGGGAAGAATTACCAAAATTATCTCTATCAAAATATAAAATTATTGAAAGAGAAAGCGTTGACAATCGTTTACTACACCGATTATAATCAAAATGAAATCGGTTACCAAATATTTCCCTTCTAAAATGTAACCGGTTTCTGTGAATCAACTTGTTGATATTATATTTTTTTGGTTTATGCTGGAACCGGTTCCGTCGCTTAATATATTCATATATTTTTTTGAATTCAAACGGAACCGGTTCCAAATCAGCGTTTATAAACGTTTAAAAGGAGGATCATTATGAATTATAAAGAAGTATCCCAGGAAATATTGGAGGCAATCGGCGGGAAAGAAAATGTGGCAGCTGCAGCACACTGTGCGACTCGGCTCCGCTTAGCTTTACATGATGAAGATAAAGTCGATCAAGCAAAACTAGATGAGATGGATGCAGTAAAGGGAACATATTCAACTGGAGGACAATACCAGATTATTATCGGTGCGGGAACTGTTAATGAAGTATACAAAGAGTTTTCAAAGCTAACTGGACTTACTGAAATGTCGACGAAAGATGTAAAAGATGCTGGTTCGAAGAAAATGAATCCGCTTCAGCGCTTTGTAAAAATGCTTTCTGATATTTTTGTTCCTATTATTCCTGCAATTGTTGCCGGCGGTCTATTGATGGGGATTAACAACTTGCTCACAGCACCTGACTTATTTATCGCAGGGCAATCCATTGTCGAAGCTAACCCGGGATTCGCAGATTTAGCAGCTCTAATTAATACATTTGCCAACGCAGCATTTGTATTCCTTCCAATCTTAATCGGTTTCTCTGCCACACAGCGGTTTGGCGGAAATCCTTATCTGGGTGCTACACTTGGAATGTTAATGGTTCACCCTGACTTATTGAATGGTTGGGGATACGGAGGAGCCTTAGTAAGCGGTGAAATTCAGGTCTGGAATATTCTCGGATTTGAAATTGAAAAAATCGGATATCAAGGCACTGTGTTGCCAGTACTTGTTGCTTCCTTTATTTTAGCAAAAATAGAAACGTATTTGCGAAAAGTCATTCCTTCCGCACTAGACAATATTCTAACACCATTATTGACAATTTTTATTACTGGTATCTTAACGTTCACAGTAGTAGGACCGATTACTCGTGCTACAGGGAACTTATTAACAGACGGTCTCATCTTCTTATATGATGGAACTGGTTTTATCGGAGGAGCTATATTTGGACTTCTTTACGCACCAATCGTTATCACAGGTATGCATCATAGCTTTATTGCTGTAGAAACACAATTACTTTCTGATATTTCAAAAACTGGGGGCTCATTTATTTTCGTAATTGCAGCAATGTCCAATATTGCTCAAGGTGCAGCAACCCTTGCAGTTACTTTCATTACGAAAGATAAAAAAACAAAAGGTACGGCATCTGCAGCGGGTATTTCGGCTCTTTTAGGGATTTCAGAACCTGCAATGTTCGGTGTTAACTTAAAACTGAAGTATCCATTTATTGGAGCAATTATAGGTTCAGGAGTGGCTTCTGCTTTCGTCACCTTCTTCAAAGTAAAGGCGATTGCACTTGGCGCTGCAGGTCTACCAGGGATTATTTCAATAAAAACAGATACAATTATCTTTTATATAATTGGTATGGCCATTTCCTTTGCTGTTGCCTTTATCGCAACATTCAGTTTAGCAAATCGGACAGATAAAAAAGTTGCTGCCCTTTCTCGAAAAGAAGCAGCCTAATTAATATGAAAAGGGCTGTTCGAAACAAGGAACAGTCCTCTGATTTTTTAAAGGAGTCTGATCACATGGGATGGACAAAAGAACAGCGTTATCGCCGCGTTGAAGATGTTAATCAGGTAGAGCTGCAAAATTTGCAAACAAGAGTAAATGAATGCACATGGCGACAAACCTTTCATATACAGCCTTTATCCGGCCTACTTAATGACCCTAATGGCTTCTCTTTTTATCATGGCGAGTACCATTTATTCTACCAATGGTTTCCACTTGGTCCTGTACATGGGTTGAAGTATTGGTATCATACGAAATCAAAAGATCTTGTTTCTTGGGAAAATGCCGGCATCGGGATCGCACCGGATGATTATTATGACAGCCATGGAGCCTATTCCGGAAGTGCTATTGAATATGAAGGAAAACTATATTTATTTTATACCGGCAACACCCGTGATGAGAATTGGCAAAGACATCCCTATCAATGTATCGCCATCATGGAGAAAACGGGACAAATTGAAAAATTGACCCATCCATTCATTCGGGACGTACCAGAAGGATATACTAATCATTTCCGCGACCCGAAAGTTTGGAGAGAAAATGATACCTTTTATGCAGTAATCGGTGCACAGCGGAAAGACAAAACAGGATGTGTCGTCCTATATCGTTCCTCTAATCTAGTAAACTGGACATTTGAAGGAGAGTTACAAACTGACCTTGGAACTTTTGGATATATGTGGGAATGTCCAGATTATTTTGAACTGCAAAACTATGGTGTACTGATGTTTTCTCCACAAGGTTTGGAGCCCAAGGGAGACCTTTACCACAATATTTATCAATCCGGTTATGTTATTGGCAGCAAGCTAGATACAATAACCCACTCATTATCACATGGCTCTTTTCAGGAGCTTGACAGAGGCTTTGATTTTTATGCGCCGCAAACAATGGTTAATCCTGACGGAAGGCGTATCCTTGTCGGATGGATGGGCTTGCCTGAAATCGACTTACCCACAGACAAAAATGGCTGGGCGCATTGTTTAACACTGCCAAGAGAATTATCTGTTCGAAACGGCAAACTGATTCAGCGGCCAGTGCAGGAACTTCAAGCGCTACGCAGGCAGGAAACTGAAGTAAAAGGTGTTTTGAAGAACACCAAGAACATGTATGAAGAATTCAAAGGAGTATCCTATGAAATGGTATGTGAATTTGAAAACAACGATGCCGTTGAATTTGGTATTGAATTCAGGGCCGGTGATGATGAAAAAACGGTCATTAAATATGATACTGTAGAGAAAAAAGTCATTCTTGACCGCTCTTCTTCAGGTGAGACCGTTGGAGAAGCTTATGGAACAATCCGAAAATGCTTTGTGAATACCAAAAAAATTAAGTTTCATTTATTTGTAGATACCTCTTCTGTTGAGATTTTCATCAATGACGGTGAAGAAGTATTCACGAGCCGGATTTTCCCTCGTGAAAACAGAAATGAAATTCGTTTCTTTGCATTATCTGGAAGCACCACTTTTCAAGCAAAAAAATGGAGTTATGTATGAAAGCGAGAGGTAAGGTATGAGAAATTTATATGCAATCGGTGAAGTATTAATTGATTTTATCCCCCTTCAAAAAGGAATCGCACTAAAAGATGTAATGGAATTCGAGCGTGCTCCAGGAGGCGCTCCAGCGAATGTTGCTGTATCAGTTGCCAGAAATGGCGGCAATGCATCGATAATTACTAAGCTCGGAATGGATTCATTTGGGGACTTTCTTTTAGAACAATTGCAGCAAGCCGGCGTGAAAATAGATAAAATTACGAGAACGAATGAAGCCAACACAGGCCTTGCTTTTGTATCTTTGCTTGAAAATGGTGAACGTGATTTCTCTTTCTACCGCAATCCTTCTGCAGATTTGCTGCTTCATGAGACTGAAATTAACGATAGCTGGTTTGCAAACGGCGACCTCCTCCACTTCTGTTCAGTCGATTTAGTGGAAAGTCCTATGAAGCATGCGCATGTGAAAGCCATTACTTCTGTAAAAGCAAAAGGCGGAATCATCAGCTTTGACCCAAATGTCCGCCTTCCGCTTTGGACTGATCCTGAAGAATGCCGGAAAACGATTTTAGAGTTTGTTCCAATGGTTCATATTGTGAAAATTTCTGATGAAGAGCTTGAGTTTATTACCGGGATTACTGACAAAGAAAAAGCAGTTTCTTCGTTATTTACTGGTGCTGTTAAAGCAGTAATTTATACAAAAGGAGCTAAAGGTGCCGAATTATATGTAAGAGGTAAAAAATACGAATCAACCGGGTATCGCGTTGGCGTACAGGATACAACAGGGGCTGGGGATGCATTTATCGGAGGCTTGCTGTATCAGTTATTAGAAAAAGACGTTCGGCAAGGAAATCTGGAAGAAGTTCTTGAACTTCATCACCAAGAAATCCTAAGCTTTGCAAACGCTAGTGGCGCTCTTACTACGACTGGAAAAGGAGCAATCTCTTCCATTCCGGCCAAAGAAGCGATTTATCAACTGCAGCAAATCGATCAATAATGGCGCCTGCCCTAAACGGAAAAGTACCGACCGATTGGCTTGCTAAGTTGATAAGGACCGATTAAAAGGCCTTGGAGCTGCGGGCGTTTTGGAGATAGGAAATAACATCTAGGCAATTTTTGGACCGAAATCAGACCAGCTAAAAGAACAAACCAAAAAAGTGATTGCTTAAGAAATTTGCTGTTCAGCCAGAATATTAAAAATAATTGGAGGTATTACCTTGTTAAAAAACTTATTTGGAAAAAAAACAAAAATTTCGGAAATAAAATTAGTATCGCCAATTGAAGGAGAAATTTTAAAGCTTGAAGATGTACCGGATCCAGTTTTTTCACAGAAAATGATGGGAGATGGTATTGCTTTCTTTCCTATCGAAGGGAAGGTAGTGGCGCCGGCTGATGCAAAAGTCATCAATGTCTTCCCGACGAAGCATGCCATTGCATTGGAAACGGCAGAAGGGCTGGAAATATTGATTCATATTGGATTGGACACGGTTAACATGAAAGGAGAAGGGTTTTCCGTTTGTGTGGCAGAAGGTAACCAGGTTAAAGCAGGAGACATTTTGGTCACCTACAGCCTTGAACTGGTAAAGGAAAAAGCATCAAGTACTATTACACCGATGATCATTACCAATGGAGACATTGTGACAAATTTAGAGTATCACTATAGTGGACAATCTGTAGCCGGTAAAACGACCGTTCTGGTAGTTACCTTAAAATAGGAGAATGAGTAAAATAGAAGAAACTCGTTAAAGAACTAAAGAACATATGACCAAGAGATGTCCACCCCAGAAATGGGGTGTTTTTATTTTGACTAAGTTGGTATCATAACTTAACGGAATTGTGTTACATTAGGTGATAATTTGCACTTATTTTAAGTGCTATTTTGCACGTATATTATTACTGCAGTTTTCCGGGGCTGCCATTTGGTGACCTTTTTGCTTAATGAACTAAAGAGGCAGGTAAGTTCGGAGCTGTCTTTAAGGCAGCTTTTTCTTATGCAACTTTCGGGGCAGTTTAGTTGAATAAGGAAATCAAGTTTATATATATTTTGTCCATCAACTTTACATTGTAATGTAATCCTTTCTATCGTTTTATAAGATTAAAATGGAATTATTACATCAATGGGGTTCTAACTCCTCTCAAAGTAGTCTAAGGGCATGTTTTGATTAATCTTTTCTAATAGCATTAATTTGATTAAACTTTATTTTACAGCTATAGAGAAAACCCCTTGGCCGTCAAGGGGTTTTTGGAGGGTGC
Source organism: Peribacillus sp. NPDC096447 (assembly GCF_044762725.1). Taxonomy (NCBI): domain Bacteria; kingdom Bacillati; phylum Bacillota; class Bacilli; order Caryophanales; family Bacillaceae; genus Peribacillus; species Peribacillus sp. NPDC096447. The sequence continues at coordinate 24,063 of NZ_JBIWEV010000008.1, forward strand.
CTTTAAGAGTGAATAACTTTAAGATCCATTTCGGGAAATCTTTATTTACATAGGATTAAAACTCAATTCTAATTTTTTGCGCTTTGCTAATTTTTTTCTGGTCTTTATCAAATACATCACTTGTTGTTATTTCAATCCACTTAATGTCCTTTGCTTCCTTGTGGCCGGACTCATTTTGCCCCTCTTTATGCCCGTGATCATCACCTGTAGCATTTACAATAAAACCAAGGTTTCCAAATTTTGTACCGTTTCCTTCAATTTCACCGTTTAATTCTTCAAGGTAAATATCTTTCTGCCAATCAAAAGTTTCGCCTGTGTTCGTTTCAATTAATGCGATTGGTGCGAAATTCACTTTCTCTGAAGATTTGTTTTTGATCTCAACGAAAACTTTAACAAAATCGAACTCCTCATCATGTGTTAATACGTGAAAATAATCGATCATACCATAATCAGGTCTTAAGTGAATCAATTTCATCTCTCTTACTGTTAATTCTATCGATCCAAGTTCATACGTTTTATTAACATTTTTAATCTCTTTTAAAGTGGCTTCCCCTTTTGGGTCTGCATATGTTTGACCAACCTTTTGCAATGAATGGTCATCTGTTACTTGAGGATTAGGCTGGTACTCGTCAATTTTGCTTTGATTCTTTTGCTGTTTCGTTTCATCATTTTTTTCATTGATGTTATTTTCTTTTTGGTTTTCGTTCCCTGAATTTTTTTCATCGTTTTCAGGACTGGCATTTGATGAACAGCCAACAAGCAGCATGATTAAAAATAATATAGAAAGAGTCTTTTTCATGATGATTCCTCCGTATGATTCTATATTAAAAAAAGTTCCCGTTGCTTGCTATAGCAACGGGATATTTTTAGCTTACCCATTTATTTCTTACTTATCTTGAATTTTAATATCGTAATCTAGGACATCAAAAACATTTTTTGCAATTTCAGTGTTGTCGATTTGTCCAGCAAATTTTTCACTTGATGGTCCGAATGCATACACAGGAACATCTTCACCTGTATGTCCGCCTGTTGTCCACCCAGTGTGAGAACGCTTATTGAAAATGTTCTCAATCGCATTATCGATATCAAGAACTTTTTTTGTTTTAGCTGCGTCTTCAACTGATTGAATTTCTTTTTCTGTTAATGCTAGAATATTTTGATCAATATACTTTTTCAATGTTGCTGCAACACCTGCGCCGTTAGCAATTTCTTCAGCCATGAAATCAGGTGTCCGCTTTGCGGCTTTGATTGGTTCGCTAAACCAGTTGTAAATTCCGTCCGCACCAATCGAGTATCCGCCAGTTGAGTGGTCCGCTGTTGCTACTACTAATGTATGCTTGTCTTTTTTTGCAAACTCAATTGCTGCTTTATATGCTTGTTCAAAGTCATCCATTTCACTCATAGCGCCAACAATATCATTGTCATGTCCTGCCCAATCTATCTGGCTTCCTTCTACCATTAGGAAGAAGCCGTCTTTATCTTTGTTTAATTTTGAAAGAGCAGTGTTTGTCATTTCTTTTAATGAAGGAACTTCTTCTGTACGGTCAATTTTCTTTGGAAGCCCGCCATCAGCAAATAGACCAAGAACTTTGCCGTTTGTATCTTTTAACATGTCTTCACGGTTTTCCACATAGCTGTATCCAGCTTTTTTGAATTCTTCTGTTAGATTGCGGTCTTTACGTTCGAAGTTGCTCTTACCGCCACCAAGAAGAACGTCGATTTTATGTTGGCCATTCACCATTTCATCAAAATAATCATCAGCAATTGAGTTCATGTTTTTACGGCTGTGATCATGTGATCCGAAAGAAGCAGGTGTTGCATGTGTAATTTCAGAAGTTGCAACAAGACCTGTTGCTTTTCCTTTTTCTCTAGCAGCTTCAAGAACCGTTTTTGCTTCTGAACCATCATTGTCAACTGCAATCGCGCTATTATATGTTTTAATACCTGCAGACATGGCAGTTGCTGCAGAAGCAGAGTCCGTTACGTTTTGTTCAGGGTCTTCCGGATAAGTTGTTTGTTGTCCAACAAGGTATTGATCAAATGTTGTTGATTCTACAACTTTTGTTGATGGATCGTCTTTTAAATAACGATGTGCAGAAGTATAAGAAACTCCCATGCCATCACCGATTAAAACAATGACGTTTTTGATTTCCCCATTATTCGTTGCTTTCTTATTCACAGAATCCTCTGCACTTACATGCGAGAAATCACCAATTAAACCACTAAAGGCAACTGTTGAAAGAACAGCTACTGGTAATAACTTTTTCTTTAACTTCTTTTTGAACAATGTTGTTACCTCCAATTGTTGTCGTATCCTTACAAGGAGAATTATAGGGGGAGTATATTAATGTAATTTTAATAGGTTGTAAATTAAACGTTAAAATTACCAATATTTATTTTTATTAATAAGAAACAAATCTCAATGCGCCCTGTATTCGAGTGAGTGAACAGATAAAAACTTATACATATCTGTTAAGCTAACGGGTGAGTTAGCTGAAGATTAGCGCTGTCTTTAAGGTAGTGCTTTTTAAAAATTATAGAATGTTATAATGAGAGATAGAGAGAGGGGGAATTGAATGAGTAAAGCAATTATTTTTGATATGGATGGAACCTTATTTCAAACAAATTTAATTTTAGAGCCTGCCCTAGAAGAAACATTTGATGTACTACGAAAAGAAAATTTATGGGATACTAAAACACCGATTGAACAGTATAGGGAAATTATGGGTGTGCCTCTGCCAGTTGTATGGAAAACACTTTGCCCAAACCACTCACTAGAAATACGAGTAAAGAGCAATGAGATTTTTCATAAAAAGCTTATAGAACTAATCCAAGCACAAAAAGGTGCATTATATGCTGATGTGGAGAGAACATTAAATGAGTTAAGTAAAAAGTATCCCTTATTTATTGCCAGTAATGGACAGATAGAATATTTACAAGCAATTGTAGAAACTTATAATTTGGATAGATTTATTCAAAATACATATAGTATCCAACTAATTAGATCTGGGCATAAATCAGATTTAGTGCAAATGGTGAAAAATAAAAATCAAATTGGAAATGGTTACGTTGTCGGAGACCGTTCTTCAGATATATCTGCTGCTAAGGATAATGAACTTATTGCCGTTGGTGTGAACTTTGACTTTGCTCAAGAAGATGAATTAAAACAAGCTGATTTTGTAGTGAATAATTTCAAAGAAATCTTAGAGTTAGTTTAAAATCTAAAGGACCGCCAATTGGCGGCCTTTTGAAAGTGCGATTCTTAGCAAAGTGAAAAAATAACCTTAATGAACTATCGGGGCAGGATAGTTCAAGAGTGCTGTTTGAACTTTGTTCAACAATTGGGCCAGGTTGTTAAAGAACAGAAGCGAATTGCTTTTGCGATTTCGGAGTATCAGTTAATCCCAAAGTGAACAAAATATTACCATTCTATGTTTCTATTCATTTTTTTCCTCCTGAACCTTCTAAACTCCCAATAAACTTTGACTATATTAACGAGAATCTTGTTGAATTCAAAAAACTTGCATTATTAATTATTTTTATTATAATACTTGTATACAAGTGTACTTGAACTCTATTAGAAGGTGAATATATGGCTGAATCAAAGGAATTTCTTTATCCTGTAAAATGGCTTTCAAAAGCTTCAGCTGGTGATCGTGTTACATCCGAGCTTAGAATGCGTATTATTTCGGGGATGATTGAAAGCGGTGCCATCCTATCAGAAAATAAATTAGCTGCTGATTTCAGTGTAAGCCGCTCTCCCATTCGTGAAGCGTTAAAAATATTGGCCTCTGAAAATATCATCCGATTAGAAAGAATGGGTGCGGTTGTCATTGGTTTAACAGAAAAAAAGTATGCAGAAATTTATGATGTACGTATACTTATCGAGACGTTTGTATTTGAACGTCTAGTGAGGATGAACACGAATGAATTAGTAATGGAGCTTAGTAAAATATTAGAGATGATGAAAATCTCCATAAAATACCAAGATGCTGATGAGTTTTCCTACCAGGATGTCCTATTCCATGAAACGATCATTCGGTCCATCAATCATTCTTACATCCTGATGATCTGGGATAATTTAAAACCTGTGATGGAAAGTTTGATTCTTCTATCCATGCGTTCTCGTTTTAAAGAAAAGTATGAAGACTTTACACGGATCACAAATAATCATCAACTTTATATTGATGCGATCAGAACAAAAGATCGAGACCTCATGATTAAGTCGTTACATGTAAACTTTGATGATGTTCAAGAGAAGGTTGAAGACTTATGGATGGCCCAACAGATGCTTTCAAAAGGAGTCGAAAAAGAAAATGACTAGGTATATGTTAGGTGTAGACATCGGTACAACAAGTACAAAAGCTGTATTATTCACGGAAAAAGGCGATGTCATCCAGCAAGAGAATATTGGCTATCCTCTTTACACACCGGATATGACAACGGCGGAACAAGACCCTGAGGAGATTTTCCAGGCTGTTCTGAAAGCCTTTTCAAATATAACGAAGCAGCATCCAGATAAAAAACCATCATTCATTTCATTTAGCAGTGCGATGCATAGTGTTATAGCTATGGATGAAAATGACCAGCCGCTAACCGCTTGCATCACTTGGGCAGATAATCGCAGTGAAGCTTGGGCCCATAAAATAAAGGATGAATTAGATGGGCATGAAGTTTACAAACGAACCGGAACACCGATTCACCCGATGTCACCTTTATCCAAAATCGCCTGGATCGTGAATGATCGCCCGGAGATTGCAACCAATGTTAAAAAGTATATCGGGATTAAAGAATATATCTTTAAAAAGTTCTTTGATCAATATGTTGTCGATTATTCCCTTGCTTCATCGATGGGCATGTTGAATCTCAAAAACTTGGATTGGGATGAGGACGCCCTAAGAATTGCTGGAATAACCCGTGATCAATTATCTGAACTCGTACCAACTACAAAAATCTTTAACAACTGTGACCCGGAATTGGCCAAACAGATCGGGATTGACCCAGAAACTTCTTTTGTCATTGGGGCAAGTGATGGTGTCCTTTCAAATCTAGGTGTAAACGCTATCCGGAAAGGTGAAATCGCTGTCACGATTGGGACAAGCGGTGCGATTCGGACGATTATAGACGAGCCTAAAACAGACGAAAAAGGAAGAATCTTTTGCTATGCCTTAACGGAAAAGCATTGGGTGATTGGCGGGCCGGTAAACAATGGCGGGATGGTCCTTCGCTGGATTCGCGATGAATTTGCTTCATCCGAGGTAGAAACGGCTAAACGACTCGGAATCGACGCTTATGAAGTCTTGACCAAGATTGCCGAACGTGTAAGACCAGGCGCTGATGGATTGTTATTCCATCCATATCTTGCAGGTGAACGTGCACCATTATGGAATCCGGACGTACGGGGTTCATTTTTCGGATTAACACTGTCGCATAAGAAAGAACATATGATTCGAGCGGCTCTGGAGGGTGTCATTTACAATTTATACACAGTATTTTTAGCCTTAACCGAATGCATGGACGGTCCCGTGACCCGAATTCAAGCTACGGGAGGCTTCGCAAGGTCGGCTGTTTGGCGGCAAATGATGTCCGATATCTTCGAATCGGAAGTCGTGGTTCCAGAAAGCTACGAAAGTTCGTGCCTGGGTGCTTGTATATTAGGGTTATATGCCACTGGGGAAATTGATTCCTTCGAAGTGGTTTCTGAAATGATAGGCAATACCCACAAGCACACACCGAAAGCTGATTCTGTAAAAGAATATAGGCAGCTACTGCCGATTTTCATTAACCTATCAAGGGTATTGGAAAACGAATATACACAGATTGCGGATTATCAAAGAAACTTAATAAATGCTGCAAAGTAAAGACATGGGGGGATTACAATGCCATTAGTTATTGTCGCTTTAGGAATTGTCGCTTTATTAATTTTAATAATGGGTTTAAAATTAAACACCTTTATTTCCTTGATCATTGTATCATTTGGCGTGGCTTTAGCACTTGGGATGCCACTTGACGGAATTGTCAAAACCATTGAAGCTGGATTAGGCGGAACACTTGGCCACTTAGCGTTAATCTTTGGACTTGGAGCGATGTTGGGTAAGTTGATCGCAGATTCAGGCGGAGCGCAACGCATTGCCATGACCCTTGTTAAAAAATTCGGTGAAAAGAATATTCAATGGGCAGTTGTAGCAGCATCATTTATTATCGGTGTCGCATTATTTTTTGAAGTGGGCTTAGTATTATTGATTCCAATCGTATTTGCGATTTCAAGAGAATTAAAAGTTTCGATATTATATCTTGGTATTCCAATGGTAGCGGCATTATCCGTAACACACGGTTTCTTGCCGCCGCACCCAGGACCGACCGTTATCGCTGGTGAATATGGCGCAGACATTGGTCAGGTTTTACTTTACGGCTTCATCATTGCGGTTCCAACCGTTATTTTAGCTGGACCAGTATTTACGAAGATAGCTAAAAGATTAGTACCTGAATCATTTACGAAAACAGGCAGCATTGCCTCTTTAGGAGAACAAAAATCGTTTAAACTTGAAGATACACCTGGATTTGGAATCAGTGTATTTACTGCTTTACTTCCGGTTATATTAATGTCAATTGCTACAATTATCACTTTGATGCAAAAAACAATGGGATTTGAAGATAATGGTTTACTGGCAGCTATCCGTTTCATTGGGGAAGCAGGTACTTCCATGTTGCTTTCCTTATTATTTGCGGTCTATTCAATGGGATTGGCAAGAAAGATTCCAATGAAAGATATTATGGAATCTTGTACTTCGGCGATTCTGCATATCGGAATGATGCTCTTGATCATTGGGGGCGGCGGAGCCTTCAAACAAGTATTGATTGACGGCGGTGTAGGTGACTATGTTGCTGAATTATTCAAAGGAACATCATTATCACCAATCTTGCTTGCCTGGATCATCGCGGCAATCCTGCGTATTTCATTGGGATCTGCTACCGTTGCAGCCTTAACGACAGCTGGTTTAGTTATTCCGATGTTAGGTCAGACGGACGTTAACCTTGCTCTAGTCGTACTTGCTACCGGAGCGGGAAGTTTAATCGCTTCACACGTTAACGATGCTGGTTTCTGGATGTTTAAAGAGTATTTTGGTTTAAGCATGAAAGAAACATTTGCAACGTGGACTTTGCTTGAGACGATCATTTCAGTAGCTGGATTAGGATTCATTCTATTACTAAGCTTATTTGTATAGGCTTTCCCCGGCAGTAAATCCCCCACTTATGGCAGGGATTTACTGCCTATTATTCTTACATAGAAGGAGCAGAAATAAATGTTAAATACAATTGGTGTCATTGGTTTAGGGGTAATGGGCAGTAATATCGCGTTAAATATGGCTAGTAAAGGGGAACAAGTGGCTGTCTATAACTACACAAGAGATTTAACGGATCAGCTTGTTGCTGAATTGGACGGTCAGTCGATCCATCCGTATTACGAAATCCAAGAATTTGTTAAGTCACTGGAAACTCCAAGAAAGATTTTTCTAATGGTGACTGCGGGTAAACCGATCGACTCGGTGATCACTTCATTACTTCCTCATCTTGAATCAGGCGATATTATCATGGACGGCGGTAACTCCCATTACGAGGATACTGAACGCAGATATGATGAATTGAAATCTAAAGGATTCAGTTATGTAGGAATTGGTATTTCCGGAGGAGAAGTCGGGGCGTTAAAAGGACCTTCAATCATGCCAGGCGGAGATAAGGACGCCTATGAAAAAGTAGCTCCAATCCTGACAAAAATCGCAGCCAAAGTAAATGATGATCCTTGCTGTACCTATATCGGTCCAAAAGGAGCAGGTCATTTTGTAAAAATGGTACATAACGGGATTGAGTATGCGGATATGCAATTAATCGCCGAAGCTTATACGTTTTTAAGAGAAAAATTGCATTTAGAAGTTAATGAAATTGCTGACATCTTCGAAACATGGAATCAAGGCGAACTGAAAAGTTATTTAATCGAAATCACAGCGGAAATTTTAAGGAAGAAAGATGAAGTAACGGGCTTACCCTTGATCGATGTGATTCTTGATAAAGCAGGACAAAAAGGCACAGGAAAATGGACCAGCATGCAAGCAATTGATAACGGGATACCAGCATCGATTATTACAGAGTCTTTGTTTGCTCGCTACATTTCCGCTTTAAAAGAAGAACGGGTTCATGCAGAAAACATTCTAACAGGGCCTGAGAACGTTCAGCAAAAATTAGATAAAAATGAGTGGATTGACTATATTAGGCAAGCATTATATATGGGCAAGGTTTGTGCATACGCGCAAGGTTTCACTCAATATAAAATGAGTTCTGAACTTAACGGCTGGGATTTGCCTTTAAAGGATATTGCGCTTATTTTCCGCGGCGGCTGCATCATTCGGGCAGAATTTTTAAACGTCATTAGCGAAGCCTATCAAGAGCAGCCGAATCTGGCCAATTTATTGATTTCACCATATTTCGCTGAAAAGGTTGCAGATTACCAGGTGGGATTGCGAAAGGTTGTCTGTGAGGGAATAAATTCTGGCACCTCGTTTCCATGTTTAGGCTCTTCACTTACTTATTACGATAGTTATCGAACAGGCATCTCAAATGCTAACCTTTTGCAAGCACAACGTGATTATTTTGGTGCGCATACCTATGAACGACGTGATTTGGCAGGGGTCTTCCATACAAACTGGCAGTGATGGAAAGTGACAAAAGAAATAGTCATACCGTTCATGAAGTTGAAACAGGTACTTTACTTCAATAAAGAGTTGCTTTGGCAGCTCTTTTTTCTTATGTAAAAGTGCAGGTAGTGGTAAAGGAATTTTTAGTCAGGGCAAAATGATTGATTGCGTTATTTCGAACCATGGGTGAACTTCAAAATAGAAAAAGTCTTGTTGGAAAAGATTGACGGGCAACGAATAATATTTTTGGGGGAGGTTTAATACTCAGGTTAAGTGGTATATAAATGATATCGGTTTATAGCATTTAATTCATTCTCTACCTTGATTTTACAGTCAGGGTTCACAAACGTTTCTTGAATAATGTCGGCAAGTGGCACATATTCTTCTTTTGGGTATTTCCATTATTTCCGCGTGAAAAAGGAGTGATATATCATGAGGCAAATGTGTATTTACTGTTTTAAATGGGCTGACATAGATACGATGACACCAATTTTTGAACAAGGTAGAGAGTTCGTCAATTATTATTGTGAAGATTGTGTTAATGCTGTTATGGATAATTTGTTTAAACTCCCATACAAACATGCATGCGAACCATCAAGATTCCACTAGCATCAAGAAATGCGATTTAATAGTTAAGCGAGTGTCCTGGAACAGCATAATGAAAGGCCATCTCAAACGAGAAGGGCTTTTTTGTTCGGGTTTTTATTGAAAGATGAATGGGGAGCATATGTAATCATCGGTGCTCACCTAACATGTGAACATCTTAAAAGTTGAAGGCCTCCCCACAGTTTACTGAGGGGAGGCCTTTTCTTATCAAGTAATCCGGGGGTTTAACCCTAGTCATTTCAACCCACTTAAACAACATGATCATACCGAATCTTATTAAGTGGTACTCATAAGGTAGTATATCGGATTGAGGAAAAATATGAATTCGGATTAGATATAAATAATAAAAACAGTTAAAGAAACTAAGCATTTAAGGGGAAGATTAACCTGTTAAAGGAATTCTATGTTTGTTATACTCTTGACGCTGATGTTAAGTGGGAGAAAATAAAAAAAGGATTGAGTAGTAAAAAAGAGGATGTCTTACAAGAAGTCTTAAAAAGGATGGAACACTGTGAGTATTTTATAGTGAAAAGTGAAAGTAAGCATCATATTATTCATACATCTTTAATACGTTATATACGTATTTTTGATAAGAAATAAGTAATCTCACTACTGATATCTTGGAATATAAGTTATGGTTGTATTCTCCTAACAGTCTATCTGGGAGGGGATTTTTCTATGGAAAAAAAGGGCAAACCTTTTCATGCATATACAGAGCGAGTATGGTTGGTTAACACTTTTGAAAGGAGTGTAAAGATGAATAAGGAATGGGATGATGGTTTTATTGAGGCATTAATGGTTTCCCTACAGGACGAAAGAGTCATTGAAAAGATACAAGCAATAGCAGAAGCGGGCTCGTATAGTCAATTGGGGGAGCATAAGGAGCTGCTGAAAGAAAAAGAAAATGAAATAGCAAAACTTCAACAAGAGCTTGCCTCGAAAAAAGCAGAAATTAGTGAGTACCAAATAATGGTCCACCATCTGAATGAGAAAATGGAATCCTATTATAATGAATTGCAAAAGAGAAGAGCGGACTATCGGGAAGCAGAAAAACTTTACGAAGCTGTTCAACAATTATCCGAAACCACTAAAAGTTCCTTGAAAGGAATCTTCAAGGGCGGTTCCGTGCAGGAATTTATAGTCTGTGGCGTGCAATATGAAAACATTTCATCTTTGTGGGATTTTATCAAAAACGAGATTATGGAAGGACGGGAGCAGGAAAGAGAGACTTTGCTCGCCCTTTTTCTGTATTTCTTTCAAGAGTACAGTAAAACATACGATACCCCTTTATATAAAATACAGGAAGTGAAAATGAATGAGGTCTTCAGGGAGGACTTGTACATAAGGGCCCTCAATAGCAAAATATCCGGGAACATCATGGACGTCCTGCTGCCAGGATATATAAGCATTAATGGTAAAACCATTAAAAAATCCGTTGTGAGAATCTAGCAGGCGAAAAAGAGAATGATAGTAAAGGAGAAATACAATGACATCGATTATTATCCCAGAGATTGAAGAAGGCATTGAAAAAGTCCTTCTTGTGCAATGGTATAAACAGCCAGGCGATTATATTACGGTGGGCGAAAGCTTAGCCAAATTCAGCTGTGAGGGCATCGAATTTGACCTCTTTTCAGAAAAAGAAGGTACCCTTAAAGAATTGAACGTAGCGGAGGACACTATAGTCAAGATTGGTGACCTGATATGTTATTTGGATTCTGGTGATGCAATTTCTGAAGAATTATTAAAAGAAGTTGAAAAACAAGAAACGATGGAAGATAAAGAGCCGATTGAGAACGTAACAAGTTTAGCTGAAAAAAATAACATAGACAGTTCCATATACTTAATGAATAAGAACGAAGAGCAGGTTCTATTCTCATCTGATTCCCAAACCGTTCCGGTCTCTGCCATTTCAATGACTTATAAAGAAGTGAGATCGTTAATCAGCCATTTATATCAGAGTGCAGAAGAAACCTTCTTCAAGGATGAAGCGAGCTTCTTTCAAGACATTAAAAAAATGCTCCGTTCCAGATGGGTTTACATGAATAATGGGAATATTATATATGATCATAACATCGCAGCGGTATTTCCTTATAGAAAATACTATGAATTAATGGACGAGGATTTTGACTACAAAAAGCATCTGGACGTTTCCGGTTTTAAAGGTGATGTCATGACACGGGAAGAGGCTGCGAAAAGTTTCAATACAACCGATCACCCTGTATATAAGAGAATACTAACTTTAGACGATTATTCCGCGAGTAAAAATCCTTCCATTTCAAGGATATTTGCCAATCAAACTAACTCTTCTAAATCGATAGCGTTTAAATCCAATGGGTACGACATTCAAAGCTACGATGTAGTAAATCAAAAAAATAATTTGCTGGGAAAAGGATTTTTCATTCCCGTTTTCCGTTTAAATGGGGAAAATGCTTTTGAAATCAATGACCGAAAGGCTCTCCATCTCTGGCTGGAAAACCGGTTAGTTCCAAGCGGATTAAGCGCAGAACGCCAGAAGGAGTATGATTATTTGCTGGAATTGTATCAATTAAAGGAATTAGATCATGAAAGTTTTCTTAAAGAATTGCCATCGATCGCTATTGATTCCAACACGTTTTATGAGAAGCTTTTAAACTCTGAAAAAGTAAGAGCCGATATTGATACATATGATGAAAAGATGTTAACAGATCCAAACCGGGGACATTGGGATTTATGGCCTGTCACCTCTGATGAAAAACCTTTAACGATAAAACTGAACGAAGAAATAATGGCCAGAAACCCTAAAATGGATATAAGGGAGGACGGCATAGTTGGCATTGATTTTGGAACGAAAAGTACGGTGGTTGTTCATCAAGAAGAAAGTGACTTTACTCTTCCCATGCGTATTGGGGTTGGCTACCATAACACGGAAGTACAAGACTGGCATTATGAAAATCCAACCGTGATTGAATTTATTGATTTAGAACATTTCCTGGAGCTTTATCAAGAAAAAGAAGGAAGACCAGATACAAGGTGGCAGGATGTGACGGTTTCCCACAATGCCCTTAACAACTTGATGAATGGAAAGAGTGACCATTATTATTCCATATTGAATAATCTAAAGCAGTGGGCTGGAGAAAAGAATAACGAACTCCGATTAAAAGACAAGAGGGGATATGCCGTTGTACTGCGTTCCTTTTTGGATTTAACCGATCAGGAAATCAACCCAATCGAGTTATACGCCTACTACCTGGGTTTGTATATCAATAACCAGAACAATGGGATTTACCTCGATTACACCCTTTCTTTCCCGGTGACGTATGAAAAAGAGGTAAGGGAAAAAATTCTAAAGTGTTTTGAACGTGGGTTAAAAAAGACGCTTCCTATGCCGATTCAGCAGGATGAAGAATTAATGAAAAAGTTTCGTGTCACCGCTGGGGCGAGTGAACCTGCAGCCTATGCCGTTTGTGCGTTACAGGAATACGGGTTTGAACCGGAAGAGGATGAAAAAACGTACTATGGTGTGTTTGATTTTGGTGGAGGAACGACAGATTTTGATTTTGGGATTTGGCGTGAAGCGGGCTTGAAAGAAAGTAGATATGATTATGTCATTGAGCATTTTGCAGCGGGCGGGGACCGGTATTTAGGCGGTGAGAACATGCTGGATCTTTTGGCATTCCAAGTGTTTAAAAACAACCAAAGAACAATGCGTGAGCTAAACATTCCTTTTACCCTCCCAGCGGAATGTGTGAAGTTTCCCGGAAGTGAAACACTGATTAATGAATCACAAGAAGCCTATTTAAATACGAAACAATTGGTGGAAAAATTAAGGCCGCTTTGGGAAAGACATGAACGGTATGAAGAACAGTTTGGAAAAGGCATGATCCGGGCAGATTTGTTTGACAAAGCCGGCCACGCTAAACTCAATGTGGAACTTTTGATCGATCAAGATGAAATGGAACAACAGATTGAGGAAAGAATCGACAAAGGCATTAAAAATTTCTTTGAGTCATTACGGCGCGCTTTTGCCCGGTCAGAACACAGCAAAATTAATAAAGTGAATATATTGCTTGCGGGTAATTCAAGTAAATCCCCGGTCGTCATGAATCTATTTAATAAATGGATTGAAAGGGAAGTGCAGAACACTCAAAACTGGGGAGAAGTGTCTGGTGATCTTTTTGAGATTCTCCCACCACTGGGGACAGAAGGCGCTTATTTAAAGCAAGAAGAGAGAAACAGAGTGGTGGTTAACCGGGATATAATAACCGCCCCTACAGGAAAAACAGGCGTTGCCTTTGGGCTTGTACAAAGCAGAAAAGGCGGAAGTATAAAAGTTATGGACCGCGATATGGTGAATGGGGAATCAAAGTTCAAGTATTTTCTTGGCATCGGGAGAAAAGGGAAATTAAAAACAATGATTGATCAAGAAGAAGAATATAACATTTGGCATCTTTTCATTGATGCATCAGAAGAAGATTTTGAAATTTATTACACAAGCCTGCCGGAAGCTAGTACCAATCAGCTTGATATTAAGCAGGCACAGAGGAAAAAGCTTCGGATTGAGCATGTGGATGATTCAGCTTTTGTTTATATTCGGACCATAAGCCCGACTGTTATCGAATATGTTGTTGCAGATGAAGGCTCGATTATAAGTGGGGATTATTTAAGTGAAATTACTAAAGTGGAATTAAGCTGATCTTTCGATGGAAAATCAAAAGGCCTCCCGCAGTTTACTGTGGGAGGCCTTTTCATGCTCATCGCATTTGACGTTTAATAGCTTCCCGTGGCATTTTATATGTTTAAGAAAAAGTTTTCATTTTCAGCTTTTAATGCCTGGGGGCTCTAGGTGTTTATCCTGAGGATTCACTTCTTTGATCCTCCTGATGTTCCATAATCATTAATAGTTATTTTTACATCGTAGTTGATCGGAGTTTCACTAAATGTTTGGTCCCAATCCTTTTTGACCTTATTCCATACTTTGGGGTGCTCAATTCTCAAGCGATTTCCAAAACCAGCGACGTCCACTTTGTATTCTTTTTGCATTTTTTCTAAAACATTCCCCACCAGGCGTTTCACTTCTTTTTCAGAAGATTTTTCTGCTTTTTTGAGAAATTCATTTTTAAAAGTATCTCCTGGAACTACCCAGTTTTCAGACAGTCTTCCCACTGATTCTATGTTTACATCAAAAGAGATGCTGTCTCCTTTAACTCGTGGTATGATAGTGCTTTTCATGGAATCTATCTCATACACGATCAGTTGGCCGGTTTCTTTATCAAAGCTTTTTACCACACCGCCTTTTCCCTTGCCTGTTATCCAAGTTACGCCCTCCAGTTCCTCTTCATTCAAAGTACCAGTCATTTTGTGTGTCTTTCCTTTGATTACGGCAGCTCCGGCAAATTTGACTTCCCCTTTCACTGATAGTACATTTTGCAAAAGAAAACTTGATTCTGAATTGAGCTTGCTCTCTATTTTAATAAGTGACATAGGAGGTAAAATTCTCGTTGTTCGAAAGGCATTTTCTACAATGCCAACCAGACGAAACGCTGGAATTTCTCCTGCTTTCTTTGTTTCCAGTGTATTGCTTGCTCTTCCATTACTGATGAGCACAATACAGCTTGGTCTAAAGTCATTATCCCGAAAATTAAGATCAAGTAATTTTTCCAAACCCTGTGATTTTGCAAGCTTATCACTGATAACAATCACTTTCATATGGTGAGCAGTTAAAGGTTGTTCGCTTCTCAATGATAATTCACGAGTCATCTGAAGGATAGAATCTCCCGTTTCAGTAATATTCAGATAAGATTTTTGTTGTGGCCCGGCTTGTTTCGTTGTTGAACTTGCTACTTGTGGAGTGATAAGTTGATAGGTTGAAGTAATCAGGTCTTTTCTCAAATATCCCTCCCCTTGTTCATATAACTCTTTCTCAATGAAGGACTTCTTGCCTTTATCGAATGCCATAGCTATACCTAAACTTTGCTCTTCAATTTCATGACTGCTCCAGCATCCTGTAAGGGATAAGAACAAAAGAACGGAGAGGGAAACGAAGAGAGGCCGTATATTTTTATGTGTTTGTTTCATATTTTCCTCCCTTTACTCTTGAGATAATAAGCAGAAGAAGCGGGAGTAAACCAAATAAAAACAATGCAATATTGCCGACGAAATCTCCTTGCTTAAATAGGTCATTGATATTTTTTGGAAGCATGGCAATGATGTAGAGAATTGGAAGCAAGCCAAACATGAATGGGTGAATGCTCTTTTTCGAAAGTTGTGCCAGCCCTAAAGCAGCTGCATAGTAGGTGATTGAAAACGTGGCAAATATTTGCATGATCCAAACTACGAGCAATAAAGATTCAAACCGTTCAAAGATCAACCCGGCGATTTCAAAACTTCGGATAAGATCAAGTGTCGGCCATGTTCTCGTGACCACTCCATCAATAGATAATGCCCCGATAACCATAACGACCGTTATCACGTAAAAAATCAATGGAATGGAAACTCCAACAAGAACGGCTTTTACTGCTTTTTTTGGCGAGTTCATAAACGGAATAAGCACTAACATGATTTCAGACCCTGTAAAAGCGAGAGCCGTTGTTTTTACTCCTTTAAGTACAGGGATAACTCCTTCTCCTAATACCGGACGCAGATTATCGATCTCGAATATTTTAAAGCTCATGAAAGCAACAACCAAAAAAAGGATAACTGTCAAAGGTAATATAATTTCAAAAAGACGGGCAATCGGGTTAATGCCGCCGATGATCAGATAGAGGCCCACCCACATGAAAATCATCATAATTGCCCAGTTAGGCGTACCTTCAAGAAGTAAATACCTTATAACCTCGGCCATAGAACGGAGCTGAAATCCGGATGTCGTAAGGAAATAACAGATTATAACTAAACTGAGTAACCCACCCACCCATTTTCCAACAATATCATTGATGTATTGATAAAAGGTTTTTTCGGGAAACCGTTGGCTTAATTTGACCATGATCACCCCCGCGATTATCGCGATAACTCCGCCTAAAATAACGCTTAACCATACATCTGGTGTTTGTACCTTTTCCGCAGATGATCTGGGTAGGGTGAGTAATCCTGTACCAAGTATGAAGTTGATGACAATGACAGCTGCTTGAGGAGTTGTAATTTTGTCTTTCGGACTAAGAATCATTCTTTAACCACCCTTTCACCGATAGGTTATCCTTTACGCATGGGGTTTTTTGTATGCATCATCTTTGGACGGCGTTTCATCATCATAAGCGGCATGCGGACCATCAGGTCTTTCCATTCACTTAAGCGATAAGGAACGGCTGGACTCAAATAGGGTACACCAAAGCTTTTTAATTTAACTAAATGGCTGGCCATTAAAAGAAAAAAGAGAATGACCCCGTATAATCCAAATGTGGCAGCACAAATCATAGCTGGAAAACGCAGAATCCGTAATGTAATCCCAATACTATAGTGCGGAATGGAAAATGATGAAATGGCGGTTAAGGCTACTACAATCACCAAAACAGGGCTAACAATCCCTGCCTGTACAGCAGCTTCCCCAATGATTAAACCGCCGACGATACCCATTGCGGGACCGATTGGCTTAGGCAATCTCAGTCCTGCTTCCCGCAAAATTTCGATGGCTATTTCCATGAATAATGCTTCGATAAGTGCCGGAAACGGAACCCCGGACCTGGTTCCTATAATGGAGATGGCCAGTTTGGTCGGAATCAACCCTGAATGAAATGAGATGAAAGCTATATACAAAGACGGTGTAAAGAGAGCCAGAATAGCTGCGAGGTAACGAAGCATACGTATGAATGTGCCAGGAATCCACCTTTCATAATAATCTTCCGGTGACTGCAACATCATGCTTAATGTAACTGGAACGATCAAAGCGAATGGCGTCCCGTCTAATAAGATGGCCACTCGGCCTTCCATCAACGCAGCGATCACGCGATCAGGGCGCTCTGTATTCTGTACCTGTGGAAAAGGACTTAGGTAATTATCTTCGATAAGTTGCTCTACATAACCCGATTCCGGCACACTATCAATATCAATTCTCTTAATTCGATTTTCCACCTCTTGAACTAATTCGGGATCAACAATATCTTTTATGTATGCGACTACCAAGTCTTTTTTCGAACGCTTTCCTACTTGGAATTTTACTAACGATAAATTCTCATTTTCACCGCTACCTCTTAAAAAAGAGGTATTGTCACTCAATGATTCAGTGAAACCGACCCGTGGACCTCTGACTAATGCCTCTGATACCGGCTCTTCAATCGTCCTTGTTTTAAGTTTTGTAGTTCCAAGGATCAGCGAATCCAATGATCCATCAATTAAAAGGGCGGTAGAACCTGTGAGCACTTTAGATGCTAACTCTTTAATGGAACGAACAGCTTCAATTTCACTAATGGATAACACTTCATTTTTTATAAATTCTTTTGAAATGCTTCCTTTGAGGTAGGGAAGGTCCTGTTTATATTCTGCTGAAAAATCAACCATCAATGATGGCATAATATGTTTATCAATAAGATCTTTATCCGATAGTCCATCCACAAAAATGATAACTGACCGTATACCGGTACGCCCTAGATTAAATTCCCGAAAATGAACATCCCAATTATGGCCAATTTCTTGCCTAACCATTTCTAGATTTAAATTAAAATTATCTGTAAACTGATACGTTGTATCTTGGGAGGTATTTGCTTGTTGTTTGTCTTTATCGGTACCTTTTCCTTTTTTACCGATCTTTGATATCCACTCTTTCATTTTCATCACTCATCCTTTGAGTTGCGAAGCCGATTAAACAATTTGGAGATTAAATACGGAATAACAAACACAATGAAAGCTTGTATAAAAACCTGCCATTCTGGAAGGTAGGAAACAATCGTTTTCCACATTTTCATCACCCTATACTTGTCTCAGTTAGCAGCCAAAATTCCTTTATTTCTCAAATAGTATTTATATCTTCTATGTTTCTTATGCAATGAAGTTAAAAAGCCATTAGCCGTATTTGCCATCATTTATACTTTGCATTAGCTAAGCGGGAAAGTGATTTTGATATCATCGACTTATCCGAATGATTCATTGATTATAGTGAGCTTTAATAAACATTGGTTTTTCTTCTTTGAACTGAGGATGACTTATGCTCACGATTTGAAATATAATTTTAAAAATATCAATATCAAATTGAAATGATGCTCGAAATAACATATACTGAAAATTGAGAATTATTTGTAAATATTATCCGCTTTTGGGAAATATCCGCATTTATCAACTTGAGAATAAGATAGCCCAATCGCAACCGGAACATACACGATTAGCGCTTTATCGGATTGTGATGCCTTGTGAAAAAAGAACGGAATGAATGAGATTATTATCTTTCGGTAAAGTTGTTCTTTATTTTCTAAAGTGATTTCAAAGGGGTGGAAAATGATGAATATATGGACAAGCTGCACACTGAGTTCAATTCTGGTACTTTCCTTATTAGCACCATCCGTGTCTTTTGCTAATGAAAATTCAAATCATGAAGCCGCTGTGAGTAAGGAGACTGCCAGCCAGTATCCAATATTAAAGAAAGCAAAAAAACCGGAAGAAGCGGGCTTTTCGTCTGAAAAGCTGGAAAAGGTGGATCAGCTTATTGAAATGGAAGTGGCAGCCGGTTTTCCTGGTGCAGCCCTGATTGTCATAAAGGATGGAAAAATCGTTAAAAATGAAAGCTACGGGTACAAACAGAAATATGATGAACATACACCTCTAAAGAAGTTTCGAAAAATGGAAAGCGACACGTTGTTTGACCTTGCTTCAAACACGAAGATGTATGCAACCAATTTTGCCATTCAGAAATTAGTCAGCGAAGGCAAGCTGAATATCCAGGCAAGAGTCCGGCAATACATTCCTGAATTCAAAGACACGGAGGAGGATGTGATCAAAGGAAAGGATAACCTGAGGATCATAGATGTTCTTCATCATACAGCAGGTTTTAGACCCGATCCGCAATACCATAATCCAAAGGTTTCGAAAGAACTTTATTCCCAGGAGCGGGACAAGACCATCGAGTTCATTTCCAAAACACCGCTCACATATGAACCTGGAACACAGAATGTATACAGTGATGTCGATTATATGCTGCTTGGTGCCATTGTTGAAGAAATAACGGGTCAGCAGCTTGATGCCTATGTTGAAAATGAATTGTACAAGCCGCTTGGTTTGAAAAATACAAAGTTCAACCCTCTTCAAAAGGGCTTTAAGCCAAAGGATTTTGCCGCAACTGAATTGCTTGGCAACACCCGGGATGGCGTGATAGACTTCCCTAACATTCGCACATACACACTTCAAGGGGAAGTACATGATGAAAAAGCCTTTTATTCGATGGGAGGCGTTTCAGGGCATGCCGGTCTTTTCTCCAATACGGAAGATATGGCTGTCCTTCTGCAGGTGATGCTTAATGGCGGGGGATACGGTAAACATACTTTGTTTGATCAAGAAACCATCGATGAATTCGTCGCACCTTCCGAGATGAATCCTACATATGGGCTTGGGTGGAGACGAAATGGCGATGCAAGCATGGAGTGGATGTTCAGTCCTCATGCAAGCGACAGTGCCTACGGTCATACTGGATGGACTGGTACGGTCACGATCATTGATCCGGAAATGGATTTAGGGATTGTTTTGCTTACAAATAAAAAACACTCTCCGCTCGTTAACCCTGTAGCCAATTCCAATCAGTTCTTTGGCGACCTTTTCAAAACAGGAAGCTATGGAAGTGTTGTAACTGCTATTTATGAAGCATTGGAAACGAATGAGTGAATGTATATTTTCCCATAAAGTTTAAGGCCTCCCATTAATGTCGGGAGGCCTTTTATTGGTAGGCATAGGAATTAATGCAGCATTCGGTGCTGGCCTGGTCATCTTTCAGATGAAAATGGAACCGAACAATTTCATGAAGGCATTAATCTGGTTATCCGGGACGATCTGGGGGACGAATTGGACTTTTGTATGGGCGTTATTACCTTGGTTGGTCGTATTGATACCTTTAGCGGATTTATAAATCTAAAGTATTGGATGTTTTGCGCTTGGGTGACTCGATTGCCATTGGAGATGGTGTACAGATAGAAAAGGTACGCAGGCTTTTATTGCTGATTTCAGTCGCATTGGCAGGTGTATGCGTTTTGGTGGAGCGGAGGCATTACGTTTTTAGGCCTGAATGCATCGAATATAGCCAGGAGATTAGTGGGGGCAAGACATGCAAAACTACTGCCACTTACTGCAATCCTAGGTTCCTTATTGCTGTTATCTGCCGATACTTTAGGTAGGGTCATCATGACCCCAATGGAATTGCCAGTGGGGATTATCGTTTCGATTTTAGGAGCGCCGTATTTTATCTATTTACTCGTGAAAAACATTTAATCAATATGAAGAAGTGTAAAAAGTTTCGCCCATTTTCAGGACGTTTATGAGATGGGCTTTTTTGCAGTTTTCAAAGAATATTGATGGAGAACTGTACGGACAGAAAGCGGCTTTCGGGAGTGATGATTAATCCCCTAAAAGAACTATTTTAAAAAATATATTGACCGAACAGCTTGTATCCGCTTACAATGATACTTAGTTATTAGTGTATTTAGAAAATTGTAAAAGAGGTACCTGCATGACAAAGGAATTCGACAGAAGAATCGGGCGCCATGCAATCATGTACGCGTTTGCGGACGAAGAGGAAGAAGTCATATTGACAAATGATCTAAAGCGGATGGATTGGCTTTATGGAAAAGGTAAAGTCGGTTCAATGGAGCTGCAGAAAATAGTTGCGGCCATTGAGACATCAGCGAAAAGACTTGGATTAGTTAATCCCGATATGTATCGTGAAATGCATGCGTTGTATCATGCGATCATCGAAGCACTCCAAGGAGTGACACGCGGCCAAGTCGAGCTTGGCGGCCTTTTGAGGACTGCGGGCCTTCGGTTTGCAATCGTTCGGGGCAGGCCGTTTAAAAGCGGGGACGAAGGTGAATGGATTGCTGTCGCCGTGTATGGAACGATTGGAGCACCGGTTCGGGGATTTGAACATGAAGCCGTTGGCTTGGGAATTAACCACATTTAAATAATTAAAAGCCTATAGTTATTTTAGTGAAATAGGGGGCTGTATTGAAAGACTGGATAAGTCTGTCAATATGGCCTCCTTTTGTGTGTTTAAAAAAAGAATAGGGGTGCAGGAAATGATTATGTTAACGGGTCAAACTTTAACGATTGAAGAAGCGAAAAAAGTGTTGTATGGGGAGGCATTTGTCACGGCTTCTGCCGAGAGTGTCAAGAAAGTTGAAAAGAGCCGGGAAGCGGTTGAAAATATTGTGAAACAAAAGAAAGTCATCTATGGCATCACAACAGGTTTTGGAAAATTCAGCGATGTATTGATTGATGCAGAGGACGCAGAGCAGCTACAGTGGAATTTGATTCATTCCCATGCTTGCGGAGTCGGGGAGCCGTTTCCTGAGGTCGTTTCGAGAGCTATGGTCCTTCTCCGTGCCAATGCGCTATTAAAAGGGTTTTCCGGCGTGCGTCCTGTCGTCATTGAACGTTTGATCGATCTTTTGAATGCCCATATCCATCCGGTCATCCCTCAGCAAGGTTCTCTTGGAGCAAGCGGGGACTTGGCGCCGCTTTCCCATTTGGCGCTAGTATTAATGGGAGAAGGGGAAGTGTTTTATAAAGGAGAGCGAATGGAGGCCATCGTAGCTTTATCGAAAGAAGGGATTCTTCCTCTGACACTTAAAGCAAAAGAAGGTCTTGCATTAATTAACGGAACACAGGCCATGACTGGGATGGGCCTCGTCAATTACATTGAAGCCGAACAGCTGGCCCATCAAACTGAAGCGATCGCTTCACTGACGTTAGAAGGTTTACGCGGCATAGAAGATGCCTTTGATGCCGATGTTCATCTAGCACGAGGCTACCGCCAGCAAACAGAGGTCGCGGAACGGATTCGTCGCATGATCAGCGGCAGCCAGCTCATCACCAAGCAAGGAGAACTGCGGGTACAGGATGCTTATTCGCTCCGCTGCATTCCGCAAGTGCATGGGGCATCATGGCAAACACTTGATTATGTAAAAGAAAAACTGGAAATCGAAATGAATGCTGCGACGGATAATCCGCTTATTTTTGACGATGGGGAAAAGGTTATTTCAGGGGGGAACTTCCATGGCCAGCCGATTGCATTTGCGATGGACTTCATGAAAATTGCTGTAGCCGAGCTTGCGAACATTTCAGAGCGCCGAATTGAGCGACTCGTCAATCCTCAGCTGAATGATTTACCGCCATTCTTAAGTCCGTCACCTGGCTTGCAGTCGGGAGCGATGATCATGCAATATTGTGCTGCTTCACTAGTTTCTGAGAATAAAACACTCGCACATCCTGCAAGTGTTGATTCCATTCCATCTTCTGCAAACCAGGAAGATCATGTAAGCATGGGAACGATTGGGTCCCGACACGCACATCAAATCATTCAGAACGTACGCCGGGTTTTGGCGATTGAGCTTATTTGTGCCTTACAGGCGGTGGAATACCGCGGAACAGAAAAGATGGCTCCGTTTACAAAAGAGTTTTATACGGAAGCAAGAAAGCTCATTCCAAGCATTACACAAGATCGTATCTTTTCTAAAGATATTGAAGCAACGGCAAGCTGGTTACATCAAATCGATTGGAATTCATTTATTCATAGAAGTTTACCTACAACATAATATGAAGTGCGGAATATCCGAATGAACGTTAGGCTTATAGCCCTTTGACCTGGGTTTTAAGCCTAACATCGTTATGTAAATGCTACATAGATCCCAGAAATCCAAAAAGGTCTCAGCATTAGAGAAAATGACCTTGATATAGTAATAAATG
Source organism: Peribacillus sp. NPDC096447 (assembly GCF_044762725.1). Classification (NCBI taxonomy): domain Bacteria; kingdom Bacillati; phylum Bacillota; class Bacilli; order Caryophanales; family Bacillaceae; genus Peribacillus; species Peribacillus sp. NPDC096447. The sequence continues at coordinate 47,207 of NZ_JBIWEV010000008.1, forward strand.
CAGGAAATGACTATTGATGGAATGATCGGCTTTACCTATTCATGCTAGATTAAAAATGCATTTTTGGAGGGGAATCTAATTTGGAAAATCGGCAATTGCAACCACCTGTCATAAATGAAAAAAACCAGCCGTCAAATACTTTACAAAGGAAGCTGAAAGCGCGCCACCTTACGATGATATCCCTAGGCGGTGCAATTGGTACAGGGCTGTTTCTCGGGAGCGGGCCGGCCATTCACTCTGCAGGACCTGGCGGTGCTTTGGTCGCTTACGCAGTAATAGGTATAATGGTTTATTTTATCATGACAAGCCTCGGGGAACTGGCATCATTTATGCCAGTCAGCGGAGCTTTCAGTACCTATGCTACGCGTTTCATCGACCCGGCATTAGGGTTTGCGCTTGGTTGGAACTATTGGTTCACTTGGGCGATGACACTTGCCGCGGAACTATCTGCCGCAACGATGGTAATGAAGTTTTGGTTTCCTGACAGCTCGTCTTTTTTATGGAGTTCTTTGTTTTTAGTTTTGATATTCTTATTGAATTACGTATCCGTTAAAGGGTATGGCGAAGGGGAATATTGGTTTTCCCTCATTAAAGTGGCAACCATCATCATTTTTATCGTTGTCGGAATATTGATGATATTCGGGATTATGAACGGTGAGGCGATTGGTTTTAAAAACTTCACAGTTGGTGACGCTCCGTTTGCCGGTGGCTTTTTGGCTACATTGGGTATTTTCATTGCTGCTGGATTTTCTTTTCAAGGTACAGAAATAGTCGGTGTTGCAGCCGGTGAAAGTGAAGACCCGGCAAAAAATGTACCTCGTGCAGTTCGCAGCATTTTTTGGAGAATCTTCCTCTTTTACATCCTGGCCATACTTGTTATTGGACTGATCGTTCCTTATACGAATGGCAGTCTGCAAGGACACACGATCATGGTTAGCCCATTTACGATGGTGTTTGAAAAAGTGGGACTGGCATTCGCTGCTTCCGTGATGAATGCCATCATTTTGACAGCCGTATTATCCGCTGGAAATTCGAGTCTTTACGTGACGAGCCGAATGTTGTACTCAATGGCAAAAGAAGGGCTGGCACCGCGTATTTTTGCGAAGCTTAACAAGCGCGGCGTTCCCATTTGGGGACTGGTAATCACGTCACTTGTAGGGATGCTGGCCTTTTTTGCTTCCGTTTTCGGTGATGGAGTTATTTATATTTGGCTAATGAATGCGGTTGGAGTCACTGGATTTATATTTTGGCTGGGTATAGCGGCGAGCCATTACCGGTTTAGAAAAGCTTATATTGCTCAAGGGTATTCACTGGACGATCTTCCCTATAAGTCAAAATGGTTTCCTTTCGGACCGATATTTTCCTTCGCTCTTTGTTTTTTCGTTTTAGCTGCGCAAAACTATCAGGCCTTTATCGGCGATGAAATTAACTGGGCCAGTGTGTTCGCTGCCTATCTTGGCATCCCATTCTTTCTGGTAATGTGGCTTGGATATAAGTTCATTAAGAAAACCAAAGTAGTTCCGCTAAAGGATTGCAAAATTGATTTTGATGAACATAGGAATGCCAATTAATATGTATCGATAGACCTTGAAATGAAATAGTTGTTTCAAGGTTTTTTTCTGTATATGTGACACATTTCCATGGATGTCTGCATAAAACATAACCTATAAAAAAAGTATAGATTGCCCGTTATTTTTGACTGAAAATCGCTTTTTCCGTTTTATGGATCATTTTGAAATTAAAAAAAACTGAAAAAATTTGTGGCGGATGATGGGCGTTTATGATTATAGGGAGCCAAAGTGTTGGTACATCAAGGTTTTTAGAGTCTTTCGGAACCTTTAGAATCGGTGGCGTAAATGGGCTTTTTAGGCAAGAATTCCGTTCCACATCATTTGAACTTATATTCATTCTTTGTTAAGGTAATTAAGTACTTTAGAGATACAGGTTCATTCCGTGTGCTGGGACTGAACAAAACTCTAAAATAAAAAAACCATTATATTTCAGTTGGTATATGCTGTGCCTGTTAGTTTCCTCAGTTGTATTGCACCTCTTTTCCCTGCAAGCTCAAATTAGACACATTGGGAATCCCATAATCATATTTCTATGCGTTTTGGTGTTATACTGCACTGCAAGTATCATTCCACCTGGTTAAGGAAATGAAGTACTTTAGAGGGTAGTCGTAAGTCCATCTGGACAAAACTCTAAGTGGAAATCGTTTATATTACAGTTGGTATATGTTGTGCCTGCTTGTTTCCTCAGTTGTGATTGCACCTCTTTTTCCCTATCTGAAATGCTCAATTAATCACACATAATATAATCCAAGTAAAGAATTACTTCTTGGGAATAATAAATATAGATTATTTTTCTATGCACGTTATGCCCTGTGCCACTGAATAAGTGTCACTTTCGCTTTTTTTGAAGAAAAAGTATTGGGGTAGATTTTCGGTTATTTCAAGGTACTTGTGCATTAATAATCATCACTCGCATAAAACGGGGGAATTCAGCAAAACTGAATATCATATGGGCAACTATTAGAATGAGGTGACTTGATGAAGCCGTATGTAGAAGTCAGAAATGTCTCGAAAATTTTTGGCAAATCTCCAAAAGCAGCAACAGACTTATTGAAGCAAGGCAAAACGAAAAAAGAAATCTTGAAAGAAACGGGACAAACGGTCGGAGTGAATAATGTTAATTTCGAGATTTATCCCGGCGAGATTTTTGTCATCATGGGCCTATCAGGAAGCGGGAAATCCACTTTGATCCGCATGTTCAATCGTTTGATCGATCCCACTTTGGGTGAAATCTTAATTGATGATGAAGATATCGTGAAGATGAACGCGGCCCGGTTAAGGGAAGTCAGACAAAAGAAAATAAGCATGGTCTTTCAGAACTTTGCTTTATTTCCGCATAAAACGATATTGGAAAACGCTGAATTCGGGCTCGAAATTCAAAAAGTGGATCCGGCAAAACGTCATGAAAATGCGATGAAGGCTCTTGAGGCCGTTGGATTGAAAGGCTACGAAAATCAGATGCCATCACAGCTTAGCGGCGGTATGCAGCAAAGGGTTGGGTTAGCCCGGGCACTCGCCAGTGATACGGATATTCTACTGATGGATGAAGCCTTCAGTGCCCTCGATCCATTAATTCGTAAGGATATGCAGGATGAACTGATTCAAATCCAAGATCAGTACAAAAAAACGATCATTTTCATTACCCATGATCTTGATGAAGCATTAAGAATCGGGGATAGAATTGCCCTTATGAAAGATGGAAGTGTAATTCAATTGGGTACCCCTGAACAAATCATGATGAATCCAGCCAATGAATTCGTAGAGAAGTTTGTGGAAGATGTTGATCTATCAAAAGTATTGACAGCGTCTCATGTGATGATACGCCCAGAGAAGATCGCGGTGGACAGAGGCCCGAGGGTTGCCTTGGAAATCATGCGCAAACAAGGGTATTCCAGCATTTTCGTTGTGGATAGGAAGCAGAAGTTATTGGGGGCCGTGACTGCTGAACAGGCACGTCAGGCAATGAGCAATAACCAATCGATCTCTGAAGTGATGACAACCGATATCCCAACTGTAAAAGAGGATGAATTACTTGGAAACCTCATGGATGTGATGGCGACTTCAAGCTTGCCAATCTCAGTCATCGATGATCAGAACAGAATTAAAGGAATTCTTCTTCGCGGTGCCGTTATCGGTGCTTTGGCCGGAAATAAAGATTCCTTGAATGAAATGGAGAGTGAATAATTCAATGAATATGCCGAAAATCCCACTAGGAGCATGGGTTGATTCTTTAGTGGATTGGATTACCATTGTATTTGCTGGATTATTTACACTTATTACGAATGTGATCGAGGGACTACTGGATATCCTGGTCGATGTAATGAGTGCTGGACCTTCCATCGTGTTAATTATAGTCCTAACCCTTCTGGTTACCTATACAAGCAGGTGGCCCTTGGGGATATTTACATTCATCAGCTTACTATTGATCGATAATCTTGGTTATTGGGAATCAAGCATCCAAACACTGGCAATCGTTATATTGTCAGGAGTCTTAACGATAGTGATCGGGATACCGATCGGAATATGGTGTGCCCAAAATAACACGGTGCGTAAGATCGTTACCCCGATCTTGGACTTCATGCAAACAATGCCTGCATTCGTTTATTTGATTCCTTCGATCTTATTCTTTGGAATAGGGGTAGTGCCGGGGATCATTGCGTCATTCATTTTCGCAATCGCACCGACAATCCGTATGACCAATCTTGGGATTCAAGAAGTGCCTAATGATCTGATCGAAGCATCGGATGCCTTTGGTTCAACCAGCAGCCAAAAGTTATTCAAGGTACAAATACCATTGGCTACTCCAACGATTATGGCAGGAGTCAACCAAAGCATCATGCTGGCACTATCCATGGTTGTTACAGCCTCATTGGTTGGAGCACCCGGACTTGGGGCGGATGTCTACAGGGCTGTCAGCCAAATTAATGTGGGACAAGGATTTGAAGCAGGATTATCCATCGTAATCATTGCAATCATTCTCGATCGTATTACGCAAAACCTTCGTAAACCAGCTTACGAACATATCGTTAGCAGGAAAATCATTTTTACAATACTTGCCTTACTAGTTGTGGGTACTGCACTATTCAGTGCATTTACAAAAGATACGGCTGTGAACGGGGATAAAAATAGTTTTGCTGCCAAAGCAAATTATGAAATCATCGGAATTGAACCTGGAGCAGGATTGATGAAGTTGACTAATACGGCTATAGATGATTATAAGCTGGATGATTGGAAGTTGGTTGAAGGGTCTTCGGCGGCAATGGTTGCTGAATTGAAAAAAGCGATTGATAAAAAAGAACCGATCATTGTTACTGGATGGTCGCCGCATTGGATGTTCTCGAAATATGACTTGAAATATCTCGAAGATCCTAATGAGTCCTTCGGCGGGGCTGAAAATATCAATTCGCTTGCCAGAAAAGGACTTGAACAGGATGTACCAGGTGCATATAAAATTCTAGATCAATTCAACTGGGAAACAAAAGATATGGAAGAGGTAATGGTCGAAATTTCTGAAGGGATGTCTCCTGCAGAAGCTTCGGAAAAATGGATAAAGGAAAACCAGGACAAAGTATCCGAATGGACCAAAGGTGCTGAATCAGGAAATGGTGAAAAAATCAAACTGGTTTATGTTGCATGGGACACTGAAATTGCCAGCACGAATGTGATTGGCAAGGTTCTGGAGCAAAATGGTTATGACGTGACATTAAGTCAAGTTGAAGTCGGACCAATGTTTGCCGGCGTTGCAAACGGAAGTGCAGACGCAATGGTGGCTGCATGGCTACCGGGGACACATCTTGAATACTATAATAAGTATAAAGATGATATGGTTAACCTTGGACCAAACTTAAAAGGAACAAAGAATGGTCTGGTCGTACCGGATTACGTCGATATTGATTCGATTGAAGACTTAAAATAAGAAAAAAAGGAAATTATTATCCCCTACAGGTAGACTGAGAAAAAAGAGAGCATGATAAAATGTTCTTAACAGTTTATTTGGTAGGGGATTTTTCTATGGCAAAAAAAGGGGCAAAGAATTAATGCGAGAAGTCAATTGTTTGAAGTTGGATGAGGGCTAGTCATATCGTCAGCTCCGTAAGCGATTTGGTTTAACAAGTGATACGCAAAAAGCAGGTGCCCAATAATGCTTTTTGAAGACAAAATGTAGTGTATGGAAGCGTAAGAACTGCGCTGAAAAATAACAAAAAATGAAGTAAAGGTCGGTAATAAATCTTCCGTCAGAGTTAGCCGCAAATTCTGTTCATGTAAGACCCTTTCAAGCTCTCTTTTGAGCCTGGCTTAGGACTGAACTGAAGGACGGCAGTATATACATCCAGTTTTAAATTCTATAATACCAGTAACGTTAAATCGCCTAAATAAATTGAAGGCGATTTTTTTCTTTCATCAGAAGTAACACATTAACATTGTTTATGTATCCTATTTCTGTTAACCGAAGCGAAAATAAAAATTCTTGTTAACCGATATGTTAAAGAACCATTTTATACAAGTTGATTTTATTACAGGTGCAAAAATAGTTCCTATTCCTAAGAAGGCTTCAAGCTTGATGAGAAAGTCTTTTTAAGAGGAATGGTGGCAAAATTGAGAATTTATAAAGTGTGGGGGGTGTAAAACAAGCGGTTTTACAGGGGAAATTAGTTGGCATGATTTTTGCTTATATAAATAAGAGTAAATCAAGAAAGGAGGGAGAGCTGAATAGCCAACTATTCAGCTTGGTTGGTAAGAGTCTCAGGAGAGAGAATGACGACTATTCAAGTGCTCCTCTCCATTGTTTCAGGAACTATTGTCGGATTCGTACTTGGTTTGCCCGGCGGATCTGGATCAATTTACGGACGATACGGAATATATCATCGTGAATCCTGGTACAAACAAATATTCCTGGTGTATTTTACCTGCGGGGATGTTCAAGATCATAAATACGGCCAAGCAATTACTGCTGCAGGAAGTGGTTGTATGGCTGCTCTGGATTGCGAAAGATATCTTGATGCAAGAGGATCAAGTAATGGAGAGACAATCAGTATAACATTGAGAACAAAATATAGGGAGGATTGTAATTATGAAAGAGATCAAAACTAAGCAAGAGTTTGACGAGGCAATTTTATCAACAAAACCAGTTGTTGCCAAATTTTATGTTGAATGGTGCCCAGACTGTCAGAATACCAATTTATTCATGCCAATTGTAGAAGAAGCGTATAAAGAAAAAATAGATATGATCGCAGTAAATCGAGACCATTTTCCGGAACTATTAGAGAAGCTAGATGTGTATGGAATCCCAAGCTTTATTGCTTTTCAAGAAGGGAAGGAACTTAATCGCTTTGTTAGTAAAATCGGAAAAAGCCAGGAAGAGGTTGAACAGTTTCTCAATCAAATCGTAGAAGAAAGTGGAAAATTAAAAAGATAATCATTTACTAGTATTTAATTGGGAGGGCGCCTATCCAAAAAGATTCGGTGCCGCCTCCATACAAATCCAATACTGAAACTCAATTAGAGCTGCTCTGCTTTGTAACGTTAATCAGAGACCCGCATCAATCTGAAGCCAATAAATATTTAGTAGTTACTCAATATTTATTGGCAATATATTCAAAATCATCGGTTTTATCAACTTATTTTTTGCATAGGAACTTTACAGCGTTTAGGGCTAGAAGAGAAGAATATATAACTTTTAATATAACTTTTTTGCTTTAGGGGATTATGCTCGCATTTGTTGGAGGGGGAGTTGTCGGCGGAACAGTCGGAACTTGGCTGGCAGTGCTCTTAAGCAAACAGAAGCGTACGCTCCATTATGTATTTTCCGGTGTTGTTATGTTGGTCTCCATTTACATGCAAATCATTAATGCTGGTGTGTTAGATAGGTGAGCTACTTTATAAAATTGAGATGAGGAGATTAGAATGGCAAATATGAAGAATGAGACACATTACAAAATTTTGATTGTAGGAGGGGGCAGTGCCGGAATTACGGTTGCAGCCCGTCTTCTGCGTGAATCTCGCACTCTGAGCGGAAACATTGCCATCATTGACCCTGCGACGAAACATTATTATCAGCCATTATGGACACTTGTGGGAGCTGGCGAAGCTGACAAAACTGTGACACAAAGGGAGGAAGCATCCGTTATTCCGAGCGGAGCCGTGTGGGTACAGGATGCGGTTACCACATTTCAGCCGGATGAAAATGCTGTTGTAACAGCATCCGGAAAGAAACTGCACTACGAATATCTAGTTGTCGCTGCCGGGATTCAAATTAACTGGCATGAAATCAAGGGGTTAAAAGAGAGTATTGGAAAGAATGGGGTATGTAGTAATTACTCTTATGATTATGTTGATAGCACTTGGGAGGCGATCAGAAACTTTAAGGGAGGGACTTCCATTTTTACCAATCCGAACACGCCGGTAAAATGCGGTGGAGCTCCTCAAAAGATTATGTATTTGGCAGAAGATTATTTCAGAAAATCAGGAGTTCGCCCGCAATCTTCGGTTATTTTTGTTTCAGGTAGCCCATCCATATTCAATGTGAAAAAATATGAACAGGCACTAAATAAAATAATTGAACGAAAAGAAATCGAGACATGTTTTATGCATCATCTCATTGAAATTGATGGTGACAAGAAACGAGCGACATTTGAAAATCTGAACACAAAAGAGCGTGTGGATATGCAATATGACATGATTCATGTGGTACCACCGATGAGCGCCCCGGATATTATCAAGAATAGTTCGCTCGCAGCTAGTAATGGTTGGCTGAATGTAGATAAATATACGCTGCAGCATGAACACTTTGACAATATATTTGGCATAGGGGATTGCACAAACTTGCCTACGTCAAAAACAGGGGCTGCAATTCGCAAACAAGCGCCCGTGCTTGTGCAAAATTTACTTCATCGGATGCGTGCCAAACAAATGGTTCATAAATATGACGGCTATACATCATGTCCACTTGTTACTGGATACGGGCGGCTTATACTGGCTGAATTCAATTATGATTTAAAGCCGCAAGAAACTTTTCCTATCGATCAATCCCGTGAGAGGTTCAGTATGTATGTATTGAAGAAAAACTTGCTTCCCGTTATGTATTGGAACGGGATGCTTAAAGGTATGATGTAATAACATTTCTGATAGGCATAACAAAACAAAAGTAAGTAAGACCCTTAAAAGGAGGATGATTTATGCTACTCAAGTATTTTTATGATGAGAAACTGGCTCAAGCTTCATACCTTGTGGGATGTCAGGCTACTGGCGAAGCGATCATTGTTGATCCGTCACGTAATATAGAACCTTATATTAAAACGGCTAGAGCACATGGTGTGCGGATCGTGGGTGTAACGGAAACGCACATCCACGCGGATTTTTTATCTGGTTCACAGGAGCTAGCTTCAAGGCTTGGGGCCACATTGTATTTGTCTGATGAAGGAGGGGCGGACTGGAAATATGAGTACGCAACCGGGTATGAACACTGCTTTCTAAGAAATGGAGATGTATTTTCTATTGGAAATATGAATTTTGAGGTGGTACATACACCAGGACACACACCTGAACATATATCGCTGCTCGTAACAGATGGGGGTGCATCTACCAAGGATCCGCTCGGCATATTTACCGGAGATTTTGTATTTGTGGGTGATGTGGGGCGTCCCGACTTATTAGAAAAAGCCGTAGGGGTACATGGTTCCTCAGAAAAAATGGCACGCATGATGTTTCGGTCATTGCAACAGTTTAAAAACTTTCCAGACTATCTGCAAGTATGGCCAGGGCATGGAGCGGGCAGTGCCTGTGGAAAAGCGCTAGGTGCAATCCCGTCGTCAACCATCGGATATGAAAAACGGACAAATTGGGCATTGCAATATGATAATGAGGATCGCTTTATAGAAGCGCTGTTGGCTGGACAGCCGGAGGCCCCCCCTTATTTTTCAATGATGAAGCGGTTGAATAAAGAGAGAGCGCAGCAAATTCGAAGGATGGCAACACCACATCATATGGAGGTTTCAATAGATATTGTGCAGGAATGGACGGAACAGGGAATTGTCATTGATACGCGTCCAGCCAGTGAATTTGCCACCAAGCATATACGAGGGGTAATTAATATCCCTTATAACAAATCATTTGTAACTTGGGCGGGATGGTTGTTGGATTATGACCAGCATATATATCTTCTAGCATGCAATGCTGATGTGGCAGATATGATAAATGATCTCCAGTCCATTGGATTGGATCGCGTCATTGCAACAATGGAACCATATATCATTGAGCAGGCTGGCGAATCTGGTTCACGTGTTATGAAATATGAAGAAGTGACAATGGACATGATAGATGACGCAATTCAAACAGAAAGCATATATGTGCTTGATGTCCGAAGCACGGGCGAATGGGAGAAAGGCCATATTCCGCAGGCGAAGCATGTGATGCTTGGTCATTTGCAGGAACAGGTACACAAAATTCCGCATGGTAAACCAATTTTGGTTTATTGCAAAACTGGCGGAAGATCCGCCATCGCTGCAAGCCTACTACAAGTTCATGGTTTTAAAGAAGTACAAAGCCTTGCAGGCGGTTATGAAGAATGGAGTAAACAGAAGAAGTTGCCACCCACTAGAGGTGCTAAATGAAATCTTTGAATTTTATCATCCATGCGAAAATTTTACCATGATTGCAAATGTGTAAATACTTATGATGAGAGGGTTTTTAAAAAATGACCGCGGTATTAGGGGATTCAACCAAGGAATTCTATAAAAATAAGGAGATTTTATAAGAGAAATGGGTTGGCATGACAATTGCATATATAAAAGAGGCAAGGTACACAAGCAAACATGAGAAGGAGAGATACTCGATGAAATATAATTTTGACCAAGAAATCCGTCGACTGAACACTGACTGCGAAAAGTGGGATGATCTTGAAAATCATTTTGGCGTAAAGGATGTTATACCGATGTGGGTGGCCGATATGGATTTTCAGTCTCCACAACCTATCATCGAAGCATTAAAACAACGTGTGGAGCACGGTGTTTATGGCTACACGCTTAGACCGGACTCGTACATGGAATCCATTGTTGGTTGGCTGAAAAGAAGACATCGATGGTCCATTGAGAAAGAATGGATTACCCACAGCCCAGGAGTGATTCCAGCCCTATCGTTGGCGATTCAGTCCTTCACGCAGACAGGGGACAAAATAATTATCCAACCTCCTGTATACCATCATTTTGCTCGTGTAGTCCAAGCGAACGGCCGTGAAATTGTAAACAACCCGCTTAAGCTTGAAAATGGGCGTTATTCCATAGATTTCGAAGATCTAGAGGCAAAGATAGATTCATCGGTAAAAATGTTGATTCTGTGTAGTCCTCATAACCCGATCGGAAGGGTATGGAGCAAAGAAGAATTGACGAGATTGGGACAGATTTGTATGAAGCATAACATTCTCGTTGTCGCAGATGAAATTCATTTTGACTTTGTTTATAAGACCCATACTCACATTCCTTTTGCCTCAATATCAGAAGAGTTTGCGAACCATTCTCTTACCTGTATTGCGCCAAGCAAAACTTTTAACCTGATGGGTGTACAGACGTCAAGTATCATTATTCCAAATCAGCAACTGCGCGATAGGTATGATCGAGAACTGAATACATTATCTATTGGTTCGCCGAACATATTTGGCGTTGTTGCGTTAGAGGCTGCTTACCGACACGGAGAAGAATGGCTGGATCAGCTCCTTGAATATTTGCAGGAGAATTTGGAGTTCACTCTGAATTACTTCAGCAAAAACATCCCGCAAATCAAAGTCATCCAGCCTGAAGGCTCATATCTTGTATGGCTTGATTGCCGGGAATTGGGAGTTGAAGAAATGGATCAATTTATGTTGCGCCGAGCAAGGGTTGCCATGAATGAAGGGCAGATTTTCGGTATGGAAGGTGAAGGGTTTATGCGGCTCAATATTGCTTGTCCACGTTCGATGTTGAAAAATGCTCTGGGTGGCATTGAAAAAGCTGTCTCCTCTTTGTGCAAAGCGTAGAAATTTATTTTATAATAAATTTATTTTATTATTTCATAAAGCGCAATAGCAGAGGAGGATAATATGGCAGGCTTTATCGGCATGCAGCAGTTTATTCAAGATTACGCTGAGAACACAGCAGGAATCCTTGGTCTGGATATAACCGTGCTTGATGAAAAGGGCGTTCGTATTAGCGGAACTGGCTACTATAAAGATCTCATTGGCAAAACGGCTCCGGAAGGCTCCTTTTTCAGAATGATATTGGAAACAGGGGAGCCGGGAGTGGTTTACGATGTGAAAAAAGATGAGTCGCAGTGTAGGAGTTGTAAATTCGTAAATCAATGCAAAGAACTCGCTACCATCGGGTTTCCTATTGTAAAGCAAGACAAACCAGTTGGCGTCATCGGCATGATTGGTTTTTCCCATGAACAAAAGGAGAAAATGATTATAGAATCAGAGAATCTGATCCAGTTTCTACGCAATGTTAGTACATTGTTAGTCAATAAATTAGCAATGCTGGACCCTGATAAAGAACCGGGTTGCAAAATTCAAGAAGAGATACCGATCCCCCAAAAAGCTATTTCTTTTGAAAACATTCTTGGTAAAGATTCCGGGCTTCAAGATGTTATAAAAAAAGCTAGACGGATTATAAACAGCCCATCCACTGTTTTGATAAGGGGAGATAGCGGTACGGGAAAGGAATTATTAGCCAAAGCGATTCATTTTGAAAGCAAGCGCCGAATGCATTCATTTGTGGCAGTAAATTGCGCAGCCATACCTGAGAGCTTGTTGGAAAGTGAGTTGTTTGGTTACGAGGGCGGATCATTTACCGGCTCGAGTCGGAATGGGAAAATGGGGAAATTTGAATTAGCGCATAAAGGAACCATTTTTCTTGATGAAATTGGTGATATGCCGCTTTTCTTGCAGCCAAAGTTATTACGGGTTCTACAAGAAAGAGAGATTGAAAGAATCGGTGGAAAAAAAGCAATCGAGATTAATGTACGGGTGATTGCAGCCACTCACCGAAACTTAGAGGAAATGGTGCGAAACGGTACCTTTCGCGAAGATTTATATTATCGTCTCAATGTCCTCCCTCTCCATACCAAACCTTTGAGAGAACGGCGTGATGATATCACTTTGTATCTCGAACATTTCATTCAAAAACATTGTAAGGTCATGCAAAGGTATCCACTTAGACTTGACCCCATGCTGAAGCAATGGCTTATACGCTATGATTGGCCGGGGAATATACGTCAGTTGGAAAACGCCGTAGAATATATGGTCAATATGGCTGAATCAGATATCGTCGAATTCCATGATTTACCTGACTATCTGTTTCAACATGATCCTCTCTCTGCCGATTGTAGAGGGTTAAGTTTGGAAGAAATGATTTCTGAATATGAAAAAGAAGTAATCCAGAACTATTTTCTGACTGAAAAATATCGAAATGATAAAGAACAAATTGCCCGGGAACTAAAGATTAGCCTGTCTACTCTTTATCGCAAGTTGGAAAAATACCAATTATGTTAACTTCGTTTAAAAGATTTCTATTTTACTCATTTAAAGTTACTCGAAATGAAAGAGAGAGTGCTCATATCAATTTCTCGCCTGAGTTTTTTGTGAGGACAAAAGCGGAAGGTAGAGGTATTTTAATAATTTACTGAAAGTTCTCTAAATAATCATAAATAGATTATTCAAAAGAACAGCCAGATGAGCCTTGCATACAAAGTATTTGAACTATGAGTAAAAAGGGGGATACACTATGGGGAAATTAGAAGCAGAGATAAGTAACACCCTAGAAGAGCGAAATTCAAAAGGATCATTACAAAGGAAGCTGCAATCCAGACATTTAACGATGATGGCTATAGGTGGCGCTATTGGTACTGGATTGTTTGTATCCAGCGGATCGACGATTAGCACTGCGGGACCGGGAGGAGCGCTTGCTGCATATATTCTGGTAGGAATCATGGTCTATTTTGTCATGAATAGTTTAGGAGAGCTATCGGCCTTCTTACCGGTCCCGGGGGCTTTTGACATCTATGCCTCAAAGTATATTGATCCCGCGTTAGGCTTTGCGTTAGGTTGGAACTATTGGTATACAACCGCGATAACGGTTCCTGCAGATTTGGTGGCCTCCACTCTTATTATGAAGTATTGGTTTCCGGACTCACCTTCTATCTTGTGGAGCGCACTTTTTCTGGGTTTGTTGCTAATCTTAAATGTTTTATCAGTCAAGGCATATGGGGAAAGTGAATACTGGTTTGCCGGTATTAAGGTCATCTCGATCATCGTATTTCTCGTTATTGGGGTTGCCATGATTTTTGGAATCATGGGAGGACATACGGTCGGGTTCAGTAACTTTACCCAAGGAGATGCTCCTTTCCATGGCGGGCTTGTATCTATCTTTAGTGTTGTGCTCATCGCGGGCTTTGCATTCCAGGGAACTGAGGTGATTGCGACGGCAGCCGGTGAAACCGAAAATCCATCGAAAAACGTACCGAAAGCCATTCGGTCAATCTTCTGGCGAATCCTTATTTTCTACGTGTTGACGATTTTTGTTATCGGTTTGATTATCCCTTATACGGATCCAAACCTGCTTAAATCCGGCGTTCAAAATGTATCTATCAGCCCCTTCACGCTTGTTCTTCAGAGAGCTGGGTTGGCATTTGCAGCTTCCGTCATGAATGCAGTGCTTCTTACATCTGTTTTATCAGCAGCAAATTCAGCAATGTATGCTTCTTCACGTATGCTATGGGCACTGGCGAAAGAAGGAAAGGCACCACGAATCTTTGCACGGCTTAACAGGAAGGGTATTCCCATGTGGGCCCTTTGTACAACTGCTTTTATAGGACTTGCCTCTTTTTTGGCTTCCCTTTTTGGAAATGGTTCAGTTTTTATTTGGTTGGTAAATGCTTCAGCCCTTACCGGATTTATCAAATGGTTCGGGATTGCCGTTAGTCATTACCGCTTCCGTAAGGCCTATGTAGCCCAAGGCAGAGATCTAAATGAATTGCCGTTTAAAGCCAAATGGTACCCGCTGGGCCCGTTTATCACGCTGTTATTTTTTGTGGTTTTCATTTTTGGGCAGACCCTTTTTTATGGAGATCAAATTAGCTGGGCAGAAATTATCGCGACGTATATAGGTCTTCCTATTTTCTTGCTTCTCTGGCTTGGTTATAAAATCATTAAGAAAACAAAAATAGTTCCTCTGATGGAGTGTGATTTTGAGCGAAAAGAATAAGAGGGAAGGCTTGTGATGAATGTAAGCGTTTTATTCAAAGGGAAATTAAATTCTATTCCGTATTAATAGTATTACAAAAAAAAAGAGGTGGTTTATATGATAATAGAAGCAATCATAACAAAAGAAGCCCCAAAGGCTATCGGCCCTTATTCACAAGGTATTAAGGCAGGAAATATAGTGTACACTTCAGGGCAGCTCCCAATTGATCCTGAAACAGGAGAAATGCCTGATAATATTGAGGAGCAAACAAGGATGTCATTAGAGAATCTTAAGAAGGTTTTAGAAGCGGCGGGATCAAGCTTACAGCAGGTAATAAAAACAACGGTTTTTTTAAGCGATATGAATCACTTTGCCGTGATGAATCATGTATATGGAGAGTTTTTCTCTGATAATTATCCAGCAAGAAGTGCGATTGAAGTTGCTCGTTTACCTAAAGATGCTTTTATTGAAATAGAAGCGTTGGCTATTATTTAATTATATATAATTGAAAAGGAAAGCAGATTGATATTCTACTTTCTTTAATGTAAATATGGCCAGTCTTAAACAGAAAATATCTAAGGAGTTTTAATATGAATTTAGCACAATTTCCCAGACAGCGATATACACCAACAGATACACCCATTGAGAAATTACATCATTTTTCCGAAGTTCTTGGTGGCCCTTCTATTTATCTTAAACGAGATGATTTACTTGGTCTGACGGCTGGGGGAAATAAAACAAGAAAACTAGAGTTCCTTGTTGCAAATGCATTGGATAAAGGTGCGGATACGTTAATTACATGTGGAGGCATTCAATCAAATCATTGCCGTTTAACATTAGCGGCTGCGGTTAAAGAGAAAATGAAGTGCATTCTTGTGTTGGAAGAGGGTCTTTCAAATTCTGAACCAGATTTTAACGGTAACTATTTTCTCTATCATTTATTGGGCGCTGAACAAATCAAAGTCGTGCCTAATGGAACTGACTTAATGCAAGAAATGCAGAAAATAGCTAAAGAGGTAACAGAGAATGGACATAGCCCTTACATCATTCCGGTTGGGGGATCCAATGTCATTGGTGCAACGGGATATGTTGCTTGCGCCCAGGAGATCTTGGCACAGTCCTTTGACCAAGGAATTGATTTTAAAGCTGTTATTTGTGTAAGCGGAAGTGGAGGAATGCATGCGGGTTTGGTGGCCGGGTTTCATGGAAACCAAAGTGGAATATCAGTAATTGGAATAAACGTGAGCAGAGGAAAAGCTGAACAAGAGGAGAAAGTTTATCAGCTAGTTAAAGAAACTTTAGCACACATCGGCATTCCAAATTCAATTCCTCGTGAGGCCGTTACATGTTTTGATGAGTATGTCGGGCCGGGTTATGCTTTGCCTACACCTGAAATGGTGGAAGCTGTCAAGCTTATGGCAAGAACCGAAGGGATTTTGCTGGATCCGGTATATACGGGTAAAGCGGCAGCGGGGCTCATTGATTTAATACAAAAAGGCACCTTTAAGCCGGAGGATAACATCCTATTTTTACATTCTGGCGGCGCCTCATCGCTATACGCGAATACTTCTCTCTTTAATTGAAATTTGATTATTATATGGTGATAGTGTGAATCAAAAAAACAATAAAAATAGAAGGAAAGGGTAATATCCGGTTCTGGTTCTAAGATGCATTTATTTGAAAGAGGTATTTAGAATCAGTCCCATACAGCCATACCAAATAGTTGATGAAAGAACTTCATCTGATTTGGTATGGACTTGAACAATGTTTTCTCCTGCTGTGGGATAGAAAATGATGAAAATTATCCCGTAAATAGACTATTAAATAAGGTTTGTTATGGTGCATTCGTCAAAAATGAGCTGGATGAAAATTTCCGGCTCATTAGAATCATAGTTTTCAAGAAAACATTCACCATAATGTACATGTCCTTTCCTTCCACATATTCAGTTTTCAGTCATTGGTTCAATCCCATCGTCTTCCAATAGAAAAGCTCCATTTGGCTAAGCAGCTTACAGCTTAACCAAATGGAGCTTTTAAGGGGTATTTGAGATTTCCTTTTTTTTTTGTAAATGTAGTTAAATCTCTTGTTTAAATTTAAATCTATAATCGATATACGTTTTTTCTTTGTTTGGCATTTTATCGACAACTGGAGATTACATACGGGAAAAACAGTTGTTTTTTTCTTTTCTTTTCATCAAATTCTAAAAGTTTCATCCAATAATTGATAAATGACAAGCATTAGAATGACATCGTTCCCTGTTGCTTTGTTTAACTTGCTGTTCTATTCCAAATTAATGGCCATTAACCGTCATCAACATCTGATTAATCACTTACAAGTTCATCCCATAACAGTGGACCGCTAGTAGACCCTACAGCAATAGATATATTCTTTTGAACCTAAGGATAAATAATATGAAGCGATAAAATGGGTTTATCCTATGGCGATTTAAAAATTCTTTTGACCATTATGTCCGTTTGAAGATTTTCCATGTCAACTATTAAAAATAAGTATTCATAGCTTCCTGCCTTAACAGTTGCGAAAGAGCCAATCCCTTAGGAGAAGCCCCCATATAGTATTAGTATATTCAGTCAGAAATGAAATTCCCTCGTTTTTTAGTTTATATGGGCCGCTGGGGATCAATGGATGGAAACGAATTTATTCCTCAATTCCTCTTCCGTTACTTCGATCTTTCCTTTCAAATCTTCAGCCAGTAATACATAACTTTTCACGCCAATGAATTCTGAATGTGATATTAAAAAGAATTTTGTTCCTTTTTTATACGCAGAAGGATCATCTTCAATCAATTTAAACATTTTCATCCTTTTTCCACCTTGGATATCATATTCGTAACGCATGTATTGATAACTGCCTTTGGAGTAGACGTAATTGCATCGAACAAGTTGAAAAGGAATTAGGTCACTACTAAGATACAACTTCTTCTTTTCACTTTTTATATCATTGATATTTATGGGCGGTCAACTATTTTTATTGGTTGATACAAGAACCAACTGGCATTGTCATTTGTTTGTAAATTATGATTATTCCTAACTTTCTGTGGAACTGCCTATCGTTGAATGTTAAAATTCAGTTGGAAAACAGTGATTCTTTATACATAAGAAAGAGAAAAGAGAGGCAATGAATTTTTTAAAAGGCTCTCAATAAGTGTTTTGGAAGGTGTGGAAATATTGAAACCAATCATATTTGATGTAGATACTGGGATTGATGATGCTATGGCAATGGCATATGCTTTAAATTCCCCTGAATTGGAAGTGCTCGGATTTACCACTTGCTTTGGAAACGTGCCCGTTGTTGAATCGACCCGCAATACGCTTGCCGTTTTGGAGAAATTAAATAGGCGCATTCCGGTTTTTGAAGGTACTGACCAAACTTTGGTGCGCGGAAGGAAGAAGAGGTATCCCAAGCATGTACATGGGGAAGACGGGTTAGGAAATACCCTTCGGTTTGAACCATCCATCAAAGCATCACAAGGAAATGCAGTAGATTTCATTATCCATCAAGTGCAAAGCCGACCGCATGAAATCACGATAATTGCAGTTGGACCACTGACTAACATCGCATTGGCGATTAAAAAAGCCCCAATGACCATGTCCTTAGTAAAAGAGGTCGTTATTATGGGCGGTGCCGTAAACGTACCAGGAAATGTAACCCCTTATGCTGAAGCAAACATAATATCAGATCCTGAAGCAGCTGATCAGGTATTTGCTTCAGGACTGCCAATCACCTTAGTGGGGCTTGATGTGACGCTGCAAACATATCTTCTGAAATCGAAGCTTGATGATTGGCGTGCCACTGGTAAGGAAAGCGCCGAATTTTTAGCGGAAATGACCGATTATTATATGAAAGCATATGAAAACTCCCATCCAGGTTTGGGCGGTTGCGCCCTTCATGATCCGCTTGCAGTCGGGGTTGCGATTAATTCAAGTTTTGTGAGTGCAGAATGGATGAACATCAAGGTGGTGACCGAGGGTGAAGAAACAGGCAGGACAATCGGTCAAAAGGATGGCGAACCAAGAATCCGCGTCTGTACGAATGTGGAAAGTGCTCGGTTTGTGAAACATTTCTTGGAACGGGTTATATGACATTGAATCATGTATTAATTATAAAGGCTGTCTTTTTTTCCAGAACTTTTGGGAAGAGATGGCCTGTTTCTGTTGAATAAATAGATCGGAGTCAGGCCGAATTATTATAGTGGCATTCAAACTTTAATCAAACGTTTGATTAAAAAGAAAGTCTAAAGTCACTATTATAATGGTGAAAACTATATTATTGGATAATGGTTCAGAATTATTGGGTATAAAGAACTTTTTTTACCATAAAAAAGTAAAATGTTTAAAATTATTTAAAAAATGGGTTTTGAAATATGGAAAAACAGGTACATAGACTTTCATAATGCCATATTTAGGTTTTTTTGCATAATCATAATTTACCATTTTTCGACTTTGTGGTTATTTATATGGCAGAAAATGTATGGTTCTATTAAAATGTACTATATAAGATAAAAGGAGGAGTTTTTTTCTATGTCACAAATTCGCGTAACACCTTCAGAACTGAAAGATGTAGCCAGACAATATGATAATGAGAGCCAACAAGTAACTGATATGATTGGTCGTTTAGATAGAATGAGAGATCATTTAACTGGTATTTGGGAAGGTTCTTCCAGTGAGGCTTTCGTAGGCCAGTACGAAGAATTAAAGCCTTCATTCATGGATATGGCTCGCTTGTTGAATGAAGTTTCTCAACAATTGAATAAATCAGCTCAAATCCTTGAAGACACAGATAATCAGATTGCTAGTCAAATTCGCGGATAATCATTAGGTCAATGAGATAAAGAAATTTCTAGGAAAAAGCGCCGCGACTCTTTATGAAGATCGTGGTGCTTTTTTGCTTTAAAGAGGTGATTTCCATATATATTCAACTAACGATCGATTTAAACAGGTATACAGGGGAAGTATTTGATTTGCAAGTGTCGAATTACCGCTCCATCAAAAAGGTTGTGGAAATCATATGGCAGGTAAAGGATATTGCCAGTGCACCTAAAGAAGGCTATTGGGTGCGGGTCCAGAATAAAGAGTTCGTATGTTCAGGTTATGAAACCCTGCTTGATAGCGGAATTACGACGGGGGACCGCCTAGAGATCCTCTAATGGGTCAAGTGTGGACTCTTTATAGGAAAAAAGTCTAAAGCCCTTTAGCAGGGGTAAAGGAGTTACATAAAATGGATGAGAAAAAATCCTCATATCTGGAGAAAAAAACAGAAGCTGCAATGATGAAGGATGATAATGGGCATTTGTTCGTTTTCCAACGGGCAAAATTATCGATGCAAGACCCATTGGAATTACAGCTTATTCATGAAGCGGATGATGCTCTCCAGAAACATATAGAAGTGACAGAGGACGAGGTGCAGATCAGAGTAAATCCACCAGCCTCTTTTTTTGTTTTTTCTAAAGCTAAAGATAAAAATCCCTTGAGTAGATGGTTATCGTCTTATCAAATCTTGAAGAAAATCAGGAATCATGAATTGAGTCGCCTGCAACTTGTCGTTTGTCCGGAAAATATCGTTTTTGATGCAAGCTTGGCCCCATATTTCCTGCATTATGGCGTAAAAGACAGTTTGCCTCCTTATGAGCATAATCAGGATGAGCTATTTAAAGAAACGAAGGCAACGATTTCAGCGCTTGTGGATGGGCAGTATACATTCGAAGAGTATCTGCTTTACCATAAAACCCTGAAACTATCGAGCGAATCACAAAGCATATTGGCAGCGGGGACTTGGGATGAACTTTCCACGGTCATTCAAAATCGGATAGAAGATTTAGAGAAGGAAGAAAAAGCATTTGTGCATATCCCTGAAAAGAAATGGAAAACGGGCCGTTATACACTTTGGGGTACGGTGATCGTTCTAGTGCCGCTGCTGTTGTTTACGATTTACACACTATTCTTCTCCCAACCTAAGCAGGAGGCATATGTAGAAAGCGGTGAAAGCTTTTTAAAACAAAAATACAGTGAAGTCATTGACCGGTTGGAGAACTACGATCCGAAAAAAATGCCTTATGTCGTTCAATATGAACTGGCGAAGTCCTACGTCGCTTATGAACCTTTGGATGGTGTCAGAAAGAAGAATGTAGAAAATGCAATCACTTTGCAGACTGATAGCCAGTATCTCTTATATTGGATTTATATAGGCAGGGGTATGAGTGAAGACGCAATCGATTTGGCGAGAATCATGGAGGATCGTGAATTGATTATGTATGGACTCGTAAATCTGAAAGAACAGATTAAGTTGGACGATAACCTTTCCGGGGAAGAAAAGGAAACGCAAATTAAAGAAGTCGATACGGAGCTATCCCAATATGAAAAGGAACTAAAGGAATTGAAAAAGCAATTGGAGGAACAGCAAGATGAGAACCAGCCTTCAACAGAGTCGAATTTAGAGGACAAAGGCGAAACGGAAGCAAAGCCTGCTGTAAAAGAAGAAGCGGAAAACGAACCTGCTTCTGGTGAGAAAGAGGAAAGTAAGGATTCCTCCAATAAATCATCTGAAGAAAAAGAGAAAAGCAAAGAGTGAGCAATGGGCCTTTTGCGGAGGTGAGATTTAATGAGTTTATTATGGATTTATTCTAAGGGAAACTACCAATCCTATACGATCAAGGATAATCATAACGGTCCAATTACAATTGGGTCATCAAAGCAGGATACGATCACCATATATTCCATTCCCTTTGAACATGGTCCTATCAAGCTGAATAAACCTGAAGGACTTGATGGATATGAGGTGTTTAGAGAGGACATGAAGATTGGCGATCTAAAGCCATTCCAGAGCTTCACCTTTCATGAAGGAGAAGAAAAGGTCGATATTTTTTATACGGCTGGGGAATTGGAAGAAAGCCTCTATTATATAGGCAACTTGAAAGAAATCACTTTATCGGCCAAGGCGGGAGCGACTATCCGTAAAGAAGGACCCGTTTCCGGCATTGGGGTTTCCTTTGTGCTTCATAAAGGGCAGTGGCTACTCATGCCAAAGGAAAATAGCCGGATATTTCTGAATGGTGAAAGAGTAACGAAAGCTGTTCCCATTCAAAATGGTGATCTGATTTGCTGGCCGAATATGGTGCTGAGGTTGATTGAAGGCGACTTATTGATGATTCATAGTGCCGAGAGCTATGAAACATCTTTAGCTAAAATGAAGAAGCCAATCTCTGAAATGAAAAAAAACTATCCACAATTTCGCCGGACACCAAGGATGATCTACGAATTGCCGGATGAGAAAGTGACGATATCTTTTCCGAGCCAAGAATCGGAAGATAATAATAGAGGGTTATGGCTGATCCTTATGCCGCCTTTAATGATGCTAATCGTCATGGGGGTCATCACGGTCATTCAGCCTCGGGGCATTTTCATCATCATATCGATTGTTATGTTCACAACGACTTTAGTTACCTCGACGGTACAATACTTTAAAGACAAAAAGAAGCAAAAACTCAGAGAAGAAAAACGTCAACGTGTATATACAAGGTATTTAGAGCAGAAGAGGGAAGAACTGCAAGAGCTGTCTGAAAAACAAAAGAATGTGCTTTTCTATCATTACCCTTCCTTTGAAAGGATGAAGCTGCTGACTGACAGTATTAGCGACCGTATATGGGAGCGAACTTTGGAAAGTGAAGATGCTCTGCACTTTAAAATCGGAACGGCGACCATACCATCAAGTTATCAGGTGTCGGTAAATAGCAGTGATATGTCCAATCGGGATATAGATGATTTACTTGAGCAGTCGCAGGAACTTGTGGATGTATACAAAAACCTGGATGATCTTCCCTTATCGATCGATTTATCAAGCGGATCGATGGGCCTGGTCGGAAAGGAATCGATTGTTAAACGGGAGCTTCAGCAACTGATTGGGCAACTGGCCTTTTTTCATAGTTATCATGATGTTCGCTTTGTGGCCATTTTTCCGGAAAAGGATTACCAGGAATGGGAATGGATGAAATGGCTCCCTCATTTTCAATTGCCGCATGCCTATGCAAAAGGCTTTATATATAATGAGCAGTCACGTGACCAGCTGCTGACCTCGATTTATCAGCTATTGAGGGAAAGAGATTTGGATGAGAACAAAGGGAAAGTGAAATTCACTCCCCACTTTGTCTTTATTGTCACGGACCGTAATTTAATTGCGGAGCATGTCATATTGGAATATTTAGAAGGTAAAACAGACGATTTAGGCATCTCGACGATTTTTGCAGCGGATGCAAAAGAGAGTTTGACGGAAAATGTCCATACGCTAGTGAAGTATATTAATGATTTTGAGGGTGAGATTCTCATCCAGCAAACGAAGGCTGTTCATACTCCATTTACACTTGATGCACATTCAAAAGAAGGGAATGAGCGTTTTGCACGTACGCTGCGTTCACTTGATCATCAAAAAGGCATGAACAATTCCATACCAGAAACGGTATCATTTTTGGAATTATTGAAAGCTCGTGAAGTGGAAGATCTGCCTATCAGGCAAAACTGGCGGACCAATCAGTCTTCCAAATCCTTGGCTGTTCCCATTGGATTGAAAGGGAAAACAGATAGGGTTGAATTGAATTTGCATGAAAAGGCGCATGGCCCCCATGGTTTGGTTGCTGGAACGACAGGATCGGGGAAAAGTGAATTACTGCAAACCTACATCCTTTCATTAGCCGTTCATTATCATCCACATGAAGTTGCCTTTTTGCTCATTGATTATAAAGGCGGGGGAATGGCACAGCCATTCAGACAGATTCCGCATCTGCTGGGAGTCATTACGAATATTGAGGGCAGCAAGAACTTCAGTGCCAGGGCACTAGCCTCCATCAATAGCGAATTGAAGAAACGCCAGCGCATGTTTGATCGATACGAAGTCAATCATATCAACGATTACACGGATTTATACAAAGAAGGCAAAGCAGATGAACCGTTACCGCATTTATTTTTGATATCAGATGAGTTTGCGGAACTTAAAAACGAAGAACCCGATTTCATCCGCGAATTAGTGAGTACGGCGCGAATTGGACGGAGCTTGGGAGTTCATTTAATTCTTGCTACACAAAAGCCGGGCGGTGTTATTGATAACCAGATTTGGAGCAATGCCCGCTTTAAAATTTCCTTGAAAGTGCAAGATGCCAATGATAGTAAGGAAATTCTTAAAAATAGCGATGCGGCAAATATTACTGTCACCGGACGGGGATATTTGCAGGTAGGAAATAACGAGGTTTATGAATTGTTCCAGTCTGCGTGGAGCGGTGCACCATACTTAGAGGATACGGTCGGATCTGAGGATGAAGTGGCACTTGTCACAGACCTTGGTCTTGTTCAAATCTCAAATGTAACGGAACAAACCACTAATAAGAGGAAAGAAAAGATTAGTGAAATTGAAGCCGTGGCGGATCAAATTGTGGCGACACAGGAAGAAATGGAGATTAAGAAGTTGGCAAGCCCATGGCTGCCTCCTCTTTCAGATCGCTTATCGAGAAATGCTGAAAAAAGTTTGACGAGGAATCAAATCCACCTGGGAATGAAGGATGAGCCCGAATTGCAGAGCCAGACAAATTATGTCTATAACTGGATTGAAGATGGGAATGTTGGGGTTTTTGGTTCTTCCGGGTACGGCAAGTCAACCACCGTATTGACACTTCTCTTTAGTTTTGCAGATCAATTCAGTCCTGAAGAATTGCATTATTATATTTTTGATTTCGGGAATAGCGCTTTACTGCCAATGCGCCAGCTGCCTCATACTGGGGAATACTTTAGGTTTGATGAGCTAAGGAAAATCGAAAAATTCATGTTATTCATGAAGGCGGAAATGGAAAGGCGTAAGCAGCTTTTTTCAGAAAAGGAGCTTAGTAACATAAAGCTTTATAATGCATTAGTGGAAGATAAATTGCCGATTATTTATATCGTGGTCGACAATTTTGACTTAGTGAAGGATGAGATGCAGGACCAGGAAGCGCAATTCGTTCAGTTTGCACGTGATGGACAATCACTTGGAATATTCATGATTTTAACGGCAACAAGAATCAATGCGATTCGCCAGCCGTTAATGAATAGTCTTAAGACGAAGGTCGTCCATTACTTAATGGACAGTTCGGAACAATATTCGGTTTTGGGAAGAACCCCTTATGAAAATGAACCTGTTCCGGGAAGGGCGTTAGTGAAGAAGGACCAAACCTATCTCACGCAGGTTTATCTTCCAGCCGATGGAGCGGATGATATAGCCGTTTTGGAAGAAATGAAACAGGCCGTGGCAGATCATAAGGTTAAATATAAGGAAATGGCCAAACCGCCGGCGATTCGGATGTTACCGGCACGTCTTGATTCCAGCAGCTTCAAGAGTTACTGCTCACAAGCCATTAAGAAGGATTCCATTCCAATCGGACTTTCAGAGGAAAGCGTTACACCTGTTGCCTTGGAGTTGAATTCCAATCCATTCCTGCTTGTTGTAGGGCAGTCACGTAAAGGGAAAACGAATGTCCTTAAAGTGCTCTTGGAATCATTGCTTACACAGACAATTGGGGAAATTGGTTTGTTTGACGGAGTTGATCGCGGCCTATCTTCTTATGCCTTAGAGGAGAAGGTGCGCTATGTGGAAACAAAAGATCAGATAACCGAATGGCTCGATCATATCACTGGAATATTTGAAGAACGTGAACGAAGTTATCTAGCGGCATTGGAAATGAAACCGATGAAGCAACTGGAATTCCCAAGAATCATGTTTATCATAGATAGCATTTCAAGGATCCAACAAACGATCGACGGCAGGATTCAGGATAGGATCAGCGGTTTGATGAAACAATACAGCCATCTCGGGTTTAGTCTGATTGTCGCTGGAAATGCCAACGACTTCACCAAGGGATATGATTCGTTGACAACCGAACTGAAACAAGTCAGACAGGCTGTTTTGCTTCTTAAAAAATCGGACCAAAGCTTGTATACCCTCTCTTATTCAAGAAAAGAAGAAGAAATACAGCCGGGTTACGGATACTTTGTGCTGAATGGCCAGGAGAGTAAAATCCAAATTCCACTAAGTGAAGAAAGAAGGAGAGTGCAAGAGAGTGTCTGAAAAAATAAAACCGATGCTGTTAATCGGTAAAATACTGGTGATTTTAGCGCTACCAATCTTGTTTTTTTCTTATATTGGCCAAAATCCAATGAAAAAGACAGAAACGGCTTCGCGTGAAATCGCCATTGTAAATGAAGATAATGGCACTGAATTTAACAATAATCCCATTTATATGGGCTCAGAGCTTGTTACTACACTGGACAAGGATTCTGAATATGAGTGGTTTGTGGTAAATAGGAGTACGGCGGAAAGTGGACTTGCAAATGAAAAGTATGATGCAGTCATATATTTCCCATCCGATTTTTCAAAGAATATTTATACATTCGATGATGAACAGCCTATCAAGGCAGGGATAAAATACAAGGTACAACCTAGCTTGAATGCAGAGAACATGGAAAAGGTACAAAAGGAATTAGAGAAGACAAAGAGCAAAATGAATAAGCATATTTCAACACAGTATTGGAGCTATGTTTCCCAATCAGTTGAGGATATCCGTAAGAAGTTCGATAATGTCCTTGCTAAAGAAATCGCTTTTCAAAACACGATGTATAAGTTTTATACTCCAAGCTCGGAAAGCCTTGCCGGCGAAATCAAGCAGCATAAGGACATGCTTGAAGGAGTCTTTGCCGAGACGAAGGATGCTGGCAAAACAAGTAATGAAACAATGGATGAAATAGGGAACACGAAGACTCAAATGGCTTCCTTTGTGAAGGATGTTGTTTCTTTTGAGGAATATCAAAAAGCTCAAAGTATCCTTTTTGAGAAGGCCTCTGCCCAAAATCAGCAGCTTGTCAATGAGAGTGTACAATCATATGACAAGGTGCTGAATGAGGGGAACCAAACAATACCTGAGATTCAGCAAGGGATGAATACGAAATACAGTCTTAATGATCAAGGCATTAGTGAGAATGTTGGAATCATGCAGCAGAAACTCGATTCAAGCAGTAATGAATTGGAACAATTTTCAACAAGCATGAAGGATAAACAAGTAGAACAAATTACAAAAATCACTCAAGATCAACAAAGCTCGATTGAACAATTGAAACAATCGGAAGAGGCGGGTCTTGATAACCTTCAGTCTACCTTGCTTGCGCAAAGAGGGAATCTTGCAAGCAGCTCTGGTGATGGGGAGGTTATTGGTGAAGGAACGACGCCTATAGAAGATATTGAAACGGAAACGGGGAAAGGTGAATCGGTTGCCGCACCTGAAAAGAAGGATCCGATTGATGAACTGTCACTGCAGGTACTGCTGGATCAAATCACTGGGATTAACACGGCACTTGAAAGTTTGGTGCCGGCAGAAGGAAGTGAAGGAGCTGCTGAACAAATCAACATCCTTACAGCGGAACTCCAAGCGGAAATCAATAATCTCAGCGGAACGGTAAACGGCAGAACGGGAAATTATAATCAAGTGATCACGGAGTTTAATACACTGGTAGATTCATATAATGAACTGCTGGCGCAGTTTACGCAATTACAAGCTGATTATAATGAACTCGGCACGAATTACAAGGATTTAGGTGATCAATGGAAAAAGTCACAGGAAGATATTCAAAAATTGCAGGACATCCAAAGCATGACAATCGACGAGGCCATCGCAGAAATCAAGACTCTCGAACAATCACTTCTTGAAAAGGTGGGGGGAGAAAGGCGAGCGGTGCTGGTGAAGGCCTTTGAAAATCCTATCACGAATCGGGATTCAACTACCCTCCTTGCCTATTACGGTTCACTCTCATCTTATGGTGAATTGGCTGAAAGAGTCACGGAAGCAAATGTAGATAAGGTATTTGCAGCCAATATAAAAGAATTGGAAAACTTGAAAAATGGGGTTTCCGGAAACGTAGATGAAGAAGCGAAACTCGTTAAAGCCAGTTTAGCAGGAGTCAATGAGAACTTCGGGATGTTCTCAGATTCCATTATGGGTTATATGAAAGAATATGATGCTAACGTTGAAACGGGGCAGAAAGCTACTTTAGCTGAATTAGCGGCAATTAGCGGCAAGGCTCAAGAAGTGTCTGCCAATTTGTCAGATCATATCGAAGTTCCTGAAATGGAGGCCGAACCGCCAGTTAACCTTGATGGAGAAATGTTTGTATCACTTCAAGACAATACGGCAACAACTGTCGGCTTCATTTCCGAGCTTGTCAATTCTGTAGCGGAACGGCAGGACACTGTCACGAAGGATACAGCAGACCTGCAAGCGAAAGTTGGGTCGGTACAGGAAAGGGCCGATCAGCTTAATGATAATTGGTCCCAAAATGTAGACTCGACCGTAAAAATAAAGACGGACGTCTATAGTGTCTTGAATAACACTCTAGTCGATGATCAGGAGAACGGGTATGTGTACGAATATTTAGCAAATCCCGTACAAATCAGCGGAGAAGTCCTGCATCAGGAAAAGGTTAATATCCCGCCGATCGTCATGTTGGTCATCATACTCATTTCTGGGTTATTGATCGGTTTCTTCCTGCATCATTATGAAACCATTCCAATGATGGTCCATGCGGCCTTGTTTGCCTTATTGAATCTGATCGTAGGTTTAATCATCAGCATGTATGGTTTGAAGATCTATCCACTGGGAGATATGCAGGAGATTAAATGGACCGTTTTCACCGTCCTGCTTTTATTCTTCTGTTCAGCGTTTACCCGGCTTGCCTTCTCGATTGGGCCGTTTGTCGGTGCTATCCTTGTGATTGGTCTGATCAGTTTCTTTACCATTCCATTATTGGATTTAATCATGCCTAATTTCAATGTAGACCACCCGGTTGCAGATGTATATATGTCCATTCAATTCGGAAATCAGTCGGCATTCATTCCGGCTAGTATCATCTTGATTGTGCTGACGCTTATTGCAACGATCATTCCATATATAGTGAAGCGTCTTACAGAAAGAAGAGCAATGGCCCATGAAGTGGAATAAATACGTAATGCCTGTCTTGCTCATCCTGTTTTTTAGCCATGCACCTCATGGCGGGGCGGAAGATGAACCCATGGTGGAGCCAAATGAATATCAAGAAAAGGATATTGATATTCAAACGGAGTATTTCCATGAAGAAGGATTGTTGGAACAGAAGCGGAAACTGCCTGAAGAACAAAAGGACCTCACTTTTGAAAGAGGGAAATATGATGTCATTGACTCGGTGGAGGACTCATTGTTTCTGTCTCCGGTAACGGGGAATCAAAATAATACCATCGCTTCAAAAGCAGATCAGCTTGGATTATTCTCGGAGGTCGGCGTTCGAACGAGAAGCGAAGAAGAAACAGAGCCTTCCCTTAATTTTGACCTGACGATATTGCTTGGCATCGTTTTGGCACTTTTGGTCGTTTGTTTGTTTTTTATCCTTATCCCGAAAATGGGGAAATTGAATGGAGAGGTTAAACGAAAATGAAAAAAGCCCGATTCCTGGCATAAGTCAGGAATCGGGCTTTTTTGCTACATATCCATAACGGTTTTAATAAGCCCTAAAAGAAGGGCGACTGCGAAGATCAAAATAAAGAATTTTTTATACATGATCAGTACCTCTTATATCTTATGAGTGGATTGCATTCATTTTAGCATAAACAGAAAAAGAATATACAGATCAGAGGGGCGTGACTTCATTGCCCTAAAGACCGGAGAGGGAAATTATGAAAAGGTGGATAATCTATTGGAGTTTGCCTGCCGTTTTTTTATGGCTTGTACAATTTGGACTTTGATCTCCGCTCCAGGCACTCGCTTTCCGCGGGCAGTCCGGGTGCCTCCTCGGCTTGCTCCTGCGGGTCCCGCAGGAGTCTCGTACCTTCCTCTTGTTATAACATATAGATATGGAGCATCCTATCGGTTATTTGAACAAGTCAGGATAAACAGTCTTTTGCGAGTTCAACAGCTTTCCCGATCCTTGGTCCAGGGCGTGACATGACATTTTCATTAAACAAATGGACGTCATCGTTGGTTCATATTCACTTAGCAACAGTTTAACATACCTTTTTAAAACAAATTCGTTTATGGTTTACCGATTATCTAGTAAACTTGCAATGTAAGGTTTAATTGGAGCTTAATGTAAAATGCGTGATATAGAGAAGGTATGAAATAGTGATAATGTGAATCCCGGGAGGTAGAGAATGATTTATAAGCAGGTCAATCAAAAACTGGAAATGGTTCTGGGGAATATCGAAAAGGTGATTATCGGAAAACGGGATATAGCGGAACTAAGCATCGTGGCACTCCTTTCCGGCGGACATGTCTTATTGGAGGATGTTCCGGGCGTCGGAAAGACAGTCATGGTAAGGGCACTGGCAAAATCAATAGGTGCAAGCTTTAAGCGAATTCAGTTTACACCTGATTTACTTCCTTCTGATGTTACTGGTGTTTCGATCTTCAATCCTAAGGAACAAGAATTCATTTTTAGGCCAGGTCCGATAATGGGACATATTATTTTAGCCGATGAAATTAACCGGACCTCGCCGAAAACTCAGTCTGCATTGCTTGAAGCAATGGAAGAGGCAAGTGTGACGATTGATGGTGTCACAAGAGGATTGGAGAAGCCGTTCTTCGTAATGGCGACGCAAAATCCGATCGAGTACGAGGGAACATATACGCTTCCGGAGGCTCAATTGGATAGATTCCTATTAAAAATGAAAATGGGCTATCCCGGTGTGGAAGAAGAGATAGAGGTTCTTCATAGAGCTCAATACACAGCACCGCTTGAGGAGCTGGAATCCGTCATCACCTTGGATGAATTGATAGAATTACAGGCTGAGGTAAAAGCGGTGATAGTGGATGACACAATAAAACGATACATTGTTGAATTGGCGAATCAAACACGTTCGCATGAAGGGGTCTATTTAGGGGTGAGCCCGCGTGGATCGATAGCATTGATGAAGGCAGCCCAGGCTTACGCGCTGATCCAGGGCAGGGACTATGTCCTGCCGGACGATGTTCAATATTTAGTTCCATTCGTATTTTCCCACCGACTTATTTTGAAACCTGAAGCGAATTATGATGGCTTCGATGCTGGAATGGTGATTCATGAAATTGTCGCGACAACACAAGTGCCAGTGAAGCGGGCTGTGACCTAATGCGCAAATTCATCAACATTTTAAGAGGAAATATGAGTGTGATCGGACTTTTATTACTCATGACCGTTTCCTTTTGCTATGCCATGTTTCAAGGCGGTTTTGTCAGTTGGTTCATTTTTTATTCATTTTTGCCGTTTTCTGTGTACGCTTTGATCCTGCTGTTTTATCCGCTGCATGATTTTACCGTTGAGAGAAAGGTCAATAAAAGGGAATGCCAGGCTGGCGAATCTGTTGAGATAGCATTGACGTTTACCCGTAAAAATCGGCTGCCCCTATTATTCATGGTGGTAGAGGAGGAATTGCCTCAGAAGATGGAAGATAGGGGATTCCAAAGGAAAATAATTATCTTTCCGGGATTCAAGCGTACCTTCAGCATGTCATATACCTTGGAAAATTTGCAGCGCGGAGAGCATTGGTTTCAATCGATCCGCTTTTGGATTGGGGATTTCTTCGGGCTGGTCGAAAAGGAAGCGATATATAGTTCACCTTTGAAAATAACTGTTTTTCCTCGTTATCATGAGCTTGCCTACAGTGATCTTGATCGAGTGTTCAATCAGGGTGCAGTGGTTTCGGCAAAGAAAACAAAACGGGAATATTCAGTTGTCTCCGGGGTAAGGGAATATCAGCCAGGCGATCAGTTGTCATGGATTAACTGGAAGGCGACGGCTAGAACGAGTGAAATCATGACGAAGGAATTCGAAGTGCAGAAAAACCGGGATGTATTCATCATGCTTGATGAAAAGCCGTCGGATTTATACGAAGAAACCATTGAAATGGCCGCTTCCATTGCACACGCCCTGTTAAAGAAAGGCATGGAAATTGGGTATGTGAGCAGGGAATCGAGGTTAATCATACCGGCAGCAGCGGGCAATAACCAGAAACGAAAGATTTTTTACCGACTTGTTAAAGAAGAGCCGAGAGTGGCAAACGATTTGAACGAAAATGTCAGGAAGGGAATTCTTCCGGCAAATGCTGCTGTGATATTCATCGTTTCAGACTTAACCTTAGAAAAGGTGGACATATTGAGTGCTTTACGGCCTAATCAGGGATTAATGTTATGTGTGAAGAAACATGCGGATCTTACTGATGAGGAAAGGCTGTCAAGCTCTGCAGCTGTTTCGAGGGGGATAAAGGTTAGCTTTTTTGAACATGGCCAACTAAAGTTTGACAGATCAGAGGTGATGGCGAAATGAATGTCACCACCGAAAAGTTGGAAAGCTTCATGCACGTCCTCATGTATGTATTTGGTCTGTTGTTGATTACTGAATGGTTGAGGCCTGTCGATAAACTCACAGATACAGGTAATATCATCATTTTTATCGTATTTTTGCTCTATTCCCTGCTACTGCATTATTTCCGCATTCATTGGTCAATCCGGTTTATTCTCATTAGTGCTTATATATTGATTTCATTGCAGTTCCTCCATTCAAAAGGCGCTTTATTTCAATTTTCATGGCTAAAAGAAGGATTCCTAGCGGATTTTACGGCCAATCTTGGTTTTATATATGATGGTAATTGGGAGCTGATCACAAATCCATTTCGAACGTTTCTATTTTTTGTCCTTCTGTGGCTTGTAACATATTTGATCCATTACTGGGTGATGGTAAGGCAAAGCATTTTTTTCTTTTTTATGTTAACGGTGATTTTTATATCTGTACTTGACACATTCACTCCCTATGTGGGGGATAAGGCAATGATTAGAATCATCATCATCGGGTTCTTGATGCTAGGCCTGCTGTCCCTGCTGCGACTTACGATACAGGAGCGAATCAAGTTTTCGATGGTTTCCACCAATAAGTGGATACTGATGCTGACCGGCATGATATTTGTGAGTGTCCTTGTCGGTTTCGCTGCCCCAAAGCTCTCTCCGCAGTGGCCGGACCCGGTGCCTTATATTACCTCTTATTCTGATAAAGCGGGGAAAGAAGACGGTGGTTCGAAGCGTAAAAGTGTGGGATATGATGAAGATGATTCGGATCTTGGCGGATCTATAGAGCCGGATGGTTCCATCGTTTTTTATAATAATGCTACTGCAGGACATTACTGGAAAGTCGAGAACAAGGATATTTATACCGGTAAAGGGTGGGTTTCGATACTGGAAACGGACTTTCACACTTTTTCCAACGGGCAGGATATGGCATCTTTAGATATTTACGACGTTCCTGAAGTGGTGAGGACAGAAGAAATGACGGCAAAAGTGTACATGACGGAATCATATTCCCATATCCTTCATCCGCAGTCCGCGTATTTAAAAAAGATCGAGGGCAAAAACGGGATGGATTTCAAATATTATGAGGGTATGGACAAAGTTATTTCTGAAAAGGATAATGGCGAACGACTGTCCATGAAAGAGTATGAGTTAGTCTATGATATGCCGAGTTTTGATATAGCTGAGTTAAGGAAGGTAACGGAACCTGACGAATCAATGGATTTATTAATGGAAAAAAACACGCAGCTTCCAGAGGGAATGCCAAACCGGATATATGAATTGGCATCCGGGCTTACAAGGAATGAAGCGAATTGGTACGATAAAGCAAAAGCCATTGAGGATTATTTTGACGGGCATGAATTCATTTATTCTAAGGACGATATTCCGTATCCGGAGAGCAATCAAGATTATGTCGATCAATTTTTATTCGAGACACAGATAGGGTATTGCGATAATTTTTCAAGTGCAATGGTTGTTTTGCTAAGAGCCGCCAATATACCTGCAAGGTGGGTAAAGGGCTATACGGAAGGGGAAAAATCAATCCTTGATGGCGAATCCGTTTATAAGGTGACCAATAATAATGCACATTCCTGGGTCGAGGTTTATTTTTCAGGGATAGGCTGGGTTCCCTTCGAGCCGACAAAGGGTTTCAATGGGGAAGTTGAATTTTACGATTCAGAATTGAAACAGGAAGCGATCAAGAAGCCTGAAGAAACTCCAAATAATGAAGAACAAACAAAGAAAGAGATCAGAGAGCGCCAGGCTACACCCGATAGGGAAACTCAATCATCCGTGAAAACGGGTATCGGGAACATGGATGGGTTCTTAAAATGGACTGCCATCTCACTGTCAGGTGCATTGATTTTCGCTTCTATTGGTTATTTCTTTAGAAGGAAGTGGATTCCTCATTTGCAGATTCTTCGTTATAGAAAGAAAAACGGTGCTCATTTCTCGACAGCCTATTTAATTTTATTGAAACAATTAAAAAGAGCTGGTATAGTTCGTCCGGAGGGGCAAACCTTAAGGGAGTACGCCGCCTATGTGGATGCAGTGTACGATACGGATGAGATGAGTGAATTGACGGCTGGATACGAGTTAATGATATATCGTGGAGACGTGGAAGATGGCGAATGGAAGCACTTTCAAAAGGGTTGGGAAAGCTTAATGAGAAAAACTAGCTCTTGACCAGGTTTTTATTATATTGATACAATAACAAAAACTAACTTAAACTAATATATCCTTCATATATCCTCGATAATATGGATCGAAAGTTTCTACCGAATCACCGTAAATGATTTGACTATGAAGGCGGATTTTAACAGGAAAGCTGAAAATCTGCCTTCGTCTATACTTTTTCTGTATTTTTGAGGGTGGATTTTTAGTTTTTCTTTTTTTATGATAATATTTTTTATAAGAAATTATCACTCATTTTATGAGTGAATTACATTGATAGAGGTGACGTTTGTGCCGGGGAAAACAGAATTGCAAAAAAACCAGGAAATGATCGTAGTACTTGATTTCGGAAGCCAATATAATCAATTGATCACTCGTCGTATCCGCGAATTTGGTGTGTACAGTGAGCTTCATCCTCATACAATTACTGTAGAAGAAATCGAGAAAATGAACCCAACGGGAATCATTTTCTCAGGTGGTCCGAATAGTGTTTATGATGCAAATGCATTTGGTTGTGATGAACGCATATTCGAAATGGGCCTTCCGATTTTCGGTATTTGTTATGGCATGCAGCTTATGACTAAACATTTTGGCGGTAAGGTGGAACCAGCGAAAAACCGTGAATACGGAAAAGCGACACTTGCCATCCAAAATGAGTCTAAGTTATTCAGTGACCTGCCGAAAGAACAGATCGTCTGGATGAGCCATGGTGATCTAGTGGTGGAAACGCCTGAAGGTTTCCAAATTGATGGGACGAACCCGTCTTGCCCAATTTCGGCTATGAGTGACGAGTCACGTAAATTATATGCCGTGCAATTCCATCCTGAAGTCCGTCATTCCGTATACGGTAATGACATTTTGAAAAATTTCGTATTCGGCGTTTGTGGCTGCAAAGGTGACTGGTCAATGGAGAACTTCATTGAAATTGAGATGGAGAAAATCCGCCAAACGGTCGGAGATAAAAAAGTGTTATGCGCATTGAGCGGCGGTGTGGATTCATCCGTTGTTGCTGTATTGATCCATAAAGCGATTGGTGATCAGCTGACATGTATTTTCGTTGATCATGGATTACTTCGTAAAGGGGAAGCCGAAGGTGTAATGGAAACATTCAGTGAAGGTTTCAATATGAACGTAATCAAGGTCGATGCAAAAGAACGTTTCCTATCGAAACTTGCTGGCGTTTCTGATCCGGAACAAAAACGGAAAATCATCGGTAACGAGTTCATCTACGTATTCGATGACGAAGCAACGAAGCTCGAAGGAATTGATTACCTTGCACAGGGTACACTTTACACAGACATTATTGAAAGTGGTACGGCCACTGCACAAACAATTAAATCGCATCACAACGTTGGCGGTCTGCCGGAAGATATGCAATTTAAATTGATTGAGCCTTTGAACACCCTGTTCAAGGATGAAGTGCGTGCACTTGGTAGTGAAATGGGCATTCCGGATGAAATCGTTTGGCGTCAACCATTCCCGGGTCCAGGTTTAGGTATTCGTGTATTAGGTGAAATTTCAGATGAAAAACTTGAAATCGTTCGTGAATCTGACCATATCTTACGTGAAGAAATTAAAAAGAATGGTTTGGAACGCGAAATTTGGCAGTACTTTACGGTGCTTCCTAACATTCGAAGCGTAGGGGTAATGGGCGACGCGCGTACGTATGATTATACAATCGGGATCCGTGCGGTTACATCCATTGACGGAATGACTTCCGATTGGGCAAGAATCCCTTGGGATGTACTAGAAATCATCTCAACGAGAATCGTTAATGAAGTAAACCATGTAAACCGCGTAGTTTATGACATTACGTCTAAGCCACCTGCAACGATCGAGTGGGAATAGAAGATTAAAATCATCCAATCAGTGAAGGAAATATCCTTCACTGATTTTTTTGGTTAAAATAGTATTTGAATATGTAGATTACTTACATTTCACGTATGTTGGCGAAGATATAGCCATAATAAGTAAGGAATATATAGCGAAAAGCGAACATTGCCTAAAATTACATAAAAAATATTCGTTTGATATATTGACGATTATTTTAGTGACTGATACACTATACCTATAATAATAAAAAAACATAATTGTCGTATAATATTGGGGATATGGCCCAAAAGTTTCTACCAAGCTGCCGTGAACGGCTTGACTACGATGTGGAAGGATTGGCGTGGATAAACCGCCACTTCTTTACACGACCGCAGTCAAGCCCCGTTCGTAAGCGAATGGGGCATTTTCTGTTGGCACGATTTTATGATAGGGGAGACTCATAATGAAAAATTATTTTCGGTTTAACGAGCTGGGAACTAATTATCGCCGTGAAATACTTGGTGGACTGACTACGTTCCTTTCAATGGCATATATCCTGGTTGTTAACCCTGTGATGCTGACTTTACAAAGCATCGAGGACTATCCGGATGAATTGAGAATGGACTACGGAGCGGTTTTTGCAGCGACCGCCTTGGCAGCCGCAATCGGCTCGATATTGATGGGACTCATAGCCAGGTATCCAATCTCGCTTGCACCAGGGATGGGATTGAATGCTTTCTTTGCTTTTACCGTTGTGCTCGGTTTTGGAATTCCTTGGCAGACGGCTTTATCGGGAGTACTGATTTCAGGTATTATCTTCGTTTTGCTTTCCCTATCGGGAATACGTGAGAAAATCATTAATGCAATTCCAGTCGAATTGAAATACGCAGTTGGTGCCGGTATCGGTTTATTCATTACTTTTGTAGGGTTTCAGAATGCTGGAATCATCACGAATGATGACAGCGTTCTTGTCGGGCTGGGCGACTTGACATCAGGAAACACTTTATTGGCTGTGTTTGGAATTGTCGTAACCGTCATTTTGATGACGAGAGGCGTCAAAAGCGGCGTGTTCATAGGGATGGTCATTACAGCCATTGCAGGAATGATTTTTGGACAAGTTCCGGTGCCGGAGAAAATAATCGGTGCCGTTCCTAGCATAGCTCCTACATTCGGGGTTGCGTTCGATGCCTTCGGAAATCCCGGTGATCTCTTCACTGGTCAAATGTTAATCGTGATACTGACTTTCTTGTTTGTAGCATTCTTTGATACAGCCGGTACGTTGGTGGCTGTCGCGCAACAAGCTGGTTTGATGAAGGATAATGTTCTTCCTAGAGTGGGAAAAGGATTACTTGCTGATTCATTATCCATCGTTTCAGGTGCAATTCTTGGTACATCCACTACGACATCTTATGTAGAGTCTACATCAGGTGTTGCCGCGGGTGCTCGAAGCGGTTTTGCGGCTGTGGTGACAGGATTGCTGTTTGTCCTATCCTTATTCTTCTTCCCGCTTCTATCAGTGGTAACATCTGCGGTGACTGCGCCGGCATTGGTTATAGTCGGAGTATTAATGGCATCATCACTTAAAAATATTGACTGGCAGAAGTTTGAAATTGCGGTTCCGGCCTTCTTTACGGTTATCATGATGCCTATGACATATTCGATTGCGACAGGTATAGCTTGCGGATTCATCTTCTATCCGATCACCATGTCGATGAAAGGGAGAGCTAAAGAGGTTCACCCAATCATGTGGGGTCTTGGAGTCGTTTTCCTACTATATTTCATTTTCTTGAAGTAATAATGCAATAAGTAAGGAGAGTCCTGATTTCGGGGCTCTTCTTTCATGTTGTAAGAGAAAGCTCATATCGTGTATAGTAAAAGGACTAAGTACTAAGCACTTTATCCTGTATGGGGCATAGGGATGACTTTGAGAAAAAAAGAGGGAGAAAAATGAATGGTTTTATCGTTGAAAAGGTTTTGAACAATAATGTGGTGATTGCCACGCATCCGTCGTATGGAGAAGTCGTTTCTATTGGAAAGGGCTTAGGCTTCAACCGAAAGAAAGGCGAAGAGTTAAGTCCGGAACTTGCGGAGAAAACGTTTGTCCTGAAAAATGTCAAGGAACAGGAAAGTTACAAAAAACTTTTGCCGCAGATCGATCAAAATCTTCAAGCTGCCATTATAGAATCCATTCATCTCATTAACGACCGAGTAACTGGAAAACTCAATGAACATATACATGTCGGTTTAACTGATCATTTATTGTTCGCCCTTCAGCGTGTTTCACAAGGAATGACTATCAAAAACCCATTCTTGAAAGAAACGATAACCCTTTATCCTTTTGAACATGATATTGCTGTTGATGTAGTAGAATTAATTCAAGATAAGACAGGCATAGGCCTGCCCCAAGGGGAAATCGGTTTTATTACGCTTCATATTCATAGCGCAATATCAAATAAAGACTTATCGGAAGTCAATCAGCATTCGCAGTTAATCTATCAGCTTATCCAAGTTGTCGAAGAACAGCTCAACGTACAAATTAATAAGGATAGCATTGATTATTCACGTTTGGTCCGTCATTTAAGATTCATGATAGATAGGGTGTTGGCTGGGGAAATAGTAGAGGAACCCGAAAAAATAGCAATGCTATTGAAAGAAGAATATCCTTTATGTTACAATATCTCTTGGAAGCTAATAAAGATTATGCAGCAGAAATTAGGCAGACCCGTTTGTGATGCGGAAGCTGTCTATCTAACGATGCATATCCAACGATTACAAAAGAAAATTAAATAAACATACATTAACTTACGTGTTACTGATTCGATCAGGCATAAGTGAGGAGAATGATTGTTATGAAAGAGGGTATTATATACCTGAATTTTCATTTCAATCCTATCTTTGCTTATGCCTTTTTTGTATTTGAATTCTGATGCGTGGGAAGATGAATACCATCGTTAAATGTAACCGTTTTATTAGCATGGAAAAACAGTAAAGAGGAGGAAAACCTATGTTTAAGAAGTTATTTGGTGTTTTGCAAAAAATCGGAAAAGCTTTAATGCTTCCTGTAGCCATTTTACCAGCGGCCGGAATTTTGCTTGCGTTTGGTAATGCGTTGCAAAACGAAACTTTGTTGGATATCGCCCCGTTTCTTGCGAGTGGCGGAGTGGAAATGGTCGCATCGGTAATGGAGAATGCCGGGAATATTATTTTTGGGAATCTTCCCTTGTTGTTTGCTGTGGGGGTCGCAATTGGGTTAGCTGGCGGAGATGGTGTTGCCGGACTGGCTGCGATTATCGGGTTCTTGATTATGAATGTAACAATGGGAACTGTTCTTGGCATTGACGCTGCCGACATTGCGAACAATGGTGCGGTGTATAGCAATGTTCTGGGAATCCCGACGTTGGGAACTGGTGTGTTCGGCGGTATTATTGTCGGTGTCATGGCTGCTGTTATGTATAATAAGTTTTATGAAATTGAACTGCCTTCTTATTTAGGATTCTTTGCAGGTAAACGTTTTGTACCAATTGCAACAGCCGCAAGCGCAGTTATTCTTGGATTGTTGATGATCTTGGTTTGGCCGACAATTCAATCGGGGTTAAATTCATTTTCCGAAAATATGTTGGGTGCTAACCTGACTCTGGGAGCTTTCGTGTTTGGGGTTGTAGAACGTGCGCTGATTCCTTTTGGGTTGCATCATATCTTCTATTCGCCATTCTGGTTCGAATTTGGCAGCTATATCCCTCAAGGCGGGGGAACGCCAGTCAGAGGAGACCAGGCTATCTTCATGGCACAAATTAAAGATGGCGTACAGAATTTAACGGCAGGTACCTTCATGACTGGTAAATATCCATTCATGATGTTCGGGTTACCAGCTGCGGCTTTGGCCATTTATCATGAAGCAAGACCGGAAAGAAAGAAAATAGTCGGGGGCTTGATGGCTTCTGCGGCACTTACATCTTTCCTGACTGGGATTACTGAGCCACTTGAATTTGCATTCTTATTTGTTGCACCGGTACTTTTCGGGATTCACTGTTTGTTTGCAGGTCTATCATTCATGACCATGCATTTATTGGACGTGAAAATCGGGATGACGT
Organism: Peribacillus sp. NPDC096447; assembly: GCF_044762725.1. Taxonomy (NCBI): domain Bacteria; kingdom Bacillati; phylum Bacillota; class Bacilli; order Caryophanales; family Bacillaceae; genus Peribacillus; species Peribacillus sp. NPDC096447. The sequence goes on from NZ_JBIWEV010000008.1 coordinate 87,424, forward strand.
TCTCGGGTGGTTTGATCGATTACGTACTGTTTGGTTTAATTAATCCGCAAACCAATGCATGGATCGTTATTCCAGTTGGCTTGGTCTTTGCGGTTATCTATTACTTCGGATTCCGATTTGCGATAAGGACGTTTAACCTTAAAACTCCTGGCCGTGAAGTGGAAGAGGATGAGGAAGCGGAAGGATCTGCAAGTACTGCTGGAAGTCTTCCTGGGAATATCTTGGATGCTATGGGCGGAAAAGAAAATATTTCTCACTTGGATGCTTGCATTACCCGTCTTCGTGTATCGGTCAATGACATCGGTAATGTTGATAAAAATAGACTGAAGAAACTTGGTGCCGCTGGAGTTCTGGAAGTGGGCAATAACATCCAGGCAATCTTCGGACCTCGTTCAGAAACGATCAAGGGGCAAATGAAAGATATCATCGATGGAAAAAGGCCTCGTAAAGTAGAAGCATCTCCTGAAGTGGGTGTGGAAAAGCAAATCGAGGATGTCGTCCCGAAACCTTTACGGACGGATGAAGTTTCCGAGAGCTTTGTTTCTCCTATTAAAGGGGAATTAAAACCGATCACGGAAGTGCCTGATGCAGTTTTTGCTGAAAAAATGATGGGTGATGGATTTGCCATTGTACCTGAGGAAGGGTTGGTTGTTTCTCCTGTAGACGGTACGATCGTTAACCTATTCCCGACTAAACATGCAATAGGTATCGTTTCCGAAGCTGGTCGTGAAATCTTGATACATGTCGGGATCGATACAGTTAAGTTAGAAGGCAAAGGTTTCGAAGCACTAGTCTCTCAAGGAGATAAAGTGACAAGCGGACAGCCATTGCTTAAAGTTGATATAGAGTATGTCAAAAACAATGCCAGCTCTATCATTACGCCAATCGTCTTTACTAACCTTTCCGAAGGTGAAAGTGTGAAGATCGAAAAGGCCGGAAATGTAGATAGAGAAGAAGCGGACGTAATTACCATTAATAAATGATCATTAATAACAGGAGGGTGGCTATAATCAGCTGCCCTCCTGTTTTTGATGATTCAATGGCGGGGTCCGGCTTCTATAGAAAGAAAGTGGTGTATATATAGAAGAAGTAGGCTCATGAAAAAATGAAGTGAATTTTAAAAGATTGCATTGACTTATCTAAATGCAAGTGCTAATATATTAAATACACCGCTTGAGACAAAAAAGACAAATAAGTAAATGATAACTTGTTGTTGACTTTATGTTTGAAAGGTGTTAGACTAATTAAGTCGCTAAAAAAGCGATGAAAAGTATTGCTCTTTGAAAACTGAACAAAACAAAGCGCCAACGTTAAATTTTAAGTGAGCACACACTATCAAAAAAGCAAATGAGCAAGTCAAACATTTC
>NZ_JBIWEV010000009.1:0-17193 GCF_044762725.1 Peribacillus sp. NPDC096447
TACTAATAGATCGAGGACTTAACCAACGCTTTAAAAAAATGAAATACCTTCTTATTATCTAGTTTTGAAGGAATGAAAATTTCTTCTTGCATTTTGATTTCATACATGGTATGATAATAAATGTGCTAAAAAGATTAAATGTTTGGTGGCGATAGCGAAGAGGTCACACCCGTTCCCATTCCGAACACGGCAGTTAAGCTCTTCAGCGCCAATGGTAGTTGGGGGTTTCCCCCTGTGAGAGTAGGACGCCGCCAAGCTATAATCATTGTATTCTTTTTGAATAAATGGGAATACTATATTTATAAAAGAAAGATTTATACCGTCGCGGGGTGGAGCAGTCCGGTAGCTCGTCGGGCTCATAACCCGAAGGTCGCAGGTTCAAATCCTGTCCCCGCAATCATGAAAAAAACGAAACTTAGGTTTCGTTTTTTTGTTTTATCTGAAATTCGAATAATTATGTCCCTAACTTATTTGTTTCTTCTTTTGAAACAAGGTAAACTACATATAGAATGGTTTTTGTTCCATAATATTGCGTTTATGGTTCTAGACATGAACTATAGGACGTTTCCTAATAATGATAAAGGTGATTGATATATGCAACATGTTGAATGGATTTCTCAGAGTGAGGAAGAAACAGCGCAATTTGCGCATAGATTGGCTCAAAAGCTTTCCAGTGGAGATGTGCTGGCTTTAGAAGGTGACTTGGGTGCAGGGAAGACGGCATTCACAAAAGGGCTGGCTAAAGGATTAGGTGTTACCAGAATGGTGAATAGCCCTACCTTTACGATAATAAAGGAATACATGGGTCGCTTGCCTTTATATCATATGGATGTCTATCGGGTAAGTGAATCGGAAGAAGATCTAGGCTTTGATGAATATTTTGATGGTGATGGTGTGACTGTCGTTGAATGGGCCCATTTAATAAAGGATCACCTTCCAGAGGAAATCTTGACCATTTATATCTATCGTCTGGGCGATACCAGCCGGCGTATTGTTTTGGAAGCCAAAGGCGAACGATATGTAAAGTTATGTAAGGAGATTATTTGATGAAGGTTTTAGCTATAGATACATCGAATTTCACATTAGGGATTGCACTGGTAAATGAGAATCAAGTAATTGGTGAGTATACGACGAACCTAAAGAAAAATCATTCGGTGCGGGTAATGCCGGCAATTGAGACACTGCTGAGGGATTGTGATACTAAACCGAAAGAACTGACTAAGATAGTGGTCGCTCAAGGTCCAGGCTCATATACAGGGGTCAGGATTGGAGTGACGATTGCGAAAAGCTTGGCCTGGACGCTTCAAATTCCCTTATCAGGTGTTTCCAGCTTAGAGGTTTTAGCAGCTAATGGTCGTTATTTTAACGGGGTGATCTCTCCTTTGTTCGATGCAAGAAGAGGGCAGATTTATACTGGATTATATGAAATGGAAAAGGACTCTTTAAAGACAGTCATTGAAGATTGTAATATTCTATCCTCTGAGTGGGCGAATCAATTGAAGGAATTAAATCGTCCTGTTTTATTTGTTGGTCAAGATGTGGACATCCATCGGGATGCAATTACGGATGCATTAGGGGAATTGGCGGTATTTGCTCCGGTACAGTCATATAATTCAAGGCCAAGCGAACTTGCCTTCATTGGTCTTGATAAGACTGAAGTGGATGTTCACCAGTTTGTACCGAATTATATCCGCATGGCTGAAGCAGAAGCTAAGTGGCTTGAACAGCAGGGGAAATAAACAAGGAAAGCGACCGATTATTATGAGTAAAACATTGACGTTCCGAAAGATGAATACGGAAGATATCGACCAAGTGCTAAACGTGGAAAAGCAGTCCTTTACTTTGCCTTGGAGCCGGGAAGCTTTTTTTAATGAATTGAATCATAATCAATATGCTGTATACATGGTGATAGAGGATGAAGGGAAAATCGCCGGTTATTGCGGTGCCTGGATCGTCATTGATGAATCGCACATTACCAATATAGCGATATTGCCAGAATACCGAGGGCAAAAGCTAGGAGAAGCTTTGCTCAGGAAGATGATTGAAATCTCCATTTCGATGGGTGTGGTGAGGATGACGCTTGAGGTCCGTGTCAGTAATGCAGTAGCCATTTCGCTCTATGAAAAACTAGGTTTCCAAAAGGGCGGAATCCGAAAAAATTATTATACAGACAATCAAGAAGATGCTTATGTTATGTGGGTGAATTTTTCATGAAAAAAGATCAATTTATATTAGGTATTGAAACGAGCTGCGATGAAACTGCGGCAGCTGTCATAAAAAATGGTACGGAGATACTTAGTAATGTCGTGGCTTCACAAATCGAAAGCCATAAACGTTTTGGCGGTGTCGTCCCTGAAATAGCTTCCCGTCATCATGTAGAACAAATTACGATTGTTCTTGAAGAAGCACTGCTGCATGCCGGTGTGACATATGAAGACTTGGATGCCATTGCCGTTACAGAAGGACCCGGCCTTGTTGGGGCACTATTAATAGGCGTGAATGCGGCGAAGGCTGTAGCTTTCGCACATGGAATACCGATTGTCGGTACGCATCATATCGCTGGTCATATCTATGCAAATCGGCTTATTCAGGAGATCGAATATCCTGCGCTTTCTTTAGTCGTTTCGGGAGGTCATACGGAATTGGTGCTTTTAGAAGAGCCAGGTTCGTTCAAGGTGATAGGGGAGACGCGGGATGATGCAGCAGGAGAGGCGTATGATAAAGTGGCTCGAACATTGGGGCTCCCTTATCCTGGCGGTCCTCATATCGATAGGCTTGCGCAAGAAGGCTCACCAACTTTGAAACTGCCTAGGGCATGGTTGGATGGCAGCTATGACTTTTCTTTCAGCGGGTTGAAATCGGCGGTGATCAACACTTTGCATAATGCAGAACAGCGCGGGGAAAAAATCGAACCTAAAGATTTAGCGGCAAGTTTCCAAGCAAGCGTGATAGAAGTGCTTGTAATGAAAGCTGTAAAAGCTGCAAAGGAATATAATGTGAAGCAGGTATTGCTTGCTGGAGGAGTTGCGGCAAATAAAGGCCTTAGGGAAGCATTAACGGAAGCTTTTAAGGATTTACCTATGGATATATCCATTCCGCCCCTCTATCTTTGTACGGACAATGCCGCCATGATCGGTGCTGCTGGCAGTGTCATGTTTGAAAAAGGAAAACGATCTGGTTTGGATTTGAACGGAAATCCTGGATTGGATATAGAAGCATTTTAATTGACGAGAAGACAGGATCCCACACTTTCGGCATCCTGTCTTTTTAGCGTGTTAATAAAATAATAGAATATTCTGTGGATAAAGTTTTTTTGATCATCATACTGCATGTGTATAAAGCGGTGTTTTTGTGGATAAGTGGATATGTTTCTGTGGGTAATGTGCATAACTCGAATTATTGGCTAATGAACGGTAAGTGGATTGTTAACAAGTTTGTGGATAACTTTTTAATTTGAAGTGAAAAAGACCGAGTCGATTGACCCGGTCTTTTGTCATTCTTCCAGTTCAGCCCATTCTTCGAGCAGCTGGTCCAATTTTTCCTGTGCATTATCAAGCTTTGTTTGGACTTCCATCACTTTTTCGTGGTCCTGAAAAACATTTGGATCGCAAAGGAGGTCATTATATTCGCTTATTTCGGTTTCAAGACGCTCCATGGCTGCCTCGATTTCCTCAATGCGCCGTTTTCGCTGGCGTTCTGCTTTTTTTGCTTCTTTATCAATTTTGTAATTTGTTTTTTCTACAGCTGCATCTAAAGTTTTAGCCTGATCCTGCTGTTCAAGTGCTTGGATTTCCGCTTGCTCCTGTTTTTTCTCTAAATAGTAATCATAATCACCGAGGAATTCTTCGTTGCCGTCTTTGGAGAGCTCTATCACTTTCGTTGCTATCCGATTTATGAAATAACGGTCATGTGAGACGAAAAGAATAGTTCCCGGATAATCGATCAATGCGTTTTCAAGCACCAATTTACTATCGAGGTCCAAATGGTTCGTTGGTTCATCAAGAATTAAAAAATTACCTTTTTGCATCATCATTTTGGCTAGAGCAAGCCGAGCCTTTTCGCCCCCGCTTAGTGTGGAAACGGTTTTCAAAACATCGTCCCCGCTAAATAGGAAATTACCGAGTACGGTGCGGATGTCCTTTTCCGGTTTAAGGGGATAGTCGTCCCATAATTCATTGAGTACGCGTTTATTGGAAACAAGGTTAGCCTGTTCTTGATCGTAGTAGCTGACTTCTACGTTCGTTCCAAAACGGAACTCCCCAGAAAGTGCAGGCAGCTTAGAAATGATCGTTTTCAATAAAGTTGATTTCCCAACTCCATTTGGGCCAACAAGAGCTATGCTCTCTCCTTTTGTCATCCGGGAATTTATATTCCTTGATACCGTTTCCCCTTCGTATCCGATAGCCAAGTCCTGGAGGTGGAGCACTTCATTTCCGCTTTGCCTTTCAATCTGGAAAGAAAAATTCGCGGATTTTTCATCACCTTGCGGCTTGTCCAATACATCCATCTTTTCGAGCTGTTTGCGTCGGCTTTGTGCTCTTTTCGTGGTCGAAGCCCTTGTGATATTACGTTGGACAAAGTCGCGAAGCTTTTCGATTTCCCCTTGCTGTTTCTCGAACAGTTTCATGTCCCGCTCATAATCTTCCGCTTTTCCCTCTAGGTAAGAACTATAATTACCATGGTATTTTTTCATGTTATTCCGGGAAATCTCATATACCAGGTTTACTACTTTATCTAAAAAATAGCGGTCATGGGAAACAATGAGCACAGCTCCCTGGTAGCTTTGTAAATATTGTTCAAGCCAAGTCAGGGTTTCGATATCCAAATGGTTCGTCGGCTCATCCAGAATCAATATATCAGGTTTCCTTAAAAGCAGCTTTCCTAATGCAAGCCTTGTTTTTTGCCCGCCGCTTAAAGTGGAAATTGGGGTAGAATAGTCAAAGTCAGCAAACTGAAGGCCATGCAATACGGAACGGATATCCGCTTCATATTGATAACCGCCCTTCTCTTTGAATTCCACCATCAAAGTGTCGTATTCATTCAGCACTTTTTGGTAAATCGTTTCGTTTTCAAAGATGTCAGGTCTGGCCATATCAGCCTCAAGGCGACGCAGTTCCTTTTCCTGCTCTATAAGGTCCGTGAATACAGTCAGCATCTCATCCCAAATGGTCAGTTCGGATTCCAATCCCGTATCCTGGGCCATATAGCCGATAGTGACGCCTTTTGGTTTGATAATTTCACCGCCATCATGGGAAAGCTGCCCGGCTATTATTTTTAGCAGAGTGGATTTTCCGGCGCCATTTCGGCCGACAAGTGCAATTCGATCTTTATTTTGAACTTCGAGCTTCACATTTGATAAAATAAGTTCAGCTCCATAATATTTCGATAGTTGATTGATTTGTAATAAAATCATAGATTTCACCTCAATTGATTATAGTTAGTGTAACGTATTTTAGTTATTATCGGCAACAGCTTGATTCCATGGTAAACAAAAGCTATTACATAAAGTGGAATAATAGTGTATGATTTAGGAGGGGTTACTTAAATGGGAGAATTAACGCATTTTAATGAACAGGGCAGGGCCAAAATGGTCGATGTGAGTGCTAAGCCTGAAACAACCCGGACGGCAGTAGCTCAATCGAGCATTTTATTGAATGATGAAATATATGAATTGGTCACGAACCAGAAAATGAAAAAAGGTGATGTACTGGCTGTTGCACAGGTTGCAGGAATAATGGCCAGCAAAAATACATCCAATATCATTCCGATGTGCCATCCCATTGCTCTGCAAGGGGTCAATATAGCCTTTGAGTGGGAAAAAGAAGAACATGGATACAGGCTTAGGATTGAAACGGAAGCTAAGACAAAAGGGAGTACAGGTGTGGAAATGGAAGCGTTAACAGCTGCATCCGTGACTGCCTTGACTGTTTATGACATGTGTAAGGCCATTGATAAGGGAATGGTGATAGGGCCTACATTCTTAGTGGAGAAAACAGGCGGAGTTTCCAGTAACGATTATAAAAGACAAGTAAAACAAGCAGATAGAGATTAAGTTGAAAAGCATGTGTGAAGGCGGGGAAGAACAATGAACCATGACCCAAAGATACCGCAGGCAACAGCCAAAAGGTTGCCATTGTATTATCGATTTTTAAAGAACTTACATTCCTCAGGCAAACAAAGAGTTTCCTCGGCAGAGCTAAGCGAAGCTGTAAAAGTGGATTCTGCCACCATACGCCGTGATTTTTCCTACTTTGGCGCGCTTGGGAAAAAAGGCTACGGCTACAATGTCAATTATTTATTATCCTTCTTTAGAAAAACACTTGATCAAGATGAATTGACCAAAGTCGCTTTAATCGGGGTAGGAAATTTAGGAACCGCTTTTTTAAATTACAATTTCATGAAAAATAATAATACAAAAATTGAAATGGCTTTCGAAGTTTCTGAAGAAAAAGTCGGCAAGCGAATAGCTGATGTGCCCATCTATCATATGGATCAAATCGATACACTATTGCAGGAAAATAATATCACTGCGGCTATATTGACCGTGCCTGCACAGGTAGCCCAGACGATAACCGATCGTCTAGTCAAAGCTGATATAAAAGGAATATTGAATTTTACACCTGCAAGGCTGACCGTGCCTGCATCCATAAGGGTTCACCACATTGACCTGGCCGTGGAGCTTCAGTCGCTCATCTACTTCCTGAAACATTATCCGGTAGTGGAAGAAGCCGCATTGGAGGAATAAAAAAACGCTGCATCTTTGCAGCGTTTTTTATTTTTTCTTATTTTTTTGTGCTGCTTTAATCTTAAAGTGCAGCATGATCATGCGTAAGCCCGATCCAAAGTCAAGAGTCGCAATAAGGACAAGTATGTAGGCGAAGAGCCCCCATCCAGAAGAATTGACGGTTTGAATCGCGATAGCGGTAAAAAGAGCTCCTAAGCCTGCATAGATGATGCCCATGAATAAGGGTGATTGACGTTTCATAATAAACCTCCGATGAAGGCCTGTGCAGTATCTATCATCTTCTCTATATCCTCCCGATATACAACTTGAAGGATGATAACAAGCGTATTCATCGCAATATGCGCGCTCATTGATACGAGAATGCGGCCTGTTTTTGCATAAAGGAAAGCAAAAGTGAAGCCCATTGCCGTATATAAAAGAAGATGTTCAAATTCACCATGCGCCAAGCCGAAAATAACTGAGCTGATTAGAGCTGAAATAAAGAAGTTAAAGCGTTTATGAAGTGATCCGAAAATGATTTTCCGGAAAATTAATTCTTCCAATATAGGTCCAATTACTGAAGTGACGAAAATGACCATGGGGACTTTGTAAATGAGTGAAATGAGCTGCTGCGTATTTTCAGATTCAGACTCCACCCCAAGCATTTGTTCAATGCTGCCGGCAATGCTTTGCGCAAAAAAAGCCATGAACACTCCTGCAATTGCCCATAATATGGACATCGAAACGGAAGTTTGATTTCTCGTGTCCAACTTTTCCCTCATATCTTTTCTCATTAAAAAAAGAATCAAGAATAAAGCAGCGAGAAAACTGAAAACTATCCAGTATGCTGCAGATTTCACTTGGAGTTCATCAGCCGGCATTCCGGTATAAGACCCGATCAGCATGAAAATGGGTACCCCAACAATACTGGATAATTGCATGGCAATATAGGTGATGATGACGAACCAATATTCTTTTTTCAAAAATGAAAACTCCTTTTATAGTCACCCATTCCGCTCGGAACGTTCCTGATATGGGGACAAGCTATAAACGCATACTCCAAAATGGTATCAAAAATTGAGGCAGAACACCACTTAAAGGTACCCCTAACATAACATTTAAATAACTTTGTTAAGGAAATCATTATGCTAAAGTAGTTTACCCGTAATTTATCAGAAATTAATAAAAAATTTTCAATAAGATACTTGCAAAAAAGGCTCGGTTTATTTAATATTATAAATGTGTTAGCACTCGATGATGAAGAGTGCTAATAATCATGTAACAAATTATCAAGAGAATATGAGGAGGTTGTTTCACTTGTTAAAACCATTAGGTGATCGCGTTATTATTGAACTAGTTCAAACTGAAGAAAAAACTGCAAGCGGTATTGTTCTTCCTGATACTGCTAAAGAAAAGCCACAAGAAGGTAAGGTAGTAGCAGTTGGTACTGGCCGTGTCCTTGAAAATGGCGAACGTGTTGCTTTAGAGGTTGCCCAAGGCGATCTAATTATCTTCTCAAAATATGCAGGTACTGAAGTTAAATACGAAAACACTGAATACTTAATTTTACGTGAAAGCGACATTCTAGCTGTTATCGGCTAATTATACATCATACTTAACTGAACGAAAATTTTCTTAAAATTTTAGGGAGGTACTTATAAATGGCTAAAGAAATTAAATTTAGTGAAGAAGCTCGCCGCTCCATGCTTCGTGGTGTGGATGCACTTGCAGATGCAGTTAAAGTAACGCTTGGACCAAAAGGTCGTAACGTGGTTCTTGAGAAAAAATTCGGTTCACCGCTTATCACTAATGACGGTGTGACGATCGCTAAAGAAATCGAATTGGAAGATGCATTCGAAAACATGGGTGCGAAATTGGTTGCTGAAGTAGCAAGCAAAACAAACGACGTAGCTGGTGACGGTACAACGACTGCAACGGTTCTTGCACAAGCGATGATCCGCGAAGGTCTTAAAAACGTAACAGCTGGTGCTAACCCAATGGGTATCCGTAAAGGAATCGAGAAAGCGGTCAATACTGCAATCGCAGAATTGAAAGCCATTTCCCAACCTGTTGAAAACAAAGAATCAATCGCACAAGTTGCTGCCATCTCTTCAGCTGATGAAGAAGTGGGCCAACTGATTGCGGAAGCAATGGAGCGCGTTGGTAACGACGGCGTCATCACAATCGAAGAGTCTAAAGGTTTCACAACTGAATTGGACGTAGTAGAAGGTATGCAGTTCGATCGCGGATATGCATCTCCATACATGGTTACTGATTCAGATAAAATGGAAGCTGTCCTTGAGAATCCATATATCTTGATCACAGATAAAAAAATCACGAATATCCAAGAAATCCTTCCTGTACTTGAGCAAGTTGTTCAGCAAGGTAAACCGCTATTATTGATTGCTGAAGATGTAGAAGGCGAAGCGCTTGCAACTCTTGTTGTGAACAAACTTCGTGGAACATTCAACGCTGTTGCGGTTAAAGCTCCTGGATTCGGTGACCGTCGTAAAGCAATGCTTGAAGACATCGCAGCTCTTACAGGCGGCGAAGTAATCACTGAAGAAATCGGTCTTGATCTTAAATCTGCAACAATCGATTCATTAGGCCGTGCGTCTAAAGTGGTTGTTACAAAAGAAAATACAACGATCGTTGAAGGCGCTGGAGATACAGCTCAAATTCAAGCTCGTGTAAACCAAATCCGTGTTCAATTAGAAGAAACAACTTCTGAATTCGACCGTGAAAAATTACAAGAACGCCTTGCTAAATTAGCTGGTGGCGTAGCGGTAATCAAAGTCGGTGCAGCTACTGAAACAGAATTAAAAGAACGTAAACTTCGTATTGAAGATGCATTGAACTCCACTCGTGCCGCTGTTGAAGAAGGTATCGTAGCCGGTGGTGGTACAGCACTTCTTAACGTATACAATAAAATCGCTGAAATTCAAGCGGAAGGCGACGTAGCAACAGGCGTGAAAATCGTTCTTCGTGCCATCGAAGAGCCTGTTCGTCAAATCGCTCACAATGCTGGACTTGAAGGCTCTGTAATCGTAGAGCGCCTTAAAGGCGAAGCAGTAGGCACTGGCTTCAACGCAGCTACTGGACAATGGGTGAACATGATCGAATCCGGTATCGTCGATCCTACTAAAGTAACTCGCTCAGCTCTACAAAACGCTGGTTCTGTAGCAGCTATGTTCTTAACAACAGAAGCTGTTGTTGCTGACAAACCAGAACCTGCTGGCGCTGGCGGCATGGGCATGCCTGACATGGGCGGAATGGGCGGAATGGGCGGCATGATGTAATAGGGTTTTAAATCCCTTGAAATATAGGGGTTTAAAGAGTATTTAGAAAAAAATGCTCACCTATTTGCTCACCTAACATGTAAATATCTTTTAAAGTTGAAGGTCTTCCATCAGTTTACTGAACTGATGGGAGGCCTTTTCTTCCATGTTGTCAGTCATATGAGCATAGATATTCATCGTTGTTTGAATATCTGTATGTCCTAATCGTTGTTGAATTTCTTTCAACCCCACTCCTGCTTCGATCAGTAAGGATGTATGCGTATGCCTGAATGAATGCAACGTTATTTCCTTGTTGATATGCGGTAACTTCTTAAGAAGACGTTGTAATCGTATTGCAGGCAGTTTTTGCACCAATGGATATCCCTCTGGTGAAGTGAAGACAAAGTTTTCATCCATATAATGATGCCTGTTTTGAATTTTCATTTTATTTTGCTGTAGTAGATGCTTTTTTAGCAACTTCATGACCTGATTGTCCATTTTAATCGTACGTATAGATCCTTTTGTTTTTGGTGTAAGCAATGTGTAATTCACCTTGTTGTTCGTGGGATTATATAAAGTCTTGGAAATTCTTATAGATCCACTCCTAAAATTGATATCAGGCCACTTGAGAGCTAACGATTCACCTATCCGAATGCCTGAATAGGCTAATAGCGAAAACAGCGTATAATCATTACTAAGTCCTTCAGTACGAGCAAGGGATAAGAATCCTATAAGTTCGTTTTTTTCTAGGAATTTCTTTCTGAGATTCTCCTTTTCAACTTCTTCAATAGTAGCTTGTTGTTTAGGAAGGCTATAGTTTTCTGTCGGATTCTGTTGTAACCATTCAGACTCAACGGCAAATTTGAAGATCATTCTGCCTGTTGTATGTATCCCATCCATATAGTTCTGTGAATACATTTTGCTCAGCTCATTTAAATATTCTCTATAAACAGACTTACTAATACTTTTTATTGGTGTGTTTGTCCACTGTTTAAGTAATACGTTAGATTCTTTCGTTCTAGCACGTACACTACTTACTTTAGCTTGTGTTGAATAACTTTCAAGCCACTTTTCTGCTAACGTGTGAAAGTTCATATTAGAATCTTGTACAAATTCTCCTCTAGAAATTTTGAATTCCATTTCTTTAGCTGCATCTTTAGCGGCTGTTTTTGAAGAAAATCCTGATTTTGTAATCTGTTTTCGTTTTTTTGTAATAGTGTCTATGCCTAGGTTGACGGTGTAACTCCACTTATCCCCCCGTTTACGGAAGTAAGCCATTATGTGCCTCCTTTAATTAGTCATCTTCCAATAACAATTTCAGCATCGTCTTTACTTTTTCTATTTCAGATTTTGATAACACTTTATCTTTATATAAAACATCGTGTACTTCTTGGTTGAGTATATTATCAAGGTTAAATAAATTTCTTTTTAATTCTTCCTCGGTATAGGTAATATAATAGCCGATTCCATTCTCATCTGTTTTTTGATAGACAGATGGTACACTGATTTCTATTATTTCGAGATCACTTTTTGTGTGAGCACCGACGATTGTTGAAACAGGCAAAATTTTCATCAATGCTGAAGCTACTAATTCTAGCCAGTCTTCAAAATTTTCAACACCTAATATTTCTCCGAGCTTTTCTCCATATTCTTTTAGAAGTGCTGAATTACTTTTGAGGTTTTCTTCAAGTGACTTATATGTCTTACTATCTGTATTTAAATGTTTAGCCATTTCGGTGATGTCTTTATTCTTATGCAATCTCAATATTTTTAAAAAGTCACCTGCTGTACCATGTAACGCAAGGAGAAATATAAATTTGTCATGAACCATGTACTCAAGTTTAGATTGAAATCTCTTTATATCGGATCTAAGGGTCGCCTTATTAATATAAGGTTCGTTATCATCAGGACATGGAATATTTTCTTTCTTCTCAACAATAAATTGTTTTTTATATTCAATGGGTAAAGTAATCAAAAGCTCTGAAATGTCATCTGACTCTTTTCGATCTGGTGTCATGAAACCGGCAATTCTCATTAATGCGAAGTAGTCTACACCTAAGCCGGTTGCTATTTTTTTGATTAATTCTGGTTGTGGTGTATCTCTGTTTCCATTTTCAATTTGAGAGATATAAGAATGAGAAACTCCAGATTTCTCACTTAAAACCCTTATAGACAAGCCTCTCGATTTTCTAATACGCTTTATTTCCTCTCCAAAGGCACTAACCTTTTTCATTTTCACACCTACTTTCACGTCTGTTTTCATTATAATAACACAATTGTGAACGATTTTGTTAAAGTGGTTGCAAAGTTTATGGTAATGATTTACACTGTGGTTGTAAACAATTGCAACCATATTAGTTTCGATTGTAATCAAAATGGACGGGGGAAAAGAAATGATTAGCTTTGAGATTGATCAGGAACTATTGAAAGAACTTTACCTTCAGAAAGTAGAAGAGCATTTACAGGAGATTGAGATGGAAGTGTTTTTCATGGACTCAAAGCAATTGGCAACTTATTTGAACATGTCATGGAATACAATCGTATCGCATCTTTTATATGATGAGAAATTTCCAAAAGTACGATTAGGTTCAAAATGGCTGTTTAATAGAAAAGAAGTACAAGAGTTTATGGAAAAATATTATCTTGAAGTCCGTAACAATGGCGGTGATATTTTGAAGTATAAACGGAAGCTATAATTTGTGGATGGTTGTGTTTGTGATGGAAGAAAGACCACAAAAAAACCCACTAACTCATAGGCGTGAGTTAATAGGCATCAAAAAAACATTACACTCTTATTTTATATTCGAATTAAGGAATAAGCAAATGCAAAAATAAAAGGGGGAAGTGCTATGGCTAATCGGAAATCAGTCACTCAAAGTGTAGAAAAAGTTCTCCCAGGAGCGAAAATTATTAAATGTCTAGGTTATTTAAATGGGAATACCAACTATAGTGCAGCTAAAAGACCGTTTGAGTCATATAAAAATAAAGAAAGTTTAACTGAAGAAGGAATACAAAAACATCTATCAAAGGGTGGTTGGATTGGAGCATTAATCCCAAGAGGCTTTATTGTAATCGATGTAGATATTCTAGAGCATGCTTCTTATCTTGTAGAGTTGCTCAGAGGAGAAAAAGTCCATCATCATCTAATCAAAACACCAAGGGGCTTTCAATTTATTTTTAAGGCAACTTCTAATGAGAACGTTCAAGTGAAAATGATTAGTCATTTCTTTTCGTCCATAGGGATTGTAGTAGACACTCGGGTTGGCACAACTAATAGTTTAATAGTGTTTCCGACTTATAACACAGAAGGTAGGTTCATATCCCAAATAACGGATCACCCCAATGAACTGCCTTGGTTCTTAAGACCAGTTTGGAATGCTGAAAAGACAAAAGGTTATGAGTTTTCAATTCCTATGCAAAATGGATCACGTAATCAATCACTCTATGATTTTGGAAGAAGGTTGAAATCAACGGGAGTACCGATGGAGCAAGTTGAGAAAAGCATGCTATTAATCTACCAGTATTTCTGTATTGATAAAGACGTTAGCTACACTATAAATGATGTAAAGGCCTCTATTGCTAGTATTGGAAAACTAGAGTCTACTACAAGAAAAAAGCAGTTGGTACAATCAGAATCAAGCAACAATGACTTTGATAAAGTATCGGGATTTGTCATACCTGAGCCATATCGAATTAAGCATGATTCACTTTATAGAATAGAAATGAAAAAGGTCTACGGAGAATTTCAAGACATTGAAGTCTTTGTGAGCAGGAATGTTCCATTCATAACTAAATACTTGGAACATATTGAAAAAAGCGAGATATATTATGAAATTAGTTGGCGTAACAAAGGAAAGGACTATAAGGAAACTGTTCCTGCGGGTATGTTAGCTTCAAGGCGTGAATTATTGGCACTTGCAGATAAAGGGTTAAGTTGCAATGATTCAAACTCTAAACACCTAATTGAATACTTTGATTTGTTCATAGGACTAAACGAAATACCGACAGTCAAAATGGTAAATCGGCTGGGGGATGTAAAGGGAAACTTCATACATCCAATTTCAACCAAAGACATACATATAGTTCCGAGCGATGGGGGGGAACAACAAATACTAGAGTCCTTTGGAGTAAAAGGAACTGTTGAAAGTTGGATTAAAAATGTTTTTAACTTAGTGAAAGATCATCCAAAGGCTGTTTTCCCTTTACTAGCATCTTTTGCTTCGGTTATTTTACATGAGTTTGATATGAAGCCCATAGTTGTTGATGTATCAGGAGAATCCAGTAGTGGCAAAAGTGGTTTGCTTCTACTCTGTTCATCAGTGTGGGGGAACCCTAAAGAGTATATTGGATCTTTTAATGTAACCAAAGTGGCGGTTGAAAGAAGATCCGCATTCCTGAATTCTTATCCTCAGATACTTGATGATTCAAATGGAGTAAACGACACCAAAATGATTCAAACGATGATCTATCAATTTGTGAATAACATAGGAAAGCTAAGGGGAAGTATTACAGGCAGCCAACACACCGCATCATGGAGATCGATTATGTTAACATCCGGTGAAAATGAAATCTTGGCCTATGCAGAAGCTCAAGGTGTAGCAGCAAGAGTAATTCCTATTACTGATTTCTCGTTCGAAGGTGAGGACGAAAGCTTTTCAGGAAAACTTTACACTTCATTTACCGACAATCATGGTGCGATTGGAATTGAGTTCTTAAATCGTTGGAAGGATAAACGAAATATTTATTCGCGGGAATTTGAAGAGTACAGAAAAATGTATTTGGAAAAATCAGTTAAGAATGATGTTGCGAGAAGAATTTCTCTTCATTACTCTTTTATAGTGTTTACTGGAAAGGTGTTAAATGACCTTTTTAATCGTGAAGGATTGAATGTGGATTTAAACGCTCTTGAGGCACTTTTCTACAATATATCAAATGAGAACAAGGCGGTTGATAGACCTTTATTAGAACTGGAACAGTTACTTGAAGAGATTGATTCAAATCGAAACAGATTATATGTAGAATATGAACCTACACAAACTATAAGTGCCCTATATCACAATGGGGAATTATATTTAACTCCTGCTTACATTAAAGAGAGTTTAGGGGTAAATGCAAAACAAATTCGATCTGCCTGGTTGAAAAGAAATGTTACTGTCTCTTTTAAGAATAAGGATTTGGATGTCGATTACACAACTATTAATAAAAGAGGGAGGGCTCATAAAGGAATATTAATCAATAAAGATATTATCAAAAAGTTGGGATTTGACTTCAGCACAAAAAAGTTTTGAATTACAAAAAGGGTTACATGAGGATACATAACTTGTATTCTTTTGTAACCCTTACAATGTTGATAGAGTAGCCTTTTTAAAGGTATAAATACAAGAATACAAAAATTACAAGTGTTATTATATATTTATATAGATTTTTTGTTATTATTAGTGCTGCTAAATTATAGTATATTACTGTTTCTTTTTTTTCTTGTATTTTTGTAATTTCACCTAAAATATAGCATAAATAGCGTTGATACATCTATGTTTTAAATGAATACAAAGTAGTGAATTATAATCTATTTTTATGTAACTGCAAGTATTAGCCTCACATAATTTGTATCAAGTAATCAGGAGGTTTAACATGTCAAAAATTCTGGATTAAAAGATAACTAGCTGTTAAGTTAACCTGAATTGGGAAACGAGTAAAAGAACAAAAACAAGAATTCGTGTTTTTAGTAGACATATTACAAACGTAAGCGTCAAATATTCCCCACCTACTACTTGTAAATAGCTCATGAGATAATCTCCTTACATCATACATGTGGAGGTTTTTTTATGAAAAAACGCCTTATAAAGAAAGAATGGGAAGCTCACATCCAAGATTTTAAAGAAAGTGGATTTTCATAATCCGTTGGGTTACATCAAGAGTGATGCTACCCATCAAATATCGAAATTTCTTTGAGGAAGTATTTGCTATCGAAGATTGATTTAAATAATTTTTTAAAAAAGTGCTTCATTGAAACTTTTACTTCAACAATGTGAAACACTTAATCTGGACTAAGTATGTTAAAATAAATTGATAACTACATAAATAAATAGAATGGTAATTACATAAACAAATAGAGTGGGGAAGATGGAGTCATGAAATCTTTTTTAGTAAAAACAGGGTTACTAGTGGCATGTATGGTCAGTTTGTTTCATGGAAAAGCGACAGCAGAATCGGAAACAGAATGGTCATTGAATTGTGAACAATATGGTGACATTAAACCAAATCAAAACCCAACTTACCAACATATCAATTGTTTGTTGACAAACGCTGCAATCCAAGCGGATATTCCGCCTGAAGTCGTAAAAGGGATTGCCACACAAGAATCCCACTGGAGACAATTCGTCGATGGTAAGCCGTTCATCTCGAATGACAAGGGAATTGGGATTATGCAGATCACAGACACAACATTACCAAAGGAACAGCAAGAGCGCTTAAAGAATGATATTCTTTACAATATCGAAACAGGCGTACGTATTCTCAATAACAAGGCCAGTTTGACTACCCTTCCGCACATCAATGGAGCAGGACGAGACATTATTGAAAATTGGTATTTTCCTGTCATGGCATACAATGGGGTCGTGCAAGTGAATAGCCCTCTATTCCAAGAATCGGGAGAAATTAATCATGAAGCCTATCAAGAAAAAGTTTTCCTAAATATCAAAAAAGGAAGTTACATGGGGGATACCGACTTAGCAAGGTATCCATTTGAAGTGAAGGATTTCAAATACGTTGATAAGGTTATTGAATTCCTAGAGCCAGAATACATCGTACAGGGTGTTCATGAGACAACGATCGAATTAAAAGCAGGGGACCGAGTACTGACAACGGAGGGTGATGTTAAATTACGAGAAACACCAGGGTCACCGGAATATAAAGTGAAATTGCCAATCGGTACACCCTTACTAATTGAAGGCACATTTGAATTTGATGAGTCTGAAATCAGTGAAAATCAATTTGTCTGGTTTCCAGCGAAAACACTCGATGGACAGTATAGTGGATACGTTTCATCGGCTTATATCGAGAAACAAGTCGCGTTTAAAGCCGTATCTTCTTCTTATAATAGTATTAAAACTAGCTGGGCGGCAGTAAGCGGTGCATCAGGGTATGAGATTTATCGATCGACATCAAGCACAGGTACGTATTCTAAGGTTG
>NZ_JBIWEV010000009.1:17290-79216 GCF_044762725.1 Peribacillus sp. NPDC096447
ATGAGATTTATCGATCGACATCAAGCACAGGTACGTATTCTAAGGTTGGAACGACGACATCCACAAGTTTTATGAATAGCGGCCTGACAACCAATCAATCGTATTATTACAAAATGAGAGCATACCGAACGGTCGGAAGTACGAAAGTTTATAGCAATTACTCAGCTATTGTTACGGCAAAACCGATACCAGCTGTACCAAGTTCAGTTAAAGCCGCATCTTCTTCCTATAATAGTGTAAGAACTAGTTGGACCGCAGTAAGTGGAGCAAGTGGGTATGAAGTATATCGGGCCACATCAAGCACAGGGACTTATTCTCTTGCAGGATCAACAACCTCAACAAGTTATACTAATACAGGACTTACAACGAATAAACCATATTATTACAAAATTAGAGCTTACAGGACCGTAGGAAGTATGAAGGTATATAGTAATTATTCAACTGTAGTTACTGCAAAACCAGTACCAACTGTTCCAACTAATTTTAAGGCAACCAGAATAAGTTCAACCAGCTTAAAGCTGACATGGGTCTCTGTATCTGGAGCAAGTGGCTATGAACTTTACAGGTCTACATCATTCTCAGGAACATATAATCTACTAAAAAGCACAACTTCCTTATATTATACAAATAGTAGTTTAACAACAGGAAAGACATATTATTATAAATTAAGAGCATATAGAACGGTTGGCACAACAAAGGTATACAGTGGTTGGACAACAATAATTAGTGCCAAACCTTAATTATTATTACCTGAATATGTATAAAAAGCTGACAAAATCAAAGCCCCCACTTCATACAGGAGGGGGCTATTTTCTTTTCACTTACAAACCCGTTCTTTTCTCCGATTTCAAGAGGAGAACATGGAAGAAGCAGTTTGAATGTATATGTTCTTTACAAGATAAGGAAAGCGTATGTGTTTTAGAGGAACACACCTTTTAGGACTCATAAATAATAAAGAGGTGAATGAGGTCCAACCTAGGATCCCCGCGAGTAGCGACCTATGCTCGCTCGGACATCACAACAAGTCTACAAGGCAAGGAGAACAAGGCTAAGGCCGAGGATAAAGAGAGGAACCCAAAGGCCAGGGATGCATTTCTCGTGGCGAGGCCAAGCCCGCGCATGGTCCAAAAATCATGAAGGCAGATAGATCCCCGCGAGTAGCAACCTATGCTAACCGGTAAGTACTGTACAATCTTACGGGTACGTTGATACATCCTTTATATATTATGGGGATGGATCACAGATACTAAACTCTTTTTGACATAAGGTGGAGCTCCTAAAGAATATGAAGGCTTATACAGTATGAATGCAAATATGGCGGCAGCTGAAAGTATAGTGGAGCGTGAAAAAAGTGGAGTATAGATTAACTAAACGCTGAACTGAATCATTAATATAGAGTACTCACCTTAATTGAATTGCAAGATAGGGGAGGAATTATTGGTGATTATGGGAGAACAGCAAAAGAGCGAAAGCAGAGGAAGCAACAAAAACTCCAGAAGAAAAAGCGGCTGAAGCCAAAGCCAAAGCTAAAGAAGCTGCAGAGAAAGCTGAATGCGTTTTTGAGGAGATCCGGGCATACCCTATTTTTTTACCTTTTCCCATAACTAACTCTTCCTTTCAACCTACTTATCTACTTCATTTATTATACAACTTAAATTTTACAAACAAAATCCACTTAAACTGGCATTTTTAAATGTCTATTATGAGTGTACTCAAAATTTACATTTTGCATTTGTGTTATTGTAACTTTGTGTTATCAACTAAATGAATCTAGTATGGAATTTTACTTGTGCAACTAACGGGGCAGGATAGTTCAATAAGAAACCCAATGAATCCCATGGTATAATATGTAATAAAAATACATAAGAGCCTCACAAGGGGGAGTTATTAATGTTTCAGTTTTTTCTTATTGTTGGGATAGTAAGTATTGTTATTTCAGGCGTTTTTATCGGAGCATGGACCGGTGGACAACAACAAAGAGCAAATTTTCATTCAGAAACAACAAGAAAACGAAGCTTTAGAACGAAATTAGCATTAATCTCGGGTCTCATAGCTGTAATATCTTTGGGGATTTCTGGATTAATATACTTTGTATAACAATACTTTGTTCGTCAACAAACGGGTCTTTACTTCAATAAGGAAGGTTGCTGAGGCAGCCTTTTTCTTATGGCACTAACGGGGCAGGATAGTTCAACAAAATTCTGATTTTACTCAAAAACTACAATTATAAATGTAGCTTGATTCAGGCTAATATCTGGATAATCCAAATATTGGTATGATACAGTAAATATAAGGAATTTATAGATATCATAACGAGGTGGGACGAGAAATGATAAAGGGTCTTTACGAGGCACATTTACCTGTAAGTAATCTTGAAAACTCAATAAAATTTTATAAAAAGTTAGATTTAGAAATTGCATATCAAAATGATAAATTAGCTTTCTTCTGGATTGAGAAAGGTAAAAGTTGGCTTGGTCTTTGGGAAACAAACCATGTAGAAATTCCGTACCATCCTTCAATACGCCATGTAGCTTTACAAATAGATATAGAGGACATGACATCAGCAAAAGATTGGTTAAATAGTAAAGGAATCGAAATTCGTACAACCTTTGACTTAACTGAGGAACAACAACCATTAGTTCTTGATAACAATCCACAAGCTCACGCAGCTATTTATTTTGATGACCCAGACGGAAATGCTCTTGAATTGATTGCTCCTTTAAGATTGGACTTTAAGGAATACTTTGGAGACATGTCATTAGAGGATTGGTATAGACGAAATACTGCTCACAACTAATTCTGCTCTGCTTCAGTAACGGATTATTGAGTTTAACAAGGGGATTGGTGGCAATCCTTTTCTTTATGGAACTAATGGGTGCTTTAGTTCTATAAGGGGTTACTGTGGCAGCCTTTTTCTAATGGAACTATCGGGGCAGGTTAGATGGATTGCCTGCCGAAGAATAGGAGTGGTTTGTATTTATGGCAATAACAAAGAAAAGATTTTTCATTAGTTATATAGTGGGTTTCATACTCATGTATATTGCAAGCTCTGGTCTGCAATACTTCAGGGGGCAAACGATAAATTGGTTAGAGAATTTAGCATACGCATTCTGTTTCGTAGCATTTCATTGCCTTTTTAGTTGGTTATGGGGAGATTTTGATAAGAAAAAAGCCGATCGCTAATACATAGTTTGTGTTAACTCTACAATAAGTCTTATAGAACTAACGGGTGCGTTAGTTCATTAAGGATCACAAAAATAATCAAGAAGATTAAAAAAATAAGTTGTGTTCGAAAAAGGGGAGGGTATAGATATTGCCTTCCCCTTTGTGTTTACAGATAAATTTATATGACGTATATAATGTACTCGATTTTGTATCTCAAAACAGTTAGAGATTGAATTGGTGCGGTTTTGAGTGGATTAATAACTATATGTACTCAAATTCATGTCCCCAATGTACTTATCTTTGTGTCTTCGTACAACGGGGTAGGATAGTTCAACAAGGGTTTGTTTATTTTTATCTTTTTAAGAGAGTTAATATTATGTTTTTGGAGGGAATTATGAGGGAAATTACTTTGTCTAATGGAAAAACAGTTGAAGTCGAATGTTTAAGTTGTGCTTTAACAAGTGGAGAAATAGAACCGGATGGTGGTGTAATAGTCGAAACTGAATATTTTCATGCTCACCAAGACGTTGCATATCCCATTAAAGGTTTAGTAATTTTAGCCTCTAAACGCCATATTAAGTGCTTTGACGAATTAAATGACTTAGAAAAGGTTGATTACATAAACTTATTATCTAAGATTAGAAAAGCTCAAAGGGAAGTATTAGGGATAGAACATGTTTATTACTTTTATAATGAAGATACTACTCACCATTTTCATACTTGGATGGTTCCTCGATATGAATGGATGTACGATTTTGGACGTTCTGTGGAATCTGTTAGACCAGTTTTGCTCCATGCAAGAAACAAATTGAATACTGATGAAAATGTAAAAAGTGTAATTGATGGAATTAAGGCTTTAAAAAAAGAACTATACACTTAATCCTTCCTTGTCCCACTAACAGTCGCTTTGGTAGCTCTTTTTCTTAATGAACGGGTGTAGCTGAAGATCGGAGCTGTCTTTAAGACAGCTTTTTCTTATGGAACTAACGGGGCAGGATAGTTGCATAAGGATTCAGTAAAGAAGTTTTTCAAAATAGAAAAAGAATAGATAAGGATATAAGTTTTTAAGTCTGGGGGATTCATATGCCATTTGAGCAATGTCATAGCATTACTTCTTTAATGTCAGGGTTTAATAAAACGTGGTTCTTTGCAGGTGGTTGGGCAATTGACCTTTTTATCGGCAGAGAAACAAGAGAACATCAAGATATAGAGATTGCACTATTTCGAGAAGACCCATTATATCTGAAGGAATATCTCAAAGAATGGGATTTTAAAAAGGTTATTAAAGGTAAATTCTACACTTGGGAAAATGAGTTTTTAGAGTTACCTATTCACGAAATACACGCTTTGAATAAGTCAAATGGAGATAAATTAGAAGTTCTTCTAAATGAAACAAAGGAAAATGATTGGAAATTCAGAAGGGATTTAACGATTTCCCATCCACTTAAGTCAGTTTGGAGTTATTCTGATACAGGCATTCCTTATCTAAATCCAGAAATTGTACTTTTATATAAAGTAAAAAACACAAGAGAAAAAGACCATCAAGACTTTATGGAGATAATAGACAAACTAGATAATCAGAGGAAAAAATGGCTTCATTACGCTATACAATTGCACGAACCAGAACACAAATGGCTTCAATTCTTAACATAATGTCATAAAGAACTAAAGGGGCAGGATAGTTGAAGAAGGAATTTGTATTTACTTCTAGAATATACATAATTAGGTAATATGGAGGTGGGTGCTTAAATGGATAAGGGCAGTATTTTCGCCCTGCTCGGCTCCAATGGGGCGGGCAAGACAACGGTTGTCAAAGAAGATTACTTACGGAATAATGGTGACTTTGAATTTGATGAAACCGAGAATAAACGTCCGATGAACATATGGCTCTATGCTAAGTGCAGGACATTTCTCGATTCTGATCACCCAGAACAGGATGTGAGTC
The DNA here is from genome assembly GCF_044762725.1 of Peribacillus sp. NPDC096447. Taxonomy (NCBI): domain Bacteria; kingdom Bacillati; phylum Bacillota; class Bacilli; order Caryophanales; family Bacillaceae; genus Peribacillus; species Peribacillus sp. NPDC096447. The sequence continues at coordinate 22,401 of NZ_JBIWEV010000009.1, forward strand.
ATCTTTTGATTGCCAATATTCAGTCTCTTTGATGCATCGAACACGCTTTCAAGCATTGATAACAAAAGATGTAGAACAATAGGGCTGATAAAAAAGTAAAGAGAGGGAAACCAAATGAAAAAGATTACAACGGGACAAAGCAACACTGGCTTATCCGAAACAGGGCTACGCAGAATGCGCGACGTGCTGGCACGGCATGTCGAGTCCGGGAAGATTCCTGGGCTCGTCGCCCTGGTCAGCCGGTACGGTGAGACGCACGTCGAAGCGATCGGCACGATGCGCCATGACGGTGGCGCGCCGATGCGCCGGGACACGATCTTCCGGTTGGCGTCCACTTCCAAGCCGCTCGCGGTCGCGTCGGTGATGATCCTGCTCGACGAGTGCAAGCTGCATCTGGACGACCCAGTAGATACGTGGTTGCCCGAACTCGCCGACCGGCAGGTGCTGAAACGGGCCGACGGCCCGCTGGACGACACCGTGCCGGCACGGCGGCCGATCACCGTACGGGACTTGTTGACCTCCACGTTCGGGCTCGGAGTGGATATTACGTTGATGGGCTCCCCGATCCAGAACGCGATCTTTGAGAGTGGGATATATGACACGCCAGGGGCGGAGTTGCCCGAGCCGGGTGAGTGGATGCGCCGCCTGGGCACACTCCCGCTGAGCTACCAGCCCGGAGAGCGGTGGCAATACCACGTCAGCAACGAAGTGCTCGGCGTGCTCGTCGCCAGAGTCACGGGTCAGACGTTCGAGACGTTCCTGCGCGAACGCATCCTCGATCCGCTGGGGATGAAGGACACTGGTTTCTACGTGCCCGCCAACAAGATTGACCGGCTGCCGCCCGCCTTCAACCCCGATCCGCAGACCGGAGAGTTCATCATGTGGGACGAGGCCGCAGGCGGACGCTACAGCCGACCTCCAGCGTTCCAAGCAGGTGGCGGTGGGCTGCTCTCAACCGTCGACGACTATCACGCGTATTTACGGATGCTGCTGAACCAAGGGATGCACGGGACCGAACGGATCCTGTCCCGGCCCGCCGTCCAGCTGATGACCACCAACCGCCTCACGCCCGAGCAACAAGCCGCCCGAGACGCCCTGGCCAAAAACAACGTCCATTTGTCGCACGGCCAAGGGCAGCACGGCGGCTGGGGCTTCGGGATGGCGGTGCGCACCTACCGTGGTGACTACGCGTCCATCGGCCAGTTCGGCTGGGACGGTGGAACCGGCACCACGACGTACGCCGACCCGGACAAACAGCTCACCGGAATCCTGCTCACCCAGGTCGGGATGTCCACCCCGGATTCAGCGCGGCTTATCCACGACTTCTGGACCATGGTCTACCAGGCAATCGAAGACTGACACCGAGCCCGCGCCTGGTACGCCCGCCCTCAACCCACGACACCCAACGGTCAGCCCCCTGGCGGCCGATTGGAAGCAAAAGTTGCCTTTAAAAATGCTCTTTATATATTTATCAAGGTTTCTTGGATTAATTTGATCAAACTTTGTTTCAAATCTACATTAGTTAAGAAGGTTAGACCTAAATTTTGATTTACCTTTATAAAACAAAAAAGCCCCTCTCGATTATGAGAAGGGCCTTTTAAGTTGGAATAGTGGAGTAGCTGGTTAATATTATTGTCTTCCAACAAAATACATTTTATACCAAAACCTCTCTTAAGAGGGCTTACCACTCAACCCCATTTCTTTGTAAATTGTTTGCATCCATTTTGGAATAATAAAAGGAAAATCAGCTTATGTTGGAGGGTTCTTGGTTGCTACTGGAACCATCATGCTGTGGCTTTGAAATAAAGTCACGATGTTTGTAAAAAAGATGGGATGTTTAAAATAAAGTCGTGACGTTTATAAGGACAATTTTCTGAAAAAACAGGTGCGTTAGCTTAAGATAAAAACTGTCCTTTAAAGCAGTTTTTCCTTATGGAACTAAAGGGGCAGTTTAGTTGAAGAAAGTAATATCTGTGAGTTGATTTTAGTCTAGGAATACTTGATAATGTTGTGGTATAAATTAGTTTACAAAAGGATGACTGTCATGAAAAAAGCAGAGGAAATAGCCTCCTAAATCCAATAAAACATATTAGGAGGCGTGTATATGAAATTCAATATAATTGATCGTGAAAATTGGAATCGAAAAGAGTACTTTGAACACTATTTACAACAACAAACAACATTCAGTATAACGAATGAAATTAATATTACTGTTCTTATGAAGAACTTAAAGAAGAAGAATTATAAGTTATATCCTGCGTTTATTTTTATGATTACAAAAATAGTTAATTCCCATCGAGAATTTAGAACCAGTTTTAACCCAGAAGGGAATTTAGGTTATTGGTCAGAAATATTGCCTTCTTATACAATTTTTGATAAGAAGACATACACATTTTCTAGCATCTGGTCACCAAATGTAAATAGGTTTTCTGAATTTCATACTCAGTATGAAAAAGATGTAGAAGAATACAATGGTACGGGTAGTTTATTTCCAAAGACTCCTATACCAGATAATAATATTCCGATATCTATGATCCCTTGGAGTTCTTTTACAGCATTTAATTTAAATATTAATAATGGTGGAGATTTTCTCTTACCCATTATAACTGGGGGTAAATATTCTCAAATAAAAGATGAATTGTACTTACCTGTTTCGTTACAAATTCATCATGCTGTTTGTGATGGTTATCATGCAAGTGTTTTTATGAATGACTTACAAAGGTTTGCTGATGAAAGTGCAGACTGGCTCTAGTTGTTCATTGGGAAAATATCTAAAAGGGGAACTGTGAAAGCAGTTCCTTTTTTTATAGAATTACAACCAAAGTTTGTGAATAAATGTACTTAAACTAACGGGTGCGTTAGTTCATTAAGGATCACAAAAATAATCAAGAAGATTAAAAAAATAAGTTGTGTTCGAAAAAGGGGAGGGTATAGATATTGCCTTCCCCTTTGTGTTTACAGATAAATTTATATGACTGTATATAATGTACTCGATTTTGTATCTCAAAACAGTTAGAGATTGAATTGGTGCGGTTTTGAGTGGATTAATAACTCTATGTACTCAAATTCATGTCCCCAATGTACTTATCTTTGTGTCTTCGTACAACTAACGGGGCAGGATAGTTCCATAAGGTCCCATTCCTTTTTTGGTTAATTTGGCAACGGGTGAATTGAAACATCATTGATTCGGGAAACGTATAAGAAGAAACTATAAAAAAGGAATTGAAGGAAATTGGCACAGTATTTCTCTTTACTAATCTTGTCATTTGTAATGCTTGTAGGGATGTCGGCTTATTTTTGGCATTTTTATAAATTGAAAAAGAAAAACGGAGATTCGTATAAGATACCGATCAAGGACATTCTTGGAGTCGCCTTTTTATTTCTCCTATCAGGATTCCTGTTTGTTTATTCTTTGTTAGACCTGCCTAACGTTTTAGCTGATAGGACGAAACAATATAAAGGGGATTGTGAAATCGTCATATTCGATATTACAAGAGGGGGACATACAGAAGTTAACTTTGGAAAGAATGGCATTATGTTTCCTAAGAATTATCAGGGTGTAGAAGAAGGTAACTACTACTGTGAAGTGGAGTATTATCCACAAACTGAACAAGGAAAGTCATTGAGAGTTTATCAGTCAAAAGGCGGAAAACTAATGAATGAAAAATAGTGTCCCTTCATCAACTAACGGGTGCGTTAGCTAAAGATTAGAGCTGTCTTTAAGGCAGCTCTTTCTTTATGGAACTATCGGGGCAGGATAGTTACAAACAATTATATGCGAGGTTACAACTGCAACAATAAGATGAATTTGTATATATCAATAAATTGGATTAAATGGATAATTATGTTTTAATCGGAATATCGATACGTTTTATAAATAGACTTGCTACATAATTAGATATACAAGGAAGGTGTTATTATCCATGGAAATTAAATCGATTGTTTTACAGACAAACAGTTTAATGGAAATGAAAAATTTCTATATTAATACGTTAGGCTTTTCTCTAATTAATGAGGATAAGAATAGCTTTCGAATTTCTGTTGGTACAGGTGAATTTGAGTTTACAACAAAAGAAGTAGAAGATAACCCCTATTATCACTTTGCTTTTAACATACCAGCTAACAAATTTTATGAAGCAAAATCATGGGCAAAAGAAAGAGTAAGTTTACTTGTTGAAGATGGGGTAGATGAAGCTAATTTTGCTCATTTACCTGCCCATGCTCTTTATTTCTATGATCCTTCTGGTAATATAGTAGAATTTATTTCAAGATATGAAATTGCTGAAGATAGTATTGAGCCTTTTTCTGTTAAAAGTATTTTAAACATAAGTGAAATAGGTTTAATCGTAGAGGACACTATAAGTGTAAGTGAAAAATTAAATGAAATTGGTTTGACCGAGCGTGACAATGATCCAATAAGTAGAAAATCCCTTAATTTCATGGGGGAAAGAAGGAATGGAATATTTATTATATTAGCTCAACCTGGGAGAAGATGGATATTTTCTGATAAAACATCTGCCATATTTCCTCTTGAGATTACATTAATAAATAACAATAAAATAATTATCAATTCCGATAATGAATTTCAGATAAATCGGGACGAGCACAAGGGAGAGTTATTTTCTGAAACGTAATATCTGTTAGAATACCATTTCAGTAGAGATCAATAATGAACTAACGGGTGCTTTACTTCCATAAGAGAGTTGCCTCACTCAGCAGTTCTTTTTCTTATTGGGCTAAAGGGGCAGGTTTGCGGAAGAAAATATGTGAAAATCATACAAATAATGTGTTTAGATTAAGCTGTAAGATACAAAAACCCAGGGAGGTGCTCATATGGAAAAACCTATACATTATACAATAGAACCTCCTGAAAATTTTAAGCAATTACTAACCTTATATGAATCTTTAGGATGGAATTCACTTAAATTAACAGTTAATGATTTGAAACAAATGTGCACTCAAAGTTGGTATGCAATTTATGCTTTTGATGAACAACAGTTAGTGGGTATGGGACGTGTTATTTCAGATGGTGTGATTACTGGAGTGGTATGTGGAGTGTGTGTACTACCGAGCTACCAGTCCAAAGGAGTCGGCAAAGAAATGTTGAACCGAATAATTGAACATTGTGAGCAAAATCGAGTAATTCCTCAACTTATGTGTGTAGAAAGTTTGGAATCATATTATGAAACTTTTGGATTTGAGAAGTTTACCATTGGTATGACAAAGAATATAAATCGATAAGTTTAATTTGTTGTCTAATTAAAGGGTGCTTTACTTCAAAAAGGGAGTTGCTGCGGCAGCCTTTTTCTTATGGAACTATCGGGGCAGGATAGTTCAACAAGGATTTTTAGTAAAAACATGATGATACCTCATATTTATCATAAAAAACACTTCTTCTTAAGTTAGAATATAGAGATACTTTGAGGGTAAATAAGAAAAAATGAGGGAAAAATGATGAAAACTTATCCTTTAACAGAAGATGATTTTAAATTAATTGATGAAGCTAAAAGTAAAATTACTCACCTCTATGATGATGATAGACATCATGTAGGAGCAGCGTTAAAAACAAAGTCGGGAAATATTGTCTCTGCGGTACATATAGAAGCATACATTGGACGGATTACAGTATGTGCTGAAGCTATCGCGATTGGAAATGCAATTTCAAACGGAGAAAAATACTTTGATACAATTGTTGCCGTTAGACATCCATATTCAGATGAAAAAAATAGAGAGTTAAGAGTAGTTAGTCCGTGTGGGATGTGTAGGGAATTAATCTCCGATTATTCACCAGATTGTTTTGTTGTTTTAGATATAGATGGCGAGTTACAGAAAACTAAAATTGGTGAACTAATTCCACTTAAATATAGTCGAGAATCATAAATGAAAAACCTTAATGAACTAACGGGTGCGTTAGCTGAAGATTAGAGCTGTCTTTAAGGCAGCTTTTTATGGAACTATCGGGGCAGGATAGTTGAATAAGAAACGGCTAAAAAGGAAGGGTTTTACTGTTTTTACTAGAACATATAAAAATATATGGAAAGACCCATTATTTTTTAATAATGGATCTTTTAGGTAATTAGTTTACAGAAAAATGTATAATACTCCTATATGTTAGTTAAGAAAGGAGCGATCAAAGATGAAAAAAGCATTAACAGGCATTTCTTTCTTTTTCTTTTTCCTTAGTTTATTTGTATTTTTATTGATATTCAGTGGTGCAGCCGGAAAAATGGGCATAATGGGGGGGAATGCATTTTATTTAGCAATGTCCACTCCTTTTATAGGATTGATACTGTCCTTTTTCGCACAAAAAGGCAAAGTAAAAATCGCAGCTATATCATTGAATGCAATAGCTACTTTTTTTTCTGGAATCATCTTAGTGGCCGTTACGGTTTTAAATTCATACGACTGATAATACCCTTATTCAGCTAATGAAATAGTTAACGAGATAATTAAAAAAGCTTAGTCCCAGAACTGATTCTGCTTGTAATTGAATAAGTTAGGTATTAACGGCCTTCTAATATCAGTCAAACTCATTGACCTTATTGAACAATAGGGAGCTGAGTTGAACAATGGAGGTAACTGCGACACCTCTTTTTCCTATTCCAAAGTTATTTTGTGAAGGATTGTACTTAAACTAACGGGTGCGTTAGCTGAAGATCGGAGCTGTCTTTAAGGTAGCTTTTTCTTTATGGAACTATCGGGGCAGGTTAGTTCTATAAGGAAATGAGGACTAATGTGTAAATTTATACCATAAAATTGAAACTAAATAGTATAAGGGCATGTTTTGATTAATCTTTTTTCAAAACATGCTCTTTCTATTTTATTCATTTATCAAGGTTTCTTGGAATAATTTGATCAAACTTTGTTTCAACTCTACATATAATGTTCACCATACAAACTCAGGATTAAATTCCTCTGGATCCATCGTTGCTTTTATATAGGTAACTGGGTTCTCGTTAGGCATTGTGATAGTTAATTCGTTTTCTTCTTTGTTTAACTCTAAAGTGAAAAATGAATTCCTGTTTGATCCTTCTTTACTAGGCATTATGGCAGTTATTTTATTATCCGTTGATTCTGCTAGTTTGAAATATTTTCTATCCTTTTTTTCGTTTTTCTTCCCGATATTTTCCAATATATAGCCTTTATTATCGGATAATGAAATCATTATGTATGACTTATCTGTTATCCAGCCACCATATATATGATACTTGGCTGCTTCAGGAAGGCTGTTAGTTCTTGTAGGTTCTGCCTTTGTTATCCCTTCTTGGTTATTTACCTTTTCAGGATTAGTGATATGTTCGTTGTCACAAGCAGCAAGACTAACTAAAAGCAGGAGTCCTACAGTAAATTTTTTTATAAACACGAGCGAGTCCTCCTAAAAAGTTTTTAGAAAACGGAAAAATAACCTCATTATATAATTATGGGGTTATTTCCTTTTTTTTCAACTGTTGTTTACCCAATAAGCTGGTTACATACCAGTTTTTTTGTTTTTATAGTTCTATTCATCTCTTTTTCATACCCATTAAAGTCGTTTTCTTATGGCACTAACGGAGCAGTTTAGTTGAAGAAGGAATTATAAAAGTTACCCAAGAATATATAGAATTACGACATTGTTATATAGGTAATGTCTAAGGGCAAATAGAAAAATAGGAGAGGGGAGATATAAATGATAGGAATCAGGAACGGAACTTTGGCAGTGTCTGGGGCGAAACTCTATTATGAAGTACGTGGCTCTGGTCCTCTACTTTTGATGATTCATGGTGGAGGTGGAGACGCAGATAAATTCCAATTTGTCGCAGACAATCTTGCTAACCGGTACACAGTGGTTACCTACGACCGACGTGGACATTCCCGCAGTAGTCTCTTCAATGAAACTGAGAATTACCACGTGAAGACACATAGCGACGACGCTCACCGTCTGCTAGCTAACTTGACCGATGAACCGGCATACGTATTTGGAAGCAGCTCTGGTGCTGTCATCGGACTCGATTTATCCATACGCCACCCGGAGCAACTACGAATATTGATACCACACGAACCTGTTTTATTGCAATTATTATTCGGCAATGAGCTAGTACAGGCAAAGCTATTCTTGGAATCCCTTAAGAAGAATCATCAAAGTGAGGTCTTAAAGTTATTGTCAAATTCGGAAAGGGACACAATTAACTCCGAGAAATCGAAGGATGCGATAACGGAGCGTCTTTTAAATAATTCAACGTACTTTGTTGAACATGAGATCCCGGGGATTATAAACTATTCACTAGATATTGATAAATTGAAGAATGTATTAAAATCTTCATCGATACAGGTACTTCCAGCCGGTGGCATTGCTTCACGAGAATTTTTTGCTTATGGATGCTCGGTAGCTTTAACGGAACAACTAGGAGCAAATTTTGTGGAGTTTCCAGGGCATCATGGGGGCTACAATTCTGAGCTGCATAAGAAGTTTGCTGAGAGGCTGCACGAGGTTCTACGTTAATATCCAAGACGGAATTTAAACTGAAGGAAATAAGACAATTGGAATTTTTAGCTCAAGATGGCTGGGAAACCTATACAGTGCAAGACTTTCTAAAATGGAACTGAGATTAACCAGTTCTTTTTTTGCGGATGTTTACAAATAACCAAGGATAAGGGAGAAGCTAGGGCAGCCTTTTTCTTATGGAACTAACGGGGCAGTTTAGTTGAAGAAGAAAAAAAATGATAAATAGGTTAAATGGGATAATGTGGTGTATTAGAGTATAATTGGATTGCAATTAGAAAGGGTGGGGAATTGAAAAAATCGGGTTTGTTCAACATATTAGCAGGACTTATAATCATTGTAGTACAGGTTTTTCATATCGTGAAAAATGGGGGAGATCCTTTATTCCATGGTATTATAATAGGTTTATTTGTAGTTTCGTTTATTATGGAACGAAAGGGTGTTAGCTCCGTTTACTGGGCAGGAATAACCATCTTATTGTTGTTGTTCTCCTTATGGACTATGCTTCCGCAATTGTTTTTTGGACCTTAAGGTAATGAAAAAACCCCGTTTAAAAAAACGAGGTTTTTTTATTCTTTATTTTTGTCAGAAACTCGCTTTAACTCATAAATTGTAGTTTTAAAATAAAGTCGTACCGTTTATAAAAATGATAAACCGTAATCCAATACTTGATTTTGGTTTTCCTTAATGAACTAAAGGGGCAGGTTAGTTCCATAAGAAGAGCGAACTTACATAGTATAAAGACTTACAAAAATTAATCGAGAGGACTAAATAAATGGGGAAAATAAATGAAATTATTTATGGCCTTATAAACCAAGGCATAATAAAAAATGATGATATAGACATAAAGAAATTAAAAAGTGGTACTACAAATGGAGTTCTATATACTCTACATAATAACGGAATACCAAAATATGTGATTAAAATGGACAAACCTAAATTAATAGCTGCAACAGAGGCTTTTCTCCTTACTTATAAAGATGTAAATTTGTTGCCCAATGTACTTTATACAGACGAGAAAAAAGAATTTATAGTATACTCTTATGTTTCTGGAGAAACTCATTTTAATCGAGGTTCTAAAATTGAATGGATGACTATTTTAATTAAGGAACTATTAAATAAATACAAAAAAGTAAACAAAGAAAACTGGGGAAGAGTAAATGGAATACATAGAAATTCATGGGCGGACTTCAATTTAAGTAGTTTGGAATTCGCCCAAGAGGATATAGGCAATTTATTACCAAGTGAGGATCATAAAAAAGTAGAGTTATTGGTTAATAAATTGAAAACATACGAACATCAAGAAGAGAAGTATTACCTTCATGGAGATGCTGGTGTTCATAATTTTGTATATAAGGGCAACAAATTAAATGGGGTTATTGACCCTATGCCTTTAATCGGCCCAAAAATTTATGATTTTACGTATGCTTTTTGCTCTTCTCCAGACGATTTAAATTTAGAGACGCTGTTGTCATCTTTCTCATTATTGACTCAAGATGTCCCCTTTAATATAGAAAGGCTTTTGGAGGAAGTTATTTTTCAATTATACACACGTATAGGCGTTTGTATTAGGGTTCACCCACATGACTTAAGTGGCTATCTTAAAGCTTGGAAAGAATGGAGAATATATCTGCCTTCAATGTAAATAGCGATTCTTAGTGAACTAACGGTGCGTTAACTGAAGAACAGAGCTGTCTTTAAAGGCAGCTCTTTCTTAAGGAACTAACGGGGCAGGTTAGTTCCTTAAGGATTTTCCCCTCCATTATTATAAGTTATATAATGAGGACGGCATTTTTGGAGGTAGTGAATTAGGTGAAATTTGTAAGGTGCCGTTATTCAAGAATTATACATATTATTCGCAATACAGAAAAGTGAGTGAATTTGCCCAATCGTACATATACCGTTGCCCCATTGTACATTTTCTTTTTATTTGTTTTCCTCTACAATTAATAATAAATATGTATAAAAATTTCAACTCATGAGAATTGCTATACCAATAATAATAAATGTGGTGAATAAACTGAATAATTTTAACGATCAAAACCATTTTTCTTATACAATATCGGATTCTTTCATAGTAAATAAGATCCCTATTCTATTATGGATAACATTAGTATATATAGGTGCAATAGTGTTGCAATATATTAATAAGCCACTTTTCATGCCTTTTTTTATAGTTGCGATAATTATTGCCATTCATATTTTACTTTATTGGTTTTCAGATACATTAACTAAAAATAAGCACACTTATTATTTTATAATACAAGGCTTGATTATTTTTATTGCATCTTTCATATTACCGAAAGGATCAATTGTACTATTAGTAGGTTTGCTCCCAATTTTGATAGCTCAAAGCATAACTATATTTCATCAAACATTTAAAGTCGTTTTTGTTTTTTCTCTTTTCTATATTCTATATTGCATAGCTATTATCATTAATTATGATATTAGTGAATTGCCTAAGTTTATCCCCATATTCTTTTTTATACTGATAATTGTGAGTTTTTACTCAATTATTTACAATAGGCAGGTTAATGCTAGAATTCGTATGCAATACTATTTGAATCAATTGGAATTCGTACACAAAAAAGTAGAAGAGCTAACTTTGTCAAATGAACGGCAGAGGATGGCAAGAGATTTACATGATACATTAGCACAAGGTTTAGCAGGTTTAATTATGCAACTAGAGGCGGTGGAGTCACATTTACAAAAAGGGAATGCTGTGCGATCTCAAGAAATCATTCTTATGTCTATGGAACATGCGCGTAAGACATTGCGTGATTCAAGGGTAGCTATTGACAATTTAAGATTAAAATCTTTAGGCGAAAAAGATTTTAGAGAAGCAGTAATTGATGAGATAAATAAATTTTCAGAAGCAACTTCCATTCCAGTAGAATATGACATTCAGGCTATTTATAAATTAAATAATTTAATACGCGAACATAGTCTTTATATCATAAGTGAAGGTTTAACTAATATAGCTAAGCATTCAAAAGCTACAAAAGCAAAAATTACACTAAATGAGGGAAATAAATTATTGTATATAGCAATGGAAGATAACGGAATAGGATTTTCGGATAAATTAATAGGTAAACAACCTGGTAAATATGGCTTACTTGGCTTACATGAACGTGTTCGCCTAATTGGAGGTCATATAAATATTCAGAGTAATCATGACGAGGGTACAAACATTTATGTGAAAGTACCTTTAAATGGAAAGGGGTATTCATGAAATATAATGTGTTGATTGTGGATGATCATATGGTGGTTAGGGAAGGATTGAAATTAATTTTAGAAACAAACGATTTATACCATGTTCTAGGTGAAGCCGAAAATGGTCAAATTGCTCTTCAGATTATTGAAAATCAACGTCCAGATGTTATTTTGATGGATTTGAATATGCCAATTATGAGTGGTTTAGATACAATTAAAGCGATTAATGATCAGAAAATTTCCATTCCTATCATTATCTTGACTACTTATAATGAAGATGAATTGATGTTAAAAGGAATAGAGCTAGGTGCAAAAGGATACTTATTAAAGGATACTAGCAGGGAAGTCTTATTTCGCACTATAGATTCAGCAATCAGAGGCGAAACGTTAATACAACCAGAGATTATGATGAAAATAATAAACAAAAAAGAAAATAAAGAACTTGAAGTTACTCCCCATAAAACAAATTTAACAGAAAAGGAGCTATTTATATTACAAGCAGCAGCCAAAGGATTTCGAAATAAAGATATAGCTTTTGATTTGGGGATTGCAGAAAGAACAGTTAAGGCCCATTTAACTAATATTTTTAATAAGCTTAATGTATCTAATAGAATGGAAGCAGTAACTGTTGCATTAAATCAAGGATTAATCAATATATAGAATTATGCCCTTTCGTACATTGGAGCTTGCCCATCCGTACGATTTTTTTTTTTCTTTTTTCGTCTAAAATAAAGTTTGTATCTAGTGAGTAACTTTACAAAAGCTCTATTAAGAATCGGAAGGAGAAAAAAAATGGCAAAGTTTCTTTATAAATTAGGCAACTGGGCAGCAGAAAATAGAAAAAAAGTATTAGGTGGTACAATAGGATTTCTTTTGGTGATAGCTATCATAGCTTTAAGAATGGGACCATCTTTTAGTGAAGATATGTCTATACCTAATACACAATCTGCTAACGCTGGAGAACTGCTTGATAAAGAATTTCAATCATCTGAAAATACCGCAGGAGGACAGGTACAATTGGTATTTAAGGCTCCAAAAAATGAAACATTAGAGTCTGATAAAATAAACCTGATGATTACTGAAACTCTAAATGAAATAAAGAAGGACGATGCTGTGGCAACTACAGTAACTCCAAATGAGTTAGGTAATTTAAGTGAGAATAAAAAAATAGGATATGCTACAGTAACGTACAAAGTAGCTGCAGATAAAGTCACTGAAGCTTCGAAAGAGAAAATATTGGAACAAATTGAAAAAACACGTGAAGCAGATCTCCAGACAGAACTAGCTGGGAATGTTGCTTTTTCAGAAATGGAAATTGGTGGAGTTACAGAAGTAATTGGTGTAATTATAGCCTTTTTGGTATTGGCTCTTACACTTACCTCGTTCTTAGCTGCTGGAATGCCAATAATGACAGCTGCAATAGGAATCGGTATTGGATTAATGACTATAATTATTGGAACAAGCTTTTTTGATATTACTTCTGTATCGCTTTCTTTAGCAGCGATGCTAGGACTTGCAGTAGGAATCGATTACGCTTTATTCATTATTGTAAGATTTAGGCAGGAAGTAGAAAAAAATCATTCTATTCAAGAATCGATTGCACTAGCCACTGCAACCGCAGGTAGTGCTGTTGTATTTGCGGGTATAACTGTCATTATAGGGCTTTTAGGGTTATCCGTTGCAGGCATTCCATTTTTAACAATGATGGGTGTTTCAGCCGCGGTCTGTGTATTAATTGCAATTCTTATCGCAATAATCTTAGTACCAGCTATATTAGGCATTATTGGACCAAAAATTAGTTCTTCTCGAAAAAACCAATTTTTAAGTAGAATATCATCAAGCGATAAAAAACAAAAAGGATCTAACAAGTGGGGAGAGTTTGTTACAAAACGTCCTATATTGGTTACTATATTTGGAGTGGTTTTGCTTTCAATTATAAGTATTCCTTTTTTTCATATGGAACTTGGATTGCCTGACAACAGTACAAAATCAGATGAAACAACCGAAAGAAGAGCCTATGATTTGCTGACTGAAGCTTACGGCCCAGGATATCATGCATCGTTGGTAGTCGTAGCTAAAGTGGATAAGCAATCGAAGGATCATGAAAAAGCCATAATTGAGGCAACGGAGGAGATAAGTCACATATCCAATGTTAAAAGTGTGGGTCCAGCAATCACAAGTCCGTCTGGCAAAGTATACATGATTTCCATCATCCCAAAAACCGGACCTAACGATTCTAAGACAAAGAACTTAGTTCAAAAAATTAGAGATAAATCAAAAGAAATGAAAAAAGAAAATCATATAGAATTGTTAGTAACAGGTTCAACAGCCGTTAACATAGACATTTCGCAAAAATTAAACGATGCAGTTCTGAAATTTTCCTTAATAATTGTAGGATTTGCGTATATACTTTTAGTTCTTGTGTTCAGATCGCTCCTTGTACCTCTAAAGGCTGTATTAGGGTTTATCCTTTCTCTAGGTGCCACATTAGGCTTTGTTGTATTCGTTATTCAAGATGGAAATCTAATCAATTTATTTGGATTCCCTACCGCAAGTCCTGTCTTGAATTTTTTACCGGTTATTGTTGTAGGAATACTGTTTGGACTAGCAATGGATTATGAAGTTTTCTTAGTAAGTAGAATACGTGAAGAGTTTACACATACTGGGGATGCTCGTAAAGCTATATTGGTAGGTATAAAAGAAAGTGGTAAAGTAGTTACGGCTGCGGGTCTAATAATGATGGCTGTATTTGCTGGATTTATGCTGGCTCCAGATCCAATCTTAAAGTCAATGGGGTTAGCCCTTACATTTGGTGTTCTCTTTGACGCTTTTATTGTGAGAATGGCTATAGTTCCTGCCATAATGACTTTATTAGGAAATTCGGCTTGGTATTTGCCAAAGTGGTTGGATAAAATCTTACCCAATATAGATATTGAAGGAGAATCAGTCATAAAAGATATGCAAAGAGAGAAAAAACATTATAAAAAACCTAAATTGGTGGAAGACAATTAATTATTAACTCTAGAACATAATTAGAGAAAATAACTTCGATCGATATATTAGGGACTAAAAATTCAAGCACATTGTTTGATTAACATTTGTAAATATATTCACTTAAACTAACAGGTGCGTTAGCTGAAGAGCGAAGCTGTCTTTAAGGCAGCTTTTTCTTTATGCAACTAACGGGGCAGGATAGTTGAAGAGTACTGTTTGATCTTTATTCAACAATTGGGCCATTTTCTTGAATAAGAAGTTGCATAAAATCCCACTTTTTTATACAGCCACCAGGTGCGCTAGAGTGTGCGCAAACTTTGATTAATGATAAAATCCTGCATAAACAATAAATTGTGACAGGTTGAACCCTCTTAGATCCCAAGGTGTTTTTTGTAAGAGGGAGCTTCTGTTAGGACATATTATATCATCCTAATATGTATACATATATATACATAATTTTTGTTCTTTTTTGGAAATATAAAATTGTACCGTTTATAAGAAATAGCGTGGAAAAATGAGAAGTAATGAACTTTTTGAAAGTAGCAACCCTAAATTGTGAATAAGGAAGTGACCAGCAATGATTAACAGTTTTAAAGACCGAATCACGACTGGCCAAGTAACTGTTATTGTTGCCAATGCTATATTCGGGGTAGGAATCCTCACCTTGCCCAGAACTGCAGTAGAGAAGGTGAAAACCCCAGATATATGGATCAGCGTTATTTTAGGCGGTCTGATCGCGATGATCGCAGGAGTGATCATGGTTAAATTAAGCCAACAGTTTCCCGGAAAAACCTTTTATGAATACAGTCAAGAAATTGTTGGAAAATGGGTTGGAAGGTTAATTAGTCTGCTTATTGTATGTTATTTTTTCACAGCTTGTGGGTTTCAAGTCCGAGCGCTAGCAGAAGTATTGACATATTTATTGTTGGAAGGCACCCCTGCCTGGGCAATCATTATGTTATTTATGTGGGTAGGTCTGTATCTGATCATTGGCGGAATAAATCCGATCGCCCGAATGTTTGAGATAATCTTGCCTATTACCGTCATCTTTTTTATAATTGTTATCTTTATGAGCTTCAAACTATTTGAAATTGATAATCTACGCCCGGTCCTAGGGCTGGGCGTGATACCGGTACTAAAAGGAGTACAGACAACTGGTCTATCATACACTGGTTTTGAAACCATTTTGTTCCTTTTGCCATTTATGAAAGAACCAAAGAAAGCAGTAAAAGCCGTTATAATTGGAATTGCTATACCGTTGATTTTTTATTTGCTAACGGTCGTCATGGTTATCGGATCATTATCTGTTGATGGAGTGGTCACGAGAACATGGCCGACACTTGATCTAATACGAAGTTTTGAAGTCACCGGTTTGATCTTTGAACGATATGAGACTTTGTTGCTCGTAATATGGATTATGCAAATGTTTTCTGCCTTTACAATCTTCTACTATGGTGCTGCTTTAGGACTGGCTCAACTCTTCAAAAAGAGCATTCGCCCATTTATGTATGGCTTGCTTCCGGTAATCTACATCACTGCCATGATTCCGAAAAATATCAATGACATGTTTAAATTAGGGGATTTACAGGGCAATGTCGCGTTGTATTTATTCGGTTTACTGCCACTGGTGCTTCTAATGGTCTGGCGATGGAAGGTTAGAAAACATGAAGAAAAGTCATAACAATTTACGGTTTCTTTTGGTTTCACTGTTGGTTCTTTTTCTCCTATCTCTTACCATAGATTTCTAATAAAGCGACTTCCGATAACCATTTTCATGTAAAATAGGCAGACAAGATATTTTTTATTCCGCAATCGGGCGCGATTCTTGAATAAGGTTCGCTTTTCTTAATGAACTAACGGGTGCGTTAGCTGAAGATCGGAGCTGTCTTTAAGGCAACTTTTTATTATGGAACTATCGGGGCAGGTTAGTTCATTAAGCGTAGCTTAGTCGAACCGAAATTATTGACTATTTTTATAAAAAAAAACTAAAATTTGGTTAATGATATTAATTGGGCGGTGTGTATTTGTTGAGTAATATAGGTATTCCAGGATTAATTCTATCTTTTCTTTTCGTAATATTAGTATTGTTTTTACTAAGAAAACTAGTGAAACCGAAAAAAGAACTTCAACAAAAAATAGATAAACTAGAAGAAGAGGTTCGAATATTAAAAAATCACAAATAATAAACTATGCTTTAATGTACTAACAGGTGCGTTAGCTGAAGATCAGAGCTGTCTTTAAGACAGCTTTTTCACTAACGGGGCAGGATAGTTGAATATGAATATTACAATAAAAGAAAAATGAAGCAAGGTGATATTATGGTTGGAACGTTTTTAAGTTTTTTTGTTATCTTTTTTATTATTGCAAGGCTTGTTAGCCAAATGGGTAAGATAAGCTGGATGCCACTGATAAGAACAACTACGAGACAAGATGCAATATTAGCCATAATCTTTTCATTAATTGTCTGTTTTACTTAATGAATAAAACACTATTTAGACCATGTTGAAATATCAGCAAGATCGGGGCTGTCTTTAAGGCAGCTTTTTGTTATGCAACTATCGAGGCAGGATTGTTAAACAAGAATAGAAATTAAAAACCTTCTCTTAAAAGGTCATTTGTTAGTGTAATAGAAAAACAAATATAAAAGAAATAATGGAGGTCTATTATGAGTGAAATTATACAAAATCTTCAAGAAAGGATAAATTTGTTACAAAAGGCTACCAGAATTGAAAGGCTATCTAAAGGGTTCTCTCCTGATAAAAAATATGTAGTTTATGTTGATGATAAAAAATTATTGTTACGAGTAGGTGATATAGAGGGTTATGAAAAGAAGAAGACAGAGTTTGAAATATTGAACAAAATGCAACAGTTTAATGTTCAATCGCCAAAGCCGATTGATATAGGTATTATTGATGAATTGAACTCCTGCTATAATATTTATTCTTATATTGATGGTGTAGATGCAAAAGAGGCAATACATACTCTTACAGAGCATGAACAATATAAAATTGGATTGGAAGCAGGTATACAACTATCTAGGATGCATTTATATGAAGCACCTTCAAAAGTTAAAACTTGGTATGACCGAGCAATGGAAAAGCATTATAGATACCTAGATGTATATAAATCTTGTGGTATAAAGATTAAAAATGATGAAAAGATTATTGATTTTATTGAGAAGAATAAGCAGCATATAAAAAATCGCTCTAATCACTTTCAGCATGATGATTATCATCTCGAAAATATCATTGTGAAGGATAAGCAATATGCTGGCGTAATTGATTTTAATAATTTTGATTGGGGAGACCCACTTCATGACTTTGTAAAAGTAGCATTATTTCAAAGAGAATTAAGTGTTCCATTTTCAATTGGACAAATTGAAGGATATTTTGATAATAATGTTCCCGATGATTTTTGGTTGCATTATTCTATCTATGTTGGAATGGTTATCTTTTCATCTGTAGTATGGTCTTTACGGTTTGCACCAGAACAATTAGATGAAATGATAACACGATTATACGTTGTTTTGGAAGACCACAAAGATTTTGAGATACTAAAGCCAACATGGTATGAACCAAATCTGTTATTAAACTAACGGATTGGAAAATTACAGACAAATATAGAAACTAGTATTTACTACTTATGTGGGGGATCTGTATGCTAAAGAAGATTTACATTGTCAGACATTGCGAAGCACAGGGGCAACCTTCGGAATCTCAATTAACAGAAAAAGGTTCGAAACAAGCGAAATATTTAGTTGATTTCTTCAGTAATGCAAAAATTGATCGAATAATATCGAGTCCCTTTTTGCGTGCTATTCAATCAGTAGAACCATTAAGTGAGAAAACAAATATTAAAATAGAGATTGATGAACGCCTCTCAGAACGAACACTAAGCACAACGGACTTACCTGATTGGTATGAAAAACTAAAAGCAACATTTAATGATATGGAATTAAAATTTGAAGGAGGAGAGTCAAGTCAAGAAGCGATGAATCGAATCGTAGATGTTGTAGAAGAAGTCTTTAAAAGTGGGACTGAAAACACAGTAATCGTGAGTCACGGAAATATAATATCCTTACTTTTAAAGAATTATAATCGTGACTTTGATTTCGAGTGTTGGGGAAATCTTAGTAATCCTGACGTTTTTCAAATAAACTGTATTAATAATGAAGTGATCTTGGAACGTATATGGGATGAAGATAAAATGAATGGGTGTAGCGTGATCCTCTAGTAAGTATCGCGCTAATAAGATACCCGAAGGGAAAGTCTTATGCAAATTATTAGCGTTAGAGAACATCCAGAGTACAAAGAAAAAGCAATAAAATATTTTCAGTGCAAATGGGCAAACGAAAACAGTATGAAAGTATATGAGGACTGTATTACACACAGCATAACAACGGATAGTCCATTTCCTATTTGGTATTTAATGGAGGATTATGGTGAAGTTATTGGCTGCGCAGGTCTTATTAGCAATGATTTTATTAGTCGTATGGATTTATGGCCTTGGATATGTGCCCTTTATATTGAAAATAGTTATCGTGGCAGGTCTTTAGGCAAAGAGCTACTTAAACGTGCTAAAGCTGATGCCGAAAAAGCAGGATTCAATAAAGTTTTCCTTTGTACTGACCACATTGGATACTATGAAAAATACGGATTTACTTATATAGGTGACGGATACCATCCTTGGGGAAGTAGTTCAAGAATTTATGAGAGCAATAACTAAAATAATCATGTTTCAGGTTAGTGATTATTCAATAATCGCTTTTCTTAATGAACTAACGGGTGCTTTACTTCAATAAGGAAGGTTGCTGAGGCAGCCTTTTTCTTATGGCACTAACGGGGCAGGATAGTTGAATAAGAAATGGTAAAATATGATATGCAGATAAAAAGTACAGGGGGATAAAATGGCATCTTTAGTTGTTTGGTTATTAATATTAGTTTTCGGTGGAATTGGTGGAATAGTTATTTGTAGTGTTATCGAGGGAAATGAAGTATTTTCTGGCTATGCTGCAATGTTAGGAATGATAATAGCTTTATTGAGTGCTGTTTTCTTCCAATTAAATTTGATGCACCGAGATAAAGAATAGTTGTTAAGCTAACAGGTGGGTTAGCTGAAGATCAGAGCTGTTTTTAAGGCAGCTTTTTCTTTATGGAACTATCGGGGCAGGTTAGTTCCATTAGAGGAATCAAATAATTAGAAAGAAATAGTAAATAAACGCAATAAGAAACCTTCAGGGGAGGAAAATAGTGAATAATTCTTGGAATAGAGTAGTATATAGAATCTGGTCTCCATTTTATGATAGAATTTTTAATTCCGGTGTTTTCTTAAAAGCTCGAAGACAAATATTTCAGGAGATACCTTTTAATAGTGGTCAAAAAGTTTTATTTGTTGGTGTAGGAACAGGTGCCGATTTGGAGTTAATTAATTCATCGGATTTGAATATAATTGCAATTGATTTTTCACCTGATATGCTAAATCGGGCAAGGGGAAAATTTAAGAACTCCTCTATTAAGTTCTTAGAAATGGATGCTCAAAACATGGAGTTTAAAAATGAAACATTTGATTATGTAGTTGCCAGTCTAATTCTTTCCGTTGTACCTGATGCAGATAAGTGCATCACAGAAATATCGAGGGTGTTAAAAAAAGAAGGGAAAATACTCATTTTTGATAAATTCGTATCTAAAGATAAATTATCTTTACCCAAAAAACTTCTTAGGCCACTAATTAAAGCATTAGGAACAGACATTGGATTGAATTTTGAAAAGCTGTTCAGTAATAATAATACACATTTAACGATAGATGAAGATAAATCTGTAATGATGAATGGAATGTATAGAAAAATAATACTTAGTAAAAAAAATAGTTAATTGTGTTTCTTCAACTAACGGGTGCTATAGTTCATTAACAGGGGTTGCTGCGGCAGCCTTTTTCTTATGGCACTAACGGGGCAGAATAGTTGAAGAGTGCTGTCTTATCTTTATTCAACAATTGGGCCATTTAATGGAATAAGGCTTATCTTGGGAAACATTATTTAGTTCCTATAACTACATCTCATAAAAGGATGTGGTTTTTTTTCATAAAATATGTAATATATATTTATAAAAAGTAAAATATATATTACAATGTAAATATAAGGATAAAAGGAGTGGGTAAAGTATTTGAAGGAGTTCACAGTGAAAAATAAGGTAAAAGTCGCCCGTATCGAGAAAGGTAATTTAACTCAAGGTGAACTGGCAAAATTGGTCGGCGTAACACGACAGACAATGAATTTAATAGAAGCACAAAAATATAACCCCACTATTCGAGTATGCTTAATCATTAGTAGACATTTAGAACGACCATTAGATGAATTGTTTTGGATAGAAGACTAACTTATAAAGGAGATGATAAAACCATGCCAGTAAATTTCTTAACAATTCTTATCAGTGTGATTGTGAGCTTTGCAATTGTAAGCCTTATAACGGGGCAAATTCAGTGGGGGATAGTAGTGGGACTTCTTGTAGGCGTTGGAAGTGCTAAATGGCTTAGATTGAAAAAACAAGAAGCTAAAGATGAAATCGAGTATGACGAAAGAGTCAATGATAATATTAAACAGTATTCATTACAGACATTCTCAATTTCCAATTTAACCCTCTTAGTTTACTTATTAATCTCAGACCAAATTCTTAACACACATTCGATTAAGGCGAATTATTTAATTATTTATCTAACCATCACATTTATTGTTTCATTTTATATAGCCCCATTAATAGCAAGAAAGAGATAAAAAAAGAGTCAAGAATTGAAACAAACTTACTAAGGGAGGTAAGAAAATGAATCAAATATTCATTGTTACAGCAATCGTTCTTTTTATTTTAGCGTATCTCGTTGGAGTGAAAAAGCAAACTTGGTTATTATCGGGTTTTAATCAAAAACGTGTAAAAGACCAAGATAAACTGGCAAAATTAATAGGTTCTTACAACCTACTAATGGGGATAGTAATGTTCATAGGAGCTTTTATTGACCATCCAGATACACAAGTATTATTTCCTATTATGATAATTGGTTATGTGATTCTACTTGGCTATGTAAATACAAAGATGGTTGAGTAATAAAAAAAGGAAGAAATAATGCAAAATATTCCCTGTTTTTTTGCATGTCATTTTAGTTTCTTTTTTATTTCTGCAGTTTCAATTAATGAATAATAACTCTAATTTAAATTGTGATCTTCCACAATCGGGCGCGATTCTTTAATAAGAATCGCTTTTCTTAATGAACTAACGGGTGCTTTAGTTCATTAAGGATCACAAAAATAATCAAGAATTTTAAAAAAATAAGTTGTGTTCGAAAAAGGGGAAGGTATAGATATTGCCTTCCACTTTGTGTTTACAGATAAATTTATATGATTGTATATAATGTACTCGATTTTGTATCTCAAAACAGTTAGAGATTGAATTGGTGCGGTTTTGCGTGGATTAATTACTCTATGTACTCAAATTCATGTCCCCAATGTACTCATCTTTGTGTCTTCGTACATTAGTTCAGCAAGCGTTAATTAAGAAATATTCCCATTTCAAACTTATTTAGAGCAAGGTTATTTCTTGCTTTTTTCTTCGTGTTTTAAAGTTGCTTTTTATTCAAAAAGGGTATTTTTTTATTGAAAAATAATACTATTAGTGTAAATTTACACTAAAAAGGAGTATTTAGTATATATGGAAAAAGAAGAATTCATCAATTTAATATCAGAAAAAATGAAACTTGTCCGAACAGAACAAAGTTTTTCTCAAGATAAGATGTCTGAAATTCTAGGGATTTCAAAAAAAACACTAGTTCAAATTGAAAAAAGAAGAACAGAAGCCAATTGGACCACCGTTGTTGCATTTTGTGCTTTGTTTAATCATAGCCAATTGTTGATATCATCAATTGGTGACAATCCAGTTGATTTTGTTCAGTTAATTGCTAGCAAAAATGGTGGTACGCCTAAAGAAAAAACAATGGGTGGTAAGATATGGTGGAAAGAAATCGAGTATAGAGGGGATTTTCGTTTGCAACAAAATTTGATTAGTAACCATTACCGTATATTAGATCAATATGATTATCGTTGGCATAGTTCTTTTAATAAAGAAGAGAGTTTAAGTCGTTTAAATGAATTACAGGCGGTGGGGACTATCGAGATAGCCAAAGGTATAGGGATATATGAAGAATAAGATTTTAGTTACAGTATTGATAATCAGTATAGGGATTAATTTGTTTTATTTGGAAGATGGTATTTTTTGGAACAAGCCTATAAACCGTCCGAAAGTGAACAGGCTATTTTAAGTGAAATGGTGCTGAAAACAGTTGAGAGTGAAGATTATAAAAAGATAGCAGAAAAAGAGAATATCATTGCTATTGATAGAAGTATGGATAAAAATAAAGGGGGAATGTTCCCCTACTATTTTGAGGTAAGTGTTCGTACTGATAAGCAGACCTATCTCTTTTTTTGCGATAATGACCAATGCTCTAATATGGAAAACGACGGAGCGACGACTTATTCTCGATATAAAGACGAAGAACCAAAAATTCCATTTAAAAAATAGAGAAAAAAAATAACTGAAATAAAAGAAAGCCTACTTCCTTAAATAGCAAGGATCGTAGGCTTTCTTTATTCTTATAGGTGTTTAATTTACAATAAAGTCGTACCGATTTGAAAAAAGTTTAACCGTTATTCTTATGGAACTATAGGGGCAGGTTAGTTCAACAAGTATTGTGTATTCGAAATGTGCAATAAAGAATTTTATGGATAGAACCTATTTTCTTGTGAAAAATAAGATAATAATTCACAAGGAGACTTTATAATGAAAAAAATAGTCTTAATCTTTCTTATCCTTTTCATCTCTTCTAGTAGTGCTACTGAAGCAAAAAACACAATTGAAACAATTCCTCAAAACAAGCCACCTTCCATTATGGAATTAGCTTTTTTAAGATATCTTGGTGGAACCATTCTTGAAGTTATGGAAAAACACGGTGATCGTCAATTATTCACATTTAATAGAATTGAAAAAATTTCAAGAGATATTCAAAATGATACATATGATGTGTCATTACATGTAATTGGATATGAGGGACCCGGCAACCCACCATTTAAGTTAATTCAAATGACTATTCGTATACCAGGAGAAAAATATACTAAATATAGTGTGATTGCATACAAACATCGGTATATTAATGACAAAGAATTGAATGAGCTAACTAAATATGTTGCTGATTAAATTAGGTTTCATAATTTCGCAGTTTGTGCCAACTCTACAATAAGCCTTAATGAACTAACGGGTGCGTTAGCTGAAGATCAGAGCTGTCTTTAATGCAGCTTTTTCTTTTAAGAAACTAAAGAGGCAGGATAGATAAAGTAGGCTATTCAACTTTTTAAAAATAAGGGACATAAAATAGATAGAACCCCACACAATAAATAAGAACTAATATAAAAGAGGGGTTTTAAAATGGTGTTGAAGGTAACTTTGAAAAGAGTACTTCTTTTAAGTGCAGTATTTTTAACTTTTTCACAAAGTGTTCAAGCAGAAGAAAATAATAATCAAGAAGGGAAAGTAATTTATCAACTCCACTATGATTATGAACCAATCTATAATTTGCTAAAAGTTAATAAGAAGGAATATGACCAATACTGGAAAGAGGGTCTTTCTATTGCTGAAATGGCAAAGAAACAGGGTATTTCAAGAAGAGATGTGGAAAGCTATTTTATAAGTTTACACTATAAAGAAATGCAAAAGTGGAGAAAAAAAGGTGCCCTTTCAGAATTTGATTATTTCGACCTTGTCTATAGGTTAAAAGAACATGAAATCGAGGAGTTTATTGATCGCAATCCAAATAATCCTTAATCAACTAACGGGTGCGTTAGTTCATTAAGGATCACAAAAATAATCAAGAAGATTAAAAAAATAAGTTGTGTTCGAAAAAGGGGAGGGTATATATATTGCCTTCCCCTTTGTGTTTACAGATAAATTTATATGACTGTATATAATGTACTCGATTTTGTATCTCAAAACAGTTAGAGATTGAATTGGTGCGGTTTTGAGTGGATTAATAACTCTATGTACTCAAATTCATGTCCCCAATGTACTTATCTTTGTGTCTTCGTACAATTATTGGAAGGAAAGTTTTATCCTTTCGCGAATTCATTATACATGCCGAAATTACGAAATTTGCAAAAAAATCGCGGTAGAGCATTGGAAAGAGCATTTTAATTTTCTATAACTCCATAGAGAGGTGATTACGCATGAATCAAAGACCGTCAGAAGAAGAATATGCCGGGGACTTCGGAGAGTATATCCGGTTGGTGCCGGATGGCAACATCATCGACATTCTGCTCGCCCAGGAAAAGCAAATGACCGAGCTGCTGGCATCGTTGACCGAAAGCAATGGCGCGTATCGGTATGCGGAAGGAAAATGGACGCTGAAAGAAGTCGTGGGCCACATCGCAGACGGAGAACGCGTCATGACCTACCGCCTGCTCCGGTTCGCAAGAGGGGACCAGACGCCTCTGTCCGGTTTCGACCAGGAATTGTTCATGCCTCCTTTCGGAAGCTGGACAACCGCGCAATTGGCCGAAGACTACCGGGCCGTACGGCAATCGACGATCACACTTCTGCGCGGGTTACCGGCGGAGGCGTGGTCCCGCAAAGGCACAGCCAACAACGCAAGCATTACGGCGCGTGCCCTCGCGTACGGCATCGCAGGACACGAGATTCATCACATGGGGGTCATCCGAAATCGGTATTTGAGTTAGTTGTCCGGAAGATCGGGACGGAAGCTGCGCGGAAAACGCGGCTTCCGTTCTTTCATTTTTTCCTCCTTCCTACAGGAACACTAGTTCGTATATAATAAATGAAAAGGAGGGATCCTTCTAATGGGTACAATTCGTGATAGAGGAATCATTAAATGGAAAGCAGCATTGATGTTACCAGAACATAAAGCATTACAAAAAAGAAAGGATAAGGACGATTATTTCTTAAATAAAAAACCTGTCCTAGATGAATACCAGGTTGAAGAATTTGAAAACAATATTCATTATGCAATGGAATATCATTTACCGATAAGCTTTAGATTGTATAACGAGGGAGATCCAATTGAACTGCATGGATTCTGTGTGTATATTGATCCTGTCACGATAGAGTTAAGTATTCAGAAGAAAGATAGTTCCTACAAGAAAATTAAATTTAATGAAATTATTAGTGTGATCGTTGAGGATTAAAAAAAGCCCTTTTAAAATTCAGGAAGGAAAAGGCACAGAGATTTAGGAGTATATAAATGGAAATTCAGATTGAGGTTCAATTGTTTGCGAACGGTGCTAAGTTCTTACAGTCCGGAAGTTGTTCAGTAATAACAACTGACTTTAGAAAAGAACCGGAATGGACTGCTGCTATATCAGCTTATGAGTGGATACAAAAGATAAAAAACTCTGTTCGCTATCCAAACGACTTTCAAATTGTTAGTGTTGTTTACAACGGAGAAAATGACATTACAGATTTAGTAAGAAAAGTACACCCTATAATAAAGGATAATTTACCTTTTTAAAATTAATCAATTAAAAATATAATTTAGGGACTACAACTGCGTTTTAAGGTGGAGTTAAGACAATATGGTCAAGTAATTTAACTGACTGTTACAGTGGATTAGTGTGTAACTATATTAGTATTCCAGTAAATACTTGCAAGTGGGCCAAAAAAACCGCATAATGTAATTAACATTAATATTAATATTAACATAAAAAAAAAGCTTAAGGTGTTGGCGCACCTTAAGCCAGTATACTTATACTACAAGTCCGATTATGGAAACTATTACTGATAGCAGTGCACAGACTGCAACTACAGTATCTTTATCCATTTGCTCACCACCATTTCGAAAAAGTCTATCCACTTCCGGCAAAGTGAATAGGCTTTTTTGTTTATTAATCTATTATATCTAATACACTATAAAACTGAAACTAGTAAAGTGGTGAATTTATACAATTATTTCAGGTCACAGGTGAAAAATGTGCAATTAATATGCCTATTGATCAATATCTTCAGGTAAAATATAGAAAAACATTAAATTGGGGGATGTAAATGAAAATTTTATCAAAATTATCGTTAATCCTTATCTGTTCGTATTTTTTGATTCCTGCATCCGAAGATTGGATGACTTGGAAACCATCCGTTTACATTTTTGATGAAAATGGAAAATTAGTGGATAAATTAGAAGATACACCTAAACATCCTCCAATTAATTTGGCAGATTTTTTTCCTTAATGAATCTCTTTAGAGATTCTTTTTTTAATTTGTTTAGAATCTGGAATATTCTAAAATGTGTTCTTTTAATGACCGTCAGAAGAAAACTAAAAGGAATGGGGCTAAAATATAGAGAAAGTTTAAGCGGCTCAGCTAACCAGGTCTGGATGGTTTTGTATGTCCAGTGATACTTTATACAACTACCGGGTGCGTTATAAAGACAAAAGGGTATGTACCCTCTTTTATTATTAAGGTTTTTTATAATTTAGGTTTTGATAATTGAATTAGTAATAGAGGCACACCAAATGGATAAAATGAAATCCTTACTTTAATAAGCAAGGATTTCATTTGGGTATTCATCATATGTTCTATTATCTAATTCTCTACCATACCGATGTTTCTGAACGCCTCCCCATTGTTTAAAGAAAAATGCTACCTTTTGAGTTTGGCATTGGTCACGGATTGATCTAACCCAATCTGCTTCCATTGGTCTTGCACCTGGGCCAGACTCCCCACCAACTATGACCCAATGGATTCTGGTTAAATTAAGGTCATCAAGTGGACCAAGTAAAGGTTCGCAAGATAGAAACCTAACTTTTGCAGGCACTTGTTTTAAAAGTTCAATCCTATTAATAACTTTTACGTTCTCAACACTAGTTCCCATCCAAATATTAGGGGTGAAGTTTAACCGATCAGAAAGGTCTACAGCTCTTTCAGGCCGTTTAGTTAAAACTTGATAGGAGTGTTGGGGTGTCTCATTCATGGTCTTGAATACCTGTTGAATAAATTCAGAAGGTATCTGCTCATGAAATAAATCTGACATTGAGTTAACAAAAATTTTTTTAGGTTTAACCCACTTTTTAGGCGCATCTATTAAATCATGGTGAAGTGTCACATTAAATTCATTTTCATATCTAGGGTTACCCATCGCATGTAGGCGTTTTGCCATTCTTTCTGCATAGCAGTGTTTACAACCATCTGAAACCTTGTTGCAACCAGTGACAGGGTTCCAAGTTGCTTCAGTCCACTCAATACTTGAATTACCAGCCATTTTATCCCTCCTAGGCATAGTATACATTAATACTACAGCATTGGGAAGTTTTTACAAGAACAAACGTTCTATTTTAAAAAGGTGATCTTTACTTTATCGCCCATTGTTTTTAATCCATTCCTATTTGGCCTTTTTATAGCTGGAGGGTCAGCAATAATATAACCTTCATCTTCTAATCTCCTTAGAGCTTCTTTAAAGTTAGCAGAAGTAAAAGGGGTACCTACTTGGTGATGGTCAAAAATCTGTTTAACAGTCAATGTTTTTCCTTTAAATATACTTATTAACTCTTTTCCTAAGCTATCTAGCGGTCTCTCATATTGTGCTAAGAGAGATAATTGAACATTCTGATATTTCTCTATGTGTTTTACAGGTATGTAAGAAAAACTAGCCACACCATCATCCTTCATAGTACTTTCATTAACCATGATATCCTTCATAATGGTATAGCCAAGTGTATGCTTTGAGACGAAGATTAAATAATGACTTGTTTTATTCTTTTTCTCATCTAAGAAACGGAAAGGTAAAACTAAGTTTGAATGTTCATCAGAAAGAGCTTCGGCTAATTCGTTAACTATATAAGCTTCTTTCTCTTCAGAACTCAAATCTTTAAGTTTTACACGCATCTCGTTTGCTCTTTCTTCTCCAAATAGTGCGTTCATATGTTGTACAACTAACGGATTATTAATCCCCATGCTAATACGATTATAATTAAAAAAGAAAATGCAGTCCGAACCAAAATCCTTTATGAGTGCATTTATTAATTTGGTTGTTAATCCTTTATATCCCCAAGGGTCAATAAAAGCAAGAATAGGTATTAGTTTTTTTGCAGAGAAAATACCTGCAATCTCATCTCCAACTTCAGTATTTAGAACTTGAGGCTTAAATTTTAAAGTTCCTAAATGAGGTAAATCCATAATGTTATCCTTTAATTGCTGACTAATATCAGGATGCGCATCGTTAAAAACTGTAACTACACTGTTGCGTAACTTATCATCATTGATACACTTTTCTAAGATGAGAAGTGGAGTTGATACGCTGCCATCACTAAACTTGCCTGGCCCACTAAATAAATCGACATAAGCTATCTTTCCGTTTGACCTCGGAAGAATTATTTTAGTCCAAACATCAAAATATTTAGTGAGAATGGCAGTTTTGATTCTTGATTGTTCCCTTTGTTCCACAAAAAAATTAACATCAGCCATACTAATCCTCTCCTATCTGTTATTTCAATATTCAATAAGAAAATTATACTATATTTTTACAAATTAGGTGTAGGTATCCATATTTTATTTAAATTATGAATAAGGACATGGTTTAATAGCTAATTTTAAAGGAGGTCTACTAATGACCGAACAGCTAATAGTAAGAGTTGAGATACTCATTAAGGAGAATTCTCAGAAAGTTTAGGAAGTGCTTACTAATCCACTTAATTTTTCAGAATCGGATGAGGGAATCTAAAGTAGAGTTAAAATAAAAGTAAGAACAATCCTCCATTGTCTATTATTGTAAATTTGGGATATGAATAAAAAAAGAAGCTATGTTTTGGGAGTGGTATAAATGAAGAAGAGCCTAGCAAGTGGTTATCCAGAATTGGCCAATGAATGGGACTATGAATTAAACGGTGATATAAAGCCAAGTGATGTTCCTCCAAAAGGAAGACAGCATGTATGGTGGAAATGCAAAGAAGGACATCCAAGTTATAAGGCTAAATTAGCATCAAGAACTAATGGAACAGGGTGTCCATATTGCAAAGGGTTAAAAGTATGTTTTGAACGCTCATTATTAGGTAAAAGACCAGACCTAGTAGCTATGTGGGATAAAGAGAGGAATAATCCATCTACTCCTAAGGGAGTGCTTGCAGGCTCCAATAAAAACTATTATTGGATTTGTGAAAAGGGTCATTCGTTTGATATGCCAATTAATCAAATGACTAGAAAAAGAAGGAGTAATGGATGCCCGTATTGTCGTGGTTTAAGAGTTAACGAAACAAACAGTTTAGCTAAACTCTATCCGCATATAGCATCTGAATGGGTCGAATGTATAGAGAATATAAGTAAGACTGCAGAAGATGTCCCACCTGGTTCTTCGGTTAAGGTTTTATGGAGATGTAAGAAGGGACATGAGTGGAAAACAACTCCAAAACATCGGACAAGTGGTGGAACAGGGTGTCCAGTGTGTAATAAAACGAGGAAAGTGTCAAAACAATCATATGCACTCTTTTATTATTTTAATAAACTTTTTGATGATGTTGAAATGGAAACACTACTTTTAGGCACAAGTATGGTTTTGGATATTTACATTCCATCGATAAAGTTAGTAATTGAGTATGACGGAGGTATATATCATAAGGATTCTAAGCGTGATATAAAAAAAGACATTGCGTTACTAGAAAAAATGCCATATACAAAGCTCATTAGAATTCGGGAACCGGAATGCCCTGCATATAAATCACCAAATCCAAATACATTTTTTTATAATCTTAAAAATCATTCAATGAAATCATTTCAAACTTGTCTTGAAAAGATATGTATGGAGCATATTAAACATAGTCCTGATATAAATATTGAAAGAGATAATGTGTCAATTATAGATTTAATGGATCGTTGGGAATATGAAAATTCATTAGCCAATGTTAGACCCACACTTTTAAAAGAATGGGATTACCATAAGAATGGGGATTTAAAACCAGAAAATTTTAAAGTTGCAAGTCATGAAAAAGTAAATTGGGTTTGTATTGATGGGCATCAATGGTCTGCTACAATTGCAAGTAGAACAAATGGAGGTAACAATTGTCCATATTGTGGAAATAGAAGGATAAGTCCAACTAATAATTTAGCTGATGTAAATCATACACTTGCGAATGAATGGCATCCAACTAAAAATGAAAAAGGCCCGCAAGATTACTTTGCAAACTCTCATTTTAAAGTTTGGTGGTTATGTAAAAAGTGCAGTCACGAATGGGATGCACGAATATACAATAGAAATGGTAATCGTAGTGGGTGTCCAAATTGTTATAAAAACAGTTTTAAAAGAAATAGTTCTAAAGACGCTAGGAGTTCTTCTTAATTTTCAAAACGGTAAAATGCTTGAATCAACGACTCAACCCTTTCTCGGATAACCGAGGAAGGGTTTTAAAATATCCTATTTTATTACCGGAATTTTAAAAAAGATTTAACTAAATCTAATTTTGGAATATAATTTAAAAGTTGGAATAATGTTAGAGGTGGGAGAAATGTCATTTAATCTTTTGTTAATATGTTTATCGGTAATATTAGTTATTTGGATTTTTAAAATTAAACATACTATGAAAATTTCCAAATTGGTTTTAGTTAGTTTAACTTTTTCGGGTGCTTTATTAGGAGGAGCTTTAACGTATGGTGTGATGGCATATTTCAATTTCACTCCTAAAGTTGGAGATTTAAGTAGTCGTACAGATGATATTATTAAAATTACCATTCCATTGATTGGTAGTTTTATAACGGCATTTTCAGTAGTAATTGCAACATATAATACATCTAATAGTGAAAAAAGTGCTAAACGACAAAGTATTTTAGACTTAATAAAATTCACTAACGATATTATTAGTGACCATGACTTATTAACTGAAAGTCAGAAAATATTAAAAGATTTAGAGTCTAAATTTAAATCGGTAAATACTAAAGTGGATATACTTGTTAATAAGGGCGCTTACTTTGTATTTGAGTATTTGAACGGTAATAACTCGTCAAATAAGATGGAAATTTTGGAAAAACTAAATAAATTAAATTTTGCTAAAGACACACCCCTTGACAAAGAGAAAGAAGAGTTAATTCGTCTAATTAATAGTAGTGATATAAAAGATATGCGTTCTCTTTGGGTTACTATAAATGCTTTATCCGGTAAACCCGCTATAAAGTACAGAATTTTAGATAAACCCAACGTATATAAATTAAATAATGACTGGATTGGTAAAAGTTTGAAAAAACATTCTTTTTATTCGGATACAATTTTGAAACCCGAGAGAAGTATACTTTCCGATATGATTAAAGAAAATGCCAAGCGTGACTATGCATCAGAATTTTTATCATATGATGATGTTTTTAGAGTATGTGATGTTCTTTTCAATCTGAAATATCAAAAATTGGGGCACTTTTTTAGAACTACTCATCGTACGATTAAGCTTATAAATCAATATTTTGGTGAAGATAGCCCAGAATATAAACAACAGATAGGATTGCTTCGAGCTCAAATACCGGATTCAGTTTCTGTTCTTTTGTTTTATAATGCTTTTTATACAGAAAGAGGGAGAGGGATGGCTAGAGAATTAATAGCTTCCAATTTCTTTGGTGATGTCGATGATTTTAAATTTATAAATAATAACGGGAAATTTAATTTATCTAAAAGCCAACATTTTTATACCAAAGGTATGTTTTTAGTGGACCAAAATAGTTTTATAATACATGAATTATTTGCTCAAACTAAACAGAGTATGAGCCTGAAAAAGGAAATAAATAAACGACAACAAAAAAGTGAGCCCAGAAAACTAAGTAAGAGTACAAAAGAATTTTTAAACTATCTTAAATCGTTAATAAAAGGTAAAGAAGAGAGTCATTTACCAAGTGAATTTGAAGAAGGAATGAATAGTACAGACCTTTTTCTTTTGAAAAATTTTAGAGAACATTTTTTGAAAAATAGCACAAATTATGGAGAAGGATTTGAAATGTTTGTAATTGACAATGTTAAAATCAATGTGATAAAATACGGTTAAGGTAAAATTATTACCGCGGAATTCTATAAATTAGGATCCGGAAATTGATTATTATTTGTTATATATGTGTTTTAGACGGTTTTACACTTAAAAAAAACCGAGAAGGGCCTGGGTTTATACTCAGGTTCTTTGATTTTATATTGATAAAAAGAATTACAAAGAATATTATGATAAATAAGGTTGATTTAAAAAGCAGAATTCGTGACAAAAATATTTGGTTTGAAAAAAGGAGTCCTCAAATTTGAGGGCTCCTTTTTTATTGCTTAGAATTTAAGGTATTTTAGTTTTCTTTGTATGTTTTTATGATAAAACACCTTTCAATTGAACATGAAACAAGAGCGCTGAAATTCTATTCCAAGATTATCAAATATCCTATGGATTATTCTAAACCCTGGTCATTTTCTAACTAAAATACTCGTCCACCATTCGTTACAAACGGTTGGCGGTGTTATGTCCGTAGCTTTTTCAGCTTTCATAGATGCAAATTTATAATTCATCTTTTGGCATTTCTGTTGTAAATGTTAATCCTTTCATCACATTCTTAAAAATACTCTAAGAAAAAAGAGCAAATTATATCATAATAGTACTGTTTATTCCTCCATGAGATCGTACATTAAATTCTCAAGCCTTTCAACAGCCTCTGTCATTTTTTCCATGACTATAATGTTTTTTGAAATAATCATTTCATTTCGCATGTCTTTTTCATTTTGTTCCTTTTCATATGCTACCTTTTCAATGACTGCTTTTAAAAGTTCTTGTCTCGAAATTGATTTTTTCTTTGCCGTTTCATCAAATTTTTTTACTGCGATTGGGTCTATATTTCTTAATAAAATATCCATTGTTCAACTCTCCTTTTGGGTAGAATACAAAATTGGATTTAAAGGCTATAGAGTGAGAAAGAGCATAAGGAAAAACTGATATCACCAAGGGTGATATCCTAGGCAAAGCCTAGTGTTTTATATGATATCGTTAATCTCTTTCAGGTGGGCTGACGTGGGGCTCATGAATAATATAGGTGGGCTGACATGGGTCTTACATTATTATTAAAAAGCAAGTATTTAGTGATATCACTAAATGCTAATCAATGTCCCCTTTAAGTCCCCTTATTTTCAATCAATGTCCCCTTCAAGTCCCCCTTTTGTTGGGTGTTATTTAAAAAAAGAGAAGGGAACCTTCTCTTTAATTTTCCTTTTTTACTGTTTTTTTCGACGATACTTAGCTATGTTGTTTCTTACACTTGCGCCTGTATTTTGACCGATTTGATAGGTTCGTTTAACTGTTTTTACTGATTGACTGTTCTGCACATTATCAGAAATAATGCTTCCAACATGACGAGTTTCTCGGTCAGTTCCTTTTTCTTGTAGTGGTGTTTCCTTATTAGGTTCTGCTTGCATTTCAGATGAAACCGAAGGAAAATTTAATTGGGAAAAGGAAGGTGATGATGGACTGGGACTGTCATAGTCACTTAATATTTTCTCGTTTTTTTGTACATCGCCATTGTTCATTTGGTTTGGCGATCCAGACGAAATGGAGTGGGGCCTGTTTACAGCTGCATTCCGTTTTCCATTACTGGAGACACCTTTCAAAGCCATTTGATCATGCAACCCTATTACTTTTCCTGTTTGCCCTTCTTCTTGTTGCTGTTGTTGTGCCATTTCTTGTTCAATTGAGGAAGTAACTCCTAGCATTTCAGTTTCAATTTCGCTGGAACCTTCCGAACCATTTAGACTTTGTTTTTCTTGATTTTGATCTTGAGCCTTTAAATCTGCAGAATGTCCACTTTCAGAACGATTCGAAGTCTGTTCTGTGGATTGGTCCCGTCCTTTTGCTCTTAGGCCTTGTGCCATTCCTGCAACTCCTGCAATACCACTTACACCCTTCAATGCAGCCGATTTACCTTCACTTGATAATCCTTTCAGGGTATTTGCAGTACCCTTTGTTGCACCGGTTACACCTTTTGCAAGAGCATAACCACCAGCTACGGCTCCCCAGCTAGATTTCAGTCCTGCATCAATACCAAATAACCGTTCAACGATATTGGGACCATCAATTACAGCAAGAGAGAAAGCAAATAAAGCAATTAAATAGGCGACACCATCCAATTTATCGGTAATAAACTCTGTCCCAATTAGATAGATTTTCATTGATAGGAAAACCATAATTGTCACTAGAAAAATATTTAGGATACTTTGAAGGATTTGCTTTGTCTTTTGCCCAGAATGAATATCAGCAGGGGCTATAATGATTGCTAAGACATAGTTGAAAGTTAATTCAAAGAACAGTTTTGCTAGTTTTATAGCGATTGTCAGCATTGTAAAAGCCGTTATACCTAAAGTGATTGCAATTGTCCAAAAGTTCCAGTCCCAACGGTAATATTTTTCTTTAAAGGCAGTGAAGAAACCATTATCTAATTTAACTTTCTTGGCATTACCAAGATCGTCATACTCCAAACGGTGAGAGTAAACCTCACGCCCTGTATCAGTCATTTTTTCTCCTGCAAGTTCAAAATCTTTATCAATAGATTGTGTGATATTAATTTTTAAAATTCGATTTTTTGCAATTCGGTTTGGATGCTTAAGTTCAGTTGTATTCCAACCCGTTACGTCAAATTGAGCAAGGTCAGTCATATTGTCTTTAATAACTTTTTGACTAATTGAACCTTCTTCAACAACATCAAGAGCATCAATAGCTTTATCTGTGAATTGATTTGCCTTTTCCATACCTTCTTGTATCAAAGCGAAAAAAAACATTATCATAAACACATTCACTATAATGGCTTCACGATCCAACTTTTTTTGAAAAATGAGCTGATATCCTGTGTAGAGAAGCGAAAACCCCATCAATATCACAGAAAGGGGAACAAGAAATTCTACAAAATTTGTAATTTCAACACTGTCGTAAAACATTTTTAATCCCAGGATTGAATCCGTTATGTTTGATAGGGAATCAACAAGCCATGCAAGCCCCTTAATAATGACCCATCCTATCCAACGAAGCATATAACTGATTGGATTGGTTACTTCGAGAAAATCAGAGAATTTTTCAAGTATCCTTGTTACTTCTTCATCCATGCAATCTCCCCCTAGTTAACCTATTTTAAATATTCCTGCTGCACACTTTGAACAAATGTTGCTACTTCAAAATGAATATCATCTTCTGAGAGATCGATAAAATCTAGTTTCTTTTTTACTTCACCATCTTGATAAAAAGCAAATGTTAACGAATTTTGTTTTAATCCAAGTTTTGAAGTATCTTCTTTAGCCTGATAAATATATAAATCAATGTTTTTGGCTTTAGCTACACGTTCAATTTCCTTAATTTTAAAATCTTCTTCTTCTTTTCTACTCTCAAATTGTGACCTTACATATAAAAAGCCTGTTTCAAACTTCTCAGCTTCCTCTAGACTCAATTCAGTTGTTTTACCATTTCCTTTTACACCGTCACTCCCACAAGCTGAAATATTCAATACAAGGAATAAAACAAGACACCCATTAAGAATCTTTTGAAAGTTCATTTATAAAATCTCCTCTCAATTTTTATAATAATATTGCACCTTTCACAGTTTTGCAGGGAGATTCAAATTTATAAACATAGAAAATCATATCTTCTGTTCCTTCTAAAATGAAAGCCTCAGTTAAAATGCCATCTTTTTCTTCAAACTCATTTATGTGTTTCTTTAATAATTCATCTTGCATTTGATTTAAGGATTTTTTCATTTTCATGATAATCTCTCCTTCCGGTATAATATATAATTAGGTTTATTTAAAAAATATGCTCTCTTTTGTAATAGGGGGGAGGCCAATTCTACATATTTAATTGAAATG
This sequence comes from Peribacillus sp. NPDC096447, assembly GCF_044762725.1. Lineage (NCBI taxonomy): Bacteria > Bacillati > Bacillota > Bacilli > Caryophanales > Bacillaceae > Peribacillus > Peribacillus sp. NPDC096447. Next base: position 58,954 of record NZ_JBIWEV010000009.1, read on the forward strand.
CTCACCTATTTGCTCACCTGACATTGAAATAACATGACATTAAGTGAAGTTATTTTAGGTGGCATTGACCAAAAACGTTGATATTATTACCTTGTTACTTCCTATTAAACAATTAATTGAATGGGCGGCATGATGTAATCATCGCTTAAACCCCTTAATATAGGGGTTTAACGAGGATTCAGAATGAATGCTCACCTGACATGTGAATATCAATTTTAAAGAAAAAGGCCTCTCACAGTTTACTGTGGGAGGCCTTTTCTTCGATTTTGAAAGGGAAACTTCATACATCCAATTTCAACGAAAGACATACATATAGTTCCGGGCGATGGGGGGGAACAACAACTACTAGAGTCTTTTCAAGTATATGGAACTGGTGAAAGTTGGATTAAAAATGTTTTAACTTAGTGAAGTATCATCCAAAGGCGGTTTTCCCTTTTTTCGATGGATGTTTGATTTGTAGATTGATAAAAGAATGTTAACGCTTACATTTCTGCGGATTGAAGTTGCAAAAAGATGTCCAACAAGAGGATATGACACCTTTGAATTAGGGGAATTATATAAAGTGGATGTATCAAATTATACAAAAGTGAATTATTCTAGGTTGTTGGAAGATATAGAACTGGGATACATTAAAAGGTACATTTCTGAAACTAGCAAAGAATTGTGAAATCCAAAACTTAGAGGCTTTTTTAATTACATTATATTAGTCATCTCTTTAAGCATATAACCCTTGGTGCAGAATCTAAGGGCTTGAAGGAATACTATTTTACTGTAGAGGATGTCGTGACAAAGTAAGAGAATTATTGAAGTTCCTCACTATGAAAACTTATAACTTTGTTAGTGCAGAGAAACATTGAGAAAGAAACTTTCTCAAAAAATAAAAGGTGTATCCTCAGAGGAGTTGGAACAAATTGTTCATTACGCTCTGAAATATCACGCTAAAGTCCAACATCATCATCGTAAAGGTGATGATCACGAGTATACTAGTCGTGATAATAAGCACATGTACTATAAGGTTCTTGCTGACACTAATTTATAAGTGGTGACAAAACTGACTATCGCTTTGAGGTAGTCAGTTTTTAATTAAATTACAGAGGAGTTTCCAGAGAACCCTGATTTAGACTTAGGGAAATAAGGTACCAATTGGTGGCACGGAACTAGGTGGTAAATCTTGAGGATAAGGCTGGCCAGTTTTTTTAAAGGCACGGGACCGGGAGCCAGGCCCAACCAGATGTAACACCCACAATGGATAAGGATAGATAGAGGCTATGCAAGAGAAGGAAGGTAAGCGAATAGATGATCTAATCCTAGATGGAAACAGAAGAAAGGAAAAGGAAATCTTATCGGTATCCCTTACAACTTCTGGATAGGCTATACTTATCTAGACAGAAAATTCAAGGTCAGGTAGACTACAGATACAACTAGTTATAGAAAAGAGGTCCGATATGCGACGTGATATACAACTGAATGAACGAGCTTTCTCTTCCAAGGAAGTGGCAGAAGAAGTGGGGATTGCAACTCCCACTGTTCGAAAGTATGGTCAAATCTTAGAGCGGAATGGATATGAGTTTTTGAAAGATGGAGATCGACGTATCTTTGTTCAATCTGACATCGTAGCGCTTATAGCGCTACGCGATACGGACAAGCCCCTAGACGATACAGCTAAAGACCTTGTATCTCAACAAAAAGAAAGATTAGAAGAATCCAATGAAACACAGATAGCGATACCCGATACATATGAAAATTTACCCCACGACCCCAATCAATTAAACGAGGCCCTAATATTTTTAGTCAATGAACTCGCAGCCACACGTGAAATGAACGTCCAACTGACAAACGATATGTCAGAGCTTAAAACAAAGGTTTCCCGGCTCCAGCAGGATCATCATGTAATAAGTTCTAGTATTGGAAATTCAGCGCAAAGAACTAATGCTAAAATTGAACAATTAACTGAACAACAAAATACCCATTACGAAACATTGCTGGAACAAGAAAAACAAAAAAGTGAACTCTTACAAAAAGAAATACAAAATATGCGGGACGAACAGAAAAAAGAATGGAATTCACAAAATGAATTTAATAAACGTTTAGAAGTGACTATACAAAAACGTTCCGAAAAATGGCGGGGGCTTTTCTCCATATTCAAAAAATAAGGTGACTGTTTTTTTGCCTAGCTGTGTATTGTAGAAAGTCTTTTTTAAATAAATAATGAGGGATTAAAGCTGAGATGCGAATCCACAAAACTTATAAAAAATCATAGTGCCATATATGATTCGCGTAGCTAAAGCACAGAATTAAGAAAGAATATTTCAAATTAACAGGATTTGGTACCTGCTATGTAAGAGCTCGGCGATACCGATGTATCGGACGTTCTACCAAAGGCAAACGAAGGCTCAATTGAAATTCATTGGAGATTTGTTTAAGCGATATGCATCTAAAACAAGAGTCATCCTTACTAGAGTTGCTCCAGACAGGGGTGTATCGCTGGGCGATATAACTTGCAAATAAATTCGAAACCTTTAGGTTTAATAGAAAAGCGGCGTTCGATATGCAAACAGGATATACATCCGAATGAACGAGTATTCTTTTCTAAGGAAGTGGGGATGCAACACCCACTGTTCAAAAGTATGGTCAAAACTTAGAACGAAACGCATATGAGTTTTTAAGATGGCGGTAGTCTCTCTTTATTCAATCCGACATCGAATCGCACATAGCGTTACGCGATACGGACAAGTTCCTAGAGGATACAGCTAAAGACCGTGTGTATCTCCAAAAAGATAGATTAGATGAATCTAATAAAACAGAGATAGCGATACCCGATATATATGACAATTTAACCCATGATTTCAAGCAAATAAAAGAGATTTTAATTGTTTTAACCAATGAACTCCAGCTACGCTTGAAATGAACGTCCACAGACAAAGGATATTCTCAGCTTAAAACAACGGTTTCGAAGCTCCAGCAAGATCCATGTCCCTAATAGTGTTCCTCAAGAAAGGGGCTTATCGGTTCTTTTGTGTGTTGTGTATCGCTGGGCGATATAACAGAAAAAAATCCACAGAATCTTTATCTTTAATGGAAATGGAGGTCCGATATGCGACAAGATATACTCCGAATGAATGAGCATCCTCTTCCAAGGAAGTGGCAAAGAAGTGGAGATGCAAAATCAATGTTCGAAAGTAAGTTTAATACTTAGAGCGAAATGGATAATTATTGTTAAAATATGGAAATAAACTCCCCTTCGTTCAATCCGATATCGAAACGCTTAAAGCGTTACGCGATACGGACAACCCCCTAAACGATAAAGCAAGAGACACTTATATCAAGAAAAAGAAAGATTAGATGGAACCAATGAAACAGAGATAGCGATACCCAATACATATGAGAATTTTTTTAACCCATGTTCTCATTCAATTAATAGAGAGCTTGATTTTTTAACCAATGAACTCGCAGCTACACGTGAAATGAACATCTCACTGACAAACGATATGTCACAGCTTAAAACTGAACAACAAAAAACCCATTACGAAACCTTACTTCAATAAGAAAAAGGTTTCATTACTTTTCAGTCTCTTTTATGATATTGGGGTGTTAATAACTTTTTAAATCTAAGGCAATCTAATCAAAAGTGTAAATTCTTTTGTTCCAACTATTCAGAATCACTATTTTCAAATTTCAACAATTTCCCGAGAAATATCTACAAATTCTGAGTAGATATCGACAAAGTTAGAAGCTTCTAAAAGATGTAGTAAAACATAAGAAAGTAAAATGACGAAATGCCAGGCAAACTTATTGGGTGAAATTGATATTCTATGCAGTAATTATTACAGGATTTTCAGATAAAGTTGCAAAAGAGAGCTTCTTTATCGAGCATAACGAAGAGTTTAATATTAATGAAGTTAATACATTGGTGAAAATCATGACCAAATGAGCTGTTACTTTATTAAAATTGCGGGATAATGGCTGTGAAAATGGAAAAAAATGTTTTTTTAAACTAATGGCTTGTTTAAAAAAGAGCCATCAATATCCTTTTCATCTATGAATTCAATCTCTCTTTGGACAGACTTCACGCCTTGTTTTTGTCATTTTCAGCCCAAACAGATCATCCCCACTCCATGGATGAGCTGTTGGGCTGTTCGAAATGTTTTTAATCCTAGCATAGAACGGACTCTCTTATCCAACTCAGGAACAATATTGATGGACGTAACGCAAAATGGTTGTTTGGGCTATGGGTAAGCCTCGTTCAATTTTTACACCAGAACCCATTTTTTTGTAATTTTCATAATTACGGTGAATTGCGTATAATGGGATAATGGAAGAGGATACATACATTTAAATAATACGAAATGAAAGAATGGTTATCATTCTATTCTATAAGCAAATAATCTATTAAAGGTGAAATGATTATGATAGCTAGTTTTTTGAAGTCTTGGACAATATGGATGAAAATTGGAGTAATGTTATTTGGAGTATTCTTATTATCGTGGCTGGGTCCTGACGAAATTGGCCTTACTGATTTGCTTATTTCATTAAGAGAAGATGAAGAAACAGGAAATAAGTTAATGCTTGCCGTTTTTTTGTTAGTGTCTTTAAATACAGTTTTAGCTTTGTTTCATTATATTGGTGCACTGCTGTTGGGAGACGAAATCGGTGATCGTTTAAACCGTCCATGGTTAAAGATCATCATTCCTCTTATTGTGATTCCTCTCGACTATATCGTGATAAATGCTTATTATTCTTTAACATACTCTTTTAGCGCATATGCGCTGTTATTGTTGTTAGCAATCTTATTATTGCAAGCCTTTGAAAAGGATAGGCTAAAGCCAATTATTAAAACGATCATTTGTTCTCAATTAATCTTCGGGATTGAATGGCTGAATGAGATTCCTTCTTTATCCCAATATGGATTTGGCCAAGGGTCGCTTTCAAAGGAAATAAAAGATATAGCAGTACAAATTGGATTTGAGCAATCTTTAACATTGTACAGTTTAACTTTGTGTTTAATTTTTGTTATTAATGCGGTTATTTTAGCTGTGTATTTTTCATTAGCTGAACAAAAGTGGAGGATAAAACAAGAGCTTCATTATGCGCAATTAGAAGCAATGCAGTCTAGATCAGGACGGGAAGCACTATATCTGGTCCACGATTTAAAGACACCTCTTACAGCAATTGAAGGGCTTAATTCTTTAATTAGTTTGAAAGTGGACGATTCTAAAATTAAAGAATATTGTCAAAAGATTTCATCATCGATTCATTCCGTCAGCGACATGATTTCCGAGATTTTATATGATGATAAAAAACATTGGTGCCGTATAAAAGATTTAGTTGAATACGTGAAAGCAAGCAGACTGAGCGGGACAAACCTTAATTTGAAAGTAGACTTTGTAACAGATCCTGAAATTAAAATTTTAATTAATAAAATCCGAATGACAAGGGCATTAGTGAATTTAATTGACAATGCTTACGATGCAGTGAATGGAATGGAAGATGGCAAGATTTTGCTTAAGATAAAAACCTATGAAAATGAACTTTGGCTGGGCGTATCAGATAATGGGAAAGGGATTGCACCTAAAGAGCAGGAGAAAATATGGAAAGCTGGGTTTAGTACAAAATCGCATCCAGGGATGGGGTTAGCTTTCGTACGACAAGTTGCTAAAGGACATGGTGCATCATTGGAAATTGACAGCAAGCTTGGACACGGGACAATAATTTGGATAAAACTAGCTGAGAGGAGTGTGTCAAGATGAACATTTTAGTCATTGATGATGACGCATCAATTCAATATATGCTAAGTGAAATTTGTGAATTTGCCGGCTGGAATGTAGATACGGCTAACAACGGAAAAGAAGGATTAATTGTGTTTGCAGAAAAAGGAGCGGATGTTGTTTTAGTTGATTATCATATGCCGGAAATGGACGGAATAAAAACAGTGGTTGGGCTTCGTAACCTTAATGCTGATGTTCCGATTCTTGTATTAACCGTCGATGAACGACAGGAAATTGCTGATCGCTTTCTTGAAGCAGGCGCAACAGATTTTGCATTAAAGCCTGTAAAAGCGCCTGATCTGATTTCAAGAATTCAACTGCATGCACGCCTTGCAAAATTAACTCAATCAGTTACGCAGCAAAAACCCAGTGAAGAAAATGATGTATTTGTAACAAAGGGAATCAGTAAAAGAACACTTTGTCACGTTAGTGATTTTTTACATTCTAATCGTGAACCTTTTTCTGTTGATACAATTTCTAAAGAAGTTGGTTTGGCTTATCCGACCGTCTATCGCTATATTATGCATTTACTTGATGAAGGAAAAGTGGAAATTATTGTGAGTTATCAAAAAATAGGAAGACCGAAAAATTTATATCAATGGATTGTTGACTAAGAAACTGCCTTAATACAAGGCAGTTTTTTATTATGATGGGGGTCTCCGTTGCTGCACAGACCGCTAATCCAGCAAGACTTTTTTTCTTTTTTTTCTGTATTTTTATATTTTCTGATAATATAAAATTATTTTACAACACTAAAGATTCTTTGAAATTTAAATGCTTTCATTGAATAAAATGAATGAATTTATTAGTTAATGCTCATTTAGATTTTGCTATCTGATTCTTTTTGTAACAGAGTCAAGATTAAAAAATGTAAACGCTTACCAAGGGTGGGTTGGATGGCATGCGTGGCCATCATCGTATTAGGGGTAGGTGGAACGAATCAATAATTTGTCTATTAAAATAAAAACCATGCAATTATTTTGTGAATGTAACGATTGGTGGTTAACCATATTTAGGGGGACTTTATTATGCAAGCAATATTAAAAAATGATGTTCAGCAGCCAAACCAGCCAAACCAGTCCAGGAAAAAGCATCCTCCAGGACTGTATATGCTGTTCGCTACTGAGGCATGGGAGCGCTTCAGCTATTACGGAATGAGAGCAATTCTTGTTCTTTACTTAACAGCAACTGTTGTAAACGGCGGGCTTGGAGTCGACAAAACTACGGCTATGGGCATATACGGATTCTTTACTGGTGCCGTTTATATTACGCCGATGATTGGCGGATACTTAACTGACCGTTTCATAGGCAGAAGATTGGCGATCACGATTGGCGGTATTTTAATGGCGTTTGGTAACTTTTCGCTATTCGCAAGTCAGAGTTTGACAGCCCTTTACATTGGTCTTGGTTTATTGATTATCGGTAATGGTTTCTTCAAGCCAAACATCTCGACAATTGTTGGTGATCTTTATGAAGACAACGATCCGCGTCGTGATGGAGCTTTCACCATCTTCTATATGGGTATTAACGTTGGGGCTTTCTTCGCACCATTAGTAGTTGGGCTTATGAGCTATAAATATGGGTTCTTGACAGCAGCAATTGGCATGATTGTAGGGCAGTTAGTTTTCAACTTATTAGGCAATCGCTATTTAGGTGATATCGGTAAAGAACCTACTGGCAAACCGGAAGTTACAGCTGGTCAAAAATCAGCTGCACCGTTAACGAAAAGAGAACAAAAACGTACAGCGGCAATCGTTATTTTGGCAGTCTTCGTTATTGCATTCTGGGCCGCTTTCGAGCAGGCAGGAAGTTCATTGACATTGTATGCTAATGACCAAATTGATCGGAATGTATTCGGTTTTGAGGTTCCAACTGCCTGGTTCCAATCATTGAACCCATTATTCATCGTGATTTTAGCGCCAATTATGTCTGCTTTATGGTACAAGCTTGGCAGCTCAAAACGCGGTGACTTAAAAACTCCAACGAAGATGGCTCTTGGTTTAGTCACTGTTGGTTTAGGTTTCTTAGTACTGCTTCCTGCTGTTATGTATACAGGAAACGATACAGCGCTGAAAGTAAACATCCTGTTCATGATTGTAACGTATTTCCTTCATACATTAGCCGAATTAATGATTTCACCAGTTGGTTTATCAATGGTAAGTAAAATTGCTCCAATCAAGCTTGCCTCTCTTCTAATGGGAGTATGGCTGGCAAGTTCCGCGGTAGCTAATATGGTAGCAGGCCAATTAGCTGCATATACGCAGTCTTTAGGTTACCTGGAAATCTTCAGTGTAATTGGTTTTGTAACAATTGGATTAGGTATTGTTTTATTGCTTCTTTCGAAGCCAGTAGCAAAGCTGATGAAATAATGAGAAAAGGAGCTGACCCAAAAGGCATATAATGTGCCATTTGGGTCGAGCTTTTTTTAGTGTAAAAAAATAATAGAATCGGTCCAAACTGGTGTAAGAGGAGTCTCCACGACCCAAACCAGAAAGGAACGATTCTCTTATGAAACATAATCATCTTTCTTTTACAGAGAATACCCATGGATAACCGGTTTCGGTGCAGGAAATCCATCCAACTTGCTCGTAAATTATTTATAAATACTAATGCTTCTGAAGGATGAAAATCAATTATAATTAACTGAAAATTCTTAATTAACACAAAAAAGAGTGTATAATATTATAAAACAGTTATCTGAAATTGTGGGTTACTATTTCTTAAAAAGGAGGCGATACTCTTAATTTTTAGAAAGGAAATATTAGTAGGGTGCAGAAAATTAGTTTAGAAAGGAATTAAAGTAGCTACAGTAGCCGCTGGGAATACGGGTTAGATAGTGCGTTTCCACAAGTCGTCAATCAATGGTATTTGTTCTGCCCATTAGCCAGTCATCTTGTGTTGTATTCAATTAAACTATGTATTAATTAATATATACAAAAAATCACTATATATACTTGGAGGTTTTAGGATGAAAAAGAAAAATGCATTTTCCGGCCTGGTGGCTGTGAGTTTACTAACAGTAATTCCGTGGAGTTCTGGACATGCTGAGAAACCTCAATGGACAAATGTGAATACATATGAGGAACAGGACGGAAGCAAGTTTAATAGCGAAAACTATGACTTTGTGAAATTCTCACAAATTGGTTCCAAATTAAAAGAGATTGAAAAAATTTCAAACCGTGTGAAAGTTGAAGTCCGTGGAACATCAGCTGATGGAAACCCACTCTACGTTGTCACGATTGCTGACCCAACAACGCAAGGGAAGTTCGGAAAAGTGAAGGCACTTAGAAAGCAAATGTTTAAGAATCCAGGCAAAGCTCAAGAATGGGTTGCCAATAATCCTGACTTTAAAGTTCCAATCATGATTAACGGTTCTATTCATGGGACTGAATTTGTCGGAAGCGATGCAATCCTTCAATTAATTGAACGTTTTGCTACCCAAAATGATGCAACGACCAAAGGCGTTTTGGAGAATAATATTCTTATTTTCAATGTCGTACAAAACCCTGATGGACGTATTGATGCCACCCGCTTTAATGGTGAAGGAATTGACATAAATCGAGACTTTATCACCCAGTCGCAGCCAGAAACAAAAGAGATGGTTGAGCTCATTAAAGAATGGAATCCGATGGTGTTCCTTGATACACATGGTTATGTGAAGAATTATCAGCCAAATCTGCAGGGGTTAATTGAGCCTTGTACGCCACCTCATAATCCTAATTACGAGTATGACCTATACGAAAAATGGGCCTATAAACAGGCAGAAGCGATGGAAGCGGAAATCATGAAGGATCATGAAAACTATTCGGGATCCTTGTATCAAAACATGAAGGGTACCTATATTCCGCTGCGCGATGATTCCGCCGGCTGGGATGATTACCCACCAATTTTTACACCAATGTATGCGATGTACCATGGTGCTTATGGTCATACATTAGAAGCTCCAACAAATGATTGGGATGGCGTACGATGGATGTATAATTCGATTATGGGGGCACTGAAATTTGCAACAGCTAACAAGCAATCCATGATTACTGATCAAATTGAAATTTTTAAAAGAGGAATTAACTTTGACCATCCTTTTCATAAGGAAGAGTTATTTCCAAAAACCTACATACTTCCATTAGACCCTATGGATCCGACTGTTACGAATAAGGCAGTAAATCATTTGATCAATAATGATATTGAAGTTGTTCAAGCTGTGAATGCATTTGAAGCGGATGGAGTGTCATATCCAAAAGGAACTTATCTCGTTGAGATGGATCAGGCGAAAGCCGGATTAGCAAACACGATGCTCTGGGATGGGGAAGACATCACGAACGATACCCCTGCAATGTACGACATTTCCGCATGGAGTTTACCGGAGCTTTGGGGATTCGAGGCAGTAGCCATACAAAATCCTATTAAAGTCAATACAACGAAAGTAAACAGAATTACAGGTCAAGGAACGGTTTCAGGTAAAGGGCCGTTTATGATTCCGAACAGCTCTGTTCAATCGGTAAATTTAGTAAATGCATTGCTTAAGCAAGGAATACCTATAGTACGTGATGAACAAGGCAACTTCTTCGCAAAAGCAGTGGCTAATCAGGTATCAGCAGCGGTGAAAGAATCTGGGCTACAGGTTGGAACTGCTGAGGTACCAGCAGATGCTGTGGCTATTACGTCTTTAAAAGTGGCTATATTAAAGGATGGAGGTATGGGTAAACAGAAATCACACGCAGGAACAAAGCTCGCTTTGAAAAGACTAGGTTTTGATGTGACAGAAGTTACGCCAGTCGAAGTGTCTAAAAATACTCTTAAAGGTTTTGATATTTTTGTCTATAGTGGAACGGAAAGTCTCATTTCTACCAACCTATCTGAAGCCAATAAAGAATTTGGATTACAGACCGACGGGCAATTTAATGCGTTTAAAGACAATGTGACAAGCTTCTTAAATGAAGGAGGCAAATATATAGCTGTAGGTGCTGGTGCATCTAGAGCAACTAAAACACTTGGTCTTACAGACGACATCATTAATGTGGGAGGTTCCAACAGTAATGGTATTGTAAAAGTTGATTATGAGGGAACTGGTTTAACAGCAGGGTATGGAGAGGATGATATCGGCTTTGTCTATCGTCCAACATGGTTCACGGGTACGGATAATGATGAAGTCGTCGCGACCCTTGCAGATTCAGATAATTTCTTCGTAGCTGGTCACTGGAAAAATAACATAACCGCCAAGGGCCAAGCCGTAATTGTAAAAGAACAGAATAAAGATGTAACTCTTATTGGATTAGAAGCAGGTTTCCGCGACCACCCGGATTACTTGTTCCGTCTTCTATCAAATGCAATTTTCGAAAAATAGTAGAAATAGCCTCAGCCGGATTCAGCAATGAATCCGGCTGAGGGAGGCTGCTGAGGCAGCCTTTTTCTTGTGGAACTAACGCGACAGGTTAGTTCAAGAAGCATAGATTCTTCGGACTGTTCGGTAACTACTAACCATGAAAAATGAGAGAAAGCTCTAGAGATTTCTTCATTATTTTACAAGAAGTGAATTAGCAGACGGGATCATGGTACCAAGCACCGTACAGCCTACCCTGTATACTGATATAATAGGTTCTATTAAAAAAAGATCAACCGGTAATTTTTACAGGTTGATCTGATAATATGAAGTATTTATTAGCTTTGCCCTCGTTTTATTTATAAGCCAGCTTGTCAATCTAAGTGTTGAACTGCTTCATATGCTGTTTTCCACTGTAAACATTTCGTTGTCTATGATTCGCCCATTATTGACTTTATTGAAAAAATGTAAACGGATACATTTTTGGATTAAAATGTCAGGATGTAGCTATTTCATGGTCATCTTTTTCTATCACCAATTTAGCTTTTTCCATTGGTTCAATGATTGTAAAGAGGAGGATAAAGGTTCGTTAAAGAGCTGACTGATAAAAACATGAATACCATATTCCAATTAAATGAATCTAAGATCAAACCAACTACGAACGGAGCAAATGCACCGCCTAACGATCCTCCAGTATTAACAATTGAAGCGGCAAGGGGCAATTTTTCTTTGGATGTAATCCCCATAGGATATGCTAAAAACGCTGAATATCCCAAATTCAACAATATACCCGTAATAAGAAGAACGATACTTAAAAACATTGGGTCATTTGGGGCGTACAACAATGCATACATGCTGAAAATTGTCGATGCTGCAGTCACTATCATAAGAGGTTTTCGACGTTTGTTAAAGATGTTATCCGAAACCCAACCACCAATTAGATTACCTCATTTTCTTATACCGATGACATTTTCGACCATTCTTTTTGAGCAGATGAAAAAGGCGATGCAGAATTTTCAAAAGTTCTTCTGTGCCTACTGACATCGCTTGAAACAGTAACGGGAAGTAATCCTTAATCATATAAATCGCTTTGTATTCACTTAATTCCTTCTTTTTCTTTTTAAGAAGTAACTGTCGCATTTGAAACATTGTAGAAGAACAGAGGGGAATGCCGATAAGTTGGCCATATAAATGGCACTCAAGGCGTTCTTTTTTGATTGTTTTACATTCATCGATTTCAAAGAATGACTTCCATGTTTTAAATAAAATCTCAATCTGCCACCGCAGGGAATAGAGGGAATGGACATAATCAGTGGGGACTTTTTCTGGAGATGTGTTCGTAATATAGACGTTCATGCCCATCAATTGCTTACTTTTATCCTTCATGACATTGCCTTTCTTCTTTTCTCGTAGTGCTTGGTTTTTTAGGCGTGTTTGCGTTTGATCGTCGGTTAGCCGATGGATAATAACACGTGCTTGGAGCTTCTGATTTTGTCCAATGTATGCCTCGGGTATTTCCAGCGTTTCACTAGGGGTTAGACTAGACATCATTTGTGTCATATCATCCTGGATGTATTCCGTTTGTTGTTTTATAATGCCATTGTTGAAGAATTCTGGGTGGGGGTTCTTGATATAAATACGTGTGTTTAGCTTCAACCGAGAGATATAATAAGCCTCTTTAACATGAATGGCTTGTAAGTCTCCTAAATCAAAGTAACCAAGATCACATAAACATAAATCGCCTTTCTCAACAGTTCCAAGGCAGGTCGTACCGTATGTTTTATCATTGTTCTTTCCTGGTCCTGGCTGTACGTTTAAAAATTGGCCACTTAATAAATCGTATTCCAATTGGATTTTCACCCCTGCAGCATTACTACTTCCTCCAGAGCCTTGATAATTTGTGGCGAAGGAATCAGGTAGCTGAAATACAGTCGCATCTAAAATTCGAATACGTTCGAAAACAGAAATCGTGTCTGAAAAAAGTGATTGATTTAAACAGAGTTTTTGTTTTAGGAGTGAAGTAAAGACTTCTCGGAGGAATGCGACAGCTGCTGGATTAAAGCGTTGATTTAGCCCTTCTGGGTTTATTAGTACACCCGTCGAAGCCTCTAAACGGCTACATAATTGCGTAAGAGATGTACTAGCGACTTCTTGGCTGAGCCAAACGCAAAGGGCGATGAGTTCAGCTGCTTGATACTTACTAGATCGCTGTACAAAGCCCACCTGTTTGGCAGTTTCTTGTAGGACTATTGGGGATAAAAAACGTTGTAATTCTTGTGCAAAAAGTGTCATTTCACTGGAGATGATAGGGTTCAAAAAAAACACCATCCTTTCTCGTAAACTTCTTACGATAAGCATAGCGTTTTTCATTTTTAAAGGTATTGTTTAAACTTAGCTTGATGGGCATGTGGCAGGACCCCTAATTTCACTAATCAAGCCATTAAGAAAGTATGAGGATTATGTTTATAGAGCCTATACATATGAGAATTTATTCTTATATTAAAGTGCACTAAATTCATATAAATTACTTAAGTGTGTGGTCATCTTGTGGTCAGTGGTCAATTTGTTATCACCTAAAAAATGAAGTTTGAATAATCGGGGCAACTCATTAATACTTCCAAAGGTTGCCCCACAAAAATATCCTGTAACTTTACCACTCTTTTAACTTCCATAAGAATGTCTTAGTTGTTTTTTACGCATCCTTCTTTAAAGATTGTTTTTCATCGGCTCCCCAGCATTCTACATTCTTTAGACCAGGAATGTTAGAAACGTGAAAGACAGGGTTTCTGCCAGCTTTCTTCTGTTTCATGTAATCACCCAATGCGGCAAAAGCAATCTTGCCAAGTAACACAATCGCAATCAAGTTAATGATGGCCATAATGCCCATGAATACGTCGGCTAAGCTCCAAACGGTTGCAAGCTGGGCTAATGAGCCAAACATAACCATGCCAATTACTGCGATACGGTAAATAACTAACCATGTTTTATTTTTACTAATAAATTCAATGTTCGATTCACCATAGTAGTAGTTGCCGACAATAGAGCTGAACGCAAACAGCAAAATTATAATGGCGACAAAAATAGTGGCCCAGGATCCCATTTCAGAACTTAGCGCTGACTGTGTAAGGATGATACCGTCAGATTCGGATGATTTATAAACGCCTGACAATAAAATAATAAATGCTGTACAGCTGCAAATCACAAGTGTATCGACGAACACGCCAAGTGCCTGGATAAGCCCTTGCTTAACAGGGTGGCTTACATCTGCAGTTGCTGCAGCGTTTGGCGCACTACCCATACCAGCTTCGTTAGAGAAAAGACCTCGTTTTATCCCATACATCATTGCGGCTCCAAGTCCTCCGCCGACAGCTTCATTTAAACCAAACGCATTGCTGAAAATAAGTGAGAACACGGTAGGAAGTTCCCCGAAATTTTTTGCAACGATATAGATTGCAATAAGGATGTACATACCAGCCATAGGTGGGACCACCCATTCGGCAAATTTCGCAATTCGTTTAATACCGCCAAAGATAATAACCGCAGTTACAGCAGTAATGATAAGGCCTGTCCATACCGGATCGAATCCAAATGCATTGTTAAAAGCGCTCGTTATCGTATTCGCTTGTACAGAGTTAAACGCAAGACCGAATGTTATGGTGATGATAATTGCAAAGAGAACACCCATCCAGCGGGCTTTCAATGCTTTTTACATATAATAAGCCGGTCCGCCCCGGAATATATTTGTATCTTTATCCCTAACTTTATAAATTTGCGCCAGTGTCGCTTCTACGAAAGCGGATGCAGAACCGATAAGGGCAATTAACCACATCCAGAAAACAGAGCCCGGCCCACCGACTGTAATCGCCAGAGCTACACCTGCCAGGTTGCCCGTACCTACACGGGAAGCTGTGCTTATACAGAATGCCTGAAATGATGAGACACCTTTCTTTTCAGAAGAAGATGCTGCTCCCTCCCCTAACAGGCGGAACATTTCACCGATCATGCGGAATTGGACAAACTTTGTCCTGAATGTGAAGTAAAGACCGATACCAATAAGCATAATAATGAGTACATAACTCCAAAGAAAATTACTAAAGTCTATTGTAAGCCAGTTGATAACTTCCTTCATTTTAAAATCCTCCTATACATCAATAAATGTATCAATCTATTTCAAATGCCAAAAATGAGGCAAAAGATCCTTGAAGTGTTTGCCATAATTCTTTTAGAAATACTTAAATCCCATTTTTCCGCAATGTGCCTTAGTAACATTACACCTGCATGGCTATTTCCATATTCATCAATAGCCGGTCCATAAATACCGATACCACATCCATTTGGAAAAGGTCCTTCTTGCCGGCTCCTTGGGGGTACGAGCGCCATAATACCTCCAGATACACCACTCTTTGCTGGTATTCCGACAAAAGCGGCAAATTTGCCAGAAGCATTATACATTCCACACGTGAGCATTAAACTTTTCGTTAATCTAGCTACTTCTTTCGGAATAATTTGTTCATTGCGGAGAGGATGGTATCCATCATGAGCAAGAATTAACCCAATCATCGCGATGTCTTCTGCATTTACCTCGATCGCACATTGCTTCAGATAAATCTCTAAGGCATCCTCAACCTCTACTTCTACTTCTAAAAAGCCCGTCTCTTTTAGATAGTAGGCTAACGCTCTATTTCGATGAGCCGTTTGCCACTCAGATGGGAAAACGGCTTCATTAATCGTTGGCCGTTTTCCCACAATGCTTTCTATTATTGTGCATAGAGATTCTACTTTATTTTGTGGTGACTCCCCAGGAAGAAGGGAAGCTACCGTAATCGCTCCAGCGTTGATCATCGGGTTAAATGGCTTCCCTGGTTTATGCATTTCTAAACGAATAATCGAGTTAAAGGGGTCTCCTGTCGGTTCAACATCTACTCGTTCTAATACATAAGAAATACCACGGCCTAGACAGGAAGCGATAAAGCTGATCACTTTTGAGATACTTTGCAAAGTAAAAGAGACGTGCCAATCGCCAGATTTTATTACCGTTCCACCAGGACCTATGATGCAAATGCCTAAGTCCAAAGGGATTTGCTTTTTCCAGTGCAGGAATATAGGCTGCACATTGTCCTTCACCGCTAAAGGAACGGTAATACGTGACCCATTCATCCCAGGCAATCCATCTGCAGGTCGCGTAATTGACGTTTTTCTTCTTGTATCATCCTTTGAACCATCAAGGTTTAACCTCGCTTTCTATAGTTTTATTTCGGTGGAAGGATCGCAAAAGAGATATCCGGACATACTCCAGAAAACTTTTCGTGTCGCTGCATACTGACTATGGATTTCTATGTTTTCAACAATTTGAAAGCGCTTCCATACCTGTTATTGATAATGATATAATTCGAACTACAGAATCAGACGAAAAACTACAAAAAATACGGGCACTTTTTTTACAGTGTTTTTTTAAAAAGAACCGATTCCTCATATAAATTGTAAATGAGCATTAATATATGTTCATTCTGTTTTCTAATTTGTCGTTCCCTCGACTGTGCTTCATAGAGTTTTATCATATTGAAAAAGCTGAGAACAATAAAGCTGTGAGAAATCGCGATAATGATCATTCCGTTTAGTGCCGCTAACGTAATTGTTGTTCCCAATACAATATATTGCGCGATTAACTCCACCAAGTTCGGACAAAATTTCAATGGTAATGCCAATCAATCCGATAATCAAAGGCCGGTTGTAAAAACGGTTGACTTTTGCCACATAAAAAATACAAGAAAACGTAAAATAAAAGAAAAAACTAGACAAATGGGCTTGAAAAGAAGGTGTCCACTCAAAATTATTCTGTGCAATCACGTCTATTAGAATACGAAATCCGACAACAGATATATTAAATTTATCCATTAAACACCAAATTTCAGTAAAGAAGAGAAATCAAGTGGTTTTATTTATTGGGGATTTTATATTCAAAAATAAAGGAATATAAATTAACTTCAGATTGCTACCATCAAGGCCTTGAACTAATGATAAAAGAGAATTTTAAATACCATAACAATTTTAAACAAGCCATTGAAGCATTTATAATAAATGAGGACATCTAAAGGGCAAAATTTTGGTTAACTAATCTTATTCAACGTCAAAGTTATGATAAAAAATTTAAGAAACTTGCTGTATTAGAAAAGAAAGTACAGTAATCCTTATTCAGCTAACGGGTGCGATTATGTAGTAATGAAAAAAGCACAATTGGGAGAAATCATAAATAGAACTATACCTTTGAGGCACAATAAATTGAAAAGAATAAAAAGGATACAAAGCGAGGAGTTTTATGAAAAAGGTTACTATGTTTTTCCTATGTCTTCTTATCTTAATACTTCCATCACAAGTTTTTGCTCAACGAAAAGTACCTATTTTAATTTATCATTCGATTGACGAGTTTACTGGGCAGGGTTCTAAGGAGCTATATGTAACCCCGAAGAATTTCGAGAAACAAATGATTTATTTAAAAGACCATGGCTACACATTATTAACTTTTGATCGGTGGCATGACATTTATAAAGAAAATAAACCCATTTTCATTACCTTTGATGACGGATACAAAAACAATCTGAATGCATTTGCTATCTTTCAAAAACTTAAAAACGAACGTTTTAAACCAAGTGGCACCATTTTTGTTATTTCTGACTTTATCGGTCGCTCAAACAGATTATCGAAATCGGATTTAAAAATGATGGCTGATTCGGGTATAATCTCAATCCAGTCTCATACTGCTACACATCCTGATTTGACGAAAATAGAAAATTATGAGTATGAACTGAAAGGGTCCAAAGATAACATTCAAAAAATAACAGGCAAACCAGTTAATGCTCTTGCGTATCCATACGGAATATTTAATGACAAAGTCGTAGCAGAAACGAAGAAATATTATTTGTTTGGACTTACGACAACTCCTGAACAATTTTCTGAGAAGGGCATAAAAGACGAACTTTATCTTTTACCAAGAATTTATATCAAGTATTCAACTACTCTTGATGACTTTGCAAAGATAGTTGAGAGAGAATGAAGGCGGTACCTATACCAGGTAATCGCTTTTTCTTTAGAACCGAGGGAAAAATACTTAATAGTGCTTATAGGGGTAGAGTCAGGGAAATGCGCATTTACAACGATAAGCATTATGGTATAAGTCTTATGAGACATTATAAAGCCTAATTTAGAGGTATTTTGAATGTTTCTCAAAAGGTTCTATCCTATTGAGATTGTGAAAGTTTCTACTTAAACTAAAGGGGCAGGTTAGTTAATTAAGAAACAACCTGGTCCGCATGTTACGAACTTGCCGTTGGTGAACAGTTATAGCTAACCTTGTAAATAAAAAGCCCCCTAAAACAGGAGGCTTTTTACCTTGAATTTCAAATTATCCTTTAATTAAAATTCGATTAAATACCTTTCCTATACCGTAAATAACTAACATTCCAATAGGCACTAAAAATGCTATTTCTAATAAAGAATAAACCAAGTACTTTGAACCTTTAAAAATAGAAAAATTGGTAGCCCCTAAAGCCAGAACGAAAGCAATAATAAAAGTAATGAAAACATTATAATTTTTCATTTTTTTTCAATCCTTTTTTTTTTAAATATAACCACGTGTTTTACAAAAGTCTGTGAAGAAATCATATTTACCTTTTAAACTCTTACAAGCCTTTGAAATACCATAAACGGTAACTTCATAGATGATTGCTGCACCTACTGCACCAATTAAATACTGAGCAATAGGAATCAAGATAACTGGAATAATACCCTGTTGACTATCTGACTCTAAATCAACACCTAATTCTTCTGAAAATTCTTTTCCATCTTTAAATTCAAAATAAGATTCAATGGCTTCAATTTCTTTTTTCTTTAAGCCAGCTTCCCTCATTTGGTCACTGTTCACTTCAAATGAATCATTTAAAGTATTATAATACACAGAGTTACTAATAATGTTACCTTTTTCTTCAGAAGTTAAACCAGTGGCAGCAGAAACCCCCGGTGCTAAAGAACTCAAAATCAAAGCGAAAACTAAACTAACAACGACACAAAATTTTAAAGAGTTGTTTTTCAAAGAAAATTCCATCTAACTACTACCACCTTCTATATTTTATGTTTAGGAGATAACCGGTATATCTCCCAAACAATACCAATTTTACAGGAAATACAAATAAAGGCAATAGTAAAATTCATTTATTTTATTATTTTTATATTTTATTTTTTAATAAACAGTAACCCTGTCGCTTTTTTATTTTGCCTTTCTTTCTCGAATCGAATGGCATTTTTACTCCACTACCTTTTTACCGATTCAATGAAAAACGCGGTAGAAAGCTAAATAGAGAGGAAATAGAACGAGTAAATCTTATAAAAAACCTGTAATTCTTCTATTTTCCAGAAGGCATTTGAATTATCTTGCAATATTTAACACAGAAGAGAACGCTCATTTAAAAGATTGGTTGAAAGAGTTTAATATAACACAAAAACCTTCTACCACTTACCCCATTGAATATCAGTATGCTCATAAAAAAGGAGTTTTTGTATGGCTTCTGGACGTGTTGAAATGATTAAAGCACTGAAATCAATTCTTATTCCATTATTAAGAGAGAAGGGATTTAAAGGTTCTTTTCCTCATTTTCGTAGGATTTTAGAAACCCGAATTGACCTTATTTCTTTCTTCTTTGACAAGTATGGTGGTGGGTTCATTGTTGAAATAGGTGCGTCACCAGCCAATGGTTTTACAATTAAGGGTGGACCTCATTTTCCTCCGAATAAGGTAAACACTACCCACCATGTTCCTATGACACGACTTGAACCAACGGAAGATCACGACTCTTTTAGATATGACGAAGAACCCGTTCCACCTGACATTTTTACAAAATTAGCCAGCGAGGTTGTTTCTCTTTTACCTAAAGCAGAGGAATGGTGGAACTCGGATAAAATAGCTCGTATTATTAAGAAAAAGACTAAACAACAAGGTGACATAAATTTTGATTGAACATATCCCTTGTTGTTGAACTAA
This sequence comes from Peribacillus sp. NPDC096447, assembly GCF_044762725.1. Classification (NCBI taxonomy): domain Bacteria; kingdom Bacillati; phylum Bacillota; class Bacilli; order Caryophanales; family Bacillaceae; genus Peribacillus; species Peribacillus sp. NPDC096447. Next base: position 79,070 of record NZ_JBIWEV010000009.1, read on the forward strand.
CGGGTGCGTTAGCTGAAGATTGGAGCTGTCTTTAAGGCAGTTTTTTCTTATGGAACTAAACCAGCTAATAGTTAGTCAACATTTTTCAATGAAAACTTAAAATATTTCATGCTATACTAAATTTGTGCATGCCAAATAACCTTCCAA
>NZ_JBIWEV010000010.1:0-77309 GCF_044762725.1 Peribacillus sp. NPDC096447
CCCACGGGCAGGAACGTTCTACCCCAGCTACCGTTATCATATATCGATATAAAAATTGTTCAACCAGAAATATCTGGCTGACCTTATAATACGAACGGGGCAGGATAGTTGAAGAGTCGCTGTTTGATCTTTCTTCAACAATTGGGCCATTTAGTGGAAGAAGGTGCTGCATTAAAAATTATATAAATGAAACTATTTATCCATCTATTCGTATTTTAGATAATACTTGTCATGATTACATACTTAATAACTGGAATCGGGGGAGAAACATATTGTTATTATCATTAGATATTAAGGAAGCTGGTTATTCTAATGTTTCACCTGTGTTGAAGGATATTCAGTTTTCTATTGATTCAGGAGAACTTGTAGGGTTGATTGGTCCAAATGGAGCAGGTAAAAGTTCAACAATAAAATCAATACTTGGAATCCTTAACTATGTAAAGGGTAATATCCATGTAAATGAATATGCTTATATACCAGAAAGACCAATCTTTTATGATAGATTGACATTGTGGGAACATGTGGATTTTCTTTTATCCACATTAAATGTTGACGAAGAACTCTTTAAACTTAAAGCGAATGAACTATTAGAACTTTTTCATTTATCACATGTGCTTCACCATTTTCCAGAGAATTTCTCAAAAGGGATGCAGCAAAAAGTCATGCTAATTCTTGCATTTCTAAAAAAACCAGATTTATATATCATTGATGAACCATTTATGGGTCTTGACCCGAAAGCAATCAAAAAACTATTGCAAATGATAAAAAAAGAAAAGGATAGGGGAGCAGGTATTTTAATGTCCACACATGTACTTGATACGGCTGAAAAGACCTGTGATAGATTTGTTTTAATTTCAAACGGAAAACTCGTCATACAAGGAACACTTGAAGATATTCGAAAAGATAGTGGATTAAAGCAAGGTTCTTTATTTGATTGCTTTGATGTTCTTACAGAGAATGATTCATATGTCAGGTAGAAAATTATTTACAAAAAGGTTCGTTCAAGAGTGGAATTTTCAATGGGAAGTTATACGGTCCGTTTTAGATTGGTCGATTATGTTATATTTAGTCATTCCGGTAATTCTCATTGTCCCTTTTCTCTATGTTGATGCATGGCAATACGTCCACCTTTATTGGAATGAGAAACTTCCTATATCTGTACTATTGCTTGTGGTATTTTTATTGTCTGTTAGTGGAAACTTTAGAACGTACCTTTTGGAAGCAGATTTATTGTATCTGATGCAACGAAAAACAATCCTTCACCAGTTAAAGCTATATGGTTTTCTTTCTTCATTTTTACTGATGATCCTAGGTGTAACCCTTGTTTTTATTTTGATCTTGCCTATATTTATTTTAATTTATAAATTTTTACTAACGGAAATATTATTATTGTACTTGGCAGTTAATGCTTTTCGGTTCCTTTTCTTGACTTTAAAGAAAATAATCAATCGAACTCTCTATAAGTGGATGATCTATCCCTTAACATTTATTGTTTCAATTTTAATGATATTAAACATAAATTCTGTCATATACGGAATTGGAAGTATCTTATGTATTTTTGTTATTTTCATTTTCCATTTAACTCAAATAACAAAAACAAATCGATGGTTTTTAAAAGAAATAGAAATTGAGAATATTGAACGGATTAGATATATTAAACTCATTTTAAATTTTTCTATGGAAGTAGAAAAAGAAATAAACAATCAGAAAAAAAGACCCCTTCTTTTTTTTCGAGAATCAAGGAGGATCTTTAAGACACGTACCAAAGAGAATGGACTTTTGGAAATACTATTAAAAGTATTTTTGCGGAATAAAAGCTATCTAACCTCCTATTGTCATCTTATGATTATTACAATCTCAGCAATAATCGTATTACCTGTTTGGTTAAAATGGGTGGTTTTTATTTGTTTTACCTTTTTTATTAATTCTTGGTTAAGAAGTCTATACAAAAAAATGTTAGCCAGTCATTTTTTTTTTGTTGTTCCTTATAATAAAGATTTGTTAAATACAGTATGGATACATTCAAAAAGTGGGTGTCTCTTCCTGTAATTATTTTAACAGGTGTATTAACTTTTTTATTAACTATATTGGGGCTAATTGGATAATTCTAATGTATTTGAGTAAGCTCCTTGTTTATTCCAGAAAAGGGCGCGATTCTTTAATAAGAATCGCTTTTCTTAATGAACTAACAGGTGCTTTACTTCAATAAGGAAGGTTGCTGAGGCAGCCTTTTTCTAATGGAAATATCGGGGCAGGTTAGTTACATAAGATCTTTTTTACTTTATAATTAGTTCCAGGGAAAAAATGCCATCCTTAAAAGAATGGCCCGAAAATGGACTTTTTTTAACCATATTAGAAATGGTTAAAAATTTAAGTTATTGTTTAAATTGATCTTTCTATATAATGCAATAACTGGTTTATTTTTAATTTCCCAATCTTCAGTACGTATCAAAGGGATATGATATTCCCTTTCCATTTCGGTCATTAACTCCATCAATAGATGGCTTCTCATAGGCTCTTTTACTAAAAGAATGATTTCCTGATATTCTTCTTCTATTTTGCTTAATGTTTTCATACTATTGTCCCCTCCATAATACTATTGAATTATACCTCTCCCTATAGTATGTTTAATCTTCTCCAATCAAGCACCGCCCTAGTCTTACTAGGTAACTTGCAATGGATGTTCGTAATTAATAAAGAACCTCACAAAAAAACATTCCTCACTTATGTATATATAAGGGGATAAAGTGATGGTGCAAAATCCATATGAGATGTTGTTTGTTCAAATTAATAGAAAGAGAGAAGAAATGATCCTCCTTGGAAATCTGCATGGACTAACGTCCCCGGCAACAATTAATGCAAGTCATCAGCTAGATCGTCTTCTTAATTATCTGTTATTTGAAAAGGCAAAAAAACAGGATATACAAGTTAATCGCCTAATCTATTTGATTGATAATACTAAGCCCTTCTAGTATCGCTAAGGAATCATTGGCTTTTATTTTTATTGGTAAGAGGGCGCAGTGAATGTAAACTTGACACTTTCTTCATATCAAAGGTGTATTCATTAAAGCATGTAATCACAATAAAGTTGCTAAATTGTGGATACTGGAAAACGTCATTTTTTTCCGTTCAGTAGTCTAATGTGAAAGGACCTTTTGTTTAGGGCTTAAACATGGCAACTACCCTTAATTTCTTTGAATGAAAAAGCCGGCTTTCCTCTGATAAAGGATTGCCGGCTTTTTACTAAAGGAAATTCCTTGGAGTATCTACCATATCATAGCTTGTTTACAGTTTAGTTAATGAAAAATAACAGTTTGATAACAGAGACTTAAACCAAAAAAATGTCCATGATTTAAGGATTAATTGCAATTTATCTTGGAGTTTTTGCACCAGAACTGAATTAACAAATGATTAAATAATTTATTACGGAGTTTTATTGTTTATCTCAATGTGTTTTTTCAGTTCATTAGAAACTGTACGAAGATTTTCCTTATCAGGTATATAATAGTAAGTACCCTTTATTTCCTTACTTTTTCCTTCAATTTTATGCTGCTCTATATTTTTCCGAGCATCTTTATAATTTGATTGAATATCCCACATATCATCGAAAGTCAAGTTCGTTTTTACGTTATTTTCAACGACTTTAACCATCTCGCCAAATTTCGTGATAGAGGATATGTTTGCGCCTTTTTGTATTATAGCTTCAATTACTTGACGTTGTCGCATTTGCCGGCCGAAGTCTCCTCGCGGATCTTTACTTCTCATCCGAGAATACCTCAGTGCTCTTTCACCATCCAAATGGAGAGGACCTTTTGGGTAATGCACATTGTAATAAGTGAAATCTAAATCATTATTTACTTCCACTCCTCCTACTGTATCAACAATTTCTTTAAAACTTTTCATATTTACCTTCACAAAATAATCAACAGGAACATCTAAGAGATTTTCCACAGAACGAATGGTCATCTCAGTGCCGCCGATCGCATAAGCGTGGTTAATTTTGTCTGTCTTCCAGCTCCCTTTTATCTTTGTGTACGTATCGCGAGGAATACTTACCATGTGCATCGATTCGGAGTGAGGGTTAATCGTTAATAAGATCAATGAATCGGACCGCCCACGTTTTTGACCTGCTGGATTATCAATCCCCATTAGCAAAACAGTTATCGGATCACCTTCTTTGAAGTTAATTTTTTCTAATCGTTTTTCAGATTTATCACGATCGATATTTTCTTCAATATTTGCTACTGTTGAGGTTACCATGTGCCATAAATAATATGTATAACTGCCTGACCCTATAATTAATACACAAATTATTGTTAAAATCATTAGTAGAACTTTTTTTCTCTTTCTAGTACCCATTTTGCACCTCACTTTAAAAGCTATTAAAATTGAGCATTTTCACAGTTTTTTGTTCCCTGTTAAGTTATAAAAAACATTTTGAAAATAATCATGACTATGCTGCAGGTTTAGAATCAGGTTTAGAATCAGTTTGATAATTTCGTCCTGTTCGAGCAACCTTGTTCCATTTTTTGTTGAAGAAATAAGAAATACTTCCATACAATACGATGTACATCGTTACAAATCGATAGACATAAATATCAAAGATGATGGCAAATAGTAAGCGGGATGCATCCTTCTTTTGAAACGAAAACCCGTAATACTTACCCATTCCAATTGCCACCAAGTCATACGCTATTCCAAATAAAAAAATGTAAAGCAAATAAAATAATATGTAATGAACATAGGAAGATGGAGGGTTTAAGATCCCATTTAGCACAACTATACCTGTCATCACATAAGGAGCGATGGTGCCTACTAGAAATGACTCGAATATGTAAAAGAAAGAGACGGATTTAGTAAATAAAGTTTTCCCGAAAAAGGACCGGAAATGGATAAAGCAATCAATAAATGCTTTTTGCCAGCGTACGCGCTGCTTGATTAAATCCTTCCAGGTTTCAGGCAATTCGGTATAACAAATAGCTTCCGGTATAAAAATAATTTTCTTGTTTTTATGTTTCGATATGTGCCTATGGATGCGCAGTGTGATGTCAATGTCTTCTCCTATTGTTGATCGGTAACCACCCACATCTAGAAGCACTTGTTTTTTGAAAATACCAAATGCTCCCGATATGATTGCTAGAGCATGAAAGCGTGAAAGAGACATCTTTGTAATATAGAATGCTTTTAGGAAATCCAAAGTTTGAACTCGTATTAGCATGTTTGCATGGAGTAAAGACAAGCGATTTAAAGGTTTAGCTGTTTTTGTTTGCAAAACATGCACCATTCCGCCGGCTGCAACGACATCCTCATCCTCAAAAGTATCGTTAACAACTGATAAGGCCTGATTTGTCAGGATGGTGTCGGCATCTAATGTGACCACTAAACTTTGACTTGAATATTCAATCCCTGCATTTAAGGAATCAGCTTTTCCGCCATTCAATTTATCTATGACGTAAATATTAGGGTACAGCTCGGACTGATAAAATTCCTCAACTTTTTTATGAGACAGTCTTTTGAGCGGAGATTTTGAACATGGTCTTAACTTTAGAAATCTATTCAAAAGAATCATTGTTGAGTCCGTTGAACCGTCATTGATATAAATGACCTCAAATTGGGAATAAGATAATGATTTCATGCTCTTAATCGAAGTTTCTATAATTCCCTGTTCGTTGTAACAAGGGACTAAGATGCTAATTCCCTTATCTATTTTAAGGTTTTTTTTGAGCCCTTCGTTTTGTTCACGAAACCAAGGTAAACAATGGAATAAATGAAGCACAGGAAACACAATACATAAAAATAACAAAAATTCGACAAAAATATCCAAAAAAACACTCCTTTATTGACATAAGTAAAGAAAAAATAACCCCACTTTACTAATAATATTTGCATAAAGAATATTTTTTTACGAGGGTTCAATGGTAAAAGAATACCAAATGCCCACGAATTTTGATGTAATTTGAGGATATGTGTCGAAAAAAATGGGAAAATTTTCTCCGGATAATTAGGTTGCCCTACACACAATGAGGCTTTTTTTAGATAATAAGACTGTATTGTTTTGTCACTATAGTGTGCTATGATTTTCTCGACGATGATTTTCCGTCCTCCTTATATGGAGGACGTTTTATTTTTTTCTTGTAAAAGGGTTGCCTATCATCCGCAATGAGATGGGTTAAAGATTCCAAGTAGTTAATATAATAAAAGTTTAGAAGATTGCTTTCCATTTTTCATTAAAGTGTAGTGTTTCAAAGTATTGTGATCAGGACGTGGTGAAATCATGCTTAAAAAAGTGACCGGTTTAATAGTATTTATCTTAGTTTTTCTTCCTATTTTCGAAAAACCTTCAATGGCTGTAACTTACACAGTTCAACCGGGAGATACCCTTTCGAAAATTTCCGACAAGTATGGAACATCAGTAGATAAGGTGGTAAACCTGAACAAATTACTATCTACTATACTTGAGCCAGGACAACAATTAGAAGTTCCTAAAACGTACATTAGTAAAGGGGAAACACTTTATAATATTTCAATTAAACTCGGTGTTTCTATACCTGAGTTAATACGAGCAGCTAACCCCCAAATTAAAAATCCTCATTGGATTTATCCTGGACAAATAATAAATGTTCCAATAAAAAATGAAATGATTTATATGGGTAATCCCAGTAAGAAAAGAATCGCCCTTACTTTTGACGACGGTCCAGAAGATATCTATACTCCGCAAATTTTAGATATCTTAAGACAAAAAAGTGTGAAGGCAACTTTCTTTGTGGTAGGGAAGCAGGCAAGGGAGTATCCTGAACTTCTAAAACAAATTTACAGAGAGGGGCATGCAATAGGTAACCACACTTGGGGTCACCAGCATTTACCAGATCTCACGAACCAACAATTTATCGAAAATGTACAGTTCACTACCGCAGAAATTGAGAAAATTACAGGGTTAAAAACAGATTTATTCCGACCCCCATATGGTGAAATTCAAGATCAACAGGTAGCACTGCTTAATAATCGTGGATACCGTTCGATCATGTGGACGGCAGATACAATGGATTGGAGCGGAGTGTCTGCCGAAGATATTCAATCAAGAGTGAAGCAAAATGCAAGCCCTGGGGTCATAGTCCTTCAACATAACTACCATGCATCCGGGAAATTTGAAACTGTTAAGGCATTGCCTCAAATCATTGACCAATTACGTGCACAGGGCTATGAATTTGTTACCGTTCCAACACTCTTAGGTAAATAAGAATCAACTATAAAAATAAAAAGCATCCCAATAGGTTTACCCTATTGGGGATGCTTTTGTTTTCTTAAGATTACTATAATTAGAGTTGTCACTTTAGGAGATTTTTTGCGTATATTTTAAGTGGTATTTTGCACATCCAATTTTAAAAACCCAGCTACCTTCACATGAGAAGATTAGCTGGGCTTCTTAATTATTTACATCCAATCATTTATAGAACTATTCGGTTCCGCCTAGTAAAAAAGCGACTGCTCATCGTTTAGCAACGCGGCCTTTAACGGAACAATTCTATTCGTCATTCAACGGTTTTATAATCAACCTTCGTTGTAAACTGCTTATTGGTTTAACTTGAATGGCACCTTCTCAGCTCTTTAAACTCCCTCAACTGGGCTCCTGCTGATATTCCGACGGTCAATAACTGCTTCAACAATAAAGATAAATTACTTACTTACTTTTAAAAGAAACTGATCGATACGTTCTTTTTGCCGTAAGTGGTGCCGGAAATGCATTTCGATTAGCTGAAAATATTCCTCTGCATTTAAATATCCCATTCTCCGGTGCTGAACTTTCTGACTGGCCGGGATGTCAGAGAGCTTTCTCTCTATCTCTTGCATTTTCTCAATGATTTGAAGCAGTCCTTCCTTTACTTCTTCTTTTCCTGTAGGATTTGGCGGTGTGAAATCCGGTGTATCCGGACCTTTTACCCTGATTGGGGGAAACGTTCCTTCTTTGAAAATCGATTCGCCTATTTCTGTTTTTTTACCGCCATCGGAAGTAGTGCCATTAGCACATTGCTTAATGGCTTTCAAATGAAGATAAAGGGTGCCCTTTATTAAATGATTGTACATTTGTCCTAATGACCATTCATCCTCAGAAGGCTTCCTCGTAAACTCATCTAGGGAATATTTACTTAACTCTTCAATATAGTATGTAGCCACCTGTTCGAATCGCTTCAATATCTCTTTTGTATCCAATAGATCTCCCACTTTCTTTATAATTTTCTTTCTCCTTAATGTTGAGTAGTACGTCCCAATGCTAAACAAAATAACATCTTCTGACATTAACTTCGACTTACCTACAAATAATCCCTTCTCTTTTATTCAAGAAAATGGCCCTTTTATGGAATAACATGACTGACGTTTTCAAACAGTTTTATTATGTTTTTAAAAAACTTTATTAGCTGTTTTGATTTCTGAATTAAAGTTGAACTGAATATTTTTAAAGAACTTTAGAAGGAGGTACTACAATTTAAGTAGTGCCTCCTTTACATTTTTAATAGTAAATTTCAATGACTTTATATTTCTTTTAACAACGTACATTTTTAGATTGTATATCTGCCATCTATGTACCAAAACTCGTAAGTTTCTTAACACCTTATCGTTAGTGGATTTATAAGGGTTTATCTCTGTTGTAGGTTCATTAACTCATCTCTTTATCTATGTTCAGTTAATAGATTGAAATTAAGTTATATACACTCATAATGGTCTTAGAGTACAAGAAACGTCATTATACCAATATTTAATTGTACAAGAAGGTTTACAATGAGATTTACAATAAGTACATATTCAAAAACTATTTTTCTATTGTTATCAGTCTTTTGCTTAGTTTGTTTAGCAGCTTGTGGTAACAAGGATAAAGGGAATGAAGTATTACAGCAATTCAATGAACACATTGCAGATGTAAAAGAAAAGCTAGGTGATAAGGTAAACCAAGAAGTATCTGTTGTGCGTTTCCTAGCAGGCACTTCATATATTTATTACACAGATTCATTTTCAGGCGTGATTTTTGACCAATTAGGATTTAAACGTGCTGAGCAACAAAAAGAATTATTTAACGCCAATAAGCTTGGTAATTTTTCTTTGGAAGTAGGTAAAGAAGTTATTCCTAAAATGGATGGAGATATTCTATTTTACTTTACATATGCTCCAGGTGGAGATAAAGAAGCAATAAAAACTGCAAAAGAATGGACAAGTGAAGCTCTTTGGAATAATCTAAATGCAGTAAAAAAAGGAAATGCATATGAGGTGAGTGACGCCGTTTGGAATACTGCTGGCGGTGTAATTGCAGCTAACAAAATGTTAGAAGAACTTGAAGAGATCATGACTAGTAAGTAAAATTTCAAAGGTTCTATCACTTTAGGGAAAAAACGGAAAGTATATTCATACTTTCTGGTTTTTGCTCTTTTTTCGCAAATTATTAGTTAACAGAAGTGTTGTTTCAATGTGGGTGACAAAGATATCCTTAGATTGATGCTAGACCTTATTTAACTGGCAGGTTAGTTCTATAAGAAAAAACATTTATTAATCTTACTTTTGATATAATTGAATAAAAATAAATGTTATTTGGAGAATAAAATGCTTAAAAAAATTAAAGCGTGGACAAGGAATTTGAAGAAACAGGTTTTTATACTTTACTTTGCTTATAAAGATAATAGAGTACCCTGGTATGCAAAGTTATTCGCTGCTTGTGTAGTTGCTTATGCATTCAGTCCAATTGACTTAATACCTGACTTTATACCGATTCTTGGCTATATAGACGATGTAATTATCGTTCCATTAGGTATAATGCTTGGATTAAAGATGATTCCAGCGAGTGTATTAACCGACTGTGAAGAAAAGGCAGAAGAGTTGATGAAAAAAGGTAAACCTAAGAATTGGATAGTCGGCTCAATAATAATATTAATTTGGGGTTTAATTTTAATATGGGGAATTATTACAATCTATAATTTCTTAAATTAAAGGGTGGCGTTACTTTTAGAAGGAAGTGACGCTTTTCTTATGGCACTAACGAGGCAGGTTAGTTCAATAAGCGTAGTGTATTCGAACTGTGACACAATAACTTTTTCTTAGAATCTAAACTAAAATTAATAAAGGAAACGAATAAAAAACACCACATATAATAATATTGAAGGAGTTGATAACTATGGAACTTGTTGTCGGACTACTATCTTTTGTTGGTGAAATAACAACGGCATGGGCAATTTCAGCTTGGAGTTATTACCAAGAAAAACTTGGTAACAATTAATTTCTTCTTCATAGGACTAATCATTTTGGTTAGTCTTTATTTTTTTAACTAGGGAAAGGTAGGAATTAATATGAATATTGGTGATGTAATATTTCAACTATTTACGTTTATTTGTCTATTTGGGGTATTTTTTGGTGTGTTTATTCTTGTTCGTTCTCTCGTTACTAAACAACCAAGCAAGTCAGAAAATATCGAACAAAAGCTTGATAGAATTATTGATTTACTTGAAAAGGATAAGAAAAATTAATCTTTTTCTCTAACGGGCGCGTTAGCTGAAGATTGGAGCTGTCTTTAAGGCAGCTCTTTTCTTATGGAACTAACGGGGCAGGTTAGTTGCATAAGGCTATTCAGCTTTTTTTAAATAAGAGACATAAAATATATAAACCCCACACAATAAACATGAACTATTTATAAAAGGGGGAGGTTTTATGTCAGTGTTGAAGGTAACCTTGAAAAAAGTACTTCTTTTATGTGCAGTATTTCTAATCTTTTCAGAAAGTGTTCAAGCAGAAGAAGTTCATAATCAAGAAGGAAAAGTAGTTTATCAAGTCACAAAATTAACATCGGGGGTAAAATGTGAATATAAAATTGGCAACAAATGAAGAAATTAATATGCTGCATTCAAAGTTTAAAAAATTCAATACTCATCTTCTTGAAGAACCAAGTGAGTTATACAATCATATCGATATTATGGATGTATATAATCGAATTCTTAATGAAGAAGAGGCAAGTGAGTTATTGGGGAGAAGTCATAATTTAAAGTAATCTTTTTCATATAGAAGAGAATGAGGTGTATGTACACATTTATAAAAAAGGTTTGGGAAAAGAAGTGTTCAAATATATATTAAGTTGCTTAAATCGAGTAGAGGCGAATATCTTTCGGAAATTGTTTTCCACTAGTAAGGGAAATTACAAAATAGGTGATATGGAAGCCCTTATCTTTTTAACAAAACTTTCAGTGGATGAACTATATTTTGCAAACTTTTTCTTTCCTTCTCTTGATACAGTGATAATTGGGAATTAGAATAAAATTTCTTCAATATTTAAATGAAGTAAATGTTTCTTATACAAAAATTAAAAAGGATGCACCAATCATCCGAAGTTACATACCTTTGTATATTTTGATAAAATTTACAACCGATCAAACCCTGTGTTTTAGTTGATATACAGGGTTTTTTCAATTTTATCTCATCAAACAAATCCCTAAATATTTTAAAATAATTGAGATAATCACGGACTGAAATAGAAAATGTAAAACTTTATTTAAAATAATATAAAAAGCCTAACTTTTTCTTTAAAGAGAAAGTTAGGCTTTTTTCATTTTTATGTTTGGGTCCGTCCTCGGCCCCAAACCCTTATTAGAAAGCAAAGCAAGTACAACCAATCCCCCATTTAGTTCCATCTTTTCCTATTACGGTATGAGTGTGTTGATGGAGAGGGTTACTGCAACTATGTTTGTGATCATGGGCATCGTGAGAAAGTATATTGTGGGCTAGGTTAGTACCACCATAACCATAAACTCCCGTCGGTGCCCAATCAGGTGATGCTGGCGGCAATTCAGGTGATAAATTTTTAAATTCATCATTTCCATAAACAACCTGCCCACCCATAATGGTGAGTAATGATTCAAGGTCTTTGATTTCTTCTTCTGGCACTGTAAAGTAGTCAGCAGACAATACAGCAATATCAGCAAACTGACCTACTGCAAGGGTTCCCTTTTTATCTTCATCACCAGAGAACCATGCACTTCCTTTGGAATATAGTTCCAGGGCTACTTTTCTGTCAAGTTTATTCTTTTCATCATATATCGAAAGACCACCAATGGTTTTTCCTGCAACCATCCAGTAAAGAGCAACCCAAGGGTTATAGCTGGAAACCCTCGTTGCATCACTACCGGCGCCAACTGGAATACCCAAGTCTAGCATACGATAAATCGGAGGAGTATGCTTTGCAGCTTCCTTTCCGTATAAATCAACAAAGTATTCACCTTGGAAAGCCATGCGGTCTTGGATGGCAATACCGCCATTTAAAGCCTTAACACGTTCCATACTACGATCTGAGATTGTTTCTGCATGGTCAAACCACCAGCGTAGACCATTAAAAGGAATTTCGCTGTTGACTTCCTCAAAAACATTTAAGAAACGTGTTATTGACTCATCATAAGTTGCATGTAAACGGAATGGCCAACGGTTTTCCACCAATAGAGAAATTACTTTCTTTAAGTCAGCTTCCATCACCGTAGCTAGGTCGGGCCGCGGCATTTGAAATTTTTCAAAATCGGCTGCCGAGAATACTAACATTTCTCCGGCACCATTCATTTTATACTTATCATTTCCTTGACCCGGAGAAACAATTTTTGCCCATGAAGCAAAGTCTTCATATTCATGATTTGGATTTTGTGTAAATAGATTATAAGCAATACGCAAAGTTAATTGATCCTTCTCGGCTAAATGTTCAACAACTTTGTAATCATCAGGATAATTTTGGAATCCACCACCTGCGTCAATGGCACTTGTGATACCTAATCTATTTAATTCGCGCATAAAATGGCGAGTTGAGTTAATCTGGTCGTCAAAATTAAGTACTGGAGCTCTACCCAAACTTGAATAAAGAATAGAAGCGTTAGGATTGGCAATTAAAAGACCCGTTGGATTACCTCGTTTATCTCGCTCAATTAAACAGCCCGGAGGGTCTGGGGTATCTTTTGTGTATCCCAGTGCACGCAGCCCTGCACGATTTACAAGTGCTCTATCGTAAAGATGTAGCACAAAGACAGGCGTGTCTTCAGAGACAGCATTAATCTCTTCCAAAGTTGGCATCCGTCTTTCTTTAAATTGAAATTCAGACCAACCTCCAACTACTCTTACCCACTGAGGAGCAGGTGTACGCCTTGCCTGCTCTCTAAGCATTTCCAGAGCAATAGCAAGTGATGGCACACCTTCCCAGCGCAATTCCATATTATAATGAAGACCGCCACGAATAACGTGTATATGAGAGTCATTCAAGCCCGGAATAGCTCTCTTTCTTTTAAGGTCTATTTTTTTTGTTTTTTCTGTGGCACTATTAAGAAGCTCATCTCCACCTACTGCAGTGATTAAACCATCAGTTATGGCGATAGCCGATACCTCAGGTTGAGATGGGTCAAGAGTAGTGATTTTTCCGTTATATAAAATCATATCCGGTAAATTCATGTTCACACCTCGCCTACTTCCTATTATTCTGTAACCATGGATGCAATATTTTACCGAGAATCGGCATTACTACCCATGATAGCAAGGACACTATACATACAGAAACAAAAAAGGCTGACATAATAGGATTCATATTTTTTATTATAGGCCCTATCACTATAGGAACCAACTTGCTAAGAGGCCATACACCAAGAACGGTAACAATAGACATTTTCCATTTTGGCGGTGGAACTGGCGTTTTCGGAGTAACAAACCAATAAGCCAAACTGCTTTCAGTTTTGTAAGTTGGATTAGTAGCTTGAAATGGTTCTGCCTTTTTTAACAAATCTCGACGAATATCTGATTCTTGCCAAGCACGTAGATGCTCATACGTATCAAAGCGAAAAACAACAGTATACTCTCTGGATCCGTTATTGGGGACTATTAGATTTACGCCTAAATGCCCTGGGAATTTAGTAGCGGCAGCTTCGACTTCATGTCTCCACGTTTCAAACTGTTTTTCTCTACCTTCTTGGATTTCCCATGTAACAATTGTTGTTACTGGACCACCAGCATCCATAGTGTTCCCTTTATGAGTTTCTCCGGCAGTTACTCTTTCTTGATTCATATTTTCCTGCTTGGAGGCGCGCCATGTACCATAGTATATGCGTATTCCACGCCTTGACCATAAGCGCCAGTGTGTTCTTTTACAATTTCCATAACAGCATCATAAGTGTCTTTGCGTGCCCAGTCACGTTGGTATTCAAGTAAAACTTGAATTGCTGTCACTGGAATTGCTCCAGCTTGTTCTACACGACGCATAGCAGCGTTATGTGCTATCAAACTAGTACCACCTGAAGCATCATCAACTGCATAAACTTCATAGCCAGCTTTAATTGCTTCAAGCACAGGGAATGCAAGGCAAACTTCAGTCCAAAGTGCTGCAAATATCAATTTCTTTCTACCTGTTGCTTTAACTGCCTCAACAAATTTTGAATCTTCCCAAGAGTTCATTGAACTACGTTCTATAATTTCATGGTTTGGGAATATGTCAAGAATTTGTGGCCAAAAATAACCAGAAAAGCTTTGTGTTTCAACGGTAGTAAGAATAGTAGGTACGTTAAAAGCTTTTGCTGATTTAGCAAGCAGCATAACGTTATTCATTAATGTTTGTCTGTCAATGCTTGCAACTCCAAAAGTCATTTGAGGCTGAAAATCAATCAAAATTAATGCACTGTTCTCCGGAGTTAACAATTCTAAATTACTCATAATAAAACACTCCTTTTTTTAAAATAATAAAGTTTTTTGAAACAATTTTAATGTTTTCTTAAAGGCAATTATTAATTTCAGCTGTAATCGTAAAAATAAAAGCCCTGCTATACTTCTTATTGAAAAAAGGAGCGCTGATTAAATCAGCGCTAAATTTATGCTATCCACTTTAAAAAAAGTGATTGATAGCTATTTCTTAGGAATAAATTTATGCATTTTGTTTACTAAGATCTCGCTGAGCTCCCATATAGCTTCCAATTACATTTTGATAACCTGGAAGATTACTAGCAAGCAAATTGCCAAAACCTTCGACATCGTTGCGCCAATCGCGTTGTAGTTCGCACGCTACGCTAAACCAGTTCATAAGTTGCACGCCATTATGTGCCATACGCGTATTGGCAGCTTCTGCAACTTGTTTACTGAAAGTGCCTGAAGCATCAGTAACAGCAAATACTTCATACCCAGCTTTTATAGCGGAAAGTGATGGGAACGCAACGCAAACATCTGTAACTACGCCCGCGATGATAAGTTGTTTTTTTCCAGTTTCTTCGATTGCTTTTACAAAATCATCATTATCCCATGCGTTAATTTGTCCAGGTCGAGCTATTTTTGGTGCATCAGGAAAGAGATCAACCAATTCTTGCATTAATGGTCCATTAGGTCCGTGTTCAAAGCTTGTTGTTAAAATAACTGGTAAATCAAAAAACTTAGCAGTGTGAGCAAGAGCCAAAACATTGTTCTTGAATTCATCAACACCATAGTCACGAACTAGTCCAGCCATAAGGCCAGTTTGATGATCCACTAAAAGAACGACAGCATCATCTTTACGAATACGAGAATAGAGATCAGACATTATGTATTCCTCCTAATAATTAAGGTAATGAAGAAAGTTTAAACATTGGAGTATTTATCCTGAATTTCTTCATTTTCCCAATCAGTTTATAATTAAACTTATATTGACGTCAATAATTTTCTTGAAAATCAGAAAAAACGTCAGATTTATTTTTAAAAATGCTTGCTCTACTTCTATTTATCTAAAACAAGAGTTTTATCTATCCAATTTATAAATTGTTGTAAATAACGCTGAAGATAACGTTTTGTTTGTTCGTCAGTAAGCACTTTCTGATCGGAATCAATCTTTTCATGTACTTGAGAAATCAGCACTTTTTGAAATGGAAGAACATGAACTTGCATAGTTTCTAGTATTTCTCTGATTTGCATCTGAGCATAAACAGTACCTAACCCCCCAGGAGTTGCTCCAATTAGGCCAACCGGTTTTCTGCTAAGAACAGCGGATTCCCGAGGTCTTGATGCCCAGTCCAATGCATTCTTTAATACGCCTGGAATTCCAGAATTGTACTCTGGACTTACAATAATGATACCGTCAACGTCCTGGATAGCAGATTTAAATGATGTCACTGTTTCTGGAACACTTATTTCTAAGTCTTCATTAAAAAAAGGTAGGTTATTTATCTCAATCCAACGAAATTGATGGGAATCATCCATCTCAGTTAATGATTGAGCAATGATTCGATTATAAGAGTTTTGTCGTAAACTACCACAAATAAGGCCAATGGTCTTAGTCATATATTTCCTACTTTGTTAAAATCATCTCATCCTACCATGATATAACAAACTGAAAAAAGTGGCATTATGCCTAATCTTAAACTGTTTAATTTAATGAAGTATTTATTACAAAAAATCTAGGATGTAAGGATTTCTCATTAGTTTTCTTTCTAGTCTTTGTGACTATGCCAAATAGATTATGTCTATATTATTTTCTTCCAATCACTTTATATTTCCAGCATACTAGTAACTATAAAAAAATTGGAGGGAGTGCAGAAATGGAAGAAAAGAAAGTCACGTGGTTAGAACTCTTTTATGATTTGTTATTTGTGGCGGCGGTTGCGGCTGCAACTCATGTTTTACTTCATGTTGAAGATGGTCATATCCATGTAGAGTATTTAGTAAAGTTTGTCTTAATTTTTATTCCGATCTGGTGGGCTTGGGTAGGGCAAACCATCTTTGTTAACCGATTCGGAAAAGATTTATTTTATCAACGAATCTTTTTGATCCTGCAAATGTTTTTTGTCCTAATAATGACATCAAGCTTATCAGCTGATTTTGATCCTCATTATCTTTCTTTTTTAATAGGTTATATTGGGTTAAGGGCTGTGACTGCGATCCAATATCTTATTGTCCAGCGGATAGAAGCAGGAGTTCGTAAGCAAGCAGCACTCTTTCTAGGAAGATATTTTTGGATTGGAATCGTTATTTCATTATTATCCGTCTTTTTTGATTCTTGGATTCGGTATGCTGTGTTGTATTTCGGAATTCTTATCGATATTATTATTCCACTGCTTGGAAGAAAGTGTTTAGAAAAGGTCCCAACTAATACAGCCCACTTGTTAGAGAGATTTGGTCTATTTTCCATTATTCTCTTTGGGGAAGCTCTTATAAGCACTCTTGCGGTCATTCAACCTAAACAAGGAAATTGGGATTCAATAAGCTTTGCGATCATTTCATTTATCCTCATTATTTCGATGTGGTGGCAATATTTCGATAACATGGAGAAGAAACTCAACAAGTCTAGACAAACTTCTGGTCAAATTATTATTTACGGTCATCTGTTTATTTTAATGTCTTTGAGTATGGTTGCAGCATCCATTAGACTATTATTTTTAGATGAGGTCCAATATTCTTTTATCCTATATTTTGTTTTTGGTGCTGTATTGCTCTATTTCCTGTCAACTACAATTGTTTTTCATCAATACAGGTTTGAACAACACCGTTTGAAAATTTATCATTTATGCTTATTTTTAGGGATTTTAGCAGTCTTTTTTGTTATTAATTTGATTGTAGTAATACCAAATATTATGATAATAGGACAATTAACCCTGTTTTTTATCATCTATGCTAAATTAACAACTACATAAATAAAAGCATCAATTAAACCAGTATCAAACTATAGTGCTGGTTTATTTGTATATATAGTATTTTTTACATTTGACATTAAATCTGTTTATCCATAATTTGATTGTAATAAAATTAGAATGAGGTGACATTCATGAAAGATAATATAACGAATCGCTCCTCAACTAAAAAAGAGGAACGACTAGGATTAATGTTATGGTTTCGAATAACTCGAATATATAACCAGAGTATCCGGGAATCCAATCAACATTTAAAGAAATGGAATCTAACGACAGCACAATTCGATATCTTGGTTCAAGTGGGTTCGCATGAGCGCTTGTCTCAACAAGAACTTGCAAACAAGCTTTTTGTGACGAAAGGCAATATCACTCAACTATTAAAGAAAATGGAAGAGTTGGGATTGATTAATCGGGAACAGGAATGGAAAACAAAATACCTTTCATTGACTGAGGTTGGAAAAGAGTTTTTTTATGAAATTGTTTCAAAACAAGAACAATTTCAGGCATCACAATTTTCCAACTTAAATTACAAGGAAAAAAAACAGCTTCTAGATTTACTTAGGAAAATTCAAAAACCATAGGAGGTAATGACATATCAGCATTAATGGTAAAAGCACCTGTAAACTTAAAACCACTTTTCAATTTCTGGTAAGTGATAAAAAGGAGTTTTGTTGCGAAGCTATCTATTCTCTGATTGAATAAAGGTGAATTTTCTTGCTATTTCAAATAGTAATCGCTAATTCAATATAGCTTCCTGTGAAAACTTCAATAATGTCAACCCCAACTATAACTTTTTCTCCTTCTGACCTATTTCATATGAATCATTGGAAATCATATATCATTAATACTCACTTTGATATCCAAAATGTTGGGCGATACTCCCTTTATTATCTTAATGTTTTACGAATGGCTAATAACTAACTTAATAATAGATATTGTGAATAATTTTCATGATTCTGTTTTCAATAAAAATAGAGATCCAATATTTATAGAAATAAAAAACTTCAGACAAAGGAAAAAACTTCAGACAGAGGAAAAAACACCCTGAAAGTCGTATATACAATTATCGACAAATTGGCGATGCTTTTTTTAAGGTTAGTTGTCTAACCAGAAATAAAAATAGGAGTGAAAATAAAATGAGTAAAACAACGATGGGTATTCACCACATTACTGCAATTGTTGGTCATCCTCAAGAGAATGTTGATTTCTATGCAGGTGTATTAGGTTTACGTTTAGTGAAAAAAACTGTCAATTTTGATGACCCAGGTACCTACCATCTTTATTTTGGTAATGAGGGTGGAAAACCAGGAACAATCATGACATTTTTTCCATGGGCAGGAGCTAGTCAAGGGAAAATTGGTGATGGTCAAGTAGGCGTTACATCTTATGTTGTTCCAAAAGGATCTATGAAGTTCTGGAAAAAAAGACTGGAATCCTTCAATATTCCTTTTACTATAAAGGAGCGCTTTAGTGAGGAATACTTGGAATTTGATGACCCTCATGGGCTACACTTGGAAATTGTTGAAAGGGAAGAAGGAGAAGTAAATACATGGACCTTTGGCGGGGTAACACCTGAGGTAGCTATTAAAGGCTTTGGCGGTGCTACTTTATTATCGACCCATCCTGACAAAACGGCTGCATTGTTAGAAAACATATTGGGACTAGAATTAATCGGCAAGGAAGGCGACTTTGCACGTTACCGTTCTTCAGCAGAAATTGGCAATGTCATTGACTTAAAATTAACGCCAATAGGACGCGGGACAATGGGTGCTGGAACCGTACACCACATTGCATGGCGGGCAAAGGATGATCAAGACCAATTGGAATGGCAAAAATATGTTGAGGAAAACGGATATGGGGTAACTGCTGTACGAGATCGAAACTATTTTAATGCGATTTACTTTAGAGAACACGGGGAAATTCTCTTTGAGATTGCAACAGATCCTCCAGGATTTGCCCACGATGAATCCGAAGCGACGATGGGAGAAAAATTAATGTTGCCAGAGCAGTACGAACAGTTTAGAGGGCAGATTAAACAAAGTTTATTACCATTTGAGGTAAGAGAATTAAAGTTGTGAGTTGGTTAGCTGGACAAATTATGCAAAATTAGGTGAGATTTTTTCCATAGAGAGACCTAATTAATTTCTTGATCAAAGTAATGAAAAGAATGGGAATGGTGAGGTTGCAAAAAACAACAGGGATCCATCATATAACAGCAATGGTGAACGATGCCCAAAGAAGTATTGATTTTTATGCTGGCATACTGGGGTTAAGACTTGTAAAAAAGACGATAAACTTTGATCGTCCAGAAGTCTATCATCTTTATTTTGGAAATGAAACTGGTCAACCTGGGTCTGTTATAACTTTTTTTCCGTGGCCAAAGCAGTTAAAAGGTCGAATTGGAACAGGACAGGTTGGAGTAACCAGTTTTATCATCCCGAATCAATCAATTAAATTTTGGGAAAATCGTTTGAAAAAATTTAGAATTAGGTTTATTCAATCAGTACGTTTTGGAGAAAAATATTTACAATTTCAAGATCCAGATGGTCTCGAAATTGAATTAGTGGAACGAAATGAAGGACCAAAAAATAATTGGAGTTTTGGAGAAGTCGATTCAGAGGTTGCAATTAAAGGTTTTGGTGGAGCTATTTTAATTTCAACTCAGCCTAATAAAACTGCGAATGTGCTTGAAAACGTATTAGGGCTCGAATGTCTTGGGCAAGAAGCGAGCTTCCTTAGGTTTAAATCGGATGGTCAGTTTGGAAATACAATTGATATTAAGTTAACTCCTTCGGTACGCGGGTTAAAAGGGGCTGGAACTGTTCACCATATCGCATGGAGGGCAAAGGATGACCAAGATCTTTTGAGATGGAGAACACTTCTTCAAGATAAGGAGTATTATCCGACTGAGATTCGTGATCGAAACTACTTCAAAGCTGTGTATTTCCATGAACAAGGCGGTATCCTTTTTGAAATAGCGACCGATCCGCCAGGCTTTTCCGTTGATGAAGCTGTCGCTGAGCTTGGTAATAAACTGATGTTACCATCTTGGCTGGAGCCAAAACGTGAAGCATTAGAAGAAGCCTTACCTACTGTGGAAGTTCGCGTTCTGGAGGGAGATCAAACATGAAACATATATTTAATAAGGGTAAAGATTCAACGAAACCAACGTATTATTACATGGTCCTGGCGGAAATGAATTAGATTATTACCTATAGCAGGAAGAATTGATGACGAGGCTTCAGTGCTAAGTGTCCACGGAAATGTATTGGAAAATGGAATGCCTCGATTCTTTCGGAGATTAGCTGAAGGTGTATTCGATGAGGAAGATCTGATTTTCCGTACAAAAGAATTAAATGAGTTTCTTGATGATTCTGCTGCAAAGTATAATTTTGATCGAGAAAACATGATTGCTATTGGTTACTCAAATGGAGCTAATATAGCTGCTAGTTTATTATTCCACTATCAAAATGCATTAAAGGGAGCAATTCTCCATCACCTGATGGTACCGAGAAAAGGAATTATTCTTCCTGATTTGTCAGGAAAGTCAGTATTTATTGCTGCTGGTAAAAATGATCCCATATGTTCGCCGATGGAATCTACTGAACTTCAATCCTTATTTGAAAAGGCTAATGTGAAAGTTGAAATTCATTGGGAAAATAGGGGGCATCAATTGACTGTTGATGAAGTTGAAGCTGCGGCTCACTGGTATCGTAGGGTTTTTAAACTTTAGGAATACAAATTAAATTTTTTGTAATAACTTAAAATTGCAGAGGAAATCGACAAATAAGACTTGATGTTTTAAGCAGGGGTGTGATTCCTGATTCCAACTATTTGGAGTTGCTTTGAAATCTAATATATTAATTGATTTAATGCACTTACATAATTTTGAAATTTTGATAGTAGGGAATATAATAACCCTATAAACATTTTGCAAAAAAATATTTTAAATGTTTTGGAGTAAAAAGTTTTTTTGATCAGAAAAGTAAGAATATAGGTTTAATAATGAAAATATGGGAGGGAATTTTTATGGCAAAATTTACTGTAGGTAATGAAAATCATGCTCCAATTGAACTTTATTATGAGGACCATGGTTCAGGGAAACCAGTTGTCTTAATACATGGTTGGCCTTTAAGTGGGCGATCTTGGGAATATCAGGTGCCAGCTCTTATTGAAGCAGGTTACAGAGTCATAACATATGATCGTCGAGGCTTTGGAAAATCATCTCAGCCGTGGGGAGGATATGAATATGATACATTTGCTTCTGATTTACATAAACTGTTAGAACATTTAGATCTTCAAAACGTCACACTTGTTGGTTTTTCTATGGGTGGAGGTGAGGTAGCTCGATACATTAGTACATATGGAATAGATCGTATTGAAAAAGCTGTTTTTGCTGGAGCAGTTCCTCCTTATTTATACAAATCAGAGGATCATCCTGAAGGAGCATTAGATGATGCAACAATTGAAGAATTCAAAAGTGGCGTGATAAATGACCGCCTTGCATTTCTTGACAATTTTACAAAGGGATTTTTCTCGGCTGGTAATCAAACAGATTTAGTTAGTGAGCCATTCCGTTTATATAATCGGGATATTGCAGCTAGTGCATCACCTAAGGGAACGCTCGATTGTATTACGGCCTTTAGTAAGACAGATTTTAGAAAGGACTTGGAAAAGTTCAATATACCTACTCTTATTATTCACGGTGACTCTGATGCAACTGTACCTTTTGAGTTAAGTGGAAAACGTACATATGATTCCATTCCTGGTAGTAAGCTCGCTCTAATAAAGGGTGGTCCGCATGGATTAAACGCAACTCATCCAAAAGAATTTAATGAAGCGTTACTAACATTTTTAAAAGACTAATAAAGAAATGACAGTTTTACTTAAAAAAGAAGCGCCATCTTTCTTTTTTACAAGGTTGTTATGAGGATAAATAAAACCTAAGTGTCAACTTTCGTTAGGTTGCCACTTAGGTTTTAAAACATATCCAATTTATTCTAATGCAAGAAGCATTAGATGAAGGATATGAAGGTTCCCTTTCAGAAGAGGGTTATTTCGACCTTGTCTATAGGTTAAAAGCAGATGTCGAGGAGTTTATTGACCGCAATCCAAATAAATTCAACTGAGTGCGATTCTTGATTAAGAAGGATCGCTTTTTCTTATGCAAAAGGGGCAGGTTAGCAAGATTGTGAAGGTTTGTACTTAAACTAACGGGTGCTTTACTTCATTAAGAAATAGTAAAATGAAAGAGGTTTTGTATGAGAATTAATGAGAATGAGAAAAAGAATTTATGGAAATCTTTAATAAATAATGGGTTCTTGAGTTCCCTTTTTGTTATGTTAATAGGAATTATAGTTTTGATTTATGTACTAATCTTATTTACTTGTTCAACGTGTGGCTTTACTTCAATAAAGAGTAAAGCCTTTTTCTTATTCAATGAGCACACCTCTCTTATTAAACAAAACCAACTAAGTTTGTATTTTAATACACTTAAACTAACGGGTGCATTAGCTGAAGATCGGAGCTGTCTTTAAGGCAGCTTTTTCTTATGGAACTAAAGGAGCAGGATAGTTGTAAAGTGCTGTTTGATCTTTAAATGAGCCATATTCTGGAGTAACTAATTGTGCAAATGATCAAAATTTGAAATAAATGTTATTAAGTATGCTCTTATTAATTAATAAGGAATGTTGATTATGGATAAAAAAGGTAATATGGAGGCTGCGTGTAACTCCACAGTTTTTTCCACTAATGGGTTCCCTTCCGGAATATCCATGCTGCATGTATGTTCCGGGGCAACGAGCATTCCGCACTCTATTAGTAAAAAATTTTAAAAGAATTTATGGATTTGAATTTGTTGCCATACAATTTTATAATTGTATGATTAATGATTGTGTGAAAAAGGATGAGGAATGTGCCGATTAATTCGTTTGAGGATTATCCAATGACATGGAAGCCGACAATAAATCGAGAAGATAGACCGATTTATCAGGCATTAGCTAAGCAGTTAGAATATGATATTATAGAGGGACGCTTAGTGCCTGGCACGAAACTTCCACCACAAAGAGAGCTAGCGGATTACTTAGAGGTGAATCTAAGTACGATTTCGAAAGCTTTTAAAGTATCTGAGTTAAAAGGACTGGTCAGTGCGACCATTGGTAGTGGCACTTATGTTTCGTATGATGCGATTTCGAACGCTTATTTGCTTGCAGAAGAAAAGCCAAAGCATTTAATTGAAATGGGAGCAATTTTACCAGATCGTGTGTCGTATGGACCTTTATTTGACTTATTGCAATCGATGTTACAAGAATCAGATTGTGCGAGATGGTTTGGATACAGTCGGCCAGGCGATGCGATTTGGCAAAAAGATGCAGGCGTCAAATTATTGAAATTTGCCGGTTTTGAAACGACTAGAGAACATATCTTACTTGCTACTGGCGGACAAAACGCCATCACAGCAACACTTGCAAGCCTTTGTCAGCATGGAGATCGAATTGGTGTAGATCACCATACATATCCAGGCCTAAAGACAGCAGCCGCCATGCTGGGAATTCAGCTTGTACCGATTCGTTCAGAATCTGATGAAATGAGTCCGGAAGCACTTCTTTATGCATGTAAAAATGAAAATATTAAAGGATTATATATTATTCCAGATTATCAGAATCCGATGACTTATACGATGAGCGTTGAAACTCGTAAGGCTATTGCTGAGATTGCTGTAAAGTATAATTTATTTATTATTGAAGATGGAGCGTATCATTTAATCCAAGAAAAAGTGTTGCCGGCTGTAGCGACATATGCCCCTGAGCATACGATTTATATAGCGAGTTTATCGAAATCGATGGCACCTGGACTCCGTCTTGCTTATGTGGCAGTTCCTTTAAAATACCTGGATTCTACTCGAAAAGCTCTTTATAATTTGAATATTTCCGTATCGCCACTACTTGCAGAGTTAGCATCACGAGTAATTGTATCGAATCAGTTTGAAAACATTGTTGCATTTCATAAAGAGGAAACAAAAGCCCGCAATCAGTTGGTCAATCAATATTTAGGTAAAGAGAACTGTTTAGGTGAAGAAACAGGGATTTTTCATTGGTTACATCTGCCGCATCAGTATACAGGTGACCAATTTGAACAACTAGCTGCAGCACAAGGTGTACAGGTATATAGTGGAGGGCGATTTGCGGTAGGTAATGTCGCACCAGCAAATGCCGTACGTGTGGGGATTTGCGCTCCAGAAACGAGAGAGGAACTTGAAAAAGCTCTTATTATACTTAGAAAAATAATTGAAATGTAAAATAAATATTGTTTGCCATACAATAATTATATTGTATGGCTTTTTTTTTACGTGTTATGATAATTCAAACTTAGTTGGGGATGATGTCATAGGCTTATCCCTTTATATAAAAATCTGAATATTCAAATAAAATTAAAAGTGGTAGGTAAAAAAATTGAAATGTTAAAGGAAGGAATGTTTACAAATGGAAAATAAATTTGCTGAGAGGGCCCGTCTAGTTAATTCTTCTGAGACCCGTGAAATATTAAAAGTAACAGAAAGGCCAGAAGTCATTTCTTTTGCGGGAGGACTTCCAGCTCCGGAGCTGTTTCCTGTTGAAGCCCTTAAAGTTGCGTGCAATGTTGTATTGAATGAAGAGGGCGCGGCGTCTCTTCAATATAGTACTACTGAAGGTTATGGTCCGTTGAGAGAAGCTATTTGTCAAAGGATGAAAGCCATTGGGATTAACTCTGCTATTAACAATGTTCTTATCACTTCAGGGTCCCAGCAAGCAATAGATCTTACTGGAAGACTATTTATCAATGAAGGAGATACTATAATTTGTGAAAGCCCAACCTATCTTGCAGCAATTAATGCATTTAAATCATACAATGCAAACTTTGTGGAGGTAGCTATGGACAATGATGGGATGATAATGGAAGAGCTAGAGAGGAAACTGCAAGAGCAACCTAGCGCAAAATTCATCTATACTATTCCCGATTTCCAGAACCCTACAGGTCGTACACTAAAACTTCAAAGACGTAAAAGAATGATCGAACTTGCTAATCAATACGATGTACTGATTGTAGAAGATAATCCTTATGGAGCTATTAGGTTTGCTGGAGAGGGAATCCCGCCAGTGAAACATTTTGACACAGAGAACAGAGTAATTTATATGAGCACGTTCTCTAAAATTTTCACTCCAGGCATGCGAATTGGATGGATTTGTGCAGATCAATCATTTATTGATAAGTACGTGGCTTTCAAGCAAACAGCTGATTTACATACCGACAGCTTTGCTCAAAGGATAACAGCTAAGTATATGGAACTATACGATATGGAAGAGCATATTAAAAAAATCAAAGCAGTATATAAAGCAAGATGTACAAAAATGATAAAATGCATAAAAGAATTCTTTCCGGAAAATTTGTCTTACAGTAAGCCAGAAGGTGGTTTATTTATTTGGGTTGAGCTCCCAGAGGGGGTTGATTCCAAACATATATTTACAGAGTGCTTGAAAAATAATGTTGCTTGTGTTCCTGGTGTTCCATTCTTTCCAAATGGCACACAGAAGAACACTTTACGTTTAAATTACTCGAATATGCCTGAAGACCAAATCATTGAAGGCATGAAGCGTATGGGTGATGTATTACATCGTGAACTAAATAAAGAGACAATATGTTTGTAACTAAAGGAAACAAAAAATAATTAAATCAAACACCAAAACCATTAATAAATATATTTACCATCTAAATGTTTAATGAAGCACTATTTTTAAAAAAATCCAATTCAAACAATAAGATTTTAATTGTATTATTAATAAATCTTACATTTGAATAATCAGGAGGCTTATTATGCCAATATCATTTATAAATCCATACATTACAAAGCCCGTTTCGACATCACCACCACCACCGTTTACTCCTTTATATACGCTTATATATAAAACAGATTAAGAATCTGCGAAATATATAAGCTGTTTCGCAGATTCGAAGGAGTAGACGATGAAATCTAAAATTCAGTTTATATTATCAATGATTATTTTCGGTACAATGGGTTTAGTTGTGAAATACATTGATTTATCTTCGAGTGAAACAGCTTTTCTAAGCAGTTCAATTGGGTGTCTCTTTTTAGTGTTTGTATTTTTCATTATGAAGAAATCCATTCCATGGAAATTAGTGAAAGTTAATGCTTCTACCCTTTTTCTTTCTGCGATTGCATTGGGAGGGAATTGGATTTTTCTTTATCAATCCTACGATCATACAACACTTGCTAATGCAACACTTGGGTATTATTTTGCGCCAGTGTTTGTCATGGTTCTCTCGCCATTTGTGCTTAAGGAGCTTTTACCAATTAAAAAAATTGTTTGTATTGGTGTAGCGATATTAGGTATGTTATTGATTATTGGAAACGGCATTGGCGCCTCTTCTGGTAAAGATGATCTACTTGGAATCCTTTTCGGGTTAGTTGCGGCTGCATTTTACGCAGCCTTAATGTTATTAAATAAATTCATTCAAAACATGGGCATGTTAGAGATTACAATCATTCAACTTGGAACGACTGCTTTATTTCTCTTTCCCTATGTATTATTCACTGAGGGATTTGGTATCTTGGAAGTATCAACAAGATCTTCCATTCCTTTCATAATACTCTTAGGCGTTGTTAACACTGGTATTGGCTTTTGGTTGTTTTTTTCTGGTATGCTAAAGTTAAAGGGGCAAAGTATTGCTATGCTAAGCTATGTAGATCCTTTTGTAGCTATACTGATTTCCGCTGTAATCTTACAGGAAAAAATGACAATTGTTCAAATCATAGGTGGCACACTCCTTTTAGGTTCAACTTTTATTAGTGAAAATAATTCAATTAATTTTCGGAAACGACACACGAAGATTTTAACAAAATAAAGAAACGGGGCAGTGAGGGGAAATCCCTCACTGCTTTTTACTATATTCCAAATAAAAAGTCTAAGTTTTGTTAATCACCCTACTTCCACTAAACTACTTCTTTATTTAACTGTCGCACAGTTTATGTCACTCTACAATAAGTCTTAATGAACTAACGGGGCAGGATAGTTGAAGAGTACTGTTTGATCTTTATTCAACAAATGAGCCATTTTCTTGAATAAGAGAAGGGGTTTTTTGTAAGTAAGTCGAAGTTAATCAGAAGATATTATTTAGTTTAGCATCGGGACGTACTACTCAACATAAAGGAGGAAATCGATTATGAGCGACACATTAACATTACGAGGACTCACCACAGTCAGTTTTTGGGCGGCTGATCTAGTGGCGGCAAAGAAGTGGTACGCCGAGCTGTTGGGTATCGACCCATACTTCGAACGCCCAGGATATGCCGAGTTTCGCCTCGGGGACTACCAGCACGAGCTGGGCCTGATCGATAGCCGTTACGCGCCCGATGGTTCGTCGATCTGCCCGGCCGGTGGTGCAGTCGTGTACTGGCACGTCGACGATGTGACAGCAACTTTCGAGAAGCTGCTGTCTATGGGGGCGAAAGAACACGAGGCACCCACAGTTCGCGGTCAGGGGTTCATTACTGCCTCAGTGGTTGATCCCTTTGGGAACATCCTAGGCATTATGTACAATCAGCACTATTTGGAGGTTCTGGGATCGACCAGAAAAGCGTGATTCGTACTGTGGGCACTCAGCTTAATGCATGTCCAGTTTGTACTACTCGCATCGCTGGTTTGTACAATTTATTTTACAGAATCATTTACTCGAACAAATGATTAATTAGTACTCCGCGAAAGGGAGGGATTCATTAAGAATCCCTTTTCTTAATGAACTAACGGGTGCGTTAGCTGAAGATCAGCGCTGTCGGTTTGATTTCAGATAATTGATATTTTACCAAAATAGAAAAAATAGCCCCGATAGATCGAGGCTATTTTTTATTTACTTGACGTCCACTTTTTTTGGTGCTCTGTGAACTTGTGTTTCCAATTTGAAATTCATTACCTAGTTCAACATCATTTCTTTTATCCTGTTTCTCGATTTGCTTTCTCGTTTGATCCTTGTTTTGCATCCCTTGTTTAGACAATAAGTATCCATCTCGCTTTCAATGTTATTATTTTTAATATGCGCAAATATAAGGAAAATACGTATTATTTATTTAAAAAATAATTCTGGTCTTTAGTAACTTATTATTTATACGTTGTTGAAATATCAGGTGCGTTAGCGATTGACTGTCTTTAAGGCAGTTTTTTTCTTTATGTAACTAAGGGAGCAGGTTAGTTCAAGAAGGTATTAGTAAATCTTTTGACGAAAATATAAAGAGCTTTGTAAGAAGCGCTTAAAATACCATTTAATAAAAATAGGAAAAAACTAACTGTTAAAAACTTTAGGGGGAAAAATATTGAAACAAACGTTACTGATAATCGATGCTCAACAGGAATTAATAGAAGGTAATAAAGAAGAACAAGGAGTCTTTGAGAAAGAAAAAATCGTTAATAACATTAATACTGTAATTGAAAAAGCGATAAATGAAAGTATCCCCGTTATTTTTATAAGAGATTTAGATGTTTCAAATGGTGAAGGACCTGGATTCCAGATACACAGGGATATTAAAATACCATCAACTGCTCTCATATTTGATAAAGCTGCCACAAATTCATTTTATGGAACTCCATTACACGAACATTTAAGTAAAAACAATGTAGACCATATTGTAATAATGGGTTGTAAGACGGAACATTGTATTGATTCAGCTGTTAGAACAGCAACAATCAATCATTTTGATGTAACATTAGTTGGTGATGGACATTCTACTTCTGATTCCAAAAACTTATCTGCAAAACAAATAATCCTTCATCACAATGAAACCCTTCACGGTCACTATAATGTAGACAATTTTTCACTTGTTAGAAATTCTAATGAAGATTTGTTTGCACCCGTTCACAATAATTATCGATAATGATGATCTTCAATTAACAAGTGCGTTAGCCGAAAGTCGGAGCTATTTTTAAGGCAGCTTTTTCTTTATGCAACTAAAGGGGGAAGATAATCCGATAATAAAAAATACATATATAACGATATTTGGTAAAATTAACTTGAGGAGAAGGGTGGTTAATCATGAAAAATATTTAGGGGTTATTTCGTTTGCTTTAATTACCTTGGTTATTTGTTTCTTTTCTGGAAATATAACACAAGTAATTGACCCTGAGTAACAACTTTTCGTGTATTGATTATATGTGGAATCATTATATCTTTCTCTTTCTCTTTTCTCAGTGAGAAAGGACTTTGGAGAAAATTAGCTTTAGGTCTTAGTATATTTGTTGGTTTAGTTTACTTTATGGCTGTTGAATTAATGAGAATAATATTCCAAGGTAATGGGTTTTAAATTGTTTATTCAACAAAAAGGTGCTTACTTAAAATTACCAGGAGCTGATCAACAGCTCCTTTTTCTTATGGGGGTACCCTAATAGTTCTCACATGTCACTGCAAAATTCTATATACTAAAATTAATTAAACTAGAATACACGAAGAACCTTTAAATAGAAGTGTAATACGAGGAGGAGATATCATGCTTATTACGGAACGGCATCAATTAATTTTAAAGCTGTTAAAAGAAAAGGAGAATGTTAAGATTCATGAGCTAGTAGAATTAACAAATACTTCAGAATCTACTTTGCGTCGTGATCTAGATCAATTAGAAAAGCAGAACTACTTAAAACGTGTACATGGTGGAGCTTCACTTTTACATAGTAAACGAGACGAACCAAGTGTGTTTGAGAAAATAACGCAGAACCTTGAGGAAAAAGCTAAGATAGCAAAATATGCGGCAGAACTAATTTTGGACGGCGACTGTGTTTATCTTGATGCTGGAACAACAACGTATCAGATGATCAAACATTTAAGACAAAAAGATATCGTTGTCATTACAAACGGAATTGATCATATAGATGCATTACTTGAAAATGATATCTGTACATATTTTATTGGTGGATTTGTTAAAAAGATTACCAAAGCAACAGTTGGGCGTTATGCATACGAAAGTATAAAAAAATATAGATTTGATAAGTGTTTCATGGGTGCGAACGCTATTCATTATAATTTTGGATTGACTACCCCAGATCCAGAAGAGGCGCAAATAAAAGAAAGAGCCATTTTTTTGTCACGTGAGGCCTTTGTATTAGCAGATCATACAAAATTTGGAGAAGTATCATTTTCTAAGTTTGCAGATTTAAACCAGACAAAAGTTATTACGAATGAAGAAGGTACAATAACGTTAGGAAAATATAAGGAGAAAACGGAGATAATTATTGTGAGGGACTAAAAACTAAATTTGCTATCGTTGAAGGAAAGCTGGTATTCAAACTGTCTGATTCAGACAGTTTGAATACCAGCTTTTTTGAAAATTCTGAAATTTTTTATTGAAAATTTTCCCCTTTGTTGTATCAATATAATAAAGAATGCTTGAAATTATTGTAATGTGGCCAATTAACAATGAGGGAAAATCTGCTCCATCTATTAAACATTCCATTTGAAACGTTTAATATTTTATTTTATCAATATATTTTTTGTAATAATTGGAACCATTGACAATTACAAACAGCTTTAATATAATCAAAATCAATCAAAACCAACCAAATTCATTCAATTATAATTCTAATGTCTAAAGGGTAATTATATTGTTTTGTAAGGAATGAAAGCGTTATCAATAAATAGTCAATGTGAAATAACTATCAAAATCAACCATACTTCCATTATTTCAACCAAAAATATTCATTTAAGGAGGTGATCTAGTTAAAGAGGTTGAGAGCGGTAACAAATTCTCGTTCTGCAGCTAATTATTTTCATCTTCAAAAACTAGGGGGATTAATATGGTGAATTATGTAAAAATAATAGGAATAATATTTTTGACGTTTGTAATTGCCGCGATGACGGCATGTAGTGGGGCTAGTGAATCATCAAATGGATCAACAGACGGTGACGAAGGACAAAAAGGTAACAAACAATTAACGATCGGTGTAGCGGTGGGGAGTTTAGCGAACCCATTCTTCGTCTCCATGGGTAAAGGTGCTGAAGAAGCAGGAAAAGAATTAGGTGCTGAAGTTCTAGTTGAAAGCGCTGAATATGATTTAGCAAAACAAGCAGCTCAAATTGAAAACTTTATTACGAAAAAGGTAGATATCATTCTTTTAAATGCTGTTGATACTAAAGGAATTGCGGCAGCTGTTCAACAGGCCAAAGCTGCTGATATTCCAGTAGTTGCTGTAGATACCAATGCTGAAGGTGGTGTCGATGCCACTGTTACTTCAGACAACTATCAAGCTGGTAAACTAGCCGGCGAATATGTGATTAAAAAATTAGATGGAAAAGGAAAAATAGTCATTATTGATGGACCTCCTGTTTCGGCGGTATCTGATCGTATTCAAGGATTTGAAGATGCAATAAAGGATTCCGAAATTAAAGTTATCGCGAAGCAAAATGGAGAAGGGAATCGCGAAAAGGCATTAACGGTGATGGAAAGTATTTTACAAGCTAATTCATCAGGCTCTATTGACGCTGTATTTGCGATTAATGATCCAGAAGCAATTGGTGTTGAAATTGCTCAAGAGCAAGCGAATCGTAAAGATGAATTTTTCATTGTCGGAGTAGACGGTGCTCCTGAAGCAACAAAAGCAATGGCAAAGGAAGGAAGTACAATTGCTGCAACTTCCGCTCAGTCACCTAGTAACATGATCAAAAAAGCTGTTGAAATCGGAATGAAAGTGAAAAATGGTGAAGAAGTTGAGGAGCTTATTAAAGTTCCAGTTGAGATTGTAACTCAAGATACATTAGATTCTTACCAAGGTTGGTAAGAATCTTTCAATAAATAGGCTGATAAGGATTCCTCCTTTATTCAGCCTATTCAAATCAATATAAGGGGTGAGATAAAGGTATGGCTGTCAATGAAATGTCCCTTAAAGGCCAACAAAGTCTAAAAAAGCCAGTGTTAAATATGGAAGGGATTAGTAAAACGTTCTCAAGTGTAACCGTATTGAACAATGTGAGAATTGAACTTTATCCAGGTGAAGTACATGCATTAATGGGAGAGAATGGCGCTGGAAAGTCAACTTTCATGAAAATCCTCGCAGGCATTCATACACCTGATGACAATGGTGGGAAAATCTACTTAAAAGGTCAACCGATTTTATGGAAGGACCCTACTGATGCAAGGAACAAAGGAATTAGTGTTATTCATCAGGAGTTAAACCTTTCTCCTAATTTAACAATAAGTGAAAATATCTTAATGGGTTCGAACTTTCCTAGAAATGGTTTAGGAATGGTGAAATGGGATGAGGTCCATGAACGTGCCCAAGACGTGTTAGATTCAATGGGGTCGAATCTAAATCCACGCCAATTGGTTTCGACCTTAAGTGTTGCTCAACAACAAATGGTCGAGATCGCTCGAGCATTATCCTTTAATGCAGAGGTACTCATAATGGATGAACCAACCGCCTCTTTAACAGATAAAGAAATAAAAAAGCTGTTTGAAATTATTGATGATTTGAAAAAGCAGGGAGTTGCTATTGTATATATCTCTCACAGAATGGAAGAAATCTTTAAAATTTCTAATAGGTTCACTGTATTACGTGACGGTCAATGGATTACAAGTGGGCCGATTGAAGAGACAAATCCTGATCATCTCGTAAAGCTAATGGTAGGACGGGATTTAAAGGACTTGTTTAATCGTTCAAAAGCTTTTGGCACAAAAAATCCAAAGGAAGTTTCACCTGTACTTGAATTGAAAAATGTTTCTGATAACACAATTGTAAAGAATGTATCTTTAAAAATTTACCCAGGTGAAATTGTTGGTTTGGCGGGGCTTGTTGGAGCTGGTAGAACAGAATTGGTTAGGGCCATTTTCGGATTGTCCGAGTTGAAAAGTGGCGAAATATTGGTTGATGGTCAATCTGTTAGAATCAAATCCTCAATAGATGCTATTGCTAATAGGATTGCACATGTACCT
Organism: Peribacillus sp. NPDC096447; assembly: GCF_044762725.1. Lineage (NCBI taxonomy): Bacteria > Bacillati > Bacillota > Bacilli > Caryophanales > Bacillaceae > Peribacillus > Peribacillus sp. NPDC096447. The sequence continues at coordinate 33,592 of NZ_JBIWEV010000010.1, forward strand.
GAAAGCAGGAAAGAACAAGGGTTATTTTTATCAATGTCCGTAAAAGAGAACATCATAATGGCTGAATTGAAAAAACATGCTAAAGCAGGAATTGTTAGTTGGAAGCAAGCAAATGAAAGCGCTAACCAATATATTGAAGACTTAAATATAAAAATAGCTTCCCCAGAACAGCAAGTATCAAACTTAAGTGGTGGGAATCAACAAAAGGTAGTGATCGCTAGGTGGCTATCAATTGCACCAAAGGTATTACTACTTGATGAGCCAACACGAGGGGTTGATATAGGTGCCAAGACTGAAATCCACAAGATTGTTTCAAAGCTTGCAGATGAAGGATTGGCCGTTTTAATGATATCATCTGAACTTCCTGAAGTATTGGGGGTAAGTGATCGAATACTTGTCATGAGTGAAGGAAGGTTAACAGGCGAGCTTTCGAAGGAAGAAGCTACACAGGAAACAATTATGCGTTTAGCTACCAAAGGGGGGAGAGAGAAATGAGAGGGAATACGCAAACTATTACACATTCACAACGCCTAAATATAGGAAATGTCCTTTATTCTTTATGGAATAGGCTTGGCATGATCATGATTTTATTATTATTGTGTGTAGTACTTTCATTTACAGCACCAAATTTTTTAGATACAGCTAATTTATTGAATGTATTAAAACAAGTTTCTATTATTGCTATTTTAGCTGCTGGGATGACAATTGTTATTTTAACTGGTGGTATTGATTTATCAGTTGGTGCAACAGTTGCTCTATCTGGCGTTATCTCAGTCATGGTCTCTTCTGCAGGAGTTAATCCTATAATTGCGATGTTATCAGGCGTACTAGTAGGGTATGCAGTAGGACTGATTAATGGATTTCTCACAGCCAAAGCAAAGTTACCAGCATTTATTGTTACACTAGGCAGCTTCACATATGTTCGTGGACTCGCTTATGTCATTAGTGGCGGTTATCCAATTGTTTTACAAAACGAAACATTTAAATTCATCGGTGGTGGAAGTATTTTTGGAATCCCGACTCCTATTTATATCATGTCTTTAGTATATGTTGTGATGTTTTTTGTTCTTAAATATACGATGTTTGGCCGTCATATTTATGCGATTGGTGGCAATGAAGAGGCAGCTCGGTTAACTGGAATTAAGGTTGAAAAGTCTTTAATCAATGTGTATTCGATTAGTGGTTTACTAGCTGGTTTAGGAGGAGTCGTTTTAGCGGGAAGGTTGTTTTCCGGACAGCCAACTGCTGGTCAAATGTATGAATTAGACGCAATTGCTGCTGTAATTCTAGGAGGAACAAGTTTAACAGGTGGAAAAGGGAAAATAATAGGAACAATTATTGGGGTTTTAATTATGGGGGTAATCAGTAATGGGTTAACTCTAATGGATGTCAACTATTATTGGCAGTTAGTTGTAAAAGGTGGAGTTATTGTAGCAGCCGTTTTATTAGATCGATTGCGCGGAAATAGTCCAGCATAACGATCACATGTCATTTTAGATTTTAAAAAAGGGGTGTGAAATAAAAGTGAAGAGGATTATTAGTATTCTACTAATAGGTTCAACTGTTGCTTGTTTACCATTTAATAGTGCAAATGCAGAAGACCCTGGATATTATAATGAACCATACCGTAATCAATTTCATTTTTCTCCTGAAGCTAACTGGATGAATGATCCGAATGGTATGGTTTTTTATAAAGGTGAATATCATTTGTTTTATCAATATCATCCGTATGGAACGACATGGGGACCTATGCATTGGGGACATGCTGTCAGTAAAGATCTTGTTAATTGGGAGCATTTGCCGATTGCTTTATCGCCGGATGAAAACGGTCAGATTTTCTCGGGGAGTGCTGTTATTGATTGGAACAATACAGCTGGCTTTGGAAAAGAAGCAATGGTTGCCATCTTTACGCATGCAGGAGATAAGCAAGTCCAAAGTATAGCGTATAGCCTAGACAAAGGAAGAACTTGGGAAAAGTATAAAGGGAATCCCGTAATGCCAGACCCTCCTATACAAGATTGGCGCGATCCTAAAGTATTTTGGCATGAAGAATCAAACCAATGGGTTATGTCGTTAGCGGCTAAGGATAAGATCATGTTTTATACCTCACCTAATTTAAAAGAGTGGGAGTATGCAAGTGAATTCGGCGAAGATGGTGGAATACAAGCAAATAGCTTAGACAGAACTTCTTATACCATGTCATCCCAGAAAGGTGAATCATTTAGCTATGAGGGAGATATTACCCTTAATGAGAAGAATGGGAGAGAAGGGGCAGGCGGTTTAGTTTTTCGGTCAGATAGGAGTGCAAAGAACGGCTATGTTGCGAGCTTAGATGCCAAAAACGATGTCATAACATTAAGTAAGAATGTAGATGGAACAAACGAGGAAATTGAGAGAAAACCTTTTACCCTCAAAACTTCAACTACCTACCATGTGAAGGTGGAAACAGATGGGGATCAAATTCAAGTCTCTGTAAACGATCAATCTGTTATAAAAAAAACAGATATAGAATTCGATTATGGATACTATGGATTGTCAGCGTGGAATTCAACGGCTGCCTTTCGAAATGTGGAGTTCAAGAATACATCTAACTTTGAAACCAATTTATCAAAATGGACAGATGTAAACGGAAGCTGGGAGAACACGATGAATGGAAAAAGTGGAACCTCTACCGAGGATGCTTTTGTAATGAGTGGTCAAACAGGGGATAACTTTTTTTATGAAGCAAACATTGAGATATCTGGGGAAAAAGGTGGCAATGGAGCTGGCTCGCTCGTTTTTCGTGCAGATCCTAATGCAACAAACGGTTATATGGCGAATATCGATGCTTTAAACGATACAATAAAAATCATGAAAATCGAAAATGGAGAAATATCCATTCTAGCTGAAAAAACAATAAATCTAGATACAGATAAAAGGTACCATTTGAAAGCAAGCACTCATGGGAAAAATATTAAAATTTCTTTAGATGGTAATCTCATTCATGATGTAAATGATTCAACTTTTTCATCAGGGCATTTTGGCTTAAATGTTTGGAATTCATCCACGTTATTCCAAGATGTTCAAGTTGGTAAGAACATCATGACAAATGAGAAGGAAATTACTAATCATGATTTTGAGACAGGTGATCTAACTGGGTGGAGTACAATCGAAGGTAATGCTTTCACAAAAGATCATGTGACAAATGTACCATCATACTGGGGAGGGGATTTCGGCCACCAAGGAAACTACCACTTATGGGGGTTTACTGATCTTCAAAAGGGAGATGACGCAACAGGTGAACTGCACTCCTCATATTTTAAACTAGATGGCTCTGGAGAAATCAACTTTCTGTTGGGCGGTGGTAATGATATCAACAACCGCTATGTTTCGTTAGTGAGAGCCTCTGATGATCAAGAATTAATTCGACAAGCCAATACCAAATTTAAAGAAGAAAAATATCAAAAATACGTCTGGGATGCTTCTAAATACATTGGAGAAGTTTTATATATTAAAGCTGTAGACCAAGCTACAGGTGGTTGGGGTCATTTAAACATGGATGATGTTAATGTTTATAATGAAGGTGCCATGCCAAATGAAGTAGACCAAGTTGCCAAAGAGCCTGAGAAAGACGATTCGAAAGAAAGCGGCATCCTTACAGACTGGTCTGCTGTTTCTGGAGAGTGGATACCTTCTACTCATGGTAGTAACGGAGGGATTTGGGAATGTCCTACTCTAATCGAATTACCAATTGATGGTGACCCTTCAAAAACAAAATGGGTACTACAGGTAAGCATTAATGATGGCGCTCCTGCAGGCGGGTCAGGTATGCAATATTTTGTAGGTACCTTTGACGGGAAAACGTTTAAGAATGAAAACCCTTCCGATCAAGTGTTATGGACTGACTACGGGGCAGATTATTATGCCGCAGTTGATTGGAGCGGAATTGAAGGTAAGAATGGCGAAAAATATTGGATTGGCTGGATGAGTAATTGGCAATATGCAAATAATACACCAACTTCGACTTGGAGAAGTTCAACGACATTGCCAAGAAAGATGGAGCTAACCCAGACAGATGAAGGTTTACGTTTAAAACAAACACCAGTTTCTTTAAAAACCATTCGAGATAAGAGTGAAAAAATTTCATATAAAAATAAAGTCATATCTGGTGAAAGTAATCTCCTATCTAAACTATCAGAAGATACATTTGAAATGATTGCTGAGTTTGATGTTGATGATATAAAAGCAACTGAATTCGGCTTTCAAGTTCGTAAAGGTGCAACTGAATATACGACTATTGGCTATGATGTTGCCACCAAACAGTTATTCGTAGACCGTTCAAGTTCAGGAAGCTTTGATTATGGGAACAATGTAGTCGGTAAGCATGACGGACCGTTAAATGCATTAAATGGGACTCTGAAAATGCATGTTTTCATTGACCGATCTGCTGTAGAAGTGTTTGGAAACAAAGGTGGAACGGTTATTTCTGATCAAATTTTCCCGGATTCATCAAGTAAAGGATTACAAATTTATAGTAAGGGTGGAGAAGTTACATTAAAGTCTTTGAAAATATACCCTTTAAAGAGTATCTGGAAAAGATAAAGACTATATTTCAATCCTATTAAAGAGGGGTTGATAGTAAGAGTTTATGAAGGCTGTCGAAAATGATCGATAGCCTTTCATTTTACCTAAATCACAAGAATGGAGAGTGTAATATAAATGAATAAAACAAACCGCGCAGTCATATGCGTTGGGGAGCTTTTGATCGATTTTTATTGTACAGATATTGATGTTAATTTAATAGAAGGTAATCATTTTCTAAAGAAAGCCGGGGGTGCACCAGCGAATGTCGCAGCTACTATTTCAAAGCTAGGTGGGGTAGCGAGTCTTATTGGAAAAGTAGGAAATGACCCATTTGGATTATTTTTAATAGAAACGATAAAAGAGGTGGGGGTTGATACATCGATGATTGTTACTGACGATTTAGCACCAACTACTTTAGCATTTGTTTCTTTACAAGCAAATGGTGAAAGGGATTTTGTATTCAATAGAGGAGCGGATGGAAATTTAACAGAGGATAACATATACCTAGATAGATTAAGTGGTGCAAAGATCATTCACTTTGGATCTGCAACTGCATTTCTGGAAAACCCTTTTAAAACAACTTATTTAAAGGCAATGGAATTTGCACAAAATAGGGGGATATTTCTATCGTTTGACCCTAACTTCCGACATGATTTATGGAAAAATAGAGTGGCTGAATTTATTAGTTTAGCTAGAAAGGGTATATCAATGGCTGACTTTGTAAAACTAAGCGAAGTAGAGCTTGAACTAATCACGGGAAAAATTGATAAATATGATGGAATAGCAATGCTCCATCATTTAGGGGTAAAAATAGTGGCTGTCACCCTTGGATGGGAAGGCACTCTTCTTTCAAATGGAAGTGAAATGAGTGTAATAAACAGCGTCGAAGTAAATTCAATTGACTCAACTGGGGCTGGTGATGCATTTGTCGGTGCTGCTTTATTTCAATTTGCAAATCTTGAGTCCTATGACACAATTCTTAGTGATTTTAGTAAACTTAAAGAGATCATTCTTTTTGCAAATAAAGTGGGTGCCGTCGTGTGTACGAAGGTAGGAGCGATTTCTTCTCTACCAAACGAAGAAGATATATATAAGATTTAGTCTCTATCGTATTGTTTCGGATTGTGAAAAAATCGCGGTAGGAGGTCTAGGTGCATCGCGATTTTTAGTTTATATTGGTCCCTTAGCGGATAAATATTATATATATATAAATAAGAAGAACCGTGAACTGAAGTGAATTAGGTTTTATTTTGATTAACTAGTAAAAAACAGATGAATAACAAAATCATGCCTTAATCGTTACTTAGAACAGTAATTAGGTAATTACTAATAGTGCCTCGCCCATAAGGCACTATTTAGTGATTTAAGAAAAATGAGCCCACTTAATGTGAACTTTGTGAAATATTGTACTTAAACTAACGGGTGCGTTCGTATTATAAGGTTAGCCAGTTTTTACTGGTTGACCTTTTTTTAATAGAATCTATTATATCAGTAGCCAGGGTAGGACGTACGGGTGCGTGGGATTTGATCCCGTGAACTAAACTGTCCGCCCCCTACTTGTAGAAACATGTTTGAGGCTGGTTGGGACGTAGATCTCGTATAACAAGCGAAGCTATGACACTACATGGAGGATTAGGGGTACTGGTTAGTAAGTAGAGGAGGTAAAAACAATGAATCCAGTTGTTGGTCTGGATGTGGCAAAAGGAGAGAGTCAAGTTCAGGCATTTTTAGATCAATCTAAACCGTATGGGAAGAGCTTTTCAATGAAGCACATTAAAGAGGAATTAGATCATTTTTTAGACTTTTTAAAAGAGATTGAAGAGGTGACAGGGCAGATGCCTATGGTCATTTTAGAATCTACAGGGCATTACCATACCCCTGTTATTCAATACTTGGAGGAACAAGGGATTCTATATATCTTACTAAATCCGATTATTTCTTATCAGGCAAAGAAGACCAGTTTACGGAAGGTAAAAACAGACGCTATCGATGCGTACCAGTTGTGTGTGCTGTATTACAAAGAGGATTTTGCCCCTCATAAAATTAGAGGAATTCAGCTATTAGACCTTCGGAATTTGTCAAGACAACAGGAAATCGTAACGAATATGTATGTGGAAGCCAAACTTCAGTTTCACACCATTTTAGATCAGGTGTTTCCTGAATACCGGAAGGTTTTTGGGGATCTATATTCAAGGGTTTCTTTATTGATATTAAAGGAATATTCCACTTCAGAGGCGGTATTAACAGCCGGGGAAAGTAAGCTAGCAGAGAGTGTTATAGAGTTCTGTCCTAGCCGATCGGGTCAATGGGCATGGGAAAAAGCAAAAAAAATAATGGACTCCGCATCTCGAAATCCATTCCAAAAAAACGTGTATGAAAGTCACGTAATCAATCTTCGTATGTATATGGAGTTGCTTTTTCATTACCAGGGACACCTCTCTGATTTGGAAGATCGTATAGTGGCCCTGGCAAATGAACTGGAAGAATATAAGATCATCCAATCGATTCCCGGTATAGGAGAAAAAATCGCAGCCACGATTATCTCTGAAATTGGTGAAATCGATCGGTTTAATCATCCGAAAAAACTGGTTGCCTTCGCTGGAGTAGATCCAAGTGTTCACTCTTCCGGTAAGTTTACGGCAACCATTAATCGTATGACTAAAAGAGGTTCGAGCAGATTACGTCATTCTCTGTATCTTGCCGTACTATGCGGCATAAGAAGTTCAAGGAACAAAAAGCTTAAAGCCTTCTATGATAAGAAAAAATCAGAAGGAAAACCGGCCAAAGTGTCAATCGTTGCCTGTATAAATAAGTTACTTCATTGGATTTACGCTCTATTAAAGAGAAAAGAAACGTTCCTAGATTTAGCCTGATTAACGGTTTTGTGAAACAGAGAAAAATCCTTCCAAAAGGGTTTTGGAGGGTTATTTGGCATGGCCAAAAAAAGTATATCATAATGGAAATGAAATTTTTAGAGAAAGATATTGACATCCTATTAGCTGGTTTAGTTGATTACAAATAAAAAGAGAGATAACCGAAGGTAGTCCATAGATATTACTTTGTTATATACAGTAGTGAACCAACCAGTAATAGCAGATGCTGTAACACCTGCATCATCAGCATCGACACGAGCTCTCCATTTACCGTCATTGATACGTTTTACGAATGTACCTTTAACACCTTGTGTGTTGGGAGATTACGGGCATAAAATTACGATTTTATAATAGGAAGTGTTTTGAAATTTTTCGTAATAAATATAAAGCGTATATGATAGCTGGTATAGCTCCAATCATTAAAATCATGTTTATTAAACCAAATATAAAATAAGAAGAAGATACATTCATTTTAATTCAACCCCATTAAAAATTTTAATCTCTATATGTGTATCTTTGATAAACACGAGCAACTTTACTAGTTTTCTTTAAATAAGTAAGTTGGAGATAACTAGTAAGAAATATATAGCCATTATTAAGTTTACCATTTATTTTATAAGTTCCTACAGAATTCCTATCATAACCTACTTTTTCAGCTTTTGAATCAGAAACTTCACATGAAGCATCTACACTTGTCCAAACAGTACTTTTTGTTACTCCTACATCACAATATCTCATTTTCAACCCATAATCACCAACAGAATAATGATTACCTAATTTTAAGGTAGCAACAGTGACCCCTGCACTTTTTAATTTAACCCAAGCAGTATAGCTCCATATTTTTTATCTTCATGACGATATGGCCCTATTTAAAAAAAAGCAAAAATAAAAGCCTAACCAAGATTTTTAGTCTCGATTAGGCTTTTATTTTTTGGCTTTTATTTGATTCATTTCTGCCAGAATTTCTTTAGCACGCTGCTCAGCACGTTCATAATTTCTTTCCTCAACTTCGATGAGCTTTCCATCAATTATAAAATTGTAATGGTATTTCATTGAACAATTCCTCCTTCTTCGTTGTTCCATAATATAACATATTTTTATGTGTTTTTTCCTTTGAAAATGTAAAGATTAGATTTTTAAAGTTCACGGTCAAACCGCGTTTTGGGTCCTGTAGTGTGAACGACACTTCACACGTTATTATAGGTAAAAAAGTGATTTTTTATGAAAGTGGTAGGGCGTACCTTTAAGTCTTTCCTCGAACTCATTTGGATCTCTGCGGATTTGTAACTGAATCTTCTATCAATGGAGGGTAAACATTGTTTACCTTGAACTGCTTCTCTTCTTGTGCTCTCTATGTTGTATCCATCATCGATTGAACTACCTATCATCATAACGTCATGCTCCATGCTTACTCATAGCATGATACATCAACCATCATAAGCATAACGACATAACGCATTAGACATATCATCTATCATTGGTAGGGATACACAACAGACTGCACCTCACAGTCACTGCTTGTTCACTCATTGAAGCATACTGATAAAACATATGATTCGCCATCACTGTACCTCTGAGCACCACCCAGGACTCTATACATATAAATAGCATATCTGTATCAGCTGTAGCAGTTAGATATAAGTAGCAACCTACCTTCATTACCTTATATAGGGATAGCATCAGGATAATGCGTATTTACAACGATAAGCATTCTAATACAAGTCATATGGACATTATGAACTCTATTTTGTAGGTGATTGGATTGTGTCTAAAAAGGCTCTACACTATTGAGATTGTGAAAAAATGTACTTAAACTAAAGGGGCAGGTTAGTTCAAGAAGGTATTAGTAAATCTTTTGACGAAAATATAAAGAGCTTAGTAAGAAGCGCTTAAAATACTATTTTTTCAAAAAAGGAAAAAACTAACTGCTAAAAACTTTAGGGGGGAAAATATTGAAACAAACGTTACTGATAATCGATGCTCAACAGGAATTAATAGAAGGTAATAAAGAAGAACAAGGAGTCTTTGAGAAAGAAAAAATCGTTAATAACATTAATACTGTAATTGAAAAAGCGATAAATGAAAGTATCCCCGTTGTTTTTATAAGAGATTTAGATGTTTCAAATGGAGAAGGACCTGGATTCCAGATACACAAGGATATTAAAATACCATCAACTGCTATCATATTTGATAAAGCTGCCACAAATTCATTTTATGGAACTCCATTACACGACCATTTAAGTAAAAACAATGTAGACCATATTGTAATAATGGGATGTAAGACGGAACATTGTATAGATTCAGCTGTTAGAACAGCAACAATCAATCATTTTGATGTAACATTAGTTGGTGATGGACATTCTACTTCTGATTCCAAAAACTTATCTGCAAAACAAATAATCCTTCATCACAATGAAACCCTTCACGGTCACTATAATGTAGACAATTTTTCACTTGTTAGAAATTCTAATGAAGAATTGTTTAAACCTGTTCACAATAATTACCGATAATAATCATCTTTAATTAACGAGTGCGTTAGCTGAAGATCGGAGCTGTCTTTAAGGCAGCTTTTTCGGCGTCATGATTAACTAATACTTCTGTGCAGTTGGCTTTTTGCTCATATCTTTAACCCAGTTTAGCGACTCAATAGCTTCATCCTTGTTGACAAGGACACCCTCTGAAGAATCATCTGCTCCCAAGACTTTTGTGCATATCCTACATCGCTGGCGAAAAGAACAAACTTCCCATTATTTTTAACATTTGTAGCTACTAAAATATGTGCGTGACCTTTCTCTTGTTATTCTTTATAACTTTTTTCCTGATAGAAGAGATAAATTAGGTGATTCTGCTGATAAGTAAGACCTGTCAGTTTCTTATCAAGTCCGATTAAGTATTCAAATACCTATTGGTGAGTTGTTTCAATATGCATACCTGTATATCTTTCAGATTCATAAGAATACTCTCATGAGGATAAATAATTCCTTTTTCAAATTTTTCATCATATAAGAGACATATATAAATCAGACTCTCGAATATACCCCGTTTAAATTCTTCTAATAATGCGTTCCAAAAAAATCTGAAATCTTCATTATTGAAGCATAATCAATTTTATTACGCATAATAATAAACGGAATCAATTTTTGTTTGCGATTTAACAAACAAAGTAATATAATGTTTGTTAATTAACGGAGGTAGAATGTGGTATTTAAAATAGAATTTCACCTGCCCTATTTACATTATGTTTATCATACAGTCTATTTCGAAACGTAAGAAATCACTAAAAGTCTCGAAGAAATCTTAAATAAGAAGATAATAAGGATCTCTAAGCAGAAATTCTGACGGAACATCGTATTGGGTGAAGGACTAAAACGAAAAAATAAAAAAGGAGCAATGATTTGAATAGAGATGAATATAAGTTTAACTCAATTATCACTGTTGAAAATTACGACAAAGTAGATGGTAAGACTGCCTATGGTAAAGAAATCGATTCGTTAAGCGCAGGAATGCTACAGGGAAAATCTCCTAGGACTGGAGATATCGTTGGGAAAATTGTAATGACTGATGATTCTGCTCAAGAAATTGAGCTATCTGCCACTAGAATTTTAGATTTAGCCATCCTTATTTTATCGACCAACTTATATTTTAGAGATGCTTATAAATTTGAAAAACTGTATGATCCTGAAGATCCAATCGTTACTGCTTTAGGATTGCAGGGAAATAAGATGCAATTAGAAATTGACACAAAAAATGAGAATTTAGATAAAGATATTCAATATTTTTATGATATGTTGCAATCGGATGGCGAAATTTTGGGAGAAAGATTTAGAATCATCAACGATATTATGAAAGATATGGGATATCGGTAAGGAGAATTATAAAATGATAAGAGGATTTGTCGTTTCAGATGGCAGAAAATTTACAGAAGAAGAAAAACAAATGATTTGGAAAAAGTCTCCTAGTCACCAAGAAAGTGTGGAGGAATTACGTGTTGCCGATACAATCAATAGGAATTGGCATAATGGAGAACTGCGAGTCATCAATGTACTGCTAGAGGGGGATGCCGGCTCAGGTAAAACACAACTTGCCAAAGCTCTCTCTCATGATCTTCAATTGCCATATACGAAAATTACCTGTTTTGCCGACATGGATAAATCAGATGTTTTCGGCTCACTTTTGCCTGTAATGGAAGAAGCACAAGTGGAAGATAAAAAAATAATTCAGTTTTTTGAAAATAATAGCACGACGCAGCAGCTTTTAGAAAATTTGTCTTCCTATCTACAGTTAAATATGGCAGGAACGAAAGAATACCTGGAAAAACTTGAAAGGAAAATCAAAGGCACCGGTAAGAATGTCACGTATAAGTACTATCCATCAGAAATCGTTCGTGCACTACAAGAAGGCTACTTGCTAGAGATACAAGAACCTACTGTCATTAGAGATGCATCGGTTCTAGTTGCATTGAATTCCGCTCTTGAAATTGATGGTATTTTAAATACTCCAACTGGAATGATCAAACGGCACCATGATGCTGTAGTAGTTATTACAACCAATAGAAATTATCAGGGGAATAGACCTCTTAATGAATCATTACGTGATCGAGTTCAACACACGGAACGAATGAATCTTCCTTCTAAGGAAGTGATGGTCAAACGGGCTTTCAGTAAAGTCGGTTTTGCAGATGAAGTGCTATTAGAAATGATGGCTGAAATCATTATTTTATTAGATGCTACTTCAAAAGCTAATGGAATCAAAGGTGTAGCAGGAATGAGAAGTTATTTCTATTGGGTGAATGCAGTGCATCAAGGAGAAAATATCTTTGATTCTATTTATCAAAAGGTTATCTATAAAATCACTACCGATGAAACTGAGATTAGAATTCTAGAAAAAGAATTAGAAAGCAGTCAATTATTGGAGCGTATTCAATCTTATTTACTGGATCAAAAGAATCCAATGAACAAACCGCAAGCTCCTCTAGTGTCACCAATGGTAGATAAATATGAGGAACAACAAGAAGGTGAGGAGGACCTTCAAAAAGATACATCTTCCTTTGATTTTCCAAAAGAAGAGGAGAAAATCCAAAATAGTGATTCCGCTCTGCCTCAACAAGAAAAAGGGAAACCATTAGAAATTTTTTCTGAAAAGAGATCAAAGGACATTGAAATCGATAGTAATAAAGGAAAAGAGCATGAGGAATCTCAAACAGGCATTTCTCAGCAACAAGTAAAACAGTTACCGGAAATACTAGAGAAGCAAGAAGCTGATAAGAAAAAAGAGTTGAATAAAGAAGCTCGAACGCTTATGAAAAACACGATTCATCAAAAAGAAGGGATCATTATCCACCGTCCTCCTGCAACGAAGGAAAGTATGAGTGAAGCAGAAAGTATTAAAAAGGAAATAACACCTCTTGTAGAGAGTATGGCAAGAAAAATTCTTGCTGTATTAGAAAAAGAAGAGTCAGAAACATATACTCAAGGGAAGTTCTACGGTACGCGATTTAACGCTTCTAAAGTTGTGATAGGAGATTATCGTTACTTTGATAAAAAAAATCCTCCAACTGAAAATCCCTCTCTAGCTGTAGCAATACGTATAGATGAATCTGGTTCCATGGTTCGGGCTCAACGAATGGAGAGTGCCAAAAAAGCAATAATCGCTTTAACAGAGTTTTGTAGAATGTTAAATGTTCCTTTGATGATTTATGGAGACACTGCAGATATTAGTAAAAGGGAAATGACTTCACTATACTCGTACAAAGAGTTTGATGATGGGTACGAAGGTGTTATAGGAAAAATTGCGACAATGAAGCCTCGCCAAAATAATCGTGATGGTGTTAATTTACGAATATTGGCAGAAAAATTATCGAAACAAATCGCTTCTACCAAGCTATTGATAAATATTAGTGATGGACAACCAAAAGCCATGCCTAATTATTCTGGAGATGCAGCGAGGGTGGATATCCAATCAGTTATTAGAGAATATGAAAGAAAAGACGTGCTATTCCTATCTGTTGCTATTGGAGAAGATAAAGAAAAGATTGCAGAATTACACGGTAGAGAGAGATTTCTCGATATGACAGACCTTAAATCGTTTCCTCAAAAATTAGTGGAAACAATCAGTCGCTTTTTATAGGAGGGATTTAAAAATGGATGGAAAACGCAAAAAGGCACTGGTACGGTATCAATGAAGATTTTTCCGTTTTTTTAACCCCGTCCTAATTTAGAACGGGGTATGCTTGTTTGAGCTTTTAAAATTAAATAACTTTATTGTCTTTTTACAATTTTCTCGGTATTGTAAACGAGAAATAGGCCTTTCCTTCAATATGCCAGTCAGTGGTCGGTGTATTCCATGATAAATTATAGTCTAACCTTAACCTCAGTGCCGTCCTTAGCTTTAACATCTACTAGCACGATCCCCTTATAATTTTTCAGTTCCTTGACGATAGGCTTTAGCGTTTTTTTGTCTATTAGTGGAAAGCTAAAGTCCAGTTTTTTTCTTTCGAAGTGCTCTTTTGTCCATTTGTTTGCATTTTGCTGAATAAATTTTGAAGATAAAATTGAAATAACAATGTTTAAAATAGCATATGGAATTGGGATGGTAAACCGAACGCCTTTCGCTTTCACTTTTACATGCATCATAAGCAAATTACTAATCAATGATGACCGAAACGGTATCCCCGTTTGCCGATTTAATATCAACAATTTGGCCATCTAATTCGTTTTCGATTGCTTCAATAATAAGGCTCATGTCTATATCTTTAACGTATTTTTCCGATTGAGGAATACTCGCTGCGATGCTGTGTCCAGCCACTAATACTGCCTTGACAAGTTTTATAGGCAAATTGACCGTGACATTATCATTTTCGGCTGATACAACACGAACTTTTAAGGTTTTATCTAAATATTTAGTCGGTTTTTCAAGAAGCTTATTACCTGTTTCTTCTTTCTCTTTTAATACTTGAATCAGTTCTGATCCCTTATCTGCATCAATCTTCCCTTCTTGAACCATTGTTAACACTCTTGTAATTTCCTCTTTCATGATAAATTCCTCCCTATTCCTCTTTTAAAAGCTTAATGGCTTCTTCTGGTGTTATTTCGCCATTTTCCAACATGGTGACAACTTTTTTCTCGTCCACTTCATTTTTCTTCTTCTGCACATATCCAAGGGATGAAATGATGTCTGTTAGCTTGCCTCGAACCGTTGGATACGAAATCCCCAGTTCCTTTTCAACTTCTTTGATATTTCCTCTGCATGTTAAAAATACTTCCACAAAATGAAGCTGATCCTTTGATAAGGAGGCCAGCTTAGATATTTCAAACTCATTTTCAATCGTAGTGTGACAATGAGAGCACTGCAACTTTGTAATTTTCAATGTTTTACAGCAGACAGGACAATTTGTGATTAATTTATAAGCCATAATGAAATCCCTTCCTTTTAGTTAATTCGATTATAAATCAAGGAATTAAAAATATAAATAATTAAATTTAAATTTTTATTAAAAAAAATCAATAATATTAATTTAACATTTAATATTATTGATTATCCATTTTTATTATTCATTCAGGTATTATATTTACCATAATGGTTGAAATACCAAGTTACATAATGAGCACGATTACTTAGTCTTTGAGATGCTGATTAATAATCCATAGATATTTGATATTAATATTCCAACTATGATGATTCAGCAGTCGTTGGCATTGATGTATTATTTATTGATTTAGAACTTGAAAATTATTAAGCTTACGGGTTGATTAATCTCCGATTATGCAGTGATTTGAGGACTTAGTCTTTATTTTAGTTATTCCAGTATAGGGCGCGATTCTTTAATAAGAATCTCTTTTCTTAATTAACTAACGGGTGCGTAGCTTAAGATCAGAGCTGTCTTTAAGGCAGCTTTTTCTTTATGGGTATAGAAGCGAAATAGTGGACCTTTGGTTAAATAAGGAATTTTGCTCGGGCTGCCTTCACTAATGCAGCCAAAAGTGCATATTAGAAGAGTAGTGACATATAAAGGTATTGTCCTATTTACATAGAATATTTTAAGAGAATAGCATGTGAATAAATGGAGGACATATATGGATATTTGTTTTATAGGTGGCGGAAATCACACGAATAATGAATTAGGTGAAGTGTTCCTGGAACTTTCAAAAATGATTAAACGTGATACTAAGCTTTTAATAATTCCTTTTGCAACCGACAATTCCAGGTATGAAAGTTGGATGGCAAGTATCAAACAAGCCTTTTCAATCATGGAGAATTTAAGTATTGAATTATTAAACGAAGACCTTTCAGACAAAGAAATGAAAAAGTCTATAAAAGAACATGATATTCTTTACTTTATTGGTGGAAAGCCAGAAAGGTTAATCCATGTTATAGAAGAAAAAGGACTTGTCCCAATTATCAAAGACTTTCAAGGTTTAATCATCGGATATAGTGCGGGTTCATTAGCCTTCTGTAATGATTGCATAATAACAAAAGATAAAGACTATCCAGAAACGGTAGTGATCAACGGCTTAGGATTAGTTGGGTTTAGCGTTGAGGTCCATTACAATGAAAGTATAGATGGAGAATTATTTCCCCTATCAAATGAACGAAAGATATATGCAATACCAAATGGAAGTGCGATTTTCTCCAAGAACGGGGAACTATTTAAAGTTGCAAATGATATCTATTCCTTTCAAAATATGAAAAAGGAAATAGTGAATTCCAAAGTCATAAAGAACTAGCAGGCGCTTTATCCCAATAAGCTGCGGCAGCATTTTTCCTATTTCAGAATCAAGGTCGCCGGGCGCTAAAGGATAGCGAAAAGGAGAACGCGATGAATATAAATTTAATGATTTTCATTACAACAATAAAAGAACAAGAAAAGAATATGCTAATGATGAAAACATTTGAATCTGATATTCGTCCTGTTAAAGGGGATATAATAGATGATCCTGGGTTCGATCCAGGTTTTCATAATGGATATGAAGTTGTAAAGGTTACCATAAATTATGCTTCGAATGAATGTTTTGTATCACTTCACCCGCTTGCGATTGAGATTGAGGAAATCAGGATGGAAACCTATATAGAGAAACTGGAAGCAAACGGTTGGCGTGCTGTCTCAAAAGAAGAATTGAAAAGTATGTAAAAAGGTAAACCCATTAATGACGTTAGAAGTATGTAAATGGAAAAATACTCAACAACCACTTTAAAGATGAAAGAAATTTTGATGTAGTGCCTGCAATGGTTGTTGAACCCTGAGATGATGAGAAAATGGTTTTTTACATTGGAAGGACAAATAAGGTGGCACAAAATGATTTTCAAGTGGGAGGTATTTGGGAAATTATTGATCATCGCGATGGAAAAGATTATCGGGCGATAGGGGAGTACCTTGAAATGGACCCTCCCAATAAAATAGTGTTCACTTTTAAAATGCCGCAATTCAGTGAATCAGTAGATACAATTACAGTTGAGCTGAAAGAACTTCAAAAGGGCTGTGAAATGACATTTTCACAAAAAATCATCGTTCCTCATGAAGAAAATTGGATAGAATCTGATATCGAAAAAGCTCTTGGAGAGTATCACGATGGATCTGAACATGGCTGGAACTTAATGTTTATGGGACTGAAGGAATTAGTTGAAACTGGACAAGTTAGCTATAAAGGCTAATAGTCGTTAGCCGCAGTTTATAGACAAAAGGGAGTTCGGAATGGGCTCATAAAGAAGACTTGGTTATACTACATGATTTTTTTACTGTTTTATATAAGATGAAACCCTGAATAGATTGAAGAAATTTGCGACACTACTGCCGAATAACTGGCTAGTCAAGACCCCACAGACGCCTGAGTCGAGGAGGCTTGGCAGACAGTCGGCGGAAAGGGAGCGGATTTTTGAAATCAACTGCAAAGTTTTTCAAAACTGTAGACAAACTTAATTATTACCGAGTTTGTCTACAGTCTGAGGTTAATAGTCGTTAGCCAATGATAAGCTCTCCAAATTAACTGGAGGGCTTTTTCGGTATTTATATATATTGACAATCCCCTATGGATTGGTAATATTTACTTTATTACATATTTGATTTTTAATATAAGGCGGTTAAATTATGGATGGGAAAGTCATTTACGACGAGTTTAATAAACTGATAGAAGGTGGGCAATATCGCAAATTGGTCATTTTATTATGACTAACTTTATGTACATATTTTGTTTATTAGTATGGGGACTTAATTTTATTGCTGTTAAGATTCAAGGTACACCTGTGAGTTTAGAATTATCTTTAACATATCGTTTAGGTTTGACGGCAATCCTATTTTTCATTTTATTGTGCATTCTTAGACCTAAAGGGAAACCCAAGAAAAAGGATGTTCCATTTATAATTGTGTTTGGAATTTTTAATTTTGCTTTAAGCTATTTATGCCTTTATTACGCCACTATCTTAAGTTCAGCGGCAATGGTTACTTTAATATTTTCATTGAAAGTCATTTTAACACCCATTGCCCTTCGTGTTTTTTTGAAGGAACCATTACATTCACGTATCTTAATTGGGGGGATAATTGGTGTGCTGGCTGTTTGTATTGTTATTTATCCGAGTTTAAATAATATTCATGGATTCAATGATATAAAGGGTATCATGATGGCTGTTCTTGGTACCATCCTTACTGCATTGGGCGATGCAAGCTCAGCTAGAAATGCCAGGAAGAAAGTGAACCCAATCTATGCTAATGTACTTGGATTTACAGCAGGAGGACTTCTTTTAGCGGCAATTGTGTTCATTCAAGGACAAGCAGTCACTTTACCGACATCTATTACATATTTATCTGCTTTGTTCTATTTAACTATATTCGCTTCCTTTGGAGCTTGGCTATTCTACCTTAAGCTTGTAGAAAAAATAGGTGGGGCGAAAAGTGGATACATGGTCGCCCTTTTTCCGGCAATTGGAGGTATAGCTTCAGTGATGATTGGCGAATCAGATCCATCCATTTTCTTGGGAGTTGGCTGTCTTTTCAGTTGTTTAGGTGCCGCTATTGCATTAGGTTTTGGCATGAATATTGGTAAAAGTAATTTGAAAGAAGAAATTTAATTCGATTTACAGAGAGGGATGGGACAATGGAAAGTAAATGGCCAAATGATATGAAAGTAGCGCAAATGCGGGTTGCACGTCCTACTGATCAACTAAAAAAGGTTGTAAAATTCTATTGTGAAGGATTAGGTTTGAAAAAAATCGGTTCTTTTGAAGGGCACGAGGGATATGACGGTATCATGATCGGGCTTCCTGATTCCAGCTATCATCTGGAGTTTACCCAACATAAGGATGGCAGTCCTTGTCCTGCCCCATCAAAAGATAATCTGCTTGTCTTTTATATTCCTGAACGTAAAACCATTGAGGAAATCACGAATAGGTTGAAAGGTATGGGCTATGAACCGGTTACTCCGGAAAATCCATATTGGGAAAAATTAGGTGTTACTATTGAAGATCCGGATGGTTGGAGAATTGTATTGATGAATACTCCCGGCATTGGAAATTAAATTTCGAAATGAAAACGACCGAAAAGCATCATGCTTTTCGGTCGTTTTGGGTTTATGAGGACATCGTGATCCCGCCATTGATGTGAATGCACTGTCCTGTAATATAAGCACCTTCATCAGATGCTAGCAGCACGTAGGCACCTGCATGATCTGCCGGCTGCCCAGGGCGGCCAAGTGGTGCTTCGGTACCAAATTCGGCAACGGATTGTTCGTCGAACGTCGCCGGGATGAGTGGAGTCCAAATCGGTCCTGGTGCAACCATATTGACCCGGATCCCTTTTTTAGCCACATTCTGTGCAAGGCTGCGTGTGAATCCGACGATTGCCCCTTTTGTCGCTGTATAATCCATCAAAGTTGCATGACCTCTGTATGGATTGATCGATGTTGTGTTGATGACCGAGTTGCCTTGTTTCATATGAGGAACCGCGTGCTTACTCATGTAAAATACTGAATAAATATTGGTACGGAACGTTTTATCCCATTGCTCGTCCGTGATATCCTCAATGTTTTCCGTCGGGAATTGCACCGCAGCATTATTGACGAGGATGTCCAGCTTTCCGAACTCGTCCAGCGTCTTCGTAATCAATTCCTTACAATTCGCCTCCACGGAAACGTCACTTGGAAGTAGGAGGCAGCGAACGCCTTCCGCTTCAATCAGCTGCTTTGTTTCTTCGGCATCACCGTGCTCATCTAAATAATTCACAACTACATGGGCGCCTTCCTTTGCATAAGCAATGGCAACCGCACGTCCGATGCCGCTATCTCCGCCTGTAATCAAGGCAACGCGGTCCTTTAGCTTACCGCTCCCAATGTAATCCTTTGGCTGAATCGGAAGTGGAGTCATCTCAGATTCAATGCCAGGCTGTCTGTCCTGTGTTTGCCCGGGCTGTCCATTTTTTTGCTGTTCATATATATTCAAAGAAATCTCCTCCTCTTAAACTATTGATCTAGTCTACTTTAGCCGTTAAAAAGTACGGTTAAACATCGTCATTCCCACCGATTCCAACTGCAAACGGTTACAAAAATATAGTGTAGAAGGAATTACGGTATTCAAAGTTGAATTACATTTAAATAAAACTTTCAGGGGTGTTAATGTGAATTCGATAGAAACAATACAAGAATTAACAAATAAAGAACAATGGTTAGAAGCCTTTCCAATCATGAATCAGTTGCGTACTGACTTAACTCAAAAGACATATTTGGAGTTACTTGAAGAAATGAGGAAGGACGGGTATTGTCTGTATGCATTATATAAGGATAACCAGGTTGTATCCTTGGCTGGTTTAAGCTGGAGAGTTAACTTTTATAATAAACGTCATGTATTTATTTATGACCTTGTAACTGATTCTGCACACCGCTCATTTGGATATGGAGAGAAGTTATTAAGTTATATTCATAACTGGGCAAAAGAAAACGGAGCTGCATATGTGGCATTGGAATCTGGGATCCAGCGAAACGAAGCCCACCGTTTCTATGAAGAGAAATTA
This sequence comes from Peribacillus sp. NPDC096447, assembly GCF_044762725.1. NCBI lineage: Bacteria > Bacillati > Bacillota > Bacilli > Caryophanales > Bacillaceae > Peribacillus > Peribacillus sp. NPDC096447. The sequence goes on from NZ_JBIWEV010000010.1 coordinate 54,019, forward strand.
GATTATGATAAATGGTGCTACTCATTTAGAAAAACGCTGTGAGTAGGTATAGCGACGTAAAAGAGCTGAGTATTCAGCTTTTTTTTGTACCATTGATGGAGTAAATGGAGTGAATGTAAGACACATTGTCCACTATGTGTATTTGTTTATAAACATTTTTAGTAAGAATAAATCAATTAAAAATAAATTCACGAGTAAAAGCGAGAAATTCACGAGTAAATTGCCAAAATTCACGAGTAAATTGCCAAAATTCACGAGTAAATCGGCTAAATTCACGAGTAAATCGCTAAAACTCACGAGTAAACGCCGATTCGCAAGTAAAAGTTACTCACGAGAATAAGCCCCAAACTCACAGCAAATGCTCCAAAACCCACGAAATTCAACCCCTTATAGAAATTGGCACGTTTATTGCAAAAATAATAACGAATCCAATTCCTTTGAAAAAATATATTGAACTACTCATCTTACTAACGAGAATATCCTTCTGCTGCAGAGTTTGAACAAAAGTCCTTATTTTGATGTTGAATGCCTAAAAAATTTGATGATACGAAAGTGGAGGGAACGATGATTGCAGGAGTAAATGTCGGGGATATTATTTTTCAATTATTATCCATTGGAGTGCCGGTATTTTTTAAAATAATTTTATTGGTATTTTGGCGTTCATCCAAAATTAAAAAAGAACAATTTAACCGCATTGAGGAAAAGTTCAGCTCGATTCAAAAAAGGGAGTACTAATTGATGGGCTAGTGTGTAGATTCGAGGGATGGGTTCGCCCCAATGAAAGATGACGAAGGTTCCAAGGGACACAATGAATAATTTTCTACGTAGAAGCCAGCCAGATAGTTAATTAAGCTTCAGGTTGCTGCGGCAGCCTTTTTTCATATGGAACATCGTACATACTAAAAATTACGTCAGGATGAAAAGTGAGGAGTTCGATGAAGTGTTGGAAATGCTAGTTTGTTTTTTGTTTTTATAACGGGAGTCGTATTTCTATATTTTGGTTTGTTTCAATACAATTGGCTGTATAAAGGTGTAAAGGAGATTGAAGAAGACAATGATTTTCCTTTCATAAGCAGTTATTGGTTCTGGCGGATTTTGTTTATCGTAATCAGTTTATTCATCATTTTTACGACTGAAAATTCATTCTTTCACTGAAAAACCCAAATTTTTGTAATGATTTATTTAGCCTTGGACATACTTAATTAAGATATCAATAAGTAACATTTAATTAAGGAGGAAACCCAATGGCTAACGAAAATATACAAATGAAAATGGAACATATTTGGCAGGATACATGTGGATCATGGGAAAATTGTACGGAAACCACAATTCAGTCATTCTTGGCAAAATCTGAAGAAAGCAATATAGATCCGCAATATTGCATGAGTTGGGTGGAACAGCATAAAGCCCAAATACCTGAGTGGGATGCCGTTTCAAAAGTGTCGCTCGACTGGGTTAATCAACATACCTCAACGGGTTCACCGATTTCAATCAAGGAAGATTATTAAAAGTTATACTTTTCCTGCTTATGAATGGTTCGAACTCCACTATGTTGAAGAGGTGAAATTAGTTGTCAAATAATGAGGAACAAAACGGTAAATCAAATCGTCGGGATCCAGATTACAGAGTTAATGCTTGGGATGAAATGAATGGTGAAGATAAATTTGTACAATCAGCCATCCAAGAGGAATTCAATAATCCAGTAATTGAAGAAACGATCTTGAAGTTCAATAAAATAGCGAATGAAGAAGAAAAGGAAACTTGATTTTTGGACGCGCCCTATAGGGCGTTTTTTTTTTGAAGTATGAAAAAGTAAGAGCTTTTCGTTGAATACTTCTTTCACCCGGATGCCGCTTAATAAGACGAGAGATGAAATCGCCTTAGAAATTCAGGATTTGTTTTGTAAAAGCTGTGAAATCACTGAGATGATTTATTACGATTTGTTCTAAAATGTCTAAATTAATGTTTTGGTAATCATGTACAGCAATGTTTCTAAATCCAACCATAGCTTTTAAGCGCCAAGCTATATCTTCATCAATAACCGAATGATCCTTCAGCATATCAAAAGCATCCCTGCTTGATTGAGGCAACCCAAGTCTTTGATCAGCTACAATATGCATGGCCAAGTCAATCGAGGATTCGCATGCACGTTGTATATTAAGGATGATCGAATCTTGTTTCGTATAGTCCTTTAGGTTTTCTGAATTATTCGCGAATACAACTTTAACGCGGTTTATGCACCGCTCGATTATACTGATCTTGTTCAAAATCACATCATTCTTCATAAATGGACCCACTTTCCCATATTTTTTTTAAGATGATTTCACGTTCCTCATTCAATTTAGCGTACATGCTAAGAGCAATCATTTGTTGGTTTTTTAGAAGTGTGTCATCTTTTGAATAAATTACTATACCGGTTGTGTAAATTTGTGCCTGAAAAACGGTTGATGCTGTCCTTAGATTAATCAGGTCCACATCTATTTTAAGGGTATCTGCCAGTTCCTGGGCCAATAAGAATAACTCATATGTAATATGTGATGAATCTTGACTGTAGAACGCCACATCGATGTCACTATCACTATGTGTAGTGTTCTTTGCGTAAGAACCAAACACAATGATAAAGGAAGGATCAATTTTGTCTATTAGGAACTTTTGGATACTTTGAAACATCTCTGTTTTCATAAGACACGCTCCCTAATGATAATACGAATAGTATAACAAACATTAGTTTTCCTTTGTACTGGCCACAAAGAATCCTATAAAAAATATGGATTCTTTGTTGGCTGAAGAGCGAGCGTTGCTTCAGGGAAGGGAGCAAAGTCCAAAGATTTATAAAAAACAATAATATACAAATAAAGGGAAAAGGCATCTTGGTATCGTATAAAGCATAGTATAAATCATTTTTATTAATAAGTTAGCAATATCAATATTGGGAGTGAGTATCATGGAAGCAGCGGTAGAGCGGATTTTTTCTAATGAATTGGTGAAGTTGGCTGGAGATTTTTTTCAAGTGAATGCGGGGAATCCGGTTAAACTTGGAGATGCAGAGAACTACGTATTTGAGGTTTACAGGGATGGAACGCCATACATCTTAAGAATGACACATCAATCACATCGTACAAAAGTTCAAGTGCTTGCTGAGTTAAAGTGGATTGAGCATTTACAGAATAATGGTAGTGAAATTCCTAAAGTTCTCTTTTCGAAAGATAATAACTTAGTTGAAATTGTAAAGGGCTCGGATGGTACGGAATTTTATTGTTGCCTGTTTGAAAAAGCTCCTGGTGTAAGAATGAAAGTCACCGATGAAAAATTCAACGAACATTTATTTTTTGAATGGGGAAGAACCATTGGCCAAATGCATAAACAAACTAAAAGTTATAAGCCAGAAGCGGAATATAAAAGGCTGGATTGGCATGAAGAAGAATTATTGAATGTCCAGCTCTATCAATCCGATGTACCGGAGCAAATGATGCACCAACAAGAAGTAATCAAGGAGAAATTAAATGCCCTTCCCGTTCATCAAGATAATTTTGGCTTGATTCATTCTGATATACATAACGGCAATTTCCATTATCATGAGGGGAAGATTCATGTTTTTGACTTTGATGACTGTTCTTATCATTGGTTTGCCAGCGATTTGGCCATACCTCTGTACTATCTGATGTGGAGCTTGGAACGTGAAGGAATAAAAGGGCTCGATGAATATGCTGCCAAGTTCATGAGGGAATTCATAAAAGGTTATGAGACGGAAAATATCCTGGCACCTGTGGAATACGAAACGATTCCACTATTTTTAAAGCTAAGGGATCTAACGTTATATAACTTTTTTCATAAAAAGTATGATTTGAAGAATGCCGATAGTTCATTATCCAAAACCGTTCAAAATATCGAAAAAAGAATCATCGAAGGTCGTCCTATTGTTCACTTCGATCCGAACATGGTTCATTAAGGGGGATTGGAATGTCAGGTGCATATATGACCCGGACTGGTGTATTGGAAGATGCGGAAGCGGTTTTGGATGTACAGAATTCCGTTATTTCCGAAGGCGAGTATTTTATTGCCGTATCGGAGGAGTTCAATAAAACACATGAACAGCAACGAGATTGGATACGAAGGTTATTGGAAAATGAACGGGAAACCATCATCGTGGCCGAAATGAATGATGAAGTGGTTGGATGGATAGCCTTTCAATCGGAAAATAGGAAGAGAATGTCCCACAAGGGCTCATTTGGGGTGATGATTAGAAAAAATTTCAGAGGGATGGGCATTGGAAAAGAGCTTATTGAAGCGTTATTGGATTGGGCAGAAGCCAATCCTTTGATTGAAAAGGTGAGTTTAGGAGTTTTTTCAACAAATCATCGGGCAATATCATTGTATAAAAGGCTGGGGTTTGTAGAAGAAGGCCGTAAAATTAAAGAATTCAAGATGAGCGTAAGTGAATACGTTGATGATATTATCATGTACAAATTCGTTTAATCAGACCGAAAGAGCATGAATGGATTCAATACATGCTCTTCCTGTTTTGTTATGTATCTATTTTTATAGTGAAACGATATTTATGTCATGCATTATTTAATTACTCTTACCTTCACTTGCTTTCTTCCCCACGTTAAAGCATCCGCTTCTTTCGCGATGAAGACATCGATTCTGTTTCCTTTGATCGCACCGCCCGTGTCTGCAGCGATGGCTTGTCCATAGCCTTCGACTTCAACGATGGAGCCTAGCGGAATTACGTTCGGATCAACTGCAATCAGTTTGGCATCATCATATTTTATTAGGTCGACGCCCATTCTTGTAGTGCCTGAACATCCCTCGCAGCTCGCTGTATATGCTGTACTTGTTACCGTCAGTTCTTTAACGGCTGAACTTGCCGAACTTGCTCTTTCTTCTAATTTACTGAAGGTCCGGGCACCGGCTATACCGTCAGCTGATAAACCCTTTTGCTTTTGAAAGTTGATAACGGCTTGCTTTGTACCTGATCCATAAATGCCATCGACCGTTGATGAGTAAACATCCCAGGCTTTCAATAGCCTTTGCAGTTCAGCTACAGGCCTTCCCATATCCCCGCTTTTAAGGACCTGTATTTTCTGATTCGTTTGTGTTCCTGCTATTCCATCGGCTTTCAGCCCTGATCTTTCCTGGAACTTCTTTACGGATTCTTTTGTAATCGGTCCGTAATAACCTGTTGCTTCATGATAGGGAAAAACCCCTTTTGTCAGTAATAATTCTTGTAATTGTTTAACATCACTATTACTCATCCCAAATGAAAGTGTGCGATCCAAAGCAGCGGCTTCGCCTTTAGTTGGCATGCAAACTCCTAGAATGAATACAGAAGCCGTTAGGATCGTTAATAATATTTTCTTCATGTTTATCCTCCTCGTTGTTTCCTGCATTAAACCATTCGTTAAACTATCACCCTTTTAGGCGCAGTTAAGGAAAAACACCGCGAAGGCACTAAGTAATTGTTAAAACATGTAACAGAAAGAAAAGAAATGAGGCGGAGATCGGGTTACCATATCCTTATTAATTGGCGAATTCCGGAAAATAATCAGGATTCATATGGAACGAACGGAACCGTTTGGTTGAACAAGGTCATTCATTCATGTACGTTTAAGTTAAGAGAAATAGCTATGAAGCATATGCTGCTGCTCAGTGTGTTTTTAAGGGATAAATTAGAAGGATGAAATCATTTTGATTAAAGCAGTTATTTTCGACTTTGATGGTTTAATTTTAGACACGGAAACAGCTTGGTATGAGATGAGGCTTATAAGGAAACGATGGCTTTTTATGAATCTTATTTGCCCCTCGAACATTTCGTTACATGTAACGGAACGGATAATACTGAACTTAATCAGTACTTTAAAGATCAGCTGGGGGTAAGGTGTTATATTGAAGAAATTGAATCCAGAGCAAAAAGCCTCCATGAAGTAAAAATGAAAACATCACAGGCACGTGAAGGTGTAAAGGATTATTTAGAAGAAGCAAAAAGAAATGCATATAAAATCGCCCTCGCTTCAAGCTCGCCAAAAGAGTGGGTCACTCATCATTTGAGGGAACTCGGACTGTTACACTATTTTGTAGTTATTATCATAGGGGATGAAGTTGAAAAAGTAAAACCAGCGCCTGATTTGTATTTAAAGGCAATTGAAGTTCTGGCCATTCAGCCGACAGAAGCCGTAGCATTTGAAGATTCGTTAAATGGGCTTCAAGCGGCCCTGACTGCTGGTTTAAAGTGTGTGATCGTTCCTAATCCCGTGACGGAAGCTTTAGCTTTTGAAAATCATCATTTACGCCTCCGTTCCATGGTGGATAAGAGCTTGTCTGACGTCATAAAACATATTGAGCAATAAGCGTTCGAAGGAAAGTATAGTATGATAAAGGAATGAAACCGCGCCGAAGATGGCAGAGTCTTCGGTTTTTCTGGGTTTAATGAAAGTTATATTTTGGTGGGAGGGCGAGTTTATGGGATTGCATATCAATGACGAAGGAGTCCGGCTGCGGGAGGTCAAGGAGAGTGATCTTCCTATCTTTTTCGAGCTGCAATTGGATCCTGCCGCAAGCTATATGGCTGCTTTCACATCTAAAGATCCATCAGACAAGGCGGCTTTTTTGTCACACTGGAAGAACATCTTATTGAACCGGGATATTCAAAAAATGACCATAATCCACAACGGATGTGTTGCGGGCAGCATTCTCAAGTTTGAACAGTTTGGTAACCCGGAAGTGAGTTATTGGATCGGGAAGCAATATTGGAGGAAAGGAATCGCTAAAGGTGCACTGCTCCATTTTTTGCCGAAAATAAAAGTCCGCCCTCTATATGCCCGCGCAGCCAAGGATAATCTTGGTGCTGGAGAAATGCGGATTTGAAAGATTTGATGAAGACAAAAGATATTCCCATGCAAGAGGCAAAGAGGTTGAAGAATTCATTTTGAAACTTGAAAGTTAAGATAATAATTACAATATCGTTTAGCCTATGAGGAAACGGGTGACAGACAATGGGATATAAGATTTTTTCCATCATTTTTATTTTATGCGGTCTTTTTGTAATGTGGTTCTCCATTTTTGGCAAAAAGAAAGAGATCAAAGAGATCGGCACACCAACGAATTTCATCGATGTAATTTTAATGATGATATATAAGCTCTTACCTTCCGTTATTAGAAAAATCCTTCTATTTGCAATGGGTCTGGCCATTTCTATCGGATTTGCCTATATATTGTTTAAATTGTGGTAAATTTTCCTTATTAGTTAAAATAATCCTGAAACTTTATTCTTGCGGAATCGTATTAAATGGTAACGATATATAGGAGTTGTTGCTATTTCGAAGAAAAAAAGTGATGGCAGTGTTTATGATAATGGGAATTATGGGGCGTGGAAGTTGACGCCGACGGAAGGCTAGATGTTATTTCACAATAAGGTCAAGAACGGGAAACCATAAAATTCAAATCTATTGATTGCAGCTGATTCAAGGGGTGTTTTTATTCAAATAGAAGAATATCAGTATAGTAATAATATGCATAATATGGTAATGTTGAATTTGTGTTATTTTGGAAAATACAAAAAAAGGAAGGTATTATATGTCTGAATCGGTTCTTAAGGTTCAATCCTTAACTAAAAAAATTGGAAAAGCAACCATCGTAGACAATGTTAGCTTTGAAATAAAAAGCAATGAAATATTTGGTTTGCTTGGTCCGAATGGAGCTGGTAAGACCACGATCATCCGTATGATCACAGGTCTCATCAATCGTACGGGCGGTACTGTCATGATCAATGGCAGTGACCTCGATAATGATTTCGAAGGTGCGATGAATCAATTGGGGGCCATTGTTGAAAACCCGGAGTTTTATAAGTACATGACAGGCAGAAAGAATATCCTGCATTATGCCCGAATGTCATCCAATGACATATCCAATGAGAGAATAGAAGAGGTCATTAAGCTTGTCAAACTGGATCATGCCATCGATAAGAAGGTTAAAACATATTCATTAGGAATGCGTCAGCGCCTTGGCGTGGCACAGGCCATTTTACATAAACCGTCGTTATTGATTTTTGATGAACCGACGAATGGATTGGATCCGCAAGGGATTCGCGAGTTTCGTGATTATTTGAAAGTACTGGCAAGTGAAGGCGTCGGGATATTGATTTCATCACATTTACTATCGGAAATGCAATTGATGTGTGATAGTTTTGCCGTTATCGAAAAGGGAAAACTGATACATACGAAAGAACATATTGTTGATGAAAAAACCGAAACGATCAATGAAGTTTCATTCACTGTCAGTGATGGGAAGCTAGCTAAAAAAATCCTTCAAGAACAGTTTGCGGATATTACGATTCTCAAATATGATGCGAAGACAATCTCCGTATCGGCCACTCGAGAACAAACGGCCGATATAAACAGGAGCTTCAATGGAAATCAACTGGATGTATATGAAATTGGCATTACGAGAAAGTCACTGGAAGATAAATTCTTTGAAATCACTGAGCAGGAAATGAGGGAGTCTGTATGATGTCCTTAGTAAAAAATGAATGGATGAAAATCTTTTCAAAAGTATCAACTTATATATTCATCGCTTTTCTTTTATTGGCAGCATTAGGGGCTGCAGTCATCGATTATAAACTAAGTCCCGAAGAAACGAGTAAAGATTGGAAGCAAGAATTAAAGGCAGATATACAAGAACAGCAAAAGGCTTTGGAAGCTAAGGAAATCAGTGAAGATGAAAAAGCCATGATCATGGAAGAGATTAATCTCAACAAGCAGCTGTTGGCTGATAATATAAACCCTGACTTAAACACGAATTGGACCTATATGGCGGAATGGACTACATCTTTAACATCATTTGTCACTTTATTCGTCGTTATTGTTTGCAGCTCGCTCGTTTCCTCGGAATTTTCGGATGGCACCATTAAACAACTGTTGATCAGGCCATATAAACGTTGGAAGATCCTACTTTCCAAATATATTACTTCCCTGTTATTTGCAGCGTTATTACTGGCGAGCCTGCTTATATTCAGTTATCTAATCGGAATCATATTCTTTGGCAATGGCTCGTATTCAGACAAAATTCTAGATCCTGCATCTTTCGGTGAATTCAGTCCGGTGGTAGTCGGCGACTATTTCGTGGACATGATCGTTTACTGGATACCAGGATTCCTGGTCATCACGACAATCGCTTTCATGTTAAGCACATTATTTAAAAACCAAGCACTTGCAGTAGGTATATCCATTTTCATCCTATTTGCTTCTTCGACATTAAATATGGTCATTCAATCATTCATCGGTAAATACGAGTGGTTAAAATTCGTCTTATTCCCCCACCTTGATTTAAGGGGCTATATTTCCGGAACCATAGAAATGTTCGATGGAGCTACACTTGGATTTTCGATGGGTGTACTGGGAATCTATTATCTTATCTTTTTAGCGCTAACTTTCTTCTTCTTCCAGAAAAAAGATATCACGAATTAAATAGAGCGAAAAACCGAAATCAGTGGCTGATTTCGGTTTTTCTTATGCAAAAGGAAAGTTGCGCTTTGAATCTGGCATAAAGTGAAACTTTATCCAAATTTATCCGTATAAGATAATATGAGGATATTTAGTTGGGTATAGGGGTGGAAAATGAATAAAAATAAGGTTCTATTAATTGGGCTTATCGGATTTTCTTTATTTCTAATAGGCATGATGATATCACAATGGACAGTTGCTGGCGTAGTGATCGGGATAGGCGGAGGGTTCGTAATGGGGATCAGTTCTTACCTGTTTGCTAGTCAGTAGCTCCATTTACATATGTACAATACACTATTTAATTGCGGCCTGCGCGGAAATAATCTGATAGAGATGGAGCAGATTTAAAGATGGGGAAAAGGCATGATAAACGAAAGTTAGTCATTTTACTTATTATTATTGGAACAGCATTAGGGCTCTATGTGTTCTCGACATTCTCTCAAAAATTGACAAAATCAACAGATTTGTCTGATGAATCCATCGGGGGATTTAAAGTGTTGGATAACATATCGAGTCCAGAATTCATTAGGGAATATGGTGAACCCATCGATCGGGATAACAATAATACGTATGATTATTTTTATTGGAAAGGCGGGTTAAAAACGGCCTCTATCAATACAGACGAGGATAAAGGGAAAATCATGCGGTTGATCATTTCAAGTACGGAAGACGATCAATTTGAAAACGCCCTTCAAACAAGCAAAGGTATTAAATTAGGAAGTAAGAAAGCGGACGTTCTTAAGAAGTATGGAGATCATTATTATAAAAGTTATGAACAGGGAGCCGATATTATCGGATACATTGACCATAAACGAAATATTACCTTAGAATTCTGGTGTGTTTCAGGTGGAAGGGTCGCTGAAATACGATTGGATGATGCAGATGTCATTTAATGTTTTTTCACGAGTGTCCTCGATTAAGGGTTTTGCCGTTTAAGAAAGCGATGCGATAAAGAGTAGGTTCAAGGAATTAGTTTCCACTTTTTTATAAGTTCTGAAACCATTCATTACTTTATCCGTATATTTAATTATGTACGGTGCTGGACCGGTATTTATATAGATTGGGAGATGAAGGATCATGAGCGAAAAGGGTTGTATGAAATGCGGAAGCAATGATGCTGCCAAGAAGGATGTAGCCATGACAGGAACAGGCTTATCAAAAATGTTCGATGTCCAGAATAATCAATTTACGGTTGTGTATTGCAAGCAGTGCGGTTATTCGGAGTTTTATAATAAGCAATCATCTGCAGGCAGTAATCTGCTGGATCTATTCTTTGGATGATCACTGGCACGAAAAGAATCCCCTTTTTCATGAAAAGGGGATTCTTGTTTTTTTCGCAATGCCCATTACCCGACGAAGTGGTCTTGAACGACTTTTGTAAATTCCTTAGCGACGGGTGAAAGGTGTTTAGATGATTTCATGACCAATCCAATCTCCCGGGAAAGTTCCGGATTCAAGGGCAGGCTTTTGATGCGTTCGGGTTTTTCCGGTAAAGCCAGGTCGGGCATAATCGTGATGCCTAATTTTCCTGCTACCATTGAGAGCACCGTTTGATTGTCTTTAATGTCGTATGAAATGTTTGGTTTTATCTTGGCTTCCAGGAATCTATCTTCTATGAGTGTTTCGCAGCCGGATCGCAGCATGATGAATGGTTGATCAACGAAGTCTTCTAGGTTAATTAAGGTTTTCCCTGAAAGTGGATGGCCTTCGTATAAGACAGCTGATAAAGGATCATTTAGCAAAGGTATGAATTCCACATTCTTCACTGGTTTTGCTGCAAAGCCGATGTCCACTGTTCCTTCTTCGATCCATTTTAAGATTTCCTCGTATCCACCTTCATGAATCAGCAAATCGATATTAGGGTATTTTTCTTTAAAGGCAGAGAATAGCTGCGGTATGAATCTGGCAGTGAAGCTTGGAAAACTGCCAATCGTTATTTTCCCGATTTCCATTCCATTCACAGCTGCAATCTTTTGCTCGATATGTGCAAGGTTAGCAGCGATGGCCCGCATATGTGGAATAACCTGTTCTCCCGCAGTCGTGAGTGATATACCTTTGCGGTCACGCTTTAATAAAGTCACACCAAGTTCCGTTTCAAGTGCTGTAATGTTATGGCTAACGCCTGATTGAGTCAGTCCGATCCGTTCTCCCGCTTTCGTAAAACTTCCATGTTCAACAACATGTAAAAAGACTTCCAACTGAAAAAAATTCAAATGCCCCACACCTTTCTTCTAATGAATTATACATGAGAAACTCTAATCCAAATAATGAAAAACATTCATTTTACTTATGGATTGGTCGAGAATACAATAAAATTACAAAAATAAAATACGAATGGGTGATGGAAAATGATGAAACGGAAATACGAGCAAATTTTTTCACCGTACACGCTTTCTAATGGAACGGTTCTTAAAAACAGGATTGTAGTTGCGCCGATGACCACTTATTCAGGTCAAGAGGATGGCTTGGTTTCTGACCAGGAATTAGCTTACTATAAAAGAAGGGCAGATGGACCAGCCATGTTCATTACTGCCGCTGCCGCCATTTCCCCTGTTGCGACAAGCTTTCCCCGGCAAATGAAAGTATATGATGAACAAAGCATAGCTGGACTCACGCAGCTTTCAAAAACAATTAAATCAAAAGGTGCAAAAGCCATTCTCCAGCTTCATCATGGCGGAAGCGAGAGCCTTCCAAGCTGTACAGGCGGAGAAAAAATGGTTAGTCCTAGCGGAGTCGTTGCAAGCGTTTATAAAGAAATGGGCGGGGAGTACATTCCAAGGTCGATGAGCCACACTGAGATTCTATCCACTATTCAAGACTTTGGAAGAGCCACCCGCCATGCCATTCGTTCAGGATTCGACGGCGTGGAAATCCATGGAGCGAATGGATATCTCCTTCAGCAGTTTTTCTCATCCCACTCTAACAGACGGAGAGATCATTGGGGAGGGAGTTTGGAGAATAGAATGCATTTTCCACTTGCCGTCATCGCGGAAGTGAAGCGGATCCGTGATCTATACGCAGACAAGGAATTCGTTATTGGATATCGCTTCTCCCCCGAAGAACCGGAAGAAGGCGGATTGAAAATGGATGATACAGCTGCGTTGGTAGATAAATTGGCAAACCAAGGGCTTTCCTATTTACATCTTTCAGTGAAAAATGTCTGGTCCATCCCCAGAAGCGGATTGAACAAGGGGTTAACAAGGAGCGAAATTTTTCGCGATATCATCGCTGGCAGAACCAGTTTCATATCACTTGGATCGATTCATACTCCAGAGGAAGCAAATGCTGTGCTTGAGAAAGATATACCCCTTTTCGCATTAGGAAGAGAATTACTCATGGAACCGGACTGGGCCGCCAAAATAAAGGAAGGCAGGGAAGACGAGATCATGACGACTTTGCCGCGCGATAGCAGGTGTAAATTAAGTATTCCTAATCAAATGTGGGCGAATATCATTACTCGTGACGGCATGCCCGAGAAATGATAATATGAATGTAAAAAATGGAAATTTTATGAGGGGAAATTAAATGAATAAAATAGCACTTCTTCAACTGTCTCTAGCCATGACAATCTTTGGTTCTGTCGGTTTCTTTTCAGAACTATCAGGACTTCCCGCATTGGAACTGGTTTTTGTACGCTGCATTTGTGCTGCCATATTCTTATGTGCAGCCTGGATGATTACAGGACATATTAAGAACGAAATATGGAATGGTAGAGAAGTAATGCTCATCATTTTCTGCGCGGTGGCAAACTTGTTAAATTGGATATTTCTCTTTAAATCTTTTGAGCTGATATCGGTGACAATTGCCATTTCGCTTTATCATTTAGCACCGATCATTGTACTCATTATAGGGAGCTTCATCTTTAAGGAGAAAATGAGTTTATTCTCCATCCTGGCCATTTCCCTTTGCTTCATTGGCACATTACTCATTATGGGAACAGATGGATTTCGATCATCATCTCCTGAATGGGAAGGCATCATGTATGGGATCATTGCGGCATTTTTCTATGCGGCAACCATGCTTTTAGGAAAGAGCATTACAAAGACCAGTGTATATGCGACCACTTTTCTGCAAATGTTCATTGGATTTCTATTACTGATTCCATTTGTCGATTTTTCAGTATACACAACATTAAAATCTTCCGAATGGTTTTATACGGTACTTACTGGCATCATTCATACAGGCGTCGTGTATCTGCTGTTTTTTAATAGTATTCGCCATTTGCCTACAAATGTAGTATCTTTCATGATTTTTGTAGATCCGGCAGTTGCCATACTTTTGGATATTCTGCTTTCAGGATTTCAACCGGACGGTATTCAAATTTTGGGTATTACATTGATATTTATTGGTGTGCTTTATTCACTTAAGACGACAAGACCGACTGAAAATGATGTCATGCAGAAAAGGCCGCACACAATGTGAGGCCTTTTTCCTTTGGGTTTTCTATTAACCTATTGATTAAAATGATAGACATCCCAAATGTCAGGGGTTTCTGATCCAATGTACCAAGCAGCTGCACCGCCTAGATGATTTTGTTTTACCAGGTCAATCCGGAGCTTCATTGATTTTTTATCCTCAATCCAAATTTGATGCTTTTTCCCTTTGGAAGTATACTCCACGTAATTTTGTTGAGTCTTTTTATCCCATACCTTTTTAAGTTTGTGAGATGAAATGATTTTGTTGACCTCTGCCATGGTACGGTCATGACTTTTCACTTTTTTGGTCGATAAATCGGTTACCCATTCTCGCGTATAAAATGGTACAGCCAATATGATCTTATGAGCAGGTACTTCTTTCATTAAAAGCTTGGTTCCTTCTTTGATCCAAGGTAACGAGGAAACGGACCCGGCTACTGGGCTACCTCCCCAATGCTCATCATAACCCATAATGATTATATAGTCCGCTATTTTGCCAAGTGCTTTCCTATCCAGGCTTTTTGACCAAAAAGGGTCGTCATTTTCTCGGGTGACATCCACAGACACTTTAATTCCATGCGGTTTTAGTGCCTTTTTCAGTTCGCCTATGAAAAGTACAAAGTGCTTCTTGTTTTTTGGATCGATGTTTTCAAAATCTACATTTATTCCATCACTGTTAGTTATAACAAGTGATTCACGTAAAGCTGAAACTAATTTCTGGCGTTTTTTTGTACTGCCTAGTATAGAACCGGTTAAAACAGGGTCAAATGTATTACCGATAAGCTGCCAAACTTGTTTTCCTAGTTTATGAGCAGATTGGACGTATTTTGTATCTACAGAAACGGAAACGTAATTACCGGTATCCGTCAGTGTATAAGAACGGGGAGATACTACATTTAAATTGGGTTGTTTAATTTGCTGCGTATAGTTTTCTTTCGATCCATTATGCTTCCAGCCCATGACGATACGGTTTTGCGCCTTTTTTTGAAGCTGGGATTTCTTTATCCATCCCTTTTTTCCTCCAAGCAATTGAACCTGGTAGTAATAATCCGGAACCTTCAATTTTTGGCCAACTTTAAGGGTAACCGAACTTAAGTTATTTAATTTCGTCAAATCACTTGTGGTTACCTTGTATTTAGTGGAAATCCTCCACAATGTATCTCCTGATACAACCTTATGGATCTTATACTTTTGGGGAATCTTCAGGTTTTGGCCGACATTTATTTCGGAAGAAGTTAATTTATTTTCTTTTTGTAGCGCACTTACTGTAACACCATATTGATTTGCTGTTTTCCATAATGTGTTTCCAGTCTTTACTTTATGAATAATAGGCCCCGCGGAATCCCCAACGGAAGAAGAAATGATGGGAAACGTCTCGCCCTTTTTTAATGTCTTTAATAGAGTAGAACCTAATTTAGGAGAACTAAAAACTTTTGTATTGTCCACTTTAACAGAACCTATGTATTGGGTTTTACTTGATGAATGACCACTGGTTGGAAAGAGACACATACAAAGAAGGGTTAACATAATAAAACATCCAAAGAATTTTTTCAAAATTATTTTATTCCCCTTTGTAAAATTTAACTTTACTAGTTTACTATGGAGAATAGCTTTAAAATAGAGGTACATTGTGGAAAGGCATTTCTAACCTTCGTGTAGGTCGAATTAATCCGTTCGTGGGTTGAATTAATTCATGTGTAGGTCGAATTAATCCGTTCGTGGGTTGAATTAATCCTTGCGTAGGTCGAATTATTTCGCTGTGGGTTGAATTAATCCTTGCGTGGGTCGAATTAATTCATGTGTAGGTCGAATTAATCCGTTCGTAGGTCGAATTAATCCTTGCGTAGGTCGAATTATTTCACTGAAGGACGAATTATTCCGTATGAAGGACATTTAATTAGTAAGTTCTAGTCCGTATATGAAGAAGGGGAGATTTTTTATGTCAAATTTTGCATTACAGTTTTATGATTTCAACATATGGGCAAATAATCAGATTTTCAACCGCTTAAAAGAGATTCCAAAGGATGTTTACCATCAAGAAGTACAAAGTGTGTTTCCATCTATATCGAGTGTGATGGCCCATGTGTATCTTTCCGATCTGGGGTGGGTGGAGGTTTTTTCCGGTAAAAGCATGAACCATGCATTGGAGCTGGCAGAACAACTGAAGGAACAAACAGAGTCAAAGGAATTAGAGGAAATGGAGATCATGTTTTTTGAGTTGTCCGGTCGGTACAAAGCGCTGCTTAGCCAAAAAGAAAATTTAGATAAGCCTCTTATAATTGAGAATCCAGCTGGCGGCCTAATGAAAACAAGTGCAGCTGAATTGGTACCGCATGTCGTGAATCATGGAACATATCACCGCGGCAATATCACAGCCATGTTGCGCCAAATGGGTTATGTCTCTACTTCGACGGATTACGGTCTTTATTTATTTTTAAAAGGGGAGTAACTGGATTTCAATTCAGGTTATCTAAAAAATAGGACTATTAAATTGGTAGTCCTATTTGTGTGTGCAATTATATATGGTTTCTTTTAAGTAAAAATCTTGGAGATGGAAGGACTTCTTGTTCAGCTTCAAAATAAGCGAGTTTATTTGGTATACAGGATATGATTGAAGGCATTCCCATCCCAACAGCTTTTTCTAAGGCGGTTAATAAGGGTAGCTCCTTACCATCAATATCTTCATCCCAGGATATTACATAACAAGAGTGTTCAGCACCATTCTGTTTCAGTAACTTAGCTATATCTATTGGATCTGAATTAGGTTTTGGAATATCAATGATATACTCTTCACGAAGAGTTGTTCTGTAAGTATGACAAAGACGACTTAAGGCATCTTTGCGCTTCTTGGCTGAAGACAATTCGAACAGAACTCTATCTTGGAGCCTTTTGGTGAAAAATGATTTTACAATTATTTTCTCCATTTCCTTATCCAATCTAATCCCCCTTTATAGTTTTTCTACTGGTAACTCCTTATAGTCTAAGCCTATCATAAGTAGCATTAGTCGATAATAAACATCTCCCAAAAACATTTTACTTACTATTATATTGTTAAATAATATATTTTTGACAGTTTTTTGTTTGCCGTTGGAAATGACTTGTACATGACATTTGTCATCTTCTAGTCATGACACCTGGTACTAATAATTTCAGGTTGATTTCTTTATACTAAGTAATAACGACAAATAAAAGGAAGTGCAATTGAATAATGACCTTGCAAAATACGAAAAACTTGAGAAAACAAATTGCTCCTTTTGAACAATCAACGACAAAGCAAAGTATATGGCAGATCATCAATACCTTGGGGCCATTCATTATTTTATGGTACCTGGCATATATAAGTCTTTCCGTTTCTTATTGGTTAGCTTTAATTCCAGCTGTGTTTGCTGCTGGCTTCTTGACAAGAATATTCATCATATTTCATGATTGTACGCATCATTCATTTTTCAAAAACCGCCGTGCGAATAGAATAGTCGGGACGATCATGGGTGTTTTGACTTTATTCCCGTTCGATCAATGGGGACATGAGCATTCTGTGCATCACGCAACAAGCGGTAATTTGGATAAGCGGGGTACAGGGGATATTTGGACCCTTACTGTCGATGAGTATTTGGCTGCACCGTTTAAACTTCGTTTTGCCTATCGTTTTTATCGCAATCCAATTGTTATGTTTGGTTTGGGACCAATTTATGTTTTCCTTCTTAAAAATAGATTTAACCGTAAAGGTGCTAGAAAGAAGGAAAAAAATAATACGTATTTGACGAATGCATTAATCGTCGTTTTAGCGGCATTGCTTTGCCTGGCAGTAGGCTGGCAGTCGTTCCTTCTGGTACAAGGTTCCATTTTCATGATTTCTGGTTCAGTCGGCATTTGGCTGTTTTACGTCCAGCATACATTTGAGGACTCTTATTTTGAAGAAAATGAGGAGTGGGAATATGTATTGGCAGCAGTGGAGGGAAGTTCTTTTTATAAGCTTCCAAAACTGATGCAATTCCTTACTGGTAATATCGGTTACCATCATGTTCACCATTTAAGTCCAAGGGTACCTAACTATAAATTGGAAATGGCGCACAATAATACGCAGCCTTTAGAGAACGTTCCAACGATTACTCTTGCGACAAGCTTGCGCTCACTCCGTTTCCGTTTATGGGATGAGGAATCCAAGAATTTTATCGGTTTCAAAGATATAAAATATTTAACGAAAAAAAGTGTTCCCGCCCAAGTGAAATCTGAACTGTAACGTTCATGTATCATTCCAGACTCCCTTAATAATCCTCGGATTTGGGGGAGTCTTTGCTTCATATAAGGAACTCGATAAAGGAGAGAACTTAAAATGATTCGAATTGTCATTGCAGAGAATCAGCAAATGCTTTTAGAGGCAATAAGTTCTCTACTCAATCTTGAAGAAGATATAGAAATTGTCGGGCAAGCCGGTAATGGAGAAGAAGCGGTGGCCCTTGTCCACCAATTACAGCCTGATGTTTGTATCATGGATATGGAGATGCCTGTAATGAGCGGACTTGAGGCAGCAGAAGCATTAAGGTCAATTGAATGTAAAGTGGTCATTTTAACGACATTCCGAAGGACTGGTTATTTTCAACTCGCAATAAAGGCTAATGTAAGTGGTTATTTATTGAAGGATAGCCCGGGTGAAGAGTTAGCTTGCTCCATTCGCAGCATAATGGATGGCAAGCGAATATATTCCCCAGAACTTATAGATGAGTCTTCCAGCAATAATGGCCGGGAAATGGGAGTGTTAGGTTTGTTAGCCGATGGTCAATTAAAAATTGAGGCGTCTAATCAGCAAAGCGGCACAATTGGGACAGTAAGGAAATATTTTTCCACCATCAAGGATAAAATGAAGTTACCGGCTGGTTAGGATTTGTTTCTTAAATCCTGTTGACACGTTTTTTTAAATTGTGTACGATGGATTAAATTATAATATTGAAAATTCTGTGATGAAGAGAGTAGTTCATTTTGAATTGGAAAGCGAGTTAGGGATGGTGGGAGCCTAATGCAGGACGGATGAATGAAGCGCACTTTGGAGAAATTTCTTGAACCGTTTAGTAGGGAATATCGGGGAGTCACCTCGTTAACAATGGAAAGTGGTCACAATTTGTGGCAACTAGAGTGGTACCACGGGAATTCATGCTCTCGTCTCTTATTTAGAGGCGGGGGCTTTTTTGTTTAGGAGGGAAAATGACGATGAATAAACCAATTGCAGAATTGATTTCAACTGCTTTGAACAATGAAATGCCAGCTAGTGAAATAGAAAAATTAATGGAAAAGCCAAAATTGATGGAATTAGGTGATGTCGCCTTTCCATGCTTTACTCTTGCGAAAAAATTCAAAAAGTCGCCTCAGGTGATTGCGTCTGAAATAGCCCAACAATTAAATAGTAAGTTGATCCAAGAAGTGAACGTTGTGGGTGGTTATCTGAATATCTTCGTCAATCAACAGCTGGTGACGGAAAACGTGCTGCAAACGGTATTAAGTGAAAAGGATCAGTATGGTTCGATGCAGCCTGTACAGGGAAATGTCGTGATTGATTATTCCTCCCCGAATATTGCCAAACCTTTTTCCATGGGGCACTTACGCTCAACGGTCATAGGGAATGCACTGGCTAACATCGCCGAAAAAAATGGCTACAATGCCGTGCGTATTAATCATTTAGGAGATTGGGGCACGCAATTCGGCAAGTTGATTGTCGCGTATAAGCTATGGGGCGACAAAGAGGCGATAGAAGCTTCGCCGATTCAGGAATTATTGAAAATCTATGTGAAGTTCCATGATAGAGCCGAAAGTGATGAATCGTTGAATGAACAAGCACGCGCAAGCTTCAAGTCGCTTGAAGATGGGGACGAGGAAGCATTGGCATTGTGGAAATGGTTCAGGGATGCGTCTCTAAAAGAGTTTGAGACGATTTATGATTTATTGGGCATCCGTTTTGATTCCTATGCCGGCGAAGCGTTTTACAATGACAAAATGGATGCGGTTGTCGGGGAACTAAAAGAAAAAGGCTTACTTGCCCTATCCGAAGGTGCCTATGTCGTGCAATTGGAAGATATGCCGCCTTGTTTGATTACGAAAACGGATGGTGCGACACTTTATGCCACGCGTGATTTAGCTGCAGCCATGTATCGTAAAAAACAGTATGAGGCGAAGAAAACATTTTATGTTGTCGGAAACGAACAATCCCTGCACTTTAAACAACTCTTTAACGTCATTGAAAAAATGGGGTATGAATGGTCAAAAGACTTACAGCACGTAGCTTTTGGCATGATGTTAAAAGACGGTAAGAAAATGTCGACACGTAAAGGGAAAGTCGTGCTCCTTGCGGATGTATTGGCAGAGGCGATCGAAACTGCGAAGCGCAATATTGAAGAAAAAAATCAAGCGCTTGAACAGAAAGAACTGGTTGCAAGACAGGTCGGTGTCGGAGCGGTAATTTTTAATGATTTAAAAAATAACCGCATGAACGATATTGATTTTTCTTTGGAACAAATGATGAATTTTGAGGGAGAAACGGGTCCATATGTACAGTACACATATGCGCGAATTTCCTCATTGCTTGAAAAAGGTGAATTTAACGAGCAGGCCATCACTTTTGACGCTTTAGGTGAATATGCGTGGCCAGTCATCCAGCTGCTGGAGCAATATCCGAGCATTGTCCAAAAATCGTTTGAACAAGCGGACCCATCACAAATCGCGAAATTCAGCTTGCATTTATCGCGTGCATTCAATAAGTATTATGCACATACAAAAATCCTCGTTGAAGATGAATGGAAACAAATGAAACTCTCATTCGCTTTTTCAGTAGCGATTGTATTGAAGGATGCGCTAAGTTTATTGGGAATTTCCGCGCCGAAAAAAATGTAAAGGTAAAATGAAAGAATCCATTTTGGACTTTCAAAATGGATTCTTTAAAATCTTACTCGATGACATCGAACCATAAGGGAGATTTATCATCAATTTCACCGTTGTAATTGATCGTGATTTCCTCGCCAGCCTTTATGTCTTTATGTGCATAAAAGTCTATCGTTAAATCATCTAAATTATTATCATACGTCGCATTCGGAGTGTATGAATGATTGAATAGCGATCCATTTCCTAAGGCAATGGCCGTTTCATCGTCATCTCCCCAATAGAAACAGTGATGAAAGAGTGACGTTTTCTTTAAATATTTCCATTCGCTTTTCGGTGAAATGATGACAGGTGATGCCTCGATGAGTTCATCCTTTTTAATATCCCTTACCGCATATATTCCCCTGCCATATTTCCCCGTATTTTTAATACAGATTGGTGATACGGCCTCAATGGCTTTTTTCCAGTCCTGCTTGGCTTTCAGTTTTGTTTCATCTAGGTCACCAAGGTGCTTATTTAAGTAATCACTGCGATTGCGAATGAATTCGAAGATGAATTCCGGTTCCTTATCAAATAGATCCACTTTATTCTTTTTATATGGATCAAGAAGGATGTGGGGGCGTATCGCCTGGTGCAGTGATAATACTTTATTTTCCATGTGATTCACAGTAAATGTGGTTTCCAATTGTTCAACCAAGAGGTCTTTGTAGAACTTACGGTATTCCGGAACCTGCAAGAGAAGATGACTAAGGTGATTTGTCCTTTTTCCTCCAATGGGGACATATGTGTGCTCCATGATCCCGCCACTGACTTTGCGTCCCCAAGTGGCATCATAATCCCAAGGAATGATTTCAAATAAGTTTGTTTCACTATTGCGATATAATGCATAGTTATGGGTGAAACCGTCGTTATTCATTGTACATACAGCTCCAGCCAGCCAGCGTAAGTATTTATGGATATCAAGATGCTGCGAGACTTCTTCAGGAAATTTGGCAAGCGGGGTGGTATTGATTTTTCTGATCAATTCAATAAGGTATTCATCGTCGGACGGTTTTCCAAACGCTTGTTTATAGCCTGATACAAGGGAATCTTTCGGTTTCCCATCCCTTTCCAATGAAAAGTTGGCACTATTGTTGACTGCATAATAAATGGGGCCGGCAGGAAGTCCTCTTTTTTCCAAAAAGAATTCATCAACGGACTCCAGTTGTAAATATACCCCTTTACAAGAGCCGTTACGGTATAAGTCAATATGCTGGCTATAGGGGGAAAGAACTCCAAGGTCTTGGAAGTAATCGAGTGAGAGTTTATTGCGAATGAGGGAAGGATCTTTGTATTCGGCATTGAGATGGATTTTGTGGGCGCCAAAGAATTTTTCTGGGTCGATGAAATCAATCCAATAGGATCTTTTCCTGAATTTTCGGGTATAAGAGCCCCGATAGGCAATATCGATATCATAAATGTCGTTTTCCACTTTCAAATAGGCGGGAATGGGGTCATTACTCCATACGTCCGCACGTAAATCTTCTAGATCTTCTTCTTCAATCATTAAGAAATAAGATGGAATATGATAAGGCATACACTCACCTTCCTTTCTTGAAGATGTATTATGGTCAAGCAAAAACATGTAATGTATGAAAAAATTCAACTTAATCAATCACAGATTGATCAAGTTGAAGCTTTTTAGATTTAACTATCTATCTTCTTCTTTTTTTCTTTCCACATCCAGTCGATGTACTTGAAGTGGATGTGCTGCCAGTGGAAGTGCTGCCAGTGGAAGTGCTGCCAGTGGACTTGCTGCCAGTGGACTTGCTGCCAGTGGACTTGCTACCAGTGGACTTGCTGCCAGTGGACTTGCTGCCAGTGGACTTGCTGCCAGTGGACTTGCTGCCAGTAGACTTGCTGCCAGTAGACTTGCTGCCAGTAGATGAGCTACAGCTGCTGCTGCTGCTGCTGCTGCTGCTACCGCTGCCAGATGAGCCGCCTTTTCCTTTTTTTCCTTTCGGCATAAAGACCCCTCCTTTAATAAGGTTAATTTCATGATATGCAGTATGGTACAAACTTGAACGTTGGTTAACGACAAACGGGCTAATAAAAATGGCGGAGAGAAACATAGTGATGTAGAGTTATGGGGGGACCCTTCAAGTGGGGTGTCCGCCTTTTCTTAAATGAAAAATGCCCCTTACTCCCAAATGGGAATAAAGGGCATGTACCGTGAATATGTCACAGCGATCATGAATTAATAAGCCAAGCTGAATAGGGCTTTAATGTGTGATAGATAGCGAACATTACTTGCTTCTTTCATCAATGTAGCAGGAAGGCCTTTAAGGGACGTATTATTGGCCCCAACCGTTGCCACCGCATCCTTACGGCCAAGGCTCGCAAGTGTACCTGAGTTTACAGGTGAAAATGCTTCAAGTTTCTTGCCTTCAAAGGCTGCGAATAGGTTGTAACCAACAAGCTCACCCATTTGCCAAGCATTTTGAGCAGTAGGAGCGTATGGACGGCCGCCTTC
>NZ_JBIWEV010000011.1:0-73786 GCF_044762725.1 Peribacillus sp. NPDC096447
GCTGACTGATACTAATAGATCGAGGACTTAACCAACGCTTTAAAAAAATGAAATACCTTCTTATTATCTAGTTTTGAAGGAATGAAAATTTCTTCAAAAATGAATATAGTCTGGCAATGATGGCGAAGAGGTCACACCCGTTCCCATTCCGAACACGGAAGTTAAGTTCTTCAGCGCCGATGGTAGTTGGGGGTTTCCCCCTGTGAGAGTAGGACGTTGCCAGGCTGTTCATTTAAATCTTTAAATGGGTTTTAGGAAACATTATATTATTCCGCAGTAGCTCAGTGGTAGAGCATTCGGCTGTTAACCGAACGGTCGTAGGTTCGAGTCCTACCTGCGGAGCCATATGCTTCCATAGCTCAGTAGGTAGAGCACTTCCATGGTAAGGAAGAGGTCAGCGGTTCGAATCCGCTTGGGAGCTTCCCAATCTATCTATGAACACAAAACAGTTCGGCCCGTTGGTCAAGCGGTTAAGACACCGCCCTTTCACGGCGGTAACACGGGTTCGAATCCCGTACGGGTCACCATTTTAAATCATTAATCCGGAGGATTAGCTCAGCTGGGAGAGCATCTGCCTTACAAGCAGAGGGTCGGCGGTTCGATCCCGTCATCCTCCACCATTTTAATTCTTTACTTGCCGGTGTAGCTCAACTGGTAGAGCAACTGACTTGTAATCAGTAGGTTGGGGGTTCAAGTCCTCTTGCCGGCACCATTTACAACCATATATTGCGGAGGGGTAGCGAAGTGGCTAAACGCGGCGGACTGTAAATCCGCTCCTTCGGGTTCGGCAGTTCGAATCTGCCCCCCTCCACCATTTTAATAAAATCCTGTGGATCAGTTATATATTCTCTTTATTGGGGAATTATATGATTACCACCTTTTTATTTTGTTGAATATTAATTATTGCATATCATATATTGGGCTATAGCCAAGCGGTAAGGCAACGGATTTTGATTCCGTCATGCGAAGGTTCGATCCCTTCTAGCCCAGCCATTTGCGGAAGTAGTTCAGTGGTAGAATACAACCTTGCCAAGGTTGGGGTCGCGGGTTCGAATCCCGTCTTCCGCTTAATATATTTCATATCCCTTAGGGGCCTTAGCTCAGCTGGGAGAGCGCCTGCCTTGCACGCAGGAGGTCAGCGGTTCGATCCCGCTAGGCTCCACCATCAACTACATACACCAAAACTTACGTCTTAAGCCAAAAATGGTTTAAGACTTTTTTTTGTTTAAGGCATAGTTGGGTATACTAATCGCAAGAAAGATCTTTTTTCACCAAAAACATATGTGATAGGAAAACGTGCATCTTTATACATGGAAATGTCGAGTTGAACCAACCGGCATATACGATATAAAATGGTGGAAAGGGGGAATTGTATGTCTATTCAGAAAATTTCCGTCATCGGGTTGCCTATGGACCTTGGTCAAGCAAGGCGAGGGGTTGATATGGGACCTAGTGCCATTCGCTGCGCAGAGATTGTCGAGCGGCTTGAAAGGTTGAATATAGAAGTAGAGGATTTAGGGGATATAATCGTGGGGCGTCCTGAAAATGCAGATGAGCCTGGGACAAATCTAAAAAACTTACAGCTTGTAGCAAAGGGTAACACCCTGCTTGCCACAAAAGTTGATGAAATAATAGAAGGAGGCTCCTTTCCGCTTGTATTGGGAGGAGACCATTCGATAGCCATAGGTACACTGGCAGGAGTCGCAAAGCACTATGAAAAATTAGGTGTGATTTGGTACGACGCACACGGGGATTTAAATACGGAAGATACTTCACCATCCGGGAATATACACGGTATGCCCCTGGCTGTCAGTATTGGGCTTGGACATCCGGACTTAATCAATATCCATGGTTTTGCTCCAAAAGTGAAACCGGAAAACATCGTAATAATTGGGGCAAGGTCATTGGATGAAGGGGAAAAAGAACTTATCCGTGAGAAAGGGATTAAGGTATTCACGATGCATGAGATCGACCGTTTGGGAATGACACGGGTCATGGAAGAATGCATTGATTACCTAAGGGAAAGAACGGATGGCGTCCACCTTTCATTGGATTTGGATGGAGTTGACCCAGCAGATGCACCCGGAGTGGGGACACCGGTCATTGGTGGTATAAGCTATCGGGAAAGTCATTTGGCTATGGAAATGCTTGCGGAATCCAACTTGATTACATCAGCTGAATTCGTAGAGGTGAATCCCATTTTAGATGAGCGAAATAAGACGGCGATCGTTGCCGTGGCCCTAATGGGTTCGCTATTTGGAGAAAAATTATTATAACTGAAAATTAAAAGAAACAGTAACCGGCTTGTAATGGGTTACTGTTTTTTATATGCTAGAAGACGTAGGTTTATTTTCCAGGGTGTATGTAACAGGAACATAGTTATAGATAGATGGTTGCAATCGTATATCCGTATTCACTTGAGACCACGTCTGTCTGTGAGATCTCCATTTTTAGTTAAATGGATGTATTGGATGATTAAAGAATCCAGTTTGCTGCTAACTTCAACAACCTCATTATCCACCATCGAAGAACGGGAAGCCAAAAACATCATCTTCTGTCTGTATTGTTCAATATGGTCTAAAATTTGTTCAGCAGTCATATAGAATCACTCCCTTGAATTTTACAATTTCTTACTATATAGCCCTGTTTTTTTTTTCTTAAACATAAAATGTAAAACTTTGTTAAAATTAATGTATTAAGTTTTTGAAACCTTTTAGCTTACGATTCGTAGTAATCGTATAGCCGCATGAGCGGGGGTAATACCGGAAAATGGATGCACTCATTAAAGAGAGAATTAATCAAGTATTAAAGGGAGACCATAATGCATTTGGGGAAGTTGTCGAAATTTACAAGGACAAAGTTTTCCAAATATGTTTCAGGATGCTCGGAAACAGGCAAGAAGCAGAAGATTTGGCACAAGAGGCCTTTGTAAGGGCCTACGTGAATATTCGGAGTTTCAATATAACTATGAAATTTTCTACATGGTTATATCGGATTGCGACCAATCTTTGTATTGACCGGCTTCGCAAGAAAAAACCGGACTACTATCTGGATGCAGAGGTGGCAGGAACAGAGGGATTGAATATGTATTCCCAAATTGCATCGGATATGGCGAAACCCGAGGAAGAAGTTGAATCTTTAGAACTGCAGGAAACGATTCAAGTGGAAATAATGAAATTGCCCGAGAAATACCGATCGGTAATCGTATTGAAGTATATTGAAGAGTTATCATTAAAGGAAATCAGTGAAATACTCGATTTGCCGGTCGGTACGGTTAAGACGAGGATACATCGCGGTCGGGAAGCCTTGCGTAAACAACTACGCCATTTATAAAAAGAAGGTGAGAAAAATGAACTGCCATGAGGAAATCATTGAATATATGCATGATTATTTAGATGAGGACATCAAACCGGAGCATAAAGAAGTTTTACGGGAGCACTTGCATAACTGTGCTGAATGCCGGGATTACTTTCATGAAATGAAAAAGGCGGTCGCTCTTGTACAAAGCACTTCCCATATAAAGGCCCCGGATGACTTTACAGCAAAGGTTATGGCTCAATTGCCAAAGGAAACGAAAACAACAGGTGCCAAACGTTGGTTCAAAAGCCATCCCTTCATGACAGCGGCAGCGATGTTCATCATATTGATGACAGGATCTGTTTTTTCCACTTATAATCAGGACGAACATTTTTCAGTATCAAAGCAGCCTAACTTAGTGGTCGATGGTGAAACGGTGATTGTGCCTGAGGGTGAGACAATCAAGGGAAATGTGGTAGTTCAAAATGGTAACATTCAAATAGATGGTGAAGTAGAGGGAGATGTAACAGTCATAAATGGGCATAAATATATGTCTAAAGCAGGGAATGTGACTGGGAGCATCCATGTTATTGACCAAGCTTTTGAGTGGATGTGGTATAAAGTAAAGGACACTGCAACCTCGTTGGTTCCTGCTAAAGAGGAGAAAAAGGAATAAGGAATAGAAGCTGGGAGGGGGCACCGTTTTTCACTTACGGTGACTTCGCTCAGCTTTATTTTTTAAAGTAAAGGGGAATCATTTTTCATGATCCTTTTTTCCTATGTAAATTTCTCACACTAGTTTTTAGATGTATCATTTAAAAAATGGTATACTATTAAGGTTATCGTATAAAGATTGTAATTGGTATTTGGAGTAATACTGACTGGAGGAAACAACATGTCTTTAACCAATTTGACTGTTTGGGACTATGTAGTAAATTTCATTGATATTCTCCTTGTATGGTTTGTGATATATAAATTGTTAACTATTATTCGAGGCACGAAGGCTATTCAGCTGCTAAAAGGAATTTTTGTAATTGTCATTGTAAAAAGCTTAAGCAACCTGTTTGGTTTCAATACACTCGGATGGTTAATGGCACAAGTCATGAATTGGGGAGTATTGGCGATTCTCGTCATTTTTCAACCTGAACTGAGAAGGGCACTTGAACAATTAGGACGCGGGAAGCTCTTTGCAAGGGGCACCGTTCCAGAAGAGAATCAGCAAGAGCGTTTAGTCGAAGAAATCCTAAAGGCGTCCACCTATATGGCAAAAAGGCGTATAGGAGCCTTGATTACGATAGAAAAAGGTACGGAGCTTGGGGATTATGTTGAAACGGGGATCCCCCTAAAATCCTATATTTCTTCAGAACTGCTCATTAATATCTTCATCCCGAATACGCCGCTCCATGATGGCGCAGTTATTTTGCAAAATAACCAGGTGGCGGCTGCAGCCTGCTATTTGCCATTATCAGAGAGTCCATTCATTTCAAAGGAACTTGGCACACGGCATAGGGCAGCCATAGGCATGAGTGAAGTTACGGATAGTCTTACGATTGTCGTTTCAGAAGAAACGGGAGGAATATCCGTCACTAAAAACGGGGAACTTTACCGGGATTTGAATCAAGAATCATTTAAGGCCATGCTTACAAGTGAACTGGTAGTGGAAAACATCAAATCAACTTCCTCAAGCATCTTTAACTGGAGGGGGAAAAAGAATGGATAAATTCACCAATAGCGCTTGGTTTATGAGAATCGTAGCTTTTGCCTTGGCAGCACTTTTGTTCATTTCCATTAACTTTGAGATGGAGTCGGATAAAAAATCGCTTGGTTTATCGACAGCCCCTGAAATCAGTACGGAGACCATCGAAAATGTACCGGTTGAAGTCTACTATGACCGTGAGAATCTAGTGGTGAGCGGAGTGCCGGAGACGGTTGATGTTACGCTTAAGGGAGCAAAAAGCCTCTTGATAAATGCGAAAAACCAAAGGGACTTTAAAGTGTATGTAGACCTTTCTGATCCTGCAATCTCAATGGGGGACAGAACTGTCACATTTAAAATAAGTGAGTTGAATGAAAAGTTAGTGGCGACGATCGATCCGGAATATGCCGAAGTCAACGTTCAGGAACGGGTGACGAAGGAATTCTCCGTTGAAGCCGAGTATAATAGCTCTTTACTTGAAGAGGGGTATACCGCTGGTCAGCCAACAGTCAGCCCGAAAACTGTCAAAATAACGGGTGCTAAAGATGCGATTGAACAAATTTCGTATGTAAAGGCAAACCTTGAAATAAGTAAGGGACTTAGCGAAACGGTGAACGCCAAGGCAACCGTTAAAGCCCTGGACAGGGACTTGAATAAGCTGGATGTCACGATCGAGCCATCTTCAGTTGCCGTTTCCTTAAAAGTGAGCATTCCTTCCAAGACGGTTTCGATAGAACCGAAGCAAACTGGCAAGACAAAGGATGGCATCAGGATCACAAGTATGAGTGTCGACCCAAAAGAGGTCACATTATTCGGTTCGGAATCGGACCTGGAGAAAATAGATGAAATAAATCTTCCTGTAAATATCTCGAAAATCGATGGTGATACAGAACTGGAACTCGATCTTAATAAACCGGAAAGTGTACAAAAAATGTCCTTGGGTAAGGTAAAGGTCAAGATTCGCACCGAGAAAGTTGATGTGGATGAAGAGAGTGCAGAGCCAGTCGTAGAAGAGGAAGAACCTGAAACTGAACAAAAACAAGAAGAGCAAGTAGTCGAAGAAGAAGCAGAAAAAGAAAAAGATGAAACGGCTGCCATTGAGTCTAAAACTTTTAACAATATACAAATTGTGCCTGTGGGCATACAGGATGACCAAGATGCCGAATTGGAATCCGATGTAACTAGCATCACTTTGCTTGGTGAGGCGGATGATTTGAAGAAAATAACTAAAGACGACATTAATCTTACAGTAGATGTGAGTAATTTAGATGAAGGTACGCATGATGTGGATTTGGCGGTATCAGTGCCTGAGGGAATGGAATGGGAACTGGATTCTGAAACGATTTCGGTCACCATCACACAAAAAGACGAAGAGACATGACCTGCTTTAACATCATCATTTAATTCAGTAACGATTCGAAGAAGGAGCGATAAAGATGGGTAAATATTTTGGAACAGACGGAGTAAGGGGTATAGCGAATAGCGAATTAACACCGGAGTTGGCATTTAAACTAGGCCGTTTTGGTGGCTATGTTCTTACTAGAAATACAGAAAAACCCAAAGTGCTGATAGGGCGCGATACTCGTATTTCAGGTGAAATGCTGGAAGGTGCGCTTGTTGCCGGTCTTTTATCCATTGGGGCTGAAGTGATGCGCCTTGGGGTCATTTCGACACCGGGAGTTGCCTATTTAACAAAGGCCTTAAGTGCTGAAGCAGGTGTCATGATATCCGCTTCGCATAATCCGGTAGCGGATAATGGCATTAAATTCTTTGGACCGGATGGGTTTAAGTTATCCGATGATCAAGAAGCGGAAATTGAAGCACTATTAGATATGGAAAAGGATGAACTTCCACGCCCGGTTGGCGGAGATTTAGGCCATTTGAACGATTATTTCGAAGGAGGGCAAAAGTATCTCCAGTACTTGAAACAATCAGTGGATGAAGACTTTACAGGCATTCATGTTGCTCTTGATTGTGCACATGGGGCGACTTCTGCCTTGGCTATGCATCTGTTTGCAGATCTTGATGCAGACATCTCTACAATGGGGGCATCGCCTAATGGCTTGAACATTAATGATAAGGTAGGTTCCACCCACCCTGAAGCACTTGCTGAATTCTTAAAAGAAAAAGGTGCGGATGTTGGACTTGCTTTCGATGGTGACGGAGACCGTGTCATTGCCATAGATGAAAAAGGAAATATAGTGGACGGCGACCAAATCATGTATATCTGTGCGAAATACTTGAAAGAAAATAACCGTCTTAAACAGGGAACAGTGGTTTCTACGATCATGAGCAACCTTGGTTTTTATAAAGGTCTTGAAGAGCATGGCATACAAAGCGCCCAGACGGCAGTGGGGGATCGCTATGTGGTCGAGGAGATGCGAAAAGGCGGCTATAACCTTGGCGGTGAACAATCCGGACATATCATCTTCCTGGACTATAACACGACAGGTGATGGCTTATTGACGGGCTTACAGCTTGTGAACATCATGAGCGATACCCAAAAAACCTTATCGGAGCTTGCTGGCGAGATGAAGAAATATCCACAAACGCTGATCAATGTCAGAGTTACCGATAAACACGCTGTAACCGATAATGAAAAGGTACAGGAAGTCATCGAGGCTGTTGAAGGGGAAATGAACGGAAATGGCCGTATTTTGGTGAGACCATCCGGTACTGAACCGCTAGTCCGTGTTATGGCTGAAGCACCGACAGTTGAGGAATGCACTAATTATGTAGATCGCATCGTCGCAGTTGTAAGAGCGGAAATGGGAATAAACGAATAACCAATCCTATGCATAAAAGGAACGAAATTTCCTTTTATGCATATTTTTATAAAGAAGTTCTTTTTTGCAGGTCTTGGTAATAAAGAATTGACCTATATCCCTTGTTTAAGGTATGATTATCCTGATTTACAACTCATTTTCTTGAAAATGGTTGTTTTAAAAAGGAGGGTAGGCAAGGAGAAACGGATTCACAAAAGCGCCTGAACTAAGTCTGGACGAGAAATGGCTTAGTTGACGAGGAGGAGGTTTATCGAATATCGGCGGATACCTCCCGGCTGAAGTGCACAGCCGCAATAATTCCAATCTTAAAACAGTAGGGCAACTTACTGCACAAAGGGTTGGAAGTGCACAATGGGAAAAGTGCTTTAGGGCATTTCCTTTATAAAAATATATATCAGAGATGAGGGGGCAGGGATGCCCCCGTGCATTCCTGTTCCCTCGAATCGGTTGGAGGAACAGAAATTATGTGTGGAATTGTTGGATATATTGGACTTAACGATGCAAAGGAAATTTTATTAAAAGGTCTTGAAAAACTTGAATATCGCGGTTATGACTCTTCAGGGATTGCTGTGAGAAATGAAGCAGGCGTGACAATCTTTAAGGAAAAGGGAAGAATCGCGGACTTACGAGCAGCCGTGGATGAAAATACTATGGCACATATCGGAATTGGACATACGCGCTGGGCCACCCATGGTGTGCCAAGCCGTGAAAATGCCCATCCTCACCAAAGTAATTCAGGTCGATTGACTTTAGTTCATAATGGGGTCATTGAAAACTATGCGATTCTAAAACGTGAATATTTGAAGGATGTTGCCTTTAAAAGTGACACGGATACGGAAGTCATCGTTCAACTGATAGAGAAGTTCGTGAACGAGGGCATGGAAGTGGAAGAGGCGTTCCGTCAAACACTCACTCTATTAGAGGGTTCATATGCAATTGCCCTATTGGATGCTGAAAATGATGAAACCATCTTAGTCGCAAAAAATAAAAGCCCGCTGCTGATCGGCGTCGGAAAAGACTTTAACGTTGTCGCTTCGGATGCAATGGCGATGTTGCAAGTCACAGATCAATTCCTTGAGTTGATGGATAAGGAAATGGTTATCGTGACAAATGAAAAGGTAACGATCAAGAACCTTTCCAATGAAGAAGTTATGCGTGCTCCATACACTGCTGAACTGGATGCGAGTGATATAGAAAAAGGTACGTATCCTCACTATATGCTCAAGGAAGTCGACGAGCAGCCAGCTGTCATACGTAAAATCATTCAAGCATACCAAAATGAAGAAGGTAAACTTGCAATCGATTATAACATTACTGAAGCCGTAAGTGAGGCTGACCGTATTTATATCATTGCTTGCGGAACCAGCTATCATGCAGGGTTGATTGGTAAGCAATTCATCGAAAAAATGACTGAAATTCCGGTTGAGGTACATGTGGCATCAGAATTCACTTACAATATGCCGTTATTATCGAAAAAACCGTTATTCATCTTCATTTCACAAAGTGGTGAAACTGCAGATAGCCGTGCCGTATTAGTGTCCATCAAAGCGCTTGGTCATAAAGCCCTGACCATCACGAACGTACCTGGCTCCACATTGTCACGTGAAGCGGATTATACGCTCTTGCTGCATGCTGGCCCTGAAATTGCCGTTGCCTCTACAAAGGCCTACACAGCCCAAGTGGCAGTCTTATCAATCTTGGCAAATGTAACTGGCCAATTCCGTAACATGGAGTATGGTTTCGACCTTGTAAAAGAGCTTGGAATCGTTGCGACGGCGATGGAAGCCCTATGTGATTCGAAAGAAGAGATGGAAGACATTGCCCGTGAATATTTGTCCGTAACGAGAAACTGCTTCTTCATCGGCCGTTCCCTTGACTACTATGTCGTGCTTGAAGGGGCCCTTAAGCTGAAGGAAATTTCATACATCCAGGCTGAAGGCTTTGCTGGCGGAGAGCTTAAACATGGAACGATCGCCTTGATTGAAGAAGGTACACCTGTCATAGCACTTGCTACGCAAGCAGGCGTCAACCTAAGCATCCGTGGTAATGTGAAGGAAGTGGTTGCCCGAGGCGCCAACCCTTGCATCATTTCCATGAAGGGGCTTGAAGAAGAGGATGACCGTTTCGTCATCCCAGAAGTGAATGAACTATTAACACCCCTTATCTCTGTTATCCCGCTGCAGCTCATTTCTTACTACGCAGCCTTGCACCGCGAATGTGACGTGGATAAACCGCGTAATCTTGCGAAAAGTGTAACGGTTGAGTAAGTTTGAATGAATGCAATGTAGATTATGAAAAGTTGCGAAGCTTTACCCCTTTGGCTATGATTAGCCAAAGGGGTATTTTTTATGTTTAAAACAACGAGAACCTCTCAAGTTGACAAGTGGATTAGAAGACCGAGGTAATAAGAATCGGTGGCAGTGTAATGCAATCTATCAAATCCATCAGTAGGTAATCATGGCATCCATTAGAGCAATGTTAATGATCTTCCTATGGTGCATTGTTGAAAGAAACCCGTATTGGCATTAAATTTAGGCGATGTTGAAAATGAAGTCTTCATAAAAATTTTTTTAATTTAGGAGAGAATGACATGGAAGTCTTTGCAGAGTTTTTAGCGAATATTGATAACCCGCAACATAGGGAACGAACGGAAGAAGTCTTGGCTTGGGTAACTAAGAAATTTCCAAATCTAATGCCGAAGATTGCGTGGAATCAGCCTATGTTTACCGATCATGACACATATATTATTGGCTTTAGCGTAGCCAAACATCATTTGGCTGTTGCCCCTGAAAAGGCAGGGATCGATCATTTTTCTGATGAAATCGTGCAGGCTGGCTATGATCACACCAAGCAGTTGGTACGTATCAAGTGGGACAGTCCGGTTGATTACTCATTACTTGAGAAAATGATAGAGTTTAATATTTTTGATAAGGAAGACTGTTCAACTTTTTGGCGGAAATAAAAAAAGCGGGTTATTAAGGGTGAGCTGAACCTCTATTAAAGTGCCCATTTGAAACGTATTTTAAAGTAATGGTGTCTCCAATTACTACCATAACAGGTTTAATATTTTTTCTATCTATATTAACTTTTCTATTTATAAAGGTAAGAAAAAATAATCAATTTCAAAGTGAAAAAGTTAAATTCTTTGATGGATATATTATATTGTTGTTTTTGATGTATGTTCTTTTCCTGACAATGAAATAAATGTTAATCAAAGATGGCCATGTGATTGAAGTGGTTAATGATATCCGTCATTTCATTTTTCTTGCCCGTTTTAAAATCCAATTGTACATTATAATCGCCATTTGCTATTTTCCTTAAGGCATCTATGATCTCGAGGTAAATATTTACCCGTTTATTGTGATGGATAGCGCGGATAAGATAACCGATGGATATCATGATTGCGATGCTTATCATGATAGTGACCAGAAACCGAACATAATCGGTTAACCTTAAGGGCAATAGTTCAATGATATAATAACCGGCGGAAAAGCAAATTGAAATAAACGTAACAAAAAACAACGTGCCAAGCATTTGTTTGAAAAATCGATTGCTTCTCATCTCGTTATCTCCAAACGGTAGCCCAAGCCCCAAATCGTTTTAATCCGGAAGGGGAATTCCGATTCTGAAAACCGTTCTCGTACTCTTTTAATATGAACATCGACAGTTCGTTCATCACCTTCATAATCATAGCCCCAAATGTCTTCGATAAGATCTTCCCTGGAAAAAGTTTTTCCAGGATAGCTTGCTAATTTAAACAACAATTCGAATTCTTTTAAGGGAATCGTATATTCCTGTTTTTTGAATGAAATTTCATGTGTGTTGCGATTCATCTTTAATTCACCGATATTTAATGTTTGTGAAATAGTGATTTTATAGCGTTTTAGTAATGCCTTTATTCTCAGAACCAATTCGATCGGTTCAAATGGCTTTACAAGATAATCATCTGCCCCAAGCCCGAAACCTTTTACTTTCTGTGTTGTTTCCCCTTTTGCAGTCAGCATTAAAAGGGGGATATCACTAAATTCCCGTAACTCCTTGCATAATTGCCATCCATCCATGTTAGGCATCATAATCTCCATCTGAGGCTTCATATAAATCGAATCCTTCTTTTCTTAACAACAGGTTTATAAGTTCGCGAATATGTGCATCATCCGACTATCAATATTTTTGTCATCCTTCTTCTTTCCTTTCGGTGAATTAGGCCAGTTCAAGTTTGTGCAACTGCTGTTCAGCAAATTCGCGATATAGTGAATGCGTATTATATAGCTCTTTATGTGTTCCGCTGCCTGTTATTTTCCCTTTTTCAAGGAAGATGATTTGATCTGAACCGATAACGGTCGATAGGCGGTGGGCGATGACTATTGTTGTTCGGCCTTTCATTAAATCATTCAATGCCTGTTGAACCACTTTTTCTGATTTGCTGTCTAGGCTGGAGGTAGCTTCATCAAGCATTAATATTTTAGGGTTTCTTAAAAATGCACGAGCGATCGCGATTCTTTGTCTTTGACCGCCTGATAATTTCATGCCCCTTTCACCAACCTCTGTATCATACCCGTTCGGAAGCTCAGAAATGAACTGATCTGCATACGCCATTTTAGCCACTTGATTTAATTCCCCATCCGTTATATCCCGATCGATGCCATAACAAATATTATCTCGAATTGTACCTGATACAATCGGGCTTTCTTGTGAAACATATCCAATCTGGCTTCTCCATGAAAGCAGTGTGAAATCATTTATGGATTTCCCACCTATGGAAATGGACCCTTGCTGTGGTTTGTAGAAACGCTCGAATAACGAAAAAAGGGTCGTTTTTCCGCTGCCGCTTGGGCCGACAATTGCAGTGACCTTTCCGGCTTCAACGTTAAAGCTTATATCTTTAAGTACCTGTTCTCCATTATTATAACTATAGTTCAGGTTCTCCACGCTGATTGATTGACTTATATTTTGAACTGGCTGCTTCGCATCTTCTTCCTCCACTGAATCCAGAATGGAAATGATGCGCTCTGTTGCACCCGTTGCTTTTTGGAATTGTGTAAAGAAACTGGCTAATTGAGCCATTGGCATGATTATTTGGAAAAGATACATGATGAATGCAACTAGAGCTCCAGCTGTCAGGGCTCCTGAAGAAACGCGCATTCCCCCATAACCTAAAATCAGCACGAGTAATGCCATCATGACAAAACTCATTAGCGGCGCAATCAACGCTTGGATTTTTGCCTCTTTTAATCCGAATTGAAATAATTTATGGATTCCTTTTTTTCCATTTTGATATTCCAAAGCTTCTGCATTCGAAGCTTTAACAAGGCGTATTTCCGTTAGCACCTGCTGAAGGACTGCGGTGAAGCTTGCTGTCTCGTCCTGCATCCCTTTTGAAATTTTATGCATTTTTTTCCCTAATGGCATTAATATCAACACAGAGAGTGGAATTACAGTGAACATCAATAATGTCATTTTCCAATCCAATACGAATAACACGATCATGGAGCCTACGATGGAAATGATTCCAGTAACGAAATTTGAGAGGTGTTCAGAAATTAATCCCTTAACTACAGTTGTATCATTTGTCATTCGGCTGACTGTTTCCCCCGATGGATGTTCATCAAAATAACTCACGGGTAATATGAGTAATTTTTTCCATAGTTGATCGCGGATACCCGCCACTACAGATTGACCGATCCGATTTAATAAATAGATGGAAAATCCACTGGCCAATGCTTGAACAATGATGGCAAGAACGAGAAGTGTGATCCGTTCAGTGCTTAGTGAACTGATTGAAAAATCATTAATTAGATTTTTTGTGAATAAAGGGACTAATAAACCTACACCCGTTGTACCTAGGCTTAATGCTAATGCAATCCCTATCATTAGTTTAGAAGGCTTCGTCTGTTGAACCAACCGAATGAACTGGCGCCATCCTTTTTGATTTTTTGCTTCTGACATATGTAAAATACATCCTTTCTTGATTTTCATTACAGAGAAGTATATAAAGAAGTTATGAATTGAATATGAACTAGTCTTAGTTATTCCACGAAAATTCTGGTGAACCTTTTCTGAATAATAAAGTTGAAAAAATATGGCGGACACTTAAAATAGTGTCGGCTTTTTTTTATGAAGATACAAGAAAATTAAATATTCGATGGTTAACGGTAAGGGAGATGTGTAAGAATCTCAAGACTAGGTCGGATAGGTAAAAAGATATAGTAATAGCTTGATTTTTAATAATAAATACCTATATAAGCTAAAAACTTACCGGTTTTAACCGATTAAATATGGAGATACAAAAAACAGTATAAGTTAGGTGGAAAAAATGATTATTTTGAATGAGTCCATTGTGTCGCCAATTCTTCTAAAGGTGTTAGAGGAAAAGCAAATTCCAGTGCTGGAACAAGGGCAATGGGGAGACAGATTAACATCAGAAAAGCTAAACATTCAAAAGGATACAGAATTTTTCAAGTCCATGGAAATGGACAAAAGAATTCTTACAAACTCTGAAAATGGCATAACATTATTAGGTCATTTTCAACCGAATAGCAATGAATACATTTGGTCAAAGTTATTGAAGGATAAGAGTCAGGTACGAAATTTGACGAAATCTTTATATCCTGATTTCTATTTCCAAGATATTGATTTATCCATTATAAGTGACCTGGATAAAAATCAAATACCGTTTCCGGTAGTTATCAAACCCAATATTGGCTATTCAAGTGTAGGGGTGCACAAAGTCAAGAATGAGCAGGATTGGGATATAGCCGTGAACCAGCTTAAAGCGGATTTACTTCATTCGGATGGATTATATGATTCAGAGGTGATCGGTTCCCAGACCGTTTTAATGGAAGAGTGGATTCAGGGTGAAGAGTATGCCATTGATGGTTATTACAATCAAGATGGTGAACCGGTCATTTTGAATGTCTTTAAGCGACTATTCAAGGATGATTACGATACTTCCGATCGAATTTATTATACTTCGAAGTTGGCCATTAATGAAATCTATCATGATGCACTAAAGTTCATGAGGAATATCCAAACGGTCCTTCCACTTAGGAATTACCCGGTACACTTTGAAATTCGCAAAAAAGGAAACCGGGTGATACCCATCGAAATCAATCCCTTGCGTTTTGCCGGGGCGGGTACAACGGATCTAGGTTACCATGCCTATGGAATGAATATGTATGAACACTATTTTTCAGGAACGAAACCCGATTGGAATCGGATATTGGAAGAGATGGACGATCATATATATAGTTTTTTCTTTGCAGAGGTTCCACTGGAAATCAATCTGGAAGATGTTGCACGTATTGATCATGAAGGACTTCGTCATGAATTCGAACATGTTTTGGAATATAGGCAGCTTCCTTTCCAAAATGACCGGAGCATGGCCATCATCTTTTATAGAAGTGAGGATTTGAATAAAAATCTCCAATTGCTTCATTTGGATTTAATACCATATTTGACTGTAAAACACCTGGTTTTCAACTAAGGGGGCATGGAAATGAGATTTTCAAAGCTGAATCCTAAAAAATCTCTATTGGCAAAACTATTCTTGTTTTATATTATTCCTTTCATACTTTTCGCAGGGGCCATGGGCCTTTGCTTTTCCTATAGTACTAATAAAATGATCAATGAGAATGTCCTTCCGCAATTCGATGAGCGTCTTTCTGAAAATGCCCACAGTTTGGCAGCAAGCCTCAATCCCACTTTGATAAGCAAGGCTTCGGTACGGGGAGAAGAGATTAAGCGGGAGTTGGATGCCTTTGTTAAAGATAAAAAGGGAATCGAATATGTTTATGTTTTGAAGCGGGAGAACGATGCCGACATGATTGTAGCCTTGAACGGCAGCGAGGACTACATGGTGGAATCCCCCTTCACGCCGGAACAGGCAAAATCGATAAATGGAAAAGAAGATGTATTAAGTGAAATATATAAAGATAAGTGGGGTACACACAAGTCATACTTTACGCCAATCGAAGGAACGGATGCGATTGTCGGAATCGATATGGATGCAAAATTCATTGATGAATTGAAAAGCACAATGATATTCTATAATATCTTATTTCTGGCAAGTGCCATTATATTAGGTGTGTTATGCGCCGTTGTCATCGGGAAAAAGATTTCGGGACCCGTCAATGAACTTGTTGGTTACACGAATGAAATGGCAAAAGGGGACTTAAGTAAATCGATTCCCGTTGGTAGACAGGATGAGATTGGCGATCTTTCAAATGGGTTCGAAGATATGAGATTGAGTTTGGCGCATATTATCCAGAATGTCCGTGAACATGCCCAAACGATGAATCAAACGACAGTGTCCATTCAGCAATCCTTTGAAGAGATGGTGGAATCCTATGGCCAGATCGTGACGGGTACAACGGAAGAAGCAAAAGCTTCGGAAGAACGTGCCCATCATATTGACCGAATTTCCAATATGATCAGTGACTTATCGGAGACAATCCGTTTGATGAACTTGCAAACGAATGAAATGAATGAATTTACGATGCATACGAATACACTTGCTGAACAAGGGAGTAAGCAAGTGCAAGATGTAACGAGCCAGATGGATAAAATCATGGAAAACGGCCAAGCGAATAAAGCCAATTTGGTGAGCCTGGAAGAGGATGTAGTGAAGATAAATGAAGTGATTGGTCTAATAAGGGTGATTGCTTCTCAAACGAACCTGCTATCCCTGAATGCTTCAATTGAAGCGGCACGGGCGGGGGATGCGGGCAGAGGGTTTGCCGTAGTTGCTCAAGAGGTGCAAAAATTGGCTGTGCAAACAGATGAATCCATCGATATCATTTCAGAATCCATTATGCGGATTAATGAACAAACAGCCAAAGTCATCCAAAATAATGATGAGAGTTTTCAGGATATATTAAATGGTGTTTCCTTAGTGGAAAACAATGGCGAGATTTTCAATAAGATATTTGATTCCGTAGAGAAGTTGTTGAAAGGCACGGAACAATTAGCCGCCCATTCGAAAAAAATCAATGAGTCTTCGGATGAAAGCCTGGCATCCATTCAGGAAATTGCGGCGATTTCAGAAGAAGGAGTCGCAACAACGGAGCAAATCTCGGCAGCTGCCATTCAACAAAGTAGCATAATGACTGGATTGAAGGAACAAAATCAAGATTTAGCAAATGAATCGGCGATTTTAGAAGAAATGGTAGAGAAGTTCATTACCGAAAAATAAATATTTGATGTAAACATTTACAAAAACCTTTCGTTATAACGAGAGGTTTTTGTTTGGATGAATGCATGTAAGAGTTCATGTGTAATAGATAGAGTCACTTTCGTTACTGCTTATTTTTTCATCGAATTGAGAGAGTATTAAAAATTGCTGGGAAAAAGTTTATCCAAACCATTTGCAATCGCTACCATTTAATGTTATGCTTAGTCTTAATTATTTTTGTTCGGTACTAAGGATACTAAAAGTACTACTTTTCGTTTTCGATGATGACTTAGAGCAAGGATAGTAATACATTGTGCTTAGATGCACTAGGAGGCAACAACAATGGAACAAGGTAAAGTAAAATGGTTTAACGCAGAAAAAGGTTTTGGATTCATCGAACGCGAAAACGGAGACGACGTATTCGTACATTTCTCAGCTATCCAAAGCGAAGGTTTCAAATCTTTAGACGAAGGTCAAGAAGTTACTTTTGAAGTAGAACAAGGTCAACGCGGACCTCAAGCTTCTAACGTTCAAAAAGCATAATTTCAAAAACAAAAAAAGACGGATCCTTGTTATAGGGTCTGTCTTTTTTTGTTTTGTGAAAATACATAACAAAAAACCCTGCTCAACGATAAGCAGGGTAAATGGTACAAGTAAAGTAAAACGCTTAAAAAGGTTTGACTAAGTATATCATAGTTTTTCTAAAAAATACTAAATTAAATATATTATACTTATCAAGGTATCGATAGGTAATTACTGAAATCATTGGATTGAAGGGGCGTAAAGGAATTTATGTCCCTTCTTTTTTTTCGCCTGAATATAGGAAAGAGGACATCTCAGCAAAATTCCAGGGGAGCCACTCTGAAGTGAAACAAAAAAACGATGGCCTACATATAAAGACATATAGGCCACTTTCACTAACTTGGAGGAAGGAAAAAAGATTCCAATACATTCAAATATAGATTTGAATATTCAGGGAATTGTGTTATATTATAATCAAACGAAGATTTGAATGAGAGGTGTGAGAAGATGACGGAACTGAAAGATATATGTGATGTTCACCTGCATGATGAAGTGAAGGTTAATCGCATTCAAGTAGAAATGAGCCAGGTGGATATATCCAGCATGTCGAAGCTGTTTAAAGTTATAGGCGATGAAAATAGGGCGAAGATAGCTTATGCGCTCTGTACGGACGAGGAATTGTGTGTGTGCGATCTGGCCAATATCATTGGTGCTTCGATGGCAACAACGTCACATCATCTTCGGACCCTTTATAAACACGCAATCGTAAAATACCGAAAAGAAGGAAAGTTGGCTTTTTATTCTTTGGATGATCACCATATAAAGCAGTTGATTCTCATTGCGTTAGAACATCAGCAGGAGGTAAGGGTCGATGGCTGAGTCCCCAATGAAAACATATCGTATCCAGGGTCTATCCTGCACGAATTGTGCGGCTAAATTTGAGAACAATGTCCGTGAACTAGAGGGTGTGAAGGATGCCAAAATCAACTTTGGTGCCTCGAAGATTGCGGTACAGGGCAGCGCGACCATTGAAGAGATTGAAAAGGCAGGAGCCTTTGATAACCTGAAGATCCGCGGTGAACAGGAACAGGTAACGCAAAAGGAACCTTTTTGGAAGCAAAAAGAAAATATTAAAGTGGTGTTTTCGGTTTTCCTATTGCTGGTCAGCTGGATATTGGATAATCGATATGCTGATGGAAGCATCATGCCGGTAATCGGTTATGCGGCTGCAATCATAGTTGGAGGATATTCATTATTTGTCAATGGATTGAAAAACCTTGTAAGGCTTCGCTTTGATATGCACACCCTTATGACGGTTGCCATCATCGGAGCGGCAGTGCTTGGTGAATGGGGCGAGGGCGCTACCGTCGTCATTCTATTTGCGATAAGTGAAGCATTGGAAAAATATTCGATGGATAAAGCCCGTAATTCCATCGAATCATTAATGAACATCGCACCTAAAGAAGCATTGATCCTGAGAGGGCATCACGAAATGATGGTAGCTGTTGATGAGATTGAAGTGGGCGACATCATGATCGTTAAACCGGGTCAAAAGCTTGCAATGGATGGCCGGATCATGAAAGGTGCCTCGACACTTAATCAAGCAGCCATTACTGGGGAATCCGAGCCGGTTTTTAAAACGGTTGAGGGTGAAGTGTTTGCCGGAACCTTAAATGGTGAAGGGCTGCTCGAAGTGGAGGTCACGAAGCGAGTCGAGGATACGACGATTGCAAAAATCATCCACCTTGTTGAAGAAGCACAGGCCGAAAAGGCCCCTTCCCAAGCCTTTGTGGATAAATTCGCAAAATTCTATACGCCGGCCATCATGCTCATTGCCTTGGCCATTGCCGTATTACCCCCGATTGTGATGAACGGGGATTGGAGTGAGTGGATTTACCGGGGATTGGCTGTACTGGTTGTCGGCTGTCCTTGTGCTTTGGTCATTTCTACGCCCATCGCCATCGTGACAGCTATCGGAAATGCTGCGAAACATGGTGTGCTGATTAAAGGCGGGGTCCATTTGGAGGAAGCGGGAGCCTTAAAGGCGATCGCGTTTGACAAAACGGGTACTTTAACAAAGGGCGTACCTGAAGTGACTGATTTCAAGGTGTTATCTGATGTGTTGAATGAACAGGACGTGCTGGCTATCGCTGCTGCTTTAGAAAGCAGATCACAGCACCCCCTTGCCACGGCCATTCTTCAAAAGGCGGAAAACCACGATGTGGACTATCATTCTTTATTGGTAGAGGATTTTACTGCGATCACCGGTAAAGGCATAAAAGGGAAAATCAATCAAGAAATCTATTACATTGGTAAGCCCCATCTTTTTGAAGAAGAGCCAGGCATAGTTTTCCCTGATGATGTGCTTAAATTAATCAGCGGCTTTCAAAATACAGGGAAAACGGTGATGGTGCTTGGTGATCAAGAGAAGCTCCTGGCACTGATCGCAGTGTCAGATGAAATAAGGGAAAGCAGTAAGGAAGCGATTCGGAAACTGCATGAATTGGGCATTGAAAAAACGATCATGCTGACTGGCGATAATATCGGAACAGCAAAAGCAATTGGAGCGGCAGCTGGCGTTCATGAGATTGAGGCGGAGCTATTGCCGCAGGATAAATTGACCATGATCAAACGATGGAAACAAAAATATGATCGAGTGGCCATGGTAGGCGATGGTGTCAATGATGCTCCGGCCTTGGCAGCTTCCACGGTAGGAATCGCAATGGGCGGGGCGGGCACAGATACGGCCCTTGAAACTGCCGATATCGCCTTAATGGGTGATGACTTATCGAAGCTGCCTTATACAATCCGCTTAAGCCGCAAAACATTAAAAATCATAAAGCAGAACATCACGTTTTCATTGGTGATTAAAATCCTGGCCTTATTATTGATAGCGCCGGGCTGGTTAACACTTTGGATGGCGATTTTTGCCGACATGGGTGCGACGTTATTAGTGACCTTGAACAGTCTTAGGTTGTTGAAAATAAAAGAATAGAATAATATGGGCTCCCTGGCGCATCTTAAGGTGCACCAGGGAGCTTTTATTTAAGAGCTTTCCAATTGTTTCATGTGAAACTTTGAAAAAAATAATCGGTCCTGTTAAATTTTGTTTAATTTTATTTTTTAGTAAAAGGAGGTCCAATGAAAACACTTTGCTTTGGCAGCAATCGTTATGCAAGCGATGTCTGGTATGCTACAATGTGGCTGGCTTTTAGGCAGCATGATAGGTTTGTTTAAGTATAATATAGGGAGTAAGGTATGTACGGAAGGGAATTGAAATGATGGA
Organism: Peribacillus sp. NPDC096447; assembly: GCF_044762725.1. Taxonomy (NCBI): domain Bacteria; kingdom Bacillati; phylum Bacillota; class Bacilli; order Caryophanales; family Bacillaceae; genus Peribacillus; species Peribacillus sp. NPDC096447. The sequence continues at coordinate 20,757 of NZ_JBIWEV010000011.1, forward strand.
ATTACAGCAAAGGGCAATCTTGGTTGGAGTTAATCTCAACGGTTCAAAGGATTTTGAGTATTCGATGGAGGAATTGGCCAATTTAACGGAAGCATGTGAGGTAGAGGTTGCAGGGACCATCACACAAAATTTGCATCGGGTGAACTCATCACATTTTATCGGTACCGGGAAGATCGAGGAAGTAAAAAATCTCGTTGAGTATAAAGAAGCTAATGTCGTCATTTTTAATGATCAGCTCTCCCCTTCGCAACTTCGTAATCTGGAGAGGGACATGGATTGCAAGGTGATTGACCGGACAATCTTGATTCTGGACATCTTCGCGCATCGGGCGAAAACGAAGGAAGCACAGCTTCAGGTAGAAGTGGCGAAGCTGCAGTATATGCTCCCGCGTCTCGTAGGTTTGAGGGAGTCATTAGGGCGTCAGAGTGGCGGGGTCGGTACAAACAAGGGTGCGGGTGAAAAGCAGTTAGAGCTTGACCGCAGGAGAATCGAGGAAAATATAAGTGTTTTGAATAAGGAACTGGAAGACCTTGTTGCACACCGGCAAACGCAGAGGAAACAGCGGAAAAAGAATGCCATCCCTGTTGTATCCTTGGTCGGTTATACCAATGCAGGTAAATCTTCGATCATGAATGCTTTGATCGAAATGTTCCATCCAACAGCGGAAAAGCAGGTGTTTGAGAAGGATATGCTGTTTGCTACGCTTGAGACGTCTGTCCGAAACATTCCGCTGCCGGATAATAAGGAATTTTTATTGACTGATACGGTGGGATTTGTGTCTAAATTGCCCCATCATCTCGTGAAAGCATTCCGATCAACACTAGAAGAAGTGGTAGAAGCGGATCTGTTGATCCATGTTGTCGATTTTTCCAATCCAAATCATGAGCAGCAAATAGAGATAACGGATAAGACTTTAAATGAGATAGGCATTAAAGGAATTCCGACGATTTTTGCCTATAATAAAGCGGACCTTACCGATTTGGAAATCCCTAAGGTGAATCGTGACTCTGTATATATGTCAGCAAAAAACAAAGTCGGCATCGAGGAATTGATCGATCAAATTCGCAAGCATATTTTTGTCGACTATACTCACTGTGAAATGCTGATTCCATATGATCAAGGGCAGCTGGTTTCCCATTTCAATGAAAATGGTAACATAATGGAAACTGAATATGAGGCAAACGGATATCGAATAAAGCTTGAGTGCAAGAAAACGGATTATGAGAAATATAAACGATACGTTATTCATCCGGAATGAGCCTGCCTGTTGATAAATTGTTAACGGTTTGTTGATAAGTGGAAAAGTCGATTTCTAGTTGTGGATAACTTTTGTTGAAATGCTTCTATTCCGCAAAAACAAAGAGAATACAGCCATATAATATGTGAATAAGTTGTGGATAAAAGCGAAAAGACCCAGGAAACCTTGAATAGAGTTTCCGGGCTTTTTTTTATGTGGACAAAGTGTTGATAAGTAGGCTTCGGAACAAATCATTCAAATAGTATCAGTAAGTATGATGAAAAGTAAGTTTGAATGTAGAAAAATGACGATGTTTATCACTTATTGTTAGGAAATATAACATGGATATTACATATTGCATATCTAGCAACTGGAAATGCTTTACACTTTGTATAATGTAACTTGCTTTTCAACATTATAAAATAAAGAATACTCAATTTTCTGATTTATCATCAGGTTTTGAGTTTTTAAGATTAGTAGGGGGGGCTTTTTGTGTTAGTAGGAAGCAGGGATCGAGGCGTGACCAGTGAGAGAATGATAGAAAATAATAAACAAAACGAGAGAATTTTAGCTGGGAAATCGCCATGGCTTGTTTGTTGAATAAATTGACGGAAACCATGTTGGCAATGCTTTCAATCGTTTAAATATGAGGACAGTAGAGAGAAATGCATGCAATTCCTCCCTTTTCACAAATAAATGTTTGGAAGGAGAAATAGTGGATGAGTATGACGAGCCCGTTAAAAGGTGGTCTAGAGATTAACTTTCAGGAAGCGGAGAGGGGTTTATCCCCAAGGGAAGCTTTGGAAGAATCGAATCGATGTTTATACTGCTATGATGCCCCATGTATCCAAGCCTGTCCGACCGGAATAGATATTCCAGGTTTTATTAAGAAGATAGCTTCAGGTAATTTTAAAGGGTCGGCCAAGACGATCATGACGGCCAATCCTGTCGGTGCCAGCTGTGCGCGGGTATGTCCGACTGAAGAGTTATGTGAGGGGGCATGTGTCCTGAACCATTCTACAAAGCCAATCATGATTGGCAATCTCCAGCGTTATTCCACAGATTGGGCCATCCAAAATAAACAAGCCCTATTCAAGGCCGGGAAGAAGAATGGCAAAAAAGTTGCCATTGTAGGAAGCGGTCCGGCGGGTTTGTCTGCAGCAAGGGAGTTAGCCTTGCTTGGCTACAGTGTAACCATTTTCGAAGCTGAAAAGAATCCAGGCGGATTAAATACTTACGGGATTGTATCGTTCCGTTTGCCTCAGAGCATTTCTTATTGGGAAGTTGAACAAGTAAAGAGTTTGGATGTTGATATTAAAACGAATACACGGGTCGGCGTGGATGTTTCCGCAAATCAGCTGACTGCCGACTATGATGCGGTCATTTTAGCTATCGGCATGTCCGATGTCCCTAAGCTTGGAATTGAAGGGGAGGATTTGGCTGAAGTTTATGATGCAATCGATTTCGTAAAAGCAACGAAGACAGGGGCAATCACTGATAAATTCATCGGGAAGAAGATGGCGGTAATTGGAGCTGGAAACACGGCGATCGATGCCGCGACCTGTTCTGTACGCCTGGGCGCCGAACAGGTGAGCATTATTTATCGTCGTACCCAAAAGGAAATGACAGCCTATGAATTTGAATATGAGTTTGCCAAACAAGAAGGTGTCGGGTTTCACTGGCTGACTGCGCCCTCCAGGATCCTCTCGGATGAAAGCGGTCAGGTTACGGGCATCGAGTGCGTGAAGATGGTGCTTAGCGAGGCAGGGGAAGATGGGCGGCGCCGTCCAGTCCAAATTCCCGGATCGGAGTTCGTCATACCGGTCGATGGGGTCATTCGTGCTATAGGCCAATCCAGGTATGTAGGATTGATTGAACAGTTCGGCATTAAACATGATGATGGTGTCGTTATATTGGATGGTGATTCCTATAAGACATCGCATGAAAAGATCTTTGCGTGCGGTGACGTGATCTTCGGAAAAGGCCAAGGTGAGGCAATGGTTGTTTCAGCTGCCCAGCAAGGGAAAAAGACAGCCTATGAAATTGACTCGATTTTGATGGGCGAAGCGGTGGATATTGCTTAATAACTATGAAAAATAGGAGGCTTATCATGGCTGATTTATCAATTGATCTTGCAGGTATCAAATCTCCCAATCCTTTTTGGCTTGCTTCAGCACCACCTACTAATTCAGGTTATCAAGTCCAGCGCGCATTTGAAGCTGGCTGGGGAGGAGCTGTTTGGAAGACATTGGGTGATCCCATCCTGAATGTCTCATCACGTTTTGCAGCGGTCAGCTTTAATGGACAGAGAGTTGCCGGGTTCAACAATATAGAATTGATTACGGATCGTCCGCTTGAAGTGAATCTGAAAGAAATATATGAAACGAAGAAAAGGTTCCCTGGTCATGCAATCATTGCATCGGTGATGGTGGAGCCGCAACAGGAAAAGTGGCATGAGATCATCAAGCGTATAGAAGATGTAGGGGTCGATGGTTACGAGTTGAACTTTGGCTGCCCGCACGGTATGGCAGAGCGTGGGATGGGAGCTGCTTCGGGACAGGTTCCTGAACTTGTGGAAAAGCAAACATACTGGGCGAAGGAAGCTGCATCAAAACCCGTCATCGTCAAGCTTACACCGAATATAACCGACATTACGGTTACGGCTGAAGCGGCGGTGCGCGGCGGTGCGGATGCAATAAGCATGATCAATACGATCAACAGCTTGGCAGGAGTGGATATCCATTCATGGAATACGATTCCCCATGTTGGCGGCAAGGGGGCTCATGGAGGGTATTGTGGTCCCGCTGTGAAGCCGATCGCTTTGAATATGGTGGCAGAGTGTGCAAGGAATAATAAGATCAATGTTCCCATTTCCGGAATAGGAGGCATTTCAAATTGGCAGGATACGGTGGAATTTTTATTGATGGGTTCGACTGGAGTGCAAATTTGTACGGCTGCCATGCATCACGGTTTTAGAATAGTAGAAGACTTGATTGATGGACTTTCCAATTACCTTGATGAAAAAGGGATATCCTCCGTGATGGATATTGTCGGTAAGTCCGTACCGCGCTATTCCGACTGGGGGAATTTAGATCTTAATTATAAGGTCGTTGCGCGCATTAATAATGATGTGTGCATTAACTGCAATAAATGCCATATTGCGTGTGAAGATACTTCTCATCAATGTATAGATATGTTAAAGGACACGTCAGGCAGCTCCTTTTTGAGAGTGCGCGAAGAAGATTGCGTAGGCTGTAATCTATGCTCGATCGTCTGTCCGGCCGATGGGGCGATTGATATGATCGAATTGACAAATGAATTACCGCCAATGACGTGGAATGAACGCCAATCGTTCCTTGGGGGCATAAGCAGTGAAAGTGTTGATTTCGTAAAATGATGGAGGGGTCTAATATGAAGAGAATCATTAAAAATGGAACGATTGCAACGGCTGCAGATACGTATCAAGCCGATATATTGATTGAAAATGAGAGGATTGCAATGATTGGCAAGGACCTCCCGGCTGAGGGGGCTGAAATCATTGATGCAAAAGGCGCTTATATTTTTCCGGGGGGCATTGATCCGCATACACATCTTGATATGCCGTTTGGCGGGACAACGACAAAGGATGATTATGAAACGGGTACGATTGCCGCTGCATATGGAGGCACGACAACGATCATCGACTTTTGTTTGACCGAAAAAGGGGTGCCGTTAAAGAATGCGATAGAAACATGGCATCAAAAGGCCAATGGAAAAGCGGCCATAGATTACGGTTTTCATTTAATGATCAGTGAGATTAATGATGATGTATTGGCTGAGCTGCCAAGTATCATCGATAATGAAGGGATTTCTTCCTTTAAAGTGTTCATGGCTTACAAGAATGTTTTTCAAGCTGATGATGCCACGCTATACCGCACTCTGTTGCAAGCGAAGGAACTTGGCGCACTTGTCATGGTTCATGCTGAAAATGGCGATGTCATCGATTATCTTACGAAGCAGGCGCTGGCTGAAGGTAACACCGATCCAATTTACCATGCATTAACAAGACCTCCGGAGCTTGAAGGGGAAGCAACTGGACGGGCTGCCAAACTGACGGAAATGGCAAATGGCCAGCTATATGTCGTTCATGTCACCTGTGAAGATGCGGTTGAAAAGATCACTGAGGCAAGAAATAAAGGGGTGGATATTTGGGGGGAGACTTGTCCGCAATATCTGGTTCTTGACCAATCTTATCTTGAAAAGCCCCATTTCGAGGGATCTAAGTATGTATGGTCCCCGCCGTTAAGGGAGAAGAAAAACCAGGAAGTGCTATGGAATGCTTTGAAAATGGGCCAGCTGCAAACGATCGGCTCCGATCAATGCTCTTTTGATTTTAAGGGACAGAAGGAACTTGGACGTGAGGATTTCACGAAAATACCGAACGGCGGGCCAACGATTGAGGATCGCATGAGTATCCTCTTTTCTGAAGGGGTCATGAAGGAGCGTATTACCTTGAATCAATTCGTCGACATGACCTCTACGCGTGCCGCCAAGCTATTTGGATTATTCCCGAAGAAAGGGACGATAGCAGTAGGTTCGGATGCTGATATTGTCATTTTTGACCCGAAAGTTGAAAGGGCCATTTCTGCAGAAACCCATCACATGGCTGTAGATTATAATGCGTTTGAAGGTATGGAAATTACAGGTGAACCGGTGTCCGTTTTATCGAGAGGTCAATTCGTCATTAAAGACAAACAATTCGTAGGCGAAGCTGGAAAAGGGCAATTCCTGAAACGGGCAAAATATAATGCGGCGCTGAAGCCGGATACAGGGAAAAAGCTTCCAGTCTAACTTCGGTAAGGAGTCTTGCAAATTAAATTAGGGGGATTTTCAATGAGTGAGAAGAAAGATTATTTAAAGTCTCCCGATTTGCTGCCCATACCTCATAGTGAGAAAAACATAAGTGCAGCCGGATTTGGTTTCATTTGGGTGGGCATGGCTGTAGTATTGGCTGCCTTCGCAATCGGTGGGAATGGTGTCCAAAGTTTATCCTTAGGCTGGGTCGTTCTTGCAACGGTCATTGCCTGTGTGGTTCTCGGCTTTTTGATGACAATGACAGGGGATATTGGTGTTGAACATGGAATATCATTCCCAGTTTATATGAGGGCGCCGTTCGGTACGATTGGCACCCACATCCCTTCGGTTGTACGGGGGTTTGTAGCGTCATGCTGGTTCGGCCTCAATACTTACTTTGGAGCCACTGCCATGAATGCTATCTTCACAACCCTTTTTGATTTTGATAATTGGTTTATCTGCTTCCTCATTTTTGCCGTTTTACAATTAGTGAATACGGCAATGGGAATAAAGTCGATAGAACGATTCGCCGACTTGGCGGCGCCCGTCATCATTTTAATTTCCGGCTGGATGTATTTCACTCTATCCGATCAGGCTGTAGCCCAAGGAAGAGATGTATGGTCCTGGATTGAAAGTCCGGTCACTGGCGGGGCTGCCGGCACTGCTTTCATGGTCGTCATTATGGCAAATATGGGATTTTGGGGTACGTTGACTGCAGATATGCCAACGCTTTCCCGCTATATAAAGGCACCAAAAAATGAAAAAAATTGGTTCAAGCGCAATAAGGGGCAAATAATTGGGAATATTATCACCTATCCCATCACTCAGACTTTCATGGTGATTATCGGTGCGGTTTCATATATGGCCGTTTCCAATTATGATCCTGTAGTTGCCATACAGGGATCAGCAAGTGGAATTGCTCTCGGTGTCCTTTTAATCATGATCGTATTTGCTCAATGGTCGACGAATACTACGGCCAACGTCATTCCCGCAGCTACCATTTTCTCGAATGTCATGGGTCCTAAAATGCCATTTTGGGCAGGAGTCGTTGTGGCGGGGGTGATTGGGATAGTGGTTCAGCCATGGAGCCTGTTCGGCATCATCATAGAAGTTTTATTAATAATAGGTGGAATCCTGGCATCCATTGTGGGCATCCTGGTAGCGGATTACTATTTCCTCCGTAAACGGCGAGTAAATGTACAAGAACTCTATGAGAGCGAAGGCCAGTATAAATACTTGAATGGAGTGAATTGGGCAGGAATCATTTCTTGGGTGATTGGAGGAATCGGTGCAACGGTTTTTTCAAATTATTCGTTTATCATTGGCTTTGTTCTCGGTGGTGCAAGTTATTATATATTAGCCAAGTATTGGTGGTTCAAGCAATATGAACAAGCTGAAATCATTGATCCCAGCGATGAGAAATATTTAGGTATTTCCGTCGGCAGGGATTGGAAAATCGAAAAAGGCCCAGGACTTGAGGAAGAGATGGTTTTTACGGCTTCAACCGGCAAGGAGAACGTGTGAAAAAGGGGGAATGGAAATGTCCGAATATCAAGACTATCGCTTAGAAAGGGAACAAATCGATTTTTTACTTGAAAGAGGATATCGAATCACCCGGGTTTCCGAAAGTTTAAGTGGAGCCTTTCTCGATTTTGAACTGATTGAAGGAACGAAGCAGGAATGGAAGCAATTGAACATCAAAACCCCGGAAGGAAGGAAATACTTCTCTACATTGCTTTTCAAAAAAAAATTGAATTGAAATCGTTTTGGACCGGGCCTATTCCTCACGAATGGGTCCTTTTTGTTCGAGTTTTTTGTAGAATTTTGACGTTAGATTTTCTAACAAGTGTCTGGAGATTTAAGGGTTGTCCGTTTATAATAGATTTTAAAGCAGTTTTATAAAAGGATGTGGCTGGATGAATACATCGATTACAATCGAGGAAATTCTAACACGCAAGCATTTTAATCTGACGGATATAATTGCAGGTAGAAGTGGGATAAAGCGTCAAGTGAAGTGGGTCCACTGCATGGAAGTTACCCAAATCAGCCATTTGTTAAATGGAAACGAACTGATACTGACTACCGGTTTAGGGTGGAAAGACTGCGATGACACACTTCTATCCTACTTAAGACAGTTAATAGAATGCGATGCAGCTGGACTCTGTATAGAGATTGGCACCAACACCATGGCAGTGCCGCAATGTGCCATCGATCTCGCAAATGAACGGCAATTCCCTATCATCCTATTTCATGAAGAAGTCCCTTTCGTAGAAATCACGCAGGATATACATTCCCTTATCATCAATAAACAATATCAGATGATCTCCAACTTAGAAAACTACTCACAGCAGTTAAATAAAAATCTCCTCGAAATTGACCATTATGAACCAATTCTAAAATTTCTCCACAGCTATTTAAATGTACAGGTTATTCTTATCTTTAATGAAAATGATATAGCCAGCATTCCAAAAATAAAGAAAAAAGCAACCTATCAAATGGTAGCGGACATATACGAAGAGAAGCGGAAATTGGATAAAACCGTTCTTGGACAGCCGATTCAAGTGCTTGGTGAAAATTATGCTGAATTGCTCATTTGCAGCAACGGCAGAGAGTTGACTGATTTTGATTCACTGATTTTGGATCGAACGGCTACCGCATTGGCACAGCATCTTTTAAGGGAGTTATATATAGAAGAAAAGAAAGCGTCGGAAGAAAGTATATGGCTTACAAATTGGATTGAAGGTGAATATAGTGACGAAGCAATCCGGGAGAGGCTTTCCTATATTGATCCGAAAATGCAGTTGGATGGCGGAATTGTTTGCATTTGCAAACAACACCCAAAGTATAATAAAGGTTCCACAAAATTAGATGGAACCTATTTTAAGATAATGTTTCGAACAATTTTTGAACAGTACGGCTTTCAGATATTTTCCATGGAAGTGCATCAGCATCTTGTTTTTATTTTAGGTGATAATCGTTCATCTGAAGATTGGAAATCAAGGGTTACAAGTGCGGTGGATCGAATCATGAAAATGGATGTAAGCGGGCGTAATCGTATGGGTCTGCTTTCCATTGGGTTTGGTAAACATGTTCAAAGGCTAAGTGAGATTTATAAAAGTTATGAAACGGCCCGTGAAACTTTGCTGCTTCAGGATACGTTACCAGAGGATAACAGAAGCATCTTTTATCAGGACTTACATATGCATCGCATGATTTCGCTCTTAAATAAGCATGGTAATCTGGAGGAAACGGTTTACGAATATTTAGGTCCTGTCATTGAATATGACAAGCAAAACAATGGTGAGTTAATGCCTACCTTAAAGACCTACCTTGCCTGTAACGGTTCTAAACAGGAAACATCAAAACAACTATTCATTGTCCGGCAAACGCTATATCATAGGCTTGAAAAATTGGAGAAACTGCTAGGTTCTGATTTTATGCGTTCAGATAAACGTCTGGGCCTTGAATTCATGATTTTTGCATTGGACTTCTTGCAATACAGCAGCAGGAAGATCAGTGGAAAATATGTAGACAAATATATTGGAAGATAAAAATAAGTAAGACTGAAGGGTGTCCCGGGGACATCCTTTTTTGAATGCAAGGAAAGGGAGGCAGATAACAAGGTTAATGCTGACATCAAAATGGCTTATATAGCATCTTGATGTCAGCATCTTTTATTAATATTCATCTTTTTTGGAAAGGCAGCGGTCACATTCCAAGAGGTAGGATTCAGCTTGTTCAATGATATGGGTCCCGCATTCCGTACATTGTTTAGGCGGCAGTGTCCTGAAGAATTCCAATGGGTTTTTAGTTTGCATGATGATTCCTCCTTATGATTTGGTTTAATCAGTCTTCACGTTTGGAAAGGCAGTGATCACATTCCATCAAGTAGGATTCAGCTTGTTCAGTGATATGGGTTCCGCACTCCGTACATTGTTTAGGCGGCAGTGTCCTGAAGAATTCCAAAGGGTTTTTGGTTTGCATGATGATTCCTCCTTTTTGATTTGGTTTAATCAGTCTTCACGTTTGGAAAGGCAGTGATCACATTCCATTAAGTAGGATTCAGCTTGTTCAGTGATATGGGTTCCGCATTCCGTACATTGTTTAGGCGGCAGTGTCCTGAAGAATTCCAGTGGATTTATAGTTTGCATGATGGTTCCTCCTTTTTGATTTGGTTTAATCAGTCTTCGCGTCTGGAAAGGCAGCGGTCACATTCCATTAAGTAGGATTCAGCATGCTCGATAATATGGTCACCGCACTCGGGGCAATGTTTAGCAGGGATATTGTTAAAAAACTCAATGGACTTTTTCATTTGCATGATGATTTCCTCCTTTTAATGTTAGATATATTTTCCGGTCGCTTTATTCTTCACGTTTGGAAAGGCAGCGATCGCATTCCATCAGATAGGAATCTGAGTGGTCCACATGTGTTTCACCACATTCCGGGCAATGTTTTAATGAATCGATTATGAGTAAATCTGATTGATTTGCTTGCATGTCTCGCTCCCCCCTCTTTATAGTACAGTTTTTATTGTTTGCTTGTTGTTATAATACAGTATATACCCGAATTTGGAAAATGTATAGGTATTTTACAGAAAATTTGAAATTTTTTTCACTGATTGTCTAAAAACCCTATAGGTAAGGGAATTATCCTCTGTTTATTTTTGGATTTTTCTTCACGGCAAGTAGGAAATGGAAGAAATAACGCTTTTTATAAAACGAAAAAACAAAGAGGGAGCGAAACGGACAGACAATTTTCAATCGGTTGTGATAGGCATTAATGTAACAGATGAGAAACAGGAAGATCAGTGATCAATGAATGCCTGTTTCACAGTCGATGTATCATATAAGAGCTTGTTCTAAAATGTCAGCAAAATTCAAGCGGCAGCGATTATGTGTAAGTTCCTGTCTGTGTGGTTTTAATACATCAGTAAAGAGGTAACTTGCTAGTAGAAGTACAATAATGGGAGGTAGCATATGTCGAAAGCGATGATTATCGTAAATCCATCTTCAGGCAAGGAAAAGGCAGGAAAGATTTTACCGAAAGCGGAAAAGGCACTTGGTGAAATTTTTGATGAGGTATGCGTTCGTAAAACGGAAGGAGAGGGGGATGCTACGGGTTTTGCTAAGGAGGCATGTGCAGAAAGGTTCGATGCTGTCATTTCCATGGGTGGGGATGGAACTGTGAACGAGATAGTGAATGGTTTGGGCGAGCAGCAGCATCGGCCTACTTTCGGAATCATTCCACTAGGAACCATCAATGATTTCGCTAGATCTTTGGGAATACCACTGAATCCCAATGCTGCCATCGAGATATTGAAGGATATGCATATTAAGGAATCGGACATAGGGAAGATTAATGACCGTTACTTCATGAATGTGTTGGCAGTAGGGGCAATCGCCGAGGCCACCTATAATGTTACCGTTGAACAAAAAACCCGTCTTGGGTCTTTTGCATATTTCATTGAAGGAGCAAAAGCGATCATTAAAAAGACTCCGTTTCCTTTAACGGTTGAACATGATCAGGGAAAGTGGATGGGCGAGGCTCATTTACTAATTGCAACAATGACTAACTCTGTAGGCGGTTTCGAACAACTTGCACCAGAGGCGGAAGTGAATGATGGAAAGCTGCACACATTCATCATTAAGGATTTATCTCTTCCTCTCATCGTCAAGATCATTCCCAGTTTGATTAGGGGGGAAATCATGGGGAATGACGAAGTTGAATATATTAAAACATCCAAGCTCCGTTTAACTACATCAGAGGAACTTGCAGTCAATATCGATGGAGATGAAGGCATTCTTCTTCCTTTCCAGGCACATGTACTGCACAAACATCTTCGGCTCTTTGTCCCTGGAACTAAATAACTTGTTATGTGGTCATTGTCTTTCTGGGAAAAGCTGATCATGGGTTAGCCAATCAGCTTTTTTTTCTATGCGGTTAGGCTTACTGATGGAGTGATTTGTGATGTTCATCGTGCACAACGTAAGCTCATTCGCTTTTATAAAAGATATCATTATTCAAGGGGATTCCAGGTTAGAATAGTTAATGCATGAATGACTGGGTATAAATATGTTACGCTTATAGTTATGATTATAGATGAGAGAGGAAGTTTGATGTTTGTATGGAGTTTTTTCTTGTTATATTAGCGCTTCTTATATTGATTGGAGTGTCTAATGTAATTAACCATTTTATACCCTTTATACCCGTACCATTAATACAAATAGCACTGGGTGTCATATTGGCACTTTTACCCCTGGGTATGCATGTTGAGATGGAGACGGAATTATTTTTGCTATTATTCATCGCACCCCTATTATTCAATGATGGCAAAAATGTACCACGAACAGCACTATGGAAGTTGAGAGCACCCATTCTGATGCTTGCACTAGGCCTGGTATTCATAACGGTTTGGGCAGGCGGGTATTTAATTAATTGGATGATCCCTTCGATTCCGTTGCCGGCAGCGTTCGCTTTAGCGGCCATTTTGTCACCTACGGATGTAGTGGCAGTAAGCGCTTTGGCGAGTCGGGTCAAGTTACCGAAGAGCATCATGCACCTTCTCGAAGGCGAAGGGCTAATGAATGATGCCTCAGGTTTAGTTGCCTTTAAGTTTGCCGTTGCAGCTACAGTCACTGGTGTTTTCTCCTTAGTCGACGCAACCTTCAGTTTCATATGGATTGCAATTGGTGGGTTTGTAGGTGGAGCGATACTAGCTTTCCTCATTATCAGGCTTCGTGTATTTCTTCGCCGTTTAGGGATGGAAGACGTCACGATGCATATGCTGATCCAAATCCTAACTCCTTTTATTATTTTCCTCGCTGTGGAACATTTCCACCTTTCTGGGATTTTAGCAGTCGTGGCTGGGGGAATTGTCCATGCCATTGAACGAGATCGGGAAATATCACCAACTGTAGAACTTCAAGTCGTTTCAAAGAGTACATGGTCTGTCATTTTATATGTATTGAATGGTCTTGTATTCGTTTTGCTTGGCCTGCAAATCCCAAGCGTTGCGAAAACGATCTTTCAAGATCCAGCCTTCAATAACGGACAAGTGATCCTTTATATCGTGATCATTACACTTTTCCTCTTCGCTTTACGATTCATTTGGCTTACGGCTGCCTGGTCGATTGGCTGGATGACGAAAAAAGCGGGAGCCCAAAAACCAGACTTCAAAGCTGCTGGAATCATTACCATTTCCGGTGTTCGCGGAGCTGTAACGTTAGCGGGTTCGTTCTCGATTCCATATGTGTTGGCGGATGGAAGTCCTTTTCCTGAGCGTTCGTTAATCATTTTCATTGCAGCAGGTGTCATATTGCTGACACTGATTGTTGCGAGTGTATTTCTGCCAATCGTGGCACGGACAGAAGAAGAGGAAGTGGTGGACAAGCAGGCTGACAAAACGAAAGCTGCTGCCATTCACTCACATCAAGCCGCTATTCGGGTGATTGAGTCCCAAATGACAGATGAAAACCGGGAAGCGGCTTTATCGATCATTTCCAGGTACTGTACCAAGATCAATGAACTGTCCTATGTAGAACAGGAGAAAGAACCGGCTGCATTAAGGGAAGAAGAGAAGGATCTTCGCTTCAAGGCCCTTGAAGCAGAGCAAGGATTCCTGGATAAACTTATTAAGGATGAAAAAGTGGACCGGGAGACGGCGTATATATGCAAGGAATACATCCAGCGTATGGAAGGTGCCGTAACAAATCGACTGAAGTTCCGTCTTTTCAGGTCAGTAACTCTGTTCAGAAGAAGTATGCTGAGGGTTTTAAAATTATTTTTCCCTAATAAAAGTGAAATAAGAAAAATCAATCTTGAGAGATTGGAAAAGGTCAGGGATCTTAAAATCAGGATGTATAAAGCTGCCATCCAAGAGATACAAGCCGGAATTACATCCGATAATCATAAGACATCCTCGATGATCATAGACGAGTATAAAGTGTTGATTTTAAAATGCAAACGTGAAAATAGGGGCCGTACCCCGAGTAAAATGGTCGAATATGAAAGAGAGCTGTTCTATAAAGCGATCCAGGCAGAACGGGACGAAGTGCAGGATATGTTTGAAAAACGACAAATCTCCCGTGATGTTGCCAACATACTCCGCCAGCAAATCAATTTACGGGAAGCACTGACAATCAATGAAAATACACACTGATTAACAGAAGGAGCACTGCCGATAAATTCGGCAGTGCTCCTTCCGGTTTGTGAAGGAAATATCGGACGGGGCATCGAATCATTAATGTATCCAATAATTGATGAAAGAGGCTGTACTAAATGGAAAAGGAAATCGAGACCATCACCTTAACGCCTTATTTACCGGAACATCTTCACCAGCTTTCCCAGTTTTTTTTAGCGGATACACAAACCCCATTTTCAGCTTTGCCAGAAGAGTCACTGAAATATTGCCGGGAAGATTGTGACAGGCACCCTATCGTAATATTGGCTGATGGTATCCCAGTTGGCTTTTTCGTTTTACACATTGGCGAAAACATCGCCCCTTTCACCAGCGATAAAAAAGCGATATTACTCCGTGGATTTCTTGTTGATCAAAAGCATCAAGGTAAAGGGGTTGCAATGAAAGCTTTGCGAATCCTTCCGGAATTCGCAAAAGGGATTTTTCCAAACAAGGATTCGATCATTCTGGCAGTGGACGTCATGAACGTGATTGCAAAAACGCTTTATGCAAAAGTGGGGTATCAGGATACAGGGATTCAAAAAGAAGGCAGAAGCGGGTTGATGGAAATAATGGAGTATAGATTAGATAAGATGAACAAGGATATGGAATAAGAAACGACAAATTGGCATGTAGACTTTTCCAAAAGGGGAGGTCTTTTTTTGTCCAATTTGTTACAGGTTTCATTATTAAACCAGTGATTTAGAAGGGCTGCTTTTAATAATCCCGCTGCCTTATGGTACACTTTACTTAATGCAAAATTCGTTAATCGAGGTGTAGTCCTAATGAAAACAGTCGTAGTCGTAGGTGGGGGCATTACCGGTTTATCAACCATGTATTATTTACAAAAAACAGTTAAAGCGAGGAGTCTCTCGGTACGATTGATATTAATAGAAGGAAATGAGGAGCTTGGCGGTAAAATAAGGACTGTGCACGAAGGTCCTTTTAAAATTGAGGCGGGTGCCGATTCGATTGTCGCCAGGAAACAAAATATACAACCATTTCTTAAGGAATTGAATCTGGAGGATCAAGTTGTCTATAATGCGACGGGAAAGTCATTTATCCATACAGACGGGATGCTGAAGGGAATTCCCGAAGATGCCCTATTCGGAATACCAATGAGCCTGGAGTCGCTGGCGAAAAGTGATCTGGTTTCCGCCCAAGGGAAGGTTGACGCCTTAAAGGATTTCTATACAAAAAATGAGACCTTTACGAAAAATGACTCCATCGGTTTATTCCTTGAAAACTTCTTAGGCAAGGAATTGGTGCAAAAGCAGATATCGCCTGTCCTTTCGGGTGTTTACTCAGGGAAATTAAATGAATTGACCATTGCCAAAACACTGCCAGAGATGCTGGATTATAAAAATCAATATGGCAGTATAATACGCGGTCTATCGGAAAATAAGCAGAAATACCAAAGCAAGGGAAATAAGAAGTTCCTTTCGTTTAAAAATGGTTTATCAACGTTGGTTGAACGAATTGAGGAAAGCCTCGATATGGTCGAGGTTTTAAAAGGAGTCCGTGTAGATGAAATTGGAAGAAATGATGAGGGGTATATCATTTCATTGGCAAATGGTGAAACGCTCGAAACGGACTTTATCGTGTTGAGTACACCGCATACAATTGCCCAGAAATTATTGGGAGATCGGGAGTTGGATGAGGACTTCGACGGCTTGATCAATAGTTCGATGATTAGCGTTTATCTTGGATTCGATATCCCAGACAGCATGCTTCCAAAAGACGGGACAGGTTTCATTGCAGGTGATAATAGTGATTTGATCTGCAATGCATGTACATGGACAAGCCGGAAATGGGAGCATACTTCTGAAAACAGTCAGCTTTTGGTAAGGCTTTTTTATAAAAGCTCAAGTCCGGACTATGAACGATTACGGTCCCTTACAAACCAGGAATTGATCTCCGTGGCTTTAAGCGACATTAAAAACAGTCTAAGTATTTCTGGGAATCCAATTACGAGTGAAGTGACGAAATGGCATGAAAATATGCCGAACTACCATATTAAACATCCTCAAATCGTTCAATCCCTGGAGGCGAAAATCTCCGAGAATTATCCGAATGTTTTACTTGCGGGCTGTTCATACAATGGAGTCGGAATCCCGGACTGTATTGCTGATGGGGAAAAGAAAGCACAAGAAATATGTCTGAAGTTGTAAAAGGGGAACTGCCAGGTGGCGGTCTCAGACTGTAGACAAACTCGAGGGAATTGTAAAATTGGAACGTTGATTTCCACTCCAGGCACTCGCTTTCCGCGGGCGGTCCGGGAGCCTCCCCGGCACGCTTGCGCCTGCGGGGTCTCCCCTGGACGAGCTTTATCCGCAGGAGTCTCGTACCTTACGCTCCAATCAACTTTGTTTTACCTTTTAGATAGAACCCTTTTGCCTAGTTTTAAAATTAAGGTGATAAAAATACTTTCTAAACATGATTCTATTTCCGCAAATCGACTTGAAATGATTACTTTAGATCAATTGATGCCATAGAATCGATTTTGTAGTCGCCACGATTGTAACACCAGGTATGATAATGATATCCTAGAGTCTCTTTGAAAACGTGATTAGAAGAGGCCACCAAACATATTTATATACGGAAAGAAGATCATCAAAAAGGTTTGACACGTCACATTAGAATACGTGGAAGAATCACGAGAGGTTACCTATTCTCTATACCTGCTTCATTTCCAATAGTGAATCAGAAAGGACTGCCAGGTGGCAGTCCATTTTTTATGCATGCCGGAAATTCCGTTTGAAGTTTCTGGCATTTCCTGTATAATGATATTCGTAAAATTAAACTGAAAGTTTACTTATATAAAACTTTATCTACTGTGGGTTTACTATAAGTAAACCGATTGAGGGTAAATATGATGCAAATTGGAAAAAAAATAAAGAACCTTCGCTTGAAAAAAGGATTGACCCAGGAAGAATTGGGGGAAAGAACGGATTTAAGCAAAGGATATATTTCACAGTTGGAAAGGGACCTTAGTTCCCCTTCAATTGAAACTCTTTTCAATATTTTAGAAGTGCTTGGCTGCACGCCGAAGCAGTTCTTCGATGAAGAGGATCAGGTCCAAAAAGTAGTGTATGAAGAAGAGGCACAAACGTTTTTCATCGATGAAGAACGCGGGTATCAAATCCAGTGGCTCGTGCCTGAGTCGAATGAGAAGGAAATGGAACCTATACGACTGACTCTCCTGGAAAAGGGGGAGTTCAAACAATTTGAACCATCCTTGTCGGAAACATTCGGATATATATTAAGCGGAAGAGTCATTGTAAAGCTTGGTAAACATACGTATTTCGTCAAGGCAGGGGAATCGATATATTTTCATGCTTCAGATGAACATCAAATCATCAATGATTTTGAAGGTCCTTCCGAGTTATTACTCGTGGTGACGGAATCATACTTATAGAATTCAAAACAAATGCAATCGCTGTAGATTGATGAGTAAGGTAATGGAGAGAGGGAAGAGCTATGGCAAACGGGAATATAATA
This sequence comes from Peribacillus sp. NPDC096447, assembly GCF_044762725.1. Lineage (NCBI taxonomy): Bacteria > Bacillati > Bacillota > Bacilli > Caryophanales > Bacillaceae > Peribacillus > Peribacillus sp. NPDC096447. The sequence continues at coordinate 38,504 of NZ_JBIWEV010000011.1, forward strand.
CGCTTCGATCAGGTTACGAAGCAATTCGATGATGATACGGTAGTTCTCGATAATGTTAGTTTTGAAATCGAGAGAGGGAAGTTCTATACGCTCTTGGGTCCTTCCGGATGCGGGAAGACTACGATCCTTCGTTTGATTGCCGGGTTTACGGAAGCCTCCAAAGGTGATATTTACTTTGAAGGAAAAAAGATCAATGATGTGCCAGCCAATAAAAGGCAAGTGAATACGGTGTTTCAAGATTATGCACTTTTTCCGCATTTAAATGTGTTTGAAAATGTAGCATTCGGTCTTCGGATCAAAAAAATGAAAAACTCGGAAGTGGAAATAAAGGTGAAGGAAGCCCTCAGCTTTGTTAATTTGGAGGGTTATGAAAAACGGGAGATCAGGGAAATGTCCGGCGGTCAGCGGCAACGGGTGGCGATTGCCAGGGCGATCGTTAATGAACCGGAAGTCATCCTTCTTGATGAACCGCTATCTGCCCTCGATTTGAAATTGCGTACGGAAATGCAATATGAATTGCGGGAGCTGCAACAGAGGCTTGGAATCACGTTTATCTTCGTCACTCATGACCAAGAGGAAGCATTAGCGATGTCAGATGAGATTTTTGTCCTTAACAAAGGGAAAATTCAGCAAAGCGGGACCCCTACGGATATTTATGATGAACCGCTGAATCGATTCGTTGCTGATTTCATCGGTGAGTCCAATATTGTAAAAGGAAAAATGATTGAAGATTACCTCGTGGAATTCGTCGGCAGACAGTTCGAATGTGTCGACCAAGGATTGAACAGTAATGAGGCTGTCGATATTGTCATCCGCCCGGAAGATTTAGAGATTACTTCCGTCAATCGCGGGAAACTGCAAGTTCGTGTGGACTCACAGCTATTTCGCGGAGTTCATTATGAAATCAGCTGCTATGACCATGATGGAAATGAATGGCTTGTCCAATCAACGAGAAAAGTGGCAGTTGGTGATGAAATAGGTCTGTATTTCGATCCGGAATCTATCCATGTCATGCGATTGGGTGAAACTGAAGAGGAATTCGATAAGCGTCTGGAAGCGTATCATGATGGGGAAAGTCATGAAGAATAAAATATCCCGGAATATTTACTTCATACCCTATGTCTTATGGATTGCTTTATTCGTGATCGCACCCATTTTGTTGATCCTTTACTATTCCTTCTTTGATATTGAAGGCAATCTATCTTTGATTAACTATCAAAAGTTCTTTACGCCAGTATATTTAAAAATGACTTTAAGCTCATTCTGGTATGCGTTCCTGATTACGGGAATATCCCTTTTAGTCGCTTATCCGACAGCATATTTGTTAACGAAAACCAAGCATAAGCAGTTGTGGCTTTTGCTGATTATCGTACCTTCATGGATCAATTTACTTTTGAAGGCTTATGCCTTCATTGGTATCTTTGGCACGTATGGTGTGGCGAATGGTTTTCTGGAGGCGATAGGAATCGGAAAGCAGCAGATTCTCTTTACCGATTTCAGCTTCATATTCGTTTCGGTTTATATTTTCATCCCGTTCATGATCTTACCTATATTCAATGCGCTTGATAAAATGAATCCAACCCTTCTGGATGCGGCCAATGACTTGGGGGCGTCTAGATGGATGACATTCCGCCGAGTCATTTTTCCATTGACGTTGGATGGTGTAAAGACGGGATGCCAGGTAGTCTTCATTCCGGCACTTTCATTGTTCATGCTTACAAGACTGATTGCCGGTAACCGCGTCATTACGCTAGGTACGGCTATCGAGCAGCACTTCCTTGTGACACAGGATTGGGGAATGGGTTCCACAATTGCGGTATTTTTGATTATTATAATGTTCCTGATTATGTTTGTAACGGGTAACCGAAAGCAGGGTGTGTAAATTGGGCTATAAATTATCACCAATATCAAAAGCGTTTCTCGTTTTGATTTTTCTCATACTCTATGCACCGATTTTCTTTTTAGTCTTTTACTCTTTTAACAGCGGTGGAACGATGTATGACTTTAAAGGGTTCACGATGGAGTGGTACAATGAGCTATTCCAAGATACAAGGCTGTTGATCATTGTATTGAATACACTTGTGATTGCTTTATTATCTGCAATGATCGCAACGATCATCGGGGTGATAGGGGCGATTGGAATTCGGTCCTTTACGAGCAGCAAAGCTAAGAATACGGTATTGTCATTGAATAATGTATTGATTGTCAGTCCCGATGTGATCATCGGTGCTTCCTTCCTGATTTTATTCACGATGGCCGGGATCAAGCTTGGATTCTACTCGGTACTGTTGTCGCATATCGCCTTCAGTATCCCGATCGTTGTGCTGCTGGTCCTTCCGAAACTTCAGGAAATGAGCCCTACTTTAATTGATGCGGCACGGGATTTAGGGGCAAGCCGGTGGGATGTATTGACGAAGGTCATCCTTCCATATATCCTACCTGGTATCTTTGCTGGTTTTTTTATGGCATTGACTTATTCACTTGATGATTTTGCGGTTACGTTCTTTGTGACCGGTAATGGCTTCTCCACTCTTTCTGTGGAAATCTATTCATTGGCACGCCGTGGAATTTCATTGAATATCAATGCACTGTCGACACTGCTGTTCGTCGTGACACTGCTGTTGGTTGTCGTTTATTACTTTATAACTCAACGTGTAAGGCAAACGGGAATGGGGGGTAAACGATGAAAAGGCTTGTCCAAATGTTTTTGATCATCTCCCTCGTATCGGCTTTGCTTCTATATGCGACTTCAAGATTGAATTCATCGCAGGGATTTACGAGCAGCAATACGCTTACCATCTATAATTGGGGCGATTACATCGATACCGATCTAATCGAACGTTTTGAAGAAGAGACGGGCATAAAGGTCATTTATGAGACATTTGATTCGAATGAGGCCATGATGACAAAGATCGAACAGGGCGGTACGACTTATGATATTGCCATTCCGTCTGAGTATATGATCGATAAGATGAGGCAAGAAGACTTGCTCGTTCCCTTGGATCATTCCAAGCTTCCGAATTTGAAAAATATCGATGAGCGATTCATCGATCTGCCATTCGATCCGGAGAATAAATATTCCGTGCCGTATTTCTGGGGAACGGTTGGAATTGTTTACAATTCCAAGATGCTCGGTGGAAAGGAAATAACGGCCTGGGCGGATTTATGGGATAAAGATTTAAAAAATGAAATCCTTTTGACGGATGGAGCTAGAGAAGTGATGGGCATGGGCCTGAACTCTTTGAATTATTCATTGAATGATATAGATGAAGAACACCTTCAAGAGGCAAAATCCAAGCTTGATGCCCTCACCCCGAATATTAAAGCGATTGTCGGAGATGAAAGCCGCATGCTATTGGAAGCCCAGGAAGCGGCGATTGGCCTTGTTTGGTCGGGAGTTGCTTCTGAAATCATGGCTGAAAACGAAGATCTCGAATACGTTGTTCCAAAAGAGGGGTCCAATTTATGGTTTGATAATATGGTCATCCCGAAAACAACCAAAAATGTCGATGCGGCTCACCAGTTCATCAACTTCATGCTGGACCCGAAAGTTGCGGCACAGAACGCTGAATATGTAAGTTACTCGACACCTAATAAAGAAGCACTGAAATATATGCCTGAAGAAGTGGTGAAGGATGAACGTTTCTATCCATCGCCGGAACTGACAAAGAAACTGGAAGTGTACGAAAACCTGGGGAAGAAAAACTTAGCCCATTACAACGAACTCTTTCTTGAATTCAAGATGCATCGTAAATAACACAGAAACGAAAAAGCATGGTGTAGGAATTCCCTCCGTACACCATGCTTTTTGGTTTCTGTGTTTCACGAGTATTTGCTCCAAATGAGTAAAAGTCGAATTGCATTCTGTTACCTATATACCAATAGTCGATATAACCGTATAATTTCGTTTTTTGAAATGATCAACCAATGAAATACTCTAAAATATCTGTAGGGATATATGTATATTAGTATAATGATGGGTTAGTGCATATTAAGGAATCTTAAGGATTAATTAATATTTCCAAGCTATCATGATAGAAAAATTAAGGGAGAGTATTCATGAAACTATTAAGAAGCACGAAGGCATATATTTGGGCAGGGAGCATTTTAATCATTGCCGGGATCATGGCATTTGCGATGATTTCATCCACGGATAAGACAATGGCGAGTATCGATGGCGAGAAAATCAATAAGGATGAGCTGTATGACGCGCTTGTTGCGGGATACGGAGCAGATACTTTAGACCTGTTGATTACGAATAAATTGGTTGAATTGGAAGCGAAAAAAGCTGGAATTAAAATTAAGGATGAAGAAATCCAGAAAGAAATCGATGTTATGGTAGAGTCCTATGGTGATGAAAAATCGTTAAAAGAGCAATTGGAAGCAAGCGGTTCTTCAATGGAAGCCTTAAAAAAGGACATCGTGGTTTATCTGCAAACGAAAAAACTGGTAGAACCGAGAATAACCGTGACGGACGAAGAAATCAGTACGTATTTTGAAGATAACAAAGATACATTTGCTCAAGCGGAACAAGTGGAAGCCAGTCATATTTTAGTCGAAGACGAAAAAACGGCTAAAAAGGTTGCGAAAGAAATCGCAGATGGCGGTGATTTCGCTAAATTGGCAGCTGAATATTCCACTGATACCGAAACGGCGGATAACGGTGGAAGCCTAGGGTATTTTGGGAAAGGTGATATGGTGGAAGAGTTTGAAAATGTTGCCTTTGATCTTGATATAAATAAAGTCAGTGATCCAGTTAAAACCGAATATGGGTACCATATCATAAAAGTAACCGGTAAGAAGGAAGCAAAAAAAGCTAATTTAGAAGACAGTAAAGATGTAATTAAAGAAACGCTTCTTTCTGAAAGATTACAAGAGGAATATCCCGTTTGGTTAGCTGAAGTGAAAAAAGACCATGAGATAACGAATAAATTGGAGGGCTCTAACTAAGGTTTGCGGAAAGCGAGTTTCTTGAGCGGAAATCAACATCCAAATTGTACAAGCCATAAAAAAAGCTGAGGCATAACGCCTCAGCTTTTTTATATATTAGAAGTTGGATGAAATGGATTTTTGATTGGATAATCCTGATTTTTTAACGATTTCATCACTCTTTTTTTCACCTTTATCATTATCGGATTTCAATGATTGTGATGGTGTATCTTTCAGCTGTTTACCGGCAACGACCACTTTTGATTTGATGTCTTTCAATTCACTTGTTGCGTCTTTAGCTGTAACAAGGGCATCAGTGGAGATATCCTTTACTTCGGATACTTTACCCACCACGTCCTCATTAACGGTTTCATATAGTGTTTCGACGTCATTGATTGCCTCTTTGATCGTCTCGGTTGCCCCTTTGACTCCTGATACCATCTGTTCTTTCATTTCGCCGGGATTTTCCTTGACCTGTTCAATCATATTCATGGAGTTGTCTTTTAAAAGGACGGCTGAACGCTTTACTTTATTTCTTGTACTGGAGTCAAGCAAGGTCAACGCACCACCAACAAGCCCTCCAATTAGAATCCCTTTTAAGAGTTTGCTATTCTGTTGAGTTTCGATAGTTGATTGATTTTCAATAGTCGATTGATTTTCGATAGTTGATTGAGTCATTTATATTTCCTCCTTTAGAATAGTAGATTGTTTGCTTACTTTGGGTTTTCCCTTATTTACCATAAGTTAAACTGGAAATAATAAACTGTCATGGGATTGACATAATAAATAAAACAATAGTAATCTACATATAGTTAAATGACTGAACTACTTTTTGGGAGGTGCAACGATGACTAATGAAAAAGTTACTGGATTGATTGATCGATATATGAAGGTTTCCTTCTATGTCAATAAGATGGGGGAGCTTTTAATAAAAGATCAGATTTGTGATGTGCTGACGAACGAACAATACTATACTTTACGCTTCATTCAACAACAGCGGTTGTGTACATCGACGGAAATCAGTGATGCCTTTTATATTAATAAGAGTGCCGTCACGTCCAACATCAACAGGCTGGAAGGCAAAGGATTGATAGAACGGGAACAGGACCTGGTTGACCGAAGGGTCTTTCACTTGAAGCTTTCAAAAGAGGGGGAAGCATTGTTACAGGAAACGGAAAATAAGATTCATAAGTTGGTAGAGAGCATCATGACGAAATTCGATTATGAAGAGATCGTTGGATTCCTTGATACATATGAGAAGCTTGCACAAATTTTCATTCAAATGAAGAATGAGGAATGGGAGGAAATATAATGAGGGGGATCATAAAGGGAAGATGGCTGGTCATTATCGCTTGGGTTGCAATTACGGCAGGTTTATTGTTTGCAGCACCGAATATGGCGGACCTTGTCCGGAATAAGGGACAGCTGGATGTACCGGCAGAGTACTCCTCTGGGATGGCCAATGAGCTAATGAAAGAGATCCAGGATAAGGATGAGTCACAAGTGGCCCTCGTATTTCATGGTGATAAGAAGCTGTCTTCCTCGGAATTGAAAGAGATTGAGATAGCGATCCAAAACCTTGAAAAAAATAAAGCAGAGCTTGGCATCAAAGAGGTCATGACCCATTTTAAAGAGCCCTCGCTAAAAGGTCAGTTGGTCTCGGAGAATGAAACAACGGTTTTGACATCCATCACGATGGCCAAGGGGGACCGAGAAGCTAAGGAAGTGATCGATGCCCTTTATAAAGAGCTGGAGCAAGTGGATGTCGAGCATTATTACACAAGCAGCTGGATGATCGATGAAGATCTTAATGCCAATTCCCAAGAAGGGCTGAAGAAAACTGAAGGCATCACGGTTGTCTTCATTCTGGCTGTATTGCTGATAGTCTTCCGTTCAGTGGTGGCACCGATCATTCCGTTGGTAACGGTAGGTTTCACTTATTTATGCTCACAATCCATCGTCTCATTCCTGGTGGATAAATGGGACTTTCCGATTTCGTCCTACACCCAAATATTCCTGGTAGGTATTTTATTTGGAATCGGGACTGATTATTGCATCCTGCTGCTTAGTCGTTTCAAGGAAGAGCTATCGTCACAGGAGTCCTTGCCTGAAGCGATCGTTGAGACTTACCGAACTGCGGGTAAGACAGTCTTCTTCAGTGGGCTGACCGTAATGATTGGTTTTGCGGCAATCGGTTTTTCTACTTTTAAGCTCTATCAATCTGCGGCGGCCGTTGCCATAGGGGTTTTCATTTTAATGATCGCCCTTTATACGATCGTTCCATTTTTCATGGCGGTTCTTGGCAAAAAGCTATTCTGGCCGGCAAAAGGGAAGCTTGAGCATAGTGAAAGTAAACTATGGGGAATTCTCGGTAACTTCTCCATGAACCGCCCATTGTTGGCGCTGATGGTCGTTGCAATCGTCTGTGTTCCCTTTTTGTTTATGTATGACGGGAAGATTTCATATAACTCCCTTGAAGAAGCGGGTGATGATGTTCCTTCCATCATGGCTTTTAATATCATTTCCGATGAATTCGGACCGGGACAATCCATGCCAACACAGATTGTCATAAAGAATGACGAACGCATGGATTCGGAAGAATACGTCGCACTTGCTGAAAAAATCAGCCAGGAAGTCGTCAAGGTGGATGAAGTCGATGTAGTTCGATCCATGACCCGCCCGACAGGTGAACCGATTAAGGATTTATTTGTAGCGAACCAGGCCGAAACTTTGGAAAAGGGAATCGGGGAAGGAAATGAAGGCATTAAACAAATCAGTGATGGATTAAAAACGGCAGGCAGTGAGCTTTTAGATTCAGGACCGCGGCTGAAGCAAGCGACGGACGGAATAGGGGGTCTCATATCCGGGACTAATGAATTAAAGAGCGGCGTAGGCCAGGTGGAGAAGGCGTTAACAAGCATTGAAGCAGGCATTCGCGATGGCTCTTCAGGGACTGTGGATATAAAAAACGGACTGAATGAGGTCAAGGCAAACTTGGAGAAGCTCGCCACCGGAAGCGGACAGCTCCTCGAAGGCTATAAACAATCAGCTAATGGGCTAAGTGAGCTCACAGGTGGATACAAAGAGATTCAAACTAATCTTACGGGCATATCACAAAGCCTTGCTGGTTTAAATCCATCCTTTGAGCAAATGGAAGCCACTCATCCAGAATTACAGGCGGATCAGTCCTATCAAACGATCAAGCAAACCGTGCAAGGGGCACAGGGTGGCTTGGAGCCCATGGCAGCAGGCCTTTCCGAGCTCAATAGGAATCTTGGTTCAGTGTCCGGCGGTTTGAATACGGCGAACGAAAATATGGCCCAAATCGTAAACGGTCAAACCTCTCTCGGGGAGGGCCTGAACCAATTGATTTCAGGTGTTGACACTTTACAAAAAGGTCTAAGCACGATGGCCAATGGTCAGGGGGAAGTCATAAATAATTTGTCAGGATTTAAAGGAGGCCTTACCAGCTTAAGTAATGGGCAGCAAGAACTCCTAAATGGTTTTTCAAGCCTTGGCGGACAACTTACTGATTTGAAAGATGGCTTAAATGAAAGTGCGGATGGTCTGAATGAAGTCCATGATGGACTATCGTCCGCACAGGGTTATTTATCAGGGCTGGCAAAAACGGATAAAACGGTAACAGGCATGTACATTCCCAAAGAAGTAGTCGAAAGCGAAGAATTCGGGGAAGCATTGAACGCGTATTTATCTGAAGACGGTAAAACCATGACCATGGATGTGGTGTTCAAGGCGAATCCATATTCCAATGAAGCAATCGAGCAAATCGATTCGATTGGGGCAACCGTTGAAAGAGTAACGAAAGATACAAAGCTAGAAAATGCGCAAGTGGCGATAGGGGGAATCACAAGTACACATCATGACTTGGGCATGATGTCTGAGGAGGATTTCTCACGGACGGTCGTTTTGATGCTGTCGGGTATCGCAATCATTCTCTTTTTCATGCTGCGATCCCTGGTCATGCCGGTCTATTTGATTGTGTCGCTCGTTTTGACTTATTATACAGCGGCAGCCATTACCGAGTTGATTTTTGTTAATATTCTCGGTTACGCCGGCATCGGCTGGGCAGTTCCTTTCTTTGCTTTCGTCATCTTGATTGCTCTTGGCATTGACTATAGCATTTTCTTGATGGATCGCTTTAACGAATGGAAAGATAAGCCGGTCAAGGAAGCGATGTTACTGTCCATGAGAAAAATGGGAACGGTGATCATCTCGGCGGCTGTCATTCTGGGCGGAACCTTTGCTGCCATGATGCCAGCAGGAGTTTTATCGCTCTTGGAGATAGCCACTTTAATATTGGTGGGGCTTGCTTTATATGCGTTTGTCATATTGCCATTGTTTATTCCGGTTATGGTTGCGACGTTCGGAAATGCGAATTGGTGGCCGTTTTTAAAAAATAAGGAATAAAGTGAAGTACCCTTAAACTAAAGAAGGCATCCGCATGGATGCCTTCAGTTTTTCGACTGAATGGGGCTTCTTGAATGGATGGAACCTCCCTAGATCGAATAAATTTGCGACACTTCACTCCAAATAACTCCGCTAGAGGCTTGGCAGACAGTTGGTGAAAAGGGAGCGAATTTAATGAGTGGTCCGCAAAATAAATGCTCCGGAGTGCAAATAATGAGGTGAAGGTTGAATAAATTGATGAACGGTCGAATAAAGTGTGGGGCAGGTCGAATAAAATCGTGAATGGTCGAATATAGTGCAGGGTAGGTCGAATAAAATCGCGAACGGTCGAAAAAAAAGCTCCGTTGACGAATAACTGGGCTCCGGCGTAATCAACTAAACATATTCAAATAAAAAAACTGCAGACAAACTTGCTTTTCCTCGAGTTTGTCTACAGTAAGAAGGCATCCGCATGGATGCCTTCTTTAATTATGTACTCCTTTTTGGCTAAATCGATTCATAATTGGGGGATTCTTGTTTTATATTTCGCGATGATCTTTTGATTGTGTTCATCTGCCCCTTCGATATTACTGCTTAGGAATACGGGAGGGGACTCCCCTGATTCAATAATCGTTTGGATGACTTGCGTGAAAATCATATTGAGGAGAACGGCCCCGACCACGGTCGATCCAGAACCAAAAGGTATATTATTTGATTTCAGTAATGTGTCACCTTTGGCAATATGATTGTCTATGACCAAATCAACGACATCGTGGAGATAATGCTTCTGTTTATGCCGTGAAGGACAACTTTTTGCATACTCCGGTGATGTTAGTCCAATGACGAAGGCTCCTTTTTCTTTTGCGATAGTGGCGACATCTATGGGAACGGGATTTACGCCGGATGATGAAATGACGATACAGACATCACCAGGACGGATATCCTCATCATGCATGAATTTCTCTGATAGGTCATTTTGCCGTTCAAGTTGGGATGATCTTGAAGCACCCTTAAAAAGCATCAAATCTTCAACGAAAATAGGACGAATTGCGGCTAACCCACCTGCCCGGTAGAATACCTCTTCGGTCAAAATATGAGAGTGTCCGCTTCCGAATAGATGGATGATTCCATCTGACATCACTGCTTTTGCGATATGTTCCACAGATTCCTTAATTGATTGCTTTTCCTGTTGTTCCACAATTGTGAGTAAAGCCTGCACTTCTTCAAAGTATGAGTTCATATATGTGACACCCTCCGATTGAAAATATTCAATTTTATCTGCTTATTTTGATACTGAACTTGTACCTGTCCGCACGATAAGCCGATTTAACATATTCAAGGGGAGTTCCATCTATTAGGAACGTATGCCTTTGAATGAATAATATGGGTGAGTGCTTTGGAATCGCTAGATGGGTGACTTCTGATTCAGAAGCAATCGATGATTCCAACGTTTGTGTAGCATAGTCTATTTTAAGTTTAACGTAGTTCTCCACATATTGGTAAAGAGAAAGGTTAATGATTTCTTCCGTTAATCCTTTAATTAAATTGGCAGACATGTACACGGTCTCAAGCGCCATTGGAACATCATCAGCCAACCGAATGCGTTTTATTTCATAAACGGGAGCATAAAGGGAAATATGCAATTCACTGGCAATCTTCTTATCAGCCGGAATGATTTCAAAGCTCAGCAGCTTACTGCTTGGATTCAATCCCCTGGCTTTCATGTCCTCGGTAAAACTGGTCAACCCATTGAGCTGCTGCTCCAACTTCTTATCGGCGACAAAGGTTCCCCTTCCTTTTTGACGGTATAAGTATCCGTCATTCACCAAATTATTTATGGCTTGCCGGACGGTCATCCGGCTAATTCCGAATTGCTCGGCATATTCACGTTCAGATGGAAGGGCATCGTGCGCTTGGAACTCACCGTTTTCTATTTGCCTTTTTATTTGTTCTTCGATTTGAAAATAAATCGGAAGAGGTGAGTTTTTATCAATCATCGACTTTCGCTCCTTTTAGGGTATTATCACTCCGGATAACGCTTTTTGGTCTGCGATAATTGTAACATTATTATGTTTTTTTAGGATAGATGCAGGGAATTCCTCTGAAATGTCACCGTGTATCAATTTCTTCAGTGTTTCGGCTTTTTCTTCACCAGATATCAGCAGCAGAATTTCTTTGCTTTTCATGATTGTTGAAATGCCCATCGTAACGGCATGTGTAGGAACTTCGTCTATAGAATCGAAATAACGTGCATTCGCTTGACGCGTGGAATCTTCGAGTGTCACGACATGTGTACCGGATATGAAGGAAGTTCCAGGTTCATTAAAACCAATATGGCCATTTTGCCCAATGCCAAGTATCTGAAGATCAATCCCTCCCGCGGAATCAATCACTTCATCATAGCGTTTACATTCTCCGTTGGTGTCATCTGCTGTGCCGTTTGGCAGGTGAGTGCGCTCTTTATTTATATTGATGTGATTGAATAAGGAGTCATCCATATAATAATGGTAGCTGTTTGGATCATTTGGTTTTAAGCCGATATACTCGTCAAGATTAAAAGACGTTACATTTTCGTAAGAAGTATGATTACGCACGTGATCTTCAATCAAATTATCGTACATTCCTTTAGGGGTACCGCCTGTTGCAAGGCCCAATTTGATATTTGGATTTCCTTTGACTTTTCCAATCACTATTTCTGCGGCTGTCCGGCTCATTTCCATGTAGTCCTGCACTTGTATGATATTCATTATACATTCTCCTTTTTAAAAGCTAAATTTCCTCTGCAGAACGTCATTTCAACGTCCAAGCGGTCATTCAATATTACAAGATCGGCGTCTTTGCCGACCTGAATGCTTCCTTTTCTGTCAAAAATCCGAAGTTGTTTGGCAGGGTTTTCCGCCGTCATTTTTATAATGTCAGTCATGGAACAATCGGTATATTCCATTGTGTTCTTGATGGCATCGTTCATTTTCAATATACTGCCGGCTAGTGTACCATCTGAAAGCGTTGCTTTCGTTTCGTTAACATACACAGGCTGACCACCTAAATCATAGGTGCCCTTTTCAAGCCATTTGGCACGAAGCGAATCCGTTATCAAGATCATTCGTTCGCTGGTAATTTGGTTATATGCCAGCTTGATCATTTCCGGCCTGCAGTGAATGCCGTCAGCAATAAGTTCAACATATAGCTCGTCTCGAAGATAAGCAGCTCCCAAAACACCAGGTTCACGGTGATGGAGTCCCCGCATCCCATTATAAAGATGTGTAACGTGGGTAGTCCCTGCTTGGATTGCTTCATCGATTTGGTCATATGTTGCATCTGAATGCCCAATGGAAGCGACGACGCCAGTTGCCTTTAAGTGAGCGGCAAGATCTAATCCGTTCGGTTGTTCAGGGGCAAGCGTTACAAGCTTGATTTGATTTTCGGCCATTTCCTGCCACCTTTTAAATAGAGTGACATTAGGGTCAACGATATGCTCTTCAGGCTGTGCTCCTTTACGGACCGGTGAAATGAAAGGACCTTCTAAATGGATTCCAATTATTTCAGCGTGTTCTTGAGATTGATTTTCGATATATTTACCAGCATTAAGAAGTGCTGATTCAATGGCTTCGGTAGATTGAGTCATTGTAGTGGCCAGAAAGCTGGTGGTTCCTTCTTTGGGAAGAGTCTCTGCCATTGTGGATAATGCTTCATGTGTGGCATCCATTGCATCGGAATTGGATGCTCCGTGAATGTGGATGTCGATCGCACCGGGAATTACCTGATAATCCGGTGAAAGAGTAATTACCTTGGCATCATCGTCCTGTTTGTATTGGCTGACTGGACCAACTTCGGCAATTTTTCCATCCGCGACTTTAATATATCCATTTTTGTATGTTTCCTTTTCGCTATGAACTATTAGATTATTAATAATGAATGTTTTCATACATAATCTCCTTTATGAAAGTAAAACTTAATGAATGAAGTCTCATATATTTTGCACTCATTTTATCGTTTTTATTAAAAGTTGTCTAGACCAGTTGAGGTGTATCAGGAATAAAAAAGCTTTTTTTGCTTAATTTTCGAAGAATATAGTATATTTTTAAGTAAATTGGTATAGACATCTATATATTTTCTGTGCTAGTATAAGCCAAAGAAAAGTTATTATATTGATAAAATGAAAACGCTTTATACGTCTTTTCGTTCTGCTGAATCAAAAGAAGTTAGGAACAAGGGAGATGAATTCGATGTTAAATTTTTTACAAAAGATTGGTAAGGCTTTAATGTTACCGATTGCTGTTTTGCCAGCAGCGGCTTTATTGCTTCGTTTAGGGCAACCGGATTTACTTAATATTCCATTTATGGCTGCCTCGGGACAAGCTATTTTTGATAATCTTGCCATATTGTTCGCTTTAGGTATAGCGATTGGATTATCCAAAGATGGAAGCGGTGCTGCGGCATTGGCAGGTCTTGTTGGTTACTTTGTTTTAACGAATGGTACACAAGCGATTAATAAAGATATCAACATGGCTGTTTTAGGCGGTATTATATCCGGTATAGTTGCTGCTCTTCTATATAATAGATACTCTGACATAAGACTCCCTGAATGGCTTGGATTCTTTTCAGGGAAACGATTCGTCCCGATCATCACTTCACTTGCGATGATTATACTTGCGGCAATATTCGGTTTTGTTTGGCCGCCGATTCAAGATGTAATCAATAGTGTTGGAGACTGGATTACAGGTGCAGGGGCATTGGGTGCCGGCGTATTCGGCGTATTGAATCGCTTATTGCTTCCAGTAGGACTGCATCATGTCTTGAATAGTATGGTTTGGTTCGTCTTTGGTGATTACAATGGAGCGACAGGTGATATAAATCGTTTCTTCGCAGGGGACCCGACTGCAGGGCCCTTCATGACCGGCTTTTTCCCGATCATGATGTTCGGTCTTCCAGCTGCGGCATTAGCGATGATTGCAGCTGCTAAGAAAGAGAAACGTAAATTGGTGACGGGGATGCTTGTTGGGTTAGCTTTCACTTCTTTCCTTACAGGAATCACTGAACCAATTGAATTTCTGTTCATGTTCATCGCACCGGTGTTATATGTAATACATGCCCTTTTAACCGGGGTCTCTCTGGCACTTGCTGTTATATTGGATATCCATCATGGTTTTGGATTCTCCGCAGGAGCGATTGATTATTTCCTGAACTTTGGTATTGCGCAAAAACCGCTATGGTTAATACCGATTGGCCTAGTATACGCGGCAGTTTACTTCGTGATTTTCTATTTTGTCATCAAGATCATGGATTTAAAAACACCTGGCCGTGAAGACGATGAGGAAGAAGTGGAAGAAGAAACTATTGTAAAAACAGGGGACAAATATACCGATATGGGATCGCTTTTCATTCAAGATCTTGGCGGTAAAGAGAATATAAAGCTAATTGATAACTGTGCAACACGCTTGCGTTTACAAGTGGCCGATTCAGGAAATGTGAATGAAGCAGCCTTAAAACGGCATGGTGCGCGCGGTGTCATGAAGTTGAATAAATCGAGTGTGCAGGTCATTGTTGGAACGAATGTTGAATTCGTTGCAAATGCAATGAAACAACTTGTCAAGAATGGCGCCGACCCAAGCCAAGTGAAAGCAGTTCCATCTGCACAAGTGGCAGAGGATATAGTAGAGGAAAACCAAGCTTTGGGTGCAAATGACTTTGTCCTTCCAATTGAAGGAACCGTTTTACCGATAGAACAAGTTCCCGATCAAGTGTTTGCAATGAAAATGATGGGGGATGGCTTTGCTATCGAGCCAGTCAACGGAAAACTAGTATCCCCAATTGATGGGGAAGTGCTAAGTATCTTCCCGACAAATCATGCATTGGGATTGAAAATGGATAATGGTCTGGAAATTCTGATCCATGTTGGTTTAGATACAGTTAAATTAAATGGAGAAGGGTTTACATCTCTTGTGCAAGAAGGTCAAAGAATAACAAAAGGAACACCTCTTTTGGAAATTGATTTAGATTTCATAAAACGGAATGCCCCATCAACGGTCACTCCTATTATATTCACTAACTTACCTGAAGGAACGGCAGTGAAATTGCAAAAGTCAGGGATCCAGAAACAAAATACACCAGATATCATCCAGTTGGAAAAACTATAAATTTGTAAAAAAAGGGGTGTCGATTTGTCGACATCCCTTTTTTTAATTGGGTGAAACGGCTTCTTTATATACTTCATGCTGTGGTAAATTGTCATAACCAAAACAAACGGGTGCCCCAATAGCAGGGTATAAATAGAGTTAAAATTTGCCCATTTATATGAATTTCATCAGTTTTGCCATCCCAGCCTTATTTGCAGCAGTAGCGATAAGTTTCATTCAGGATAAATACAACAGTTCCGGGAGCTCTTTTAATGGGGAGTTCCAACAACGATACGAAAAGTTAGATTGATAGAAGGCTAATGTTAGTTAGCATAATACGGAGGATATATAATGGCCAATTTCGTTTGCCAGATATGTGGTCGTGGATTTAAAAGTTATAATGAAAATGCTAAATACTGTTCGCAACCTGTAAAGGGACAGCCTACATAAAATATGAATTAAAGAAATATGGAAAATGCGGGAAGAAGTACAAACCAAGAAAGGCAAATAGCAAATATTGTTCTTTGGATTTCAGCAGCAAGGGCAGGAAAAACCGTAAAGGATCTGGTTAATTTCCCAGCATTCATTTCTGCTTTGCGGTTCACTACCACATATGAAAAAAAGAGCCTGTTTTATTGCAAACAGGCTCTAAATATTAGGTCTTAAGACTTAGCGGAAAAGAGTATTATGCATTCGAGCATATGCTGGTTATTTCCGCTGCATCAACGATACGCTGAACTTCAGATCCCTCAAGTGTCTCTTTTTTCAATAACTCTTCAACAAGCTCTTCATACTGTAGGCGATTCGAGTCAATCAACATTTCCGTTTCAGAAATCGCTTTCGTGAATAATTCCTGCATCTTTTGCTCCTTCTCGCCTTTATTAAAGGTGAGGGTAAATCCATCTTGAAGCATTCCGGTATCGACCATTTGCTCAAGTAGATGTTTCGCCTGCTGCACATCTCCGCCTACACCGATGCTATGTTCTCCTAAATACATTCTTTCCGCCACGCCGCCTGCTAAGATCATTTTGACTTGATCAAGCAATTCACTGGCTGTTGCCAGATGGAGTTCTTTTGGTATTGGCGCTACATACCCAAGGGCTTCCCCACGCGGAATGATGGTCGCCTTTCGAACGGAACCGGGCTTTGTCAAAGCTGCAATCAGGGCATGTCCACTTTCATGGATGGCTACGCGCCGTTTCGTATCCACATCATTCAAGGTACGTGATGTCGCTCCGAGTATCGTGCGGTCAATGGCGTAATCAAGATCCTGTTTACGAATCATATCCTGTTCATTCCTCAGGGCATGACGTGATGCAGTATCGAACAGGGAGCTTAAGTCAGCACCGGAGAAACCGGATGTACTTTCAGCCAACTCATCCAGGGAAGCAAGGACATCTGTCGCCAGACGCTTACCCTTCGTATGGATATTGATGATTTCCTTTCTTCCTTGTGTATCCGGAAGTGGAACTTGGAAAGAGAAATCGATCCTGCCCGGACGTAGAAATGCCTCATCGAGCATATCTTTCCGGTTGGTCGCTGCAATGAATAAAATCCCTTCATTTGGATGGCCTCCATCCAATTGCACAAGCAGTTCAGTTAACGTTTTTTCGCCTTCTTCCCCGCCATGAGCTTTCCTTTTACCAGCCAACGCGTCGACTTCATCGATGAAAATGACAGCTGGCGATTGCTTACGTGCATTTTGGAAAAGGCTGCGGACACGGGCTGCACCGACTCCAACAAACATTTCGTTGAAGGCTGAACCGCTCGTTGAGAAGAAGTTTGCACCAAGCTCTTTTGCGATTGCCTGTGCAAGCAAGGTTTTCCCCGTTCCAGGGGGGCCGTATAATAAAATGCCTTGAGGCGGCTTAATTCCAATTTTAGCTGAACGTTCAGGTTCCTTTAGTGTAGTGAGTGTCTGTAGGATCTCCTGTTTGATTTCGGATTGCAAACCGCCTACATCATCCAAAGTTATCTCTGGCAGGGGCTTTGGGGTGGAAAGGCTTTGTTTTTTACTGCCGATCCGCAATCCGCCCTTTGATTTTTTCTGTATAATGACAGCGGTTGTGACGAGAGCCGCCATTAATCCGCCTAAAATCCATAATGCTGATTTATTAGTTGATGAAAAAGAATATTGAACGTTATAAGTTTCGACAAGTTTATTGATCATTTGACTGTTGGGAGGAATACTGGAAACGTATTCTCCATCTGGCGTGGAGATGTGAAGAGTGCCATTTCTTTTTTCTTCAATGGTGACAAGGGCTCCATTTTGGGCTTTAATCGTCTTTTCCACCGAGGAAAAAGGAATGACCATATCCTTTGACTGAGTAACAACATACCAACTGATTCCAGAAATTATCACAATGAGAGCCGTCAGGAACGGCAGCAATTTCGAAACTAATTTAGAGTTCGAGTTCAATTTTTCATCTCCTTTAAGTATATATATTCAGTATAAAATTTTTAAACATGTAATCTATAGGTCTTTATGCCTTAAATTAAAGGTAAATAATGTTAAAGTCAAGAAATGATAGTTATTAAGAAAGTTTAAAGAGTCCGGAATTTAGAAATATTTAATCTAACCGGCATATTAGACTTTTTAAATGCGAAATGCTAAAGTGAAATGGTCTAAGTCATGAAAAAATAAAATGGTAGAAGAGTGTGAAGTTCTATGAGTAAATTTATAAAAGACTATATGATTACGATGAAGGATATCGTTAGAGAAGGTGATCCCATTCTGCGTCAGGTAACGGATGAAGTCAGCCTGCCGATTTCGGATGAAGATCGTGAAACGTTGGAATGCATGATGCAATACCTGAAAAACAGCCAGGACCCAAAACTCCAAAAGAAGTACAACTTACGTGAAGGAGTTGGGTTGTCTGCAAATCAGATAGGCTTGAATAAACGCATGTTCGTCATGTATTTTCCCGACGAAAAAGGGAAGCTGTTTGAATATGCCCTTGTGAATCCGAAGATCATCAGCCATTCGGCCACAATGATCTATTTACCGCAAAGTGAAGGCTGCCTTTCCGTCGACCGTGACATTAAGGGGTATGTACCTCGTTATGAACGGGTTAAAATCAAAGCCTTGGACGGTAATGGTGAGGAAATAGAGATGCGGCTGAAGGGCTTTGCTGCAATCGTGTTTCAACATGAGTTAGATCATTTAAACGGGATGATGTTTTATGACCGGATCAACACCGAAAACCCTTTCAAGCTTCCGGAAAACGTGGAAGTGAAAAGTCTGTAAGGCAAAAGGCAAAGCGACTTGCTTTGCCTTTTTACTGTTTTATGGCTGCGGAAGCATATCCTCTTCCATATGCTTTTGCAGATGTTTGGCCCAGTTTCTGTCAGCTTAGCTAAGAGTTTGGATAATGGCCCCTAATATAAGAAATGCCTCGTTAAACTGTCTCCAAAACATACGTCCATCAAACTTCTCACCTCGGTATGATCTTTCGGTAACCTCACTTCCTATATAGAAGGGAGATGAAAAAACAAAAAGCGCTGCAAATGCAGCGCTTTTTGTTTATTGCAATGATTCCTTTTTTGAAGGTGTTTCCACTCTTGTATTTCCCATGAAGAAAACAGTGATTGCAGCAAGACCGATCGGAATGAGAGCCAAGGTGAATATCAATGAAATCGAATCGGACATCGCATGAACGATTTTATCCAAGATAAAGTCCGGAATCTCGGCACGTGCGTCCGATTGGAAGAGCTGTCGTGGGTCCTCCATCAACCCGGCTGTATCCGGACCTCCTTGCATTCCTTTAAACGCATCCTTCATTTTACTTGTGAATACATTGGTCTGAATCGCTCCATAAATCGTTACACCGAGTGTCATCCCGAAAGAACGGAGGAATGAGTTTGTTGAGTTGGCCGACCCCCGGAATCTAGGTTCCAAGTTGTGAATGGATGCTATAGGCAAAAGGGAGAAGGAAAAGCCCATGCCAAATCCAGTCAAAATCATGTACAAAGTTAATAAAGTCCTGCTGGTATCAGGGGTGATTGTCCCTAATAGAAGCATTCCTGCAAAATAACAGATGACGGAAACCGTCATTAAGTTGCGAAAGCTTGTCTTTGTATTGAATATCCCGCCAACTGCACTGCCGAATACTGAACCAAGCATCATGGGAGTGAGGATCAAACCGGCATTTGTTGCGGAACCACCGTAAACTGCCTGCACGAAAATCGGGATATAGACGGTTAATATAATGAATGTACCGCCATAAAGAATGGCTAAGATCTGAGAAGTGGCAAATAATCGCCTTTTAAACAGCCATAATGAAATGATTGGATCTTTTGCCCTTTTTTCGAAAAAGAAAAATGAAACGAAGAAAACCACAAAACTGGCAAACAGACCTATGATGGGAGAGGAACTCCAGCCATACTCCCCGCCCAGTTCGAGAGCGAACATTAAGCTGATAACGGCAATGACGAGGGTTGCTGCGCCACCCCAATCAATTTTTTGCTCTTGGGTGTTGGGTGACTCCTTGTAGTAATTCCAGATGAAAAATAAAGAAATGATCCCAATCGGAACATTGACGTAGAAAATCCAGTGCCAGCTGGAGTATTCAGTAATATAAGCGCCTAAAAGTGGTCCCAATACGCTTGATGCCCCAAACACAGCACCGAAAAGAGCAGTTAATTTTCCCCGTTTTTCAGGTGGGAAAATATCAAAAATGATCGTAAAGGCTATAGGCATCAGCGCGCCTCCGCCGATCCCTTGGATTGCACGGAAGATACTTAACTGAACTATGCTCTGGGCCATGCCACATAATGCGGAGCCGATTAAAAAGACTATAAGTCCAAAAATAAAAAACCTCTTTCTTCCATACATATCGGAAAGCTTACCGAATATCGGCATACTTGCCATCGTGGCGACCATATAGGCAGATGTCACCCATACAAACTTATCGAATCCGCCTAAATCAGAAACGATCGTTCCCATTGCAGTCGCAACAATTGTATTATCCATTGCTGACATCAAGATACCCAATAGTAAACCGGCAACAATGAATTTTTGTTTTTTTTGAGCGTTCATTTATTTTCCTCCTTCGTATCAACCAGCTCATGAATTTCCTTTACATGGTTGAAGGGTAAACGTTAAGATGAAACAAAACATTTATCTTGAAAATCAAGATAAATTCAAGTGTAAAAGGGGTGGCATTTTATGTCAAGTGATAATAGGGTGAATGCAGCTCTGTTAGAGAGTTTAACTCACAGATTGCAGCGGTATGGAATGAGATCCGTATTATTTCAACAAAATATGGCCCAAAAAATAGGGGTATCCCATACGGATTTAAAGAGTGCTGAAATATTGAATGAAACGGGACCGATTACTGCCGGTGAATTATCCAAAATTACAGGATTGAGCACGGGATCGGTTACGGCACTGATCAATCGCCTTGAGAAATCCGGTTATGTTAAAAGAGAACGAGATCAATTGGATGGAAGACGGGTAATGATTGCACCGATACCCGAAAGGCAGGAACAGATTAAATCGCACTATCAATCGCTTTCTATGGCCACCAAGGAGTTATGTTCATCTTATAATGAACAAGAACTAATATTGATCAATCAATTTGTTGAGGATATCACAAAAATCATGGACAAAGAAAATGACAAGTTAATGAGTGAGCGGGAAAGGTAGCCGGTGTATGTAGGCTGCCTTTTTTATTTTTAGCCAGCTGGCAGCTTCTTATCAATAATTAAAGGTGTAGAGTGAAATTTATTTAAAAGGGAATGAACAATGTCACGTTTCCATTAAAATATATATTGATAATGATTTTCATTATCTGCTAATATGAATCTACAAATCATTTCAAAGGGAGAATACACTATGAAAAAAGCAAAGGCGTCATTAGCGGTCTTACTATCAACCAGTCTATTATTTGGCTGTGCGCAGGAAAAGGAAGGAACTGAACCGGCAGGTGACAATGCCAAAGAAGTGAGTGCGAGTAAGCTTGATGATGTATCTAGCGAGTACCGGGAATATGCCATTGGTGAAATAGAAGAGTTCGTAAACGCAACGGAAGAATTCACTACGGCCGTATCTGCCGGTGATATTGAAAAGGCGAAGGAATTATACGCACCAGCACGGATGCATTATGAAAGAGCGGAACCCATCGCTGAAGTTTTTGGCGATCTTGATCCCAAAATCGATGCGCGTGAAGGGGATGTCAAAGATGAAGAATGGGGTGGTTACCACCGGATTGAGATGGGGCTATGGCAAGAAAATACAACGAAGGGCTACGAAAAGTATGCAGAACAATTAATGAGTGACGTCAATTTGCTTCGAGCCAAGGTTGAAACGGTTGAGGTAACACCTGATTTGTTGATCACGGGTGCGGTGGATTTATTGAATGAAGTTTCCACGAGTAAGGTGACAGGAGAAGAAGACAGATACTCCCATACCGACCTGTATGATTTCGTTGCAAATGTTGAAGGTGCAGAAAAAATCTATGAACTGCTTACTCCAGCGCTGAAAGAAAAGGATGCGAAGCTTGCTGCGGAAATCCAACAACGTTTTGACGATGTATACGGCTTGCTTGAAAAGCATAAAGAAGGGGATGGCTACATCTCATATACGGATTTAAAGGAATCTGAAGTCAAAGAGTTAAGTCAAGCAATTGATGCATTGGCTGAACCACTTTCGCAAATAGGGATTGTAACGGAGGAATCTTAATTGAAAGAACATACGCCGAAAGATGAAACTGGACTTTTCACAAAAAAAGTAAGTCGTCGAAATATGTTGAAAACGGCAGGAGTCGGTGGAATCGGAGTCGTGATAGGAGCATCCGGATTTGGCGGGCTGCTGACACTTTCTGAACAAAAGGCGAAGGGACAAACTAAGGATATCGTTCCTTTTTATGGAGCGCACCAAGCCGGTATCACCACTGAGGCGCAAGATAACCTTTACTTCGCATCACTGGAAGTAACCACAGATAAAAGGTCAGACCTAATCCAGTTATTTAAGGATTGGACAGAGGCTGCGGCTCAGATGACTGAGGGGAATTTGATTGGTGAAGCATCCCTTAATACGAATATGCCTCCAAAGGATACGGGGGAAGCGAAAGAATTATCGCCTTCCAATTTAACGATCACTTTTGGAGTGGGTCCGACCCTGTTTTCGAAGGATGGCAAAGATCGATTTGGTTTGAAATCAAAAAGGCCTGCTGAATTAAAGGACCTGCCCCAATTCCCTTTAGATGCTTTAGAAGAAGAATGGAGCGGTGGGGATATTTGTATTCAAGCATGTGCAGATGATCTTCAAGTGGCTTTCCATGCCGTCAGGAACTTAGTGAGGATTGGCAGAGGGAAAGCGATCATTCATTGGGCACAAACAGGTTTTCAACGGACTAAGCAAGCCGATTCACAAAAAACGACACCGCGGAACCTTTTCGGGTTTAAGGATGGGACTGTCAATCCAAATACGAATGATAATAATGAAATGAATGAGCATGTTTGGGTGAAGGGTGAGGACGGTCCGGACTGGCTTGTTGGAGGCAGTTATATGGTGGTGCGACGAATCCAGATGTACATTGAAGTTTGGGACCGGACTATATTGAAAGAACAAGAAAATACGTTTGGCCGTCATCGCGACAGTGGAGCTCCATTAGGAATGAAGAATGAGTTCGATACCGTGGATCTCGAAGCTAAAGACCCAAATGGAAATCGGATCATTCCAGAAGATTCGCATATGAGTCTCTCCAGGGGGGACGGAAAAGCAAAGATATTGAGGCGTCCCTATTCATATGCAGATGGAATGGATCCTAAAACAGGGAGCTTCAATGCCGGCTTGCTATTCATTTGTTTTCAGCGAAACCCAAGTAAACAATTCATACCCATACAAGAGCGACTGGCGAAAAATGATAAGCTCAACGAATATATCGTTCACAGGGGCAGTGCCATGTTCGCTTGTTTACCAGGTGTGAAAAAGGGTGGCTATATCGGGGATTCCCTTTTTGGATAAATATAATTTCAAATGAGGACGTGAAAATCGCCAGCATGGATATTATCCAGTTGGCGATTTTAGTTCATGAATAGGGAGGGACCACTATGACCGTTTCTAGATGGAAGAGTGGGATATTGGTTTTAGTCGTCAGTCTTTTATTTCTTTCGACTGATATAAAGATGGTTTCGGCGGGTGAAAACCATGATCAGCTTTTTGTTTATATTGGCGATAGTTTAATGAAGGTAAAATCTGGCGACCTTGAGGAAGTATCGAAAAATATCGATCTATTCGAGCAAGATTGGAAAACGATAAAAACGGACAGCGAGAGTGCGAGGAAAGTCGACGAGAAGCTGTCTGCGGTAAAAAGTGCTGTGAGAGACCAAGCCACCACAAATGAAATCAAAAAGCGATTATCGGCATTATCAAGTGCTCTTGTTATTTATGATACAAACGAAAACCCTGTTGACAAGACTGACTATAAAGAACGGATACAAGCGATACTTCCATTAATAGATAAGTTGGAGGCTTTGATAACTGAAGGTGACTTTGATCAAGCTAAAGTTCAATATACCAATCTCCTGAGTCAATGGACCGACGCAGAGGTCATTGTCAGGGAGAAAAGTGTTGCTACATATGGTGAGTTTGAAACGAAAATGGCCTTTGTGCGGATAGCGATTACCCAAGACCCACCTGATCCGGAAAAAGCCCAAAAAAATCTAAATGAATTGAAGGGTCTGATCGAGGATTTCCTTGCTGGTAAAGTTGAAGTAGGAAGCCAGAAGAACACATATTCACTTGGGGATGTAACAGAACTTTTACAAGGAAGTGCAACGGATATTGAAAAGGATGAAATCGATTCTGCCGTTGATAAGCTAAATGAGATCTTGACAATTTGGCCTAATGTCGAAGGGGAGGTCTCCACAAGGGACAGCAAGCTTTACAGCGATATGGAAACGAAAGTCCCGACCGCAATCAGCCTATTGCAATCGAAAAAGGTAAAGGCGGAGGAAGCGAAGGGAATCGTTTCCGATTTAAACACAAGGTTACTGCCTTTAATTGAGGATACGGGTTATACGACATGGGATGCAGCACTGATCCTTTTACGGGAAGGGTTGGAAGCACTCTTGATTGTAGCTACATTGCTGTCTTTCCTAAAGAAAATCGGGCAAGCGGACAAACAAAAATGGATTTGGACAGGAGTTGGTGCTGGTTTAGTTGCCAGTTCCATATTGGCGGTCATAATCAATATCGTTTTCTCTCAGATCACAGCTGCGTCAAGCCGGGAATATATTGAGGGAATCACTGGGATAATAGCAGTATTGATGATGTTGACAATTGGTCTTTGGCTTCATGGTAAATCGAATGTCCATGCATGGAACCGGTATATCGGCAAGCAAATGAACCAAGCCATTGCGACGGGGAGCATCATCTCTTTCGCTTTAATCAGTTTTCTATCCATATTCCGTGAAGGTGCCGAGACGATTATCTTTTATGCTGGAATGGCTCCTTATATGGAATTAAAGCAGCTGCTGAGCGGGATTTTCCTTGCCTTCCTCATTTTAGTGGTAATTGGTTTCATCATGCTGCGCTACAGTGTGAAATTACCGATGACCCTATTCTTTAAAGTGGCAACGATACTCATATATGCCTTGGCTTTCAAGATTCTTGGAGTTTCCATTCATTCACTTCAGGTTTCACAGGTAATACAGACAAATACGATCAGTTCCTTTCCGTTTGTAGAAACGATAGGTCTTTATCCAACAATGGAAACGCTAGTGCCGCAAGCTGTATTAATTTTGCTGATTGTATTGGCGACCA
The DNA here is from genome assembly GCF_044762725.1 of Peribacillus sp. NPDC096447. Lineage (NCBI taxonomy): Bacteria > Bacillati > Bacillota > Bacilli > Caryophanales > Bacillaceae > Peribacillus > Peribacillus sp. NPDC096447. The sequence continues at coordinate 63,725 of NZ_JBIWEV010000011.1, forward strand.
TTTGGGTCAAAAAGAGTAATTCCTTACGTACAACCGAATAATATAATGGGACTGACGCATGTCAGTCCCATTTGTGTGTGGTATTAGCGAATAGATCGGCGATAGGAATATTGCTTCCATTGATAAAGGATAAAGCAGCCGATGCAGAATCCAAGGATGGCTATGAGAGAAGCCAATCCGACCATCAAGGTGAATATATAACCGGTAACATTCCAACCCAGTAAAAAAGATATGAATCCAAGTCCTAAGCAAACGACAGCTATTGCCTGGTTGAATTGTTGCTGTGAATGATCTTCAGGAATATAATCGGAAGGTTTCTTTTTAAGAAAGAGCTTGGCGAGACGCATCACTGGATTGAAATTAAAGAGAAGACCTAAAAGTCCTGCAGTTATAGGAATAATTAATATCAACATTTGTCCCGTCAATAAGGCGGTGGCTACGCTTAACAAAATGACCCATTGATTCGTTCGTACTAAAGGACGGGGAATGGAACGAATTTCACTCGTCATACTAATACCAACCTTCCTGATATGTTTTATTTATATTTTATCTTTATTTTAATCACTTGTGAAGTCTAACAAAATAAAGCCAAAACCTTATTTATAATAATTTTAATTTAGTATTGATTATCATTATAAAAGTAGTATAATATGTATAACAAGCAAATAAAGTGAGGAGGACAGTATAAATGGTAGCAAAAGTTTGTGAAACATGCGGAACACCAATAAAAAAGCTAAAGCATTCTGCCCTTTGCCAATGCGGTCCTAAGATATTGAGCAATCAATTCTCAGTTAAAACAAAAAAATAAATCCTTGGATTAAATGATAAATTAAGCCGATTATTCAATTAATCGGTTTTTGTTTTTCCAAAGAAGGGTAAAGAGGGTAATAAATATTTTTTATTTCAATTAAAATAATGTACGATTAGGGAATAGAATAAAACGTCATGGAGGAAAAGACATACTTTCAGTTTGTCAAACCATCACGTGACGGTTAGGAGGGGTTATGTTGGGAACGAGACTTTAAAAATTGGCGAGTTGGCGGAAATGGCGAATGTTACGAAACGAACTGTAGATTATTATACGAACCTAGGCTTGCTTAAAGCAGAACGTTCCGCCTCTAATTACCGTTATTATTCAGTCGGTGAACTTGAAAGGCTTCGCCGTATCGAGGGATACAAAAGAGAAAACCTTTCATTGGAAGATATTAAAGAATTACTTAAGAAGGATAAGGAAGCCGCATCAGCAATTGAGGAAAAAGTTCTTCAACTCAAGAATAAAATGGATGGCCTGAACGAGGAACTTCAGGAATTCATCAGCTTGATTGAAAAGGACGGAAAAAGTGAGCTTCTTTTAAAAAAACAGATATCCCGCGAAAGCATGGCCTTAATCCAATCATTGCTAGTGTTGCTGGTATGATTAAAATTTATCCCTATAGTTTTATGCCCAAAGGTGCATATTAACGATATAGGCTAAATGGTTTTGATAAGGCAAAAATCGCTTTTTGAAACGAAAATAACCATTTATACAGGAGGTGCTTGGGATTTAGCCGTACATGTCTAATCCGAGGGTCAGAAGGATGGGCACAATATGGCGAACCCGCACATATTGGAGATATTTATAAAATTATTAGCAGTAGCTGTATTGATAGCATTAACCGCATTTTTCGTTGCATCGGAATTTGCAATCGTGAAAGTCAGAAGTTCCCGAATCAATCAGTTGATTGAGGAAGGGCATAGAAATGCCCTTGCAGCCAAGAAAGTGACATCACATATCGATGAGTACTTATCTGCCTGTCAATTGGGGATTACGGTAACCGCCTTAGGTTTAGGGGTATTGGGTGAACCGACGGTCGAGGCGATCTTAAAACCATTGTTCACTAAATGGGGATTAGAGGAGTCCGTAAGTCACATCATCTCGTTCCTGATCGCCTTCGGTTCTGTAACATTCCTTCATGTTGTTGTCGGCGAACTCGCACCGAAAACGGTTGCGATTCAAAAGGCAGAAGAGGTAACCTTGCTATTTGCAAAGCCGTTAATTCTCTTTTACCGCATTTTGTACCCATTCATTTGGTTACTGAATGGTTCTGCACGTCTCCTGACGGGCATGTTCGGTTTAAAGCCTGCATCTGAGTCCGAAATGGCCCATTCCGAAGAAGAGCTGCGCATCATTTTATCGGAAAGCTATAAAAGCGGTGAGATCAATCAATCGGAATACAAATATGTCAATCAGATATTTGAATTTGATGAGCGCATTGCCAATGAAATCATGGTTCCGCGTACGGAAATGACCGTTATCGAAAAGGGCATGCCATTATTGGAAGTAGTTGAACTGATTCAGGAAGAACAATACACTAGGTATCCGGTCATAGACGGTGATAAAGATAATGTCGTGGGAATGGTCAATATCAAGCGACTTTATACAGCGACGATTACAGAAGATAATGTAACAGCTTTGACGGTGGATTCATTTGTAACACCCATTATCCGTGTTCTTGAAACGATCGCCATTCATGATCTGCTGCTGAAAATGCAGAAGGAACGGATCCATATGGCTGTTTTGACTGATGAATATGGCGGAACTGCCGGTCTTGTTACGGTTGAAGACATACTTGAAGAAATCGTCGGGGAAATCCGTGATGAATTTGACCAGGATGAACGTCCGCTCATTCAAAAGATTGATGAGGGGCATTATGTATTCGACGCAAAAACATTGGTTGAAGATGTCAATGATACCCTTGCGATCGATTTGCCGGAGGAAGATATCGATACATTGGGAGGATGGTTCCTGACAGGCAGATTCGAGATTGCTGTCGGGGATAAAATCGAATACGCCGGATATGAATTTACTGTAAAGGAAATGGACGGTCATCATGTTTTATATGTTGAAGTGAAGAAGATTAAATAAAACAGGATTACAACAAAGCCGAAAGTGGAAACTTTCGGCTTTTATCATGTACGAATAAGTCTATTCGGTGTTTATAACAATGGTCAAGGCAGACTGTTACTTAATTGGAAAATGAATTCATTTAAAATAACACAGTAGATAACAATTTTAGCTTGGAAAATGTTAAAATTGACTTTGAGCAATGAATCTATCTATATATCATTTTAAAGTTTCAAAGAATATAAGGGAAATTCTTCAAAAGTAATACTAATGATAGTATTAAGATTTATTTTGCAAAGCCGTTTATCGCGAGCTGGTATAAATAAGTATTGAAGGTGGGCGGAAAAATGGGTTTTAAGAAGAAGCAAATGTTGGGATTTGGTTTGATCTTGCTTTTCTTGGCTATTTTACTTTCTTTCATGATGGTTACGCTTAACAATTTAAAGAGCAACATGACTGAAATAGTTGAAAATCGCTATGAAAAAGTTTCAGCTTCGATGGAAATCCGTCAGCTTTTTTCCAGGTCGGACCGTGAGATCCTGTTTGCAGCTAATGATACAAACAAAGAAGAAAGAGCAGAGAGCCTCGAAATCATCAATGAGAATCATAGTTTGATTGAATCAAAAATTGCCGGGTTATCAGGTTCGTTAAATAAGTCGAAAGCAAAGCAATTATTGAAAGAGTTCGAGACTCAATATGCTTCTTACTCCATAACGGAGGCTGAAATCATCCAAAAGATAAAATCGGGAAACTCTTCGGATGATCTTTCAAGCCTGATGGAGGACCAAAGGGAAAAACGAACGAAAGTCATCAGTACGATGGATGAATTTAAGGATTACCAAGAAGGTGTCATGAACGATACCTTAAACAATTCGAAACAAACCTATGAAGATATGATCGGTTTTGTAATTTTTGCGGTCATTCTCAGCATTTTGGTTATTTCCGTAACGGTTGTTTGGATGATCCGCAGTACATCGAAAGATCTGCAATCGATTACGAAGGTCATCAAAAATATCGATTATAAAAATTTATCGGTCATACCAAGAGTTCCGGTTCGGACTACTGATGAAATTGGTGATATAGCGAGATCGTTCAATGAAATGGCGGGATCGCTTGAAATCTATAATCAAAAAGAGAAAGATTTCACCGAAAAGATCAGTGAACAGAACTGGATCCAGACCCGTGTTGCAGATATAGCTACGATGTATCAGCGCATTGTTGATGTGGAAGTTCTGGCTGACCGGTTCATTACAAGACTTGCACCAATGATGGGAGCTTCAATTGGAGCTTTTTACGTCAAACGGGGCGAGGGCGTGGATATGCGTTTTGTGAAGCTTGCCAGCTTTGCGGGAGATGGCGAAGATTCAGGCAGACGTGAATTCCGTCTTGGTGAAGGTTTGATCGGACAATGCGCCCTTGAAAAAAAATCGAAAGTCATTGAAGATATCCCTGAAGATTTTCAAGTGATTACGACAGGATTGGGGGAAGTCAACCCGAAAAGCATTGTCATTGCGCCGGTCGTTTTTGAGGATGAAGTTGTCGCAATGGTTGAACTGGCAAGTTTGGAGGCATTTACGAAGCTGCAAAAAACTTTCCTGAACCAGGTTCTTGATACTCTTGGCATCACGATTAATAATGTAGAGGGCCGGATGGAAATAGAGCGTTTATTGAAAGAATCACAGGCTCAGACCGAAGAGTTACAGGCTCAATCGGAAGAATTGCAATCACAGTCAGAGGAAATGCAAGCCCAATCGGAGGAACTGCAAACGCAGGCTGAAGAATTGCGAATGATCAATGAACAATTAGAAGAAAGAAATCGTGAAACTGAAGAAAAGTCGAAAGAGCTTCAAGTCGCAAAACTGAATCTTGAAAAACAAGCGGAAGAATTAAAGTTAAGTTCCAAATATAAATCCGAGTTCATGGCAAATATGTCCCATGAATTGCGGACACCGCTCAATAGTATCCTGATTTTATCAGAAATGCTTTCAGATCCGAATGATAGTAAATTAAATGAAGAGCAACAGGAATTCGCTCGTGTCATTAACTCATCAGGTCAGGATTTATTAACGTTGATCAATGACATTTTGGATTTATCAAAAGTCGAAGTCGGAAAGCTTGAAGTGGTCTTTGACGAAATGAATTTGAGTGAGCTTCCAGAGCAATTGCACCGTAATTTCGATCATGTAGCGAAGAAAAAGAACATTGACTTTATAATAGAAAAAAGTAAAAACGTTCCGGATATTTTCTTTACGGATGAACAGCGCTTCCAGCAAATTTTGAAAAACCTATTATCCAATGCATTTAAATTCACGGAAAAAGGTTCTGTGTCTGTCCAAATCAAAAAAGCTGATGAAGAAAATGTAGCACAATGGATACAGACAAAAGGAGCTAGCAATTGGGTTGAAATTAAGGTGACGGATACGGGCATCGGAATTTCGAAAGAGAAGCAAAAACTTATCTTTGAAGCGTTCCAGCAAGGTGACGGAGCTACAATGAGAAAATATGGCGGTACAGGACTAGGTCTATCGATTTGCCGGGAGTTCGCCAAACTTCTGGGAGGCTGGGTCATTGTAGATAGTGAGGAAGGGCAAGGCAGTACCTTTACTTTCTTTATTCCAAGCATGCCAGAGGGCTTCAAAAATGTCGGCGAAGCAATGGCTGCTTCTCCAGAAGTGGCAGCAGCCAACCACGATGGTTCTGCTGCGCCTTTTGACGGTCAGGGAGAACCGGATGTAGTTATAGTGGATGAAGAAGATCGGGATAAGGCCAAACCATTCTGCAATAAAACAGTACTGGTCGTCGATGATGATCACCGTAATATATTTGCTCTAAAAAATGCGCTGAAGCATGAGGGGATGGAAATCCTTACAGCTGAAAACGGCTATGAATGTTTGGAACTCCTTGAAAAAGGAAATAATATAGATGTTATTTTGATGGATATCATGATGCCAGGCATGGACGGTTACGAAACGATGACCAGAATTCGCGAGCAAAGTAAGTTCGAGGATCTTCCAATCATCGCGCTAACTGCGAAAGCGATGAAAGGCGACAGGGAAAAGTGCCTGAAGGCCGGCGCTTCCGACTATGTCAGCAAGCCTTTAAAATTGGATCAGCTGCTATCCGTCCTAAGGGTATGGCTGACTAATTGATTGATAGTACGGGTGAGGAAGGTTTTGCATGAAGGATACTTTAACGATTGAAGAAAGAGAAGATTTGGAAATCGAATTATTGTTAGAGGCCATTTATTCCGTTTCGGGCTTTGACTTTCGCAAATATATGCGTTCTTCAATAAAAAGAAGAGTTGAAAATAGAATGAGACTGGACCATGTTCGCAGGATTAGCGGAATGATTGAAATGGTTTTATATGAAAAAGGGTATGTCGAGAAGCTTTTGAGAGATTTTTCAATAAATGTGACTGAAATGTTTCGCGATCCGGATTTCTTTAAAGCCTTTCGTTTAAATATTGTACCGCTCCTCAAAAAACTTCCTGAAATCAGAATTTGGCATGCGGGATGTTCAACCGGTGAAGAAGCCTTTTCCATGGCGATCATCCTCAAGGAAGAAGGACTTTATGATAAGGCGAGGATTTATGCCACTGATATGAATGATGAAGTCCTCCGTCATGCGGAAAAAGGAATATTGCCTTTAAATAGAATGCAGTCTTATACGAAAAACTATTTGCAAGCTGGAGGCAACCAGGAATTTTCGGAGTATTATACAACCGATTATCAAAATGCTTATCTTGATTCGAATCTCCTTAAAAACATTGTGTTTTTCCAGCATAATTTAGTTACTGATGGTTCGTTCAATGAGTTTCATATCATCATGTGCCGGAATGTGATGATTTACTTTACCGGTGAATTGCAGACATATGTTAATCAGTTGTTTTATGACAGCCTTTGTAAAGATGGCTTCCTTGCGGTTGGCAGCAAGGAAACACTTCATACATCATCCTTTTCGGAAGATTATGAGGACTTTGATTCAAAGGAACGAATTTATCGGAAATTGTAAAAAGAAAGAGTCCGCATATAAGCGGACTCTTTCTTTTTAATTTAGTGCATTATTTTTCGTTTTTTTTCATTTCTATGTTTAAGGTATTAAAAGAAGGGGTATAAATAATGAGTTGGTCTCCATGTAGAATAACTGCCGTGGTTTATTATTATTAAAAGAGACTGAACTTCGTTATAATATACTAGGAAAATCCCTATTAAGGGAGCTTTATGAAAGTACTGACCCATATAAAAAAGATAAATGTTGCCGCTCGATATAAGCCAAAAGGGGAATGAAAGAATGACGATTTTAATCGTAGATGATAACCAGGTTAACCTTTTCGTTATAGAGAAAATTCTAAAACGAGCTGGCTATACGGATTTTCTATCATTAACTTCAGCTGTTGAGATGTTTGAATATTTACAGGTGGATAGTCCGCAACCTAAAGAGACTTCAGTTGATATCATTCTGCTCGATATCATGATGCCGGAGATCGATGGGATAGAGGCGTGCAGGAGACTTCAAAGCATTCCTCACCTTAGAGATATACCCGTAATTTTTGTGACCGCCCTTGAAGATTCAAACAAGGTTGCCGAGGCACTTGATGTTGGCGGAATTGATTATATAATGAAGCCTATCAATAAAATAGATTTACTTGCGAGGATTCGAGTGGGGTTAAGACTTAAATATGAAAAAGATTGGCATAAAATGCAGGATGAAAAAATCCGCAATGAATTGGATCTTTCCATGCAGGTTCAAAGCGGTTTATTAAGTGAACCCATTATAAATGACCACTTAACTATAAGGGCATCATACTTACCTGCGAATAAGTTGGCAGGGGATATGTACTATTGGCACCGCATCGATGAAAGTCGGTATGGGATCATCCTGCTGGATATGATGGGGCATGGCATATCCGCCTCACTTGTGTGCATGTTCATTTCCTCCGTATTGAGGGATGCCATCAGGATACATACGGATCCAGTGGCAGTAATAAACGAAATGAATCGCTGGATGAGTACCCTTAATAAAGAAGATAATCCAGTGCATTATTATTTTACCGCGATTTATATGGTCATTGATACAGAGCAAAAGACTGTGGAATATGTGAATGCCGGACATCCTCCGGGCTTTGCTTTAATGGACGATGGGAAAGTGCTCTCACTTTCAAAAGGGACATGTCCTGTTGGGTTCTTCACCGAAATGAAAATAGAGAAGTCCGTCATTCATTATGAAGAGAAGATTCAGCTCATGCTATTTACGGATGGAGTCATGGAAGCGATAGATCGGGAAGGGACGGAAGGACTCGACCAAATAAAAGAAGCGGTCTCGACGAGATGGTTCGATTGTAAGGAATCTCCCCCTATCGACTTTTTGATGTCCCCGGAAATGCAGCAAGATCAACCTGATGATATGTGTGTTGTTGTTATTCAAGCAAATTGAACAAGGAAGAGGCGGCAGATTATCTGCCGCCTCTTCTCTATAAAAGGGGGGTATATGAAATGAGAGTGTGTTAAGAGAGTGAATCATATATTCGGCTATTTGCAATTAACGGTCATTTTTTAATTTACCAATGCCATCTTGGAGACTGCCTTTTAATTTATCGACTTTACCTTCTGCTTGTAAGTGAGGATCATTTTTCGCGTTTCCGACTTGGTCTTTCGTTTCACCTTTAACTTTATTTACAGCACCTTTTACTTTGTCTGATAAACCGCTCATTATGTTACCTCCTTTTTCTTTATATACTGTATATACCCATGAAGTGTATGGGTAAACCTGATTTATATGGAAAAAGGAGTTTAAGAAGCGATTATTGCCCTTTTACTTAACCTTTGTATGAACTGATATGACCGTTCAATGATATGGTCTTTGTCATGATCCAACGAGGCCACATGATATGAATTTTCAAGGGGCGACATCTCCTTATCCCCGGACATGACCGTATCGTAAATCTGGTAGGAACAAGAGTCTGGTACAACGTGATCTTCTGGAGAATGGAAGGTAAGTATCGGGCACGAAACGTCTATTAGTTTTTGACTGGCATGTTCCATTATATCAAGCAATTGATTAATCGCTTTTAACGGAACCTGGTCATATGTGATTTCTTTAGTTGTATCGTCTTTTATGTCAGGTTTGCCCTCAGGAACGAAGCGCGGAACCGATTGGTTACGGTATATTTCATATTCAGGAACTTGGAGAGCAGCATTGATGGTGAGAATTCCATCACAAGCCACTTTTGTCGCTAAATCGAGAACAAGGGCGCCTCCCATTGATTGTCCGATGGCGAATACATGGGTGCAGGTTCGTTTTAATTTTGCATAAGCCATTTCAACATCTTGTATCCATTCCTGATAATGACTCGCTTCCATTTCATATTCATCCGTCCCATGGCCCGCCAGTCGAGGAGCGAAGACAGTAAAGCCTTTGGCGGCGAATTTTTCACCTAAATACCTTACGCTTTGTGGCGTTCCGTTAAAGCCATGGCAAATAAGAATGCCGATAGAATTGCCGGGTAAGAAAAAAGATTCCGCACCTGGTATTACCATTGCTGCTGTCATAATCCCATCTCCTTTAATTAGCTATGTTTTATTGTGTGAAATTAAAATTAACTATTCCGATTATTTTACTTGGTTATATAATAGCATAATGAAAATTGTGAAGTCAACTTGGTTATATGCCAAATTTCATTATTAACAGGCATTAAAAAAAGGATAAAAAGATACTTATTAGGTCTATCCCGTGTGTGTTGCCATTCTTACCATTATATAAGTACTGTCTTGGCATTGAAGATAAACAGAAGAAGCTAATAACCGGTTGCGCGGTATAAATAAAAGAAAAGGAAAAAAAGCGTTGACTTTAAACTGAAATGGGCTTAATATAAATAAGCACCAACTAAGACAAACGAAAAACTTCATCGCTTTTGGCTGATTGCTGAAAGAAATAATAACTATTGACTTCTTACTATGAAAATGATAAGATGAAATGGTCGCTGAAAAACACAGCGATTTAAAATAAGTTAAAAACTTCGCAGAAGTTGACAACTAATCAATAAGATGTTATGATGAATAAACAGCCGTTCGCAAGAACGATTGTGAAATTGCTCTTTGAAAACTGAACAAAACAAAGCGCCAACGTTAAATTTTAAGTGAGCACACACTATCAAAAAAGCAAATGAGCAAGTCAAACAT
>NZ_JBIWEV010000012.1:0-66786 GCF_044762725.1 Peribacillus sp. NPDC096447
GTTCTACCCCAGCTACCGTTATCATATATCGATATAAAAATTGTTCAACCAGAAATATCTGGCTGACCTTATAATACGAACGGGGCAGGATAGTTCAATAAGCAATTTTGTAGAATAAAGTGTAAACTCACAACACCTTTGAGTTGCAGAATGCACTCAACAAATTTAAAAGCTATATTTTTTAAAACTTAGGTTTTTATTTGCGTTATGCTTTATCTAAAAATACTTTAACTTTTTGAAACTTTTTCTGAAGATATATTCCACTAATAGTTGAAAGGAGTTGAGAGAGAGATGGAGTTTGAGAATGATAAGATGGTTAAAAAAGCAATCAGGGGCAATAAAAAAGCTTTTGAACAACTCATAAAGCAGCACTATGAACGAATCTACCGGACTGCTTATCTTTATGTACATAACGAAGAGGATGCATTGGATGTCGTTCAAGAGACGACATATCAAGCTTATAAGAGTATTCACTCGTTAAAGCATCCAGATTACTTTATGACTTGGCTTACCAGGATCATTATTCGATGTGCTGGTCATATTCTCAAAAGAAGAAATAATATTGTGCCACTAACAGACGAAGTATTGTCTGATTTATCGGTAACCTATCATTCAGGTCATGACGAAGCAATAGATCTATTAAATGCGATCGGACAGTTAAAAGGGAATTATAGATCCGCCATTATTTTGTTTTACTACTATGATTATTCTATTAAAACCATTAGTGAAATCATGAAGATCCCCGAAGGGACTGTAAAAACTTGTTTAAGCAGGGGGAAAGCCGAATTAAAAAAGTCCTATAAAGATGAGGAGGGCAAATGCAATGGATAACAAAGAAGTAAAAAGTGCTATTGAAAAAATAGTTGTACCAAAAGAAAAAGTGTTTGGCGCTATTGATAAAGGCTTAAAAATGTCAGGGCAAGGTAGGAAAATAAAGAAAAAGAAAGTTCTTGCAGGTTCATCTGCTGCAGCTGCTCTTCTTGGAATCACCATTGCTTCTGGATTTGTTAATCCTACAATGAATAAAGTATTGGCTAATACCCCTTTAATAGGCGGGATTTTTCAAGAATTCAATGATTCAATGGGCGTTGAACTTGCAAATCAAGATGCAGTTACAGAATTAAATCAATCCTTAACTAAAAATGGAGTGACTGTAAAACTCACCAGCGCTTATTTTGATGGCAATGTGGTATCAATTACAGGATTTGTAGATGAAGATGTTGAAAAAGGGCATAACGAAAAAGGGGAAGTAAGCTTTGATATGAATTTTGAACACAACAAAGGGGATAATGACCCTTGGTTGAATGGAAAGTCGACAGACATTAGGAAGGTCAAGGGGGGATACAATTTCCAATGGAAAATGGAATATCCATATAAATCATTTAAGGAGAATTCTACTCTCCCCATAACTATTCATAATATTAACGGGATAAAAGGTGAATGGAATTTTGATATCCCCATTCAGCAAGAAAAAAACAGTACACTTGTTATAGATCAGGAGCAAGGGTACCCGGATGATGAGGTCAAAATCCGTATTAAAGAGATCCTCACCGCAAGGGCGTCATCTTCGCTTATTTATGAGACGGTGGAAAAATACAAAGATGATGAAATTTATATACTAAAAGCAATTGATAATAAAGGAAAGGTATATAGGTTTGGAAACGGAACATCTCTAGAGGAGGCAGCACTAGAGGAAGGATATCATAGTACTGCTCGAACAAAAATGACCAAGCTGAACTCAAATACTACTTCACTTACTTTTTATCCGCAGCTATCTGTTGCAGACCCAAAAGTACAACAGCTATTGTACAAAAAATCATTTACGTTAAAAAGCAAACGGCTCAATTTAGGCCTTCAGGTAAATGATATAACTAAAAAGGGTAGTAAACTAGTAATCGATTATCAATTTACAGGGCTCTCCAAGAAATTGAGTAAACACCAGCTTGATTTATTTGAAAATAATTTGAAATATGAATTATTGTTGGTAGATAAGGAATATATAGGGGGAATAGATCCTGAAAATCCAGTGCCACCTAAAAATCATAGCATTCGCATGAATAAAGTGAAAACTATCGATAAAAAGACAGCGAACTTCCAATCTACATTCGATTTAAATGGAGAAGAAAAAATCATGAACTTTAAACTGGAAAATACAATTTTGCAATTCAATTTTTCAAATTTTATCCCAGCTAAGGAATTACAACCATTTACTGTTGTACTTCCAGTGGGGAATGAATAAACAATTAAAGTAGCTCATTTTAGGACCATATAGTTGACGAGTGGGATTCTACTAGTGCATTGAATAATTAGTAATATCGGGGCGATGACTTATGTAAGTCATCGTCTTTTTTTTATTAGTTAGAAGTTTGTGAAATATTGCACTTAAACTATAGGGTGCTTTACTTCAATAAGAGAGTTGCTTTGGCAGATCTTTTTCTTATGGCACTAACGGGTGCGTTAGCAAAATAAGAGGTCATTTTTACAGCTCTTTTGCATTTGCAAATTCGCTGGTGCTACTTCAAACGGATCTGTTGAATCAACAGATCCAAGTGATAGCTAATCTTTCTACTCCTATTTTTGTTTTTTAGTTATAATAAGATCGTGCTTAAAATGGCAAAACAGTAAAAGTTTTCTGATTCAATCATGCAAATTTAAAAGAAAATGGAGGAGTAAAATGCGGGAAAAGGCTGTAATCATTGGTGGGGGGATTGCCGGTAAATTAGCTGCTAAAGCGTTGTCTCATTTTTTTCAGCAAGTTATCATCGTAGAAGCAGGTCAAGAATGTAAAGAAAAAGTTCCTAGAAAAAGAGTTCCTCAGAGTTACCACCCTCACGTTTTATTGAAAAGAGGAGAAGAAGCCATTGAGATTTTGTTTCCGGAGATATTGTCTCAATTAATAGAAGATGGCAGCATCGTCACTAATTTTACAAATGATCTGAAGTGGCACCATTTTGGTTATTGGAAACGTCGGTTTTCTGGAGAGTTTACCCTGATTCAGCAAAGCCGGCCTATGCTTGAATGGCATTTACAAAGACGGGTTGAAGAAGTTCCTAATATTTTTACTCGATATGAAACAAAAACAGAGCAGCTGCTAGTAAACAAGCATGACCATACCGTTCTGGGAGTCCGAGTACGTTCCTGTAAGACGGGTCTGGCAGAAGAACTGGATGCCAGTTTTGTAGTGGATGCCAGCGGTTCTGCCTCTAAGAATATAGAGTGGCTACAAGCACTTGATGTAAAAGTGAAGGAAGAAAGAGTTAAGATTCAATTGTTTTATGCAACACGCCTTTACTCTCTTAAAAAACAAGAACATCCCGAATGGCAAAACCTCCTTATATCACCGAGCTTTCCCGATAACCCTTACGGTGCCTATATTCAAACTCTTGAAGACAACCGATTCTCTGTCACGTTCAGCGGGTATGCTAATGCACATGCACCAAACACAAATGAGGAATTTATCTCATACGCTAAAAAACTTCCTGTTCCTGACGTTCTTCGATTTCTTGAGGGAGCAGAGCCTCTTTCCGAGATTAAAATACATCGGGTTCCTTATCAAGTACGACGCCGTTTTGATCTAGCAAAAAACATTCCGGAAGGTTTCTTAATCATTGGTGATGCTCATTGCCGTTTTGATCCTCTTTTCGGACAGGGAATTTCTGTTGCTGCGGTGCAGGCTTTAGAGTTGCAATCTTCTCTTTTTCAAACGAAGAGAGCTGACAAGGGATTTGGTCAAAGATTTCATAAGAGGATTTCTAAGATTATCGACGTTCCTTGGGAGATGGCGACAACAGAGGTTCTTCGTCATCCCGAAATTAAAGGGGAGCGAACTTTTGTTCAGCCATACAAGCAGTGGTACTGCAAAAGGGTATATGAGCTTTCATCTTCTGATCCTGAAATATATAGTCGATTAGTCAGAGTAATGAATCTTAGCCGAAGCCCTCTCCATCTGTTTCATCCAAAAGTACTATTCGCGATTCTTACTAATCAGCGGCATAAATGATTCTCCTGTTGTAAAGGATGTAACAATTATGGATCTCTGAATACTTAATAACGAAAATACGAGAAAAAAGACTCATGATTCGTTTGTGAGTCTTTTTCTAATGAAACAGACACTGTTAAATAATCTTGTTGATTTTCTTGAGGAACAAGGGGGGGGTTAGGGCGCGATTGTGGAACAGGAAAGAAAAGGGAGGATACCTATTATACAAGACTAATATGTATCCCCCTTTATTTTTATGGCTTTTTACGATTTAGGTATTGATAATTTATAATATCTTCGTCCTCGAAGGGTTGCTCTGTTTTTTTGCAATAGCATAGGGGAAATAAAACAAAGATACCACCTCATAACGTGCTGTGTTCTCATTTATTTTTGCATTTGTAACATTCCTTGCAGGATCACTTCTAATCCCCAACGAAAACGTTCTTGTTCTCCGGAGAATAATTCCTCTTTTAAACTAGAGATTATTGGATATTCCCTAGCATCCACTGATTGGTAAGAAACGTAAAGGGAATCCATCGCAGTTCCATCCTGTTTACGTGAAGCTTGTTCGAATGCCACTGAAGTAGCATAGATAAATAGTTGATCTACTCCCCACGCTGCTGAAGTAGAATGAATTCCACCCGCATGAAGCCGCTGAAGGATATATTCTATCATTGCTAACGAGTTAGGTCCTATTGGAAGTGTCGTTAAAGCAAGTTCAGCGATCCCTGGTGATTCATAGAGAGTCATTTGATAAGATTCTAGTACATCAAATAACTCATCTTTCCAATGCCCATCTTGGTTATCTGACAAAACAACTTTTTCGAGTCCATAATCTAACACATACGCTCTTAACTCTTGAACGTTTTTGACATACACATATAGAGAAGATGGTCCCGTATCTAAATCTTTGGCAATTTTACGCATGCTCAGCCCAGAAAGGCCTTGGTTCTTTAAAATTTCTAACGCAGTTCTCACAATAAGATCTTTGCTTAATGGATCCTTAGCAGGCCGCGAACGACGGCTAATAATCGTGCGTTCTGATTTATTCATCATTCTTTTCCAATCTCCTTTATCAAATGGTGTCATTTATATTGTTTCATTAAATCCATCCATTTAGCTGCGGCATTATCTGAAAAACAAAGCTTGAGGTTTGCATCTGACTCTTCGGCTGATTGGGAGGAATACACATACATTTTTTTCTCATATCGTTGAACCGCCTGATCAACATTCTCATGCGTAACAATTGACAATGCCAATTCCGCAGCATCCCGCATTGCCAAGTTTGCGCCTTTTCCGGCAAAAGGCGACATTAAGTGTGCCGCATCCCCCATCAGAGTTACACCTGGTTTATGGATCCATTTAAGGCCAATAGGCAACATATATATACGTCTTGGGAGTATAGCTTCATCAGCAAATCGGATATAATCTTTTAGGGACTCGTCCCAATCATTAAAGTACTGAAGGAGCTGTTGTTTAGCTTTATCAGGTTCATTGAACGGGATTTCACAATTATCTAGCCAGTTGTGGTCAACTTTAAATGATAAATATACACGAATATTCCCATTTCCATTTAGCTGCGCAAAAATACTTTTATGATCAGCGATGGCAAAGAATGTTCCATTGCCATTAAGCTCAGCAATACCTGGATGAGAGGTTGCTACATTTTTTATATTTAGCTCAACCATGCTGATTCCAGTATATTCAGGTACGGAATCCGTTACAAGAGGGCGAATACGTGAAAAGGCGCCATCGGCAGCTATCACAAGATGAACAGTATCAACATGCCCATTCTCAAAGTGAAGTTCATGTATACCATTTTCTAAAGGAACGGCATGTGTCAACTTATATCCCCATTGAATACAAGTTGAATCAACAGAATCTAATAATAACTCACGAAGTGTTTCACGATCGATTTCAGGACGCTTTCCATTATTTTTATCTGTAACTTCATCCAAATAGACTTTACCCGTTTTATCTACAAGACGAAAGTCCTCTCCTTCATATCGAGCCAGCGTTTGGAATTTTTCAAATAATCCAGCTTCTTTTAACGCCCATTGTCCGGAATCCTCATGAAGGTCTAATGTACCACCTTGTTGGCGGCTAGTTGGAGACTTTTCTCTTTCATAGACGACCGTTTTTACACCATGTTTCTGTAAAATGCGAGCTAATGTGAGACCGCCTGGACCTGCACCTATAATAGCAATCCGTTGTTCCTGTATTTCTTTTGTTTTCATTATCATAATTATCAACCCCTATAAATTAAATTTTAAATGTCTTGTTCTATTTATAATATAACGAACGGTGTTTGTAAAGAACAGTGTTCGTTATATTTGGTGGTAACTTTTTAAGTTCACGTTTCTCTATTAACTAAAGAGCTGATTTATCAATAATATTCTTAAATCTTTGTTCCGAACTAATATAAGTTTGTGAAGAAGTGTACTTAAACTAACGGGTGCGTTAGTTCTATAAGGGTCACTAATAATAATCAAAAAATTTTATAAAAACTGTAAACTAAATCAATAGAAAAGAATCCATTTTGATCAATATTTTTTCAAAATGAACTCTTTTTATTTACGCTAATATGGGGGTTGGAGGACCTTTTGATCGATCTTTATTTCAAAGCTACAGTTGATTCTGTTTTCATCAGCTTTAGCACAATAAGAGAAATAAAAAAAGTCAATTCCTACGTACAGGAAACGGCTTTTTTTTGCAGGGATTTGATGTTAAGTAGGGCTGGAGTAAACTGGCTCTTCTTATTTCACATTTCATAACGTATTTTTCTGTTTTGTTGCTGATAGGTCGAACCCGTAAGTGACATTTTTGTCATTCTTATTTATTTATTGTTAGTTGAATCGATGGAAATGAATGGTAATGTTTTTTAAAATAGATATAAACTCTGTTGTAGAAAGGAACAAGTCCAGGAACCCTTTACAATCACCTTATTAGTTTGGTTGACGTTGGTTGTAATTTTTGTGCTTCATGGGAGAATAGATACTCTTTATCTAAAAGTAGATACTTTATAAAAAAAGCCATCCTTCCAAAGTATTGTATAGATTAGCATTTTAAAGAAACAACCTTGAACCTGATAGATGGCGAGGTACGGTTAACTTAAATGAATTTTAATGTTCTTATATTAAAACAAATATTAAAACAAAAAATAATACTACCAAGAAAAAGGAGAATGACTGATGAATCGAAGTTTGGTGATCGATACAATCAATCTATCATTTTTCTTTGATGGAGAGTGTATAACTTGAAAGGAGAAGTCTATGAAAAAAGTATTCGAAGTATTAAAGAAAATATTTGTTTTATTTATTGCCTTTATCTTGCTCGTATCAGTATCTGTTTTTATTTACCATAACTTTCAATTAAGTAAGGAAGCAGCACTCCTTAAAAGAGAGGGAACATTCGTTAAGTTTAATAATAAAAAAATTAATGTCTATAATGAGGGAAAGGGTGAGGATACATTTGTATTTATGGCTGGATCCGGGATCGCGGCTCCTGTTTATGACATGAAAGGACTATATAGCCAGTTTTCAAAAGAGAATAAGATAGCTGTCATTGAAAGAGCTGGATATGGGTACAGTGACGTTTTTAACGATGACAGAGATATTAACAAAATACTAGAGCAAACTAGAGAAGCGCTAATAGAAAGTGGAAATAAACCTCCGTATATATTAGTGCCTCACTCATTATCAGGGTTAGAAGCTATTTACTGGGCACAAAGATATCCAGATGAAATAAAGGGAATTATTGCTTTAGATATTGGTTTACCTCAACAGTACGTAGCACATAAAGCAAACCAAAACCTAGTTGATTCATTGACAGTAAGAGGAATAAATATTTTAACGAAAATTGGTTTGCATCGACTTGTTCCTTCTGCTACTTATAATCCTGAAGTGATTCGGCAATCTTTTTTAACTGAAGAGGAAAAAGAAATTTATAAAGCATTATACTATAAACAACTTTTAAATGATGATATGGAGCAAGAGCTTTTACAGGCATACGAAAACGGTAAAAAATCAGTTAACCTTCCGATACCAAAAGAAACACCTATTTTATTTTTAGATGCAATTGCTGACCAATATAAAAACTCTAAATATACAAAACAAAAAAACAAAGATTATGAGGAATTTGCAGAACAATTAGAAATAGCAGATGTTATAAAAATTAGAGGTACACACAGCATTTATTTATACGTGCCTGATGAGATATATAAGCTTTCAATGGAATTTATCAATAAAGACGTTAAAAAAAATGAAATCCTACGTGATGAAAAGATATAACATTTCGATTTGATGATTGGCGATTTACTTCAAAAAATTTTGCAATGCGAAGCGTACAATGTTTGTTGGAAAACGGTAAGGTCAAGGCTCTTAAACTAACAGATACTTTACTTCAATAAGAGGGGGTGCTGCGGCAACCTTTTTTTTATGGCACTAACGGGGCAGTTTAGTTTAATAAGACTTTTAGAGTCAAACTACCAGTTGAAACCTATTTAGGGAAAATCTCGTATATAGATTTAGGAAAATGTTTTTTTAGAATAGGAGGAACAGGTTATGTTAGGGGATATTATATATCAAGTTATTGTTTTCGGAGGTATAGCATTAATTTTAGGTGTTTTAGGTTATTTATTTTTTAAGAAGACCAAGAAAAGCTAATTAAATTTCTAATTCAAGAATCGGGTGCGTTAGTTGAAGATCGGAGCTGTCTTTTAAGGCAGCTTTTTCTTATGGAACTAAAGGGGCAGGATAGTTGCATAAGAAACCAGAATTATTTATGTAATAATTCTTAAAAGGAGAGATGTACAAGTGAATTTAAGACTTGAATTATTTGTTGAAAGTATAGAAAAATCAGTGGGATTTTATAGAGATATACTAGAATTTAATGCACCAAAAGAGATTATACATACTTACGTTCCAGTTAAAAAAGGAAGTGTTACATTAGGGTTGGGGGAAATGAAAAGTTTACCTGAAAACCATCCTCTTAAAGTTTCTAATAATAGTCAACAAACAGGATTAGGGGTTGAAATAGTATTAGAAGTTGAAGATATAAATGATATTTATAACAAAGTAGTTGAAAAAGGGTACTCTATACAGACTAAGTTAACCAAAAGGTCGTGGGGATTAGAGGATTTTAGATTAATTGACCCAGATGGATATTATTTACGAGTTACATCAATGGCAACTATTGAATCCTAACTACCAACTTTTGAATGAACTAACGGTGCGTTAGCTGAATATTGAGCTGTCTTTAAGGTAGCTCTTTCTATATGCAACTATCCGGGCAGGTTAGTTTAATAACAAAAATAAAAATAAATCCCCTCTACAGAATGGTAAAATAAGTTAAGGGGGAGGAAGGTAATGAAAAAATATTTTGGAGTTATTTCATTTACTTTAATAATGTTGGTGATTGGATTCTTTGGTATGGCTGTAACATTTATCATTAATCCTGAAGTCTCAACGTTTCGTTTATTAATGATAACAGGAATTATTTTATCTTTTATTTTTGCTGGACTCAGCGAAAAGGGATATTGGAAAAGGGTATCTTTAGGTCTTAGTATTTTAGTTGGTTTATTTTACTTTATTGGTATTGAAGCAATGAGATTTTTATTTCAAATGTTTATTTAATTATAAGGTGCTTTACTTCAATAAGGGAGTTGCTTCGGCAGCTCTTTTTCTTATAGAGCTAAAGGGGCAGTTTAGTTGAAGAAGAATTAAGGATTGCACTGAATACTGGATTAAAAATTAAGGTGGGATATTATGAATGTAGAATTAACAAGGTTTAGAGTAAAAGAAGGTAAATCAGAAATAGTAGATGAATGGTTGAAATTTTTAAACGACAATATGAAGGATGTACTTATTACTTTAGAAGGTGAAAGGATGTATGTTGAAACCATATTTAGAGAGAATCTTGATGGGAATGAGTATTTATATTGGTACTCAGTACAAGGAGAAGGTGGTCAAAATGTAGAAGAATCAAAACATTGGATTGATAAAAAGCATTTAGAATATTGGGAGGAATGTATAGACTCAAGTTTTAGACCTGTTGACCTAAATACGGAGGTTGTTATGATACCTGAGAAAGTTAGGGAAATAATGAAACCGTAAGTTATAATAAAATTACAGTAATGGTTATTAGGTGTTTTGTGACGGATTACACTTAAACTAACGGGTGCTTTAGCTGAAGATCGGAGCTGTCTTTAAGGCAGCTTTTTCTTATGGAACTAAAGGGGCAGGTTAATCCAATAAATATGTTGGAAAATTGTGTTAAAATTAAATGTAAAGGGAGGGTTACTATGAAACTATTTGGTGTGGCACTTTTATTTTCAGGGATAAATTTAATGGGATTAAGTGGTTTAGAAAAGGTACTTATTTTTTTAGCTTATAATGGTGACATACATCAAATACAAGCTATTCTTGATTTAACTCCCACATACATTTGGGGCATAACAAATTTCACCTTTGGATTTGGATTGGTATTATTCATAGTAGGTGTAGGTGTTTTTTTAAAACAAATAAATACAAAAAACGGTGAAATAAGTACATAAATTTTACGCACTAATCAACTAATGGGTGCTTTAGCTGAAGATCAGAGCTGTCTTTAAGGCAGCTTTTTCTTTATGCAACTATCGGGGCAGGATAGTTCCATAAGGAATACTGTTAAGTGACATTAAAGTTGTTTAATTTACAATAAAGGCGTTTAAAACATAATAAAGTTGTTTAAAAACGTCATTCATATTATTCCATTAAAGGGCCAGATTGTTGAGGAACATAGCAATTAGCAGCAAGCTAGTTTACTTAATTAATTTTATATACAATAAAAAAGGATCTTTGATTGGAAGATCCTTTTTTTATTGCTTAATTTATTTTCTTATTGTCTTTACTTAGAACATGAATTTCATAAGGGCCAGGAAATGATTTTTTTATTTGTTTATATTGAAAAAATTCATTTGTGAGTTCTTCAATACGTTTTCCTATTTCTTTAGCTTTTTTATCTGTACTGTCTATGGAAGTATTAATAATAATGGGATTATGATCATCTATTATAGTTGTAGATGTAACTTTTAGATCCTTTATTTCTTTCAACCCTTGATCTATTGATGGCATAACTTTCATTTCCCAATCTCGTTTTAAATTTGATTTAAAACGTATTGGAATATCCTTAACATTGAATCCTTTTTCTTGAGCTAACTTAAGAAATTCTTTATGAAAATTGTTAACCTCATTTGGCTCAATAACTTCTTTATCGTTTCTATAGAACATTAAGTCCAAATGTACAATGCGTCCGTCAGTGGCTGAATATGAAGTTCCTGTCAACAAAACATCAATTTTATCGATCTTCTTCATTTCATTTGCTACTTCCTGAATAATTTTTTCCTCTCGTTTTTGTCTTTCTGTCTGATTGGTGTCATTCCAATAAGCAAGAACTTTTACTTTATAATCCATATACTTTTTTGTTTTCAATACTTCTTCAATATTACTTTGAAGATCGTCTTTTAAATAATTAAAATTTTTCTTGGAATAAGGTCTAATCACGAGAATGACTTCTTTCTTCTCTCGAGAAAGGGTTAAATCATAGCCATCTGGATGCCCTTTTTTCTTAAACACATTTTTGTTAAAAGAAGATTCAATGGCATTTTCTAATTTGATAGTTTCATAATAAGAAATTAAATTATTTGGAATACCTTTAAATGTGACATTATTATCAGAGCTTTCCATTTCGTTATTGGTTTTATTTGATGTACATGCTACTACAAAAAATAACATACCGAATAAAATGAATAACATTGATATTTTTTTCAAAAAATCATCCCCTTGAATTATTAGCATTTTTACCCAACATTGTTAATTGTAACATAGTTTTTAATGTTCTTATTAAGCTTCTCCATTAGCCACCTATGAAGTGTTAATGTTTCAATAAGTGGGGAACCCTTAAACAGCTTTTAATCTTCCACAATCGGGCGCGATTCTTTAATAAGAAACGCTTTTCTTAAAGAACTAACGGGTGCGTTAGCTGAAGATCAGAGCTGTCTTTAAGGCAGCTTTTTCTTATGGAACTATAGGGGCAGGAAAGTTGAACAAGGAGTTATAATATACTAGACCAATTCTTTATGTTATTTATAATAATTTGTATCTGACACAAAGAGGTAGTGTTTAATTTACAAATAAAAGAGGAAGCGATACATATGATTCATACTTTTGCGGTAACAAACGATTTAAAACTAATAACTGATATACCATTAAAACGTTTAGATGATTCAGATATTAAATGGTTTTGGGTAGATTTCGATACACCTAATGATGAAGAAGCACTGCTTTTAAAAACTCATTTTGATTTCCATCCACTTGCAATTGAAGACTGCTTGCATTTTCTACAGCGTCCAAAACTTGATTATTATGATGGGTATAATTTTTTTGTTCTACACACTTTAAACCAATTCTCCCTTGCACCTGAAGAATTAGATATATTTGTCGGACACAATTTTATTGTTACTTTCCATTCATCACCTTCAAGTGAAATAGGAATGGTTCGAAAAAGAGTAATGGAAGATAAAAATACTATTAATAAAGGGGTTCTCCACATTTTTTATTCAATAATGGATAAAATTGTAGATGAGTATTTTCCAAGTATTTATAAAAGTGAAGATGAATTGAATGAAATAGAAATGAATAAAACAAATCAAGATTTAATTGAAAATGTTTATGAAATAAGAAACCAGTTACTTAAGTTAAGGCGCACAATTTTTCCGATGAGAGAATTGCTGTATAGAATTTTAAATTCGGAGAGAGTGATAGTCCCAAAAGATGATCGAGTCTATTTTATGGATATATACGACCATCTATTGAGACTTTCTGAAATGATTGAGTCTAATCGAGAAATGACGGCAGATATACGAGACAACTATATTTCACTAAATTCAAACCGAATGAACAGAATTATGAAGACACTAACTGTTATGACATCAGTTTTCATACCCTTAACGTTTATTGCCAGTATATATGGGATGAATTTTGAATATATGCCAGAACTTACTTGGCAATGGGGATATTTTGGAGTGTTGGGAGTTATGGTATCAGTTGGCTCTGTAATGTTGTTATGGTTTTGGCGTAAGGGTTGGTTTAAATGATTAAAAATAAAAAGCCGATGCAAAAAACGGGCACGATTGTTTAAAAAGGTCCACTTTTCCTTAATGAACTGTGGTTTTGAAATAAAGTTTGATAATTTATAAAAAGGATTGATAAAACAGCTTGTTGGTTGGGAAAATCACAAGCTGTTTTTCTGTTGAGGTTCAAAGTACAATAAAAGTAATAATTTGCATATTATGATATATTTTACTAGATTCGAATATTTAAATTTTTGGACAGTTAATAGATAAATTATATAAAGAGGAGTAATAACATGATTCAACATCTTAGAAAAGGCGATAAGATTGGTATTTATACGCCTTCATCTCCTGCAACTGTAACGGCTGAGAAGCGTTATTTGCGAGTACAATTTTTAGAGTCAAAAGGTTTTATTATCGTAGAAGGGAAACTAACAGGAAAGGCAGATACATATCGTTCAGGTACACCGAAGGAACGTGCAGATGAATTAAACGCATTATTGCGTGATTCCGAAATTAAAATGGTGATGTCCACGATTAGTGGAGCAAACTCCAATAGTATGCTCCCTTATATTGACTATGCAGCATTGAAGGAAAATCCTTAAAAATTACTTTATGAAAGAATCAACGCTGCCATATGAAGTGCCGATATCAGCATTTTGCTCAGATGAAGCAGTTAACTGGCTTGAAAAAACGACCGTTTTTGGTACACTAATTTTTTAAAGGAACATGAATATTCAGATAATATATTCATTAACAGAATTGTGATTTCTACAACTGTGACTTTTGCTTTGTTTTTTCATTACTTTTACATAAAAAGCAGGAATTACCAAAAATTTTGCGAAATATCTTAAAGTATTGCACCAAATTTTGATAGTGGAGGGATAGGATGAGACTTAAGATTTTTTCTTCAATTATTGCAGCCACGTTAGCATGCAGTATGAATATGGGTGCCGATTTAACATTAGCAAAAACGGCAACAAACACGGCACCAGTTGCTAAAAAATATTTGATCGCCTTTAAAAGCAATCTTCCTCCCAATTATTCAACCGTTATCTCGAACGCAGGCGGCAGAGTTGTACGTGCATTACCTGAAATCGGAAGCGTAGAAGTTGAATCTTCTAAAGATGCCTTTCTCATAAATTTGAAATCTGTTCCCAATGTTCAAGCGGCCAATTTGGAAATTAAACATCAGCTTGATTATAAAAAGAATGACCCAGCTGCTGCTGATAACCAGCCTGTTACCGACTTTCCTCAGCCAGAAGCAATCGAAAGTTACTGGAATTATCAGTGGGACATCAAAAATGTAACTGAAGACGGAGAATCCTATAAGATCAACAAAGGAAATGGTGCTGTTGTGGGAGTCATTGATACAGGCATTGATCCAAACCATCCTGACTTAAAAGGGAATCTTCTCGGGGGACAAAATTTTGTTCCAGAGGGAGGTTTCGGGGATGACCCGACTGAGACAGGAGACACTAAGGATTTTAAAGACCGTGACGGGCATGGAACTCATGTTGCAGGTTCAATCGCTGCAAATGGAAAGGTTCAGGGCGTTGGTCCAGAGCTTGGCATTCGTTCTTACCGTGTGTTTCCGGCAAATGCTGGTGCTGCAACATCCTGGATTGCTGATGCGATTATCCAGGCAGCTGATGACGGTGTAGATGTAATCAATATGTCTATCGGAGGCTTTGACGCCCTATCACGATATTCTTACCAAAACAGCGGATCATACAGTGATGTAGCTGATATGCTTGTTTGGAAGCGTGCCATCCAATATGCTGTGAGGAAAAACGTTACTGTTGTTGCGGCGGCCGGCAACGAGTCTTTAAATCTTAACAATCCAACCACCATCACAGATTACATGAATAGAGAGTATGGATATCTTGGATTACAGTTTAAAGGAGCCTCGATTGAAGTGCCAGGACAGCTTCCTGGCGTAATGACCGTTTCTTCGTCAAATAAATGGTCTACTGAAAAAATCGCATTCTATTCAAATTATGGATTACGCTCCATTGATGTAGCAGCACCTGGAGGGGATAACGGCCCTGTTTACGATGCAACATTGGATGAAAGCCTGCGAGATTTCCATTACAGAACATTAAGCACATGGCCAACCTATTTGGAACCATACTTTACTGCCAATCTGCACAGCTATGCGTTGCTTCATGGAACGTCCATGGCCTCTCCAAAGGTTGCCGGAATTGCAGGTGTAATTAAAGCTGCTCATCCTGATTACAGCCCGGCCCAGGTAACAGCGGCAATCAAACAAACCGCAAAGGATTACGGAAAAACTGGCAATGATCACCTATACGGGGCAGGCGAAGCGAATATTTTTAATGCTTTGACTCAAAAGTAATGATACGGCTGGAGCAATTGATTTAGTCAGCTAAAATGTAACACTAAATTGTTATGTTGGTGAAGAAACAAAACAAATTTTCACTACTGTTCCCGGATATCTCAGCGATATGGTATAGGAAGGAGATACCCTTTATAGGCGTCTCCTTTTTTTATTGTTCATTATCTAATAAGTTAATGATTTTCCAAAATAGCACTTAAAATAAGTGCAAATTATCACCTAAAGTAACAGGCTGCCATTTGGTGGCCTTTTTGCTTAATGAACTACCATGAAAATAAGTTTCTTTAAAAATGAAAAATGACAATACTTAAGAAGACCCTGCTCAATCGTTTTAAAAAAAGAGGAGAGCGTTAATTAATTAGTCTATGGATTAGGGTCAGTATCAGTATTGACACTTCCTAACCATTTTCATTCTTTGTGGTGAATCGCCGATTTTAGCGATTCATGGATGGCTAACGGGGAAGTTTAGTTTAATAAGACTTTTAGAATCAAACTATCAGTTGAAACCTTTTTAGGGAAAATCTAGTATATAGATTTAGGGAATTTTGAATAGGAGGAACAGGTTATGTTAGGGGATATTATATATCAAGTTATTGTTTTCGAAGGTATAGCGTTAGTTTTAGGTGTTTTAGGTTATTTATTTTTTAAGAGGACCAGAAAAGCTAATTAAATTTCTAATTCAAGTAACGGGTGCGTTAGCTGAAGATCGAAGCTGTCTTTAAGGCAGCTTTTTCTTATGGAACTAACGGGGCAGGTTAGTTGAACAACAGGTAATAATATTTCTATGCCGAATTAGTATAAAAACAAATGGGGTGATTAATTTTGATACATGTTAAAAGTTTGGAACAAAGTGAGCATGAATTAAATTTTTTATCGGATATGATGTATGAAGCTATTCATATTCCTGAAAATAAGCCACCTAAAGAAGAACTGTTAAATTTACCACATATAAAAAAATATAGTGAGGGATGGGGAAGAAAAGGTGATAGAGCAATAATTGCTTTTGAGGATAATTTTCCTGCTGGTGCTGCATGGTATCGCCTATTTACAGAAAATCAAAAAGGTTATGGATATGTAGATGATAAGACTCCTGAGCTAGGTATAGCTGTAATTAATAAAGGAAGAGGTAAGGGAATAGGTATCCTGCTTATGGAAAATTTATTTGAAACAGCTTCTAGAGATGGATATACATCGCTATCTTTGAGTGTTGACCCTAAAAATACTCAGGCTGTACAACTTTATAAGAAACTTGGATTTGAACAATGTGGTTCATCAGGAACATCTTGGACAATGATATATAACATCTCTTCCAGTTAGAAATTTTCAACTAACGGGTGCGTAAGCTGAAGATCGCAGCTGCATTTAAGGCAGCTTTTTCTTACGGAACTAAGGGGGCAGGGTAGTTGTCCAAGCAAATCAATGTCTATGCTTACAATTATTACAAGCATAGACATTAATAAAAGTTGTAGTTTGGGAGATCAATATGGGAAAAATAAAAATAGCTTTATTACACCTATTGCCTATTGCTGGTGATGTGGAGTATAACCAAAAACTCATTCAACAAGCCATTCATATAGCATCAAACAATAATGCCGATTGGATAATAACACCCGAACTATGTGTCAGCGGAATTCAATTCAATCATAAGATTGGGACTGGATGGATTAACCGGCAACCTGATGCTTGGATGAGTAATTTGAGCCGTAAACTAAAGAATTTGAAAAGCACTGTATTTTGGGGTTGCCCTGAAAAAGGCAGTAACGGAGAGTTTTATAATTCTGTGTTTGTCATAAGTAAACAAGGTCATTTATTAGGCAAACAGAGAAAAATAAGTGTTATTGATGATTGGTCAGCTCAGGGGATGTAATAGAGCCAATAAAAACAGACAATGTTGAGGTTGGTATTATGATTTGTACAGACGCATATCCCAAAGACATTGCTTACAGCTTAGTTGAAAAAGGAGCAGAAATATTAATTGCACCGTCTTCCTGGGGTCCCGGATTACACGGTCCAGAGGGAGAATGGGAACAAAGGTCATTAGAAACAGGACTGCCCGTATTTGTCTGTAATCGTACTGGTGAAGACGAAACTGTCCGTTTTTGGGATGCAGAAAGTGATCATAAAAAATGGAGTACGCCTTTTAACACATAAATCAAAACAATCAGCCATCCTTACTTTGGAAGGATTTACAAAGCACGGAATTAATATCCCCTCATTAAAGTGCGCGTTAGCTAAAGATTGAAGCTGCCTTAAAGGCAGCTTTTTCTTTATGTAATTATAGGGGCAGTTTTTATTGCCGATATTTTCTTCAGAATAAAGTACAGGCTACTGGAATCAATCTAATCACCTCCTTATTTGCATGAGGGCAATTGATAAAATTCGACATATTATTATGGCTATTATATCTTTTGAATAGTTTCACATGTATCCAGATTATTAGCATGAGAAATTTGAGTGAAACAAATGAGGGGCTTAAATGAACCAAGCTAGTATTAATAACTTCGAAAAAAATATCTTTAGGACTATGATTGTCCAATATTCATATTGGACAAATTACGAGCTTAATAGAATATTTCAGAAAGATGCTTTTACTGACGGATTGATTATATAACCTATATGGCTAAAAACTTATTGACATTGATAATCATTATCATTATTATATAAAGTAACATTGATATTGATAATCATTTTCAGTTAATACTTTTGCAAATTCCTATTCCCTGACAATAAAAATTAAAAAGGCTTCAACATATTGAATAAACAGTTTTGGATCAGGAAGAAAAATGAAAATAGGTCAACCTTAAAAGAATAGAAAAGTAAGTCTGACAAAATACAGTCAACTGACTAAGTTAGCGATAACAAATAAAATTCAATAAATACTGAATATGGGTGGAGGAGGAACATCTGTGGATAAAAATTTTATAATATTAGAACAATTTCAGCATCAAGTAAGCTGCTGCTGTCCTGGGCAAAAGCACCAACATATGATTGAGTTCCTTCAAGGTGATGTTTGGACAATTACAAACGAGCGGAAGTATGTTGATTGCTTAGGATGGCACTTTTTAATAGATATCAACAACGAGTTTCAGTTTTTTATGCATGTGGAAGATATTGAGGAACTGTATTCCAAGGGAAGCATTTGCTCCATTTTGGATTTGAATCTAAAAATTAACCATTTAAGCTTTAAAATAAACGAAGCACTCGATGCACATGATAGGCAGTCGTTTCTTTCATTTGCCGATGAACTGAGTAACGTACAGAAAATAAAGAATAAAATTAACATTGGAGATTTACATGCTTTTTGGGAAAACACGACAATTTTATGAACATATTAAATAAAGATGCAATGGACTTTTATATTTCCTGCCCTTTTTGTGGTGTGAGCGTTACATAGACATGATTCCCGTGTAAGTTTGTTAATTAAAATTAATCATTTTTCAGCAAAAAACATCGATACCTATCTTTTTGCTGAAAGATCTGGAAATTCAATTTCACCAAAGTTTAATTAAAGGTGATAATGCTGCTAAGTAGTTTAAGTTTTTACTAATAATCATCAGTGTTGGAAGGGGAACTTATCATGTCTAAATTCATTATGATTTTTGCCAGTATGAGTGGAAATACCGAAGAAATGGCGGATATCATTATAGAAGGAATCACAGAAATCAGTGATGTGAATATCGAAAAGATAGATATAATGGAAGGTCCTGAAGCCTCCATACTTGGAGAGTATGATTGTATCTTATTAGGCGCATATACGTGGGGAGACGGAGAATTACCGGATGATTTTTTAGACTTTTATGAAGAAATGGATCATATTAATCTAACTGGAAAGAAAGCTGCGGTGTTTGGTTCCTGCGATTCATCTTACTCACAATATGGTGCAGCCGTAGATATTTTGACCGAAAAATTAAGAGAACAGGGTGCTGATATCGTCCTAGAAGGATTAAAAGTAGAATTAAACCCAGATGATGAGGATATCAAAAACTGCCAAAATTTCGGGAGGGATTTTATAAAGAAAAGTCTTGTCTCTTCAATATAGAATTAGCTATTTTATGGGGAAAGAGAGGTGAGGGGAATGATGGGTAAGGAACATCGGATTTCCATTGCTACTTTAACTGATTACCATTTACAAGATTTTATAAGGTGTCCTTATCAATTTTACTTTCATCATATAGAAGGAAAAATCACAACTCAATTGGATTGGAGTAAAATGGTTCAAGCTGTGGTTAATCAAGTTGTAAGTCGCTATTATAAACTGCCTCCAATATGTCAGACAACTAAGAAAGTTATGGAGTTCATAGATGATCATTGGAGTGCCATTGATGTACGTCAGTTCGAGTCAAGGAGTCATTATTATATGGTTCTTGCTAATATAACTGACCATTTACTCCAATTTTTAACTTCCAAAAAAATTCAATATCCACCTTTATTTTTATATGAAAAGTTTAACATCAATATTGAGGAGTTGGGGACAGAACTCTCCTTAACTTTTGAAGTAGCAGAATGGTCAAGCAGCTCATACATCATAAAAAAATATGTAGTTGATACACACGAAGAAATGAACTTATTATTTACTAATATGATTTCGGTATTTTGTGAAAAGGCATTTGGTCAATTACCGGAAAGAATAGAGATATTCTCGCTTATGGAAGGTAAAATAGAAACTTATATTCCAACCATGAATGATGTTTCGAATGGATTGGAATACCTCAACATAATCAAGAATCTTTTACAAGAACCCAAAAAGTATTTGAAAACGAATTCTTTACTGGTTTGCAAAAGCTGCTCTTATCAAAAAAGGTGTTATGACGGTAGTAATATAAACCAAGAAGCGGTTAATTATCAATAATTTTATATATGTTCAGAAAACCTCGAATTATATCAGGTTATGGAACAAAAGCATACATAGAGATCAAGGTTGTTTCAATACTTATATCTTAATATATAAAAGGTGTGTAACAGGAAGAACACTTCGTCCATAGGATCTTAAAAGCATAGAAATTATTCAACAGATAATTGATGCAAAAAGTTAGAAGTTTAAATAAGATTCAAATTGAGCTTACAAAGGGAGGTTGCTAAGGCAGCCTTTTTCTTTTTGGATCTTTCTTGGCAGGATAGTTGAATAAAGATATCAAATATAAGTATTGGGGGGGAGTTGAAAGAAAGTGAATGAAGAAAATATCGGCTCGGCTAGCGGAGTAGTAATAGCTGTAAGTAAAAGTGATAAACACACATTCAGCAAGGAAAATTGCAATAGTATAAAACTGTTGAAGGGTTTGGGCGTTGAAGGAGATGCCCATTCGGGTAAAACTGTTAAGCATCGTTCACGTGTAGCGAAAGACCCAAATCAACCTAACCTGCGGCAAGTTCACCTAATCCACTCAGAATTATTAGACGAATTGAAAGACAGGTTTAATGTTACAGCTGGGCAAATGGGTGAAAATATTACCACAAAAGGTATCGACCTGCTTGAATTACCGAAGGATTCGTTACTATTTATTGGGGAAACAGCAGTTATTAAAGTAACAGGCCTACGAAATCCATGTGCCCAGATTGATCAATTTAAATCAGGACTTATGAACGCTGTTTTGGACCGGGATCAGCATGGGAACTTGATACGTAAAGCAGGAATAATGAGCATAGTTTTGGAAAGTGGTGAGGTTCACCCAGGGGACCTGGTTAGAATTCAATTACCACCTTTACCTCATATTCCTCTTGAAAGGGTATAGTGTTTTCAATAGAACTGTTTTTATTTTCAGTAAAACAAATCAAAATAAATGATCGCCTTACTTAGGGGGTTGCTGAGGCAGCCTTTTTCTTATGCAGTTAAAAAGAAATTCGTTTGAATTATAGGTAAAATATGGTAATCTAAATTGGAGGTGATTACTTGAGGAAATGCTTTGTTTTTATTAGCCTATTTGCTTTATTCTTTGTATCAGCTTGTTCATCAAATCCTTCTCTGGAACTAGTAGATGCGAAAGTTGATATTGTTAAAGATAAGGATTTGCTTGGTGCAATTGTGATAACTGAAGGAGAAAGAAAGGGAAATGAGCTGATCCCGACAGCTTTATTTTATGAATTCACCATTAAAAATACAGGTAATAAAACAGCAGGTATTGAAGAAGTTGATAAAGGAATTGAACTTAAGATTGAGCCTAAAGACAAATTAAAATCGGTGTCAGAAGACGTAATGGGCTTCAATATTTATGATCCTGAAGATTATAACGGGAGTGGTGTAGGGTTTGGTCATTCATTTTTACCTGTTCTTAAGCCTGATCAAAAGGGTGAGTATTCTCTTAACTACGATTTAGGTGTAAGCGAAGAAAATTCCCAAGTTCCACTGCTTGTACCTTCAAAAGAAAAATTAGCTGAACTTAAAGAGTATGCATTAGATG
The DNA here is from genome assembly GCF_044762725.1 of Peribacillus sp. NPDC096447. Lineage (NCBI taxonomy): Bacteria > Bacillati > Bacillota > Bacilli > Caryophanales > Bacillaceae > Peribacillus > Peribacillus sp. NPDC096447. Next base: position 21,843 of record NZ_JBIWEV010000012.1, read on the forward strand.
CTTTTTTAGTTGTGACAATTGAAAATCAAGAAATGGCAAGATTTGACCTGAATAAACTTAAAAACTAACGGGTGCTTTTTGAAGATCGGAGCTGTCATTAAGATGGCTTTTTCTTTATGCAACAAAAGGACAAGTATAAGACAAATTTACTAATAGTAATGGGAGAATATTATCATGGGCCATTTAAAAAGGAAAATTGCCATTATTACGGGAGTAAGCCGTCTTAACTGTAAAACGATGAAGATGGCGCAACCAAAGATGTTTGAATCTAAGAAGCTATAGTCATTTTTAATCATTTTAATATTCAGTTTATTCTGATATTATAAAAGGGATAAAGATTGGAGGAGGAAATAACATAAAAAGCTTATTTTCAATCTTAAGTACCTTTGTGTTAGTTCTGGTAGGTGGAATGGTATTAGGTACTTCTTCTGCTCAAGCAAGTGTTCCTCAGTATTCTTTTCAAACAGAAGATGGAAAATGGGATGGTGAAATTGGAAATCCTAACAAAGGTAGTGACCTACAGGTAGAACTGGTTTCCCCAATCTATTTAAAGACCTCTTCTGGAAGTAAGTTATTGACTAATTATAGTAACGTATGGTCTCGTCTCTGCAATGCTAGTACTGGAAAGTGCACAGGCTATCATAGCTTAGCAGGTGGAAAGACATTATTCACAGGCATGAAAATAGGTAAATTTTATGTTGATGTGAAAGATGGATACTCTTCTGGAAAAGTATATGGAAAACTTCAAATTGTTTTCAAATAACTTGTATTACTTGCTACCCACTCTTAATGGGTAGCTTTTTATATGAAAAGTTTCTGAAATAAATAAGTATCTTTACACTGCCCTTTTTTCCAGAAAAGAAGTGAAGTTTACTGACATGACTAGTACGTTCGCAAACTCTACAAAGGGTACGAGCCATAGTACTACAAGATACAGTAAATGGTGTTTGTGTAGACATGAAATAAAGTTTGATACTTTGTTAATGAACTAACTGGGCAGGTTAGTTCATTAAGAAAATGAAAGAATAAAAGAAAATTATAATAAAAGGAGCTTATCAATGATAATAGGTTTATACGAAGCACATTTACCAGTAAGTAATTTAAATCGTTCAATTGGAATTTTATGAAGGACTTGGTTTGCAATTTGATCACAAGGTTGAAGACAGATTAGCTTTTCTGGTAGTATATACCTGTTTTCAACTTAAAGGTGTTTTTTATTTGTCTCACTCTAAGAGTACAGTCCCCTTTGATACATAAGGATTCTTCTACACATATCGTTAATTTACCAACGTTCTATATACGAATAGGAAAAGAATTATTAATAAGCTCTATCTATTTTGATAGAGCTCTTTTTACCTAGTATCTACAATTATGATCTTCTAGCTATCATTTCTATTTCAATCTGTGCACCTAGAGGTAGGGATGCTACGCCTATAGTTGTACGAGCAGGATATGGTGCAGAAAATTGTTGTACATACACTTCATTCATTGCTGCAAAGTTATCCATATTAGTTAAAAACACATTTACTTTTTCAACATCGTCAGGGACTAAACCAGCTACCTCCAATACATTAAAAAGGTTCTTAAAGCATTGCTTTGTCTGTTTAACAATATCACCTTCTACAAGCTTTCCAGTCTGTGAGTCTATAGGGGTTTGCCCGGATAAAAATAGTAAATCCCCTGTTTCAACTGCATGTGAGTATGGGCCAACAGCAACAGCTCCATCTGCATTAAAAGCCTTTCTTGACATATAAAACTCCTCCTTTAATTATAAAATATTTATATAGCAGCATCGTGAGATATCTGTTATACATCAACAAAAATAAGTTGTAGAATGGATAAATACAATTAATAGTGATTGTAAAGTAGATTTTGATTTAAACTGAAAGCCTCTATATTGAATGCTCTTAATCTTTATCTTTATCTTTATCTTTATCATAATTTGGTGATGGACTAGAGTGTGTTTGATGATAATTTAGTTATACGCTTTTAACACATATAGTACCGTCCATTTGTGACGGTACTATAATAAAGTTTTTTTAATAATTGTTTGAACTAATGGACCTTATTCTTTCTTTCATTTGAATAATCCGTTTGAACGAGTTTATTGTAGCAAAATGCATGCCTTCATGATATAAACTAAAACTGAGTAATTCTTCTACTGTTGATAAAGTAAGACCTGTTGACGTAGTAAAAGGCGTCTCGATAACTTCTTTTAACCGAAATTCCAATGTTTGTTCAATCCTGTCGATTTGATTTTCTAATAATTGGTTTAATTCGCTGATCGTTGGTAACGCCTGATCCCTCCAAATGATGTGCTTTGTGCCAGTAGTGAATAATTCCGTAAAGTTATTCGGCTCTATCATTTTTTCCTTAATAAAATAAAATGCGAACTTTTCTTGCACAACATATATATCTCCTAGATTCCATTTTATATTATTATTGAATCCTTCTGGAATAAACAGTGATACTTCATCATCCATTTCTAGCACGCAATTAATTGTGTTTTCTCGAACAAATCTTAATTGTTTAAGCAGGTAGTTTTTCATCATTTACTTCATGGAAGGTCTGTTTGACAATAGCAGTGGCAGAGTGATCCTTGCTACCTAAAGGTCTTAACCTAACTAGGTGTTTTTTATCTTTTCCAATCACCTTTATATCTTAAACTTTGATTTAATTCGTTAAATGCCATTTTCCTTTAAGAAATTTAAAATCAATTCACCTATTTCATTCGCATGTGTTTCCAATGCAAAATGACCAGTATCTAATAAATGAATCTCAGTATTTGGTAAATCTTTCAAAAATGCTTTAGCACCCTCTGGAATAAATGAAGCATCATTTTTACCCCAAGTTGCCAATAATGGTGGTTGATATTCGCGAAGATACTGTTGAAATTGTGGGTACAGCTTCACATTATTTTGGTAATCAAATATTAAATCTAATTGCTTTTCGTCAGTTCCCGATCGAGACATATATGCAATATCAAGAGTATAGCCATCAGGAGAAACCTGATTATTTTTTGTTCCATCAAGATATTGGTTCTTGATCGTGTCGGGTTCAAAAGCTGTCCGATAACTTTCTCTTTTTTCTTGTGTTGGATTACGCCAATATTCTGCTCGAGTAGCCCATTTTTTACCCAAGCCTTCATGATAGATGTTCCCATTTTGACTAATTATTGCTGTTACACGTTCTGGATGGTGCATAGCTAACCGAAAGCCAATTGGCGCCCCATAATCAAAGACATATAGTGCATACTTAGTAAGCCCTAGTCGGTCAATGAAACCTTCAACAATTTCAGTAATATGATCAAATGTATAAACAAAATCCACTCTATTAGGTGATGTTGTTTGTCCGAAACTGGGATAATCAGGGGCAATCAAATGAAAGTCTTTTGCTAGAATAGGTATTAAATCTCGGAACATGTGACTTGCGGATGGAAAACCATGGAGTAATAAAATTACAGGTTTATTTGGATCACCAGCCTCACGGTAAAAAACACTTAATCCCTCTACCTTTAAAAAATGGTATGTCTGCATATTAAAACCTTCCATTAGAGTATTCTCACGGATAATAATTTTTTTGACACTTCTATTTTGTTGAGTGCCAACTTAGTTTCTAGGGAATCTACAACTTTATTTCAGTCTAAATCATTCCGAGAATAGAAATCCTTTTGATTAGAACATTTGCTTCATCGATGGTCTGCTTAACAATTGCAGTAGCAGAGTGATCCGTAGCTAACCTAAGACCTTGCCCGGCCCAAAGTGACATGAAATCTTGATTGTTTTGTGCACTAGAAGTCTTTCTAATATCCTGGGTTAGTGTATTTTGAACAGGGAAATCTGGTAAAAACCGTTCGTGCTTTTGCATTTCTAAAATAAATTTATTTTCTATTCCTCTTGCCCATTTACCAGAAAAGGCACGAGTAAAGGTTGTCTGGTCTTCATCAGCATTTAAAATGGCCTCTTTATGTACCTTATGTGCTCCACTTTCAATACAAGTCAAGAAAGCTGTACCCATTTGTATACCTTGTGCTCCTAAGCAGAGTGAAGCCATTAATCCTCTTCCATCCATAATTCCTCCAGCAGCAATAACAGGTATGCTTACATTGTCAACAACCTGCGGAATAAGCGACATTAAACCTATTAGGCTCTCCTGACGACTATCAATAAAGTTCCCGCGGTGCCCGCCAGCTTCACTGCCCTGCACAACAACCATATCCATTCCTGCTTTTTCATTTTCAACGGCTTCCCTAACCGTTGTAGCTGTTCCTATAAGAGTGATGTTATGTTGTTTTAACTCATCCATCACTTCCTGTGGAGGAATACCAAATGTAAAGGAACAAATAGATACATTCTCTTCAATGACAACCTTAACTTGTTCAATAAAGCTTTCAAAAATTGTTTTATATTCAGGAATGTCAAAGCTGTCTGTTGGTTCTAAATTTAATTGCTTACGAATTGTGTGTAAAATCTGGTTAGCTGATTGTACTGCGTCAGGGGTTACGTTAAATTCGTTTGGCACGAATAGATTGATGCCAAAAGGGTTTGACGTTAACTGCTTGATTTCTCTAATCTGCTCTCTTGATTGTATTGGTGTCTGATAGCCTGCTCCGATCATTCCAAGTCCCCCAGCATTGGACACCTCGGCTACTAAATCCGAAGTGGTGATCCCGCCTGCCATAGGAGCTTGTATAATAGGATTCTTAATCTTTAAATGCTTCATCATTTCATTATTTAACATCATTGACTCCCCCAATTTTGTATTTTGATCCTAATTAATTCTCTTCTGTTTTTTTTATATTGGATGGATGAACGTTAGGGTTGATCTCGAAATGAATCCCACTTGAAAGCAAAATTGCCCCAAAGAAGACAACACTTGCTGCGCCAATAAAAGCAGCATTGAAATCATGTGTGAGTGATGATAAAACCCCAGCAAGGGTTGGTCCTATCAACTGTCCAATAGCATAAATAGCGGTAAGCATGCCAATGGTCCGATTGCTATCAGATGGATTCATTTCCCGTCCCAATGTTGTAACCAGGGTCGTGATACCCATAAACGTGGCTCCAAATAATAAAGCACTTATGACAAAACTAGTTTTTGACATCCAAAAAGCTGGCATCGCAATACCCAAGGATTGCAGAGCCATTGCAAGCACTAAAGATTTAATGTATCCACATTTTTTAGCTAGTAAAGACCAAATGAGACAGGATGGAATCGCAGCCAATCCCACCATCAGCCAAACTAAGGTGGCACCATTATGAAAGTATGAGGTCTTTTCAGCGATAGATACGATAAACGTTCCTGTAACAATGTAACCCAATCCTTCTAAACCATACGCAATAATCAACCATATAAGCCATTTAGTGGGGGGCACTTTTACAATAATATCTTGTTTATTTTTCTTCTTAACAACGTTGTGGGTTTCATCGAGCCAGATCCATACAAAGATAGCAAGGATTCCACTCACAACAGCTAGTCCTATCCATGTTCCTTCCCACCGAAATAAATGGTTTAAACTCGGAATCATTAGACTGGATAAAAAGATTCCCAAACCTACTCCCCCATAAAACAACCCCGACCAACTGGTTTTTCTTATAGCCGCAAGTTTATCTAACACGATACCAGAGGCTAAGACCAAAACAAACGCACTGGCAAACCCTGATAGAAAGCGAAGCACATTCCATAGTAAATTAGAGTATGTGAGAGCCATCAGGGCAGTGGTTAAGATACTGATGATGAGACTTACTCTTAATAAATTGGTTCTATACTTCTTAAACGGAATGGCACCAGCTAAAATTGCTCCAAGCAAATATCCTGCGTAATTACTAGATGCTATATAACCAGCAGTTGTATTTGATAAAGAAAGGTCTTTTTGCATAAGTGGAAGAATGGGAGTATATGCAAATCTTCCAATCCCCATTGCAATGATTAAAGAAAATATTCCCCCTATTAAAAAAAGATAAGTTTGCTTCTTCATAGATACAGATACACCTCAATAAAATTGTATATTATAACCATATCTTTTTTAGTTATAATGAACCTGTTAGAAACTGTGCTTCTCCTAGCCCAAAACTCCAATCAGCATCGCTGTTTTCTGTTATAGATACCATCAAGTCTTGTGGAGAAATCCCACATTCTGATTCAAGTTTAAGTGCAAGAAGTGAGTATAATGTTTCTTTCTGTTTTTCAGTTCTTTTTTTACTAACAATACTAATAATTACTAAGTCTCTGCTTCTTTTAAACCCCAGTCCAGTATCCTCGATTATTAGCTCATGCGGTGGGTGCTGATGAACTATTTGATAACGATCACTTTCAGGCACTTGGAAAGCTTCCACCATCGCACGATGAGCTGAATCCAATAATTTTTTAAGAGTTTCCTCGTTTCTTCCTTCTACTAAGTCAAAACGTAATAATGGCATTTTTGTGTGTCTCCCCTCAAAAAGTAATAATGTCTTTAGAGTATCCAGTTAAATGTAGGATATTATAAGCATATCTTTTCTTTGCTATATGGTATAATACATAAAATCGATATTTGGTATCACTCTTAACGATGGCCAAAAGGTATATCAACTAAGGAGAGATTATTTTGGATTTGCATTCATTAAAAATTTTCCAGAGTGTTGCTAAGATGGGGAGTATTTCTCAAGCAGCGAGGGAACTTCAATATGCACAGTCAAATATCACGATGAAAATACAGCAGTTGGAATCGGATCTTCAAACAACTCTTTTTTATAGACATAATCGTGGCACTGCATTAACTGACAAAGGAAGCATGTTGCTAACATATACAGAAAAAATATTCGATCTTATAGAAGAAACCAAAAATATGATGAATGATGATCAAACACCTAGAGGTCCGTTAATTATTGGTTCAATGGAAACAACCGCAGCAGTCCGCTTACCAGTCTTATTTTCAAAGTATCATAAAGACTTTCCAGAGGTTGATTTAACTTTAAAAACAGGTTCTACAGAACAAAATATTCAAGCAGTTCTTCAGAATGAACTTGATGGAGCATTTGTATCTGGCCCTATTAATCATCCTGATCTCATTCAGAAAGAAGTATTCGAAGAGGAACTAATGCTTATTACAGATACAGTTCATCCTCCAATATCTTCTTCAATCAAAGAAATTCAAAAAAGGACGTTGCTTGTATTTCATTCAGGATGTGCTTATCGTGAAAAGTTTGAACAATGGTTATACCAAGAGAAGATGATACCCAATAAGATAATGGAATTTGGCACTATAGATGGAATCATCGGTTGTGTAGCAGCTGGTCTAGGTATAAGTATGCTTCCACAAAGTGTGATTACAAAGTATGTACAAGACGGAATCATTAGACAACATTCAATTCCGAATCTATACGGAAAAGTCAAAACAGTATTCATTTATCGAAAAGATAAGTATGTACCTGCGTCTTTAATTAAATTTATCAATATGATATGTGATGAGGAGGAATTGTTAGATAATAAAAGGTTAATTTAAGTGGAGTGATATTTTCTTCAATTTACAAAGATTGTGAAGGAATGTACTTAAACTAAAAGGTGCGTTAGCTGAAGATCGGAGCTCTCTCTAAGGCAGCTTTTTCTTATGGAGCTAACGGGGCAGGTTAGTTTAAGATAAACCATGCAAACATAATTAAAAAGAAAAAGCTAAAGACCAGTATAGGCTTTAGCTTTTTCTTAATTCCTTATATTTTTTCCCCCACTCGCCCATACTCTCTAGTATAGGAATAAAACTTTTCCCTAAAGATGTCAGCGAATATTCTACCTTTGGAGGAACTTCTTTATATACTTCTCTGTGAACCATTTGGTCTTCTTCCAATTCTCTCAACTGACGTGTCAGTATTCCTTTTGAAATATCAGGTAAAAGCCTTTGAAGTTCATTAAATCTTCTTGTCTGTCTGCTTAAATGCCATAAGATAATGATTTTCCATTTTCCTGCAATTATGTCTTGAGTTTCTGTAACTGGACAAACCTCTATTTGGTCCTCTGGAGGTTCACCGAACCTACTTCGTGCCATAATCAATACCTCTCTTTCTTGATGGTACTATTTTTGTGACTATGTTATAAAAAAGTGACTACTTTTAAAAAAACGTCTAACACTATAATATTAGATTACGATTAGTAATCAAATAAAAGGTTATTAAATACTTGGAGGTTATTTTAAATGAAACATCTTGTCGTCTATGCACATCCAAACCCTGAAAGCTTAAATCACTCTATCTTGGGAACAACAGTCAATACATTAAAGAAAAATGGCCACGAAGTTGTTGTCCGTGATTTATATGCACTTGATTTTCAACCTGTACTGAAACCAGAAGATACAGCAGCTATGAAAGTAGGAAAAACTCCTGATGATATTAAAACTGAACAAGAATTTATTGCTGAAGCAGACGTAATAACATTTATTTACCCTATTTGGTGGGCAGGTCTTCCAGCTATTCTTAAAGGATATGTAGACCGGGTATTTGCATTTGGGTTTGCTTATTCTGCTGGACCAGAAGGTGTAATTAAGTTATTAGAAGGTAAAAAAGGTTTTATCATCAATACACATGGTACTCCTAATGAGGTTTACGATGAAATCGGTATGACAGCAGGTTTGAAAGTCACTTCTGACATTGGAATATGGGATTTTACTGGAATAGAACCTGTGGACCATTTACTATTCGGAAGTATTGGATACCTTGATGAAGAAGCATATAAAGGTATGTTAAAGAAAGTTGAAGATACAATTAATTCCCATTTCTCATAAGCACATTTCTCATAAGCACATACAAATATTAGAAATGACTACTCATAACTGGGTAGTCTTTTATTATTTTTGAAAGGTTCTTATTCCACTAACGGGTGCGTAGTTCTTTAAAGAGCTGTGACGATCACTCTTTTTCTTGTGAGCTAACGGGGTAATATTTAATATAATAAGAATTATAGATAGTATAAAGGACCGGAACTATATTAAAGGTGGGAAATGACATGGCAAGAAAGTACCGATTATATCAAATTGATTCATTTACGAAAGAAAAATTATCGGGTAATCCTGCTGGTGTAATTACAAATGCAGATGGTTTATCTTCGGGTGAGATGCAGAGGATTGCTAGAGAGCTTAACAATTCGGAAACGGCATTTATATTTAAATCAGACAATAGCGAATCTGATGTACATATTCGTTTTTTTACGCCTACTCATGAGGTTCCCATCTGTGGACATGCGACGATTGCTGCCCACTATGCTCGTGCAGTTGAAAATAGTTTAAATACAGGTAAAGTTTATCATAAAACTGATGCCGGCATTTTACCAGTCGATGTGATTAATGAAGATAATGATTACAAAATTATAATGACGCAGGGGAGTATAAGTTTTGATGCGGTGATTGATGGTCTAGCTTTAGAAAACATATTTACTGCTTTCAATATTAGTGAAAATGATTTATTTGAAGATTGTCCAGTACAAATCGTTTCTACCGGGCATTCCAAGGTGATGATTGGAATTAAAAATTCGGAACTTCTTCACCAATTAAACCCTAATATGGATTTACTAACAAAAGTCAGTGGATTAATTAATTGCAATGGTTTCTATGTGTTTACGATGAATGCTCCCGACTCTGAAATCTTAATTCATGGAAGAATGTTTGCTCCAGCAATTGGTATTAACGAAGACCCTGTTACAGGTAATGCGAACGGCCCTTTAGGCGCATATTTAATACACCATGGACTTGTCAAACATGATAATACTTTATTTAGTTTTAAAGCAGTGCAGGGCGAAGCTATAAACCGGGCGGGAGTCATTGATGTACAAGTGAAAATTTGTAATCAGGAACCAGAGGAAGTAAGGATTGCGGGAAATGCTGTAATCGTATTTAAGTCCGAGTTATTACTTGAATAGCCATTCAACGTGCGTTAGCTTAAGATCGAAGCTGTCTTGTCTTAAGGCAGCTTTTTAATGGTTCAGATTAGCTTAACCTGGACCATATAAACATTATTGTAGCGTATTTAGATTTTGTGCCCTTAATAAGCTTACAACTAACTCGAGGTTGAGAGAATAGATCCTTGTTACAAATACTATTAGTTTTCTTCGTTCAATAAGGAAGGTTGTTGATGCAGCCTTTTTCTTATGGAACTATCGGGGAAGTTAGTTGAAGAAGGTGATTGTCTTTTTCGTCTAGAATATGTCTTTTGAGAACTGTGGAAAGGTGTAAAAACCCCTGTGTTGCCAAAAGGCTAATTTATCAATGCAATTGCAGTATCAATCAATATTTTAGGAGGGTTCAAATGGATAAAAGAGTTCAATTTGACTTTGAAATAGAGTTTACTAATGGCGGTGGGCTACAAGGGCAGGAATTCCGCCTTGATATTGATGGAGATGACATCACTGACCAAGAGTTAGCCAAGTATATTGTAGAGGATATGAGGTTACTAATGGTTGGAGAAGTTAAGATATTTAATAAAAAGATAATTTATGAAAAACATAAACGAAAACCTGTTGATGAGACCTCTGAAAAGTAATCGACTTCAGCTAACAAGTGCGTTAGCTGAAGATTGGAGCAAACAATATTCAAATGATTATAGGGAGGAAGAATTATGTCCAATAACGTAAGACCAAGAAGAATGATTTTAGATTTAGCAGTTACTTTAGATGGTTTTATAGAAGGGGAAAATGGGGAAGTTGATTGGTGCATCATGGACCCTGAGATGGGGTTTATTAATTTCTTAAATCAAATTGATACTATTTTATATGGAAGAAAAAGCTACGATTTATGGGGACAATTCACTCCAGGAATTGAAGATGCCGATACTGAAAAAGAACTTTGGGAAATAGTTCATAGTAAAAAAAAATACGTGTTTTCCAGAACGCAAAAAGGGACTGATAATAAAGCAATATTTATAAATGATAATATTGTTGAAGAAGTAAATAAATTAAAGAATAAGCCTGGTAAAGACATCTGGCTATATGGCGGAGCAAGTCTTATTACAACATTTATCAATTTAGGGCTTGTTGATGAATTTAGATTATCTGTTCATCCTGTTATTTTGGGAGAAGGAAAACCTTTGTTTATTGATATAAAGCAGAGGTTGAATTTAAAATTGGTTAATACAAAAACGTTCTCCTCTGGCGTTGTGCAACTAATATATCATTTGAATGAAAATTAATAATATTGTACATTCCAAGGATAAAATTAAATATCATTAGGAAATATTCGATAGTTAGTGTTGTGAATTCTTCAACAATCGCGTGCTTTAATGGTGCAAGCGATATTAGACATTCTAGATGATGAGAGGAAAAAATGGTTTTAGTATGCGAAAAATTGCACCAACCAGAATAAAAATGGCTTAAGCAGGAGCTGTGCAACAGCTCCTTTTTTTTATGCAACAAACGAGGCAGTTGAACAAATCTTCATATATATTGTTGCTGTGATTATTGAAAACGAAGAATTAAATTTAAAACCATAGAATAAGTATTAGATGTGAAAAGGGATTTCCTTAGTTATTTTTCTTCTTGTTTTTGTTTTATCTTCAATTTTATTCCTTCTAATTACTAAGGGAAAAGACGTTTGAATATCTTTCCTGCTTATAATACTACTCTAAGGTGAGTGAACATGAAAAATAGAATAAAAACAAAAATGATAAAAATACTCAGCGGAAACAGGGAAACTAGATTAACCGTTCAAGTTGCAGATACTCAAAGAAAAAGAGATAAGGGCTTAATGTTTGTTGGGAAATTACCCGAAAACGAAGGGATGTTATTTGTGTTTCCAGTAAAAATATATGGTGGCTTCTGGATGAAAAACACATTAATTCCTTTATCTATTGCTTTTCTTGATTCAGATGGGGAAATTCTAAAAATACTTCATATGGAGCCTTGTAAAGAAGATATATGTCCTACCTATGATCCAGAAATTTCTTATCACTATGCAATTGAAGTGAACCTTGGATGGTTTGAAAAGAATCAAATTAAAGAAGGGGATTATGTAAGATTTTATTGAAATTGATCTCACCTCTAGTTTTTCTTATAGGTGAGGTGATTTTTTAGGTAAAATTACTGGAAAGTTGGTGCGTTAGCTGAAAATCGGAGCTGTCTTTAAGGCAGCTCTTTCTTATGCAGCTATCGGGCAGTTTACAGGAGTGCTGTTTGATCTTTGTTCAAGGCTCTTTTCATCATGCTTGTGGATTTTAAGTAACATGAGGGGTAATTTACTTTTTATGGTATTGTATATTCAGGGACTTATTCAGCTAAAGAGCAGTTATTCCGAACGTTTATCTGAAACGATTAAATCGTGCTTTCTTAAAGGGGGGATTAGCATAAATCGCTCACGGACAAATATGTTTCTCTTATTTTTGGCAATCTTATTTTTCGCAGGTCTTATTCTTTTTTCATATAGGTTGTTTGTTTGGGGATTATTGCCACTCATATTCTTGCTTATTCTCTACATCTCAACTAATAAATACCGTTCATCAGTTTCCTTGTTTATTTTCTTCTTATTAGGTACATTGGTGTATCAACTCGGAAGCAGCTATATCAATGAATGGAACATATCCAAAGAAATGAAAATCATAATAAACAGATGTTTACTTATGTTTATTATGATTGGAACGATGATTTCACTAATGTTGTCTAAGCAGAAGATATTTTTCTACGCACTATTACCAGATTGGCACAGGCGTATCACAATGCCGTTTCATACAATTAAATTACCGTATTTTTTACTTATTGGGCTAATGGTATCGAGCACAATACTTATACCATTATTTAGTCAAGAAATGAGCGATTTAAAGACAGTATTACTTTTCGGTATATTGTTTGCCATCATAAACGCTACACTTGAAGAAGTAATTTGGAGAGGTATTATGTTATCTAGTTTAAAAAGAAATGTTTCCACCTTTTATGCTGTCGTAATAACCAGTATCGGATTCGGGCTACTACATATACCAATTGGAATTCCTGTAATAATAAGCTTACTTTTTTCTTTTGGTGGGCTTTTTTATGCAATCGTAGTTTTAAAGTCCGATAGTATATATCCATCCATAGTTTTTCACATTGTTATCAACTTGGGTATGGTTTTCAATGGATGGATAATTTGAACTTGTTCCATACATGGTTTCTTAATGAACGAACGGGTGCTTTAGCTGAAAAATCGGAGCTGTCTTTTAAGGCAGCTCTTTTCTTTTTGTAATGGGGCAGATTTAAGATATATCCATCTGTTTAATTGAGTGCCAGCTCATGTTATAATGAATAGCTTACGATAATTACTGTTTCTGAACGGATGCCAAAAAGCCTCCGCATAGCGATAAAATATGGAGGTGTAAGAGAATGAATAAACAATGGACGATTGGTAAAATTAAAGAATTTGTTGAGAATAATTCGGAAAGTAAGTTGCTGACGACGGAATATCACGGTTTTTCTCAAAAGTTACTATTTAAATGTACATGTGGCAGCAACTTTGAAAAAACATTCAAGAAATTCAAAAATAATAACCAACGTAAATGTGATGTGTGCCAACCGCCTAAAGCGGCACGATAACATATAGTGAATAAACCGAAGTGCTAATTTCTATTAAAGAGAAGTTGGCACTATTTTTATTTTGGGAAATAAAAGTGGTTTTCACTAAAGGGGAGTTTAGACGAATATTCCTTCTGGAACGAACGGGTGCTTTAACGGAAGATCGGAGCTGAAGCTTTTTTTATGCAACTAAATGCCCAGGAAAGTTGGGTAGCATGTTACAATACGGTCTGTGGAAAGTTTTTCTAATAGTAATTTTAAAGAAGCGGGATCAGATAATAGTGAGGTGCGGAATGAAAAGTTCGAAAAAGAGAAAAAAACAATCCGAAAAAATATTAAAGACCCTAAAGGTACCAATAAATAAACATTTACCCTTAACGGAAAATGAAGAAGAAGTTTCCCTTAGAACAAAAGAAGAAATTATAAACAGAATTATTTCATTAGCAATAGTCTCAGCAAAAGCCATGGAGGCTCCGCCAGAAAAAATTGAGGAATTTATTGAAAGGTATAATGCTAATGAATTATTCACAAAAGAAGAACAACAGTTTTTAAAGAAAAAACACGCTAATCAGAACGAGCTGATCCAATACTCGTGGAAGTTAGAATGTATTTGGCTTCTGCTTTGGTCTGTAAATTTAATATCCGATATAGATGTTCCAGCCGATACGTGCAATGCTGAATATGTTTTTGAGACGGTTTTTTCTCTTCATTCTAAACAAGAGTTGCTTGATGAATCCACTTTAAAACCAACCAGTGATATATTAGATAGTCTTGACTTTATTTATAGGGCACATTGGGCGGTACGAGAAGCCCAAATAAATCATTTGGAAGTTCCATCATCTCTAGATGAAGGCGTTGTATATGAAAGGCATTACACTCTTAATTGGCTAGTAAATTATATGGATCAAGAATGGGAGGAAATAAGTACAGATACATAATAGCTGCAATACATACTTTTATGCTCCTATATCAGGGTTAAATGTGAAGTTATCCACTTAATCAAACAGGTAGGAAGGTTGCTGAGGCAGCCTTTTTCTTATGCCACTAACGAGGCAGGTTAGTTCATTAAGGTATACACCAAACTTCAGAAACAGAACAATAGAATCATAACAATTTTAAAAGTCTTTTTCTCCAATCCTCAGCAAGAGCATCAACCGTCAATATTTTTTTCTGTTCCAATTATATTCCTTCGGTTTTCCACAGCTTAATTAATAATTTTTCGATTCAAATAGAAGTTACCCCACTTCCATTAAAAGGGTTATAAACTTAATGTTTCTTTTAACCATAACACTATGTTAAATTACAATGGGTGTTTGAGCGACCATCTGATAAACACAAGCACCGATAGTTAAAATGCAACACCCATTATTTAGATGGAAAAAGTATAGGATAAGTTCTGTTTTTATATTTTATATAATACCGGTAAATTTTTATAACCAGTCAATGTATCTTTATCTTCAACCTAAAGGGGAACTTAATTAGGTTTAGCGACTATTAATTTCCACCCCAGAGCTATAAAAACTACCCCTGAAATTTTATTAAGAATACTGTTGAAGGCTTTGTTATCCCTAATTGCCTTGGTTGCTATAGTCGAAAAGTATGTTACCAATACATACCACACTAACACTATTACAGCGAATGTTGAACCTAATAATAGAAATGATAATGATCCAGTTCCATTATTTGTTGATGCGAACTGAGGTAAGAATGACAAGTAGAATAGAATGTTTTTAGGATTCGCAACATTTGTTATAACACCTTGCACAAAGTGTTTCTTATTAGATACATTAGACACATTGTTTAAACTTACTCCTTCACTTTTCTTGAGAAGAGATTTAATCCCAATGTATATCAAATAGATACCGCCTATAATTTTAATAGCCGTAAATAAAACAACTGACTGGGATAAAATAATAGACAAGCCGATAGTAGAAAGTATCGTATGTACAAATGCACCTGTCGCAATACCCGCAGATGCAGCCATACCACTTGCTCTTCCGTTTGAAATACTTCTACTTAAAACGAACATAGCATCTATACCAGGTGTCGCTATAAAAATTAGTGAAGATATTAAAAATAAAGTAAAATCATGAATACCAAACATGTCAATCAACTCCAATAACTCATAAAGTCTCACCTTAGACTAGCACACAATAACAGGTAAATAGTAAACCTTGTCATAACATGTTTGCTTAAATGATTGAATTTAAAATTTCCCTTAATACATGTCTTTAATCAAAAAGCTTTTGAAGTCAATCGGTGGATATACAGAGTTTATTACAATGTTGATACCTATAAAAGGCACAGTTTATAAAAACTAAATGAGGTCAGAAGGAGGTAATATGTTAGAATTTATTCCTTTATTAGATAAGAACAATGGTGTTCCAATTTATGTGCAGTTATTTCAATATATAAAGCAAAAAATAGAAGATGGTAACATTCCGGAGGGATCGTTTTTACCTTCTGTTCGCTATTTATCAGGTCAGTTAAAAATTAGCAAAAACACAGTAGACAGTGCGTATCAACAATTGGTAGCAGAAGGATATGTAGCAAGTAGAGCCAGGATTGGTCTAATTGTACTCCCATTAGAGCAACCTGTCTTATCCTCTATATTACAAGAAATCAAACACAAACCAAAAGTACTCTTGGATAATAAGGCGGAAACATTTGAGTATGATTTTAAATACGGAGATATAGATGTAAACTCTTTCCCACACGATATTTGGAAGCGTTGTTTAACTAAAGCTTTGACAAATGAACCTGATTTATTGTTAAATCCAGGAGAACGACAGGGAGACATTGGTTTACGTAGAGAATTAATGAATTATTTATTTCAGTCACGAGGAGTTAATTGTTCTGAAGAGCAAATAGTTATTTGTTCTGGCACTCAGCACGCACTCAGCCTTATTATCCAATTATTTTCTATCGGAGACCGTTCGGTTGCTATGGAGAATCCGAGTTATGATGTGGCTCAAACAGTTTTTAATAACCACGGATGGTCAATAAAACCTATTCGGCTTGAACAAGATGGTATAGATATAGAACAGCTACAAAAGATAGATACAAAAGTAACCTATATTACGCCATCTCATCAATTCCCATATGGAATGGTGCTTCCCATTCAAAAGCGATTGTCATTATTGGAGTGGGCAAATCAAAACAGTAGCTATATCATAGAAGACGATTATGACAGTGAATTCCGATATCAAGGTCAACCAATCCCTTCTTTAAAAGCTTTAGATGAAGAAGATAATGTTATTTATTTAGGAACATTCTCTAAATCCTTTTCTCCTGCTGCAAGAGTAAGTTATATTGTCTTACCACAAAACTTAATAGACGTATACAATCATACGTATGTTAATTACAATCAATCCGTTTCACCTATTATTCAAAAGGGATTATATATATTTATGAATGAAGGACATTTTACAAGTCATATTCGAAGAATGAGAAAAGTTTACCAAAAAAAACATCAAACACTTATAAATGCATTAAATAAAAATATGGGGAGACATATAGAAATAATTGGACAAAATGCAGGGCTTCATCTGTTGGTAAGAATTAAAAATAATATGTCTACAAAAGATTTAGTGAAGAAAGCCAAAAAATTTGGTGTAAGTGTTTACGACCCATCTTTTTATTGTCTAAATGAAAAAGAAATTGAACCATCATTAGTTATGATAGGTTTTGGAGGAATTTCAGAAGAAAAAATAGATAAGGGGATCCTGTTACTCCAAAAAGCTTGGTTTTCTAATGAAAGTTAAAAGTAAAAAACATCTATAATTGTTCCAATTGGATAGTGCAAGAATAATGGAAATAAGAAGAATAGGAAAGGATGAAGAGTTTCACTTTATAATGAATTAGAAGTGGAAACAGAAAAAAAACATCCGAAGTAGGGCTTGAGACTATAACTCTAGAGTTAACTCCTACCACTGTTATAACTGGATTTTCACACAAAACCATTCAAGATAAAAAACCAACTTCATGACTTAAACTAAGGTTGTTTCTTCAATTAGGAAGGCTGCCGAGGCTACCTTTTCTTATGGCACTACCGAGGCAGGTTAGCTGAATAAGGGACGAATTACCAGTACAAAAGTTTTGATATTTTGAGATAATCAATAAGCACCAAGACTTTGATTTGTGAAGATTGGCTTGGTTTTAGGTATGTATAAAATTAAGTAAACATTTCATGGGGAATGTTTACTAGGTCTACCAATCGGAATATTTATTGCGGCCTTTATAAGGCAATACACAGATAAAATTACATATAAATTGTAGGTTCCATAAAATAAATAGTTAAATAACTTAAGCTTAATTAACTATAGGTCGGTTTAGGTGAAGTGTGAGTCGCGACGAGAGCTCTTTTTTCACGTAAAAGAACAGGCATGTTATAGTATAGTAGAACCGGATTTTATATGATCTGTGGTAATCTTAATCATCAAAGGAGTTTATTCATAATGCATGTGCTACAAAAAACACAAAAAATAGTTCGCTATCAGAATCAACAGGGCAAAATACATTACGGTATTGTTGAGGATGACATGATATTACAACTGTCCAGCAGTTTTGCTGAACTTGTCAACAAGGAAATAAAGTATGACGGGGTCGAGCTGAAATATAGTGACGTGAAAATCTTGGAACCTGTAAAACCTTCGAAAGTGGTTAATTTCGGCTGGACATATGCTGGTCATGCGAAGGAAACTGGGGGAGAGGCAAATCTTGTTGAACCATTTCTATTTTTAAAGCCATTATCTTCGCTTATTGCAGACAAGGAGAATATTATCCTTCCTCCAAACGAGCTATCCAACCAAGTGGAACTTGAAGGGGAAGTGGCACTTGTCATTGGAAAGCGCGGAAAAAACATTAAAGAAGAAGATGCGCTTGATTATGTATTTGGTTGCACGATATTTAATGATGTCACAGCAAGAGATCTAACAAAAAAAGATCCACAATTTACGCGGGGCAAAGGATTTGATACATTCGGACCTTTGGGACCGTGCATCGTTACCGGGGTGGATCCAACAAATTTAAGGATTGTGACCACTTTAAACGGCCGTGTTGTCCAAGACGGAAATACCAATGAAATGTCTCTAAGCATTCCGTTTCTAATCAGCTGGCTTTCACAGGTAATGACACTGGAGCCCGGTGACATTTTGGCCACGGGTTCACCATCTGGCAGCTGCACGATCAAGTCGGGGGATGAAGTCGTTGTTGAAGTCGAGAATATCGGTCGGTTATGTAATGGTGTCCAGTAAGATTTGCTGGAATTCTTAATAAAAAGTTAACAAAGATCAGAGCTGCCTTTAAGGCAGCTTTTTCTTTTTTGGGGAATATGGCTGTATAAAGAATCCATCTGTTTCTGACCATTCTCCATATAGGATATCCTCTATTGTTGTATAATTTTTTTTCTGAAGCCCTTCCAGAAGCCATTCTTTTGATTTTTTCACGGATTGAAGTTCTTCCTCTTTTATTTGGCCTTCCTCAATTATTAAGATAGAAGGGGCTTCATCGACAGGATCGAGGCCAAGCATATCCGGTGTGACGCTTCCTGCCTTAGTATGAAGCTTTACACTTATGTCCCCGCCAGGCTCAAGATATAAATCACGCACTTCCCGGAGAGTAAACACACCTTGTTTCCGCAGCATGGTTCGAACCTGTTCAAGATCCAGATGATTTTTTTTCATTTGTTTAATATCCAATTCGCCATTACGAATAATCAAAGAAGGTTGTCCTTTGAGCAATTTTTTCATGCGATCACTTTTTTGAGCGCAGACCTCTATGATATAAACAGAAATTCCCCAAAGGCAAATTGCAAATAGAATCTTCCAAATCGACACTTTTTCATCGTAAATGCCTTCTTCTAGAATGCCGCCTAATACTAAAGCGTAAATAAAATCAAAAGGAGTCACTTGAGACATTTCTTTTTTGCCAAGAAGTCTTGTCACTGCCAGGAGTCCAACCAGCCCAATCCCAAGCTTCATTGCTATTTCCAGATAAATCATTTTATCACCTCATCTTTTTTTCCTTTTCTCCCTTTTAACTATCATTTAAACCAAATAGTACCTGGTTTTTATTTCACACTCAGATGAAGTAAAGGTTTCCATGCTTAGCGCACCGATTTCACCTTTCTTTCTGTAAAATAAAGAGTACCCAGCATCAGAAGCGATATTAACAGTCGGCAAAAGTAAACTTCTTAGGAACTAAATGAATTTTTCTTGAAGTATAGATCAGTGGAATAAAATAAAAGCAGACGATACAGTGAGGATCTATAGAGATTCTCACTGTATCGTCTGCTTTTGAATGAACAT
Organism: Peribacillus sp. NPDC096447; assembly: GCF_044762725.1. NCBI lineage: Bacteria > Bacillati > Bacillota > Bacilli > Caryophanales > Bacillaceae > Peribacillus > Peribacillus sp. NPDC096447. Next base: position 41,645 of record NZ_JBIWEV010000012.1, read on the forward strand.
TGAAATAAAATTACCAATTATTTTTCAAAACAACTTTTCCTATCGCTTTGCCTGACTCCAAGTACTCATGGGCTTTTGAGACTTCTTCAAACGTAAACATGTTTGGGTCCACAAGCGGGCGCAGCTTACCTTCCTCAACCACACTGGCAACCTTCTTCAAAATTTCTCCATATTGCTTATGCATGTCCTTGTTTAATATCTTCAACAACATAAAGGTAACATGTAGGGAGAGTCCCTTTGAATGCACGGGGGAGAGGTCATGAGTGGAACGAGCAGCAATGGCTGCTACTGTTCCATGTACCGCGGCTGCCTCAAAAGAGCGATCAAGGTTTTCTCCACCTACCGTGTCAAACACAACGTCAAAACCTTTTCCGTCTGTATATTTTTGTACATAATCGTGAACGCTTTCTTTTCGATAATTAATAGTTACATCTGCACCAAGACGCGTGCCAATTTCCAGCTTCTCTTGCGAAGAGGCAGTTGTATAGACTGTCGCGCCTCCCCATTTGGCTAGCTGAATGGCAATGTGTCCTACACCGCCTGTGGCTGCATGGATCAGTATATCTTGTCCAGGGACAAGATTTGCCCGATTAAATAAAGCTTCCCATGCGGTAATGGCAACCAGAGGTAAAGCAGCGGCTTCTTCCATCGTCAAATTTTCCGGCTTGTGAGCAAGTAAATCAGCATCTGCCAGCATAAACTCCGCAAGTGCACCGCCAGTCCCTTTAAAACCACCTGCGCATCCAAACACTTCATCGCCAACTTTAAACTCAGTCACTCCTTCACCCACTGCAGATACCAAACCTGCCACATCCCCATGTAAAACTGCTGGAAACTCGGGGGCAACGGCCGGAACTGCTCCAGCACGGACTTTCGTATCAATAGGATTTACACTTGAAGCCTTGACTTGAATAAGTACATGTCCAGGTATTAATTCGGGTTTTGAAATCTCTTTAAATTGAAATACGGATGGATCACCAAATGATTGAATAATTTGTGCTTTCACTCAAATCACTCCTATTTATTTTTTTATGGGAAAATGTCTCGTCACTATTCATGGTTAGGATGAATTAAAGCAAGCAGATTTTTTGATAGTAACATCTTTAAATGGTATGAAAAGTACGAATATTTAGTCTTTACTTGCAAAATCAATGATACTTTATATAATATAAAATTAAAAGTACGCACATTTTTGTTGAATAGGATAAAATTTGTAATATAGTATACAATTTGATACTTAAAAAGATTGGGGTGTCAATATGAAGGAATTTAAAGCGGAAAAGTGTCCCGATACCACTGCTTGTCCTGTTGCAGTTACAGTAGATGTGATAGGAGGCAAATGGAAAGGGATCATATTATATAACTTAATTTCCGGCCCTAAACGTTTTAACGAATTAGGGAGACTTATGCCCTATACCACAAAACGTATGATAACGTTGCAACTTCGGGAATTGGAACAAGATGGTATTGTCCATCGTGAAATATATCGCGAGATTCCTCCAAAAGTTGAATATTCCCTTACTGCTTTTGGAGAAACATTAAAACCTATTATTTACCTGATGCGAGATTGGGGAGACATGTACGGAAATGAGGTATTAATGAAACGAAAGATCTCGGAAAATATGTAGCATAGATTGGGGTCTCCACCGACAAAACCAGAAAGTTGGCTTTCAGCTTATCCATGACTTAGCATATTTTATTACTATTATATCAGTGGGGGTAGCGGGTTATCATGGTATTTGGCGATGGTGGTGCCAATACTTTTTTTATGTCATCCTAACTATGAGTTTTTCATAAAGGATAATGCCCATAGTGTTTGTAAAGGTAAGCATTATATCTATATTAGTTGAAGAGTGAGCTGCCATATAGGCAGCTTTATTTTTATTGTTACAAAGGGTTTTTATCTTCATAAATGAGCTGAAATTCCGATATAAATGGTGAGTGAATGTTAAAAATTTATAGCTTTTTAGGAGATGTAAAGAATTGGAAATTAAAACGAGGTTGATAACTACAGTATCCATTCTTATGCAGGAGATGATTTCTCATTTCAAGGCTTAAATATAAAAATATTTAAATCTTGGTATTTGTCATACCAAAAAAGTTAATCATAATAGAGATACAGCATTTATTGATTAACAAATAAACTGTATTTTTTTGTTCCCCAGTCCATCTCTCAAATACAGTGAGCAGACTGGAAAAAGCACAAACAAGAATGTGAATAATTGTACTTGAACAAAAGGGTGCGTTAGCGAAAGATCCGTGCTGTCTTTAAGGCAGCTTTTTCATTATGTGGGGCAGGTTAGCTATAGAATTAATAACGTGAAAATGACCTTAATGATAAAATTAGTTTAAATAGATTTTTACATCATTAAAGGGGGAGAAGGATGGAAATTCGTTCAGTGAAAGGGTCAGATTACTATGCAATATCTCCACTAATCAATGAATGGTGGGGCGGAAGGCAAATGTCTGATATGTTGCCGAAATTATTCTTTGATCATTTTACAAATACAAGTTTCATAGCCGAAAAGGAAGGAAAAATAGTCGGTTTCCTAATAGGGATTCTATCTCAATCTCAATCTGATGAGGCTTATATTCACTTTGTCGGAGTGCATCCTGAATACAGAAAAAACGATATCGGAAGACATTTATACAATCAATTTTTTAATGTCGTTAATCAAAATGGCCGCAATGTTGTCCGTTGTGTAACGTCTCCTGTCAACAAATCTTCAATTGCCTATCATAGCAAGCTGGGATTTGAAATTGAAGAGGGAGATAAAATAATTGATGGTGTTTCAGTTCACTCTGACTATGACGGACAAAATCAAGATAGAGTTTTATTCGTGAAACAGTTATCAAATTACAAGGATTTACAATATTCTTAATGAAAAAAGGTCGACCAGTAAAAGTTACTGGTCGACCTTTTTTTCATAGAATCCATTATATCTGTAAGGCAGGGCTGTCAGCTAAAGTGTTTTTTATTCATTGCTTATCTTTTTCTGCATAAACGGTTTTTCTTCTGGATTTTCTTTATCCTCATTCAAGTTTCCTTTTTCCTTAAATATTGCAAATCCCGTTATTGCGTAGATTATTGCAAGAATAGGTGTTAAGACGGCTTGATAAGCATAAGGGAAAAAATCCAAAGTCGAGACTCCTAATACCCCTGATAAATAAATGGCAGTTAACGACCAAGGAACGAGATAGGAAAAAGTGCACATTTGACTGCATTCTTAATGCTGCCTAGAATAGCACTTACAATACCTATTCTTTGTAATATTTCTCTTTAAAACCTCATAATTATCTAATCTGCTCATTGTATTCTCCTTCATGATTCTGTAGTTGTCTGGTGTTTCAGGTATTTTCTGCTTCTTAGGCAGCTCTTCTTTTATGGTCCTATAGGAACAGGTTAGTTCAACAAAGATAATATATAATTTGGATTAATATACAAAATTTTAATGAAAATAGAAGGGAAGCGTGAAAATGACAGAAATGGTACCACTGACATCGGAAAATTTGGAGCTATGTATCGAACTCTACATGAACGTTTTTAATCGTGAACCATGGAATGAAAGATGGACATATGAAACGGCTAAAGAGAGACTTTCCGACTTATTGCATACGCCTAAATTTCTTGGCTTTTTATTTCATGTTGATCAAAATCCTGTTGGTTTTGTTGCTGGAAATAGTAAGGTGTCTTATCAAGGTTTAACTTATTACTTGGCAGAGCTTTGTGTGAATAATGAATTGCAAGGCAAAGGGCATGGCTCAAAAATGCTTCATTCTTTAGAAGATGAACTGCAAAAGAGAGAGATTAAAAGTCTATATTTATTAACGGCTAATGACGGTCTTGCAGAAGCATTTTATCTGAAAAATGATTATGTTGTAAATGAAGATAGGGTGGTTATGAAGAAAATTTTATTTTGAAAAGTAGTCAAGGGGTGATGGAATTGTCGAAATCTGTAAAGTTGTATCAATTAAGCCGAAAAATACATAAATGGACTGGTTTGGTTTTATCCGTTTTTTTTATGTTCATCGCAGTCACAGGCCTCGTGCTTGTTTATATGATACCACTCGGAGTGGCTGATGAGTTAAGGACGGGGAAAGAGGCGAGTCCAGATCAAGCGATACCTATGGAGAAGGTCGTGTCCATTGCTACGTCTCAGGATCTTCCAGGTGCGGACTCGGTTGAAGATATATTTAGAATTGAATATAGACCAAGTGCAAATGTGTACCAGGTTCGCTTTAATAACGGTCAAGGTGTTCAAATAGATGTAAGTACAGGAAAAGTGTTATCCACAAATCCAGATTACTCGACTTTCCTGATTACTTTGCATGATGGATCCTTCTTTGGCGATTGGTATAGATACAGTATCCTCACAATGACCGGTTTATCCTTAATCCTGCTGTCATTTTCCGGGTATTACATGTTCGGGTATCCTCTCTATAAGCGTCTAATGGCGAATAAAAGGCAATCTTAATATGAGGTGGTTATGTGTCTATAAAAGGTGTGAATCACTTTTTATTTTCAGTTTCTGATTTAGAGAGTTCCATAGAATTTTATCAAAAAGTTTTTGATGCTAAATTGTTAGTTAAGGGGAGAAACACTGCCTATTTTGATTTGAATGGAATGTGGCTTGCCCTGAATGTAGAAAAAGATATTCCCCGTAATGAAATAAGCCAATCATACACACATATCGCTTTTTCCATAGAAGAAGCTGACTTTATGAACATGTACGAGAAACTAAAGCTATTGAATGTAAATATCCTGTCAGGTCGTCCAAGAGATGAAAAAGATAGGAAATCCATTTATTTCACTGATCCTGATGGTCATAAGTTTGAGTTTCATACAGGTACTTTACAAAATAGAATAGATTACTACAAAAAAGAAAAAGCACATATGGAGTTTTTCGACTAATAAGTAAGCTATTTTCAAATGAAGAGGGGAATATTCATGAAAACTATTGGTCTTATTGGCGGTATGAGCTGGGAGTCATCGTTAGAATATTATCGAATCATTAACGAAGAAGTAAAAGCCAAATTGGGAGGATTGCATTCAGCCAAGTGCATTTTATATAGCGTGGATTTTGAAGAAATCGAACGCTACCAAGCAGACGGGGATTGGGAAAGCTCCGGTAAATTATTAGGCGATGTGGCTCTTTCTTTGGAAAAGGCAGGTGCCGAAATGATTGTAATTTGTACAAATACGATGGATAAAGTGATTGGATATATTGAAGAAAAAGTCAGTTTACCGATTTTACACATTGCTGATTCAACAGCAAAACAAATTCAAAAGTCTAAAATCAGTACGGTTGGTTTACTTGGCACTAAATATACGATGGAGCAATGCTTTTATAAAACACGAATTGAGTCTAATGGTATCAAGGTTTTGATACCAATTGATGAGGATAGAAAAGTCATCAATAAAGTAATTTATGAAGAATTATGTTTAGGGAAAATTCAACAATCATCAAGAGATTATTACAAAAACGTAATCAAGGGGTTAGTTGATGATGGAGCGGAAGGATTAATACTAGGCTGCACAGAAATTGGATTACTAATAAAACCAGAGGATTCAGAAGTGCCATTATTTAATACGGCTGTAATCCATGCCATTGAAGCCGTTAATATGGCATTAGAAAAATGAATTGATTAGACACAGTAATAAGGATGGTTGCTTCGGCAGCCTTTTTTCGTGGAGTAAAAGGGGTAGGATAAAAAAACAGGAAATTTTTAACTAAATAAATGGAATTATGTGTTAAAGTTTTACTAGAAGATTTGGGACTCAAATTTAAAGGGAGATAAAGTTGAGAAATGTAATATATATAATTATTACTATTTTAATTTGGATCTTATCAGGAACATTTTTGTACATCCATAGTAAAGGGAGATGAATGTTAGTCCTTGGGGGATGCACAATTTCGTTAATATAACGATACAAATAGCAGTTATTCTATTACCGGTAATTGGACTATTTTTGGGAATTCTTATTAAGAAAAGATTCATAAAGTACGTAATGATTTTAGGGTGCTTAATAAACATGTATTATCTGTCCATTCCATTTACCTTTGCTTGGTTAGATTACTTTCAGGTCATTTAATACGGTAGAATACTTTTTGCTACAATATCATGCTTAAGCTGTCCTTATGTAGCTAATTAGTCAAAATGCAAATGATATGAAATTTAAATTGCAGTAAAGGAGAAGGTTAGATTTGATAAAGATAGATACTGTTTTTTCATATGTTCTTCTCGGTGTGATTGTTTTTTACGCCTTGGAATGGGTAGCTGTTGGTTCAGGTTTCGGGGTACTCGTTGGCGGGAGTTTTGGTTTACTTTTATTTATAGCCAATCATATTAGTGAAAATCAAAAAAACATGGGTAATACGGAAGAAACTGATGACAAGCAATAAATATTAATATACTAGACTAACGGGTGCTTTACATCTTATAACAGGGTTGCTGTAGCAGCTCTTTTTCTTATGGAACTAAAGGGGCAGGTTAGTTCAACAAGGATAATAAAATGACCTCAGTGTTGATAGACAAATACTGAGGTTATTTTTAAAAAAATGCATTATTTACAATAATGTTATTTAAAAACTCCTGTCATGTTATTCATCAATCGGTCGGAAATTGAATAACACTTGGTAGCTAAATTGATTTTTAATAATATAAATTGTTATAATTAGTACCAGGTGTTAATACTAACTTCTAATAAAATGTGGGGTGGTTCGTATGATAGGGGCAAGAATAACAGCTATTGGGACATATGTACCCGAAAAAAAATTAACAAATATTGAGCTTGAACAAATGGTCGAAACAAATAATGAGTGGATTATTCAAAGAACAGGAATACATGAACGTAGAATAACTCGTCCTGATGAATTTACCAGTGATTTATGTGTATCTGCTGTAGAAGATTTAATGCACAGATATAATAAAAAAGTCGAAGATGTAGATATGATTATTGTGGCAACAAGCACACCAGATTTTCCATTCCCATCTGTCTCAAGTATCATACAGGACAAATTAAATATATCCCAAACAGGTGCCATAGATTTAAGTGCAGCTTGTGCAGGATTTGTTTATGCATTACATACAGCACACAGTTTAATTTCTTCTGGGCATCACAAAAAAGTACTAGTTATTGGGGCAGACACAATCTCAAAAATTACAGATTATACCGATAGAAGTACATGTATTTTATTTGGTGATGGTGCTGGTGCAGTATTAGTTGAAAGGGATGAACAATTAAATAATTTTATTGGATTCCACCTAGGAAGTGATGGGAGAGGAGCACAACATGTCTATCGTCCTGGATTATCAAAAAAGGTCAATGGGATTGAGTTAATCGATACTCAATATCTTGTACAAAATGGTAGAGAAGTTTTTCGATGGGTTGTAAGGAATGTTCCCGTTAGTATAAGACAGATTTTAGAAAAGACGCAAACGAGTCTAGACCAAGTTGATTGGTTTATACCTCATAGTGCTAATTTAAGGTTGATAGAGCCGATTTGCGAAAAGTTAGAATACCCGATTGAAAAAACCCTTTATAGCTTAGTCAACTTTGGAAATACCTCTGCTGCAACAATTCCTTTAGCTCTTGATCTTGGAATCCGTGAGGGAAAAGTTAAAAATGGAGATCGAGTACTTATGTACGGTTTTGGATCTGGTTTAGTTCACGCTGGACAACTTTTAGAATTAAATTTTGACGAACAAATTAATACTCCTACACCGTTGTGATGTATACTAAGAAATTATTTAGTAAGTCCAGTGTTCAAAGCGACTATGAGATTAGTGTCTTGCGCCCAGTAAACCTCCCCTATACAGTGGGGGTTTTTATTTTTTTATCCACGAACTGGACAAGGAAGTCATTGAGAGCTTATCAGTCAAAAGCTGGAACATTAATAAAATGAAAAATATTGCTTCACCTTAAAAAAACAGGTACTTACTTCAATAATTAGGTTGCTGAGGCAATCTTTTCTGCGGGGCAGTTAGTTCAACAACGAAAATGGAAATATAAGTTACTGAGAAGGTGGGAAAATGGTTAAAATTTTTGGAGAAAAAATTGATGGTCTTGATTATCAAATAAGAAAAGGTGTTTATGCAATAGTTTTCAATTCTGAAAATGATAAAATTTTAACTGTCAAAAATTCCAAAGGACATTATTTTTTACCTGGTGGTGGAATTGAAAATAATGAAGGTAATCAAGAATGTCTGGAAAGAGAAATGCTAGAAGAAACGGGTTATAAAGTGTCGATAGGTTCTTTTATAGGCAATGCAAAGAGATATTTTCAATCCACTAAAAATGAACCACTAATAAATGACGGATATTTTTACTTGGCAAAATTGTTAGATAAAATACAAGAACCAATTGAAACTGACCAATTTATAAAATGGATAGATATTGAAAGTGTTCGAGAACTCCTTGTTCACGAACATCATTGTTGGGCGGTAAATAAGGGTTCCAAAATACTTGTCTGAAGAGGAATTTGAACATTTGCGGGAAGCTTGTCATACAACATTCGAAAATGCTTTATTTGAGTTTATGTATTCAACAGGATGCAGAATTGGTGAAGCAATAACTCTTGATAGGACCTCAATCAATTTCACTAATCAATCTGCAATTGTATTAGGTAAAGGACATAAACCAATTTAGTGAATAATGGATCGCCTCTAGAAGTGATTCAAAATTTAATGGGTCATGAAAAAAGTGAAACCATAAAAATTTATGCATATCTAAGTGGTGCAATGCGGAGAGACTTGTATAGAAAGTATTTTTAAGGGACCGAGGGTCCTTTTTATTTTGTTCTTAATACACTAACGGGGCAGGTTAGTTGAAGAAAAGGGAACTTTTACCTTTTTGGTTCGTATAAAAAAGTAGCAGGAAATAAAGTGTCCTTTGGGGGTGAAAAGGTGGATTATGGATTATTGGTAATTGGTATAGCTCTTTTACTTGTGTCGTACTTAGTAGCTGTGAAAAAGCAAACCTGGTTATTAGCAGGATTTAATGAAAAGATGATAAAAAATAAGTCCTTATTAGGTACAGTAACAGGTGGAACTTTTTTTCTACCGTTAGGATTGTTAGTAGTTGTCAATAGTTTTATTGACTATCCTTATGAATTAACGGTTCTTATAATTGCTATGTTGATTTTATTAACAATTGTGTACGTATTTATCAATAGAAGGTTACTTGATTAATTCAACTAAAAGGTACTATAGCTTTAATGAGCTGTGACGATCACGATCAGCTCTTTTTCTTATGGAGCTATCGGGGCAGTTTAGTTTAATAAGACTTTTAGAATCAAACTACCAGTTGAAACCTTTTTAGGGAAAATCTCGTATATAGATTTAGGAAAATGTTTATTTAGAATAGGAGGAACAGGTTATGTTAGGGGATATTATATATCAAGTTATTATTTTCGGAGGTATGGCATTAATTTTAGGTGTTTTTGGTTATTTATTTTTTAAGAGGACCAAGAAAAGCTAATTAAATTTCTAATTCAAGTAACGGGTGCTTTACTTCATTACCAGGAGCTGATCTTCAGCTCTTTTTATATTCAACAACGGGGCAGGCTAGTGGAAGAAGTCACAAAGAAAGAGAACATAATAATTATATGCTCTTTTGACTTATCATTTGAATAAATAGCAATTGCAAGCACCATTGTCAGAGGTCCCATTCTAACACCAACATCAGAATTAGATTCAAAATAGGTCCAATAGGGATCAGTTTCCCAGTAAATCCAGCGCTATGTCAGCGGTCTAATTCTCCCTGCAAACATTTTGAAAATAATGAGTACACGACCAATAGGAGATAATTCTGGAATTTATTCCTATAGCCCCACCATAACAAGGAAATAACATAACCATTTTCCTAAATCACTGTAGTTAAAACGTTTATTATATATCTTTTATCCAAAAAATATTTATCTCACGCCAACTAAAGCTACTACTTTTTTGAGTGTCGTTCCCTGAACTAATAGTGAAAATACAACATTACTAAAAGTCATCGCTAAAAGCAGCTCCCGCCCTTCAAACTCCGGTGTAACACTTAATATAAGAGCAATAGAAAGAGAACCTTTTAATCCTCCCCATGCAATTACATGCTTCCAGGAAGTAGGGATGTTTTTATCAAAAGCAAGACTGATATACACGGCAACAAATCGAGCCAATAGTACGATTAGAATACTCCCAATAATCAACCATCCTTTATCTAAAAAATTAATGCTACTGATTTCTAACCCTACCAATAAGAAAATGAGTGCATTTGAGAGGAAGGCAACAATTTCCCAAAAGGAATCCATTTTCTCATGTGTCAGGTCAGACATCCCGATATTTTTTCCGTAGGTCCCGAGGATTAAACCAGCTGTCACTACTGCAATTACACCTGAAACATGAAAATGTTCCCCAATATCAAAAGCACCGTAAAAGAGAACCATGGAAAGTCCGATTTCCACCAAATAATTGTCGATTTTAGACGTAATTTGGGAAGCAATAAATCCGCAAACTCCACCGATAAGAATACCTCCACTGACTACTTTTACGAACTCAATAGAAGCCTCCAAAGTGCCTGTTATACTTAAAACAGTCGTTACAAGTGAAATTTTAAATAATACAACGGCTACTCCATCATTCGCTAAACTTTCTCCTTCGACAATAGTGGATAACCGTTTATTCAAGCCCATAGCCTTGAAAATACTAATGACTGAAACAGGATCGGTGGCAGCCATCAGTGCTCCGAAGATTAGCGCTTGTTGTAGAGAAAGGTTCAGTAGAAAGTACATTAGAAAAGAAACGATTAAAAACGTCAAAAATGTTCCAACAAATGATAATAATAGGATAGGTTTCTTACTCCGATTTAGTTCATCAATTGGAAGTTTAAGCGCTGCATCTCCTAATAGGGCTGATAAAAAGATTAAAATGACTGTAGTTTGGAATACAGTGTCAGTTGCAGCATAACTCTTGACCTCAGACAAGCCGGGAATAGGTAGAATCCCTATTATTAATCCAACAATAACAAGAAATGTAGGATATGGTTGATTCATTTTTTCTGCTATAAAAACAATCCCTACCGCGATAGCCAATAAAATGATCCAGTATGTAATCAGATCCTTATTCTCCCTTCAAATGATGCATGTTAACCGTTTAACGGCTGTATATATACCCTTTATTACTATCATTTACATAACTAAGGATTAGTATAATAAAAATCTGCCTCTTGTAGCATGTTTTATACCAATTAAGTTACATAATTATTAATAAGGGATAAAAAGTAAAGTGTTCAATATATGAGAGTGCCCAAGATATACCGCAGGAATGCAGGATGGTGGAAAAATCCATAATATTATCAAGATTAAAATACTTAAATACTTTGCTCTTATAATTGGATTTATTTTATTGGGTACATTTGATTGTTTTATGATTTAGACTGATTTTTATCTCAAATACTTATTAACGTGGTACTTACTTCATTCGCACAATTTGTTTAGCTCTAATAAGTCATAAACAACTGCTTTACTTCAATAAGGGAGTTGCTTTTAGCAGCTCTTTTTCTTATGGAACTATCGGGGCAGGTTAGTTGTAGAAGAAATAGGAATAGAGAAGCCCCTTTTCAAAATTTTATGAAGACGGCCCTTACGCGATAGTCCTTAAAAATATCTTTCTAAAGCATGAATAATATCTTCATTTCTAACCTATCCGTTTTCCTGAGTATTAATTTTTTTTGCATAAAATCCATTTACAATTGCTGATCACAGGAGTATTATAATCAAAGTTTCAATTTCTAAATCGCTGAAACCATTAGGTATGGGGGAACCATTTTTGTGGGTTATTACTAAACCCAAGGGGTGAATCCTTTAAAGGTAGGGCTACTCAAGGTCCGAATCCGACAGCTAACCTCGTAAGCGTTAAATGAGAAGGAAGGTGGAGCTTGTGACACACGAAAAGTGATGTGCCTACAGGTCTATTCTGTAGGCACTTTTTTGTATTCATGTAAAATTTTATTGCTCTTTTGTGTCAATACTGTATGTACGGGTAAAAATTAACTCATAAAATCTATTAGGGTGGTTTGGAATAATGATTTCACTTATAAAAAGGATGTTAATTGGGCGACCTCTGAAATCCAATGAATTAGGAGAACAGAGATTAAACAAAAAGAAAGCATTAGCAATCCTTTCTTCTGATGCTCTATCATCAGTGGCATATGGACCCGAACAAATTTTGATAGTATTGATTACGGTAGGTGCAGCAGCATTTTGGTATTCAATTCCTATCGCAGTTGGTGTATTAATTCTTTTAACAGCTCTCATATTGTCTTATAGGCAAATCATCTTTGCTTATCCTCATGGCGGTGGAGCGTATGTGGTTTCAAAGAGCAATTTAGGTGTAAATCCAGGTTTAATAGCTGGAGGATCCCTATTGGTAGACTACATACTAACTGTTGCTGTAAGTGTGTCTGCAGGGACCGATGCTTTAACATCTGCCTTTCCTACTTTACATAACTATAATGTGGAAATTGCCATTGTATTTGTAATTCTTATTACAATTTTGAATTTAAGAGGTGTAACGGAGTCTGCTTCAATATTAGCCTACCCCGTTTACTTATTTGTTTTAGCGTTGTTTATATTAATTGGTGTGGGTATTTATAATATTCTAACTGGAGGAGTTTCGCCTGAATTGCACACCCCAATAGGTACACCTGTGGCGGGAATCAGTTTGTTTATTCTTTTAAGGGCGTTTGCTTCAGGAAGTTCCGCCTTAACAGGGGTTGAAGCCATATCGAATGCCATTCCTAACTTTAAAGACCCAGCTCCTAATAATGCTGCTAAAACATTAATGGCGATGGGAGCCTTGCTGGCCATACTATTTTCTGGAATTGTATTTTTAGCCTATTATTATGGTATTACTCCTAGTGGAGAGGTAACCGTTGTTTCCCAAATTGCCGAAGAAACTTTCGGGCGGAATTTCATGTACTTCTTTATACAAGGAACTACAGCATTGATTTTAATCCTAGCTGCGAACACTGGTTATTCTGCTTTTCCATTATTGGCAGTAAATCTTGCAAAGGATAAGTTTATTCCAAGGGCGTTTCTTATGAGAGGAGATCGATTAGGATATTCTAATGGGATTATCATACTTGGAATTACTTCAATCATCTTAATCCTTGCTTTTCAGGCAGAAACGGAGCATCTTATCCCACTTTACGCAGTTGGTGTATTTGTTCCATTTACTTTGTCTCAGTCGGGAATGATGGTTAAATGGTTACGAGAGAAGCCGCAAGGGTGGGTTCCAAAATTCATTATTAATACTACGGGTGCCGTTATTAGCTTAACCGTCACATTAATGTTCTTTTTAACAAAGTTCTCACAGGTTTGGTCAATCTTAATTTTTCTACCTATCATTGTCTTTGTTTTTCATAAAATTAGAAAGCATTATGAAGCTGTTGGAGACCAACTTAGGCTTACAACTTGTGAACCATCTGCGACCATTGACGGTAATGTTATGATAGTGCCTGTTGCTGGCATGACTCATGTTGTAGAAAATACCTTAAATTATGCTAAATCGCTTTCTCCTCAACAAATTATTGCAGTGTATGTTGCATTTGAAAGAGAAGACGAGAAGAAATTTGAAGAAAAATGGAAGAAATGGCAACCTGAAGTAAGACTGGTGACACTGCACTCTCATTATAGAAGTATCATCAACCCACTTACCAAATTTGTTGATACTGTAGAGAATAAAGCAAGGGAAGGGAATTATCAGGTAACAGTTGTTATTCCACAATTTATTCCCAAAAAAGGCTGGCACAATATTCTTCACAATCAATCAAGTTTTCTTATTCGAGCCTTCTTACTGTTTCGAAGAGACGTGGTAGTAACAACTGTACCTTATCATTTGAAAAAATAAGGACTTGAATTAATTGTACTTCTTAATGCTATAGGTAATTATCAGAGCAGTTATGAAGCTCTTCTTATAGAACTAACGGGTGCGTTAGTTCGTAAAAAGATAAAAGGAGAGTACATATTATACATGGTTAATATGTACTCTCCTTTAATATTAAGGTTTTTATAATTTTGGTCTTGATAATTGAAGTTCAGTTATAAAATCTCCATCTTCGAAGGGTTGCTCTGTTTTGTGTAATAGCTTTGGAGAGGTAAACAAAGTTACCATCTCAAAAAAACTGTCTCACTAAAAATCAATATTCTCTTAGGTAGATAATGTAAAACAAAGGGGAAGTGTTACCAATGGTGGTACCCCATAATAGTGATATAGCTTATTTCTTTTAACTACTTACAATTGTGTTTTCTTCTTTGCATGCTTTAATGACTTCTAACCAATAATTAGGTTTTTGGCCTTTAAACTTCTCTTTCAAATTGAATGTAGCTAATCTTTCTAATTTGTTTTTTGCTGCCTTAGACATGACTGAATTAAGATTAGAAGCTTCTAACATTTGGATAGAGCCATCTAGTTCAATTGATCTTCTTAATGCATGGATAGACGTTCCAGTAACTAATCGATTCATGGTTTCTTTAAAGCTCTTGCTATCCATAGTTTCACTTATCGAATCTAAAACCAATTCTTCTATATTAAATTCATGGGCGGCCTCTAACAACTCAAGATAAAGGGCGGCTACTCCCTTCATATAAATACTGCGCACTAGTTTTATAGCGGAAGCGTCGCCAGGATTCTCACTCACCTTAGTTATATCCATGCCATATGGACTCATTAAGGCGATAAGCCGATCCACTCCGTTGCCACTTGCTGAAATAGGAACTTTATGTTTATAAACTGGTAGAGGTCCTAACATTGCTGCGTCGACAAAAAATGCATTCTTTTCTTGTATGTTTTTGTTTATTTTTTGTTTTACAATAGGAGTCGAAGCCGATACATCAACGTAAATGCAATCTTTCTTCAGATGAAGTTTTAACACTTCGCTAACCTCATAAGCTTTATCTGCTGGTACTGCTACCATGACTACATCAACTTCATTTAATACGTCCTCGGGATTGGAACGAAGCTCCACTTGCGCTTGTATAGCCCGTTCTTTTATTTGCGGACCGAAAGTAGGATGGTCTAACATGACATCATGAGCGAAAATCTTTTCTAAACCTTCTTGTTTTAATCCAACGGATAATTCAAAGGCTGCTTCTCCAAATCCAATAAAACCTAATATCATTCTAAAGGTCTCCCTTCTTTTTATAGTCCATACGCTTTTATTTGTTCTCTCAACCAAGGAGGTTCAATGCTTCCTTCTGGTTTACCTTGCTTGCGGGTTGTTTCATAAACTGTAATGGTTTCTATGCGCGTTTTCTCATAATCTAGTTTTTTCTCTGCCTTAGAAAGAGCCACTTCAATCTTGTCTCTTGGAACCACAATAACACCATCATCATCACCAATGATCAAGTCCCCTGGAATAACGGATACCCCTCCACAAGAAATAGGTTTATGAAGCTCACCGGGACCATCTTTAAGAGGACCGTTTGGAATAAACCCTTTCGCAAATATAGGGAATTTTAATTCGCTAAGTGTTTCTTTATCACGAACTAATCCATCAATGATGATTCCTTCAAGTCCAATGGCTTTCGCAGCTCCTGCCATCAATTCTCCAAGGTAGGCGTTTGAAAGATGTCCTTTTCCATCCGCAACTAATACATAACCTTCTTTCCCATCATAGATAGCTTGATGAAGAAACAAATTATCTCCAGGTCTTAAGCTTACTGTTAGAGCAGTACCAACTACTTTCATACCTGGTGCTACAGGCTTTATTTTATAATCCATAGAACCTGTACAACCCATCGCATCTGATATAAGTGTAGTGTTAAGGCGTTTTGCTCTTTCGATAATTTCTTCCGACAATAACGGTGCTAAGTTACTCAATGACATGCACTCCTTTAACTTTTTTATGTTTCCATTTACTAAACAATTAGCTACTAAATGTTACTTGTTATCTTATCTTTGATGTACCATCAACTAAGATAACGCTTTCAAAAACCACATAATTTTTAGTGTATTTCCTGTCTCTTCAACAATTTGTCACGCTATTTTTCTAAGTTTATTGACAAAAAAAAGAGTTGTAAGTCATTGAAAACTCCACTATTTTTCTTAACTTCAGTTTCCAAGTAATAAATATTACTAAAACTTGTTTAGGGGTAATATTTATTACTAACAACTTAAATGTATACTAACAGCGTTATTTATTAAAGTAAACCCCTTTTTTAAAGGACATTTAAAAGAAACTGAATTTTAAGAAGAAAAAGAGCTTAAGAACAAAGAAAGCGAATTAGATTGTTAACGTGAAAGATTCGATCACCTTTTACTTGCTCATTTATTCCAAAGTTCTTTAAGAAACTTTATTTACTACTAATGAAATAATCATGCATAACGTTTATGGATACGTTCTAGAAGTTTCAGGTAAGGAAAATATTAATACTCTTATTTAACGGACTCTTTTTTACATTAATAAATAAAAATGCTAAAATTCAATTGAGTATCGTAATAAATACTTTATAAGAATAAAAAAATATAAAATTTACACATATAATATGTTCAATTGGAGCGAATCTTATGGAAAACCCAATATTAAAATTAAAAAACAAGATATCAGAATTAACAGAAACACAACGAAGAGTTGCGGACTATATTATTAAAAATCCCGTGGATGTCGCTTTTTTAACCGTTGATCAATTGGCTGGAATTGTAGGAACTAGTACTACCACCATTATGAGATTGACTTTTAGTCTGAATTATTCGGGATATACTGAATTTCAAAAAGGACTTCAGGAACTTTTACGTAATAGAGCAGCTCCTCAAATTAGATTAGAGGCAAATTTAAAAGATTTAAATGAAAGTGATTTGTGGATTCGCTCTGCAGAAAGTCAACTCAATAATATTCAATCTACAGTAGAGATGATTTCAACGGAGAGTTTAAATAAAACGGTAGAAATGATTGTGTCTGCAGAGCGAATATTTTGTACCAGTGTGAGAAGTGGATTACCAGTGGCTCAACATTTAACTTTTGGACTTAATCGTCTACTTGGAAACTGTGAATTGATTGTTGCTGATTTAAGTGATTGGGTTGATAAAGGAATTAATTTTACTTCGAAGGATTTAGTCATCGCAACCTCTTTTCCAAGATACGCCAGAAGAATTGTTGAATTCGCGATGACAGCTAAAGACAATAAGGCACAAATTATTTCTATTACTGATAGTTATTCTTCTCCTCTAGTTAAGTATTCGGATTTAGTATTGCCATGTAATTCTAGTAGTATCGCTTTTCATAATTCACCAATAGCATCTATGCTTGTAGCGGATTATCTTGTAAGTGCCATAGCCATCAATTACCCTGAAAAAACCAAAAATCGTCTTGATGAAATTAATTCAATTCTTACCAAAATGGATTATCACTATAGTGATTAAATCTATAAGGTGATAGGAGCAACGATTCAATTGAATCCTTGCTCCTATCACCTTTTTATTTCTTAACCAGATATCCTACTCACCATCATCAACTCTCTGCTTAATAAAAAAAGGTTTACTTATAATAAGAATCCATGATAGTATGCTTTTAATAGTTAAAAATATTACAACACAAACTATAAAAGTAAAAAATATTACTACAGAAAGACGTTGATTCTTAGAGATATAGTTAGTTAGTTAGTTTTATCCAATTTTTGATTTGTTAAAAATATCGCCAGTGTATGTCTGAATATTTTAATAAAAAAAATATTATATGCTGAATGACTAGTGGAATATAAGAATCACCAAATATTGCTTTATTTTTAAAATTAAAAGGTTTTTGAAAACGTTATCTTTTTGAGTTTTTTTGTTTAAAGGTAATAAATGATCTTTATGTTACTTTAACTATTAAAAAAATTTCTTACATGTAATGAGCACTCTTTAATTAAAGTGGTGATTCATAAAAAAAATTCAAATGAAAAAGAGGTGTAATTAAGTGAATGATTTAAAACTGTAAAAATCAGATGAGACTATTAAAAGAGCAAGATACCAGCGTATTGGTAATATTATCTTAACGGATCAATGATCAATTGGATGTATAATGACTAGTACTTCAAGATATGGTTCATAGCAACAATTACAGGGGAATTCAATAATGTCAGTTTTGTAAACCCTTACAATGAAGTGATGTTAAGAGTCCATTTAGCAGTGCTAACTTATTTTATAGAAAATTTTCATATATGATTCGAAATAACGTATTCAACATGTATTCTAAAAAGTCAGGGAAGATAAAGAGGGGGCATACTATGTTAACATTTCTGGGATTTGCCATGATTGTGGTATTTATGTATTTAATCATGAGTAAGCGCTTATCAGCGTTCAGTGCACTTACGGTTGTTCCAATCATATTTGCGCTAATTGCAGGATTTACGGATTTAGGACCGATGATGTTAAAAGGTCTCGAGACTATAGCTCCTACTGCTATTATGATTATTTTTGCCATTCTATATTTTGGTGTATTAATTGATACAGGATTATTTGATCCACTAGTATCAAGAATTTTAAAAATGGTAGGCGGTGACCCATTAAAAATTGTACTGGGCACTGCAATTTTATCATTGGTAGTTGCTTTAGATGGTGATGGTACTATTACCTACCTTATTGTAGTAACAGCTTTTCTTCCTTTATATAATAAACTGGGTATGAATAAACTCATTTTGGCCTGCATTCCTGCATTAGCGATGGGGGTTATGAACTTGTTACCGTGGGGGGGACCAGCTGCCCAGGCTACGGCGGCGGTAAAAGTTGATATAATAGACCTGCTTTTACCACTCATTCCTTCTATGATTGCGGGTGTGTTATGGATTTTAGGAGTGGCTTACTTCTTGGGTCGACGTGAGCGTAAGAGATTAGGAGTTATCGATATTGAAGCTTTTAACGAAGAAGAAATTGCTGCTGCAGTTGAGGTAGGAATGGACTCATCAATAAAACGCCCTAAATTATTTTGGTTTAACCTAGGCTTTACGATTTTAGTATTGGCGGCTTTACTTACGGGCTTCTTACCGTTGCCTGCTTTATTCATGCTCGGCTTTGCAATCGTTATGATTGTAAATTATCCCAACTTACAGGACCAGAAGGATCGCTTACACGCACATGCAGGAAATATATTAACTGTTGTCTCCATGATATTTGCAGCAGGTGTATTTACAGGGATTATAGATGGTACCGGCATGGTTAGCGCCATGGCAGATACCCTAATAGCAGTTATTCCAGACTCCCTCGGACCAAAACTAACAGTTATTGTTGCACTTATAAGCATGCCATTTACATTTTTTATGGCGAATGCTCCCTTTTATTTCGGGATTATACCGATTATGGCAGAAACAGCTGCCAACTTCGGTATCCATCCAATGGAAGTGGGACAAGCTTCTTTATTAGGACAACCCTTGCACTTGTTAAGTCCACTCCAAGGTTCTATCTATATATTAATGGGGCTTCTTGGCATAGAAATAGGAGATCATATTCGCTTTACAGCCAAGTATGCTGTAGGTACAGCATTAGTTATGATAATTGTAGGTGTTTTGTTCGGAGTACTATCCATTTAAACATATAAACATAATAGATTGCAGAGAGCTAGTCTTTCAAAATAGCTCTCTCTTTTATAGGTCTAGAATTATTTATTATTGTAACTATTTTAATTCACGCAGTACTAAAGTTGATCTTACTTTTTAATAAACTTCTAATGCACCAGGATTAAGCAGCGTACAAAAGCTTTAAAAGAAGTCCAGGATGCTTAGTAGGCCTTGGTATATCAATGGGTAATGCAGATGAATAATTAATTTTTTTTGCTGATCTTTACTAAAAAAAACAGTGAATACGGTATCGCTTTTGCATAGAAAAAGTATGGGGTTAATTTAACTGCAAAAAGTATGTGAAATTTTGTACTTAAACTAACGGGTGCGTTAGCTGTAGATCGGGCTGTCTTTAAGGCAGCTTTTCTTTATACAACAAAAGGGGCAGGATAGTTGAAGATGAATATAAGTTTAAACGACTGATAAAAATTTCAGTCGTTTTTTGTAAACAAATGTAAACAATTATTGTTTACATTTTTTTACAAAGATGGTAGTTTTATTTTAAGAGGTGTTTAAAGTGTCTGATTATAGAAAGAAAATGTTTCGGGGAGCAAAGATTGAAGATTGCATTTTAGATTTTATAGATATGGAAAAAGAACTTAGTAGAACGCTTGAAACTGCTGATGAGCAGGAAAGACAATTATTGTTTGGAATGAGTAAAGCGTATCGTCTGATTGTTAATCGACTAGTAAGAGAATTTGATTATTTCAAAGGTGGAGATATGGTGAATACAAAAGTAAAAGATTTAATTAGTTCGTTAAAAAGAAGAGTTTCCGAAGCAAAAGAGCAAAGTAAAAATAACCTCTTGGACCTAGTAAATGGAATGTACTATGACGATATACCTGAAGAAGCTAAGGAAGAAATAGCTAAAGTTCCTCAAGAATTTCAAAGAGGTTTATTTGAAGGAATGGCTCTTGGTTATGAAAAAATTGTTATTGACTTGGAATTACTGTTGGAATCTACCGAAAATGACAAGATAGCTCACATAGAAAAAGTTTTAGCAAAATATAAAAAAATTGCTGAAATGTTAAAAAATAAATTTAAAGAAGATGAAATAGATTTTAGAAGTGGTTACATTCAAGGCGAAATGTCTGCTTATCAAATGATCAGAGAGGAAATCCAGGTTGTTTTTAGAACTGAACTAATCTAGAAAATGTAGTGCTTTTAATACGAAACATAGCCTAAAATAGGGGAGATTTAATGGATTTTTTAAATTGGTATGATTGGATTCAACCAACTAATCCTTATGCATCAATATTTTTCGGAATTATTTTTACAATTCTAACGGGGTTAATTGCGTGGTTTGATACGAAAAAAATCAGAACATTCGTCTTAATAATAGCTGGAGGATTAAGTTTTACCATCATTGGCGTTATAATCTTAAACTCCGTCGGTTATTATGGCTAAAATAGTCTTAAAAAGGAAAATATCATTTTGGACAAAGAACAGATTGTGAAATTTAAAGTAACGGGTGCGTTAGCTTAAGATCGGGGCCGTCTTTGAAGGCAGCTTTTTCCTTACGGAACTATCGGGGCAGGTTAGTTCAATAAAATTCTGATTTAATCTCAAAAACTACGATTATAAATGTAGCTTGATTCGATCTAATTTCTGTAAAATCCAAATTTAGTATGAACAGTAAATATTAGGAATTTATAGATATCATAACGAGGTGGGACGAGAAATGATAAAAGGTCTTTACGAGGCACATTTACCTGTAAGTAATCTTGAAAACACAATAAAATTTTATAAAAAATTAGATCTAGAAATTGCATATCAAAATGATAAAGTAGCTTTCTTCTAACTTGAGAAAGGTAAAAGTTGGCTTGGTCTATGGGAAACAAACCAGGTAGAAATTCCATACCATCCTTCAATACGACATGTAGCTTTACAAATAGATATAGAGGACATGACATCAGCAAAAAATTGGTTAAATAGTAAAGGGATTGAAATTGGTACAGCCTTTGACTTAACTGAAGAACAACAACCTTTAGTTCTTGATAACAATCCACAAGCTCACGCAGCTATTTATTTTAATGACCCAGACGGAAATTCTCTTGAATTGATTGCTCCTTTAAGATTGGACTTTGAGGAATCCTTTGGAGAGATGTCATTAGAGGATTGGTATAGACGAAATGCTGCTCTCAACTAATTCCGTTCTGCTTCAGTAAAAGATTTTTGAATTTAAAAAGGGGGTTGCTGTGGCAATCCTTTTCGTTATGCAACTAACGGGGCAGGTTAATTTATTAAGAATCGAATAAAGTGGGTGGGTAAATGCCTTATTTAAAAGTTAAAGATGATATAGATATATTTTATGAGTGTTATGGTGAAGGAGAGCCATTAGTGTTTGTACATGGATTAGGGGCTTCATCCTCAATGTATAAGCCACAAATAGAATACTTTCAACAACACTTCAAAGTTATTTTACTTGATTTAAGAGGTAATGGGAACTCTGGTTTTTTAGAATGTAATGTGGAAAGTGTTTTAGATAAACAAGCAGAAGATATTAAAGAGCTTTTACTTTTTTTTGGGAATTTCTTCAGCAACATTTATTGGAGTTTCATATGGTGGGGTTTTAATTCAAAAGGTAGCCCTTGCATCCCCAGATATTGTTAAGGCACTCGTTATAGTCGATAGTTTCTGTGATACCTCAATTGATTCCCTTCAAAAATTATTAGCAATGGTAGGAGCCAATCAAACATGGATTTTACATATGCCTAAAAAGTGGTTAGCAAAATTAACAAAATCCTCATATAAAAGATGGTCCATTGCTTGCAAAGAGATGGAAAGCATTATACTTAACATGAGGACATATGAAACGAAAATCCAAAGAAAAGCAATAAATAGAATTAGATTTAATGATCAGTTATTAAAGGTTAATATTCCTACACTTTGTTTAGTAGGTGACTATACTAAATTGGGTAAAAAAATGATGGAACGGGTATCGAGTTGCATTCAAAATTCGGAGTTGAAGGTAATCGAAAATTCTTTTGACCCTAGTAATCTTTGTCAGCCAAAGGTTTTTAATAAGACAGTTCATAAATTTATATCTAATTTACTATAGATATTTATTCAACTAAAGGGCGCATTAGCTGAAGATCAGAGCTGTCTTTAAGTCAGTTTTTTCTTTATGGAACTATCGGGGCAGTTTAGTTGAATAACGAGAAAATCCCAATTTCTCAATATTAATGCTGAGAAATTGGGATTTTTAATATCGAAATTTCCTTAACGTTGTAAATCTGCATTTTCCTGACGCGACCCCTTATAGAACGAACAGGTGCCGTTCGATTAAAGTGTCAACAAATAAAAAAAATGGTTGACATATTTAAGAAATTTTTTTTCTTTTAACTATTCTAGTTGGATGATTAAGACCGAATTTCACTCGTATTATGCTACTGCTAAACCCTATAAATCCTCCAACAATTGCTGGGATAATCCACCCTAGTCCTACATCATACAGAGGAAGAATTTCATGAAAGAAATTATTAATGGATGAAAAGCGTATACCAGCTCGGTTTAATCCATCAAATAAACTAATGAAAAATGTTAAAAGTAAGCTTCCTTGATACACTTCAGCTTTCCCTTTAAATAAAGAATGAAAAAATGTTAAGAAAATTAATACAATAGCTAATGGATAAATAGCTGTTAGGAGAGGAATTGAAACTGCAATTAACTGTGTTAGTCCAATATTGGCAACTATTGCACTAAAAATAGATAAACTAATAGCAATTGTTTTGTAATGTACCGTTGGAAATAGTTTATGGAAGAATGAAGAACAAGATGTAACAAGTCCTACGCTTGTTGTTAAACAAGCTACTGTAATCATTAATCCTAATAATAGCCCACCATAAGCTCCAAAATAATAATTCGAGACTTTTGCTAAGATAGTGCCTCCATTTTCTAGGTACCCAAGTTTTTCTACACTTGAAGCACCCATATAAGAAAGAGCTGAATACATGGTTGCCAGGATAAAGGCAGCAATTCCAGTTGCTTTTCCACAAACAACCATAATTTGTTTTTTTGTTTTAGCACCTTTTTCTTTAATGGCATTAATGATGATGATGCCAAAAACAAAAGATGCAAGCGTATCCATTGTTAAATAACCTTCTCTAAACCCATTAAAAAATGGTTGAACTGTATAACTCTTAACAGGTGCCTGAAAATCTCCGATTGGATGATTAAAAGCAACTACTACTAGGATTCCAATGAACGTTAACTTGATTGGTGTTAAGATTTTCCCGACAATTCCGATAACTTTCGCGGGATTGATCGAAAAAAGGCACGTAATGCTAAAAAAGATGATTGTAAAAATAAGTAAAGGTAAAGGGCCTGAATTTTCGGACAAAAATGGTTTTACACCGATTTCAAAAGAAACGTTTCCTGATCTAGGCAAAGCAAATAAAGGTCCAATGGCTAAATAAAGAACCGTTGTGAATAGAATACCAAATACAGGATGTACCCGACTTGCTAACGACTGTAAATCATCTTTCCCCGAAAAACCAAGTGCTAATACACCAAGTAACGGTAAGCCAACTCCTGTTATTAAAAACCCTGCATTTGCTGACCAGATATTGATTCCTGCTGATTGACCAAGCATTGGTGGAAAAATTAAATTTCCTGCCCCAAAAAATAGAGCAAATAACATTAAACCAATAACTAAAATAAATGAAAATGGTACTTTAGTATCCAAATAAAAACCTCCATTAAAGAACTAAATTTTACTGAAAAAAATTTTTCAAAGAATTACTCATAAATTAAATACATAAGAGTGTATTGTATTATGACAGATAAAATTAATTTCCATATAAATTTTAAGTTTCTCCTTTTTGGGTTAATATGCAAAAAGGCTCTTTAAAATTTTAACGACAAGCAGATTATTACTAATTACGAGATTCAAATGATAATCGGTGTGAATTACAGAAAATTCCCTACTTGACCCCTATTAGCGGTATGTAATTATTAACTAAAATACCATTTTATAACTATCAATATATTGTAACACATACTGTTTCCTCTTAAAAGTATACAACGGAGGAAAAAACTAGAAATAAAGTTGGCGTTGTGAGGTATAAAAGTGGATTACGGACTATTGGTTATTGGAATAGCTCTTTTACTTGTGTCATACGTAGTCGCTGTGAAAAAACAATCCTGGTTGTTAGCTGGATTTAATGAAAAATATAAAATAGCGTTGTATCCTTATGAAGTAACTGTTAGTTTTATTAACAATTGTGTAGGTATTTATCAATAGAAGGTTAGTCGATTAATTCAACTAATAGGTGCTTTAGCCTATGATCGGAACTGTATTTAAGGCAGCTTTTTCTTATGGCACTAACGGGGCAGGATAGTTCCATAACACAAACTGGAAATATATGTGGTATTATGGGAAGAAATATATTAAAGTAGGTAATTTGTTTTGGAACTCTTAACAGAAAAATTAATTCTTATATCTCTATTTATATTTATTATCCATTCTATCGAAACACTTGCATATGCAGTCAGATTATCTGGTGCAAGAGTAAGATTGTTAGCTTCAGCTCTATCCTTATTTAACTTGATGGTTATGATTTCTCG
>NZ_JBIWEV010000013.1:0-62479 GCF_044762725.1 Peribacillus sp. NPDC096447
AATGTTTGACTTGCTCATTTGCTTTTTTGATAGTGTGTGCTCACTTAAAATTTAACGTTGGCGCTTTGTTTTGTTCAGTTTTCAAAGAGCAATTTGTTTGCCGCATCTCTTAGCGACTTTAATATCTTAACATCTTATTACTACTTCGTCAATAACTTTTTTAAAAAAGTTTTTTCATTCTTTTTCAAAAGCTTTTACGTTGCAGCAACTTTTATAATATACCAGCGTATAAATCAATAGTCAATAGATTTTTTTAATATAATTCACTTTTGAATCTCATGACTGATTCCACTTGGACAAATTCTTTTTTCCCCTCATATACATTAGGCATTCCTCCTCGGAGCTCACCCTTTTAAACAGTCTGAAAAGGATGTTATATTTCTCGTTTATTGCCCTTTTGACTAAGTGATCGATTCTGTCATTCTGCAGATCGAACAGTATTTCATCCATCTCTCTTTTTAAAAGGTACTCCAATTCCATCTTTTCCTTGTCATTAATCAATAAACCGAGCATAGTTCACACCTCCACCAGACAGCATTCCCCATTGCCAGCATTTTTATGAATTTTCAACTGATTTTTTTGCATAACAATAATCCTCGCGCATAAATTTGAAGACAAGAGTACTTTGGACAAGGGGATGGATTAATGAAATTTTTCATGGTGCTTCAAGCCAAGAAGATCAAATATTATTCGTTAATATTACTTACGGCACTTTTTACCGCTTGGTTCCTTTTTGTACAAAACATTCTTCATGCCCCCGTTTTTTCTACAGAAGATGGGCCGAAAGCGGTTTATAAAGGGGAAAAGAATGTTGCGATCACGTTCAATATCGGCTGGGGTGATGAGAAAGCCGCTCCGATAATAGAGACATTAAAAAAGGAAAAGATTAAATCCGCCACCTTTTTCCTCTCCGGATCCTGGGCTGAACGTCATCCCGACATAGTTGCGGAAATTGTGAAAGAAGGATATGAAATCGGCATCCTTGGTTACGATTATAAGGATTATTCCGAAATGGAAGATCAGGAAATCATCCGGGATATTTCTAAAGCCCAGGAAGCATTTAAAAAACTTAATATAAAGAATATAGAACTTTTACGCGCTCCCACCGGTCACTTTGATAAACGCCTCTTAAAGATTAGCGAGAAATTCGGATATACCGTTGTCCATTGGAGCATCGATTCAAAGGATTGGACCAATCCGGGTGTTGATCGGATCGTACAGAACATCACCAAGGCCCAAAAGGGTGATATCATCTTATTACATGCTTCAGACTCAGCAAAACAAACGAATAAGGCTTTACCGGAGTTAATAAGTGAACTCAGATCAAAAAATTTAAACTTCGTTAACGTTTCAGAGATGATTTCCAATTCATCAGCAACCAGTGAGGAAATTCGCTGACTGAAAAAACTGCGCACTAATGGTCTCCATGAACCTTTAGTACGCAGTTTTTATGTTTTGACTTCCTTATGTATGGCCCGGCTTACATATAGATTAGCTGCCTTTACCAAGTTCACCGGATTTCATCTTTCCCTTTGCCGTAGTTTGCTTACGCCCTCTTTTACTAGCCAATTCCTTTTGTGAAATTTCAATCAATTTGCTCAGGACCAATAATTGATAAGCATTGCAGACCAGCAATGGAAACAGCATGAAGTAAAGCCAGCTTTCATCATTGGCACTTAGGACAGGTATCCACTCCAAAACCGTGAACACGACCATGAAAAATAAGGCTGGTATGAACGACTGTTTATTCGTTTGTTTCATTTTGAAATAAGCCGTAACAATCCCTGAGGCCAATACAACCAATGCTAACACGATGTAGGAACTGATCCCTTCGCCTGAACCAAAGCTAAGATACCGTAGGTAAACAAGATCGAAAACAACAAAAAGAATGAGTACAAGTTGAACCGCATTCCATAAGGAAGCGCTTTTAAATATTCCCAGACCAAAACGATGTATCGTTAAATAGGCAAAAAAGCCGGCTTGGCTTATGACACTGAAAATTAATCCAACACCGAATAACCAAATAAAAGTTGATAGGATGGCACTGACATCAAGAGAAGAGAAATAAGGTTTAAACTCACTCCACCGAGCCAAGAAACCTACAACTCCGCCCGTTACACCACCTATAAGCAATGTTGTTAAAAACAATTTAACTAAATTACGGCTGTTCATTGTTTTCCTCCATACATTTCTATTTCATTTCCTTAATTGTACCAACCAAATTTGGAAAAATCCACTTATTCCACCAAGGAATAATATCGCCGATTGGAACCATATTAACAGTAAGAAGGATGAAAGGGGCCCTGCGTATGAGAGTGGGAGTTGCTTTGCTTTTCACGTCATTCTTACTCGTTTGTTCCGGTTGTGCTCAAAATGGGGCAGGCGCAGAAAAAATGGAATATGAAGAGACAAAGAAGATGGTCGTCGATATCTTGAAGACAGATGATGGAAAAAAGGCAATCCAGGATATCATTACTGATGATAAAACGAAAGCTGAACTTATTATGGATTCGGATGACATTAAGAAATCCATTGAAGATATGGTCACTTCAGATAAAGGGAAGGAATTTTGGAAAAAGACATTTAATGATCCCGAATTCGCTTCCGCATATGCTAAAGCATTAGAAGACGAACATAAAAAGGTATTGAAGGACTTAACTGCAGATCCTCAGTATCGTGGAATGCTCATGGAAATAATGAAAGAACCGGATATGGAAAAAGAAATGAATAAGTTATTAAAAACCAAGGAGATGCGGTCGGTCTACAAAGAGCTGATCATCGAAACCATGGAGAGTCCTCTCGTCCAAGCTAAAATGCAAGAGAAATTGGATAAAGCAGCCACTAAAGCTGCCGAGAAGGAGAAAAAGTAAAAAGAACGAAAAAAGGCTGATTCCAATCGGGATCAGCCTTATTTTTATTGTAGTTTTTCAATGACTTTTTTAGCAATATCTTCGTAAATCCTGCCGAGCCTATGGTCCGCTGCGTAAATGGATGGAGCAAAGTCCTCTTCGTTCCAATCCGGCTGTTGCAGGGGAAGTTGACCTAAAACTTCTGTACGAAGCTCTTCTGCAAGCTTCTGTCCGCCGCCTTTTCCGAAGACATATTCTTTTTCACCCGTCGTTTTACTTTCGAAGAATGACATGTTCTCTATGACACCAATGACTTCGTGCTCTGTCTTGATGGCCATGGCACCAGCTCTTGCAGCAACGAAGGCTGCAGTCGGATGCGGTGTCGTAACGATGATTTCTTTACATGATGGAAGCATCGTATGAACGTCCAAAGCAACATCGCCTGTACCCGGCGGTAAGTCAAGGACCAAATAGTCCAAATCTCCCCATTCCACTTCATTAAAGAAACTGTTGAGCATTTTCCCCAGCATCGGCCCTCTCCATATGATCGGCGCGTTATCCTCTACAAAAAAGCCCATCGAGATAACTTGAACGCCAAACCGTTCTACAGGAATGATTTTTTCCCCGCGAACAACCGGTCTTTTTGTTATCCCCATCATATCAGGTACGCTGAATCCATAAATATCGGCATCAACCAGTCCGACCTTTTTACCTAAACGAGCAAGTGAAGTGGCGAAATTCACTGAAATCGTAGATTTTCCCACTCCGCCTTTACCGCTGGCGATCGCGATGAATTGTGTCTTGCTGTTAGGGCCAAGCAAACCTTGGTCCGCTTCATCCTGAGGAATGCTTTCACGGTGCTTGGCTAACTCCCCTTCTGAAAGCTCCGCGAAACGGATGCCTACCGATTCCGCTCCGTTCGTTTTCAGCAAGTCCACAACTTCCGATTGCATTTGCATTTGCTCGGCAGTCCCCGTTTTCGCAATCGCAAGTTTAACGCTTACATGATTCTTTTCAGGTTTTATTTTGATCTCTATAATTCCATTTGTCTCTTCAAGGCTTTTATGTAGAAAAGGGTCTTTAAGATCCTTTAATAAATTCAGTACTTTCTCTTCTGTTAACAAGTCGAGCACCCCTTTGAATTTTATTTTCCCATTTTTCAGTATAACATATTACGGAAAGAAAGATTATTATCTGCCCCGCATGAGAAACCTGATTATTTTCCCATGATAAAGAGGCCTTGTACCTTACAAGACCCAGACATCACTTTTCTTCCGATAGTTTTTCCTCTGTAAAGTACCGTAAAATCCCCATATAAATCGAGCTGGCAACCTTTTCTTGATACTTATCACTGATAAGGCGTTCCCTTTCCTCGGTATTGGAAAGAAAGCCAATTTCCACAAGCGCTCCCGGCTTCTTAGCATAATTCATCAAATACACATGATTAATCGTTTTTGCATCACGCTTTGTATTTTCCAGGTTTCTGATGATTTCAGTCTGAATGAATTTTGCCACCTGTTCATTTTCCTCAAACCTGCTTGTATAAAAGGTCTGGGCACCTTTCGATGACGCTGATGGAAAAGAGTTCAAATGAATGCTTAAGAATAAGTCCGCTTCCGAATTATTGATCATTTCAACCCGATTCCGTAAGTCCTCCTGTTTTCGCTGGCGGATCCCCTTTGTATTTCCAGCCAAGTCCTCATCCTTCTCACGGGTCATGATGACAAGGGCACCCTGTTCCTGCAAATAGTCCCTGACCTTTAATGAAACGGAAAGGGCAATTTCCTTTTCCATAATCTCTTGTACATTTGCCCCGCCGTCCATTCCTCCGTGACCTGCATCCAGAATGATGACCTTACCTGCCAACGGAAGGTTCCAGGAGTCCCAAGAATCATCTTCAACAAATTTAAATGTCACAATTAAAAAAAGGACAAACAATCCCATAGCGATTCCTGTATATTTCAGCTTTCTGCGCATGACCGTTCCCCTTCCATGATCTCTCTACTAAAAAGTATGGGACAAACCATGGAATTAGAACAAGGAATGGGGATTTGCCTTCTTAATGCAGTTTCATTTTATATCGTTTTTCACCAGTCTTAAAGCCGTCCAGCCACCAATCCCCCACAAATCCTTCACAGCAATAAAACAAACCTTCATCAAATGCATTATTCGCCGTAACTTCCCGCCAATACAAAATGAAGTTAAAAAGGGTATCTACCAAAAACTTCTCTTCCTTCCAGCACCTGGCCCTAACATCTTCTTCCGACTCACCATAATAGCCAAACTTACTATAGTTCGCTCCTAATAAATAAGCCTCGATGGCAACATCAAAGTAGCCTTCCTCCAAAACATCCATCAAATCCTGTCCGAAGTAACGCTGAATCCTTCCCTTCATATCCTCGATAGAAAGTTCCCTGAGCAGCCTGCGTTCGAACTTCAATTGCCTTTCCCTTTGCATCTCCTGTAAACCTAATATCACAACCATAATTCACCTCCGGGGCAATTCCCCATTTCCCAAAATTATTTCCCAAGACATAATTTAGTTTTAGCGTTCTATTTTGAACCATTCATTTATTCCATTGGCAAAAAATAATGAGGATAGGTTCGGCAAGTAAATTAATAATGCCTATCGATATGCAATATGCTATCTTCCATAAGCCTGTCAAAGGGCAGACTGCACTTATCAGATGATGTTTAATGGCAGAAAACTTGGAACTATCACCCATAACTCACCACTCAGGCCGCTACCCGAGGCTGACCTTGCCGACTTGGGTAGCGGCCTGAGCGTGTCTCTTTGGACCTTGATCAATACTATTTGAGATCTATTAAGATAAAAGGACATCCATGGTAAACGGATGTCCTTTGATATAACTTTTAAACTGTCCGAAATTCAATCGGTGATGCCTGCACAAGGTTTCCCATGTTTTACTTTATATCTGTCCGGCCCTTTTCTTTAATCGGCCAGCTAGAGGCACGACAATTATACCGGCTATTACGACCTGCATTACGTTTCCAGGGATGGAGCCAAATGGCTGTATCCAGTTACCATAAAGAATAACTTCAGCAAAATAATAGCCCACGATTTTTATGATCAATGCAACGGCAACGGCCAAAGTGTATACAAGTTCTCTTTTGCCCGGTACCTTTTCGGATATAAGGCCGGCTAAAAAGCCCATTGCTCCTACGATGACGAATGTAAACGGTGCCCATGCTGCCCAAGGAGAGATAAGATCGGAGAAGCACATTCCGAAGGCGCCTGCTATGGCTCCTGTTTTTTTGCCATATATCAAGGCTGCTATAAAAAGGGGAACGTTACCAAGATGGATCAGGCCTCCGTTACCCATTATTGGGAGCTTGATGTTGATCATTGTCGCTATAAGGGTTAATGCAATGAATAGCGCACTAATGACCAAGGCCTTTGTTTTAGTTGTTTCAATCGGTGAGTATGTTGAATTCATATGAAGTCCTCTTTCTTTTTTTAAGTATTATCATACTCCTAAACAGGAACTTAATAAATATGGATTTTACAAAAAATTCTGTATTACATAAATAAACTCATGTGTAAACAAATGGAACATGCCTGTAACCAACGTCGCCGCGGCGTTTCATTTGGATCCCATGTTGAAAATGTGGTCAAATCTTTTTCCGGGCATAAAAAAACAACCCCAACATCATTGCACCCTGTACATTAAATAAATTTGATTGGCAATATAATCTGAACTAAAATGAAGCCCCTTTCTTAACCACCATATTATAATGCCTACCAATGAGGCTGTTTTAATGTCAATGTCAACATAATCAGCAGGTAGATCCTTTTTGGTATTCTTCCTTATAATTTCTACTAATTGCTTTAACAATGAAAACAACTGGTCCTCAAACTGATTCGTTTTAAATAAAATAAGTAAATAATTCCGATGAATATATAAAAAATCAAGCAATTGTGTTAGCTGTTGTTTTTCTGATAAATCTTTTGCATGTATTAAAGCAAAAATTTTATCGGAAAGCTCATTTAAAATCTCATCGGTGATTTGCGTTAGTAAATCTTGAATATCCTGATAATGTAGGTAAAATGTTGTCCGATTTAATCCTGCTTTGGCTGCGATTTTCTGAACCGTTAAATTTGAAATAGCAGGGTCTTCGCATAACAGAGCAATGACAGCGTTCTTAAACATTTCCCTTGACCGAATTGTACGAGGATCTTCTTTTTTAGGTATAGACATTTTTAACTCCTTTATAGATTTTCTTTGACTTTCTCAACAGCATATATTTCTATGTCGAGTAGTGAACAGTTTCAAGAAAACTGTTCATGGTAAGCAACATATTTTTTTGTTACCATCGATTTTATCGACACGGTGTTGAGAATGCAAGTCAAAAATGAAGGGGTTTACGAATGATCATAACGGAAAGAAATAAAAAAGTTTTATTAATTGTACTGATTGCCGGCTGTTTTTTATCAACATTAAATCAGACTTTATTAAATGTTGCATTGAGTGGTTTAATGGACGTATTTCATGTAACGACTGCAACTGTACAATGGTTATCAACGGGATTTATGCTAGTGAACGGTGTTTTAGTGCCGATTACTGCCTTTTTAATGAAACGGTTTACAACAAGACAGCTATTTATTAGCTCGATGTTCTTTTTGTTCATCGGATCTTTACTTTGTGCATGTGCAGGGAATTTTGGTGTGCTGTTAACGGGAAGAATGATTCAAGCAATTGGTGCGGGGATTATTATGCCTCTAATGATGACAGTTATTTTATATTTATATCCTAGCGAAAAGCGTGGAAGCATTATGGGGACAATTGGCTTTGCGATGATTTTCGCTCCAGCCATAGCCCCTACATTATCTGGTTTTATCATTGAATATGTTTCATGGAGATGGCTATTTATTGGGTTAATCCCATTTATATTAATCGTCATAGCTCTAGCTTTCAAATATTTAATGAATGTTGCCGAGACAACAAAAGCAAAATTGGATATCATAAGTGTCATTTTATCGACGATTGGTTTTGGCTGTATATTATTTGGATTTAGTAGCGCAGGAAGCAAGGGATGGGATGATCCCGTTGTCATTACTGCAATACTCGTCGGAATGATCGTGTCAACTCTATTCTGTTTACGACAAATGAAATCCAGCGATCCATTATTAAATTTATCTGTATTCCATTATAAAATTTTCACTCTCAAATCTTTCATCAATGTACTAATTACGATGATCATGTATGCGGATTTAATTCTTTTACCCATTTACTTGCAAAATGGAAGAGGTTTTACGGCATTTGAAGCAGGTTTACTGTTATTACCTGGAGCTGTGATTAATGCCTTCTTATCCCCTGTCACAGGTAAAATGTATGATAAATATGGTTCTAAACCACTCTTTATTACAGGTTTGGTATTTATCATTGTTTCGATATGGGGAGTCATAGATATAAACGAATCCACAACCTATAGCTATTTAATGGTTCGTACCATTATATTACGAATTGGCTTGAGCTTTATTACCATGCCATTAAATACAGCAGGGTTGAATGCTTTACCAAGAGAATTGGGTTCCCATGGTTCAGCTGTAAATAATACCATTCGCCAATTGTCAGGTGCTATTGGAACAGCAGTTGTCATCACAGTGTATACAATGCAGGCAACTTCACATGCTTCTGAGCTATCAATGAAAAATGAAAATATTTCAGCTATCCAACTAAAGGCATTAGCTTCCATCTTTGGCTCAAGTGATGCCTATGTTTTCATGTTAATCTTATCTTTTGTGGCGTTAATTTTTACATGCCTCATGCCGGGAAAAGCCGTAATCAAAAAAAGCCAAGGTGAATCCCATAACTAAAATTATTAAATGGAGTATTTAAAATAAAAGCATATCCGGGAGATCCCAGATATGCTTTTTAATATTTCAATTACACACATTTTCCGGGCATAAAAAAGACCCCCAACCGAAATGGTTGAGAGTCTTTGAAACGGTAATAGAATTAACGTTTTGAGAACTGAGGTGCACGACGTGCGCCTTTAAGACCGTATTTTTTACGCTCTTTCATACGTGGGTCACGAGTTAGTAAACCAGCAGTTTTAAGAGATGGACGGTATTCTGGATCAACTTGAAGCAATGCACGAGCGATACCGTGACGGATTGCTCCAGCTTGACCAGTGTATCCACCACCGCTAACGTTTACTAGAACGTCGTAATTTCCAGTAGTTTCTGTTGCAACTAGTGGTTGGTTTACAACTTCACGTAATGCTGCGAAAGGAATATATTCATTGATGTCACGACCGTTAATAACGATGCGACCTTCGCCTGGTACTAAACGTACACGAGCTACTGAGCTCTTACGGCGACCAGTACCATAATATTGAACTTGTGCCAAGATAGTAACCTCCTTAGTAATTATCCGCGTAATTCGTATACTTCTGGTTGTTGAGCAGCGTGTGGGTGCTCAGCTCCAGCGTATACGTGTAATTTTTTGTAGATTTGACGACCAAGAGAATTCTTTGGAAGCATACCTTTGATAGCAAGTTCAAGCATTCTCTCAGGGTAGTTTGTACGCATTTCAAGAGCAGTTCTAGTTTTAAGACCGCCTGGATGCATAGTGTGACGGTAATAAATTTTGTCAGTCAATTTTTTACCAGTCAAGTGGATTTTTTCAACATTGATTAGAATTACATGATCACCAGTGTCAATGTTCGGTGTAAAAGTTGGTTTATGTTTACCACGTAAGATGGATGCTACTTCAGTAGAAAGGCGACCCAAAGTTTTGCCTTCAGCGTCAATCACATACCATTTACGTTCTACTTCATTAGCTTTCGCCATAAATGTCGTACGCATGGTTAACCTCCTAAAAAACTTTTTAATTTTTTATATTTATTTTCAATCACAATAAACTTCCGGGGCTTATCGTGGGATTAAAATACATACCATATTATATTAACTTCTCCCAGATTCATTGTCAAGGGAATGTTACACTAGGATAAGTTGTCTATAAAACCCTCTCTGCAACTCCATGAAAAGGTCAGTGTAGCGTCAAACCGCTCCATTACTGAGTTCATCTCGATTCCCAGTTGTAAAAAAACTGGTATCACTTCGAAAATAATTTTATTTGTAAAATACTTTCCATAAATATAAGCCTTGGGCTGGTGCTGTTTTCCCTGCAAAACTGCGGTCCTTTTTGGCCAAAATCCCGCTCATATCACGGGGTGAGATCTTGCCGCTGCCGACATCGAGGAGCGTCCCAACCAAGATACGCACCATGTTATACAAAAAACCTTCGCCAACGAAGCGGAAAACCATGAAACCATCGCTCTCTTCAAAATCAATCACTTGTATCGTTCGAACTTTATCGACCACTTCCGTTTTAGCCGAACAAAAACTAGTAAAGTCATGTGTCCCGATCAAGCAGGAGATTGCTTCCCTCATCGCCTCCCCATCTAATGGGTAGGGATAATGATAAGCGTAATTTCGCTGGAACGGATCCCGCAGTTTCGAGCGGGCTATGATATAACGGTACTCTTTCCCAGTCGTATGGAACCTTGCATGAAAATCGTCAGGCACGATGTCGACTTCCAGAACGATGATATCGGTCGGAAGAAGGGCGCTGAACGCCTTTACCCAATTTTCCGTAGGGAAAGTAAGGGGCGATTCAAAGTGAAGTACCTGTCCCTTTGCATGGACCCCTGAATCTGTCCTGCCTGAAGCAGTCACTTTTATAATTGTGCCTTTATGCATTTGGGCCAAGACTGCCTCGAATTCACTTTGTATGGTGCGTTTCTCAGGCTGCACCTGATAACCAGCAAAACCCGTGCCGTCATAAGCGATCACACATTTATATTTTGGCATAGTTCTCTTCCTTATTATGAACGTAATAAAAATAACATGACCGTTAGAACACCGATTGAGATCATCAAAAGACTATCACTCATCTTCCAGTTCAATTGGCGATATTTCGTACGGCCTTCCCCGCCACGGTATCCTCTAGATTCCATGGCAGTTGCCAATTCCTCAGCCCGTTTGAACGAACTAACAAATAAAGGAACAAGCAGCGGTACAATCGATTTAACCCTGTCCTTTATCGGGCCAGATGAAAAGTCAACGCCCCTTGCAGTTTGTGCCTTCATGATTTTTTCCGTTTCCTCCATTAGCGTTGGGATGAATCGAAGGGCAATGGACATCATCAATGCCAGTTCATGTACAGGCATCTTCCACTTTTTCAAGGGTCCCAACAGCTCTTCCATCCCATCCGTAATGGATATCGGGGATGTCGTCAAAGTTAAAAGTGACGTAACAAGGATTAATAAAGTAAATCTTACTGATATGAAAAAACCTTGAATCAGACCGCCTTCATAGATTTCAAACCAACCATATTCAAAAAGCAAATCCCCTTCTTTCGTAAAAAATATATGGAGAAGGAATGTAAATACGATCAAGAAAAAGATTGGTTTTAACCCATTATAAAGATAACGAAGCGGTATTTTGGAAAGAATGATCAAAAGGATGGTGAATACAGCAAGCAAACCGTAAGAAACGACATTATTCGCCAAAAAGACGACACAAACAAACAGGAACACGAGGAGCAATTTAGCCCTTGGATCCATCTTGTGCATCAGTGAATTTGCAGGGACATAACGCCCGATAATCATTTTATCCAGCATTAGCGGTTCCCCCGTTTCATGGCTTTATCTATTTCTATCGCTAAATCACCGATATTAAGACATGGATGATCAAATCGAACACCAAGTTCCTTCTGGAGCTTTATCTGAAAGCGGACCGTATCAGGAACATCCAGGCCAAGCTCCATTAATTGTTCCGGCTCTGAGAAAATTTCCTGGGGGGTTCCCTTTTTGAACACCGTACCCTTATGCATGATAATGATGTCATCCGCGTACTTGGCTGCATCCTCCATGCTATGAGTCACCAGAATCGTTGAAATGCCACTTGCTTTATGCAGATCATAAAACATATCCATGATTTCTTTGCGTCCTCGCGGATCCAGACCCGCTGTAGGCTCATCAAGCACCAATACTTCCGGCTCCATGGCAAGTACCCCAGCGATGGCCACCCGTCGCATTTGTCCGCCGGATAAGTCGAATGGAGATTTTTCAAGCACTTCTTCATTCAAACCGACTTGCGCGATGGCTTTCCTGGCCAGGTTCTTCGCATCGATTTCAGAGACGCCAAAATTCATCGGACCGAAACATATATCCTTTTCAACCGTTTCATCAAATAACTGATGTTCCGGAAACTGAAAAACAATTCCGACCTTTTGTCTTATTGGCCGCAAAGCCTTTTCTTTTCTTCCGGCTTCAATCGTCCGATCCCCAATGAAAACCCGACCCTTCGTCGGTTTTAAAAGAGCATTCAAATGCTGCAGTAGCGTGGATTTCCCGGACCCTGTATGCCCGATGATTGCGGTATAGGTTCCCGGCTCCATTGAAATATTGACATCATGAAGTGCTAGATGTTCAAAAGGAGTATTCACCTGATAGCGGTATTCTACATCATCGAGTGTAATTCGCATAAATCCTTCACCAACTCTTCCTCTGTCAAATGCCCATCAACTACACGAACACCATTTTTTTGTAACTCCTTGGTTAGTTTCACTGAAAAGGGAATATCCAGACCAAGAGCAATCAATTCTTCCTCTAAATCAAAAATATCCTGAGGCGATCCTTCACGATATAGCCGACCTTGGTTCATGACTATCATTCGATCAGCTTTCGCAGCTTCCTCAAGATCATGGGTGATTGATATGACAGTAATATCGTTTTCCTGCTTTAATTCCCTAACTGTTTCAAGCACTTCTTCACGGCCTCTTGGGTCAAGCATGGAGGTTGCTTCATCTAAGATGATTATGTCTGGCTGCAAGGCTATTACACCTGCTATGGCCACTCTTTGCTTTTGACCGCCGGATAGATGGTGCGGCTCTTGATTAAGAAAGGCATTCATTTTAACCTTATTTAACGCACCATGAACACGCTCCACCATAACCTGCTGAGAAACACCGGCGTTTTCTAAACCAAAAGCCACATCATCCTGAACTGTAGTGCCTACAAATTGATTATCTGGGTTTTGAAAAACCATGCCAATTTTCTGGCGTACATCCCAAACGGATTCTTCTGTCAAAAGTTGATCATTAATCGTAATGGTACCTGAGTTAGCGAACTGAAGACCATTCAGCAACTTCGCTAATGTCGACTTGCCAGAGCCATTATGTCCGACAATCGCAAGCCACTCCCCCTGATGAATATCAAAAGAAACATCATCCAAGGCGTTTCGAGACTGACCCTCATATTTAAAAACAATATTATTTAAAGAAACCAGCTTCTTCACCATGTGGCCCTCCTCATTCTCGACTGCACTCGTCTAAACTAAACTCTGCTCACTCAATATACATTTAGTAGTTTTTCCTTCTGAAAATATAAAAAAACGCTGCACCCCTTCCACCGAAAGAATTTTCGGTAAATTAAGAGCAGCTAACAGCGGGCCTGTTACGATAAACAGGTTATCTTATAATCGCTTATCAAAAGCGGGAAGGGATGCTTGAGCTAGACGTGAAGGCTCCCTGCATGATACAGGTTCCGCCAGCCATCGTAACACTCAATGCGAATTTCTAAATGAAAGAATTTCTATTTTAAAAAAAAGAAAAAGGGCATAGAACAAGTGAGTATATTCATTTGTCCCGCCCTTTTTCATCGTTGTTATTAAACTAATTCAATAACCACGACTGGTGCACCGTCACCGCGGCGTGGACCAACTTTCATGATACGAGTGTATCCACCTTGACGTTCTTCATAACGTGGAGCCACGTCACTGAATAGTTTTTGAAGGGCATCTGTGCCATTCTCAGCGTCAGCGATTTCGTTACGGATGAAAGATGCAGCTTGACGGCGTGCATGCAAGTCACCACGTTTACCAAGAGTGATCATTTTATCTACTACAGAACGTAATTCCTTTGCACGTGCTTCAGTAGTTTCAATGCGCTCATGGATAATAAGATCCGTAGCTAAATCACGAAGTAATGCTTTACGTTGTGCGCTAGTGCGTCCTAACTTTCTGTAACCCATTAGAGATTCCCTCCTTTGTTGAAGTTCTATATTGTGTGTCTATAACAAGGCTCACAACATAATGGATTGATTCCGCCATGTTATCAGTCGTCTTTACGAAGACCTAAGCCTAATTCTTCTAGTTTCGCTTTCACTTCTTCAAGTGATTTACGTCCTAGATTACGTACTTTCATCATATCTTCTTCCGTTTTATGAGCTAGCTCTTGAACGGTATTGATTCCAGCACGCTTCAAGCAGTTGTAAGAACGAACAGAAAGGTCTAATTCTTCGATCGTCATCTCAAGAACTTTTTCTTTTTGATCTTCTTCTTTTTCAACCATGATTTCAGCATTTTGAGCTTCATCGGTTAAACCAACAAAGATATTTAAATGCTCTGTTAAAATCTTAGCTCCAAGTGCTACCGCTTCTTGCGGACCAGTACTGCCATCAGTCCAAACATCGAACGTTAACTTGTCAAAGTTAGACAACTGTCCAACACGTGTATTTTCAACTTGGAAAGATACGCGTGAAACTGGAGTGTAAAGAGCATCGATTGGAATTACACCAATTGGCTGGTCTTCTCTCTTGTTTTGAACAGCAGGAGTGTAGCCGCGGCCGCGACGTGCAGATAAACGCATACGCATATGACCGTTTTTACCAATTGTAGCAATATATAAATCCGGATTAAGAATTTCTACATCACTATCATGAGTGATATCAGCAGCCGTGATGACTCCGTCACCTTGAACGTCAATTTCCAGCGTCTTCTCTTCATCAGAGTAAATCTTAAGAGCTAGTTTTTTCACATTAAGAATGATAGATGTTACATCTTCCACGACGCCTTCAATTGTTGAGAACTCATGTAGCACTCCATCAATTTGTATAGCTGTGACAGCAGCACCTGGGAGTGAGGATAAAAGGATACGACGTAAGGAGTTACCCAATGTAGTACCATACCCACGCTCTAGTGGCTCTACGACGAATTTACCGTATTTGGTATCGTCGTTGATTTCAACCGATTCGATTTTTGGTTTTTCTATTTCGATCATCAATAAACCCTCCTTCAAAACGTCAAAACCCCGGCAAGTAAACGAAGTCACTTAACCGAAATTCCCCATGTATACGTTCCCGCTGTGCGCAACAACTGAAAATTAATCCTCTGTAAGAACGCAAACTCAGTATTATATCCCATTATTGACAGGAATACAAAATCTATACAGAAAAATTAAACACGGCGACGTTTTGGTGGACGGCATCCGTTATGTGGAACTGGAGTTACATCTTTAATTGCAGTTACTTCTAGGCCAGCAGCTTGAAGTGCACGAATAGCAGCCTCACGTCCAGCACCAGGTCCTTTAACTGTAACTTCAAGAGTTTTCATACCATGTTCAATTGATGTTTTAGCAGCTGTTTCTGCAGCCATTTGTGCAGCGAACGGAGTGGATTTACGAGATCCACGGAATCCTAGAGCTCCAGCACTTGACCAAGAAATAGCATTACCATGAGAGTCAGTGATCGTAACGATAGTGTTATTGAAAGTTGAACGAATATGTGCAATACCAGTTTCTATATTCTTTTTCACACGACGTTTACGTGTATTAGTTTTACGTGCCATGAAAAGTAACCTCCTTTACTAATTATTTTTTCTTGTTAGCTACAGTACGACGAGGTCCTTTACGCGTACGAGCATTGTTTTTTGTATTTTGACCGCGAACAGGAAGACCACGACGGTGACGTAAACCACGGTAAGAACCGATTTCCATTAAACGTTTGATGTTTAGGGAGATTTCACGACGAAGGTCGCCTTCTACTTTAAGCTTGTCAATGATATCACGAATTTTGTTCAATTCGTCTTCCGTTAAGTCACGAACGCGAGTTTCTTCAGAAACGCCTGCTTCTGCAAGAATCTTGATCGCTGTTTGTTTTCCAATACCATATATATATGTTAATGAGATAACAATACGTTTGTCACGGGGAATATCTACTCCAGCAATACGTGCCATGCTTGAGTGCACCTCCTTCTATTTAGCCTTGTTTTTGTTTATGTTTAGGGTTTTCGCAAATAACCATAACTTTACCTTTTCTGCGGATAACTTTACACTTTTCGCAGATTGGTTTGACTGATGGTCTGACTTTCATTGCTATCTAACCTCCTTATACAGATCGGAGCGAAACCGGATTATTTGAACCGGTATGTGATTCTGCCGCGAGTTAGATCATACGGGGAAAGCTCAACCGTAACTTTATCTCCAGGCAAAATGCGAATAAAGTGCATACGAATTTTACCGGATACATGAGCTAAAACAGTATGACCATTTTCTAATT
Source organism: Peribacillus sp. NPDC096447 (assembly GCF_044762725.1). Lineage (NCBI taxonomy): Bacteria > Bacillati > Bacillota > Bacilli > Caryophanales > Bacillaceae > Peribacillus > Peribacillus sp. NPDC096447. Next base: position 16,218 of record NZ_JBIWEV010000013.1, read on the forward strand.
CTACCTTAAACATTGCATTTGGCAAAGTCTCTTGTACTGTGCCTTCTACTTCAATTACATCATCTTTCGCCATTAAAGTGATTCTCCCTTCTCTATGCGTGAACCTATTAAAGGTACACATCTTTCCGTCAACATTACTACAGTCCAATCATCCTCATAAGTCTTACAATTCTGCATCAAGTATTCACCATTTTGTAGAACCAGGCTTTAACTGAGGACCTTTATCAGTTGGACCGAAATGAGGATTTTATGGGCCCTCATGTAAGTCTTGACCGATTCCGTGACCGACATACTCTCGAAATAGAGAAGCAATTAGTCTCGACATAGGTTTGAATAGCATGGGAGATGTTTGAAAGGCGCACGCCTGACATAGCTTCTTTCAACCCTCTATATCACGACTCTTTAGGAATCCCAATAGAGTCACTGCATTTCTTCATCAATTTTGCCGACCGGATATGTCCATGAAGATCACTTAAAAAGTAATCGCCCAATTCAGGGAATACCAAGTACAAGAACCTGATTAATAAATGTGCGAATGCTCTCGCGAAATCCATTATACCCTTTGTATTATAGGAATGCACCAAGTTTAACTAGTAAGTTATAAAAATGGTATGAATTTCATAAATCAATACGAATGATTAATTTTGTAAAGCACCAAGCAACACATCGATATTTTCAAATACCTTATTAATATCTTGCTGTCCGTTAATGTTGACCAAGTATCCTTTATCTCCGTAGAAATCAAGAAGTGGCTTGGTTTGTTTCAAATTCACATCTAAGCGATTTTGAACCGTTTCTGCATTATCGTCGGCACGTTGATATAATTCTCCGCCGCAGCGGTCGCATACATCATCTTTAGCAGGAGGATTGAAAACAAGATGGTATGTCGCACCACATGATTTGCAAATACGACGTCCTGTCAATCTTTCCATTAAGATGCTTTTATCAACATCGATATTAATGACAAAATTCATTTTGCGATCTAAATCAGTAAGAATGCCCTCAAGTGCTTCCGCCTGAGCCACAGTACGTGGAAATCCATCAAGCAAAAATCCTTTGAGGCAGTCTTCCTTGCTTAACCGTTCACGTACGATGCCAATGGTAACTTCATCAGGTACCAATTCGCCTTTGTCCATGAATGATTTCGCCTTTAGACCTAATTCTGTTCCATCTTTGATAGCTGTTCGGAACATATCTCCAGTAGAGATATGAGGGATATTATATTTTTCTACGATTTGTTCAGCTTGAGTGCCCTTACCAGCACCCGGCAGACCCATTAACACTAGATTCAATTTTCTTCCCCCTCAAACTCTATAATGGGTAAAGGGAACAAGCCGTTCCCAAAACTCATTACTTTATAAAGCCTTTATAGTGTCTCTTCACAAGTTGTGATTCCAGCTGCTTCATCGTATCAAGGGCAACCCCCACTACGATCAGCAAACTGGTTCCACCAATCTGTGCAGATTGAGGCAGATCAGCAAGCTTAATGAAAAATACCGGTAAAACGGCAATGATGGCTAAAAATATAGAGCCTACAAACGTCAGACGGTATAAAACACGTGTTAAATATTCTTGTGTACTCTTACCTGGACGAATCCCCGGCACATAGCCACCTTGCTTTTTCAAATTCTCAGCCATTTGTTCAGGGTTAACCTGAATGAATGCATAAAAATACGCAAAAGCAATGATAAGAGCAACATATATGATCATACCAATTGGCTTGGTGTAATCAAGATTTGTTGATATCCAACTAGTCACGCTGTTCTTTCCAAAGAAAGAAGCGATTGTAGTGGGAGTAATGATAAATGCCATTGCAAAGATTACCGGAATAACCCCCGCAGCATTTACTTTCAATGGTAAATGAGTAGACTGGCCACCCATTTGTGTACGACCTACCGCAGCACGTTTCGCATACTGAATAGGAATTTTACGTAATGCCTGCTGAATGAAGATAACAGCAACCACGATTGCTAATACTGCTAAAACAATGAGGATAATCGTTATGATTCGTAAGAATAATTGATCACCGGCATTTTCAAATTGTTGGGCGTAAATCTGATTTGCCGTAGTTGGCAAACTAGCTACGATACCAGCAAAGATAATGATGGAGATCCCATTACCCACACCCTTAGCAGTGATCAGCTCCCCTAACCACAAAAGAAAAGCTGTTCCTGCCGTTAAGACAGTCGCAATAAGCAAGTATGTTGCAATTCCAGGATTTTCAATCAACTGTCCACCTGACATATTATTGAACCCATAAGACATACCAACAGCTTGGATAAATCCTAGGATAATAGTGAAGTAACGAGTGAATTGAGCTAATTTACGGCGCCCTGCTTCCCCTTGTTTAGACCATTCAGTGAACTTAGGAACAACATCCATCTGTAACAGCTGAACGATGATGGATGCCGTGATGTAAGGCATGATACCCATCGCTAATATCGAAAAGTTTTGCAGTGCTCCGCCGCCAAAGGTATTTAAAAGACCGATGACGCTCAGCTGGTCCTGTTCAGCGAGAAAATCGGCATTCACATGCGGTACAGGTATAAATGTACCGATGCGATAGACGATTAACATTAGAAGGGTAAAAATAATCTTATTCCTTATTTCACCCACGCGCATAAAATTGGAGATCGTGCGAAACATTAGATCACCTCTGTATTACCGCCAGCAGCTTCGATAGCTTCTTTAGCAGTAGACGAGAATTTGTGAGCTTTAACAGTAAGCTTTTTCTCAATGCTTCCTTTGGCAAGAATTTTGATTCCTGCTTTTTCTTTACTTACAACCCCAGTCTCAAGTAAAAGAGCTGGTGTTACTTCAGTACCGTCTTCGAAAAGATTTAACGTATCAAGATTCACGATAGCATAGTCTTTACGGTTGATGTTGGTAAATCCACGTTTAGGTAAACGTCTGAATAGAGGAGTTTGACCCCCTTCAAATCCAAGACGCACACCGCCGCCGGAGCGAGCGTTTTGTCCTTTGTGTCCTTTACCTGCAGTTTTACCGTTACCAGATCCAATACCGCGACCTTTACGTTTACGTTCTTTACGAGAACCTTCTGCAGCTTTTAACTCATGAAGTTTCATGTTGGCACCTCCTTGTTAAGTTAAAAATTATTTTATTGTTCTTTTACAGTAACAAGATGAGCAACTTTGGTAATCATACCGCGAATCGCAGGGTTATCTTCTTGAACAACCGTTTGATGCATTTTGCGTAAACCCAAAGTGTTAACTGTAACACGTTGATCTTCAGGACGACCAATCAAGCTGCGAGTGAGGGTGATTTCTAATTTATTAGCCATAATTCGATTTCCCTCCTTATCCTAACAGTTCTTGTACTGATTTTCCACGTAACTTAGCTACGTCTTCAGCACGTTTCAATTGCTTCAATCCTTCAATTGTTGCGCGAACCATATTAATAGGTGTATTAGTACCTAGTGATTTAGACAAGATATCGCTAACTCCGCCTAATTCAAGTACCGCACGAACAGGACCACCAGCAATTACTCCTGTACCTTCAGAAGCTGGTTTCAATAGAATGTGACCTGCGCCATAGCGACCGTTCACAAGGTGAGGAATAGTAGTACCAACCATCGGTACAGTAATTAGATTTTTCTTAGCATCCTCAATAGCTTTACGGATAGCATCCGGAACTTCTTGAGCTTTACCAGTACCAAATCCAACATGACCATTTTTATCACCAACAACAACTAGTGCAGTGAAACGGAAACGACGTCCGCCTTTAACAACTTTAGCTACACGATTTACTGTAACTACGCGTTCTTCAAGTTCTAATTTATTAGGATCAATGCTACGCATCTGTTATGTCCCTCCTTATCCATTAAAATTCTAAGCCGTTTTCACGAGCAGCGTCAGCCAATGCTTTAACACGACCATGGAAGAGGTAACCACCGCGGTCAAATACCACAGCTTTGAAACCTTTTTCAACAGCACGTTTCGCAATAAGTTCGCCAACTTTTTGAGCTGCTTCAGCATTGCTACCTGCTTCGATACTGATCTCTTTATCAAGAGTTGAAGCACTTGCCAATGTTACGCCTTTTGCATCGTCAATTAATTGTGCGTAAATGTGTTTGTTTGAACGAAACACATTTAAACGAGGACGAGCTTCTGTTCCAGAAAGCTTAGCACGTACACGCGCATGTCTTTTCTGACGAGTAGCATTTTTATCAAGCTTCGTAATCATTTACGTCACTCCTTTCGTTTACTTATGCGGCATTACTTACCAGTTTTACCTTCTTTACGACGAACGAATTCGCCTTCGTAACGGATACCTTTACCTTTATACGGTTCAGGCGGGCGAACATCACGGATATTAGCTGCTAGAGCTCCTACACGTTCTTTGCTTGCACCTTTGACGATTACTTTTGTATTAGAAGGAACTTCGACTTCAACGCCAGCTTCTGGCTCTATTTCTACAGGGTGGGAATATCCTACGTTAAGGACAAGCTTGTTACCTTGCTTTTGTGCACGGTACCCAACCCCAATAAGTTCAAGTGTTTTTACGAAACCTGTTGATACACCTTCAACCATGTTAGAGATAAGTGCGCGAGTAGTACCGTGTAAAGAACGGTGAGTCTTCTCGTCAGACGGACGTGTAACAGTTAACACGTTCTCTTCAACAACGATTGAAAGGTCAGGACTGAATGATCTAGTTAATTCACCTTTAGGTCCTTTAACAGTTACTTCACTTCCAGTAACAGTAACTGTTACGCCTGCAGGGATTTCAATAGGTTTTTTACCTATACGAGACATAATGTGCACCTCCATTCTTGTGAAAATGTATTACCAAACGTATGCTAAAACTTCTCCGCCAACTTGTTTAGAGCGAGCTTCCTTGTCTGTTAAAACTCCGTGAGAAGTAGAAACAATTGCGATACCTAAACCGTTAAGAACGCGTGGTACCTCTCCAGTTTTTGCATATACACGCAAACCAGGTTTGCTGATACGTTTTAGACCAGTGATAACACGTTCGTTGTTTGCACCGTATTTTAAGAAGATACGGATGATACCTTGTTTGTTGTCTTCGATTAATTCAAAGTCACGTACGAAGCCTTCACTTTTTAAGATCTCAGCAATTTCCTTTTTGATCTTTGAAGCAGGAACTTCCAGTTTTTCGTGACGAACCATATTCGCATTACGGATGCGAGTAAGCATATCTGCAATAGGATCTGTCATGACCATTATATTTTACCTCCTTCCCAAACTCGGGTTTTACCAGCTAGCTTTTTTAACGCCAGGAATTTGTCCTTTATATGCAAGTTCGCGGAAACAAATACGACAAAGTTTAAATTTACGTAATACTGAATGTGGACGTCCGCAACGTTCGCAACGTGTATATTCTTGTACTTTAAACTTCTGTTCGCGTTTTTGCTTTACGATCATAGACTTTTTAGCCACGATTTCGCCTCCCTTTATTTAGAGATTACTTTTGGAACGGCATTCCAACTTGAGTAAGTAGTTCACGAGCTTCTTCGTCAGTGTTGGCAGTCGTTACGATAACGATGTCCATACCACGAACTTTGCTCACTTTATCGTAATCAATCTCAGGGAAGATAAGTTGTTCTTTAACGCCTAATGTATAGTTCCCACGTCCGTCAAAGGATTTCTTTGAAACGCCGCGGAAATCACGTACACGCGGTAAAGATACAGATACTAGCTTATCAAGGAATTGATACATACGCTCTCCACGTAATGTAACTTTCGCTCCGATAGGCATACCTTCACGCAAACGGAAGCCTGCGATTGATTTTTTTGCTTTTGTTATAACTGGTTTTTGACCAGTGATCAATGTAAGTTCTTCAACAGCTGTATCTAAAGCTTTCGAGTTAGATACTGCGTCACCCACACCCATGTTAATAACGATTTTTTCAATGTTTGGTACTTGCATTACTGATTGATAGTTGAATTTACCCATCAATGACGGTGTAATTTCACTTTTGAATTTTTCTTTAAGGCGGCTCATTGCTTAGTGTACCTCCCTTCATTTATGACTTATTTATCTAAAGATTCACCTGAAATTTTAGCTACGCGTACTTTTTTACCATTTTCGATCTTATATCCAACACGAGTCGGTTTACCTGATTTAGGATCAAGTGGCATTACATTGGATACGTGAATAGCAGCTTCTTTGCTGATAATTCCACCTTGTGGATTAAGTTGAGATGGCTTGGAATGCTTTTTCACGATGTTAATTCCTTCAACAAGCACACGATTTTGTTTCGGATATGCAGAAAGAATTGTTCCTTGTTTGCCTTTGTCCTTACCAGAGATGACTACGACTTTGTCACCTTTTTTAACATGCATTAGCTTGGCACCTCCTTGAAAGGCTTTATACAAATTTTACATATTATAGAACTTCTGGAGCAAGAGAAACGATCTTCATGAAACTATTGTCACGTAATTCACGAGCAACAGGTCCAAAAATACGTGTTCCACGTGGGCTCTTATCGTCACGGATAATTACACATGCGTTTTCATCGAAACGAATGTAAGAACCGTCAGGACGACGCATACCACGTTTTGTACGGACAACAACAGCCTTAACGACTTCACCTTTTTTAACAACGCCTCCTGGTGTTGCCTGTTTGACTGTACAAACGATGATATCACCGATGTTTGCAGTTTTACGGCCAGAACCACCTAGGACTTTAATTGTTAGCACTTCACGAGCACCAGAATTGTCAGCGACTTTTAAACGAGATTCTTGTTGAATCATGTACGGTACCTCCCTTCGGAATTAGCTTAATCCGAACTATATTAAATGATTACTGCTTTTTCTACTACTTCTACAAGACGGAAGCGTTTTGTAGCTGAAAGTGGACGAGTTTCCATGATACGTACTACGTCGCCTGCTTTAGCTTCGTTTAGCTCGTCATGAGCTTTAAACTTTTTAGAGTATTTCACGCGTTTACCGTATAAAGAATGCTTTTTATAGGTTTCTACAACAACTGTAACTGTTTTATCCATTTTGTCGGATACTACGCGTCCAGTGTAGATTTTGCGTTGGTTGCGTTCGCTCATTCTGCAAACCTCCATTCATTATCGATTAGTGACACCGATCTCTCTTTGACGAACAACTGTTTTCATACGAGCAATCGATTTGCGAACTTCACGGATGCGAGCTGTATTTTCAAGTTGTCCAGTAGCTAACTGGAAACGAAGATTAAATAGTTCTTCTTTAAGAGATTTTAGTTTTTGTTCAATTTCAGCAGTGGTTAGATCTTTGATTTCATTAGCTTTCATTTGTTTCACCACCAATTTCCTCTCTTTTTACAAACTTGCATTTGATTGGAAGTTTGTGTGCTGCAAGGCGCAATGCTTCTCTTGCCACCTCTTCAGATACACCAGAGATTTCAAACATAACTTTGCCCGGTTTAACTACTGCTACCCAACCTTCAGGAGCACCTTTACCGGAACCCATCCGTACTTCAAGCGGCTTAGCTGTGTAAGGTTTGCTTGGGAAGATTTTGATCCAAACTTTCCCTCCACGTTTCATATAACGAGTCATCGCAATACGAGCTGCTTCGATTTGGCGGTTCGTGATCCAGGAAGCTTCTTGAGCTTGAAGTCCAAATTCTCCGAAATGAACTTCAGTGCCGCCTTTAGCCATCCCTCTCATCTTACCGCGGTGTTCACGACGGTATTTTACGCGTTTTGGCAATAACATATTATTTTCCTCCTTCCTCAGATTTCTTCTTAGTAGGAAGAACTTCTCCACGGTAGATCCAAACTTTCACGCCTAGCTTACCGTAAGTAGTATCTGCTTCAGCATGAGCATAGTCTATGTCTGCACGAAGTGTGTGAAGTGGAACTGTTCCTTCGCTGTAATGTTCAGCACGAGCAATATCAGCACCGCCAAGACGACCAGAAACTTGAGTTTTGATTCCTTTTGCTCCAGAACGCATAGTACGTTGGATAGCTTGCTTTTGAGCGCGACGGAATGAAACACGGTTTTCTAATTGACGAGCGATGTTTTCTGCAACCAATTTTGCATCAAGATCTGCTCTTTTAATTTCGATGATATTGATATGAACTCTTTTGCCAGTCAACTGGTTCAAAGCTTTACGAAGTGCTTCGACTTCAGTACCGCCTTTACCGATAACCATTCCTGGTTTAGCAGTGTGGACAGATACATTGATACGGTTAGCTGCACGTTCGATTTCAACTTTTGAAACAGAAGCATCATTTAGACGTTTCGCGATATATTCACGAACTTTGATGTCTTCATGCAAAAGAACTGCGTAGTCTTTATCAGCGTACCATTTGGATTCCCAGTCACGGATTATCCCGATACGCATACCGATTGGATTTACCTTTTGACCCACAGATTACCCCTCCTTCTTTTCTGATACAACGATTGTAATATGACTAGTACGTTTGTTAATTGCACTCGCACGACCTTGAGCGCGAGGACGGAAACGTTTTAATGTTGGTCCTTCGTTAACGTATGCCTCTGAAACGACTAGGTTATTAATATCCATTTCGTAGTTGTGTTCTGCATTTGCGATAGCAGATTTCAGAATTTTTTCTACGACTGGAGAAGCAGATTTTGGTGTTAAGCGAAGAATCGCTACTGCTTCACCTACTTGTTTTCCTCGAATTAAATCTGCGACTAAACGCACTTTACGAGGAGCAATACGAACTGTTTTAGCGACAGCTTTAGCTTGCATGAGATGCCCTCCTCTCATTAACGTCTTGTTTTCTTGTCATCACTTGCGTGACCTTTATAAGTGCGTGTAGGCGCGAATTCGCCTAGTTTGTGACCTACCATATCTTCTGTTACATAAACCGGCACATGCTTACGACCGTCATAAACGGCGATTGTGTGTCCGATGAATTGCGGGAAGATTGTTGAGCGACGAGACCAAGTTTTTACTACCTGTTTCTTGTCAGCTTCATTTAATTTTTCAACTTTTACCAATAAATGATCATCAACAAAAGGCCCTTTTTTTAAGCTACGACCCATGCGAGTACCTCCCTTCGTGACTGTTCTACGGTTCTATATATGAACCGTAGGTCAATCCCGTTATTTTTTACGACGACGTACGATAAATTTATCGGATTTGTTTTTCTTCTTACGAGTTTTGAATCCAAGAGTAGGTTTACCCCATGGAGACATTGGTGATTTACGTCCGATTGGCGCTTTACCTTCACCACCACCGTGTGGGTGATCATTCGGGTTCATTACAGATCCACGAACTGTTGGGCGTTTACCTAACCAACGGTTACGGCCAGCTTTACCAATGTTGATAAGTTCATGTTGTTCGTTACCAACTTGACCGATTGAAGCACGGCAAGTAGCAAGAATCATACGAACCTCACCTGAGTTTAAACGTACAAGTACATAACGACCTTCTTTACCAAGTACTTGAGCAGATGTTCCTGCTGAACGGACTAATTGTCCACCTTTTCCTGGTTTAAGTTCGATGTTATGAATTACTGTACCAACTGGGATGTTAATAAGAGGAAGTGCGTTACCCACTTTGATGTCAGCTTCTGGACCTGACATAACTTCCAAACCTACTTCTAGGTTTTTCGGAGCTAGGATATAACGTTTTTCTCCATCAACGTAATTAATTAATGCAATGTTTGCAGAACGATTTGGATCGTACTCAATAGTAGCAACGCGTCCTGGTATACCATCTTTATTCCGTTTGAAATCGATGATACGGTATTGACGCTTATGGCCGCCACCTTGATGACGAACTGTTAACTTACCTTGGTTATTACGGCCGCCTTTGCTGTGTAAAGGAGCAAGTAATGATTTTTCCGGTTTGTCTGTAGTGATCTCAGCAAAATCGGAAGTTGTCATATTACGTCGACCGTTAGAGGTAGGTTTATACTTCTTAATCGCCATTTGTATTTCCCTCCTTCTCTAATGAATTAAGCCTCGAATAGCTCGATTTCTTTGCTGTCAGCAGTTAATTTAACAATAGCTTTACGGCGCTTGTTAGTATAGCCTGCATGTTTGCCCATGCGTTTGAATTTACCTTTGTAGTTCATGATGTTTACTTTCTCAACTTTAACGCCGAAAATTTCTTGAACAGCATCTTTAACTTGAGTTTTATTAGCTCTAACATCAACTTCAAAAGTATATTTCTTTTCAGCCATTATGTCTGAAGAGCGTTCAGTGATTACGGGGCGCTTAATGATATCGCGTGCATCCATTATGCAAGCACCTCCTCTACTTTTTCGACAGCTGATTTAGTCAAGATCAATTTGTTGTGTGAAACAACATCAAGAACATTAAGACCATCAGCTTCAACTACAGTAACACCAGGGATGTTACGTGCAGAAAGAGCAACTTTCTCATCTAAACCGTCAGTAACGACTAACGTTTTAGTATCAACAGAAAGGTTTTTAAGTACAGCTACAAACTCTTTTGTTTTTGGAGCTTCGAAAGACAAGCTTTCAAGTACCAAAATGTTCTCTTCCAATGCCTTTGCAGACAATGCAGATTTAATAGCTAAACGACGTACCTTTTTAGGTAGCTTGTAAGCGTAAGATCTTGGAGTTGGTCCAAAAACAACGCCACCGCCACGCCATTGTGGAGAACGGATAGAACCTTGACGCGCACGTCCAGTTCCTTTTTGTTTCCAAGGTTTACGTCCACCGCCTGCAACTTCAGAACGGTTTTTAACTTTATGAGTTCCTTGACGTAAGGAAGCTCGTTGCATGATGATTGCTTCAAATAATACGTGATTATTAGGTTCGATACCAAAGATGGATTCATTTAGTTCGATGTCGCCAACTTGTGAACCTGTTTGGTTGAACAATGTAACTTTTGGCATTCTATTGCTCCTCCTTTCTCAGAAATTACTTTGCTTTAACAGCAGTTTTAACTTTGATCAATGCTTTTCTAGCACCAGGTACATTACCTTTGATCAATAGTAGGTTACGTTCAACATCAACTTTAACGATAGCTAAGTTTTGAACAGTGATTTGCTCTCCACCCATACGTCCTGGTAATAGTTTACCTTTGAATACGCGGTTTGGAGCTACAGGACCCATTGAACCTGGGCGACGGTGGTAACGAGAACCATGAGACATAGGTCCGCGGGATTGTCCATGACGCTTGATAGAGCCTTGGAATCCTTTACCTTTTGAAATTCCTGATACATCTACTAAATCGCCTTCAGCGAAAATACTTACATTGACTTCTTGACCGATCTCATATTCAGTAAGATCCGTTCCGCGGAATTCGCGAATGAAGCGCTTAGGAGTAGTATTTGCTTTTTCAACATGGCCCTTTTCAGGTTTGTTAGAAAGCTTTTCACGTTTGTTTTCAAAACCAACTTGAACTGCTTCATAGCCATCAGTTTCAACAGTTTTCTTTTGAAGAACCACGTTATTAGCAGCTTCGATAACTGTTACCGGAATAAGTTCACCGTTTTCAGCAAAAACTTGAGTCATACCGATTTTTCTTCCTAAGATTCCTTTGGTCATAAGTCACACCTCCTAGAGTAATTGTTCATATTTATATGAATTATAATTTGATTTCAATGTCAACGCCTGATGGTAAATCTAAACGCATCAATGAATCAACTGTTTGTGGAGTTGGATTAACGATGTCGATTAGACGTTTATGCGTACGCATTTCGAATTGTTCACGAGAATCTTTGTATTTATGAACCGCACGTAGGATCGTATATACCGATCTTTCAGTAGGTAATGGGATCGGACCAGATACAGCCGCACCAGAACGTTTTGCAGTTTCAACAATTTTCTCAGCAGATTGATCAAGGATTCTGTGATCATATGCTTTTAAACGGATACGAATTTTTTGTTTTGCCATAATTTTCCCTCCTTTTCGCCTATTTTGAAATAGACCTTCTCAATGGAAATTTCCCACACACTCGCCATGGCAAAGCGGCCGGGTGTGTCAGCAACCTTCCATATCATCGCAGTCAAAGACCAACATTGTCTATTATACATAAAACACAAGCAGAATGCAAGTTAAACTTGAATTTTTCTTGTGCAGCACACTTTTATTATTATACATACTATCACAAGTATTTACAAGTACATTCTATATGGACTTTCATATCCATTTTCTTCAATTCGGAAAATCTCGTGATATCCAAAAATACACTTCGTTATTTACAGGTATTATAGAAGAAAAGGTTCTTTAGAAATAGAAAAGAAGCAGATGGCGTCCCATCTGCTTCTCCCGGAAGGCGTCCCTTCCAATATTGTTTTATGAATCAATTATTCTTGGATTGTAGCAACTACGCCAGCGCCTACAGTACGTCCACCCTCACGGATAGAGAATTTAGTACCTTCTTCGATAGCGATTGGAGCGATAAGTTCTACAGTCATTTCGATGTTGTCTCCAGGCATAACCATTTCTACGCCTTCAGGAAGGTTACAAATACCAGTTACGTCAGTTGTACGGAAGTAGAACTGAGGACGGTAGTTTGTAAAGAATGGAGTGTGACGTCCACCTTCTTCTTTAGAAAGAACATAAACTTCAGCTTTGAACTTTGTGTGTGGAGTGATTGTACCTGGTTTAGCAAGTACTTGTCCACGTTGGATATCTTCACGGGATACACCACGAAGTAGTGCACCGATGTTGTCACCAGCTTCAGCATAGTCAAGAAGTTTACGGAACATTTCAACACCAGTTACTGTTGTTGGTTTAGACTCTTCGTTGAAACCGATGATGTCAACAACGTCACCGACTTTAACTTGTCCACGCTCAACACGGCCAGTAGCAACTGTTCCACGACCAGTGATTGAGAATACATCCTCAACTGGCATCATGAATGGTTTTTCAGTGTCACGAGTAGGTTCTGGGATATACTCGTCAACAGCTGTCATTAATTCATGAATTTTTTCTTCCCATTCAGCATCTCCTTGAAGAGCTTTAAGAGCAGAACCTTTGATAACTGGAATGTCATCGCCAGGGAATTCGTATTCAGATAAAAGATCACGGATTTCCATTTCTACTAATTCAAGAAGTTCTTCGTCATCAACCATGTCGCATTTGTTCATGAATACTACTAGGTATGGTACACCTACTTGACGAGAAAGAAGGATGTGCTCACGAGTTTGTGGCATTGGGCCATCAGCAGCAGATACTACTAGGATCCCGCCGTCCATTTGTGCAGCACCAGTGATCATGTTTTTAACATAGTCAGCATGTCCTGGGCAGTCAACGTGTGCATAGTGACGAGTAGCTGTTTCGTACTCAACGTGTGCAGTAGAGATTGTGATACCACGTTCTCTTTCTTCTGGAGCACCATCGATTTGGTCATAAGCGCGAGCTTCTGCTCCACCAGATTTAGCAAGTACAGTTGTGATTGCAGCAGTTAGAGTTGTTTTACCATGGTCAACGTGACCAATTGTTCCAACGTTAACGTGCGGTTTTGAACGATCAAATTTAGCTTTTCCCATTAGGAATTCCTCCTTAAAATTATAAATAAAAGATTAAGTATATAGGGGCTGTGAAAGAAGACTAATTCTTCCATCACAGCTTACATAAGATAGTTATACTTTAATAAGAGATGAAAATCAATTATTCACCTTTATTTTTTTTGATGATTTCTTCAGAAATGCTCTTAGGTACTTCTTCATAATGATCGAAGTGCATAGAGAATGTTCCGCGTCCTTGAGTGTTAGAACGTAGAGATGTAGCATATCCGAACATTTCAGATAGTGGAACCATCGCTTTAACCATTTGCGTGTTGCCGCGAGCTTCCATACCTTCTACACGACCACGACGAGATGTGATATCTCCCATGATGTCGCCTAGGTAATCTTCTGGAATAACTACTTCCACTTTCATGATCGGTTCAAGGATGACAGGACTACATTTAGATGCTGCATTTTTAAGTGCCATAGATGCAGCGATTTTAAATGCCATTTCATTGGAGTCAACGTCATGGTAAGATCCGTCAAATAATTTTGCTTTGATGTCGACTAGCGGGTAACCAGCAAGTACACCACGGTCAAGTGAATCAACTAATCCAGCTTGTACAGCAGGGATGTATTCACGTGGTACTACACCACCGACGATAGCATTTTCAAATTCGAATCCTTTACCTTCTTCGTTTGGACCAAATTCGATCCATACGTGTCCGAATTGTCCACGACCACCAGATTGGCGAACGAATTTACCTTCAACTTTAGCTGAACCACGGAAAGTTTCACGGTATGCTACTTGAGGAGCACCAACGTTTGCTTCCACTTTGAATTCGCGACGCATACGGTCAACAAGGATGTCCAAGTGAAGTTCACCCATACCAGCGATGATTGTTTGACCAGTTTCTTGATCAGTATGCGCACGGAATGTTGGATCTTCATCTTGTAGCTTTTGTAAAGCTTGAGACATTTTGTCTTGGTCTGCTTTTGATTTCGGTTCAACTGATAGTGAGATAACTGGTTCTGGGAACACCATGGATTCAAGAATTACTTGGTTCTTGTCATCACATAGAGTATCTCCAGTTGTAGTATCTTTCAATCCGACAGCAGCTGCGATATCCCCTGCATATACAGTAGAGATTTCTTCACGGCTGTTTGCGTGCATTTGAAGGATACGTCCAATACGCTCACGTTTTCCTTTAGTTGAGTTGATTACATAAGATCCTGATTCTAATGTACCTGAGTACACACGGAAGAATGTAAGTTTACCAACGTAAGGGTCAGTCATAACTTTAAACGCTAAAGCAGAGAACGGTTCAGAATCGTCTGAATGACGTTCTACTTCTTCTTCTGAATCCGGTAATGTACCTTTGATAGCTGGTACATCCAATGGAGATGGAAGGAAGTCGATAACGTTATCAAGCATTAATTGAACACCTTTGTTTTTGAAAGCTGATCCACAAATAACAGGGAAGAATTCAACATTAACGGTTGCTGTACGAATAGCTGCTTTCAATTCAGCAATGCTGATTTCTTCGCCGCCAAGGTATTTTTCCATTAGGTCTTCATTAACTTCCGCTACTGCTTCAATTAGCTTTTCACGGTATTCTTCAGCTAATTCCCGGTGTTCTTCAGGAATTTCACCGATAGTGATGTCAGTTCCTAGGTCATTACCGTAGAAATGAGTTTTCATTTCAATAAGGTCGATGATTGCAGAGAATTGATCCTCTGCTCCGATTGGTAACTGAACTGGGTGAGCGTTAGCTTGTAAACGATCGTGGATTGTTCCAACTGAATACAAGAAATCTGCACCGATTTTGTCCATTTTATTTACGAATACGACACGTGGTACACCGTAAGTTGTAGCTTGGCGCCAAACTGTTTCAGTTTGAGGCTCAACACCTGATTGGGCATCAAGTACAGCTACAGCTCCATCAAGTACGCGCAAAGAGCGTTCAACTTCAACTGTGAAGTCTACGTGTCCTGGTGTATCGATGATATTTACACGGTGACCTTTCCACTGTGCAGTTGTTGCAGCGGAAGTGATCGTGATTCCGCGTTCTTGTTCCTGTTCCATCCAGTCCATTTGAGATGCACCTTCGTGCGTTTCACCAATTTTGTGGATTTTACCAGTGTAATATAGAACACGTTCTGTTGTTGTCGTTTTACCGGCATCGATGTGAGCCATGATACCGATATTACGAGTGTTTGCTAAGGAGAACTCTCTTGCCATTTGTCTTTCTCCTTCCTTCTATAAGGATTTTATAGTGATTAATCTTACCAGCGATAATGTGCGAAAGCTTTGTTGGCTTCAGCCATTTTGTGTGTATCTTCACGTTTCTTAACTGCTGCTCCAGTATTGTTGGCAGCATCCATGATTTCATAAGCTAAACGCTCTTCCATCGTTTTTTCTCCACGAAGGCGAGAGTAGTTTACTAACCAACGAAGTCCTAGAGTCGATTTACGGTCTGGACGCACCTCAACTGGTACTTGGTAGTTAGCTCCACCCACACGGCGTGCTTTTACTTCTAGTACAGGCATGATGTTTTTAAGTGCTTGATCGAAAACTTCGATCGGCTCATTGCCAGTACGTTCTTTGATTAAATCAAATGCAGAGTAAAGAATTTTTTGTGATTTACCTCTTTGTCCATCAACCATTAATTTGTTGATTAAGCGAGTCACAAGTTTTGAATTATATATTGGATCTGGTAATACGTCTCTTTTCGTTACAGGTCCTTTACGAGGCATTGTATTTCCTCCTTTCAAGAAAGTTCAATTTTTGTTTAAGATTATTTTTTTGCTGCTTTCGGACGCTTAGTACCGTATTTAGAACGGCCTTGCATACGATTGTTAACTCCAGCTGTATCAAGAGCACCACGTACGATATGGTAACGTACCCCTGGTAAATCTTTTACACGACCGCCACGGATAAGAACCACGCTGTGTTCTTGTAGGTTGTGACCGATACCTGGGATATAAGCTGTTACCTCGATACCGTTTGTTAAACGTACACGCGCATATTTACGTAACGCGGAGTTTGGTTTTTTCGGTGTCATAGTACCCACACGAGTGCAAACACCACGTTTTTGCGGAGATGATACGTTAGTTTGTGCTTTTTTAAAGCTGTTGTAGCCTTTGTTAAGTGCTGGAGATTTTGAATTAACCTCTTTAGACTCGCGTCCTTTACGCACTAATTGATTAATAGTAGGCATTACATTTTTCCTCCCTTCACGTTTTCATTTCTAGTACCACACATCCAGGTGGTTCATAAATGGGTAAAAACAAAGTCTTTGCAAATATAATTGCAAAAACATCTTTACTTTTTGATGGCAACAGTTGCTGCTCCGACATCAATACCACATGCTTTGCCAAGCATTCTCATCGAATCAACATATGTGATAGGAACATCCAATTCTTTGGCAGTCTCAACGACACGCCCAGTCAAGTATATATCTGCATCATCAGCGATGATAACTTCTTGAATTAAATTGTTTTTAAGAGCTCTAACTGCTTGCTTCGTCCCTATAATCACTGACTTTGCCTGTATTACTTTTTCATAAGACATGGTCCATATCCTCCAAAGTTACAGGGTAACATAGGAGCACCTTTGCTATAGTATCATTATAAGTCGGATACTGTCAACTTCTTTCAAAAAAATAATTAAAGCAAAAGGTTTTCCTTACATAATTCTATCAAGATTATCAATGTGCCTAAACGGAATATATCAAATCCCCATACGGCTTTTCAACCGGCCATGAGTAATAAGAGAGACCAGCTCAATAAATTCTGATCCTTCAGCTCCAATAGGAAACAGGAGTGCGGTTTTCAGTATAAATGACTGAGCTGGTCCTTTTTCCTTTAATCCACTGTTACTGTATCGGCACTTTCGTCACCAACGACGACAGGGTTTGCTTTTCTGTATCTAAGCATTCCCGTTCCCGCAGGGACAAGTTTACCGATGATGACATTTTCTTTAAGACCAAGCAATTCATCACGTTTTCCTTTTATTGCTGCATCAGTCAAGACTCTAGTCGTTTCTTGGAATGACGCTGCGGACAAGAAGGAATCCGTTTCTAGAGATGCTTTTGTGATACCTAGCAATACAGGGCGGCCTGTAGCTGGTAATTTATTGGTCAGCAATGCATCTGTGTTTGCAGTAGTGAACTGGTTAACATCCAATAATGTTCCTGGAAGCACTTCAGTTTCACCTGCATCAAGCACACGGACTTTACGCATCATTTGTCTAACCATTACCTCGATATGTTTATCACCGATTTCAACACCTTGCATCCGGTATACTTTTTGAACTTCATGTAGCAGGTATTCCTGAACAGTAAGCACGTCTGTAACCTTAAGCAATTCTTTCGGATCGATGGAACCCTCTGTCAACTCTTCACCACGACGGACAGGTGTATCAACAGTTACTCTTAAACGAGCTGTGTACGGTGCAGTATACGTGCGTGATTCAACAGCACCCTGAACGACGATTTCCTGTTGTTTATCCCGAATTTCATTGATCGAAACAATCGTTCCTTCAATTTCGGAAATGACAGCTTGACCTTTAGGATTTCTCGCTTCAAATATTTCTTGGATACGAGGAAGACCTTGAGTGATATCGTCCCCGGCAACCCCACCTGTATGGAATGTACGCATCGTCAACTGTGTACCAGGTTCTCCGATTGATTGAGCGGCAATGATACCGACTGCTTCGCCCACTTCAACTTCTTGACCTGTAGCCAAGTTGCGTCCATAACATTTTTTACATACACCATGGCTGGTGTTACATGTAAAGGCAGAACGGATCCAGGCCGTTTCAATTCCAAGTGATTCAATATAATTAGCAAGATCTTCAGTAATAAGATCGTTTTCAGCCACGATTACTTCATTTGTTTCAGGATGTCTGATCGCTTTTCTTGCATAACGGCCTACTAGGCGCTCTTCAAGATGCTCGATTATTTCTGTACCCTCTCTCAAGGCTGAAATTTTCAAGCCGCGGTCCGTTCCACAATCGTCATCACGGATGATGACATCTTGGGCAACGTCAACAAGTCGACGGGTAAGGTAACCGGAATCGGCTGTTTTAAGCGCTGTATCGGCAAGACCTTTACGCGCACCATGTGTAGAGATGAAGTACTCCAACACTGTTAAACCTTCACGGAAACTTGATTTGATCGGTAACTCAATGATACGTCCAGCCGGGTTGGCCATCAAACCACGCATACCCGCAAGCTGCGTAAAGTTGGAAGCATTACCACGGGCACCGGAGTCACTCATCATGAAGATCGGGTTGCGTCGGTCCAGTGAGTCCATAAGTTTGGACTGGATGGTATCCTTGGCAGCACTCCAGATTGAAATGACGCGATCATAACGCTCATCCTCTGTAATTAGACCACGTCTGAACTGTTTCAAGACGTTATCCACTTTGGTTTGAGCCTCAGTAATGATTTCTTGTTTTTCTTTTAGAACGACAATATCAGCCACACCAACGGTAATACCAGCTTTTGTCGAATATTTGAATCCAAGATCTTTCATCCGGTCAAGCATTTTGGATGTTTCCGTAATTTTAAAGCGTTTAAAGACTTCAGCGATGATATTTCCAAGAATTTTTTTCTTGAAAGGATCGATAGCAGGTTGTGCCTTAATCAATTCAGGGATATTAGCGCCTTTTTCCACAAAATATTTCTCTGGAGTTTTGGTTTCCAAATTATATCGTGTCGGCTCGTTAATATACGGGAATGATTTTGGTAAAATTTCATTGAAGATCAATTTACCGACAGTGGTAATAAGCAGTTGGCGGTTTTGTTCTTCAGTGAATGTTTCATTATTCAGTGATGATGCATGTACGGCACAACGGGAATGTAAGTGTACATATCCGTTTTGGTATGCAAGCAATGCTTCACTTGTATCTTTAAAGATCATACCTTCGCCGATAGCGCCTTCTCTTTCCAATGTTAAGTAATAGTTACCTAATACCATATCTTGAGAAGGTGTAACGACAGGTTTACCATCTTTAGGGTTCAAAATGTTCTGTGCTGCAAGCATAAGCATGCGTGCTTCGGCTTGGGCTTCAGAAGATAGAGGAACGTGGACCGCCATTTGGTCACCGTCAAAGTCAGCGTTGTAAGCTGTACATACGAGCGGATGCAAACGAATTGCGCGACCTTCAACCAACGTTGGTTCAAACGCTTGGATACCAAGTCTATGAAGAGTCGGTGCACGGTTCAATAGTACTGGGTGTTCTCTAATAACTTCTTCAAGCACATCCCATATTTCAGGAGATAAACGTTCAATTTTGCGCTTAGCGGATTTGATGTTATGCGCTAGGCCTCTTTGAACAAGCTCCTTCATAACGAATGGTTTGAATAATTCAATCGCCATTTCTTTAGGAAGACCACATTGGTACATCTTTAAGTTTGGTCCTACTACGATAACGGAACGGCCAGAGTAATCAACACGTTTACCAAGAAGGTTTTGACGGAAACGACCTTGTTTACCTTTTAACATGTGAGATAAAGATTTTAACGGACGGTTACCAGGTCCAGTTACCGGACGGCCGCGACGGCCATTATCGATAAGAGCATCGACAGCTTCTTGCAGCATACGCTTCTCATTTTGAACGATAATGCTTGGTGCTCCAAGATCCAGTAATCGTTTCAAACGATTATTACGGTTGATAACACGGCGATATAAATCATTTAGATCAGATGTGGCAAAACGTCCTCCATCAAGTTGAACCATAGGACGAAGTTCCGGTGGAATGACCGGAAGCACGTCAAGGATCATCCATGAAGGCTCATTTCCGGAGTTACGGAATGCCTCAAGCACTTCCAAGCGTTTGATTGCACGGGTTCTGCGTTGTCCTTGAGCTGTTTTAAGCTCCTCTTTCAACGACTCTACTTCCTTTTCCGTATCAATATCTTGTAAAAGTTTTTTAATAGCTTCAGCACCCATGGCAGCTTGGAATTTCTTACCGTATTTTTCACGGTATGTACGATATTCCTTTTCGGAAAGAAGCTGTTTCTTTTCTAAAGTTGTATCGCCCGTTTCAGTTACGACGTAAGATGCAAAGTAAATAACTTCTTCCAAAGCCCGTGGAGACATGTCAAGTACAAGTCCCATACGGCTAGGAATTCCTTTAAAATACCATATGTGTGAAACTGGAGCTGCCAGCTCAATATGACCCATACGCTCACGACGCACCTTCGCACGAGTGACTTCAACGCCACACCGGTCACAGACTACGCCTTTATAACGAACACGTTTATATTTTCCGCAATGACATTCCCAGTCCTTTTGAGGTCCAAAAATTCTCTCACAGAATAAACCGTCTTTTTCTGGCTTTAGCGTACGATAGTTGATTGTTTCTGGTTTTTTAACTTCTCCATGGGACCAAGAACGAATCTTGTCTGGTGAAGCAAGACCAATTTTCATATACTCAAAATTATTAACGTCTAACAAGGGGCCTACCTCCCTTTTAATCTCCAGGTTTAACCCTTGACTGCCGTCAAATATCAGGCAATCTTACACCGGATGATGGTTGATTGAATCAATAAGGCTCTAACAAGGCAGCATGATCTTCAAATGAACATCTCGCTGCCAGTCAGAGCGGGTAATATATAACTAGATATGTTTATATTTAATTTTATTCTTTGACAGGTGCCCCTACTTCGGAAGCAACCATATCTTTAGTTTCTGAATCAAGGCTTAATTTGTCTGCTTGGTTGGCTTCATCTTCATCTTCCAAATCACGCATTTCGATTTCACGATCTTCGGCATTGAGGATTTTAACATCCAATCCTAAACTTTGAAGCTCCTTAATCAATACTTTGAAGGACTCAGGAACACCTGGTTCAGGGACATTTTCACCTTTGACAATCGCTTCGTACGTTTTCACACGACCCACGACATCATCTGATTTAACGGTTAGGATTTCTTGTAATGTATAAGCAGCACCATAAGCTTCAAGTGCCCATACTTCCATCTCACCGAAACGCTGTCCACCAAATTGCGCTTTACCACCAAGTGGCTGCTGCGTAACAAGGGAGTAAGGACCAGTTGAACGTGCATGAAGTTTATCATCGACCATATGTGCCAGTTTGATCATATACATGACACCAACTGATACACGGTTATCGAATGCTTCACCTGAACGGCCATCATACAGGACAGTTTTTGCATCACGGGACATCCCGGCTTCTTCAATCGTACCCCAAACATCTTCCTCTGTGGCACCATCGAATACAGGAGATGCTACATGGATGCCAAGTGCGCGTGCAGCCATACCTAAGTGAAGCTCAAGCACCTGACCGATGTTCATACGTGAAGGTACACCCAATGGGTTTAACATGATGTCGACTGGAGTGCCATCCGGTAAATAAGGCATATCTTCTTCAGGAAGAATCCTGGAGATTACCCCTTTGTTACCATGTCGTCCAGCCATTTTATCGCCTTCATGGATTTTACGTTTTTGAACGATATATACACGTGCGAGTTGGTTTACACCAGGAGGCAGTTCATCGCCGTCTTCTCTGTTGAATACTTTAACATCAAGAACGATTCCGCCGCCGCCGTGAGGTACACGAAGTGATGTATCCCTTACTTCACGTGCTTTTTCACCGAAGATTGCATGTAATAGACGTTCCTCGGCAGTCAGTTCCGTTACACCTTTAGGCGTTACTTTACCAACGAGAAGGTCTCCGTCTTTCACTTCAGCACCCACACGGATAATTCCGCGCTCATCAAGATTACGAAGCGCATCTTCCCCTACGTTAGGGATATCGCGGGTGATTTCTTCAGGCCCTAATTTTGTATCGCGTGATTCAGATTCATATTCTTCAATATGAATGGAAGTGTACACATCATCTTTAACCAATCGTTCACTCATGATGATGGCATCTTCATAGTTATATCCATCCCATGTCATGAAGGCAACCAATACGTTACGTCCAAGTGCCAACTCACCTTTTTCCATTGAAGGACCATCAGCAAGAATTTCACCTTTTACGACGTTGTCGCCAACACTGACGATAGGGCGTTGATTATAGCACGTTCCTTGGTTGGAACGAATGAATTTTAATAGACGATATTTATCAAGATTTCCTTTTACTTGCTGTCCGTCTACTTCACTTACCCTACGTACCCATACTTCACGTGATTCAACGTGCTCTACGATACCAGGGTGTTTACAGATTACAGCAGCACCGGAGTCTTTCGCTGAAACATACTCCATACCCGTTCCGACTCGAGGGGCTTCCGGTTGAAGCAAAGGAACTGCTTGACGTTGCATGTTCGCTCCCATAAGGGCACGGTTGGAGTCATCGTTTTCCAAGAAAGGAATACATGCAGTCGCAGCAGATACAACTTGTTTAGGAGATACATCCATGTAATCTACGCGGTCACGCGGAACAACGGTATTTTCACCGCGGAAACGTGCAACAACATCATTATCAAGGAATGAGCCGTCATCTGACAGTCGTACATTCGCTTGGGCAACTACATAATTATCTTCCTCATCAGCCGTTAAGTAATCGATTTGGCTTGTGATTTTACCTGTTTCAGGGTCCACACGACGATATGGCGTTTCAATGAAGCCATATGGGTTAACCTTTGCAAAACTGGATAACGAGTTAATCAAACCAATATTCGGTCCCTCAGGCGTTTCAATCGGACACATGCGGCCATAGTGGGAATAATGAACGTCACGTACTTCAAAGCCAGCACGCTCACGTGTCAGACCACCAGGTCCCAATGCAGATAGACGACGTTTATGCGTCAATTCAGCAAGCGGATTCGTTTGATCCATGAATTGGGAAAGCTGCGAGCTTCCAAAGAACTCTTTAATTGATGCAATGACCGGGCGAATGTTGATTAGTTGCTGCGGAGTGATTGTATTCGTATCCTGAATGGACATTCTTTCACGAACAACACGCTCCATACGGGATAAACCAATTCTAAATTGGTTTTGCAGCAATTCACCAACGGAACGCAGACGACGGTTACCTAAATGGTCAATGTCATCCGTGATTCCCACACCATGCAATAAGTTAAAGAAATAACTGATGGAAGAAATGATATCAGCCGGTGTAATGTTTTTGACCTGGTCGGTCACATATGCATTACCGATGATATTGATCACTTTTTCGCCTTCAGCATCGTTTGGTGCAAACACTTTAATAGGTTGTAGAAGAGTTTCTTCTTCCACTACACCACCTGATGGATGGAATGTTTTGAATCCGATTCCACCTTCGATATGAGGCAGGATCCTATCTAGAGTCCGACGATCAAGCATTGTACCTTTTTCAACGATGATTTCACCTGTTTCAGGATCAATCAAAGTTTCTGCAATACGTTGTCCGAATAAACGGTTCTTGATATGCAGTTTTTTGTTTATTTTATAACGGCCTACATTAGCTAAATCATAACGTTTTGGATCAAAAAAGCGTGATACTAAAAGACTTTTCGCGTTTTCGACAGTAGGCGGTTCACCTGGGCGTAGACGCTCATAGATTTCCAGTAATGCTTTTTCCACACTCTCGGTGTTATCCTTTTCAAGAGTGTTGCGAAGGTATTCGTTGTCTCCGATCAAATCGATGATTTCTTGATCTGTTCCGAATCCAAGGGCACGCATCAATACCGTGATCGGTAATTTCCTGGTGCGATCGATTCGAACATACACAACATCCTTGGCGTCTGTTTCATATTCGAGCCATGCGCCACGGTTAGGAATAACGGTCGCAGAGAATCCCAACTTACCGTTTTTATCCATTTTCCCATTGTAGTAAACACTCGGTGAGCGCACTAATTGGGATACAATTACCCGTTCAGCACCATTGATGACAAATGTACCTGTTTCAGTCATCAGCGGGAAGTCACCCATAAATACATCCTGGTCTTTCACTTCCCCTGTTTCTTTGTTAACAAGGCGCACTTTCACTCGAAGTGGTGCAGAATACGTAACATCGCGTTCTTTTGTTTCTTCCACAGAATACTTCGGCTCAGCTAAGCTGTAATCGATGAATTCTAACGATAAATTACCTGTAAAATCCTCAATAGGAGAAATATCCTGGAACATTTCCTTTAAACCTACATCTAGAAACCATTGATAAGAAGCTGTTTGAATTTCAATCAGATTCGGAAGGTCCAAAACCTCACTGATTCTTGCATAACTTCTACGTTGGCGGTGTCGTCCATACTGAACAAGTTGACCTGTCAACTGATTCACCCCTTAAATCAAGCGTTATAAGGATCCATTTGCCTCGGAAAAGGAATCATTTCCATAGACAAAAAGAAAATGGTTTTTATTTTAAAAACCACTATTTCTCATAAAACGAACTATTATTTATATATTTTTCCCATATTATCCATTGATTATACACCAATGGTATAAAAATTGCATAGTTACGGAATTATATATATGCATTTTATAATACTAACATAGCGAAAATTTAGAGTCAAACCTTTTTGGATAATAGTATATAGTAACCCTTTTTCTTAACGGGCACTTCAACATTTCCAAATAATTGCTCCATTTTATCCATTGCAGATGGAGCTCCTTGTTTTTTTTGAATGACAACCCATAATTCTCCACCAGCTACCAAACTGCGATAGCTTTCTTCTAAAATTTCGTGGACTACACTTTTACCTGCGCGAATGGGAGGGTTCGTAAGAATCGCTGCGAATTGATTGGAGGCAACTTTGTCAAAACGATCACTTTCGTAAATCTTCACGTTTGTGATCCCATTAGATGCAGCATTCTCTTTTGACAATTCAACTGCCCGGCTATTTATATCAATCATTTCTATCGTTCTATCGGGATAAGCTGCCGAAATCGATATTCCAATTGGTCCATAACCGCAACCAACATCGAGGATATTTCCTTCCACAGCCTCATTAAGGTTAAAACTCTCAACCAAAAGACGCGATCCGAAATCAACTTCCTTTTTCGAAAAAACACCATTATCACTTTTGAAGCGAAATGTACGTCCCTTTAATGTGAAATCCCAAAATTTCGGATTGCTTACGACATCCGGTTTTTGTGAGTAGTAATGCTCTGTCAGAGTCATCTCCCCCTATCAGAAAGGAATATTGAAGATTTAATGAGAGAAGAGAATTGAAGAATGGATGCTTGCATGCCGGAATGTCGGAATAACGAAATCCTCGTTATCAAACCATTAACGGCTAATTTCCGTTCATTTCTTTAAAAATGAAGAAAAAAAGCCCGCCAGTGATAGCGAGCTTTTTGTTTATGCAAGATTACTTAACTTCAACGCCAGCTCCAACTTCTTCAAGTTTAGCTTTGATTTCTTCAGCTTCTTCTTTAGAAGCGCCTTCTTTGATTGCTTTTGGAGTGTTGTCAACAAGTTCTTTTGCTTCTTTAAGTCCAAGACCTGTAACTTCACGTACAGCTTTGATAACTTTGATTTTTTGATCTCCAGCAGATGTAAGGACTACATCAAACTCAGTTTTTTCTTCAGCAGCAGCGCCACCAGCAGCAGCTACAGCTACAGGTGCAGCAGCAGTTACGCCGAATTCTTCTTCGATTGCTTTTACAAGGTCGTTTAATTCTAAAACAGTCATATTTTTAACTGCTTCAATGATTTGATCTTTAGTCATTTTTATTTCCTCCTCGAAATGGTTGGTTTTTTTTGAATCAGCAGGCTAAATAAGCGGTCAGCTTACGCGCCTTGTTCTTCTTTTTGCTCTGCAACAGCTTTTGTAGCAAGAGCAAGTCCGCGCATAGGTGCTTGTAGCACGCTGAGTAGCATTGAAAGTAGGCCTTCGCGTGAAGGTAGTTCTGCAAGAGCTTTAATTTCTTCAGCAGTTGCAACATTTCCTTCGATAACTCCAGCTTTGATTTCTAAAGCTTCATGTTTTTTCGCAAAATCGTTAAGGATTTTTGCTGGCGCAATAACATCTTCAGTTGAGAATGCAATTGCGTTTGGACCTGTTAATGATTCGTTCAAAGCGCTAAGTTCAGCACTTTCAGCAGCACGGCGAGTCATAGAGTTTTTGTAAACTTTAAACTCAACGCCAGCTTCACGAAGTTGCTTACGAAGTTCTGTTACTTCAGCAACAGTCAATCCACGGTAGTCAACAACTACTGTTGATTGGCTTGAAGTTAACTTTTCAGAAATCTCAGCAACGATTTTTTGCTTTTGTTCAATAATTGCGTTCATCCTTACACCTCCTGTAGATTTGCTTGAAAACATTTATACCGTTTCAAAGAAAAAGCCTTCATCTCTATTGCAGACATGAAGGCAGTAATTTCAAAAGTCATAGTCCAGGACTATTATTATCGAATTACCTCGGCAGGGAATTAAGCTCGTAATGAGCACCTACTGTCTACGGTACAAATAGTATTCATTTATTCACAACAAAACTTATTATAACAATAATAGTTTTGGTATGTCAATTATTTATTTGAAAGAAGAAGGATCAACTTTCACACCAGGGCCCATTGTAGTTGTTACAGAAACGTTTTTCATGTAAGTTCCTTTAGCAGCCGCAGGTTTAACTTTCAATAATGTATCATAGATAGTAGTGAAGTTTTCCACTAGTTTAGCATCTTCGAAAGATACTTTACCGATTGGAGCGTGGATGTTACCAGCTTTATCTACGCGGTATTCAACTTTACCAGCTTTGATTTCATTAACAGCTTTCGTTACATCGAAAGTTACTGTGCCAGTTTTAGGGTTAGGCATTAAACCTTTAGGTCCTAATACACGGCCAAGTTTACCAACTTCACCCATCATGTCTGGAGTCGCAACGATTACATCGAATTCGAACCATCCTTGTTGGATTTTGTTGATGTAGTCAGATTCGCCAACGTAGTCAGCACCAGCAGCTTCCGCTTCTTTTGCTTTTTCGCCTTTTGCGAATACTAATACGCGTTGAGTTTTACCAGTACCATTCGGAAGAACAACAGCTCCACGAATTTGTTGGTCGGCTTTCTTAGGGTCTACGCCTAAACGGAAAGCAACTTCAACAGTCGCATCGAATTTTGCGAAGTTTGCTTTTTTAGCAACTTCGATTGCTTCAGTTACAGCATAAGCCTTAGATACTTCTACAAGCTTAGCTGCTTCAAGATACTTTTTACCTTTTTTAGCCATGATATAAATCCTCCTAAATTGTGGTTTTAACGGAATGACCTCCCACGAATAAAGGTTGCGAGTATCAATCGCAACCCCGTAGAAACAAATAGCAATTACATGGATTAGTCTTCGATGACAATACCCATGCTGCGAGCAGTACCTTCAACCATACGCATTGCAGCTTCAACGCTTGCAGCGTTTAGGTCAGGCATTTTAGTTTCAGCAATCTCGCGCACTTGATCACGCTTGACTGTAGCAACTTTATTACGGTTAGGTTCACCAGAACCAGACTCGATACCAGCTACTTTCTTAAGCAATACTGCAGCCGGTGGAGTTTTTGTAATGAATGTAAATGAACGGTCTTCAAATACCGTGATTTCAACAGGAATAATTAGACCAGCTTGATCTGCTGTACGAGCGTTGAACTCCTTACAGAATCCCATGATGTTTACACCAGCTTGACCTAATGCAGGACCGACTGGCGGTGCCGGATTCGCTTTACCAGCAGGAATTTGCAATTTAACCATTTTAATTACTTTTTTAGCCACGAGACACACCTCCTTATAAGTCCGTGATGTGGTAATAGGGTAATACCCTCCCACTCATCTTGAATTCTTTATCTATTAATAAAGAATGCTTGTATCGTTGAGGCCTAAAAATTGAAACATACTGACCTTTGAAATTTTACCACTTTCAAAAGGCAATTTCAAGTTTTTTTCCGTTTATAATTTTTCCACTTGATTAAAATCAAGTTCAACCGGTGTATCACGGCCGAACATATTGACTAGAACCCTTACTTTACCTTTATCTTTATCAAGTTCTTCAATAGGGCCGGCAAATGTTGCAAATGGTCCTTCCTTAACTTGAACCGTATCACCGATTTCAAAATCAACCTCGATTTTGCTTTCATCTACGCCCATTCGCTTAAGAACGACTTCAATTTCTTCCGGCAGCAATGCAGTCGGTTTTGAACCAGCTCCAGATGAACCTACGAAACCTGTTACTCCAGGCGTATTCCGGACAACATACCATGAATCATCAGTCATGATGATCTCAACCAGCACATATCCTGGAAATACTTTCTTTTTAGTTACTTTCTTTTTGCCATCTTTCACTTCTGTTTCTTCTTCTTCTGGAACTACAACGCGAAAGATCTTGTCTTCCATCCCCATAGTTTCAACACGTTTTTCCAAGTTAGCCTTAACTTTGTTCTCATAACCTGAATAGGTGTGAACTACATACCAATTCTTTTCCATGTGTTAGGACTTTAACGTCCTTCCCTCCCTGCAATCAATCATTTTCTTTATTAATCTTTATCTTTGAACGTTTTAGCCAAAAAACCATACGGCGTCATTCCGACTTAACTAGAATATATTGTGATGAACATATTACAGCAGTGCTCGATTTTGAACTTCTTCACTTATTAAAAAAGACAAATTAAAAAACCCGTTTCCGGGCTTTTCTGCTGACACATATTATTCTATCACTATTATACCTTATTTTCGAATCTCTTATTCAATAACTAAGCGAATTAATTCGGAAATGCCCAAATCCACCACTGTAAAGAATAAAGCCATAAATACTACAGTCGTTACCACCACGATTGTATACTTGGTAAGCTCCTTGCGTTTCGGCCAGCTTACTTTTTGCATTTCGCGAGCGACTCCGCTGAAAAATTCGGTAAAACGTTTCATGAATGTACCTCCAAGCATTAGAAGCTTCTGTCAATCTATTTATAGAACGGTTATTTCGTTTCTTTATGAATCGAGTGTGAGTTGCACGTACTGCAAAATTTCTTGATTTCCAGTCGTTCGCCGCTTGTCGATTGTTTGCTCTCATAACTATAATTCCTTGTACCGCAATCAGTGCAGGCAAGAACTATTTTTTTTCGCATTAGATACACCTATCCTATCTACTATATCCATAAAACCTTATCACGGCTGTTTTTTATTGTCAATATCAAAGCGGGTTTCGACGATTATGGACACCGGAAATCAGAATATCGGTTTACTTGACATCCATTAAAAATCTTTGTGAATAATAAACTTCCATGTGGAGAAGGGACAGATGAAATTAAGCGGAAAAAGCGGAGGGATTATAAACTGATTTCCCTTACTTCCAGATAGCGCTCGAGCTTTCTTTTCACCCGTTGAAGGGCGTTGTCGATTGACTTAACATGCCGGTTCAACTCTTCCGAAATTTCTTGGTAGGTTTGTCCATCCAGGTAAAGAGCTAACACTTTTCTCTCAAGATCACTCAGGAGCTCGGCCATCTTTAATTCGATATCGTCAAACTCTTCTTGGTTGATGATCAGTTCTTCCGGGTCCAAAACTTTCGTACCCGATATAATATCCATTAGAGTTCGATCCGATTCCTCATCGTAAATGGGCTTGTCCAGGGAAACATAGGAATTGAGCGGAATATGTTTTTGACGTGTTGCTGTTTTGATAGCTGTAATGATCTGCCTCGTAATGCATAGTTCTGCAAATGCTTTAAAAGAAGATAACTTATCCCCTTTGAAATCACGGACGGCTTTATATAAACCAATCATACCTTCTTGCACGATGTCTTCCTTATCGGCACCAATCAAGAAATAAGTCCTTGCCTTAGCTCTTACAAAATTACGATACTTTTGGATCAAATAATCCAGCGCTTCACTGTCTCCAGTGTGCACCAACCCTATCAATTCATCATCCTCAAACTGCAGATACTTTTCGTTCAGCTTCATTCCGAATTTGAGACCCACATTATATCCCCCTGACCTGACTCAGATAGAAATATTATACAGCAGGTAAAATTTACCCGTCAATGGTTCAAATTTTACCCCGGCGCCATTTTTCGAAAATTTCTGCCACTTCTTCACTTAAAGGAATTTTAGCCACGGGTCTTATCGTCGTTGTTTTTCTTACATCTTTCTTGATTTCGCCTTGAATTTCTTCCATTTCAACAAGCAGTTCACGAGCGGATTTCCTTAGGGCCCCTTGGCCGAAGATCACCCACTGTTCCGTGAAGTCAGAGGTTGCCACTTGAATTTGCGTTTTGACATTATTCAGTTCAATGGCCATCTTTTCAATTCTTTCATCCGCAGTTTCATTTTCTTTTGTAAAAATTACGTCAACTTTGTGATTTTTGAATATGCGGGCAATTCCCTGAACATATTGAGCGTCAAATACGACAATTACACGGTATCCGGTAAATGCTTGATATTCCGCCATCATTTCTATCAACCGGTCCCTTGCAGCAGCAAGATCCCTTTCCTTTAATTCTCTCAGTTCCGGCCAAGCTCCAATAATGTTATAACCGTCCACCAACAGAATATTCATTCCATCATTGCCCTAGAGGATTTCTTTTTCTATAAACCTCATACATCAATAAACCGGCTGCTACCGATGCATTTAACGAAGTTACTTGACCTGCCATAGGGAGACGGACGAGAAAATCACATTTATCCTTCATTAACCGGGCCATGCCTTTTCCTTCGCTACCGATAACAAGCCCGATAGGCATCTTTCCATCCATGTTACGGTAATCATCGCTGCCTTTCGCATCGGTACCGACTATCCATACCCCACGCTCTTTCAACTCTTCAACCGCTCTTGCCAAATTTGTAACGCGAGCTACCGGAATATACTCGATTGCACCCGTCGAGGCTTTTGCCACTGTTGCCGTCAAGCCAACCGCTCTCCTTTTTGGAATGATGATTCCATGGGCTCCGACTGCATCAGCCGTCCTCATGATCGAGCCTAGATTATGCGGATCTTCAACTTCATCAAGGATCATGAAAAAAGGTGCTTCGTCCCGTTCAGCCGCTTTTGCGAATAGGTCATCCAGCTCCACATATTCATATGCAGCCACTTGTGCGATAACGCCTTGATGGATGCCTTCTGCCATTTGGTCAATTTTTTTCTTCGGTACGATTTGCACGAATACCTTCTTTTCCTTCGCCAGACCGATGAGTGGCTGCATCGAGCCTTTTTGCGAGCCTTCGGCTATCCAAATTTTATTAATATCCCGTTCGGAACGAAGAGCTTCCAATACGGGGTTTCTGCCAATGATATATTCTTCGCTCATGGGTTACTCCCCTTTTCTTCTTCAATGTATTCAATGGATTTTTTGATTAGTTCTTCCATTCTTTCTATACGGCCGGATAAATACAAAAATCCCATAAGTGCCTCGAAGGCTGTACTGTAACGATACGTTTGCACATCTGTATTTTTCGGTACAGAACCGGATTTTGCATTTCGGCCGCGCCGAACGACAGCGGATTCCTCTTCCGATAACCAATCTGACTCCAGGAAAAAGTGAATGATTTTATTTTGCGCTTTAGCCGCTACAAAAGATGTAGCTTTTTTGTGAAGTAGATTGGGCTTGACCGATCCTTTTTGAATGAGGTGATGCCGTATATATGTTTCGTATACGGCATCACCTATATATGCTAAAGCAAGACTGTTCAGCATTTTTGCATCTACCTTACTATCGTAATGAAGCATTAATTACCCTCTTTTCCATCTTGTACCTTGAGGGGTATCCTCTAATATGATATTCATGTTTTTCAAGCGATCACGAATTTCATCAGATAACCCAAAATTGCGGTCTTTCCGCGCTTGAATTCTCTGCTGTATCAACCCTTCAATTTCTTCATCCAAAAGCCCCTCTTCTTCAAGGGATAAACCCAGGACAGAAAATAAGATGTTGAATTTTTCAAGGAAAGCATTAATCACTTCCTTGTCTGTGTTTTTCTCCATCAAGTAATAATTCGCCTGTTTGGAAAGTTCAAAGAGCATGGATATTGCATTAGCTGTGTTGAAATCATCGTCCATTTCCTTAATGAATTGTTCATGTAATTCATTAAGCTTCTCCAACCAAACATCATTATTCTCAGTCAATCCGTCACTTACTTGAAGGCGGTGCTTTAAGTTTTGATAAGATGTCCTTAAGCGTTCAAGGGACGCTTTTACATTTTCAAGCACTTCTTCGCTATAATTGATGGGATGACGGTAATGTACAGATAACATGAAGAAGCGTAACACTTGTGGATCATGCTTCTGAATGATGTCATGCACAAGGACGAAATTGCCTAAGGACTTAGACATTTTTTCATTCTCAATATTTATATACCCGTTATGCATCCAATAATTCGCAAAGGTCTTACCCGTCAATGCTTCGGATTGTGCAATTTCATTTTCATGATGCGGGAAAGCCAGATCTTGACCCCCTGCATGAATATCGATCGTATCGCCCAAATACTTTTTGACCATTGCGGAGCATTCGATATGCCAGCCAGGACGCCCCTTACCCCATGGGCTCTCCCAAGATATTTCATCATCCTTGGCCGTTTTCCAAAGGGCAAAATCAAGGGCATCTTGTTTTTTCTCCCCTATTTCAATACGGGCCCCCACACGCAGCTCATCGATGGACTGATGCGAAAGCTTTCCATATCCCTCAAACTTACGAGTGCGGTAATACACATCCCCTTCAGATTCATAAGCGAATCCTTTCTCAATTAATGCCGAGATGAATTCAATGATTGCATCCATGTTCTCCATTACGGTTGGGTGAGCATCCGCTTTTTTGCAGCCCAATGCCGACACGTCTTCAAAATAAGCCTTGATGAAACGCTCTGAGATGGTCGGGACATCTTCACCCAATTCTTTTGCAGCGCGAATCAGCTTATCATCCACATCCGTAAAGTTCGAAACGAATTGCACATCATATCCACGGTAATCCAAATACCTACGAACGGTATCGAATACGATTGCCGGTCTTGCATTACCTATATGAATGTAATTATAGACAGTGGGCCCGCATACATACATCTTCACCTTTCCCTCTTCAATCGGGACGAAGGTTTCCTTTTTTCTTGTTGCTGTGTTATATATTTTAATCGCCATTTTATAGACTCCTTTCTTCCTGCTTCTGTTCAGCCAGCTTCTCTCTTAAGGCCCTGAGTTCACTATCCAATTCCTTAAAGCGATCAGCGATTGGATCAGGAAGATCACAATGATTTAGGTCTTTGTTGATTTTGATACCATCTTGAATGACCACTTTACCTGGAATGCCAACCACTGTAGAATTAGGTGGCACCTCCTTTAAAACAACCGATCCTGCACCGATTTTTGAGTTTTCCCCAACAGTGATGGAACCCAGCACTTTTGCTCCTGTAGCAATCAGGACATTATCCTTTATCGTAGGATGACGTTTTCCCTTTTCCTTTCCTGTTCCCCCAAGGGTTACACCTTGAAAGACTGATACATTGTCGCCAATTTCACAAGTTTCGCCAATGACGATCCCCATTCCATGGTCAATGAAGAAACGACGGCCAATCGTAGCCCCTGGATGAATTTCAATTCCGGTAAAAAACCGACTGATTTGAGATATACTTCTTGCCAGGAAAAAGAATTTCTTCTTGAATAGTGCGTGAGCCATCCTATGACTCCAAATCGCATGTAAACCCGCGTACGTCAATATGACTTCCAAATAGCTGCGCGCAGCAGGATCTTGATCAAAAACCACTTCGATATCCTCTTTAAACATCTTTAACAAAATGATTCCCCCCTATGTTCCGTCCTTTTCCAACATCCCCTTTTGAAGCTTTTAAAGCATATAAAAAAGCGTCTCTGTCCAAATAGACAGAGACGCTTGAAGCGCGGTTCCACTCTGTTTGGAATGTTAAAACCAGATAAAGCTTTTTCCTGTTTTTTCATCCCCAACTTTAATCCCTGTAACGGAGGAAATTCCGCCTGTGCCTACTATAAGTTAGTTCAGCAAAGGACTCAAGGGTGCATTTCAGGAAAACGAGAGGCTTGAACCACTTTCAGCAGGTTATGGTTCTCTCTAAAAAGCTTCGTTTACTTACTTCTCCCCATCTACGCGTTCTTTTGTAAGATTATTAAATACTATATTACATTTTCGACAAATTGTTAATATAAAATACTCTGAATACGCTGTTTAATTTTTTCCTTGCCCAGCAATGAAATCGCCTTAGGCAAGTCAGGACCATGTGTTTGACCCGTGACTGCAGCCCTTATCGGCATGAATAATTTTTTTCCTTTATGACCTGTGCCTTTTTGTACGGCTTTAATCGACTTCTTGATTTCATCCGCGTTAAATTCTTCAAGTCCTTCAATCTCCTGAAGGAAAGCTTTCATGACTTCCGGTACCTGTTCTTCAGCCAGCACTTCCTTAGCTTCTTCCTCGAACACGACCTCATCCTTGAAAAACAGTTCAGATAGCTCGACTATTTCCGCTCCATAGCTCATCTGCTCTTGAAAAAGGGAAACTAGCCCATGTACCCACTCTTCTTCTTCGGCGGTCAGTGTCTCTGAAACCTTCCCGGCTTTAATTAAGTGAGGCATTGACAATTCCACTGCACGATTGACGTCCAATTGCTTCACATATTGGTTATTCATCCATGTAAGCTTTTGTTTATCGAAAAGTGCAGGTGATTTAGACAGCCGGTCAGCATCAAAAATATTAATGAATTCTTCCTTCGTGAAAATCTCTTCCTCCCCGACCGGAGACCATCCTAGTAATGTAATGAAATTGAATAACGCTTCTGGTACATAACCAAGCTCTTCATATTGCTCAATGAATTGAATGATCGACTCATCACGTTTACTCAGTTTCTTCCTGCTTTCGTTTACAATCAGCGTCATATGTCCGAATACCGGCGGTTCCCAACCGAAAGCTTCATAAATCATCAATTGTTTTGGAGTATTGGAGATATGATCATCACCGCGAAGGACATGGGAAATCTTCATCAAATGATCATCGACGGCCACTGCAAAGTTATAGGTTGGAATGCCATCTTTTTTAACGATAACAAAATCACCAAAGCCATCTGTTTCAAACGAAACCTCATCCTTGACCATATCTTTGAAAGTAAGGACCTTCCCAGCCGGAACGGCAAAGCGAATGCTCGGTTTTCTTCCTTGAGCCAATAGTTCCGCTTGCTCTTCCTCAGTTAAATGCTTGCACTTCCCTGAATATTTTGGTGTTTCATTGCGTTCGACCTGTCCTTCACGCTCTGCTTCAAGTTCTTCTTCCGTACAATAGCATTTATATGCCAAACCCTTATCTAAAAGCTCTTGATACAGTTCCTGATAAAGGTCGTTCCTTTCGGATTGACGATATGGCCCGTATTCACCGCCAACATCAACACCTTCATCCCAATCCATACCAAGCCATTTCAAATATTTAAGCTGACTATCCTCTCCGCCTTCAATATTTCTCTTTTGGTCGGTATCTTCAATACGAATGATGAATTTCCCGCCTTTATTTCGTGCGTATAAATAATTAAATAAAGCAGTCCGTGCATTACCAATATGTAAATGTCCAGTCGGACTCGGTGCATAGCGAACTCGAATATCACTGCTCATGATATATATAGACCTCCCAGTCGTTCTATTCTATTGTATATATTATCATTTAAATACATTGGGATAAAGGCATCCACCCTAAAAACGAATTTAGTTTGATTTAACCAATAAGACTACAGCCTGTGCCGCGATTCCTTCGCTCCTGCCTGTAAATCCAAGTTTCTCGGTAGTGGTCGCCTTTACATTAATTCTGTCTGTCGACGCATCTAAAAGTTCAGCAATCCTGCCTCGCATCTCCTCAATATACGGTGCCATTTTCGGGCTTTGTGCAATGATTGTACAGTCCGCATTGCCTAGGGAATATCCTTCCTTTTTTACAATTGCCCAAATATACTGCAGCAGTTTTGCCGAATCGGCATCTTTAAATTCAGGATCGGTATCCGGAAAATGCTTACCGATATCCCCTGCACCAATTGCACCCAAGCAGGCATCAGCAACAGTATGCAGAAGGACATCCGCATCAGAATGCCCTAGCAAACCTTTCTCATACGGAATCGTAATCCCGCCAATAATCAAAGGTCTACCCTCTACAAGCTGATGAACGTCATATCCTTGTCCTATTCTAAACATATCATTCTCCCCAATCATCTTTTTCCATGTTGTTGTTTATGTAAAATCGCTTCTGCAAAATAAAGGTCTTCCTGAGTCGTAATTTTAATATTATCATAATTGCCCTCAATAATAACTACCTGTTCATTGATCCGCTCTAGCAAACTTGCATCATCCGTCCCTAAAAATGCTTCAGCTTCTGCCTGTTCATACGCACTTTTTAATATGGATACACGAAAAGCTTGTGGAGTTTGCACCGCCCACAAGCTTGATCGTTCCACTGTTTCCACTACCTCTTTGTTTGCCGCTTTTTTAATCGTATCCTTAACGGGCACTGCAATTACGGCACCTCCATGCAGGGAGGCGGCAGTAGTCAATTCACTGATTTGCCCAATATTGATAAAAGGGC
Source organism: Peribacillus sp. NPDC096447 (assembly GCF_044762725.1). NCBI lineage: Bacteria > Bacillati > Bacillota > Bacilli > Caryophanales > Bacillaceae > Peribacillus > Peribacillus sp. NPDC096447. The sequence goes on from NZ_JBIWEV010000013.1 coordinate 53,026, forward strand.
GGGCACCGTCATGGACCAGGATGATGTCTTCTTCTGCATGTTGCAGTCCATTATACACGCTTTGTTGGCGCTCCTTGCCACCCATGACCAGTGTCTTGACCTTTTTAAGCCCATACGCTGCTATCAATTGATTGAAATAATCCTTTTCTGCCGGGTTTATCGAAAGGATAATCCCCCGACAGTCAGGATCTTCTTCGAAGACACGCAGTGTATAAACAATGATCGGGATACCCGATAGTTCAATAAAAAGTTTATTCTTGCCCGCCTTCATTCTTTTGCCTTGTCCAGCTGCAGGTATCACTACTTCATAAAACATAACGGTTTCTCCTACTCTTCTTTATAATGCTTTTTCTAATAGTTTCGGCTTAGCGAATATCATCCGGCCTGCTGAGGTTTGCAATACACTTGTGACAAGTACATCGATCCGTTTCCCGATATGGTCACGGCCACCCTCGACTACGATCATGGTACCATCGTCCAAATAAGCGATGCCTTGGTTCTGCTCTTTCCCGTCCTTGATGACTTGAACATTCATCTCTTCCCCGGGAAGTACAACAGGTTTAACGGCATTGGCCAGGTCATTGATATTAAGGACCGCCACATTTTGAAACTCGCATACTTTGTTTAAATTGAAATCATTGGTAACGACCATACCGCCCGATATTTTGGCAAGCTTCACTAGTTTACTGTCCACTTCCTGGATGTCTTCAAAATCCCCCTCGTACATCTCCACTTTAATCGGTAGGTCTTTTTGAATCCGATTCAAGATATCCAAACCGCGTCTTCCGCGATTCCTTTTCAATGCATCAGAAGAATCGGCAATGTGCTGCAGTTCGTTTAATACGAATTGAGGAATGACTATGGTACCCTCCAGAAAGCCCGTCTGACAGATATCCGCAATTCTACCATCAATGATGACACTAGTATCGAGAATCTTCAGCCGCTTGCTATACCCCTCTTCATCCTCTTCGCTTGCTTCACCATCAGTATTCTTTTTCTTATTGCTTTTCATGAATAAACTCAATAGCTCATCACGTTTTTTAAAGCCCACCTGAAAACCAAGATAACCAAATAAAAGCGTAAGGATGATAGGTACCACTGTATTTAAAATAGGAACCTTGATGGCACTGAAGGCGGAGCCAACCAAGAACGCCGCAAGCAGTCCCACTAAAAGGCCGACGCTGCCAAAGATTATATCCGTAATCGGTATCTTAACAAGCTGTTCCTCCAGCCACTTCATAAAATAGATCACATGATCTACTGCCCAAAAAGTTATAAGATAAAAGATAATGGCACCCAACAGTACACTTACATAAGGATTGTTTAATAAAGCAATATCGTCTGCATGTAAAACAATTAATAATTCAGGAATTAGTAACATACCAAGTGTTCCGCCGACTATTAAGAAGCATGCTTGTATAATGCGTTTTAACATCCCTTTCACCTCCCTCTACTCATTATTGACCAATAAAATAAAATGAAACCTTCGAAAATTCGTTTTCATTATATACGTTAAATTCACTTAAGGAATTAGTGGATTTACAAATACGACTTCTTCTCTTTTTCGTAATATTAGCCTAGCACCCTGAGTTTTGAGTGTCAAAAATAAACACCAATCAATTTCAAGCTGGTTCAGGTGAATGTTAAAAGGCCAGCGGCTCCTTACATCCTTCTATTTGTGACCAGCTGATTTTTTAAAATGCGGAGTCCTTCTTTGATTTTATTGGCGCGGACTTCACCTATACCCTCCACATCGTCAAGGTTTTCAACCGTAGCTTTATTGACTTCACTAAAGCTTCCGAACTGTTTCACTAAATTTTCGATGATCAAACCCGGCAGGCGTGGGATTTTATGAAGAATACGGTAACCACGGGGATGTACTGACTCATCAAGATGTATGTATCCATGATAGCCCAGCACCTTCAGAAGAATGCTTTCATCCAGTTTTTCCTGCATGGCCAACTCTTGAAGCCTAAAAATGATTTCCTCGGGATTTTCATCATTACTGGAGGTATAATCCTTGATAAGCCATTTTCCTTCCGTTTCAATATCTGCCAGGATTTCATTCATTTGCAAACGGATCAATCTTCCTTCCGTACCAAGTTCATTAAGGTACGTTAGTAGCTCGGCCTTGATCCTGAGCACCATTACATAACGGTGAAATACCTGCAAAAGGTCGGCATAGGTCACGATTTCCTCAAACTCGAGCGCTCCTAAGACCGATATGCTCTGCTGCAGGACCACCTTGTATTTTTCCAGGGTCTGGATGGCCAAATTAGCCTTAGCGAGTATGACACCTATATCTTTAAGGGCATACCGGAAATTGCCCTGATATAAAGTGATGACATTCCGGCGTTGTGAGATTGCGATGACCAACGACTTGGTCTCCCTTGCCACACGTTCCGCTGTCCTATGCCGCATTCCCGTTTCAGTGGAAGGTGTGCTATTATCCGGCACTAATTGGGCATTTGCAAAAATGATCTTATCGGCCGTTTCATTTAAAATGATGGCCCCGTCCATCTTCGCCAACTCATATAATGTGCTGGGGGTACAGTTGCAGTTGATTTCGAAGCCGCCATCCACGATCGTTCGCACTTTCTCGTTATATCCGACCACTATCAAACCACCTGTATTTGCCCTCAGGACATTTTCAATGCCCTCCCGAAGCGGGGTACCCGGTGCTACAATTTGCAGAATTTCCAATTTTGTTTTCTCATACCCTTTTTTATCTGTCATACTTAACCCCCTAACGTTTGTTTAAGAGCCTCCGAAACCGATGAAACACCAACGATCTTAATACCTTTCGGGGCGGTCCATCCCCCTATATTATTAGCCGGTATGATAACCCGCTCAAACCCTAACTTCGCTGCTTCCTGCACCCTTTGTTCTATCCGTGACACCCTTCTAACTTCCCCAGTCAGCCCCACTTCACCAATGATGCAATCGGCAGGGTTTGTTGGTTTATCACGGAAGCTTGATGCAATGCTTATTGCGACAGCGAGGTCAATTGCCGGTTCATCAAGCTTGACCCCACCAGCAACCTTTAAATACGCATCCTGGTTTTGGAGCAGCAAGCCCACTCTCTTTTCCAGAACAGCCATTAAAAGCGAAACTCGATTGTGGTCAATTCCCGTGGCCATTCGCCTTGGGTTTCCAAAACTTGTAGGTGAAATCAATGCTTGAATTTCGACAAGCACTGGCCTTGTGCCCTCCATGGATGCGACGACCGTGGAACCCGAAGCTCCTTGCGACCGTTCTTCAAGGAAAATTTCCGATGGATTCGCAACCTCTTCCAATCCATGTTCTTTCATTTCAAAAATACCCATCTCATTCGTCGAACCAAAGCGATTCTTGACCGCGCGTATAATTCGATATGTATGGTGTCTTTCTCCTTCAAAATATAAAACGGTGTCAACCATGTGCTCAAGCAGCCGCGGTCCCGCAATGGCCCCTTCCTTTGTAACGTGACCGACGATAAAAATCGCGATCCCGTTCGTTTTAGCTATGCGCATGAGTGAGGCTGTGCATTCCCTCACTTGTGAAACGCTTCCCGGGGCAGATGTAACCTCCGAATGATATACCGTTTGAATGGAGTCAATAATGACCAAATCCGGTTTTACCTCTGTAATGGCCTGTTGGATATAGTCCATATCGGTTTCAGAATAAACGAATAGATGTTCCGACATGGTCCCAAGCCGGTCCGCTCTCAATTTGGTCTGCTTGACTGATTCTTCCCCTGATATATATAGCACTTTTTTCTGTTTATGCGCCAATTGTGATGATACCTGTAAAAGCAGGGTGGATTTACCGATACCCGGGTCCCCTCCGATCAATACAAGTGACCCCTGTACGATCCCGCCCCCAAGAGCACGATTCAATTCCATTAAATCCGTCTTAATCCGTGGTTCTTTTTCTGATTGAATGGTCGTTATGGGTGCTGCCTTCTCCCGTTCCCCGGAACCTCTAACCTCTGAATGGGTAAAAGCGCCCTTTCTAGCAGGTTTAACGATTTCGGTTTCCTCGACCATTTTGTTCCATTCACCGCAGCCTGGGCATTTTCCCATCCATTTCGCGGACTCATATCCACAAGACTGACACATAAATTTTGTTTTCTTTTTTACAGCCATAAATTACTCCTCTTCCTTTGGAAAAAATATCTATATTAAGGATATTATATCTCTGTTTTATTTAAACCTTCTTAAGGCTAAGTTTTTTTAAAAAAATATTCACTTTGCTTGTCCCGTTTATACTCATATCTGCCTATAGATAAAAAACAGAGGTACACTGCAAAAGAATCTGCGTGTACCTCGAAGTTTAGGATCAGGTTATTCACTTACATTAACAGGCTCGCCTTGCCGGATTGCAAACTCATTATTCACGACATCCATTACGACCGTTTGCCCTTTTTTCACGTTGCCCTTAAGCAACTCTTCGGATAGATAATCTTCTACATGCTTCTGAAGCGCCCTGCGGATTGGCCTTGCCCCATATTCCGGATCAAAACCTTCCGTAGCAATTTTTTCTCTAGCCGCATCTGTCAGCTCCAAGTATATCTCCTGTTCTTTCAAACGGGTAGTAAGCTGATTTGACATTAATGTAACGATTTGTTTCAAATGATCCTTCTCTAATGAGTGGAACACGATGGTTTCATCAATACGATTCAGGAATTCCGGACGGAATGCACGTTTGAGTTCTTCCATCACTTTCCCTTTCATATTTTTATAGTCCTGGCCAGTATCCTGGATGTTAAAGCCGACATACTTATCGATTTTCAAGGCCGACGCACCTACATTCGATGTCATGATCAGAATGGTATTCCTGAAATCGACAGTACGCCCCTTGGAATCTGTCAGTCTTCCGTCTTCCAATACTTGAAGAAGGATATTGAAGACATCCGGATGCGCCTTTTCTATTTCATCAAGCAGAACGACGGAGTATGGTTTCCTCCGCACTTTTTCCGTTAACTGACCGCCTTCTTCGTATCCAACATATCCTGGAGGGGATCCAACAAGACGTGAAGTCGAATGTTTCTCCATATATTCGGACATATCGATGCGAATCATGGCATCTTCATCACCAAATATGGATTCAGCCAAAGCACGGGCAAGCTCGGTTTTACCGACCCCTGTAGGTCCCAAGAAGATGAATGAACCAATTGGACGTTTAGGATCTTTCAAACCTGCCCTTGCACGTCGTACTGCTTTAGAAACCGCAATGACGGCCTCTTCCTGCCCAATTACACGATCATGGAGGATTGACTCCATATTAAGCAATTTATCTGACTCTGTTTGCGCCAATTTAGTGACTGGCACTCCCGTCCAGCTGGATACGACATGTGCAATGTCATTCACAGTGACTTCACTGTTCTCCTGCCCTTGTTTTTCTTTCCAAGTTTTTTTCGTTTCTTCCAATTGTTCTCTTAAGCGTTGTTCCGTATCGCGAAGCGAAGCAGCTTTTTCAAATTCCTGACTCTGAACGGAAGCATCCTTTTCCTTGCGAACATCATCTAGCTTCACTTCAAGTTCCTTTAAGTTAGGTGGCGTTGTGTATGAGCGCAGTCTAACCTTAGAGCCAGCTTCATCAATCAAGTCAATTGCTTTATCCGGTAAAAAGCGATCGGAAATATAACGGTCGGATAACTTGACTGCGGCATCAATCGCTTCGTCAGTAATCGATACGCGGTGATGTGCCTCATAACGGTCACGCAGCCCCTTGAGAATTTGGATGGATTCCAAAATAGTCGGCTCATCGACTTGGATTGGCTGGAAACGACGTTCAAGCGCAGCATCCTTTTCAATATACTTACGGTATTCATCCAATGTTGTAGCACCGATACATTGTAATTCACCACGGGCCAATGATGGTTTTAGGATATTGGAGGCATCAATGGCACCTTCTGCACCACCTGCACCAATCAATGTATGCAATTCATCGATGAATAGGATGATATTACCCGCCTGACGTATTTCATCCATAACCTTCTTCAACCGGTCCTCAAATTCACCACGGTATTTAGTACCAGCCACAACAGTACCCATATCAAGTGTCATTACGCGTTTATCGCGTAAAATTTCAGGTACCTCATTATTGATGATCTGTTGGGCGAGCCCTTCAGCAATGGCTGTTTTACCTACCCCAGGTTCACCGATCAATACTGGGTTATTTTTTGTACGACGGCTTAATACCTCAATGACACGCTGTATTTCCTTACTTCTTCCGATAACGGGATCCAAGCTTCCTTCCCTGGCAATCGCAGTTAAATCACGGGCTAGGCCATCCAGTGTCGGTGTGCTCGCATTTGAAGCGGCAGAACCTTGATGACCACCTGATTCATTGCTGCCCAAAAGCTGTAATACTTGTTGTCTGGCTTTATTTAAACTTACACCAAGATTATTCAATACGCGGGCAGCTACACCTTCCCCTTCTCGTATAAGACCTAAAAGAACATGCTCTGTCCCAACATATGAGTGACCTAATTTTCTTGCCTCATCCATGGAAAGTTCAATGACTTTCTTGGCTCTCGGGGTATAATGTATCGTTTGAGCCGTATCCTGTCCACGGCCAATTAAATTTTCCACTTCTTTCTGAATCTTATCCGGACCCAATCCAAGAGCATATAACGCTTTGGCTGCAATACCATCACCTTCTCGGACAAGACCCAGTAAAATATGTTCCGTGCCAATATTATTATGACCTAAACGGATTGCCTCTTCTTGGGCTAATGCTAATACTTTCTGGGCTCTTTCAGTAAAACGACCAAACATCATAGGGAATTCCTCCTTAAGAATTTTCGTTTTGAATAAAGTTGCTGGCAATTCTCTAAGTAATGGCAGAAGCTTATTCTTGCTCCATATCTATTACATGAAATTTGATACTCCCTAAAGAGGTCAATGACCTCTATGAGGAGGAAGATTCCGTGAAATTCAAGCGTTCCCGGATGAGTGCTGCTCTACGAATATCCCTTTCATGGGGTCTTAAAGGGCCGCCTGCGTACTTTTGTAAAAATCCTGACTGCGTCAAAATCATCAACTCATTTAAAATGCTTTTGGAAATATTTTTTATATACCCAAGATCTATCCCTAACCTAACATCGGAGATACAGGTAGCTGCTTCCTTGGTCTCGATGATTCGAGCATTGGACAAAATCCCATATGAACGGAAAATTCTATCTTCTAATTGTATGTGGGAAGTCCTCGCTAATGCATCCCTCGCTGACCGTTCCTGGGCTATGATTTGTTGCACTACACTTGTTAGATCTTCAACGATATCCCTTTCCGACTTTCCAAGAGTAATTTGATTGGAGATTTGAAAAATATTCCCTAACGCTTGACTGCCCTCTCCATAAATCCCTCGAACCACCAACCCCAATTGGTTGATAGCCGGTATGATATTATTCATCTGCTGTGTAAGGACCAGGCCGGGAAGATGCATCATGACTGAAGCCCTTAATCCTGTTCCCACATTAGTCGGACAACTAGTTAGGTATCCTCTTTCTTCATCATATGCATAGTCTATGGATTCTTCAATCCAATCGTCAAGAACATTTGCAATCTTTAAGGTTTCCTTCAGCTGCAATCCCGACATTAAACATTGAATACGGAGATGATCCTCTTCATTTATCATGATACTTATTTCTTCATTTTCCGAAAGGAGACATGCGCTTTTCGCTGAATCTTCAACTAAATGAGGACTGATTAAATGTTTTTCAACGAGAACGCGCTTTTCCAGTGGCTGCAATTGGTCAATCTCTAAAAGTTCCAGTTTCCCAATCTCTGGAGTCACTTCTTCTTCAATTCTTTTTTTGACCAATTCAATGATTTTTTTAGCTTCTTCGTTAGAAAAGGAGGTTGGGAAGGTAAAGTCTTTGAAATTCCTGGCCAGCCGAATCCGCGAACTCAATACAATATCGATTTCCGGCCCTTCGGCACTCATCCAGGAACTCAAAGCATTTTCTACAAACTTTTCCAAGCTCATAATTCCTCGCCTCCCTCTTGGGCTTCAAACCTTTTTTCAAGGGAGCGTACCTTATCTCTTACCTCTGCCGCTTTCTCAAATTCCTCTTGATCAATGTGGGCCTTTAAAACTTCTTTCAAATCTGAAATTTGCTTTCGAAGATAGATGGTGCCACCGATCCTTTTTGGAATTTTCCCTATATGTGCTGTATTGCCGCTATGAACCCTCTTTAATATGGGATTTAACTGTTCATTGAACGTTTTATAACATTCGGCACAGCCAAACTTACCAATATGGACAAATTCTTTATAAGATCGATGACAATGCGGGCAACGCCTCTCTTCCGTTTTAGGAAATGCATTTGCCTTCGTCTGTTGAATATTCGACTCCATATTCAACAATCCTGCTAATAAATTATTTATTGAAAAACCAGGTCCACCTGCATCCATGAATATTTCGCCTTTTTCCTGAGCACATTTCTCACAAATCATGACTTCAGTCTTTTTTCCATTGATGATTTTGGTGAAGTGCAGGGTAGCAGGCCTTTGATGACATTCTTGGCAAATCAACGTTCATCACCTCTGCCAGTTTCATTTATATTTTAAAGTCGTAAGCATCGCAGTTAAAATTCTTGCCCTAAGTTCATCGCGGTCAGGTAGGTCGATATAAATCACCGATCTATCTATGACGCTCATCATAATCTTTGCTTCTCTTTCATTAATGACGTCTTCATTCATCAGCCTTGAAATTACTCCTTCAGCCATCGATTGAGTTACCCTTGAACCAATAAGCGATAATAATTGGTTGATAAGTTGCACGGAATCCTGTGATTCCACCTTCATGATGCGTATATAACCGCCGCCTCCACGCTTACTCTCTACAACATAACCTCTCTCGATGGTAAACCTGGTATTGATTACGTAATTGATTTGAGAAGGAACACACTGAAATTTATCTGCTATTTCACTTCTTTTAATCTCCAAGATATCTCTTTGACTTATTTCAAGTACTTGCTTCAAATAAGTTTCGATAACATCAGATATGTTTCTCACTCAGCCTCCTCCATTCTGACTTTGACTATATTTGACTATTATTATACAAGGAATAATGCATTTTGCAACTTAAACGCACTTTCTTTCTGTAATATCCATTTTCTCCAAATTATATGTAGTTACATACCCCATTGAACATTAAAGTTGAAATATCTTACATTAATACCCTAAAAAGATAAATGCAAAACCTGCTATTTTATCTTCTCCTTAAGGTTTCACAACTTAAATACTGCCCAAACCCCAGCTCACCAAAAATAAGGCCAGCTCCATGCTGTCCCTGAAATAAAAAACTTTTTAATTACGAACATCAAAAAAGACCAGCCGGATGGCTGATCTTTTTAAATGGCTTGGCGGCGTCCTACTCTCACAGGGGGAAACCCCCAACTACCATCGGCGCTGAAGAGCTTAACTGCCGTGTTCGGAATGGGAACGGGTGTGACCTCTTCGCT
>NZ_JBIWEV010000014.1:0-57103 GCF_044762725.1 Peribacillus sp. NPDC096447
ACCCGTTCCCATTCCGAACACGGCAGTTAAGCTCTTCAGCGCCGATGGTAGTTGGGGGTTTCCCCCTGTGAGAGTAGGACGCCGCCAAGCCATTTTAAAAGATCAGCCATCCGGCTGGTCTTTTTTTGCATAATGCTAAGAAAAATCATTGGATATAAAGGGATTATCAATTATGGAAACTTTTATAAAGACATACACGTAATGAAATTCTTCATCATACATTGTTAAAAGCATCCCCGGTTCTCTTAAACTATTTAAATTAATGTATGCGAACAATGGTTTTTGGGGAGAATGCAGGTATGGAGGTGGAGATGTTGGGGACAACAACAACCAAAACAACGGCAGGGGAAACATGCGCGGTTTGTGAACAAATAAAAGGAATGGGTATACATCTATATACGACTTTTATTTGCGAGGAATGCGAAAGGGATATGATCGGGACGGATACGAACGATCCCAAGTACCAATATTACTTAAAGAAATTGAGAAAAATCACTAATCCTGAAATATTATCATGAAAAAATAGTTTGTGGAAAGTTAAAGAGTCAGAGAAAAAAGAAATGGTGTGTTTCTTTAGTCTCTGATTCTTTTTTTGGTACTTTAGAAGAATGGTTGCCAACACGCTTCAACCTGCAACCAGACTTGTTTGGGGATACATAATCGCCTTCCTATTGTCGCAATATGAGATAAAATTGAACTTATTTGATAAAATGAAAAAATACTATGACGTGAGGGAAGAGAAAAATGAATCAATCTCAGACACCATTGTTCGATGCAATGAGTGCATTTCATAAAAAAAGCCCAATATCCCTGCATGTCCCAGGACATAAAAATGGATGGGTGTTTAGTAAAAAGGGCCAAGCTTTATATAACCCCCTGCTTGGTATTGATGCCACGGAGTTAAGCGGTTTAGATGACCTGCATGCTCCAGAGGGCGCCATTTTAAAGTCCGAGCAACTACTCGCTGACCTATATGGGGTAAAGCGGAGTTATTTTCTCGTTAATGGGTCAACCGTAGGCAACATTGCCATGATTCTTGCTACCTGCCGGGAAGGCGATAAGGTCCTTGTCCAAAGAAACTGCCATAAATCAATTTTACATGGATTGATGTTAGCGAATGTACAACCGATCTTTTTACAACCGGTTTATTATGAGAAATGGGGCATTGCTGGCGGTGTAAGATCAAAGTTAATTGAAGAAGCCTTGAGTGTACATCCAGATGTAAAAGCCATCATTGTTACCTATCCTAATTATTATGGTCTTGGTGAAGACTTGACGGAAATGGTAAGGCTCGCACATCAAAAGGGGATTCCGGTGCTGGTGGACGAGGCACATGGCGCTCATTTTCAGTTAGGAAGTCCGTTTCCAAAGCCGGCCATTTTGGCAGGGGCAGATGCCGTTGTCCATTCTGCGCATAAAACACTGCCGGCCATGACGATGGGGTCATTTCTTCATGTGAATTCATCCTTAGTTGATGTCGATCAAGTAGCATTCTATTTACAAATGCTTCAGTCGAGCAGTCCATCTTACCCAATAATGGGATCACTCGACTTGGCCAGAGCCTACTTAGCCGCTTTTACATCAGAAGATAAAAGTTCCCTTATTGAAAAGATATTAGATTTCAGAGGCGAATTAGGTGCCCTGGAAACAGTAAGGGTGCTGGAGGCGCCACTAGGCATCGCGGCGGACCCGTTGAAAGTAGTCATTCAATCAACAAATGGTTTAAGCGGGTTTGAGTTACAGCAGCTATGTGAAGCCGAGGGCATTTTTACGGAATTGGCTGATCGTGATAATTTATTACTGATTTTACCCTTATTAAAAATGGGTGCCGAATTTCCTTTTCATGAAATCGTTCAAACTATAAAAAGTGCCACTGAAGGCAGAATTGGATTCAAGGAAGCGAATCTTGGGGAAAGCTTGCCTGATCGAAGGTCAATGACAGGACTTGAAATGCCATACTCCGTCATGAAGCATAGTAAATCAAAACCTGTCGCATTACACAAAGCAGTGGGTGAGGTATCTGCCGAGATGGTCATTCCTTATCCCCCGGGCATCCCTTTGATTATGTCCGGGGAAATGATTACTCCTGAGCATATATCCATTTTGAGAAGCCTGCTAGAAATGGGATCAAGGTTTCATGGCGGTTCCTCCCTTTCAAACGGAGAATTGATCGTTTATGAAAGCGGGCAGACTGGTTAAAATGTTATACTACAAACAAAGAACCTTGGAGGTACATCGATGAAACGTGGTATTTTTATAACAATGGAAGGGCCTGAGGGTGCCGGGAAAACAACAATTACCCAAATGCTTGGCAAGGCTCTGGAACAAGAAGGTTACCAAGTACTATTAACGCGTGAGCCAGGTGGAGTTCCCATTTCGGAGCAGATTAGGGAAGTGATCCTTAATAAAGATAATACAGCCATGGACCCGAGAACAGAGGCTTTATTATACGCAGCAGCAAGGCGTCAGCATTTAGTGGAAGTGGTCATGCCGGAGTTGGAACGAGGGGGAATTGTCCTCTGTGACCGGTTTATAGACAGCTCGTTAGCCTATCAGGGCCATGCAAGGGGTTTGGATATAGAAGAAGTTTATAATATCAATAAATTCGCAATTGGAGATATGATGCCAGATGCCACGCTCTTTTTTGATATCGACCCAGAAGAGGGATTAAGACGTATCCAGTCCAATGGGGAAAGGGAAGTGAACCGGCTGGATCTTGAAGCCCTCGACTTCCATAAAAAAGTTTGTGAGGGGTATCAGTTCATTATAAATAGATGGAAAGACCGTTTCATTATCGTGGATGCAGGCCGTACAATAGATGAAGTACTTGAAGAAACGAAAACCAGCTTGTTGGATTTTTTAGCGAAAGCGGGAAACTGAATATATAGGTTTCCATATTATTCAACCAATACTATTCCAGGCAAGGACTAGTTGATATAATGGAGTTAGTAAAAATTCAGAGTAACCGGAGGATGATGAGAATGAAAATGATCATTGCTGTCGTTCAAGACAAGGATAGTCATCGCCTGCTGAATCAATTAGTGGAAAATAATTTCGGAACGACCAAGCTAGCCAGCACTGGCGGGTTTTTAAAATCAGGTAATACGACTTTTATGATTGGCACAGAGGATGAACGTGTTGACCAAGCCATTCAGATAATCAAACAGAATTGTCAGTCACGATCCCAATTAGTATCACCGGTTTCACCGATGGGCGGGAATGCCGAGTCCTATGTACCTTACCCAGTGGAGATTCAAGTAGGCGGTGCGACCATTTTTGTTCTGCCGGTTGAAAACTTTTTACAATTTTAACGGTTAGTTTCAGGGAGGTTCATTATGAAAATCAACCATGATATCCCTATTAAGCTGGAAAAATCGCGTCAGGATGCAAAACAGTTTCAAACAGGAAATGGAAGATTTCAACAAATGGTCCAGACACAGGATCAAAAGATGCAAATCCAAACATTAAACCGTTTGATAGGCGATATTGAAGGGGCGGGTCAGCGTTTAGTAAGGTCACGTACTTTTAGGGAATTGGCAAAATATAAAGCATTGGTGAAACGGTTTGTTAAAGAAGCGGTTGAATATGGACTGGAACTGAAACAATCTACGAGCTGGAACGAATATGGACAAAGCCGGCCGTTGAAAACCGTGGAAACGATAGATGCAAGATTAGTTGAGTTAAGCGAGGAAATTCTTAATAAAGAGAAAAGCTCGCTTGAAATATTGGAAATGATTGGCGAGATTAAAGGTCTGCTGATTAATTTATATACTTAAGTGAGTTGATGGTTTTGGATAAAACATGGCAGGACATGAATGAAATTCAGCCGCAGGTAATGACGATGCTGCAAAATAGCATAACGAAGAACAGGGTGGCTCATGCGTATTTATTTGAAGGGGAAAAAGGGACAGGTAAGCAAGAGATAAGCAATGCCTTTGCCAAAAGCTTACTATGTGAAGCCCCGACAGCAGGTTATGAGCCATGCGAACTTTGTCGGAATTGCAAACGGATTTCAAGTGGGAATCATCCTGATGTCCATTTGATAGAAAGAGACGGTCTCTCAATAAAGAAAGAACAAATCAAGGGGCTGCAGGAAGAATTTTCGAAAAAAAGCGTAGAGGCAGATCGAAAGGTTTATATGATTGCCGATGCGGACAAAATGTCGGTGGGGGCAGCCAACAGTCTATTGAAATTTTTAGAAGAACCTTCGGCTGATACTGTAGCAATATTGATGACCGAACAGCTTCAGAGGATTCTACCGACTATATTATCTAGGTGCCAAGTTATTTCATTCAAACCATTATCTCCGGAGAATGTGAGACGGAAGCTGATAGAACAGGAGTTAGAACCACAGCTTGCCTCGGTCATCGCACACATAACACAGAATGTGGAAGCTGGAATCGAGCTTAGCCATGATGAATGGTTTGTACAAGCTCAAAAAATAGTGGTAAAATTATATGAAGTGTTAAAACTCAATTCCTTGAAGGCATTGCTGTACCTTCAGACGGATTGGTCCACACACTTTAAAGAAAGAGAACAGGTTGACAGAGGTCTTGATTTGTTACTTCTTATATATAAGGATTTATTATACATTCAGTTGGACAAAAAGGACTTCGTTGTATTCCAAAATAAACTGAAGGAATTTGAAACTCACGCTCTTCATCTTTCCCCAAGACGCCTTGCTGAACATATGGGTTGCATTTTGGAAGCAAAAAGGAAGCTGATGTCCAACACGAATCCACAGCTGTTGATGGAACAGCTTGTGCTGAATTTGCAGGAGGGATCATGATTTGTATGATGTTGTAGGTGTCCGTTTTAAAAAGGCGGGCAAAATATACTACTTCGATCCGGGTGAATTCACTATTCCTAAGGACGATTTTGTAATAGTGGAGACTGTCCGCGGTGTTGAATTCGGTAAAGTCGTTACAGCCCGTAAACAAGTAGATGAAAACGATGTTGTCCTGCCATTGAAAAAAGTACTTCGGGTCGCTGATGCAAAAGATAAGCTGATTGTAGACGAGAACAAGGCGGCTGCAGAAGAGGCTTACTCTATATGTTGTCAAAAGGTTGTGGAGCATAAACTGGATATGAAGCTGGTTGATGTGTCATATACTTTCGACAGAAATAAAGTCGTGTTTTATTTTACAGCGGATGGTCGCGTGGATTTCCGTGATTTAGTCAAAGATTTAGCTGCCATATTCAGAACTCGCATAGAACTGCGCCAAATTGGGGTTAGGGATGAGGCAAAGATGCTTGGTGGCATCGGACCTTGTGGCAGAATGCTTTGTTGCTCCACATTTCTTGGGGATTTTGAACCGGTTTCCATCAAAATGGCGAAGGATCAGAATTTATCATTAAACCCTACAAAAATCTCAGGTTTATGCGGTCGATTGATGTGCTGTCTGAAATATGAAAATGATGAGTATGAAAGTGCGAAGGAAATGCTTCCTGATTTAGGTGAAATGATTAATACGCCTGGTGGCAAAGGCAAGGTAGTGGGGCTTAATATTCTAGAACGCGTACTTCAGATTGAACTAATCGAGCAAGAAAGAGTATTAGAGTATACTCTAGATGAGATTCTAAAAGAGGGAGCCGTTTCTATTCAAGCCACAGATTATTAAGGTGGTGGGAGAGCGTGGATAAGAAAGATATTTTTGAGTCGGTGACCAATATGGAAACCCAGATAGGCCAATTATATAAGCAGCTTGGAGAATTGAAGCAGAACTTAGCTGAAATCCTTGAGGAAAATCAGTCGCTCAAGCTGGAGAACGAGCATTTGCGCCATCGGTTGGGCCTTGTGGAAGTCGAAACTGCTCCTGCTGCAGTAAAGGTCAAACAAAAAGTGAAAAACCGTACTGCAAGTGCGGACAAGGTTATGGATATCGGGGAAGGCTATGATAATTTAGCCCGTATCTATCAAGAAGGCTTTCACATTTGCAATCTGCATTTTGGCAGTTTAAGAAAAGAAGGAGATTGCCTGTTCTGTTTATCTTTTTTAAACAAGAAGTGATAATGGAATAATAAAAAAGATGTTCCATCTCTTTTACGTGATAGATAGACCGTTTACAATATATAGTGATTCGGGGTCTGACGCATACTATGAGTCAGGCCCCTTTTTGTACGATAGTAATGTCGAAGCATGGAACCTAAACATGCTTTTTCCATACATGATTAGGAGGGTAACAGCAATGGTAGAACTTAAAGGAGATGAGCGCCTGGATTATCTATTGGCTGAGAATTTAAGGATCATCCAAAGCCCGTCGGTGTTCTCTTTTTCATTAGATGCCGTTTTATTATCAAGGTTTGTAAATGTCCCGATCCAAAAAGGGAAAATCGTAGACCTTTGCTCAGGGAATGGGGTCATACCTTTGCTGCTGAGTACAAGAACGAAAGGGACAATTACCGGTGTTGAAATTCAAGAACGGTTATATGACATGGCCCAGAGGAGCGTGGACTATAATGGCGTATCCTCCCAGATCGAGATGATTCATGGGGATATAAAGGAAATACCAAAACAGATAGGGTATAGCAAATATGATGTCGTTACTTGCAATCCACCTTATTTTCCGACGCCATCTATCGAGGAAATTAACAAAAATGAACATTTTGCAATTGCCCGACATGAATTAATGTGTAATCTAGAGGACGTCATGCGTGTTTCAAGTCAGTTGCTGCGTCAAGGTGGGAAAGCAGCATTCGTTCATAGACCGGGACGTCTGATGGATATCCTGCATTTCATGAGGATGTACAGAATTGAACCGAAGCGACTGCAATTCGTTTATCCAAAGAGTTCAAAAGAAGCCAATACGATTCTTATTGAAGGGATAAAGGACGGCAACCCTGATTTGAAGATTCTTCCTCCGCTTGTTGTCTATAATGATCAGAATGAGTATAATCCGGAAATCAGAAGGATTTTATATGGAGAGGAATAAGCATTATTTTTATGTCTTAAAATGCAGGGACGGCAGCTATTATGCGGGGTATACAAATAATTTGGACCGCAGGATTGATGCTCATAATCAAGGCAGGGGTGCAAAGTATACACGTGGCCGGACCCCGGTTGAACTGATTTATCATGAAATATTCGAAACACAGACATTGGCCATGCAGGCTGAATATAAATTCAAGCAATTAACAAGAAAACAAAAGCAAAAGTGGATGGCAAAGGAGGATACATGATATGTGGCAGCAAAAGAGTTTTGAAAAAGAAGGATTGGAGCCAGCTCTGTATCTGGTTCCTACACCGATAGGAAACCTAGAGGATATGAGTTTCCGGGCTTTAAGAATCTTAAAGGAAGCGGATGTCATTGCTGCTGAGGACACGCGAAATACGAAGAAATTATGCAACTACTTTGAAATTTCGACACCTATCGTCAGTTACCATGAACATAATAAGGAATATAGCGGGAAGCAGATGCTTGAGAGGCTTCGATCTGGAGAGGTCATTGCATTGGTAAGTGATGCGGGCTTGCCGACGATATCCGATCCGGGATATGAACTGGTCAAAGAAGCCATTGCCGAACAGTTTAAAGTCATCCCGTTGCCTGGGGCAAATGCTGCATTAACTGCATTGATTGCATCTGGACTGACTCCGCAGCCCTTTTACTTTTATGGCTTTCTACAGCGGGGAGCAAAAGAAAAAAAGAAGGAGCTGGAAAAATTAAAAAAAATGGAGTCGACTTGGATCGTTTATGAGTCGCCACATCGATTGAAAGAAACATTGAAACATATGCATGAAATTTTAGGTGACCGTCGTATAGTATTATGCCGGGAATTGACCAAGAAGTTTGAAGAGTTCATTCGAGGGACTGTGAGTGAAGCATTGACGTGGGCGATGGAATCCGAAATTCGCGGAGAGTTCTGTTTAATAATAGAAGGAGGGCAATGGTCGGAGGAGGAACCTGAAGAAGCTTGGTGGATGGCACTTGACATCGTCGATCATGTTAATCATTATATGGAAACCAAGCAGTTCACGTCAAAGGATGCAATCAAGCAGGTCGCAAAAGATCGCAATATGCAAAAACGGGATGTATATCAAGCGTATCATATTGATATACAAGAATAATAAACATAAAAAAACTTCCGAAGGCCGGAAGTTTTTTTATATCATTTATTTAGAAGCAGTGAAGTTTTGTTGAATTTCTTGAATAAGTAATTCTGCACCTTCACGACTAAGGATCAATTTACCATTAGCAAGTGTAAGGTTGTTATCGGAAACTTCACCTGTAACTTGGCAAGTCATGTTTGGTTTGTATTTTTTCAAGATGATGCGCTCATCATCAACATAGATTTCAAGAGCGTCTTTCTCGGCGATACCCAATGTACGACGAAGTTCGATTGGAATAACCACCCGGCCTAACTCATCAACTTTACGAACAATACCTGTAGATTTCATTTTTATAATTTCTCCTCTCAGTTACAATATAGTACCCTATTTCTATTTTTTTCGCCATTATTCGACAAATTTTTTTATAAATTTATAATACCAGCCATTCCCAAATTCGTCAATGATTTATTTTCATTTTTTTGTAAGAAATAGCATGGCTCATTTCGTGTAACAAAAAGGCTTTTAAAGAGAAAAAATCGGTTATGCCTTTAAAAGTAAAGAAATAGCTAGGCTACAGAGAACCCCTCACTTCACCAGATTTCGACAAAGTGTGCATATAAAACATACTTCATTATTATATGATTAAATATAATTTAGTTTCAAAACAAAAGTTCTGAATTAAGGATAATTTTCTGAAAAAGTTTACGAATATGTGAGTTGTTGCACAAAAAAAGAAATTTAGGTATATTTTGTTGAGGTAAGAGGTAATGCTGTCATAAGGGAAGTTCACGTCCAGATCACTTATTTTTAAATATAATTTTTTAATTCTAATAACACGATGATTAGATTAGTGATTATTGTCGCATATAGCGTTAAAATAGAGATAATAACTTAAATATATTCTTATGGCTTGGGCAAGTCCTTTAGCCGGTTTTTCAAAAGATGAGGAGGGAACGTAGTGCAAGATAAATTAAAAACATTCTATATCACGACACCCATATATTATCCGAGTGGTAATTTACATATAGGGCACGCGTATACGACAGTTGCGGGGGATGCCATGGCTCGTTATAAAAGGATGCGTGGCTTCGATGTCATGTATTTAACAGGCACTGATGAACATGGTCAAAAAATCCAGCGTAAAGCGGCTGAGGAAGGAATCACTCCACAGCAATATGTAGATAATATCGTATCAGGGATTAAAGAGCTCTGGGAAAAGCTTGATATTTCATATGATGATTTCATCAGGACGACGGAAGATCGCCATAAAGAGGTTGTAGCCAAGATATTCAAAAGGCTATTGGATCAGGGTGATATATACTTGGACCAATATGAAGGGCTATATTGTACACCTTGCGAATCTTTCTTCACGGAACGTCAGGTGGAAGAAAGCAATGGAAACTGTCCTGATTGCGGCAGGCCTGTTGAGAAGGTGAAAGAGGAATCTTATTTCTTTAAGATGAGTAAATATGCGGATCGGTTACTGAAGTTTTATGAGGAAAACCCGGATTTCATTCAACCGGAATCCCGCAAAAATGAAATGATCAATAACTTCATCAAGCCTGGATTGGAAGATCTGGCCGTTTCACGTACTACTTTCGATTGGGGCATCAAGGTGCCGGGAGATCCAAAGCATGTTATATATGTCTGGATAGATGCTTTGACCAATTATATAACGGCATTAGGGTACGGAACGGATAATGATTCTAAATACTTGAATTATTGGCCGGCCGATGTACATCTGGTCGGAAAGGAAATTGTGCGTTTCCATACGATCTATTGGCCAATCATGTTAATGGCTCTTGATGTGCCGCTTCCAAAGAAAGTCTTTGCCCACGGATGGCTTCTCATGAAAGATGGTAAAATGTCCAAATCAAAAGGGAATGTAGTGGATCCCGTTACATTGATTGATCGTTACGGTTTGGATTCTTTACGCTACTATTTATTGCGTGAAGTTCCATTTGGTTCTGATGGAGTATTTACACCGGAAGGGTTTGTTGAACGGATTAATTTTGACCTGGCAAATGATTTAGGGAATTTATTAAATCGAACAGTTGCAATGGTCAATAAGTATTTTGATGGCGTAATTCCAAATTACGATGGATCCAATGGTGAATTCGAAAAGGCTTTGCTTGAAATGAATCAAGATACGGTAGGCAAGTATGAGGAAGCAATGGAAAACATGGAATTTTCAGTTGCACTAACATCCATTTGGCAACTCGTGAGCAGAACTAACAAATTCATTGATGAAACCCAGCCATGGACTCTTGCTAAAGATGAATCAAGGAAGGCAGACCTAGCTAGTGTCATGGTTCATTTGGCGGAATCATTACGCAGGACGGCAATCCTTTTGAAACCGTTCTTGACGCAAACACCGGAAAAAATCTTTGCACAGCTTAGCATCAAAGATGATGTGTTGAAATCCTGGGACAGTTTAGCGGAGTTCGGTCAAATTCCTGCTGAAACAAAAGTCTTGAAGGGAGACCCGATCTTCCCTCGTTTGGATATGGAAGAGGAAGTTTTATATATTAAAGAACAAATGCAGGGTGATGCACCTAAGGCCGAGGAAAAAGTGGAAGTGGCGATTCCCGAGGTTGATGAGATCACTATTGATGACTTTACAAAAGTGGAGCTTCGTGTTGCTCAGGTCATGGAAGTTGAACCTGTAAAGAAGGCGGATAAGCTTCTTAAACTTCAGCTTGATTTGGGCTATGAGAAACGGCAAGTCGTTTCAGGCATTGCACAGCATTATAAACCCGAAGATTTAGTGGGCAAAAAAGTGATATGCGTAACGAATTTGAAACCTGTTAAACTTCGTGGCGAGCTCTCGCAAGGAATGATTTTGGCGGGAAGCCAAGATGGTGTACTCTCAGTCGCTACAATAGATTCATCGATTCCAAATGGTTCAAAGGTGAAATAAACCGATGAAAACATAAAGGTGTTTCATATGAAACATTTTTATGTTTTTTTCTTTATGCTTTTGGAAAAAGTACTTTTATACAGGTTTTGTTTTTGGTGCTGGATTTATTTGTTGGGCATATAAAGTCCTTTGTAATCTGTTTGTTACCTAAATGTGAAACATAAAACTTTCATTTTTTTATAAAATAGTGCTAGAAAGGAAGAAAAATAATGCTATTTGATACACATGTACATGTTAATGCGGAACAATTCAACGAGGATCTCGAAGACGTAATAGAAAGAGCTAAGGAAGCAGGAGTCAATAATATGGTAGTTGTTGGTTTTGACCGGCCTACTATTAAAAGGGCAATGGAATTGATAGAAGCTTATGATTTCATGTATGCCGCAGTCGGCTGGCATCCTGTCGATGCTATAGATATGACAGAAGAGGACTTACAATGGATCGAGGAATTATCTAACCATCCAAAGGTTGTGGCCATTGGTGAGATGGGCCTGGATTATCATTGGGATAAATCACCGAAAGATGTTCAAATGGAGGTGTTCAGGAAGCAAATCCGATTGGCAAAAAAGGTGGGGCTGCCCATTATCATCCATAATCGGGAAGCGACCGCGGATATCGTGAATATTCTCAAGGAAGAAGAGGCATCAAGGGTTGGAGGCATCATGCATTGCTTTAGCGGAAGTGCGGAAACGGCTTTGGAATGCATTAATATGAATTTTTATATTTCATTGGGTGGCCCTGTGACCTTCAAGAATGCAAAAAAACCAAAGGAAGTGGCAGCAGCCGTGCCTTTAGACCGTTTACTGATAGAGACCGATTGTCCATATTTGGCTCCCCATCCTTATAGAGGGAAGCGTAATGAACCTTCGTATGTGAAGCTCGTTGCTGAACAAATTGCAGAAATCAAACAACTCACAATAGAGGAAGTTTCCCAGGCAACAACTGAAAATGCCAAGAAATTATTCGGCATTAACTGACATTTTATTTTACAATATCTTCCGGGCTTCGCTAGCTAAAATCGCATTTTTTTAAAGTTTCTACAAATCTCGCTCTTATTATGTCGAGAAGTCGCCCTTTCCTTTTCAATATGGAATATCCATAATAGGTAGTAATTTCCTGAATGAGAAGTGAATGGGTTGACAGCTTGATAACTAAGTCTATATAATCACCGGGAGGAAGGAGGAGTTTTTCATTCTATTAAAAACTATGAAAAACCTTATTCCCAAACCTTTTGGGAAGAAGAGAATGGCAATTGCCATTTGCAGTGCTATTCTTGTTTCTACAGCATTGGGAATATTAATATATCAAGGTACAAAGGATACAGTAACAATCATGCTAGACGGGAAAAAAGAGGTAGTGCGTACACACGCGGCTACTGTAAATGATATGTTGGAAGATTTAGAGATTACCGTTCAAGCCGCAGACTATGTCCATCCATCAAGAGCCACGAAGGTTGATGATGATTTAGAGGTGGTTTGGAAGCCTGCACAAAAAATCGTCATGGTACAGGATGGTAAGACGGAGGAGGTCTGGTCCACTGCCGAAACGGTAGATGAACTTTTAAAAGATCAAGATCTTAGTGTGAAGGAACAGGATAAGATCACCCCTTCAAAAAATACGAAGCTGAAAGCGAATATGGAAGTTGCCATAGACAAAGCCTTTTCACTGAAATTAGTGGTAGGTGGAGACGAAAAGCAGGTATGGTCAACTTCGACTACTGTCGCTGACTTTTTAAAGCAACAAGGAGTAAAACTCAATGATTTGGATCGAGTTGAACCAGATTTAACCGAAAAAGTTGAAGCTGAGAATACGGTAAACGTAGTTCGAATTGAAAAAGTCACCGATGTAGTGGAAGAACCAGTTGACTTTGCTGTCATAACAAAAAAAGATGACTCTTTATCAAAAGGGAAAGAGAAAATTGTCAAAGAAGGAAAAGACGGACTCATTTCCAAGAAATATGAAGTTGTTAAGGAAAATGGCAAAGAGGTCAAAAGAGAATTACTTTCAGAAAAAGTAGTTAATAAAAAGCAGGATAAAGTTGTAACGGTCGGAACTCGAACGACAGTTGCCCAGGCATCACGCGGAGTAACTAACGTTAGTTCTTCAAGCGGAAAAGAAATATACGTATCATCAACAGCTTATACTGCCAGTTGTAAGGGCTGTTCCGGTGTCACGTCTACAGGCGTAGACCTTAAGAGTAATCCGGGTGCGAAGATCATTGCTGTCGACCCGAGCGTAATTCCTATGGGGTCGAAAGTATATGTAGAGGGATACGGCTATGCTGTAGCTGCCGATAAAGGCGGAGCAATAAAGGGAAATAGGATTGATGTCTTCTTTTCCTCAAAAAATGATGCCTATCGTTGGGGTGTAAAGAGAGTAAAGGTTCGCGTATTGGACTAATAAGGTTTCTCTCGCAGGAGATGAATTCGTCTCCTGTTTTTTGCGTTTTATTTTCCACTTGTTGAAAAACCCTATGTAAAACTGTTTTAATAAGATAGACGTCTCACTATTCCATAAGATTTCAATTTATGTGTGTAAACTTTCATAAATGATCTTGACTGGATTCTCTATCCAGAAAAATTTTACGGGGGACCGGTTACGTTTATCCAAGAGCTAATCAAAGCGCTTGCGCTTTTCTGTATGGAGGAAACCATGAAAAAGATTAAAGAAATTATTGTTGTAGAAGGAAAAGACGATACGGTAGCGATAAAAAGGGCTGTTAATGCTGATACAATAGAAACCAACGGTTCCGCGGTGAATGAGTCCTGTATCGAGCAGGTGAGGCTTGCACAAAAGACGCGTGGAGCCATCATTTTCACAGACCCTGATTTTCCTGGTCAAAAAATCAGGAACATCATTTCAGAACAAGTAAAAGGCTGTAAACACGCCTTTTTAACGAAGGAGGAAGCCCTTCCTAAGTCAGGTAGAGGAATTGGTGTGGAACATGCTTCTCCTGAGGCGATTCGTAATGCTTTAAAGGATGTCCAATTAATGGATGAAGAGGCTTCAGAAGAGATTTCACAGCAGGATTTAATAGATGCAGGTTTAATCGGGGGGCCCGGTGCCAAGGAACGAAGGGAAAAACTTGGATCTATTTTGAAAATCGGGTTTACCAATGGTAAACAGTTATATAAGAGACTAAAAATGTTCCAAATATCAACTGATGCTTTTGAGAAAGCGATGGTACAGATAATTCAGGAGGAAAATAATGAATAAGGATATTGCAACCCCTGTCAGAACGAAAGAAATATTAAAGAAATACGGATTCTCCTTTAAAAAGAGCTTAGGACAAAACTTTTTAATCGATACGAATATCTTGAAACGTATTGTCGAACATGCCAATTTGACAGAGGAAAGCGGCGCCATCGAAATTGGGCCGGGAATCGGGGCATTGACGGAACAACTAGCGAAAAGCAGCAAAAAGGTTGCGGCCTTTGAGATTGATCAGCGTCTACTGCCCATCTTATCGGATACACTGTCTCCCTATAACAATGTAAACATCATTCACGGGGATGTTCTCAAGGCTGATGTCAAGAAGGTAATCGAGGAGGAATTCGCGGGCTTCTCGGACCTGATGGTTGTTGCAAATCTGCCATACTATGTCACGACGCCGATCATTTTAAAGCTATTGTCCGAGGACCTGCCCATTAGAGGCATCGTGTGCATGCTGCAAAAGGAAGTGGCTGATCGAATTGCCGCAAAACCTGGGACAAAGGAATATGGTTCTTTATCCATTGCGATTCAATATTATACCGAAGCCGAAACAGTGATGATCGTACCCAAAACGGTATTCATGCCTCAGCCTAATGTTGATTCAGCTGTAATCCGCCTTACCTTGCGCGATAAGCCAATCGTTGAGGTCCTGGATGAGGATTTCTTCTTCACTGTGACCCGGGCGAGCTTTGCACAGCGCCGGAAAACGATATTAAATAACTTAACCAGTCAGCTGCCGGATGGTAAGTCGAAAAAAGAACTCATACTTGCCGCTCTCGAAGCCGCAGAAGTTGATCCTTCCAGACGAGGAGAAACACTGAGCATCAAAGAATTTGGCCGCTTAAGTGATGCGTTATTGCCGAATTTCAAATAAAGATAATGTAAAGATTAAAGTCGGAATGGGGGTCACTCCCAGCTTCCGGCTTTTTTTATTTTGATATCGGCATACCATGATGGACGTACCCAAAAATGTAATCAATCCCAACCTTTCACCATTCAAGAATGGTTCGCATAACTTAAGAATGAAAATAAACTAGGGCGGGCTGAAAATAAGTCTTCTCATGGGGTGGGGCCATGAATATTCAAATAAACGATATTGTCGGTCGGGTTTCTTATAAATGCGACGTGTTGTTCCGGGTAATCGATATCCGTGATATTGACGGAAGGCGTGAAGCTATTCTTTATGGAGAAGATATCCGACTGATTGCAGATGCACCTTTTCAAGATTTAATGATCATTAATGATAATGAAAGAAATGATCGACAAAGATCGAATGAGGTACTTCAAGAACAATCTTACCGCTTATTAACACAAGATCTAGAGCTGCAACAACAAAAAAATGGCTATCAATCGAGTAATGGCTATCGGTATAGCGGTGAATATTTTCAGATACCAGGGAGGGTCCTCCATGTTGATGGGGATGCATCTTACTTAAGGAAATGCATGGATCTATATCAGAAATTCGGTATTCCGGTCAATGGCATCTATTGCAATGAAAAGGAAATGCCCCAAAGAATCGGGGGTTTGTTGGACCATTATCGGCCGGACATCCTTGTTGTCACCGGTCATGATGCCTATTCAAAATCAAAAGGGCCGATGTCCGATATCAATGCTTACCGTCACTCAAAGGATTTTGTACAGACAGTTAGAGAAGCACGAAGGAGAGTTTCCCATTTAGACCAACTGATTATATTTGCCGGGGCTTGTCAATCGCATTTTGAATCATTAATCCAAGCGGGGGCAAATTTTGCAAGTTCTCCCTCCCGTGTTAATATACATGCTCTTGATCCGGTATATATCGTCGGAAAGATAAGCTTTACACCTTTTTCCGATCATATTCATGTATGGGATGTCCTTCGGAATACATTAACGGGAGAGAAGGGGTTGGGGGGAATTGAGACTAAAGGGGTGTTACGGACCGGGTTGCCTTTCAAGCCATTTCAGGAAGAATGAACGAGCTGCATTTTGAAAGAATGCAGCTTGCTTTTGGTGGGGAAGAATTCGGATATCCTCACAAAAAAACGGGTTTTTTGTTTGGTAATGTCACTAAGTAATGATTTAACTACGAAAATTCGGTTTAATAATTAATGATATAGTTCGTTTACATAATTTTTCATTTCCCAGGATATAATAAAATTGTTCGCGATTTTGCCGGATTTCAGATAAAAATATATTGACTACATTTTTAAGTGCTGATATAATTTATTATTTTGTTTGCGTATATTTGTAAATTGTGATATACTTAACTTAGTGAGGTGGACCGAAAATGCCAAAAACTCTAGCTGATATTAAAACTGCACTTGATTCAAACCTAGGTAAAAGATTGCTCTTAAAAGCAAACGGTGGAAGAAGAAAGACTGTAGAACGATTTGGAACTTTGGCGGAAACTTATCCGGCTGTTTTTGTAATTGAGCTCGACCAAGATGAAAATGCGTTTGAAAGAGTATCTTACAGCTATGCGGATGTTTTAACGGAAACCGTAGAACTAACATTTTTAAACAAACAACAAGAGATTTAACTTAGACGAGGCAGCGAACAACTATGTTTGCTGCTTTTTGTTTTGTATAAAATATCCTGTGAGCCCCAATAAAGGCTTAAAAAGGATGTAATGAAATAGCGTATGATGCAAACACTAGGCATGTGACGGCATGTGAAAGGGGTTGCTTCGCTTGAGCAGGAAAAAAGGGATTATGTCAAATGGTCTTAAAGAGGAATTGGCTAAAGAACTTGGATTTTACGATGTTGTCCAGAAAGAAGGCTGGGGAGGAATCCGGGCCAGGGACGCAGGGAACATGGTAAAACTTGCTATCGAAAAAGCACAACGTCAATTGGTGAACAAGGAGTAAGATAAACACTTAATTGTATCATGCCGTCATGTTGAAAGTAGCCGGACTCTTTATGCAATGTATAGCTCTATTCATTTTTGCTTACATTGTAGTTAAGGAGTCTGGTTTTTTTATGTATCGGTAATTGCTATTTGGATATGTAGCAAGTCTTTTGGGATTCAGGAAGTGGCTGCTCTCCCATGTGCCTACATGTGTCCATTCCACTCTAAAGGCCAATCTTAGCTTCATTACATTGAAATTACGATGAAAAAACCTTTAGAATATAAACAAATATGATAGAATAGGACAAGAACTTTTAAGAACGTTAAAGTAGGTGGACATATTGAAGCTTATGGAAAAAGCCCCGGCTAAAATTAATTTGGCTTTGGATGTGCTTTTCAAACGGCCTGATGGGTATCATGAGGTGGAAATGATCATGACGACAGTCGACCTTGCCGATAGAATTGAACTAAAGGAAATAAAGGGAAATCATATCCAAATTCTATCCCATAATCGATTTGTTCCGGATGATCATCGGAATTTAGCTTATCAAGCCGCATTTATTCTAAAGGAACGTTTTGGAATCAATAAAGGTGTTTCTATAACTATAGAGAAAAATATACCTGTAGCCGCAGGGCTTGCTGGTGGAAGCAGTGATGCCGCAGCTACATTGAGAGGCTTAAATAGACTGTGGAAGCTAGGTCTTTCCATGGATGAACTTGCGGAAATAGGAGCTGAAATTGGCTCCGATGTTTCATTTTGTGTATACGGAGGTACGGCATTGGCCAGAGGGCGCGGGGAAAAAATCACGCATCTTCCTGCACCGCCAAAATGCTGGGTCATCTTGGCCAAACCGACGATTGGCGTTTCGACAGCGGATATATACAAAAGGCTCCAAACTTCAAAAATGGAGCATCCGGATGTACCTGGAATGATTACGGCTATTATGGAAAACAATTATCACGATGTATGCGAGGGGTTGGGCAATGTTCTGGAACAGGTGACATTGCAGTTATACCCAGAGGTTGCGAACATTAAAGATCAAATGAAGACATTTGGAGCAGATTCGGTCTTGATGAGCGGAAGTGGTCCGACCGTTTTTGGTTTGGTGGAACATGATTCGCGCATGCAAAGAATTTATAATGGACTTCGCGGATTTTGTGATCAAGTCTATGCGGTCCGTTTACTGGGTGATCGAAACAATCTTGAATAGAAACGTACATTAGTGGTATAGTTGCTATATAATATTCGGAATTCACAAAGGGGGTGTCTCAATGAAATTTCGTCGCAGCGAGAGGCTAGTCGATATGACCAATTATTTATTAGAACATCCGGGGGAACTTGTTTCGCTGACTTATTTTGCTGAAAGATATAGTTCGGCAAAGTCCTCGATCAGTGAAGATTTGACAATCATCAAAGATACCTTTGAACAACGCGGGATAGGATCTTTAACAACCGTTCCAGGTGCGGCCGGTGGAGTTAAATATATTGTTTCCATCAAGGAAGAAGAAGCCAATGCCTTCATTGACGGATTATGCGATACGATCGCTA
Organism: Peribacillus sp. NPDC096447; assembly: GCF_044762725.1. Lineage (NCBI taxonomy): Bacteria > Bacillati > Bacillota > Bacilli > Caryophanales > Bacillaceae > Peribacillus > Peribacillus sp. NPDC096447. Next base: position 18,557 of record NZ_JBIWEV010000014.1, read on the forward strand.
GTCCAGAAAGGTTGCTTCCTGGCGGTTATCTATATATGACAGACATATTAGGACATCCGCAAACCGTGAATAAGGTTGGAAGGATAATCGCTTCAATGTATGCCAAGAAAAACATCTCGGTCATCATGACAATGGCAACCAAAGGGATATCATTAGCATACGCCGTGGCAAATTATTTGAATGTTCCAGTTGTAATTGTAAGTAGGAATAATAAAGTAACGGAAGGTTCCACAGTGAGCATCAATTATGTTTCAGGCTCTTCAAAGAGGATCCAGACTATGGTACTTTCTAAGAGAAGCTTGGTTGAGGGTTCAAATGTATTGATTGTAGATGATTTCATGAAGGCTGGGGGTACCGTTAATGGCATGATCAGCCTATTGGATGAATTTAAGGCAACAGTTGCCGGAATAGCGGTGCTGGTCGAATCCGAACATACGGAGGAGTGCCTTGTCGAGGACTATGTTTCTTTAATCAAGTTGACGCAGGTGGTTGAAAGAGACAAGAAAATCAATGTAAGCCGTGGGAATTATTTTACGAAAAAGGAATAGGGGGAATCATTAAATGAAAACGATACATACTGATGAAGCACCGGCAGCAATCGGACCATATTCACAAGGCGTGATCGTGGATAAGTTATTTTTCAGTTCAGGACAGATCCCACTTACTGCTTCTGGTGAGATGGTGACTGGGGATGTAAAGGAACAAACACACCAGGTCTTTAAGAATCTCCAAGCTGTATTGAAAGAAGCTGGGGCTTCATTGGAAACGGTCATTAAGGCTACAGTATTCATTAAAAGTATGGACGATTTCGGTTCGATTAATGAAATATACGGAGAATATTTTTCTGCTCACAAACCTGCTCGCTCTTGTGTAGAGGTTGCTCGGCTTCCAAAAGACGCACTAGTGGAAATAGAAGTGGTAGCGCTCGTTAAATAAACGGGCGTTTTTTTATTTTTTTAAAGGCTATTCGTAATGGGTAATTTTCCTTTAATATAAGGGTGATTTTTAGTGTTTTAAAAAAACTAGGCTGAATTTTCTAAAAAAATTACAGATAATAGAAGGAGTTCACGTTTTTTTGTTGAATATGTACTTTAAGTTTTAACAACAACAAAAAGGGATGGTGAGCTTAAATGGAAGTAACTGACGTAAGATTACGCCGTGTGAATACGGACGGTCGTATGAGAGCTATCGCATCAATTACACTGGATAATGAATTTGTGGTTCATGATATTCGTGTGATCGACGGAAACAATGGTTTATTTGTAGCAATGCCAAGTAAACGAACTCCAGATGGAGAATTCCGGGATATCGCTCATCCAATCAATTCATCGACACGCGGGAAAATTCAAGAAGCTGTCTTGACAGAATATCATCGATTGGGAGAACTTGAAACTGAATTAGAGGAAGCTGGAGCAGGTGCTTCTTAAAATAGCTTTACTTTTAAACTTTAAATTTATAATTCGTGCATCTAGAGCCTACTTCATAAGTAGTGCTCTTTTTTATTATTCAAAAACGGATAAGTTTAGAACTTGTCCGCTCATCATGCAGACATTTACTTTAATGAATTGTTAAACCTACGTTGTTATCTTCAAAAGTTTAAGTACCCGTCCTTTTTAATTTTTAAACCTTTTTGTCCACCCAGATATTGAAATTCCTGTAAGTGGGATTTAAGGTATACCACTTACTCTAGCCATCTGATAGAAGATGAAATGAATTGGTAACCTGATTTCGGAATGGGAGTTAATAAAGGGTGAAGTATGCCCAAATGGCTTGTACATAGGGTATGGCGCACCATGGCAGTGTTTTGGGATATTGGGGGTGGCTGGTGTTATAAAAGGCAGGAGACATTGTTTCTGTATTATGCTATTAATGAAAATGACATCGAACATGATGTAATATAATTCTCCAAGTTCCAATAATAACATTTTTAACCTTGTCGGAAATCGAACTTTATTCACCTGATCGGTTGACAATTATATGTACTTTTAATTGTTACCTTGAAAAGAATCACTATTTGAGATAATATTTTTAGTGGATAAAAAGGTGAAAATGGAGGCCTGTTATGAGTAATCGCTATGCAATAATATTGGCCGCTGGGCAAGGTACTAGGATGAAATCTAAGCTTTATAAGGTTTTGCACCCTGTTTGCGGGAAACCAATGGTACAACATGTTATCGATCAAGTCAATCAACTTCAAATAGAAGAAATTGTAACAGTCATCGGGCATGGAGCTGAAAAAGTTCAAGAACAACTTGGTGATTCATGCAAGTATGCCTTACAAGAACAGCAATTAGGTACAGCACATGCTGTAATGCAAGCGGAAAGCGTTTTATCCGCAAAAAGTGGTACGACCCTTGTTATTTGCGGTGATACGCCTCTGATTAAAGCGGAAACGATGAAAGAGCTTATAGCATTGCATGAGCAAAGTCAGGCGAAAGCAACAATCTTAACAGCATATGCAGATAACCCTGCTGGCTATGGAAGGGTCCTTCGCGGTGAAGGCGGACTTGTGGAAAAAATCGTCGAGCATAAGGATGCCTCTGATGAAGAAAGATATGTTAAGGAAATAAATACCGGTACATATTGCTTCGACAATCAAGCATTGTTTAACGCGCTGAAAAAAGTTTCAAATGAAAATGTCCAGGGAGAATATTACTTACCGGATGTCATTGAAATCTTAAAACAGGAAGGCGAAGTGGTGACGGCCTTCCAATCCAATGATTTCGAGGAAACATTGGGTGTGAATGACCGTGTGGCTTTATCGCAGGCTGAGCAAGTTTTACGGAAACGCATCAATGAAACGCATATGAGGAATGGTGTAACGATCATCGATCCGCTTACTACGTTCATTGAAGCGGATGTACAAATCGGGCAGGATACAGTCATTAACCCTGGTTCATTCATTAAAGGAAAAAGTATTATCGGGCAGGATTGCTTAATTGGCCCGAATACGGAAATCAGTAATTGTGAAATTGGTGATGGAACGGAAGTCCTCCAATCGGTTGTACATGAAAGCAGTATTGGAAGTTTTGTAAAAATCGGTCCATTCGCACATGTTAGACCTCAATCAGATATTAAGGATTCCGTTAAGATCGGTAATTTTGTCGAAATTAAAAAGACCGTTTTTGGCAAAGGAAGCAAGGTATCGCATTTGAGTTATATTGGTGATGCAGAGGTTGGGGAGAATGTTAATATAGGCTGCGGATCTATTACCGTGAATTACGATGGGAAAAATAAATATTTGACGAAGATTGAAGATAATGTTTTCATAGGCTGCAATTCTAATCTAGTTGCACCTGTAACGGTAGGAGAAGGAGCATATGTAGCTGCTGGGTCAACCATCACGCAAGATGTACCGCAGGATGCCCTATCCGTTGCTCGGGCTCGTCAAGTTAACAAAGAAGATTATGTGAAGAATTTGAAATTTAATAAATAACCGACGGAGGTCATCATGTCAAATCAGTATTTAGATCCTAATTTAAAAGTATTCTCTTTAAATTCAAACTTCGATTTAGCTCAGGAAATTGCTGCTGCAATCGGTGTTGAACTTGGAAAATGTAGCGTAACAAGTTTCAGTGACGGTGAAGTTCAGATTAATATTGAAGAAAGCATTCGTGGCTGTGACGTATACGTAATCCAATCAACAAGCCAACCAGTCAATGAAAATTTAATGGAACTTTTAATTATGATCGATGCTCTTAAACGTGCTTCAGCTAAAACAATCAATATTGTAATGCCATATTACGGTTATGCCCGACAAGATCGTAAAGCGCGTGCGCGTGAACCAATTACAGCTAAACTTGTCGCAAATCTTTTAGAAACAGCTGGTGCCCACCGTGTAATCACATTAGATCTTCACGCACCACAAATTCAAGGTTTCTTCGATATTCTGATCGATCACCTTGTTGCTGTTCCGATTTTAGCTGATTTCTTCAAGGAAAAAGATTTAAGTGATATCGTCATCGTTTCCCCAGATCATGGCGGTGTAACACGTGCCCGTAAAATGGCCGATCGCCTAAAAGCGCCGATCGCCATTATCGATAAGCGCCGTCCAAGACCGAACGTGGCTGAAGTCATGAACATCATTGGTAATATTGAAGGGAAGACAGCAATACTGATTGATGACATCATCGATACTGCAGGAACTATTACACTAGCGGCCAATGCCCTTGTGGAGAATGGCGCTAAAGCAGTGTATGCTTGTTGTACACACCCAGTCCTTTCAGGTCCTGCCATCGAAAGGATTCAAAATTCAACGATCAAGGAATTGGTCGTGACTAACTCGATTGCCCTATCTGAAGATAAGAAAATCGATAAAATCACTGGACTTTCTGTAGCACCTTTGATTGCAGAAGCAATTATTCGTGTGCATGAGGAACAATCAGTCAGCACATTATTCGATTGATAAACATAATAAACAAAAACACGGCGGGCCATCGGGCTCGCCGTGTTTTCGTTTAAAAGTTTCAGAATATACTTAATTCATAGTTGACAGATGAGAATAGTAATAATAAAATGGCTATACAAATCCAATTCATATTCATGGAATGAAAAATCGTACTAACGCAAATACATACTGGTTAACGCCGATCGGACTACCGAAGGCTCCATTTCACTTACCAATAGAACATTAGGCATCATTTTGCCTTATTGTCCTATTGGTGAAGGAAAGGAGCCTTTTATTTTTATATAAATAGTTTAAGAAGGGTGTGCAGAATATGAAGAAAAAACGAAAAATATGGCTGTTGTCCATTTTCAGCATCTTCATGCTGATAGTAAGTGGATGTGGGCAGGAAAAGAACAGTTCCACAAGTGCTGACGCAAAAGAATCAGATAAAACCATCCGAATCGGTTATCAAAAATTCGGGACATTAAATATTTTAAAATCAAAAGGGGAGCTGGAAACACATTTAAAAGAAGTGGGATATACCGTAGATTGGACTGAATTTCCTGCAGGACCACAGCTGCTTGAAGCCTTGAATGTCGGGAGCATTGATTTTGGGCACACAGGGGAGGCGCCGCCGATATTTGCACAGGCAGCCAAGGCTCCGCTTGTCTATATTGCCAATCAACCGGCAAACCCATCAGGAGAGGCCATAGTCGTACAAAAGGATTCACCCATTAAAAATGTGAAAGGTTTAAAAGGTAAGAAGGTTGGCTTGAATAAAGGTTCAAATGTTCATTATCTATTGGTCAAAGCGTTAGAGGAAGCAGGCCTTACTCTTGATGACATACAGCCCGTCTACTTGCCGCCGGCAGATGCGAGGGCTGCTTTTGAAGGAAACCAAATCGATGCCTGGGTAATATGGGATCCATTTTTATCAGCGGCGGAATTGGAACTTGGAACGAAAACGATCCGGAATGGAGAAGGACTGGTGGCGAATCGTGAATTCTTTTTGGCAACTGATTCATTTGCCGGGAACGAAGAGGCTTTGAAGATTATCAAAGAAGAACTGATAAAAGTTGATAAATGGATTGAAGAAAACCCAAGGGATGTCGCTGAGTTCTTATCTCCGGAAATTGGAATGAGTGTGGAGGCATTAGAAAAAACATTAAAAAGAAAAGAATATGGACTTGAGGAGATTTCCAGTTCGGTTTTGGATGATCAACAAAAGATTGCCGATACTTTTTACAATCTTAAATTAATACCAAGCAAGATTAATGTTCTAGATGCATCTGCAGATGTTAAAAAAAATTAAGGGGGAAATAAAATGAAAGTATTTTGGTTTTTACCATCACACGGGGAAAGTCGTTATTTAGGATCGACAAAGGGAGGGCGGGCGATCACACTTCCTTATCTAAAACAAATAGCACAGGCAGTCGATCATTTGGGTTTTGAAGGGGCTTTGCTTCCAACGGGTCGGTCCTGTGAGGATGCATGGGTAGTGGGCTCCTCATTGATTTCCGCAACGGAAAGAATGAAATTTCTAGTTGCGATTCGTCCAGGTTTAATGTCGCCAACCTTAGCTGCGCGTATGGCTTCAAGTTTCGACCGGCTGTCGAATGGACGTCTCTTGATCAATGTAGTAACTGGAGGGGACCCGGTCGAATTGGCCGGTGACGGTGTATTTCTAAATCATGGGGAACGATATGGGCAAACAGATGAATTTCTTGATATTTGGAGAAAGGAAATGACTGGGGACAAAGTGGACTTTGAAGGGGAGCACCTTAAGGTTGAAGGCGGGGATATCCTGTTGCCTCCTGTACAAAAACCGTACCCACCACTCTATTTCGGAGGTTCATCCGATCCGGCCATCGATATATCAGGAAAGCATATTGATGTGTACTTGACTTGGGGTGAGCCGCCGGTGCAAGTGGCTGAAAAAATTGAAAAGGTACGTAAAAAAGCAGCAGAACATGGACGTGAGGTCAGGTTTGGCATACGGATGCATGTCATAGTAAGAGAAACGGAAGAAGAGGCTTGGCAGGCAGCGGACGAACTCATTAAATATGTGGATGATGAAATGATTGAAAATTCACAAAATATTTTCGGGAGATTTGATTCAGTGGGCCAAAAGCGGATGTCAGAACTCCATAACGGAAACAGGGATTCGCTTGAAATCAGCCCCAACCTATGGGCAGGGGTAGGTCTAGTGCGCGGGGGCGCCGGTACGGCACTAGTCGGGAGTGCGGAAAATGTTGCTGCCAGAATGAAGGAATATGAAGAAATCGGAATAGAATCCTTTGTTTTATCTGGATACCCCCATCTTGAAGAAGCGTATAGAGTTGCGGAATTATTATTCCCTTTACTCCCTGTTGAACGGCTGCAAGGTCCCGTTTCAAAAGCCACGAGCCCATTCGGGGAAATACTGGCTAATGACCACCACCCTACAAAAGGAAGTGAAATTGAAGATGCAGAAAAAGTTAAACAAAAAGTTCAATAGGTTCCACCTCATATCATGGCTTGTGCCCATTCTCCTTTTGGTAACTTGGCAGCTGCTGTCTTTGTGGGGAATTTTGTCGGATCGGATATTGCCTGCCCCGACTGAAGTGTTTCAAGCAGGTGTCGCTTTATTGGGGACAGGTGAACTTATTGATTATATCGGCATCAGTGCTCAGCGTGCCTTCATCGGCTTTTTAATAGGCGGGGTCATTGGTTTTGTACTGGGTTTATTAAATGGATTATCATCCATTGCTGAAACCTTATTCGATACCTCGCTTCAGATGTTGCGTAACATTCCGCATTTAGCTTTAATACCGCTGGTGATTCTATGGTTTGGTATAGAAGAAGAAGCGAAAATCTTCCTTGTCGCCTTAGGTGTTCTGTTTCCTATCTATTTAAATACATTTCATGGAGTGAAATCGGTGGATAAGGGACTGATCGAAGCGGCGAGGGTTTATGGGTTAAGTGGTTTTTCTTTATTCTGGAATGTGATCCTCCCTGCAGCCTTTCCATCCATTTTGGTGGGTATCCGCTTCTCCCTTGGAATCATGTGGGTCACATTAATTGTCGCAGAAACTATATCCGCCAATTCCGGAATAGGATATATGGCTATGAATGCCCGGGAATTCATGAGGATGGATATTGTTGTTCTAAGTATTCTCTTATATGCCTTATTGGGAAAAATATCGGACGTTGCGGCCAAAATAATTGAAAAAAGATGCTTAAAGTGGCATCCATCATACCAATGAGGAGGTCATTTGCATGAAAAGTGGAAATTCGTTGGAGTTGCAGGGTGTAAAAAAGGATTTTGGGGAATTTGAAGTATTAAAGGGAATGGACCTTACTTTTAAAAAAGGGGAATTCGTTGCCATTGTCGGTAAGAGTGGATGTGGAAAGAGCACATTGCTTCGTCTTGTGGCAGGACTGGAAAAGCCGACGGACGGGCAGATACTGGTGAATGGAAAGCCATTGAATGGATTAAATAAATCGTCACGTACGATGTTTCAGGATGGAAGGCTGTTTCCTTGGAAAAAAATCCTTGAAAATATTGGTGTAGGCTTGAAAGGGGATTGGAAGCCAAGTGCTATGGAATTACTGGAGCAAGTGGGCCTTGCAGATCGAGCAAATGAGTGGCCGTCCGTTTTATCCGGGGGGCAGAAACAAAGGGTGGCATTAGCGAGGGCATTGGTGAACCAACCTGACATACTCCTTTTGGATGAGCCGTTAGGGGCATTGGATGCTTTGACGAGAATTGGCATGCAAAGGCTGATTGAAGAACTATGGAGGAAAAGGGACTTTACTGCCTTGCTTGTTACGCATGATGTTGAAGAAGCCGTAATGCTTGCCGACCGTGTCGTATTAATCGAAGAAGGCAAAGTCGTCATGAATAAGGAAATCAATCTGCCGAGACCGCGGAAAAAGGATAGTATTCAATATTCATCACTTGCAGCCCAAATCCTTAACCGGGTGATGCAAGTTGAGGAGGAAATGGAAAAAAAGGCGATTCACGCTTGAATCATAGAAAAAAATGAAAAAAGATTTTGCAGCAAATTCCTATGTTTACCATATGTTTATCACCTTCTTGCTCCCTTCGGATTTTACCTTTCATGTTTAATGATTCGCCATTTAGGGAAATGTTAAATATAGAGAAACTTGCAATTCATATTCAGGAAGGCGGAGGATGTATGAGTAATATATTAGCTGCAAAAGAACGAACGGATTCAAAACACTCTAATTTAAGGAATTTGAGAGAAAACGGCGAAATCCCTGCGATAGTATATGGCAATAAAAATGACAGTACGGCCATTTCAGTCAATAATATTGAGCTTCAAAAGACAATCAAGGAAATAGGCCGTAATGGAATCATTTCTTTGGACTTGGAAGGTAAGAATTATAAAGTCATGCTCTCTGACTATCAAAAGGATCCAATAAAGAACTCCATTTATCATGCAGATTTTTTAATTGTAGATATGTCCGCCCAATTACAGGCACAAGTACGCATTAACCTTGTCGGTGTTTGTAAAGGCGTGAAAGACGGCGGGGTCCTTCAGCAGTCTCTTCATGAAGTGACGGTTACAGCTAAACCTAATGACATTCCTGACTCCATCGATGTTGACGTTACCGAACTTCAGGTAGGAGATACAATCTACATATCCGATATCCAAACGAATAAACAAGTTACAATCGGCAACGATGGTGAAGAAGTCGTTGCATCTGTTTTGGCTCCTCGCCAGGAAGAGGAAATAAGTACAGGTGAACAGCAAGATGGAGGTATCCCTGAAAATGAAGAAGGCAGGGAAACCAAGGCATCACCAGAGTCATGATGCCGGGATTAAACAAGTGAATCGTGATATAATAGGCGTAGCTCTTAACGAGTTACGTCTTTTCAATCTCTGGATGCATCCATTTAAGCCGGACCATTTTTTCGTGATGGACTCCTTTAATTCGGGTTTTCCTAATTAGTTCTCCGGACGCTTGCAGGCAAGGTTGAAATTAGGGTACTATTTTTCTAAGGTCAATGATCTTGGAAAAACTTCGTCCCAGCGTAACTCCCTAAATAACCGTAATGACGGAGTGTGAATCATGAAAATTATTGTAGGGTTAGGGAACCCAGGTAAACAATATGAAAAAACTCGGCATAACGTCGGATTTGAAGTAATAGATGAGTTATCCAAAAGATGGTCGATCCCACTTGATCAAGCAAAGCATAAGGGGATCTATGGTGTAGGAATGGTAAAGGGAGAAAAAGTTTTATTGCTTAAACCCTTAACCTACATGAATTTGTCAGGAGAATCCATTTCAGCTGTCATGCATTTCTTTAAGGTGGATATCGCGGATGTTGTCATTATATATGATGACCTTGATTTGCCTCCAGGGAAGCTTCGCCTTCGTCAAAAAGGAAGTGCAGGCGGTCATAATGGGATAAAATCTTCAATTGCCCATTTGGGTACGCAAGAATTCAATCGAATCAGAATAGGCATTGGCCGCCCGATTGGCCGTATTCCGGTATCTGACTATGTTTTAGGGCGTTTTTCGCCTGAAGAATGGGATCATGTCGGGGCAACGATCGAAAAAAGCGCAGCTTCTTGTGAAGCCTGGTTGGAAAAACCATTTCTACAGGTCATGAACGAATATAACCAATAAGCAGTGAGTAGATATAAGTAAAGAATAATATCTTCCTGTTTCGCTGAATAAAACCCCTCTACTTTTGTACATACTAACACTATTACTAAAATAGGGGGTTACCAAATGGCTCTCCATTATCGATGCCGACATTGCGGAACTAAGCTGGGCTCAATCGAGGCACACTCACTGAGTACGGAGCAGTTAGGTTTTAATCAACTTACCGATGAAGAGCGACAAGAGATGATCGTTTATGATTCTGAAGGGGATATGCATGTAAGGGCGATATGTGAAGACTGTCATGAATCGCTGCAAAGAAACCCTGATTTATATGAAAACGATTATATTATTCATTAGCGGGAGAGGGCTTTGGACAAAATCCAAAGCATTTTTCCGTTTGTCTGGAATACCAGGGCACAAAAAAATGCCGTTAATAAAAAGGACGCTTGGTTAATTGGCCAAGTTCTAATACAAAGATTTCAAATGGTTTTCGCACGTTAAGAGAGGGGGGGAAGAAAATGAATGGATTACAGAACTTGTTCTCCAAACAAGATGATGTTCATTCGTTAATAGCCGGCATCGATGAAGGACTTAAGGAGCAAATCGTCTCTGGTCTGACAGGTTCCTCGAGATCACTATTGCTGGCTTCCGTATATGAAAAGACGAATAGGCCTATTTTATTGGTTACCCATAATTTATTGCAAGCACAAAAATTCCATGAGGACTTATCCAGTTTCATTCCCGAGGAAGAATTATATATATATCCAGCCAATGAATTGATCGCGGCTGATTTGAGTGTAGCCAGCCCGGAATTAAGGGCCCAACGTGTAGAGGCATTGAACTTTTGGGCGGCAGGAAAGAAAGGGATTGTCATTGCGCCAATTCCCGGGGTGCGTCGTGTGCTTCCTCCAAAGGATATTTGGAAGAGGCATCAGCTTATCTTTAATTTAGGGGAAGACATCGAGCTTGAAACAACGCTTAATAAATTCATTGCCATGGGTTATAACCGATCTGAAATGGTTGCTTCCCCAGGTGAATTCAGTATCAGGGGCGGCATAATCGATATTTATCCGATCACCGAACCTAATCCAATACGAATTGAATTATTCGATACCGAAATAGATTCAATAAGGACCTTTTCAAGCGAAGATCAGCGATCCATCGAGAAACTCAAGAAGGTGACGATTGGTCCCGTCAGTGAGGCTTTGCTAGAGACGGAGCATATCGAAAGAATCATAACAAGGCTCGAGAGCGGATTAAGTAAAAGCTTGAAGAAACTTAAAGACGAGAAAACCAAGGAACAGCTGGTTCAAACGATCAGTTATGAACTTGAACAGCTGAAAATGGGGAATATACCCGACAAAATCTTTAAATACTTAAGTTTAGCGTATGAAGATCCAGCTAGTTTAATAGATTATTTACCGGTAAATGGTTTGGTTTTCTTAGATGAAATCAGTAGAATCCAGGAAATCAATGATTCTTTGGAAAAGGAAGAAGCTGGGTGGTACACGGACCTTTTAAGTCAGGGACAAATTATCCATGATATAAAATTGGCTCATCCCATGCAGGAATTAATAGTGAAATCCAGCAGGCCGTTTGTATACCTTTCATTGTTTTTACGGCATGTACCTCATACGAATCCTCAGAATATCCTGAATTTTGCCAGTAAACAAATGCAAAATTTCCATGGACAGATGAATGTGTTCAAAGCTGAATTGGAACGTTGGAAAAAAGGGAAATACACAGTCGTCATACTTGGACAGGATGAAGAACGGGTAAAAAAGCTGCATTCAGTACTAGCCGATTATGATATAGAGGCCGCAGAACTGTTTAATGCGGACAGCATTCTTCCAGGTAAAGTACAGATTTTACGCGGCAGTCTGAATAGCGGCTTTGAATTACCTATGCAAAAATTCAGTATCATTACGGAAACGGAATTGTTCAATAAGAAGTCAAAGAAATCAATACGGAGACAGAAACTATCGAATGCGGAGCGAATCAAAAGTTATTCCGAACTGAAGATCGGTGACTATGTCGTTCATGTTAACCACGGAATCGGTAAATACTTGGGTATTGAGACCCTTACGATTAACGGGGTCCATAAAGATTACCTGAATATTCGTTATCAAGCGGATGACAAATTGTATGTTCCTGTCGACCAGATTGATCTTGTCCAAAAATATGTCGGTTCTGAAGGAAAGGAACCGAAGCTTTATAAGCTAGGCGGAACGGAATGGAAACGTGTCAAAAGCAAGGTTCAATCATCCGTTGAGAATATTGCCGATGATTTAATCAAGTTATACGCAGAGAGGGAAGCGGCAAAGGGCTATGCCTTTTCACCTGATGGTGATATGCAGAGGGAATTCGAAACATCATTCGCTTATAACGAAACGGAAGATCAATTACGTTCCATCGTCGAAATCAAAAAGGATATGGAACGGGAACGGCCGATGGATCGTTTATTATGCGGTGATGTTGGATATGGGAAGACAGAGGTGGCCATCCGGGCCGCTTTTAAAGCCATAATGGATGGCAAGCAGGTTGCATTTCTTGTTCCGACCACAATCCTCGCCCAGCAGCATTATGAAACATTAAGGGAGCGTTTTCAGGATTATCCGATTTCGATCGGTCTCATGAGCCGTTTCCGGACTAAAAAACAGCAAACCGAGACGATCAAGGGATTGAAGGCCGGCACGGTGGATATCGTGGTTGGCACGCATAGGATTTTATCCAAAGATATCGTGTACCGCGATTTGGGATTGCTTATCATTGATGAAGAACAGCGCTTTGGCGTTACACATAAGGAAAAGATCAAACGGTTAAAAACTAATGTGGATGTACTGACTTTGACTGCGACGCCGATTCCGAGGACCCTTCATATGTCCATGTTGGGCGTGAGGGATCTGTCCGTCATCGAAACACCGCCTGAGAACCGGTTCCCGATCCAAACTTATGTCATGGAGTATAATGGCTCGTTGGTAACGGAAGCGATAGAACGGGAATTGGCCAGGGATGGTCAGGTTTATTTCCTTTACAATCGGGTAGAGGATATAGCAAGAAAAGCAGAAGAAATTTCCATGTTGGTGCCCGATGCCCGTGTCACCTATGCTCATGGGCAAATGACAGAGCAAGAACTGGAAGCCGTCATGTTCGGCTTTTTAGAAGGTGAATATGATGTTTTGGTAAGTACAACCATTATAGAGACAGGTGTCGATATTCCGAATGTCAATACGCTTATCGTGAATGAAGCGGATAGAATGGGACTTTCACAACTCTATCAGCTGCGTGGGCGTGTAGGACGTTCCAATCGGGTGGCATATGCATTCTTCACTTACAGGAAAGATAAAGTGTTGACGGAAGTTGCAGAAAAACGTCTTCAATCCATTAAGGAATTTACAGAATTGGGTTCAGGGTTCAAAATCGCGATGCGTGATTTATCCATTAGGGGAGCTGGGAACATTCTAGGGGCTCAACAACATGGCTTCATCGATTCAGTTGGTTTTGATCTGTATTCACAAATGCTGAAAGAAGCGGTAGATGCGAAACGTAATGACCAACCTGCCGAAGAAAAGAACACCCTTGAAATCGACGTTGAAGTGGATGCTTATATCCCTGATGCCTACATAATGGATGGACATCAGAAAATAGAAATGTATAAAAGGTTCAGAGGTATTGCTTCGCTTGAAGAAGTGGAAGAATTACAGGATGAAATGATCGATCGTTTCGGAGAGTATCCAGAAGAAGTTTCCTATTTATTCATGATTGCCGAAATGAAGGTATATGCTGAAAAGGCCGGAATTGAAAGCATTAAGCAATTAAAGCAGGAAATCAGCATTATCCTTAGGGAAAAGGTCAGCAGCAATGTGGATGGACAAAAGGTGTTCGAGCTGGGATCGAAGTATGGCCGTATGGTCGGCTTCGGCATGGACGGCAATAGAATGAAGCTGGTCCTGCACATAAAAGGCGTAGAACAAAGCAAATGGCTTAATATCTTATTTGAGATGACCAAGGGTTTACAGTATGTAAAAAAAGAGACGCAAGCCACAAAAAACTAAAATTGAATGATAGTCCTCTTGAAGAATTTTTTTAGGTACCATGGTAAAAAAATGCAACAAAAAGAAAAATTTTTTCAAAGTGCATAGAACTTACCATTAGAAAAATACTAAGTACAATAGCTGGTGATGATTTTGCTACAAAATGAGGATTTATCAAATCAATTAGATGAAAGTGAGGCAACATTAGATGAAAGCAACTGGTATCGTTCGCCGAATTGATGATTTAGGAAGAGTCGTCATCCCGAAAGAAATTCGCAGGACCCTCCGTATCCGTGAAGGAGATCCACTGGAAATATTTGTGGATAGAGATGGAGAAGTCATCCTTAAGAAATACTCTCCTATTAGTGAATTAGGCGATTTTGCTAGGGAATATGCAGAAGCACTTTATGATAGCCTTGGAAACCCAGTTATGATTTGTGACAGGGATACTTACATTGCAGTGGCAGGCGGCTCCAAAAAAGAATACTTAAATAAAAGTGTTAGTGAACTAGTGGAAAAAATCATGGAAGAAAGAAATCCTGTCCTCGAGTCTCCGAACGGACAAGTTTCATTCGTTGATTCCAATGATGAAGAAGTCCAATCTTATACTGCAGCTCCGATCATTGCGAGTGGCGACCCGATTGGTGCCGTCTTGATTTTCTCTAAAGATAGTACCATTGGTGAAGTGGAACAGAAATCGGTTGAAACAGCAGCAAGCTTCCTAGCTAGGCAAATGGAACAGTAACTTTGGACATGCCATTATATTTTTAAAGGTGGAAAGGGCAGCAATCGCGCTGTCCTTTTTGCAATTCTAAAAAAAAGTGGATATGGAAAATAATTAACAGTATGGCTGGGATTGAAAAATAACCACTAGAATTATGCTATAATAACTACCACATATGAGTGAAAAGGGGAAAAAGAATGGCTGAAAAGCCTTATAAAACATCAAATGAACTGTTTCGAGGTGCGCTGATTTTGAGCGCAGCAGCGATTATCGTAAAAGTATTGAGTGCGGCCTATCGCATACCTTATCAGAACATTGCGGGTGACATCGGGTTTTATATCTATCAACAGGTATATCCCTTCTACGGTGTTGCTTTTACATTATCAACACTCGGCTTTCCGGTAGTCATATCCAAACTTATTGCTGAACGGGAGTCTTCCAAAAATAAATTTGCGGTCAATGACATTTTAATGACATCATTCGTAGTCTTAAGTTCGATAGGAGTCATGATGTTTGCTGCACTGTTCCTTGGCGCTGATTGGATTGCAGGGTGGATGAAGGATCCGCATTTAGCCGGTCTGCTGAGAATCGTTGCCTATTCTTATCTATTAATGCCGATTGCATCTGTTTTAAGAGGTTATTTTCAAGGAATAAACGACATGTTACCGACGGCAAGTTCACAGGTCGCTGAACAATGCATCCGTGTGTTGACGATACTGGTTCTTTCCACAATATTCGTGCATCAGGGCTACTCTCCTTATGTGGTCGGCAAGGGGGCGGTCCTCGGTTCGATAACCGGCGGCATAACTGGCCTGGTACTGCTTATTGCTTTCGTTATTTTAAGAGAAGAATGGAAGCTTTTTTTACGGATGAGAATCAAACCGGTAAATTTCATCAAAATCTCCAAAGTCCTGGTTTTCCAAGGGTTGGCCTTTTGCATAACTGGCTTGATCCTTATCTTGTTTCAGTTTGTCGATTCTCTGCACCTATATTCCCTACTAAGGGAAACGGGGATGGGGGAAAAGGAAGCCAAAGAATGGAAAGGGGTATATGACCGGGGACAGCCTTTGCTTCAGCTAGGTACAGTCGTGGCTAATTCTTTTGCATTGGCGCTTGTACCTGTAATATCCGGATTCGTCAAGAGGAAAAGTGAACATGAATTATTGAATAAAATCAAACTGGCGCTTCGTGTAAGCGCAACGATAGGACTCGCAGCTGCGATCGGGCTGGTGGTGACGATGAAGCCTGTCAATCATATGCTGTTCATGGATGTTAAAGGGACCATTACTTTAGCAATTTTCTCTTTATCGATCTTATTCACATCCGTCATGATGGCAGAAGCGGCAGTGATTCAAAGCTTAGGCTATTCGTTCATACCGGTGGTCATTACGCTTGTGGGTGTGGTCAGCAAGTGGGCTTTGAACCTTGTCCTGGTGCCCCATTACAAAATCGCGGGAGCAGCCTCGGCAACAGTGCTTGCGTTTATGATCATGACTGTTTTATTTTATGTGGTATTGAGAGTACATATTAAAAAGACATTAATTGAAAAGAAGCACGTGTTAATAATCTTGAAGAGTACGGTTTACATGGGTGCGGCGGTTGTTTTATTCAATGGCTTATTCGAATTGATGTCCTCAGGCGAAAGCCGGTTGTTAGCTACGATCCAAGCTTTGACGGGTGTAGGGATCGGTGCAGCCGTTTTTGTGATGACCGCCATTCGTGCAGGCTTATTTGGTGAAGAAGAACTTGCACTTATACCTGCAGGTTCAAAGCTTAAACGATTTATAATAACGAATAGGAGTATACGAAATCATGAATGAGATTACGATAATAGGCCTTGGTGCAGGGGATTTAGATCAGCTTCCACTAGGAATTTATAAAAAATTGCTACAAACAGAACAATGTTTCGTCAGAACGATTGATCATCCGGTAATCGGGGATTTGAAAAGGGAAGGAATCAATTTCACGGCGTTTGACGGGATATATGAAAAGCACGACCAATTTGAAGCGGTATATGAAGAAATTGCCGGAACATTATTGCAAGAGGCTTCAAACCGTTCCGTTCTTTACGCAGTTCCGGGGCATCCTATGGTAGCGGAAAAAACGGTTCAGCTTTTGCTCGAAAAGGGTCCGGCTCTTGGAATAGCCATTAAGCTGGAAGGCGGGCAAAGTTTCCTTGATCCCTTGTTTCAGGCTGTTAAAATCGATCCGATTGAAGGGTTCCAGCTATTGGATGGAACAGATCTTTCACCAGATGATTTGCACATTACCCAGCATATGATAATCGGACAGGTGTATGACGCATTCAGTGCGTCCAATGTGAAGCTGACTTTAATGGAAAAGCTACCGGATGACTACGAGGTATATATCGTTACAGCAGCAGGAAGCAGTCAGGAAAAAGTGACAAAATGCGCTCTGTTCGAACTCGACCGTCAGATGGAGTTAAGTAACTTGACGAGTGTTTATGTCCCGCCTGTTAAGGAAGAAGCTTTACGATACAGGGAGTTTTCTAAGCTGCGTCAGGTCATCGCAGAACTTAGAGGTCCTGACGGATGTCCTTGGGATAAGAAACAAACTCATGAAAGCTTGAAGAAATATCTAATAGAAGAGGCATATGAGCTGATTGATTCCATCGATGAAGAGGACGATGAGGGCATGGTTGGTGAACTTGGGGATGTCCTGCTTCAAGTGATGCTTCATTCACAAATCGGTGAAGATGAGGGCATGTTCACGATAGATGATGTGATTGAAGGCATTACGGCGAAAATGATTCGACGCCACCCTCATGTATTCGGAGATGTTGAAGTGAACGGCGAGGAAGATGTATTAGTGAACTGGCAGAAAATCAAAGAGAATGAAAAAGGGAGCGAAACAAAAGCTCCGCAATCCATACTGGATGGGATTGAGAAATCGCTGCCAAACTTACTTCGGGCCGAAGAGTACCAAAAAAGGGCTGCGAAGGTCGGATTTGATTGGGATGAGGTTTCCGAAGCGTGGAAAAAGGTCAGGGAAGAAGTGCAGGAATTGGAAGAGGAAATATTAAGCCCGAACAGGGATGTCGAAAGAATAAAATCAGAGCTCGGCGACCTCTTTTTTGCGCTTGTCAACATTTCACGTTATTATGACATACAAGCGGAAGAAGCCGTCTACAAAGCAAACCAGAAATTCCATCGGCGTTTTACATATATAGAAGAGTGCATTCAAAGGGCAGACAAAAAGTTTGAGGATTATACATTGGAAGAACTGGATTCATATTGGGATGAAGCAAAAGCTAAAGGACTTTAATTAAGGGAGAGATTTTAATGTCGATGAGATTGGATAAATTCCTAAAAGTTTCAAGGTTGATCAAGCGCCGCACACTTGCGAAAGAGGTTGCGGATAAAGGGAGAATCACGATTAACGGACAACAGGCCAAAGCAAGTTCGAATGTGAAAGATGGCGATGAATTGACTGTACGATTCGGTCAAAAGCTCGTTACGGTACGTGTCGATAAAATTCAAGAAACGACGAAAAAAGAAGCGGCTGCAGATATGTATACCATCGTAAAGGAAGAAAAGCTAGCGGAGGAGTAAGGACAGGCTTGGTTCTAATTCCGCTCTTACGGACATACACTTGTACAAAATCAGTGGTACTGTGAGGGATGAAGAAATGAGCCAATATAATGATCCGAATGCTGGTTACACAAAGGGAACGACCCAAGAACATGATGTAACGATGAAAGGCCGCCGTTTACTTGATATTACCGGTGTCAAACAAGTTGAAAGTTTTGATAATGAGGAGTTTCTGCTCGAAACTGTAATGGGATTCTTATCTATCCGGGGCCAAAACTTGCAAATGAAGAATTTAGACGTTGATAAAGGCATCGTCTCCATTAAGGGAAAGATTTTCGACCTTGTTTATTTAGATGAGCAATCAGGGGAGAAAGCTAAAGGCTTCTTTGGCAAATTGTTCAAATGACCTTAACGATTCAATTTTATACGTTGCTTGCGATGATAGGCATGGGCAGTGGCTTTGGAGCTGCCCTGGATACGTATAGCCGGTTCCTGAAACGATCAGAAAGGAAAAGGTGGATTGTATTCATCCATGACTTCCTTTTCTGGATCATTCAGGGTCTCCTAATTTTTTATGTTTTGTTTTTAGTGAATGAGGGAGAGTTTCGCCTTTATTTATTTTTGGCCTTATTATGCGGTTTTTCAGCTTATCAAGCACTTTTCAAAGGTTTCTATCAACGTTTTTTAGAGTTTTTGATAATACTTGTGATAAAGTTGGCGAGATTTATAACGAATTCGGTTCACATGCTGATATTTGTTCCGATAAAATGGGTAATAGTATCTGTAATAGCCATCATCTTCGGGATAGGTAAGTTCGTTTTAGCAATATTAAAATGGGCGGGGAAAATACTTCTCTTTATTTTGAATATTTTCTGGAGGCCATTAAAATGGATTCTGATCTATATATGGAATTTATTGCCGGTTTTTGTTACGAAAAACGTCGGGAAGTTTTATAATAAAGGAAAAGGGATTTTATTGAAAATAAAGAATTCTATATTTAGAACGCTAAATAGATGGAGAAATAAAAAGAAATGAGGAGCGATAAAAAATGAGTAGCCTGCGTAAAAGGAAAGTGGCAAAAATAGAAAATCCCTACGTCGCTCAACAAGAGAAAAAAGTACAAACCGTAGAAAAAAAGAAGCGTGGTCTAATGCGTAGATTAACTCTTTACTCAGTTTTCGCCGCTGTCTTTTTGATTTTTGCCGTTTCCACCCTCATAACGCAAAATGTTGCACTGGATGAGAAAGTACAACAGAAGGAAGAATTGAAGGGAAAGTTAGCTGAATTGAAAAAAGACGAGACCCTTCTTAAAGAAGAAATCGTAAAGCTTAATGACGACGACTATATAGCGAAAATAGCCAGACGGGATTATTTCTTATCTGAAAAAGGCGAAATCATATTTACCCTTCCAAAAGGGAAGGAAGATAGTGACTAATATTGACACTGTTTTTTTACTTTCGTTATAATATAGAGAGAAGAGATTTTTTAACATTTCTAAGGAGGAACATTTTTTTTATGTCAATCGAAGTAGGCAGCAAGTTACAAGGTAAAGTAACAGGCATAACTAATTTTGGTGCATTTGTAGAGCTACCTCAAGGTTCAACCGGTCTTGTCCATATCAGTGAAGTGGCTGATAACTATGTCAAGGATATCAATGATCATTTAAAAGTGGGCGATACAGTTGAGGTCAAAGTCATCAATGTTAAAGATGGCAAGATTGGCTTGTCCATAAAAAAAGCGATAGACCGTCCTGAAGCTGAGCAAAAACCTGCATACACACCACGTCCGCGCCAAGGAAGAGGGAATGACAGCCGTTCCAAAGACTTCCGCTCGAAAGGTAATGGTTTCCAACCGAAGGAAAACTTTGAGCAAAAAATGGCTAAATTCTTAAAAGATAGCGAAGACCGCTTAACGACCCTTAAACGTAGCACCGAAACGAAACGGGGAGGTCGAGGAGGAAGACGCGGATAAAACTGCTGCTGAAAATAATAGTTTAGCAACTTTTCCTGTGAAATTATTCATAGTGTAGATAAAGGCAAGCTTGCCGGCTTGTCTTCTTTTAATTATCAACAACATAAAAAAAGCGCCTCTGTACACTTACTGAGATAAGTGTTCAGAGGCGCTTTTGTATTTGATGACCCGTACGGGATTCGAACCCGTGTTACCGCCGTGAAAGGGCGGTGTCTTAACCGCTTGACCAACGGGCCATTATTTTCATGAAAAAAAGATAGCGGCAGAGGGGATCGAACCCCCGACCTCACGGGTATGAACCGTACGCTCTAGCCAGCTGAGCTACGCCGCCATAATGGTAAGTGCTACTGAAGCACAAGTTATATCTTACATTCGTGAAGAATAAATGTCAACAAAAAAAATAAAGTTTGTCGGTTTCCATTCCCTGATTATTTATTCGTGTTATTTTCCGCAAAAATAACCTAAAAACTTTGCTTTTCTTCAAAAAAAAAAGAACACCCGTTTCTGTATTGGAAAAAAAGGTACAAAAACCTGTATACAAATGATTGTTCAAGAAGAATTTCGTCGAACGTTTTTCTTATCCGCTTATAAAATTCTGACAAAAAAATAGACAAGCCCTCTATATAATAAAAATCACTAATACGAATGGGGTGTTGAAATGGAAAAAGTAGAAAGACCTATGATGGAACCTCTTGGTGATGTTCAGTTAAAAGAAGCGAAGGCAGAGGCCATCAATTGGATCCAACAACTGCAAATGAAGACGGAAGACATATTCATAAAAAAAGGTATCTCTTTAGCAATCATCGGTTTTTTATTAGGACGGGCATTAATTCTTTCGCAGCTGGCACCATTTGGACTTCCGTTTTTCGCAGCCGTGTTTCTCATGAGACGTGACAGGGCACCACTTGCTTTATTCGGATTGATTGCAGGTGGGCTGACCGTTCACTATTCGAATAGTTTAGTCATCTTTGCATCGGCGTTCCTGCTCCTGTTATTTCATAAAATCAAGAGGCCCGCCGTGGAAGGACAATTCAAGACGATGTCGATGTACGTCTTTGCTTCACTATTCCTGGTCAACCTTGCCGAGCAATATCTGGTATTCCGAACGATTCAGCTGTACGACTTGATGATGATAGGAGTAGAGGCGGGACTCGCAATGATCTTAACTTTAATCTTCATACAGTCCATCCCGATGCTGACCATTCGGACAAAGTCCCAATCATTAAAGACGGAGGAAATCGTCAGCATCATCATCCTGCTGGCTTCGGTGATGACCGGAACCATCGGCTGGATGATATACGATCTATCACTCGACCATATATTCTCGCGATACTTGGTCCTCCTCTTCGGGCTGGCGGGAGGGGCCGCCATAGGCTCCACTGTAGGTGTAGTTACTGGATTGATATTCAGCCTGGCAAGTATTGCTAGTCTCTATCAAATGAGCCTTCTCGCTTTTTCCGGGCTTCTGGGCGGTTTGTTGAAGGAGGGAAGGAAGATAGGGGTTGCCGCAGGCCTCATGATTGCTACATTACTGATAGGTTTATATGGTGAGGGCACCAGCAATATTATGGTGACCCTCTATGAATCAATTATAGCTGTGGCCCTATTTATATTGACACCGTCATCCATAATCAACAAAATAGCGAAACATATACCGGGAACAGTCGAGAATTCTGATGAACAGCAGCAGTATGCCCGAAAAGTGAGGGATGTCACAGCTCAAAGGGTGGAGCAATTCTCACATGTATTTGAGGCGCTCTCCAATAGCTTTTCCCAAGTGGATGAAAGGGGGAGATTGGAGGAAGATGAGAAAGAATTCGACTACTTCTTAAGTAATGTAACGGAAAAGACGTGCCAGCTTTGTTTTAAAAAGGAACAGTGCTGGTCCAAGAACTTTAATACAACCTATGACGGCATGCAGGAAATTATGCTTCAATTAAGTGAAAATAATGGTCAGCTCCCCCAAAAGACTTCGAAGGAATGGGGGAAATATTGTAGCCGCGGGCCTCAGGTCATTGGGGCGATATCACAGGAGCTTACTTATTTTGAAGCAAACCAAAAATTAAAAAGGCAGGTGAAGGAAAGCCGGAAACTGGTTGCGGATCAACTGCGGGGCGTTTCGGCAGTAATGGATGATTTTGCGAAAGAAATTCAAAGGGAAAGGAAGAATCATCATGTACATGAAGAATCCATTTTGGAAGCCATCCAGGATTTTGGCCTGCACATAGGGCATGTAGAAATATACAGTCTAGAACAAGGGAATGTTGATATAGAGATGAGTGTCCCATACTGCCAGGGCAGAGGGGAATGTGAAAAATTGATTGCACCTATGCTTTCTGACATTTTAGGGGAAACGATAGTCGTTCATTCAGAAGAGTGTGCAACGTATCCAAACGGGCAATGTGAGGTGATATTTAGGTCAGCAAAAAAATTCACGGTCGAAACGGGTGTGGCTCATGCTGCCAAGGGGGGAGGGCTTGTATCAGGAGATAGTCATACGACCATGGAAATTGGCTGCGGCAAATTCGCAATAGCCATTAGTGATGGAATGGGAAATGGGGAAAGGGCCCATTTTGAAAGTACAGAGACATTGAAGCTGCTCCAAAAATTTTTACAATCGGGAATTGAAGAAAAAATAGCCATTAAATCCGTAAACTCCGTATTATCTCTACGCACTACCGATGAAATATTTTCGACTCTTGATTTGGCAATGATTGATCTTCAGGACGCAAAGGCTAAGTTTTTAAAAATCTGTTCGATACCGAGTTTCATTAAAAGGGGGGATAGGATAATAAAAATTGAATCAAGTAACCTCCCTATGGGAATCATCCAGGATTTCGATGTTGATGTTGTATCAGAAGAGCTCAAGGCAGGGGACATACTAATCATGATGAGCGATGGAGTGTTCGATGGCCCCTCACATGTCGAAAATATCGAGTTCTGGCTAAAACGGAAAATCAAGGAAATGGAAACAGACGATCCGCAGGAAATTTCTGATTTAATATTGGAAGAGGTCATCCGAACAAAAGGGATCATAGATGATGACATGACAGTGGTAACATCGAAAATCAAGCATAACACACCGAAATGGGCATCCATTCCCGTTTCTCCAAAACGTAAAAAGGCCCAGTAGGCCGTTTATATATAAAATAAATAAAACCAAAAATGAGGTGGTGAAATGGAAGAAGGTTAAAAGGTAAAGAGACTTTTCAATCACTCCGCTCCATGATGTGACTTGATGCGATGTCTTAGCGTATAAATTCCCCCTTTTTAGTCAATTATGGTAACAAATTGATAGGAAGGGAGAGCAAAACATGAAAGCAGGAACATTAAGACAGATTTTGCTTATAACCGACGGATGTTCAAATCATGGTGAGGAGCCGTCTGCCATGGCTGAATTAGCAAGGAAGCAAGGCATAACCATCAATGTCATAGGTGTCATGGAAAATGATGTGATAGATGAAAAGGGTCTTAAGGAAATCGAGAAGATTGCTGGTTCAGGAGGTGGCGTAAGTCAAATAGTCTATGCCCAGCAGTTGTCCCAAACCGTCCAAATGGTGACACAAAAGGCAATGACTCAAACTATACAGGGAGTTATCAATCGCGAACTTCAACAAATACTTGGAGATTCAAAAACGATGGAGGATCTTCCGCCGGATAAACGAGGAGAAGTGATGGAGGTGGTCGATGAGCTTGGGGAAACGAGCAAGCTCGAAGTACTGATTCTTGTTGATACCAGTGCAAGCATGAAACATAAACTGCCTACAGTAAAAGATTCCTTATTAGATCTTTCCCTTAGCATGAATGCAAGAATGGGTGACAGCCGTTTTTCCGTATTCGTATTTCCTGGGAAAAGAAATGATGTTGAAAAGTTGCTGGATTGGACCCCGAACCTTGAAGCCCTGACGGCAACTTTTCCTAAGCTTAGTACAGGGGGACTCACTCCGACAGGTCCAGCCATTCGTGAAGCTTTAACATATTTCAATAAAAAACGTTCATTGAGGGGATTGTTATCACATGATGATGAACAATACTTTGAGGAATCAATGTAAACTCCTGCCTGGCAGTTTGGTCACTGGAAAATGGAATAAAAACCAGTACAAAATAATTAAGGAATTGGGGTGTGGAGCGAACGGAATCGTCTATTTGGTTGAAAGCAAAAATCGTCATTATGCTTTAAAGCTCAGTGATAATGGGACGTCCATTATTTCGGAGATGAATATCCTAAAATCCTTTTCAAAGGTCCAGGGGTCTACCCTTGGACCTTCCTTTTTGGAAGCGGATGATTTCATGAAAACAGGAAAGCAGCTCCCTTTTTATGTCATGGAATATATCCACGGACACGATTTTTTGCGTTTCATCGATAAGAAAGGGGCATCATGGATTGGAGTCTTAATGCTTCAGCTTTTAACCAGCTTGTCTGCCTTGCATACCAATGGCTGGGTGTTCGGCGATTTAAAACCTGAGAATTTGATCGTGACTTCACCAGCCTATAAGGTGAGGTGCGTGGATGTAGGTGGAACCACCTTAATTGGGCGATCTGTTAAAGAATTCACCGAGTTCTTTGACAGGGGTTACTGGGGACTTGGATCAAGAAAGGCCGATCCGCAATATGACTTGTTCGCTGTGGCGATGATTATAATCAATTCGGCCTATCCTGGACGTTTCCACAAGCAAGGGGAGGGGTATAGACAGCTTAACGACTTGATTAAGCAGAAAAAGGAATTGCACCCATATAGAAAGATGTTGGATAAAGCACTTCACGGGCAGTATGATTCTGCCCTTCAAATGCGGGAGGATTTGGTCACGGTGCTAAGTAAGCAAAATCACTCGAAGAAAAAGGGTCCGACCCAGGCAGCTACCGGCCAGTCACAAACAATTCAACCTGCAACGAGACAAGCAAGAAGGTCCCAAAACCATTCAAAAAAGAAAAGTGGCGGTTTTTTTGAAACTTTTTTGCTGGTTGCCATCATATCGATGCTCTATGTTCTTTACATATATGAACAGTTGTTATGATATAGTTATTAGGTGAATGCCATGGAATAATTGAAACCATTTCATGATTGAATCGTATAAAACTAATGCCTGTTCATAAAGAAGGAAGATTGTATGTTAAAGGAAAAAGTTCTGAGCACCATTTATAGAAACGAATTGATTAAGGAAAACTCGAAGTTGCTAATAGGCGTTTCCGGAGGACCGGATTCATTGGTGCTTCTCCATATCCTTAAGGAAATTCAATCTCTTTTTCATTACGAGATGATCGTTGCCAGTGTTGACCATATGTTTCGTGGTGAAGAATCCTATGAGGATTATAAATATGTCGAGCATATATGTGAACGGTGGGGCATTACATTTGAGGGAAAAAGGATCGATGTTCCTGCCCGGATGAAACAGACGGGGGAAAGTTCACAAATAACGTCAAGAAAGCTGCGTTTTGCTTTTTATGAAGAAATGATGGATAAGCACCAAGCCTCCACTCTTGTCCTGGGGCATCATGGAGATGATCAAATCGAAACGATGCTTATGCGTTTAACAAGAGGGGCGACGGGGAAGGCAAGGGCAGGTATTCCTATAAAGAGACGTTTCCATACCGGGAATCTGATCAGGCCTTTTCTTGAAATCACGAAAAGCCAAATAATCGAATATGCGGGCCTTCATGATATTGAACCAAGGTTTGATCCGAGCAATGAAACGGGTGTCTATGCAAGAAATCGTTTTAGACATGAAGTCCTTCCATTTTTAAAGAAAGAAAATGGCAAGGTTCATGAGCATTTTCAACGATTCAGTGAAGAGCTTTATGAAGACGAAGAGTTTTTTATGAACCTGGTTTCAAGCAAAATGTCCGATGTTTGGATCACACAGGATAAAGATCAAGCGGTTATTCAGATTGATAAGGTTCTCGCGATGCCTAAACCTTTACAAAGAAGGGCGATTCAACTAATATTAAACTATCTTTATTTGGAGAGACCTTCATCGCTTTCGGCATTACATATTGACCAACTTTTAGTTTTGTTTTTGAGTCCTCAACCATCTGCAGAATTGCATCTTCCGGAGGGCCTTATTGCGGAAAAATCATATCAAACTTGCACGTTTAGGTTTTTCCGGCAAAAAAGCCATAAATATTCCTTTAAATTACAAATTCCCGGTGAGACTATTCTTCCGAATGGATATAAGATTAAAGCGCACTATATAAAAGAAGAAATTCCGGTACTTAGAGGAAATCATTCTTTTATGCTTCCCGAATCAGCTGTTCAGCTTCCTCTTACAGTCCGAACCAGGAATGAAGGCGAGCGGATGGCCGTCAAGGGATTAGGTGGAACTAAAAAGTTAAAGGATATTTTTATTAATGAAAAGATCCCGATGCTAGAAAGAAATGTGTGGCCGGTCATCATCGATCAAACGGGAACGGTCATTTGGCTGCCTGGTTTAAAGAAATCGAATGTTGAGCCGGATATAATTTCTGATGAAAAATCTTTAATCTACTTAGAATATAAAAAAGCTTAATTCTTCATGGGGGGCAATTAATTACAATGACCATGCAAAACGACATTGAAAAGGTTTTAATAACAGAGGAAGAACTTCAAAAGAAAATCAGGGAATTGGGTGCGCAGCTTGAAGCTGATTACCAAGGTAAGTTCCCGTTGGCCATCGGAGTGCTGAAAGGCGCCATGCCATTTATGTCAGATTTACTGAAACGCGTTGATACACATCTTGAAATGGACTTTATGGATGTTTCAAGCTATGGTAACTCCACTGTATCTTCCGGTGAAGTGAAAATCATCAAGGATCTTGATACATCAGTTGAGGGCCGGGATATTTTAATCATCGAAGATATTATCGACAGCGGTTTGACTCTTAGCTATCTTGCGGAACTTTTCCGTTACCGAAAAGCAAAATCAATTAAAATCGTTACCTTATTGGATAAACCAACAGGCAGGAAAGCGGATATCACTCCGGACTATGCCGGGTTCATCGTACCGGATGCATTTGTTGTCGGATATGGTCTAGATTTTGCGGAAAAGTATCGTAATCTCCCGTATATTGGCATATTGAAGCCTGAAATTTACTCGAATTAATCGTACCTGTTTGAAAGAGAAGACCAGATAAAAACAGCGGTGTTAAATTATTGTAATTCATTAATTTTGTATGATAGTATTTACTATAGTTTGTTTACCCGTGGGAGGAGGTAAGGGATGAATCGGATCTTCCGTAATACCATATTTTATTTACTGATCTTTTTGGTCATCATTGGGATTGTAAGCATTTTTAATAATAACAATGAACCAAACGTAAAATTGACCCAAGATGAATTCTATAAGCATTTGGAGAGTGGGGACGTTACATCACTTACGATGCAGCCCGAAAGCAGTGTATTTGAAATCACAGGAAAGCTCAAAGGTTATGAGGAAAACAAATTCTTTGTGACGTACGTGCCTTTCAGTGAGTATTCGCAAAGCCGGATCAATGACGCTGTAACCAAGCTGGATAAAGACATCATCACTGTCGAACCTCCAGAAAAGACAAGTGGCTGGGTGACATTTTTCACTTCCATCATTCCATTTGTAATCATTTTTATCCTCTTCTTCTTTTTACTTAACCAAGCTCAAGGCGGCGGTGGTGGCCGCGTCATGAACTTCGGGAAAAGTAAGGCGAAATTGTATAATGATGATAAGAAAAAAGTACGCTTCAATGATGTTGCCGGAGCGGACGAAGAAAAGCAGGAACTTGTCGAGGTCGTTGAATTCTTGAAAGACCCTCGCAAATATGCCGAGCTTGGTGCCCGTATTCCTAAAGGGGTACTTTTAGTTGGGCCTCCTGGTACAGGTAAAACTTTACTAGCACGAGCAGTAGCTGGTGAAGCCGGAACTCCTTTCTTCTCAATCAGTGGTTCTGATTTTGTTGAGATGTTTGTGGGTGTCGGTGCATCCCGTGTTCGTGATTTGTTTGAAAATGCTAAGAAGAATGCACCATGTATCATCTTTATCGATGAAATTGATGCAGTCGGACGTCAACGTGGCGCAGGTCTTGGTGGCGGACACGATGAACGTGAACAGACATTGAACCAACTCCTGGTGGAGATGGATGGTTTCGGTGGTAATGAAGGAATCATAATCATTGCTGCGACTAACCGTGCTGATGTATTGGATCCGGCATTATTGCGTCCAGGACGTTTTGACCGTCAAATAACGGTAGGGCGACCTGATGTCAAGGGCCGTGAAGAAGTGCTGAAAGTGCATGCACGCAATAAACCTTTAGCAGAAACAGTCGATTTGAAAGCGATCGCTCAGCGTACTCCAGGATTTTCTGGTGCCGATCTTGAAAACTTACTGAATGAAGCGGCTCTTGTAGCTGCCCGTCAAGATAAGAAGAAGATCGACATGTCCGATTTGGATGAAGCTTCGGATCGTGTTATCGCTGGACCTGCCAAGAAAAACCGTGTCATTTCCAAAAAGGAAAGAAATATCGTAGCGTGGCATGAAGCGGGCCATACCATTATTGGATTGGTTCTGGATGATGCCGAGGTCGTTCATAAAGTTACGATTGTCCCTCGTGGTCAAGCTGGCGGTTATGCAGTTATGCTGCCGAAAGAAGATCGTTTCTTCATGACGGAACCTGAGCTTAAAGATAAAATCGTAGGACTATTGGGTGGCCGTGTAGCCGAAGAAGTTACATTCGGAGAAGTGAGTACCGGTGCGCATAACGACTTCCAGCGTGCAACGGGCATAGCTCGGAGCATGGTTATGGAATATGGCATGAGTAAGCTCGGGCCGCTTCAATTCGGTAATTCTCAAGGTCAGGTCTTCCTAGGCCGCGATTTCAACAATGATCAAAACTATTCAGATGCAATAGCATATGAAATCGATCTTGAAATTCAACGTATCATCAAGGAAGCTTACGAAAGATGTAAGAAGATACTTACTGAAAATCGTGAAAAACTTGATTTGGTTGCAAAAACCTTGCTTGAAGTGGAAACACTTGATGCTGAACAAATCAAAAGTTTATTCCATAATGGTAAATTGCCAGAACGTGATTATACGGCACTGAATGGGAATTTAACCACTGATGAGAATGTCAAGGTGAACATCAATAAGAAGAAGGAAGAAAAAGAGGCCCTATTAGATCCATTGGATAAAAGAGGACCTGAGGACCTTGAAATAACGGAGGAAGGATTGAATACTCCTCCAATCAAAGAAGGTGCACCTCAAGATCAGCCGCTTTCCTTCCCGAACGAAGATGACAATAAAAAGTCTTAAGTTGACTAAATTCAAAAGGGTATTTCCGCCTCGGAAATACCCTTTTCTTAACTCTTATGATAAAGTTTTTGGGGGTACCCTTCGAAAAGTGCGACTAATAGCGTGGGAAATAACAGTGTGATATGATGTTGGAGAATAATTTACCGGAGTGATGAAGCGATGATTTTTGTATTGGATGTTGGGAATACGAATACTGTATTAGGCGTATACGATGAAGATATTTTAAAATATCATTGGCGAATAGAGACTAACCGTCACAAGACAGAAGATGAGTATGGAATGGTCATAAAGTCTTTGCTGCAACATGAAGGTCTTTCGTTTGATCAATTTGATGGAATCATTATTTCTTCGGTAGTTCCGCCGATTATGTTTGCGCTTGAACGCATGTGCAAAAAATACTTTGGAATTAAACCGCTAATAGTTGGACCTGGAATAAAAACTGGATTGAATATTAAATACGAAAATCCCCGTGAGGTGGGAGCTGACCGAATCGTTAATGCGGTTGCAGGCATTCAGGAATATGGAAGCCCTCTCATTATCGTGGATTTTGGCACGGCAACGACATATTGCTACATAAATGAGGATAAACAATACATGGGCGGAGCCATTGCTCCGGGTATAAATATTTCTACTGAAGCACTTTATTCAAAAGCAGCCAAACTTCCAAGAATAGAAATCAGCCGACCGGAAGGGATTATTGGGAAAAATACGGTGTCCGCCATGCAGGCTGGCATTTTGTATGGATATGTTGGACAGGTAGAAGGAATCGTTAATCGAATTAAGGCGCAAAGTAATCTAGAACCAACGGTAATAGCGACAGGCGGACTGGCTACCTTAATTGCCAACGAGTCCACTGTGATTGACGTTGTGGAGCCATTTTTGACCTTGAAGGGGCTGCAGCTGATTTATAAACGTAACCGTGAGCAAGTGAAGAAGTAATACAAAGCTTGAAAGGAGCAAAAAAAATGAAGGATTATCTAATAAAGGCGTTAGGCTATGAAGGACAGGTACGGGCATATGCTGTTTCAACAACAGACACCGTAGGAGAAGCGCAGCGACGCCATTATACATGGCCTACTGCTTCTGCTGCCCTTGGACGGGCTATGACGGCAGGCGTTATGATGGGCGGAATGTTAAAAGGTGAAGAAAAGCTGACGATTAAAATCGAGGGCGGTGGACCGATTGGTTCCATCCTGGTCGACAGCAATGCAAAGGGAGAAGTCCGCGGATATGTCACTCACCCGCAAACCCACTTTGATTTGAATGAGCAGGGAAAGCTGGATGTAAGGAGAGCGGTGGGTACCGATGGATTGCTGACTGTTATCAAAGACATTGGTCTTCGTGATTACTTTTCGGGGCAAGTACCGCTTGTATCGGGAGAGTTAGGTGAAGATTTCACTTATTACTTTGTTACTTCCGAACAGGTGCCATCATCTGTGGGGGTGGGGGTTCTAGTGAATCCGGATAATTCAATCCTTGCAGCGGGTGGATTTATCATTCAGTTGATGCCGGGTACATCCGAAGATACGATTTCCAAAATCGAAAATCGGCTAAGCACGATAACTCCTGTTTCCAAGATGATTCAAAGTGGCATGACTCCTGAAGAAATCCTAACCGAAATTTTAGGTGAGGGTAATGTGGATATACTAGAAAAAATGAATGTCCAATTCTCCTGTCAATGTTCCAAGGAAAGAATTGCGAATGCATTGATTAGCCTAGGGCAAGCTGAGATTCGGGATATCATTGAGACAGACGGACAAGCGGAGGCGCATTGTCATTTTTGTAATCAGACCTACCAATTCTCGAAGGAAGAACTCGAGGACTTAGAGGCAGAAACAAAAAAATAATTTACGGGGGATAAGGGTTTGCCAAAACAAAAGCTTCGGGCGATTATTGCTGGCCTTGCCTTGTTGAACCTATTGACTATCATTATCTTTGTCATAAAACCACTAATCATTTCAAAATCCGTCATTGGGGAAGAAACCGCCGCAAAGGTTGGATCCAAGGATATTTCCCGGGAAGCATGGATTAATGAGCTCGAAAAAAGATATGGGGAAGATGTACTTGAGGAAATGGTCGATAAAGAGGTAGTGAAACAGGCAGCTGAAAAATACAAAGTGAAGACTTCGGATGAAGAGCTTGATCGGGAACTTAAAATGATGAAAACGATGTATGGGACTGCCGGTCAGAACCTTAATAAAAGTAACGATCAACTGAGGCAGGAAATTCAGTCGAGTCTCCTTCTCGAGAAGCTCCTCACTAAGGACGTTTCGGTTTCCGAAACGGCAATGCGGAGTCATTATGATAATAATAAGGATATCTACAGAATTCCTACTGCTTTCCATATTTCCCATATCACCACTTCTACAAAAAAGCAGGCAGACCAAGTCATACGTGAACTGGAGAAAGGTGTCTCCTTTGATGTCTTGGCAATGGAGAAGTCCCTTGATGAATTCACTGCCAATCAAGGAGGCGACATGGGTTATATATCCCAGGATAACGAGCAAGTCTCCAAGGAATACATTACCGCTGCCGAGAAATTGAAGGTGAAAAAGTGGAGTGATGCAATCCAAACGGAGGATGGCTGGGCCGTTCTCTACCTGCATGAAAGAATAGAGGGCAAGCAGTATGAATATGAAGAAGTTAAAGATAAGATTCATCGCCAAATAGCTCTTGAACAGATTCAGGCACCGGTCTCAGGGAAAATTTTCTGGGACGAATTTGATGTAGAATGGTTTTATGGATTGAAGGAAGAAAAGTAGGTCAATGGTTGTGTGAGAAAATTTAGAATATAGTATATAATCATTGACAATGAACTATTAAAACTGGTAACTTTAAAATTATAAAACCAATAAACATACTCGGTATTGAAATGATAAGGGAGTGGAGAAAATGGCACGTATAGCTAATTCTGTAATCGATTTAATTGGACAAACACCTATTGTTAAGTTAAACAAGCTTCAAAATGAAAACAGTGCAGATATTTATTTGAAACTTGAGTATTTTAACCCAGGCAGTAGTGTAAAAGACCGTATCGCCCTTGCGATGATCGAAGCGGCAGAAAAAAATGGTACTCTTAAGCCAGGTGATACGATCATTGAACCTACAAGCGGAAATACGGGAATAGGTTTGGCAATGGTAGCTGCGGCAAAGGGCTATAAATCAATTCTGGTTATGCCGGAGACGATGAGCTTGGAACGCCGTAACTTGCTTCGCGCATATGGGGCAGAATTAGTTCTTACTCCTGGGCCTGAAGGAATGAAGGGTGCAATCGCAAAGGCGACTGAGCTGTCTAAAGAAAAAGGTTACTTCATTCCACAGCAATTCGAAAACGAAGCCAACCCTGAAGTACATCGGAACACTACAGGCCCTGAAATCGTTGAAGCCTTTGGAGATGAAGGCCTGGATGCATTCGTTGCCGGAATCGGTACTGGCGGAACCATAACAGGTGCCGGTGAAGTCCTGCGTGAAAAATTCCCTGACATTAAAATTTACGCTGTTGAACCTGCGGACTCTCCAGTATTATCGGGTGGTACTCCAGGACCTCATAAAATCCAAGGAATCGGAGCAGGCTTCGTTCCTAGTATTTTGAATACAGATCTCTATGACGAAATCATTCAAGTCAATACAGAGGAATCGTTTGATTATGCCCGCCGCGCAGCAAAAGAGGAAGGAATCCTAGGCGGAATCTCTTCTGGAGGCGCAATTGCAGCTGCCATTAAAGTGGCTGACAAACTGGGAAAAGGCAAAAAGGTCCTTGCCATAATACCGAGTAATGGTGAACGCTACTTAAGTACACCATTATATAACTTTGAGTAAGACTAGACACTAAATGAGAAGCGAAGTTCCTAAGGGGCTTTGCTTTTCTTTTTGTAGCAAAGTATGCTGAAGTATCCCTGATTTTCATGGAGCTTGCACTATACCTATGTAAATGGGTAAACTCGTATATATAGATTTCTTTAGGTGAAGGAGAACGTTGGATGTCATTAGCAGGAGCATCAAAAATAAAATGCGGTTCATTTGATTTGGATTACAGCAAGAAAACCTTAATCATGGGGATTTTGAATGTTACGCCGGACTCCTTTTCGGATGGCGGAAAATATAATCGGATAGATGCTGCTTTAAAGCATGCCGAACGAATGGTCAACGATGGGGCGGATATATTGGATGTTGGTGGTGAGTCAACCCGTCCTAACTATGAGAGGATATCGGATGAAGAGGAAATAGAGAGAGTCGCCCCGATTATTGAAGCGATATCGCGTAATATTGAGATTCCAATATCGGTCGATACGTATAAATCAAGAGTTGCAGAAGAGGCGGTAAAGGCAGGAGCCCATATATTAAATGATATTTGGGGAGGTAAAGCCGATTCCTTGATGTCAAAGGTTGCTGCGGAATATAAGGTGCCGATTATCTTGATGCATAACAGGGATAATATGGAGTATGGACATTTTGTCCGGGATGTACTTCAAGATTTATTCGAAAGCATCATATTGGTAAAGGATGCGGGAGTCAAGGATGAAAACATCATTCTCGATCCAGGTATTGGATTTGCGAAAGATTTAAAGTTTAATTTGGAAATGATGAGGAATCTTGATAAGCTGGTATCATTAGGTTATCCCGTGCTGCTGGCGACATCGAGAAAGTCCATGATTGGCCATGTTCTTGACCTGCCGCCTAGTGAGAGGATGGAAGGCACTGCCGCTACAATTTGCCATGGAATTCAACAAGGCTGTCAGATGGTTCGTGTACATGATGTGAAGGAAATGGCCCGGGCAGCAAAGATGATGGACGCTCTATTAGGAAAAGGTGAATGAAATGGATAAGATATATGTGAATAAGATGGAGTTTTATGGTTATCATGGAGTTTTTCCGGAAGAAACGAAGCTTGGTCAGCGGTTTAAAGTGGACTTAATCGTTCAGACTGATTTAGCCAAGGCTGGGAATAGTGACAAGCTTGAAGACTCAATCAACTATGGCGAGTTATATGAAGTGTGTAAAAGTGTTGTTGAGGGAGAACCTTTTAAGTTAGTGGAAGCTGTCGCTGAAAAAATTGCCTCTGAACTACTTAATAAATATTCTTCCATCGAGACATGCACCGTGAAGGTTTATAAACCAGATCCCCCAATAGCAGGTCACTATGAGTCGGTTGCTATAGAGATTGTAAGGGGACGCTGATTGTGGTAAATATTGCTTTCCTTTCAATAGGGTCGAACTTAGGGGATCGCCTTGAAACATTCCGAAGAGCTTTCCAATTATTGTCTGAAAATCCGCATATCAAGATGGTGGCTTGCTCTTCTTTATATGAAACAGACCCGATAGGATATGAAGACCAGGACTGTTTTTTAAATGCTGTTCTTAAAGTGGAAACCGATTTAGAACCCGAAAACTTACTTCACGCTTGTATGAAAATAGAAAAAGATTTAGGAAGAAAAAGGGAAATCAGGTGGGGTCCCCGTACTATAGACCTTGACATTTTGTTATATAATCAAGAAAATATTGAGACAGAGATTCTTTCAGTACCGCACCCTCGTATGCACGAGAGGGCTTTTGTTATCGTGCCTTTAATGGAAGTGGACCCTGATATATCACTTCCGCAAATGGCTGCACCTTTGAGCGACCTGCTTGAACAGATTTCGGATAAAGAAGGAGTTCGATTATGGAAGGTGAAAAATGGGGAAGGCGTATTCGCGCTTTTCGAAAGTTAAAGGGTTATACCCAGGAAGGGTTTGCGAGGGAAATAGGTGTTTCCGTTTCCTTGCTGGGAGAAGTCGAACGAGGGAACCGCAACCCTTCAGAGGCATTTTTACTGGAAGTGGCGGAAATTCTTCATGTTTCCATTGAGGAGCTTCAGCCACCTGACGATAAATGAAAGAATGTTATAGGAGGTCAACGTGTTAAAAATAGGCAATATAGAAATGAAGAATCCGGTAGTGCTGGCACCGATGGCGGGAGTCTGTAACTCGGCATTCCGCTTGACCGTCAAGGAATTTGGTGCTGGTCTTGTTTGTGCGGAGATGGTCAGTGATAAGGGAATCGTTTTACAAAATGCTAGAACGATGAATATGCTTTATATAGATGAAAGAGAAAAGCCGTTAAGCTTGCAAATCTTTGGCGGTGAAAAGAAATCTTTGGTCGAAGCTGCACAATTTGTAGATAAAAATACAAATGCTGATATCATTGATATCAACATGGGCTGCCCTGTTCCTAAAATCACTAAATGTGATGCGGGTGCGAAGTGGCTTCTCGATCCAAACAAAATTTATGAGATGGTTTCAGCGGTGGTTGATGCCGTTGAAAAGCCGGTAACGGTAAAAATGCGCATTGGCTGGGATGATGAGCATGTTTTTGCGATTCAGAATGCTCAGGCTGTTGAACGCGCAGGCGGTAAAGCTGTTTCCATGCATGGCAGGACACGAGTTCAAATGTATGAAGGAAAAGCTAACTGGGACATCATCCGTGAAGTGAAGAAGTCGATTAATATTCCCCTTATCGGTAACGGTGATGTGGAAACTCCACAGGATGCGGAAAGAATGCTGAAGGAAACGGGTGTTGATGGAGTCATGATCGGCCGTGCAGCCCTAGGTAACCCGTGGATGATCTACCGGACTGTAAAATATCTAGAAACCGGTCAACTGATGGATGAACCTTCAGTTCGTGAAAAGATGGACGTTTGCGTGCTTCATATGGATCGTCTGATTGCGTTGAAAAATGAAAATGTAGCTGTTCGTGAAATGCGTAAGCATGCTTCTTGGTATTTAAAGGGTGTTAAAGGGAATGCTACGGCTCGCAAAGGAATTAATGATTGTGAAACAAGGGAAGATGTTGTAAAGCTTCTTTATGGACTTGTTGATGATATTGAAGCGAAGCAACAAAATATCCAAATGGTCTGATGTTTGACATTACCTTCCTATTTTCCTATAATACGCTTATCTTAACTGCCAGTAATCCTGGCAGTTTTTATATGTACATAAACAACGTTTTAAGATAAAAAGCTGTTGAATTCCTTTACTTTATGTAAGAATAAATATGTATGCAAAAGAATTTCTGATTAATTATATAAGGCATTTATTAATAAAGATGGAGATGATATTCATGAGTCATGAAGAATTGAATGACCAACTGCAGGTAAGGCGCGATAAAATGCAGGCCATGATTGATAATGGACAAGACCCTTTCGGGAGCAGATTCGAGCGCACACATAACACTCAGGAGATAATCAGTGCTTATGGTGAATTAGAAAAGGAAGATCTTGAAGAAAAAGAAATTGAAGTTACGATCGCTGGCCGTGTCATGACGAAGCGCGGAAAAGGGAAAGCGGGATTTGCCCATATCCAGGATATTAGCGGCCAAATCCAAATCTACGTCCGTTTGGATAATATAGGGGAAGATTCTTACCAAATTTTCAACCAAACAGATCTTGGTGATCTCGTAGGGGTAACTGGCGTTATCTTCAAAACGAAAGTCGGGGAACTTTCCATTAAAGCTAAAGAGTATGTGTTCCTTGCTAAGGCGCTTCGCCCGTTACCTGATAAATTTCATGGCTTGAAGGACGTTGAAGAGCGCTATCGTAAACGTTATGTCGATTTAATTACAAATGAGGAAAGTAAAAATACGTTGATCATGCGCAGTCGTATTGTACAAGCCATGAGACGGTATTTGGACGATCATGGATACCTTGAAGTGGAGACGCCGCTATTGCACTCTGTTGCTGGTGGAGCTGCTGCACGCCCTTTCCTTACTCACCATAATGCCTTGGATATGCCTTTGAATTTAAGGATCGCCATTGAACTGCATCTAAAACGCTTAATTGTTGGCGGATTGGAGAAAGTTTATGAAATTGGCCGGGTTTTCAGAAATGAAGGAGTGTCCACAAGGCACAATCCTGAATTCACATTGATCGAATTATACGAAGCTTATGCGGATTACCAAGATATCATGAGTTTAACGGAAAACCTGATTGCCCATATAGCTCAAGAAGTTCTTGGGACGACTACCATCCAGTATGGTGAGTATGAGATAGAGTTAAAACCGGAATGGAAACGACTTCACATGGTTGACGCTGTAAAAGAGCATACTGGTGTAGACTTCTGGACTGAAATGAGTAAAGAAGAAGCCCAGCAGCTTGCTAAAGAAAATGGGATTGAAGTTAAGGAATCCATGGAGTTCGGCCATATCGTAAATGAATTCTTTGAACAGAAGGTCGAAGATAAGTTAATTCAACCTACATTCATCTATGGGCATCCAGTGGAAATCTCTCCTTTAGCAAAGAAAAATCCGGAAGATTCCCGTTTCACAGATCGTTTTGAGTTATTCATTGTAGGTAGGGAGCACGCGAATGCCTTCACTGAACTTAATGATCCCATTGATCAACGTCAACGCTTTGAAGCTCAATTGAAAGAACGAGAGCAAGGTAATGATGAAGCTCATGAAATGGATGAAGATTTCTTGGAGGCGTTAGAATACGGAATGCCGCCGACTGGCGGACTGGGAATTGGTGTTGACCGTTTGGTTATGCTATTGACCAATTCTCCTTCTATCCGTGACGTCCTGTTATTCCCTTTAATGAGACATCGCTAATATAAGCAAAATGAGTTTTGATTGTAGGGCCGAATTCGGATGGCTGGGATCATGGGCGTAGCTCTTGATCCTGGTAAGTCCAATTCGGTTTTTGTTTTTTAATTATAATTTCATGTCTTTCAATAGAGTGGATTCTAGGGTTTGAAAGAAAAACAACATTATCTCAAAAAAACTTTATAAAAGGTATTGCGCAGTTAACGTAATGGTGTTATATTTATATCTGTCGTTACGAACGAGTTGCAAACAGATTACAAACTTTAAAAAGTTTTTAAAAAAAGTTGTTGACTTACAGTAATGAAAAATGTTATTATAAATAAGCTGTTCCGAAAGACATTGCTCTTTGAAAACTGAACAAAACAAAGCGCCAACGTTAAATTTTAAGTGAGCACACACTATCAAAAAAGCAAATGAGCAAGTCAAACATTTC
>NZ_JBIWEV010000015.1:0-35474 GCF_044762725.1 Peribacillus sp. NPDC096447
CATTCCGAACACGGCAGTTAAGCTCTTCAGCGCCGATGGTAGTTGGGGGTTTCCCCCTGTGAGAGTAGGACGCCGCCAAGCCATTTAAAAAGATCCGCCATCCGGCTGGTCTTTTTTTGCCGTTGTCAATCCTTCAGTATCTTATTATTTAAAACTGTTAAAAAAACTAGAGAAATAAAAAGGGCCATAAAGAAGGTTATATGCAGTATACATGGTAGGGCATACTATGGATGCATTTTAATTTCTACTTCTATCTGCATTATCCATATCTGATTAAGACAAAGGGACAGAATTCTTCGTTTCTATAGGGATATATGTTAAACTTAACGTAGTTCTGAAACTGTCATTGGGGGAATAGCCGATGGATACCTCTGCTAAAGATGAAATGATTTTTTCGTTTGCTGAATGGTTGGGAGACCAAGGCAAATCAGCTAATACGATCAAAACGTATACTGGTGTCCTTTCACAGTTTTGTGACCAGACACAAAAGATATTGATGGAGATTCATTCTGAAGATGTTCAGGGTTATCTTGATTATTTGGAAAATTGCAAGAAAAGCCCAGGAACTATCGAAAAACACTATATCGCCTTAAATGTTTTCTTTAAATTTTTAGGTAAACCGCAAGTGATGCTTTCTGTGGAACGTAAGGTTAAGGAGCACAAGCTTGAGGTACCTGAAACTTTAAGCATAAATGAGCAGCAGATCCTGTTAAGAGATATAGAAGCAGAAGGAAACCTAAGAAACATTGCTATCGTCTACCTTTTGTTACATACAGGAATCCGCGTATCCGAATTATGTGACTTAAATGGCCGCGACGTCATCATGGAAACAGAACGAAATTATATACTTGTCAGGAACGCAAAAGGTGAAATCGATAGATCCGTTCCCCTTACAATATCGGCTATACAGCATGTACAGAATTATCTTCTTTCTTTAAAAGAAAAAGCAGATCCGTTATTCATCTCAAGCTATAATCAAAGGATCACTCCGAGGTCAGTTCAATATATATTAAAAAAATACAATGTGCATCCACATAAACTGCGACATACCTTTTGCCAAAGGTTAGTGGATAATGGAATAGATATACAAACGATATCCAAGCTTGCCGGTCATAAAGATTTAAACGTAACGAAGCGTTATCTAAAAGAAAAATCGCTGGACCTGGCAAATGCGATAGACCAAACTTTCACCAAACATTAATCCATAGAAAATAAAAGGGAAAGCGAGCTCTTTCCCTTTTTTGTTTATAGATAAGATTTTAAAACCAAACAAATTCCCTTGGAAATGACGAACAGGACGTGACGTGGGCTCTGTGCAGTTGTATCTATTAAGAGCATATTGTGCATTGTTGAGTCAAGAAAGAGGGGATTCCTAATATAAGGAATCCCCTCTTTTTTGATTCTTTTACTTAACTGTTTTTTTCTTCTTTTTCCCTATTTTCATTATGACTTCATATACTACCGGTACTATTACAAGTGTTAGCAATGTAGAACTCACAAGTCCGCCGATAACGGTAATCCCCAAACCTTGTGATATTAATCCACTGCCTTCTGCACCGATTGCCAGAGGTATTAAAGCGCCGATTGTGGCAAGCGCAGTCATCAGGATTGGACGTAGACGGGTGGATCCTGCCTCGAGTAAAGCTTCCCTGGTAGATAGCCCGGATTCTTCATTCTTGATAACACGGTCCACTAATACGATGGCATTGGTTACAACGATACCAATAAGCATTAGGACACCCATCATTGCCGAAACGCTGATGGTCTCACCTGCAACGAATAGCCCAGCCAATGCCCCGATTACCGTAAATGGTAAGGAGAAGAGAATGGCTATTGGTGCTAAACCACCATGGAAAGTAACGACTAGGACAAAGTATACGATAGCAACGGCCGCTAACATAGCGATACCAAGTTGAGTAAATGATTCCTGAATATCTTCCGTCACTCCGCCATAGTCTATAGTGACGCTTGCGGGAAGGTCCAATTTATCAACTTCCTTTTGTACATCTGCTGTTACTGCTGCCACATCATCCGTTTTGATTGTTGCAGACACGTCGGCATAGATTTTTCCATCGCGGCGGCTGATTGTATCGGAAGCTTTGCCTTCTTCGATTTTCACAAGCTCTTTCAATGGGATTTCCATTCCCATTGGAGAAGAAATTTTCGTATTCTCAAGATCCTTTTTGTTTTCGAATGTCGTTTCTTTTGTCTCGACATATACTTTGACTTCTTCTCCATCTTTCTTAATGGTAGTTAAAGCATCATCTTTATTCGTGTTGGCAATGGACATGCCAATTTGTGCAGCTGTCAGTCCAAGGTCACTTAGCTTTTCTTGGTCTGCAACTAGAGTATATTGCTCATAAGCATCGGAAAGACTTGTATCAACATCTTTTAAATCTTTATTTTTCTTCATGATATTTTGAATATCATCAATTACCGGTTCAATATCTTTTTGTGTATTTCCGTAAACAAATAGGGTGGTTTCGTTGCTTGATGTTGACGTGAATTCTTGTTGTTTCCATGTTCCAGGTGAATCAAGTTCAGTTAAATTTTTTATGACGGTTTCTTTTTTCTCACCGAAATTTTCGGTGTCTTCATCATAGAGTACATAGAAGAGAGCAGAGTTATTCGAGCCGCCCATCATGCCGCCCATCATGCTTTCACCAAGTGTGTATTGAACGGTCTTCACATCGTCTTTATCCATGAAGTATTTTTCTACTTTTTCTGTTTGCTTTTCAATATCCTCTTTTAACTCTCCAGGTGCGGGAGTGTAAGTGACGATAATCGTTTTTTCTTCATCTGCAGGCATGAAGCTGACACCGATGCTTGGGATCAGGAATAAGCTGCCGACCAATAATACAATGGCTGTACCGAAAGTGATTAACTTATGGTTTAACGACCAATCCAGTGCTTTTCGGTAGAATGCTGATAGTTTGCTTGGTTTTTCTTCATGTGATTTTAATTCTTTTTTAGATAATCCCTTTTTAAATAAAGAGTCTGCCATTGCCGGAACAAGAGTGATGGCGATTATTAATGAAGCGACTAATGCGAACACCATTGTTAAGGCGAATGGCATGAATAGTTCCCCGACAGGTCCTGTAACGCTGGCTAAAGGCAGGTATACGGCTACAGTAACGATTGTCGATGAAAGGATAGGGATGAACATTTCCTTAGTGGCTGATCGTATTAATTCGCCGCCTTTTAATTGTTCGCCTTTTAAAGCCATTCTTCTATAAATATTTTCAATGACGACAATGGAGTCATCGACGACTCGGCCAATGGCAACCGTCATGGCCCCAAGTGTCATGACATTCAATGAAATATCCATTTGTTTGAGCACCAAAAGCGCTGCTAACAGGGATAATGGAATCGAAATGACGGAAATGAGAGTCGTTTTAAAGTTCCTAAGGAACAGCATGATAACAATGACGGCAAACAGACAGCCGAAGAGTGCCTTGCTGATCATGGTTTCAACAGAATCTTTAATCGGTTTAGCTTGATCGAGCGTAGTGTGTACACTTACGCCTTTAAACTCTTCTTTGAAATTAGATGCTTCTTCGTTTACTTCGTCTACGATTGCAACTGTATCGGCATCAGGCGATCTTGTAACCTGGATTCCAATCGATTCGC
Source organism: Peribacillus sp. NPDC096447 (assembly GCF_044762725.1). Classification (NCBI taxonomy): domain Bacteria; kingdom Bacillati; phylum Bacillota; class Bacilli; order Caryophanales; family Bacillaceae; genus Peribacillus; species Peribacillus sp. NPDC096447. The sequence goes on from NZ_JBIWEV010000015.1 coordinate 3,631, forward strand.
TACCGTTTGTTCTTGAAATCGATTCAGCCTTACCGGTGATTTTAACATCGGCAATGTCTGATAATTTGACATTTTGCAGTTGGGCAGGACCTGTTGCCATATCAGGAGATGATTGATTGGTTTCCGGTCCGGTTTGTGCTGGCGTTCCTGTTTGAGAGCCGCTGGTTAAAGGTATCTTTATATTTTTCAGGTCTTTTAATGTGGAGATGTTTCCATCCACAACGATCGTTTTTTCTTTATCATCAAAGTTATATATGCCAAGCGGCATGTTGACGTTTGCGGCCTGGATAACCTTCTTTACGGTTTCTTCATCGAGCCCGTATTGAGCCATCTTTTCCTCGTCGAATACAAGGCTGCCTTCATTTACTTGTTGTCCGGAAATTGATACGGATGTCACGCCGTCAATCCCTTCAAGTTTAGGCACTAACACCTCTTCGACGTTTTTTGTAAGAGCTGGTAAATCAGAACCCTTATCTGTTACACTGAGTGCGACGACAGGAAAAGCGTTTAATTCTAATTTAGAGACGCTTGGGGCATCCACTCCCTCAGGCAGTTCTAATTTCTCTAAAGCTTCTTTCACTTCTTTTACAGCGTCGTCCATATCCGTATCATAATCATATTGTAATTGGACGGAAGAGGCATTAGCCATGGACGAAGAACTGACTAATTCGACTCCTGGCAAATTTGTTACTTTCTGCTCAATCTGGTCTGTGAGTTTATCTGCTACTTCTTCAGGTGAAGCTCCAGGATATACAGTGGAGATGCTTATTAAAGGAGTCGAGATGCTCGGAATGGTTTCTTGTTTCATGTTTAAACCTGAGTATAAACCAGCTGCAACGATGATGATCGTAAGCAACCAGATTGCCAATTTATTCTTTAATGAAAATTTAATTATTGAATTCAAGCTTGTACCCTCCATACATAAAATTGTGACTATTCGGTCACAAGCTCAAATATATAGTATATGGATTATGATTGCAACAGGTAATATTCGTTAGTGTTAACGTTGTGATTTCAAGGGTTTTGGGATACAATTTGGAAGATGTGACCCACTGGTCACCAACGGACAATTTTAAGAGATAGGATGAATTTGATGAAAGAAAAAAATAAGATGATCATAGATAAGTCTGTAGAGCTTTTCGCGGAGAAAGGCTATCATGCCACTTCCGTTCAGGAAATTGCTGAAAAATGTGGGATAGCAAAGGGGTCTTTTTATAATCATTTTAAATCGAAGGAAGAATTACTGGTCTCCATTTTTAAATTTTATTATGAAGCGCTGACGGACTCATTGCTTGATCTTGAACTGGATGCTTCATTGTCCAGTAAAGACAAATTCATGAGGCAAATCACTGTTCACATTGAGCATATGACGGGAAATACCAACTTGATTCAAATGATGATGCAGGAACAAATGGTTCATATCAGCAAAGAACTAGATAGATTTTTACATTATATCCATGAAGAGGGCTTGATTTGGTTCAAGCGTAAAATCACTGAGTTATACCCGGGTCTTTCGGCTGATCTTTTGCCGGATTGCACCATAATTTTGGATTCCCTTTTCAAAGGATATATCGGAATATTGATCAGGAAACAAAATGCGTTCGATGTGGAATTGTTACCTAGCTTCATATTGAACCGGATGGATTCAATTATCGCAAGCCTGGAGAACAAGGAAGATCCATTATTGAAACAATTCCCCCTACCAGGATGCTCGATGCGGGATATGAGCCCAAAAGAGGAAATCCATTCGATCATCGTCAGGATGCTGGAAGTGGAAACACGTAAAGAAGAGGGAATGGAAACACGTAAAAATACGGAAGCTTTAAAGGTAATCCAGGAAGAATTTTCAAAAGCTAGGCCAAGCCCCATCATCTTGGAAAGCCTTTTGTTATTTTTGGAAAAAAATGAAAAGAGAAGTCCCTTGTCTTCAAAGCTTATCTTAATGATGAAGGATTATTTGACAAGTATATGAAAGCTTTACCGAAAGGGGCGTATAGCCTCTTTTTTTCATGATTCTTGATGAGTTTCAAAAGCGGGGGTTTAGGAAAAGGTAAAAGTGATGGGAAGAAGACAATTCTTTCAATAATATGGGGGCAAAAATCATGCGATGGAAAAAGGGAATGCTGATTTATAATGAAAATGCCGGTAATGATAAACTCGAAAGGAATCTTGAGGATTGTCTTCCGATAATAGCTCCACATATTGATGAGTTTCTCATTCTGCAAACGAAGGAAAAGGGCGATGCATGCCGTTTTTGCTTGGAATATGGTGAAGACATGGATGTAGTTTTCGTATTAGGAGGAGATGGAACGGTACATGAGTGTGTAAATGGCCTTTCGCCGCTTCGGAGGCGGCCGCTGTTTGGGACTTTACCTGGAGGGACTTGCAATGACTTCTCCAGAACATTAAAGATTCCTCAAAATGTTCGTCAAGCTGCGGAAGCATTAGTGAATGGCAAAGTTCGTTCAATTGATATTGGGCAGGCCAACAACGATTATTTTTCTAATTTTTGGGGAGTAGGGCTTATTTCAGATGCATCAAGCAATATTGATGAACAGGAAAAAAGCAGGTTTGGAAAGATAGGATATTTATTAAGTGCTGTAAGGACAATTGGCGAGAATGCTCCCTTTTCCTATAAACTAAAATATGATGGGAATGTTATCGAAGGGGAAGCAGTCATGATTTTGGTTTTGAATGGTTGTTTTATCGGCACCAATTTATTGCCCTTTCCCATGATCAGTCCAGATGATGGACTCTTCGGCGTTGCCATCTTGGAAAATGTAAGCCTTGGTGCATTTTTAGAAATAATAGCGATGAAGCGTTCATGGACGCAAAATATGATCTCTGACTCTGGGGTGACTTATTTACAAGCCGATACCCTGACCATTGAAACCAAGAGGCCGCTTGATGTGGATATGGATGGAGAGAACTATAGACAAACTCCTGCACGCATTAAAGTCCTTGCCCAACATTTGTCAGTATTAACTCCAAATTAGTATGGTGGATTAAATGTGAATGGGAATGATTATGTGTTTTTTTTGTATATTCATTCCTTATTTCTGCAATTGTTTCCAAAATAAGATAAAATATATGAAGATATATCAATTTTTGCAGGAGGACCACATATGGTGTACCAGGTCAGATTGTTAAAGGGCATTTTAGAGCCTCATCGGAGTCGTTATCAGCTTCAAAATGCAGAGGCAGTCACAAAGCTTGGATTGAAATTACTATTTTTATATTTTCTTAGTCTTATAGTATTCACCATTGGTGGATATTTTGGCATTGGTTCAGAATCATTCTCAAAAGAAATCACGGAGATGAGTGCCGAAGAATTCGAAGCAGCAAAGTTGCTGATTTTGAGCGGCAACATAATAACAAGCATAATCGACCCTTCCATATACATATTTTTATCAGCTCTATTCTTTTGGATCGTTACTGATATCCCATATATAAAATTAGTCATCGTTCAAATGATTCTTTTTGTTTTGCAATTAGTGGAAAAAACATTACTCATTCCTCTATTCGTTTTAATGGATATAGGCAGCGATGCCAATCCTTTTTCATTGGGGATCATCAGTCAGTATTTTCTCAGAAGTGATTATTTCATTAACTTTTTCAGCGAAATCACCATTTTTCAATTTATTATTATTGCTCTGCAATATTTTTATTTAAAGGAGTTTTCAGAACGAAATAATTATTTGGTCCTTTTAATGATTGTTCTATTCTATCTGGCTACATGGTTTGTTAAAGCCTTTTTAGGATACATCCAAGTAGGCGTATTTGTATAAGGCGGGTGAAATGAATGAGCGGGAAATGGAAAATGGCGGCGGTCTCCATTGCGTCGATAGTGTTAATAACCGTTAACTTATACCTTATTGAAAAAAAAGAAAGCAAAGTGGAACGGACTGTTTTCGTTGAAAACTGGACAAAGGTAAAAAAAGATACAATTACGGATACTATTCAAACAAATGGGGTAATTAAACCTGTAGAAGAGTATGATATCTATTTCGACACCAAGAAAAATGATTTTAAGAAATTCCTTGTTAAAGAAGGCGATGCGATTACGGCTGGCTCCTCGTTGTTTGAGTATACGACGACCGAACTTGATGCACTTAAAGCGAATTTGGAAGCGGAGAAAACGGCAGCTGAGGGAGAAATTGCAGGGATTGAGGAATACATAGGGAAGTTGAGGTCTTATCAAGGGACCATGACCAGTAATCCTGAAAAAGCAACCATTGATGAATCGGTGGAAAAAAACTTGAAAATTGATATAACAACAAGTTCCTCAGATCTTATTAAAAGTAACATTGAGCAAGAAATGAACAAGCAGGAACTGGAAAAAAACAGCTTGAATGAAAAAGTGAAAATGCTTGACGCTAAATTAAGTTCAATTGAGGAGCAGTCAAGTGCGATCGTGTCGACCAGTGAGGCTGATGGTGTAGTTAAAAATATCAATAAAAACCTGAATAATCCTATTATATCCATTGTTTCGACAAATATGGCAATTGAAGGGGATTTCTCCGAAGAGGAAATGAAAAAGGCTGAAGTGGGCATGACTATAAAAGCAAGTTCCTCTGATTCAAAAAAGGCATTGAAAGGGACGATAGGCCGCATCCATTCCTATCCCGCTGAAGAGCCGTCATTAAAAAAAGATAACAGATTTCCATTTCAGGCATTAATCGAACCGGAAGGAGAAGAAACGGAAGCTTTGTTGGTGGGATCCAAAGTGAAACTTACTGTAATAACCAATGAGAAAGCCGGTGTACCCTCCATTCCTATAGAGGCGGTACAAAACCATAAACAGCCTTATATTTACAAATTGACTAAAAAAGGCTATGTGGATAAACATTACATTACAAAAGGGATTAAGGCTGAAGGGAAGCAAGAAATCACAAAGGGACCGTCGGTGGGTGACGTCATCCTAATGGAGCCGGATGTGGCGAAGAACCATTCTTATTTTATTACCCCAATCCAATTTGAAAAAGTGAAAGCAGCAACTTATAAAAAATTCACCTCTAGGGAAAAAGTAAGATATCTGTTACTTGGCATTTTGGAAAAATAACCGCAGAGAGGTGATGTCAAATTAGTTATTAATTATATATCAATATAACTTATATGATTAAAAATCGGGAAGAGTAATTATAGATACAATAGTCTTTAATGCAGAATATTCAGACATATTTAAAGATTTTTTCAAGAACTAATGCGAATAAATATTTACAGATTATCATTTTTAGTATAATATTTTATTATAAGTTAACTCGCTTAATCTTATTCCAAGAACGGGGGACCCATTTTTGTGGATTTTTTCCGCTAGGGGTGAATTCAGAAATGAAAGGGCATTTGTGTTTCCAATTCCTAACCCGACAGCTAACCTCGTCAGCGTCTTTAAGGGAACATGTGTGAATATTCACGCCAATAAGAAATCGACACATGAAGTGTCTTTTTTTTCGGCGTAAAGACAGAGTTTTTCAAAAAAAGAAAAATTACTTTCTTTTTATTAGTATCTTGTTTCCCTTACCGAGACAAAAATGTTTTTGCATCAAAGACTTTATGGAAGGTGAGGAAAGTAAATGAAGAAATTCAAATTAAGTTTAGCTAGCCAAATTTTTATTGGTTTAATTCTAGGGATTATCGTTGGTGCCATTTTTTATGGCAGTGAGACGGCCCAAAACTTTTTACAGCCATTCGGGGACATTTTCCTACGAATGATTAAAATGATTGTGGTGCCGATCATCGTATCCAGCCTTATCGTTGCAGTTGCCGGTGTAGGTGATTTGAAAGCGGTAGGTAAACTAGGTGCTAAATCCTTATCATACTTTGTTGTGGTAACAATGATAGCTATTGTTATTGGTTTAATTTCAGCGAATATCATCCAGCCTGGTGCTGGTGTGAATATGAATAATCTGGAACAAACTGATATCTCCACATATGTTGATACTGCAGAAACAAAGCAGCATGAATCGTTCGTTGATACACTCGTACACATCGTACCATCCAATCCAGTTAAAGCCATGGTAGAAGGCGATATGCTAGCGATCATTTTCTTCTCCGTGTTGTTTGGACTTAGTATTGCGGCCATCGGTGAAAAAGGTAAACCAGTATTCCGTTTCTTCCAAGGTGTAGCTGAAGGAATGTTCTACCTGACTAACATGGTCATGAAATTCGCTCCTATCGGTGTATTTGCATTAATCGGTGTGACTATCTCTAAGTTCGGTTTGGAATCTTTAATTCCGTTAGGAAAGTTAGCGCTTTCTGTGTACGGAACAATGATTTTCTTTGTAATTGTCATCTTGGGTCTTATTGCAAAATTTGTAGGATTCAATATCTTTACATTGATTAAACTTCTAAAAGAAGAATTGATTCTTGCTTTCTCTACTGCAAGTTCTGAAGCGGTTCTTCCGAAAATCATGGAAAAAATGGAGAAAGCGGGATGTCCGAAGCATATTGCTACATTTGTTATCCCGACTGGATACTCTTTTAACCTTGATGGTTCTACATTATACCAAGCGTTAGCAGCTATCTTCATCGCTCAAATGTACGGAATCGATTTAAGCGTGTATGAGCAAATTACGCTGATGCTAGTGTTAATGATCACATCCAAGGGTATTGCTGGTGTACCAGGTGTATCTTTCGTAGTTCTTTTAGCAACATTGGGAACTGTCGGTATTCCTATTGAAGGTCTAGCATTTATTGCCGGTATCGACCGTATTCTTGATATGGGACGTACAGTAGTAAACGTTATCGGTAATTCACTTGCGGCAATCGTTATCTCTAAATGGGAAGGTCAATTCAACCCTCCTTCCAAAAAAGAACTAGAACAAGTTTCTTAATACGAAAAATCCAGAGTGACATTTCACTCTGGATTTTTTTGAATTAAAAAGTGCTTCCTTATTTTTGGGCGATCCAGAGCGGCAATCGGAAGAGAAAGTGATGACATCATCGTTTTCATGGAATAATTCACTTCGATAAAAGCTTTCGATGACTGTAAATCTTGCTTCCTCCAGGCACTCAAGTACTTCAAGTTTAGTTGGGATATGGAGGTAAGTATCTTCTTGAAGCGTCTTTCCGGATGTGAAAATATCCCCGAATTCATAAAGCCTCTCATCTTGTTTACCACCACACCAAATCATTTCCTCTTGCTCCCGGAAGTTCAGGTAATTTTCGTTTTTATCACGGTCATGTGTTGTGAAAATGAAGAGTCCTTCAGGTTTTAAAATACGGTTGATTTCTTTTAAAGCCAATGTGCGGTTTTTTCGCTGGGGAATTTGCATTAAACCATTAAAAGCGAAGATTGCTTTATCGAATGATGAGTCGTTGAAAGGGAGGTCGGTTGCATCGCCAAGGATAAAGGGTATGTCCAGGTTATATTCATGCGCTATTTTTTCGGCTTCATTAAGCATGGCAGGAGTCAGGTCGATTCCCGTTAGATTTTGGAATCCTTTTTTATATAGTGCGAAGGTGGTTCTTCCTGTACCGCATCCGATATCAAGGATTGCATCTTCCTATATTTTTCGAATGCATATTTCTCTGATTGCCATAGACCTAATTTTTAGTTGCATCAGCATAAACGGAAGTGTCTCCAAGAAATGAATTAATGATAAAACCTTTTTCAATTTTATCCATGATCAATTCCTCCAAATCTTCATTCCTACTTTAATATGGATATTTCGGGGTTGTCGAGTGTGTTCCTTAACATTTGGGTTAATATGGAGTACATGTTTCGCATTATTCACATGATGCTGATGATGATTAATATTGGGGTTATATAACTTACGTGAGAACCCAAAAGTTTGGTAAAATAACATTATTGATTAAGAGCTCGGAGGGGGTCAGGTTATGAAGAATGATAGCAATGATATCTTATATATGTATATGCAGGCTTCCGAACGGTTTGTCCTTTTTAATGGACTCAATTTTCGTGAATTCGTCTATTCGCTGCCATATACGTTGGATTCCATCTTATTATTGAAACATGAATTCAATGGCGGGGAATACAATTTGAATGTCCTGCTAGAGAGTGCTTCATCTGAAGATATTGCGAAGCTAGTTAAAGAAAATGTCCGGGCATATGGAGATTTCTGTTGGATCGATTTTGAAGAAAGAGAAGGGTTGGATGAATTGGATGGAAGGGAAATAGCGGAACTATTATATTTAGGGCACGCAAAAACTCATCTGGATCCTCCATTTTTCCGTAAATTGAATAATCAATTTGTGTACCTTGCCCAGGATGATGGCTGGTTCAATAAAGTTTATTTTCGTTCTCTTTCGACATATTATATGATGTTAGGAAGCCTGATTCCGCTAAAGCTGGAGCTTTTAAAAGTAGAGAGGACTTGGCTTGGAATCAGAAAGAAAAGAGAGCTGACGGCGATTCCGGCAGAAATCATTTCTTCCTTGGCTCATATCCTGGCAGAGGGGCTCGTTTTTTCCTTTCGGCATGTTAAATATACAAGAACGAAAATTGAGATACCGGCATGGGTCGTAGGGGATTATTTAAACATGGATGAAATGCATGATGACTTTTCAGATAGAAATATTAAGGAGCCAGATGCCTTTATTACCTTCAATCGAAAAGAAAGGGTATGGGAAAGCGTTATAAAAAATAAATCATTCTCCTGATTATCCCAACTTCCGAGGTTCGTGGATTGGATTATTTGGCACCCTTGAATTTTTTTAGGTGTAAGACTTACCATCACATGCATAAAAGATAAGAGAGGGCGACGCACAGGATGTGGTGGTTTTAACCTGTGTTCCGCTTATAGTAATCATTGGAAAAGCGCCAATGAAGGAAGTTTCGCTTTAACCATTTTAGTGTAAAGTGATACAATGAACATGGTTAAAAGAATATTGGAGGGTAATAACTCATGAAAACTAAACTTGGTTTGCTTTATGGTGGAAAATCTGCGGAGCATGAGGTTTCTATGCAGACGGCTTTAGCAGTCATTAAAGCTCTCGATTTAGCAAAGTTTGATATATATCCGATTTACATAACAAAAGAGGGTTCATGGATTAATGGACCGAAGTTAACAGGACCTGCCGAGAGTGTGGAGGCATTGACATTTTCATCGGATAAATCGAGCTCGCCACTTGCCTTACAGGCACATTCAACTGATGAAAATAGTGAATCAACAGGGTATGACGTAATTTTCCCATTGCTTCACGGACCAAATGGAGAAGATGGGACCGTGCAAGGAATGCTGGAACTATTGAACCTTCCTTATGTAGGGAATGGCGTTTTGGCTTCATCAGCAGGAATGGATAAGGTCATCATGAAAAACATTTTTGCCCAGGCGGGACTTCCTCAAGTCAAATACACTTGGTTCATTCGTTCTGAATGGGAGAAGAATACTGAAAGTGCCATTAAAAAGGTAGCGGATGAATTGGGTTACCCTTGTTTTGTCAAACCTGCCAATTTAGGCTCCAGTGTCGGTATCAGCAAATGTAATGATGCTGATGAACTGGAAAAAGCGGTAGCGGAAGCTTTCCAATTCGATCGGAAGATCATCATTGAAGAAGGGGTCGTAGCTCGTGAACTCGAGTTTGGAATACTTGGTAATGATGAACCGTCTTGTTCGGTGGCAGGCGAAATCATCCCTAAGAAAGATTTTGCCTTCTATGATTATTCAGCAAAATATGTTGACGGTAATTCTGCAATGGTCATTCCAGCGGAGATAACGGAAAGCGAGTATGCAGCTTTATCCGAAATGGCCATTACTGCCTTTAAGTCATTGGATTGCTCTGGATTGGTTCGCGCTGATTTCTTCTTAACGAATGAGGGGCAAATCTATATTAATGAAGTGAATACAATGCCTGGGTTTACTCCTTTCAGCATGTTTCCGTTATTGTGGAAGCACACAGGTGTCGACTATCCAGCGTTAATTGAAAAACTCGTGAAACTTGCCTTGGAACGTCATCAGGAAAAACAACAAATCAAATATACAGTTTGATCATGCAGGTAATGTATCAGTAAACTCCACAATCCATCAAGCATTGATATGATGGATCCAATCAGCAGGAACCGGTGCGATTTAAACTGGTTTCTGCTTCGTTTGGTTAATGGAGAGCGATTAACGGTTCGATGAATGTAGGAGGAACAAAATGATAAAGAGAACGTTAAAACAAGTACATGAAATGGCAGAGGGATTGAATGATATCAGTCCATTCCAGTCCAAAGGAATTAATGGGGTTACCATCGATTCAAGAACGGTTAAGGAAGGATGTTTGTTCATCCCGCTTAAGGGTGAGCAGGTTGACGGCCATCAGTATGTCAAGCAAGCTTTAGATCAAGGAGCTGCGGCTTCTTTTTGGCAAAGGGATGTTCCGAATCCTCCTGATGATTTACCGATAATCATTGTCGAAAATACCGAGAAAGCGCTTCAGCAATTGGCGCGTTCTTACCGTCAGCAGTTGAATATAAAAGTCATTGGGATAACAGGCAGCAACGGTAAGACGACTACGAAAGATATGACGGCTGCACTGCTGGCCAGTACCTACAAAGTTCATAAAACAAATGGAAACTTCAATAATCATTTAGGTTTGCCATTAACAGTGCTTTCTATGGCAGAGGATACTGAAGCGGCTGTGTTGGAAATGGGAATGAGCAGCCGCGGTGAAATCGAGTTTTTATCCAAAATGGCAAAGCCTGATGTAGCGATCATTACCAATATCGGTGAATCACACTTATTGGATTTAGGATCACGCGAGGAAATCGCGAATGCGAAGTTGGAAATTGTAGAAGGTTTGGCGAAAGATGGAACGCTGATATATCATGGTGATGAACCATTGCTCCGCAATCGTATCAAAAAGGATTTTCCTGATTTAAACGTAATATCTTTTGGACGTACGGAACAAAATGATTTATATCCACAGACCATTAGCCAAGGGGCAGACAGTACCACGTTTACAATCGCAAGCGGTGATAAGGAAATCAATTATGAGATACCCGTTTTAGGCAATCATAATGTTCTTAATGCGTTGGCAGCAATCTTGGTTGCTAAAGAATTCAATGTGGATGATTCAGCGATCCGTAAAGGTCTGTCGACCATTCAATTAACGAATATGAGAATGGAATTGGTCGAGGGCGCGAAAGGGCAGAAAATCATCAATGATGCGTACAATGCCAGCCCAACTTCAGTTAAGGCAGCAGTGGAGTTGGTTGAGGGCTTATCTGGATTCGAGAAAAAGATACTTGTATTGGGAGACATGTTGGAGTTAGGGCCGCAGGAAAAGGACTTTCATTTGAAAATTGGTGAATTGATTTCCAGTGAGCGGATCGATAAGATCTTCACATATGGGCCTTTAGCCGAGTTTATTGCCAAGGGAGCGAGCAAGGCGTTTTCATCGGAGCAGGTTCGTCCTTTTCAAGATAAGCAGAAGCTTATAGAGGAACTAAAATCGTCCACACAGGAAAATGACATCATACTTGTTAAAGCTTCTAGGGGCATGAAGCTGGAGGAAGTCGTTCAAGCTCTGCAAAAATAAAAAAACATAGAAAAGGCCGTTTCTTTTTTTGAAACGGCCCTTTTATCGTGCTTAAAAAAGTGTCCCGGCAATAATGCAGATGTCATCGTTAATGACTGAATGCCTCATCCTTGAGACCAATAGCTCCTGAAGAAGGTCTTGTGTATCGAGATGGACATTTTCGATGAATTCCCTTTCGATATGGTCAGATCGGTCAATGGCGGAAGGTAGGGCCGTTTTAGAGAGTCCATCTGTATAGATGATGAAACGGCTTCCTGGTTCATACTGAAAGACTATTTTTTTTATGGGCAATTCGGGAATCAGTCCTTTTGGGGTGGCTCCTTCGTTCAAATTGAGAATTTGATTGGTGCATGGGGAATACAAAAAAGCTGAAGGAAGTCCGTAATTCACATATTCGATGAGCCGATCCTTTGTATTCACGTATGCGATGAAGGCAGTAATGCGAGCATGGTTTTTGTTTTCCCGATTAGCTCCTTGAAATAAATCCCGCATTAGTTTATCCAGTTCCTTTGTTATGAAAATGGGGTCTTTTACACGTTTGATAAGGTCGGGGATCAATGTGCGTATGGACATGTTTATAAGTGCTGTATGAATGCCCTTTTCGAATACATCGATCATTATGAAGCCGTATATCCTGTCATCAACCTCCGTCCAGTAAAATAAATCCCCTGACAGTTCACTTGAAGGCTGGGAAAGCCCTTTGACCTCTATATCTTCATTATTGATCGACAAAGGTAAACCTGAAAGTTGAATGCCCTTTGCAATTCTCAGGCTCCTTGCTGATTTTTGGTGTATCATTTCAAGCTCTTGCCCCTTCATTTTTGCCGAAAACAGTTGCAAGCTGATGTTTCGGAGTGACTTTAATTTAATCCGAATTTCCGCTGAATCGGCAGGGACGGCCATGGTTTCATAAAAGGTCTTTTCTGGTAAGGCCGGAGGGGTCTCCATTCCTGAAGTGCGTTTGTAAATGAATAAGATAGGGATTTCGTGAGATTCAGCCAAGGCGAACAAAGAAGTTTGCTGCCCAGAGTCTTTTGATATGTGTAAAGGTAAAATAAATAATGATTTCAATAAGTCTGTTGAATTCTTGAATAGATGACTTTGATTGAGTGGATCTTCCAAAAAGGTGACTTTCTTGTTCATTTTCTTTAAGATTCGACCAAAATCCTTACATAAAGGAACATCTATTGTGAATATGTTCATATAACCCCCCGTTATTTTGTTGATAGGTCAATCATACTGCATTTAGACTTATTTGCTATAATTTTTAAGCAAAAAGATGGAATTTTCAAAAATCAAATGCTCCCATATACCTGTAAATTCAATGGGGATTCATGATAAGTCCTTTCTTTTTCCAACGGGGGGGAACCGTGGAAGGGTGTTCATCATTAAAACTTATCCTTCCTGAAAAAGGTTTGTTGAAACTATTTGATTTAAACACATATCATATATAAATGGATGATCGTTTTGTGAAAAATTTAAATGGATACAGTAAGTCGACAAGAGTCCGGAATGCTCCCATCCCGAACCATGATTTTAACAGGACTAGGTTACTGTTTTGTGAAATCCCCCTAACTGGATTTCTGAAACTACTGGAACGGTTTTTAAATAAAAAAAACTGTAGGCAAACTCGCTTTCTTCGAATTTGTCTAAGTTTGAATCCACTTACGCATAAATGGATATAGTAAAACGGTGATCCTATTGATGAAATAATCAGTCCATGTGTTTTTTAGCCCATTATTGAATGAACAAGCCATATTCTTACTCAAAAGTGTCACGGCTGCATATTTAACAGGAAGAAATGACTAATTTCTTCATTTTTGAAACGGTCTAAAGTTTTTAGTAACTCTGAATGGGGCGATATCCTTTATTGCATTAACAGTTTGAAAATGGTAATATGAGTATGAGTTTAAATGTCTTATCATTGATGATTATTTAAAATTAATCAGGTTGAGGCAACAAAATTGTATGTTCTTACATGTTTCATGAGTTCATTCTTGAGATTATTTTAGATTAAATAGGCCTCGCGTCTGGTCATATATAAAAGCTGCATCTCTTGGCGGCTTTAGTAGCTATTGGGAATCAAAGCCGCATTTTAGCGCTTTTCCACTTCTGCAAATCCTCAACGCACCGGGCCTGTTTTGTATAAGAATCTTGGCTCTCGTCAAGTTTTGTTCATACAGCCTTTTTAAGTCTGATGAATAATAGGTGCAGCAGCCCTCACCTGAATAAAACGGTGAAACATCCGTTTATGCTACTTTTAATTTTCCATATTGAATTTAATTTTGGTTACATGTACTTTTAAAAAGATGAGCGTATGTTAATGATAAGTCTACACGTGCGCGAAGTTAAAAATGCCAGTGAATGTCCGTACTGGTATATTTCCTTTTTAAAAAATCATATTGAGTTCATTTGAACTAAAAGGCAGACATACTTTTAGGTGATAATGATAAACTTTTTATAAGAGATAAAGTAGAACATCCGTCATGATGATGAGGATTTGAACTAAACATCTGTGCATGATATGCACGTGTAAATTTACGATATAAAAAGGAGTACGAAAACATTGACATTGTTTAGCGAATTAGGATTAGATAGAACGTCCATGAAATCAATAGAAAAAATGGGATTTGAGGAAGCGAGCCCGATTCAATCCCAAACGATACCTCTAGCACTTGAAGGTAAAGATATAATCGGTCAAGCGCAAACAGGAACAGGTAAAACAGCAGCATTCGGTATTCCATTGATGGAAAACATCGATATTAATAACGAAAACGTGCAAGGGATCGTCATTGCACCTACACGTGAGCTAGCCATTCAAGTTTCCGAGGAGCTTTTCAAGCTTGGTTACGGAAAACGCGCTCGTGTACTTGCGGTTTATGGTGGACAAGATATCGACCGTCAAATCCGTGCTTTAAAGAAGAAACCACATATTATCGTTGGTACGCCTGGTCGTCTTTTAGACCATATCAAACGTAAAAATATCAAATTAGGCGGAGTTCATACTGTAGTTCTTGATGAAGCTGATGAAATGCTTAACATGGGATTCATTGAGGATATCGAATTGATCCTTTCAACGGTTCCTGATGAAAGGCAAACATTGCTTTTCTCAGCTACAATGCCAGATCCAATCCGTAAAATTGCTGAAAGATTCATGCAGGAACCCGTTCTTGTACGTGTAAAAGCAAAAGAAATGACAGTGGATCGTATCGAACAATATTACTTGGAGTTAAAAGAAAGTGAAAAATTCGATACACTTGCACGCCTTTTCGATATTCAAACACCGGATCTTGCGATCGTCTTCGGACGTACGAAACGCCGTGTAGATGAATTGGCATCTGCATTGAATATCCGCGGTTATATGGCTGAAGGCATTCATGGTGACCTTAGCCAGGCAAAACGCCTTTCTGTATTGAAAAAGTTCAAAGACCGCAGCATCGATGTGCTCGTTGCTACTGATGTTGCTGCACGTGGACTTGATATTTCCGGCGTTACTCACGTATACAACTTTGATATCCCTCAAGATCCGGAAAGCTACGTTCACCGTATTGGACGTACAGGACGTGCAGGTAAACATGGTATAGCCATTACGTTTGTAACACCAAGAGAAAGAGGCCAACTGCATGCAGTTGAACATACAACGAAAAAACGTATGGAGAAACTTAAGACTCCTACGTTAACTGAAGCGTTGGAAGGTCAACAAAAAGCAGTAACGGAAAAAATCCTTAATACAATCGAGAATGAGGATTTAACTTTATACCTTGGTCAAGCGGAAGAATTATTACAAAAACATAGCGCAGCGGATTTAGTTGCAGCCATGCTTAAATCAATGACAAAAGAACCGGATCAAACGCCTATCAAGTTAACGGAAGAATCTCCATCTCCAATGCGTCGCAATCGCGGAGGAAGCGGATCTTCTGGCAACAGACAGCGCAATGGCCGCAGTTCTTCAGGCAGAAAAGATTACGGTAGCGGATCAGGGAAACGCCCAAGCACGAACCGTAAATCGAATGGTTACGGGAACCGTAGCACGAGCCAAAAAAGAGAAAAAACGAATAAGATCTAATTGAATTGGAAATGCCGCTCATTTGAGCGGCATTTTTTTATGTGCATTTTCAATGCTATGGTATCCGAATGGTAAAGGTTTTTATGTGGAATGCTCAAAGCCTTTGTTTGAAAAGGGGTTAATTTCCAGTATTTAATTATAGTATAATGGATGAAAGCAAGGATGGATGATGATTCAATTAGCATTACCTGTCCGGAAGAGGAGAAGCACATGGAACCTGAAAATCGCATATCGAATAAGGCTTTGACCGTATGGAAAATCAGTGGTCTTATAAGCTGTTCAATAACCTGGATTATAAGCATCGCCGTACTCGTGCTTACAATCATTTTTAATTGGACATATTGGGTGTTTGGAGCGTTGATCATAATTTCGATAATCCAATCCTATCTGGCCATTTTTCTGATTCCGTCGGTGAAATGGAAGAGGTGGCGTTACGAAGTAAGAAATACTGAAATTGATATCCAAAGTGGTATTTTCGTCATTAAAAGAACACTCATACCGATGATAAGGGTTCAGCATGTTGAAACGAAGCAAGGGCCATTATTAAGAAAATACGATTTAGCCTCCGTTGAAATTTCCACTGCAGCGACCCTTCATGTTATCCCTGCCTTGGACCTTGCAGAGGCAGATGAATTGCGGCATTATATTTCGAGAATGGCAAGTGTGGAGGAAGAAGATGTCTGAACCTAAAAGGCTTCACCCCATAGCTGTATTGCTCAACATCATTAAATCGATTAAAGAGTTAGTCATCCCTTTTTTATTAGTGGTCGTCATTCCTGGGAAGAATGAAGGAATTCCTGGATGGATACAACCGCTGGTCATTGCCATTATTATACTTTTACTGATAGGCATTGCATTCCTTCAATGGTTACGTTTTACATATCGCATAGAAGAGGGCGAATTCAGAATTGAGTCCGGGGTATTCGTAAGGAAGAAACGGTATATAAAGTTTGATCGGATCCATAGCATAGATATATCAGAGGGCATCATCCAAAGGATATTCAGCCTGGTGAAGCTGAATATAGAAACGGCAGGCGGGTCTCAGGCCGATGCCGTATTATCAGCCATAAGCAAAAGTGATGCGGAACGAATCAATGCTTTTATAAGTGAAGAAAAAAATGCGAAAAATCCTTTTGATAAGGATGAAGATGATGTTGCGAATAAAGAAAATGCAGCTAAATCGTCTTCCGTTTTTAAGCAGACATTGCCGCAGCTATTCGTTATGGCTGCCACTTCGGGAGCGGTAGGTGTCTTCCTATCTGGGGCAATCGCTTTTATTTCACAGTTCGATGAAATGATACCTTTTGAGAGGATATTTAAGGATTATGATGAGTTTATTGAAATGGGGACCATCATTCTGACCTTGTTTGCCCTGGTGGCTTTACTGGTGGTTTATGTACTGGCCACATTAAGTATGGTAATTAAATATGCGTCCTTTACCGTGTTAAAAACGGATGAGGAAATCGTTATTTCCAGAGGATTTCTCGAGAAAAGACAGCTGACAATCCCTATTCATAAAATTCAAGGTATCCGGATCATGGAGAATTTGATTCGAAAGCCATTGGGATTGGCGACGGTTTATATTGAATATGCTGGAGGCAGTATGGAAGATAAAGAAAGTCTGTCCATCATGCTGTTCCCTTTAATCAGGAAGAGGCATTTACATGAAAAAATCCTGGATATTTTACCGGTTTATGAAACAACCACTGAGGTGACACCGATACCTAAGCGTGCACTTTCCCGGTATGTGTTTCGTAAGTTTCTGTACCTCATCCCGATCATCGGTGCCTTGGTATGGTTTTTCAGACCTTGGGGTTATCTATCCCTTTTGCTTGTACCGTTGGCGATTTTTTGGGCTTACATGCAATATAGAGATGCAGGATGGAGCATAGATGGGAATTTGTTGCTATTGAGCAGCCGTTTTTTCTCGAAGCAAACATTGATCATGCAGAGAAGCAGAATACAATCAATCACATATAAAAAAAGTTGGTTTCAAAATCGAAAAGAATTAGCAACGATTTCAGCATCGGTCAAATCAGGAATCACCTCGCGGGTCGGCATGGTTGCTGATGTGGAAGAAAAGGATTGCCTAATAATTAAATCATGGTATTTACCTAAAAAAGCAGTCGACTCCCAGTGATTGAAAGGAAGAGTCGGCTGTTTGTCCTACCATTTTTTTCTTAAATATAATGGAGCTGTTAAAAAGCCGGTTGCCAGTCCAGCCAAATGACCGATAACGTTGATCTGCGGTTGAATGAAGGTCATGATGATGGCAATTCCGGTCAGTGTATATACTGTATTTCTTTCATTGTTCGTAAAATTGGTTTTATTGAAAAGTACAAGATATAGAAAGGATCCGAGTAAACCAAAAATTGCTCCGCTGGCACCTACGTGGTTATATGTCAGTGGGTTAATTAGAAAGGTTGCGATATTGGCAAGGATACCTGTCGATAAAAAGAAGATTGAAAACTTGACGGTTCCAAGTAATTTCTCTAGGAATGGACCAAAGATGGCAAGTGAGAAGCCGTTAAACAGTAAATGTGTAAACGTGCTATGTAGAAAGATGGGGGTGATCAATCGCCACCATTGTCCATCAGCGATGTATAAGTTCACTCCTGCGCCATAATAAAAGAGTACATTGCCGGGAAATATGGGGAAGAGGACAAGAACGAATACAATCATCATAATGAGTATGAGCACAGTAACAGCTCGATATGAATTTGCGTATTCGCGGAAGGTTTCTGTTCTTGTAAACATAAATTCCTCCTTATTATCGTTTTTAATTAAATACAATATTATCATTTTCAGGTAAAAGAGTCCTCCTAATGATATGCAGCTTATTAAATTAATAGAAGAGGTGTCAAAGTGATTAAAGGTATAGGCGTGGACATTACTGAGTTGGATAGAATGGAAACACTGATTAATCGGCAACCCCGTTTAAAGGAGCGTATATTAACAGAAAGGGAAATCTTGATTTTCGAAAAGTTAAATGGAAGAAGGAAGGTCGAGTATTTTGCTGGGCGTTTTGCGGCAAAGGAGGCTTTTTCAAAAGCAAACGGTACAGGGATCGGTAAGCACTTATCCTTTTTGGATATTGAAATCATTTCGGATGATAAAGGAAAGCCGATGATTTCAAAGCCGTTTTCTGAAGGGGTCCATCTTTCGATTAGCCACAGCCGGGATTATGCGGTTGCTCAAGTAGTAATTGAAGGGTGAATGGAGTTTTGTCCAATCGGGTCATAAACCTTTAGGTTGTCTCATATACATTTAGTGCTATAGGGAGACAAGGCCCGGTAAAAGGTACATGGCAGAGTAGGTGCTCTCGAAAAGTTTTTAGCCGGACTGAGAATGGGTCCGTGTCTAAAATACCGAGGAATCTAAGACATCAGTCGAGCCAATGTCCGGATCCTGCCTTTTCCTCTCCCTTTTACGTTCAAATGACAAAAAGGGGTTGAAAAGATGAAGAAGATGGTAATGCTTTTTGCAGGGATCATGCTCTTGCTTGCTCTTTCTGCTTGCGGCCAAAAATCACAGAGTGACGTAGTGAGTGAATTGAATGAGAAGCTTGGCGAAATGAAAGGATATAAAGCTAACGCGAAGATGACATTGAAGATGGGGACGGAACCTCAAGTGTATAATGTGGAGATTTGGCATAAGGACCCTTCTTTTTACCGCGTAAATCTGAAAAATGAAGAGAAGGATCAAAGCCAGATGATTTTGAAAAATGATGATGGTGTATATGTTCTGACGCCAGCTTTGAATAAAAGTTTTAAATTTCAAAGCGAGTGGCCGGAGAACAGCAGTCAGGCCTATTTGTTCGAGTCGTTGGTGAAAGACATTACGGAAGATAAAAGTGCGACATATAAAGAAACGGATAAACATTATGTCTTTGAAACGAAAACACGCTACCAAAACAATAAAATGTTGCCATATCAAGAGATTACTATAAACAAAAAGGATTTATCCCCAGTCAGTGTAAAAGTCATGGACCCTGATAAGACCGCATTGGTACTAGTTGAATTCTCGAAAGTTAAATTCGATACGACTTTTGATAAAGATTCATTTGATATGAAGAAAAACATGACAAGTGCACAACTTGAAGCACCCGTTATGGCAGAAGTCCAAAATGAAGGATTTGCAGTGAAATACCCTGAAAATATTGGTGATATGAATTTAACGGAAGAAAAAGAAATTACGACGGAAAAGGGAGAACGTGTCGTTTTGACCTATGAGGGTACAAAAAGTTTTACATTAGTTCAGGAAAAAGCTGAGGTAGTTCAAACTTCCGTTTCGACGAATGTGAATGGAGAACCGGTTGATTTAGGTTATACTGTCGGGGCCATGACAGGAAATACGATTGCATGGACTTTTGAAGGTGTCGATTATATGCTTGCATCAAAGGATTTGACACAGGAAGAGATGATAGAAGTCGCCCGTTCGGTTGGGGAAGAACCAGTCAAATAGGATTACATAACAAGCTGATGTTTCCCGTCTCCTTACGAAGGTTTTCTTCTGGGTAGGATAGGCGGGGAAGCAGCTTGTTGACATTTTTAATCCTTCCAACTGTTTTAGGCTTGCAGCTGGGAAATTAGAATCAAGGTGAAAAAGCACTTTATCTTTCTGGCGGTTGGTTATAGAATGTTCCTATAATGAAACGAAAACTTCGCTGCTGGGAAGAATCTTATTGTGAGTGTAGGAAAGAAGGAAATGGTCTTGGAAACGAAAATATTTCATCGAGATACGTGGGCAGAAGTAAATTTGGATAAAATTTTTGAAAATATCTCTTCCATGAAACAAAGACTGGGAAATGGCGTTAGTCTTTTCGCTGTCGTTAAAGCGAATGCATATGGCCATGGGGACTATGAAGTGGCCAAAACGGCGCTTGAAGCGGGGGCGGATTTTTTAAGTGTCGCTTTTTTGGATGAGGCTCTTGCCTTACGAAAAAAGGGAATATTGGCTCCGATCCTTGTACTTGGGGCCTCAAGGCCTGAAAGCGCAGCACTTGCTGCCGAGTATGGGATTTCCGTAACGGTTTTCGATGTAGCATGGTTGGAAAAGGCAAAGGATTTGTTGAAACCGGGACAAGTTTTGCAAATCCATGTAAAAGTGGATAGCGGCATGGGTAGAATCGGCATTCGTGATAAAGGTCAACTCATGAAAGTGGAAAATTTGCTTGAGAGGGAAGCTTGTTTCAATTTCCAAGGGATATTCACTCATTTCGCGACGGCGGATGAAATGAAGACCGACTATTATGAAAAGCAGCTTGCTACATTTAAAGGGATGCTTTCCGTAATGACTGGAAAGCCTGAATATATTCATGCAGCCAATAGTGCAGCTTCTTTAAGATTCACCGACCCTGAATGGAATGCAATAAGAATGGGGATTTCCATGTATGGATTGAGTCCTTCCGTGGAGATGAAGCCGATATTGCCATACCCATTAAAACAGGCTATATCATTGAGAACGAAGATGGTCGCGGTTAAACAGCTTGCTAAGGGTGAAAGCGTTAGCTATGGAGCGACTTATACGGCTGAAGGTGATGAATGGATCGGGACTTTGCCAATAGGTTATGCTGACGGCTGGATCCGTAAGCTGCAAGGTCAGGAAGTTCTTGTGGATGGAAAAAGAGTACCCTTGGTCGGGAGGATTTGCATGGATCAATGCATGATCAAGCTGCCTGGACCATACCCTGTAGGAACAGAGGTCACACTGATGGGGAATGATGGGGATGAATCGATTACTGTCGATGAGATAGCGGCAAAACTGGAAACGATCAACTATGAGATAACGTGTATGATAGGAGCAAGAGTGCCCCGTGTATATATAAAAGACAATCAGGTGAAACATGTACGCAACTTCATTTTGGAATGACCGGATTGTAAAAAAATCCTAAGATTGTGAATAAGATTTCCTTTATTATGCTGATAATAGGATTGAGAATAGAATATACTCTTTGCAGATAGGCATTTTAATGGTAATATTGAAAAGGATATATACAATAAAGGTGTGTAGTGATGGTGGAGGTGTATGTTTGTGTCTGAATCCAGCGCAACAAGAGAGATATTAATTCGATTACCTCAAAATTTTTTAACAGAGTTAGATGGGTATGCGAGTGAGGAAAATGTAAATCGCAGTGAATTTATTTATCGTGCCACAAAAATGTATCTTCGCGAACGTAAAAAGAAAGAGTTTCGTGAATCGATGAAACGCGGTTATATTGAAATGGCGGCCATTAACTTAACGATTGCTTCTGAAGCCTTCCAGGCTGAATTCGAGGCTGGTCATTGCGTTGAACGATTAGTTAGCGGAGGCTGAGCCATTGATTGTTGTTAAGCGTGGTGACGTATACTTCGCAGACCTTTCCCCGGTAGTTGGTTCAGAGCAGGGGGGGACCCGTCCGGTACTAATTTTACAAAACGATATTGGCAATCGCTTTAGTCCGACTGTGATCGTGGCAGCCATTACAGCTCAAATTCAAAAAGCGAAATTGCCTACACATGTTGAGATTAATGCAAAAAAGTACGGATTCGAGCGGGATTCCGTCATTTTATTAGAACAGATCCGGACAATTGATAAGCAGCGTTTAACTGATAAAATTACGCATCTTGACGAACCGATGATGCAAAAAGTCAATGAAGCTTTGCAAATTAGTTTAGGCCTCATTGAGTTTTAAAGAAAATTTTTCCCGTTAAACCGGGCGTTATTATAATACAAATCATTCTTGATGTTATTTAGATGGCACGATCCCTGCAACTGTGGGGATCGTGTTTTTTTTGTCAAATAACATTAACATATCCAAAAAGTATACAGCAGGAAATATGAAAAATTTGACGAATAAAAACATTATACAGTTAGATATTGGATGAAACGCCATTGTTTTTTATAGTATCTCCCTAACTTTTCATTAATTTATGTTTTTCTTACCTGAATTTCGGGTATGTAGTTATTTTGTAAATACCTAAAAAAAGCAAAAGTTAGTCGGGAAACTCAAAGGAAATCCAAATGGAAATAACATTACAGTTAGTTAACATCCTTGTGACGTGGACAGGGAAACAAGGCAATTGTGTTAGAATGGGAGGATATTATGAATCAATTGGTTTACGATTTTATTAAGCAAAATCAAGATTACATCCTTACTGAGTGGATGGGCATCATGAAGGAAAGTGCGGACGAAAGATTAATTAAAGTCGTTTCAGATCGAATGTTCACGCAAACGAGCAGTGAATTTATAGATATGATCATCACGAACGTTGATAGTAAAAACAAGGAATTCACATTGAAGCTTTCAGATTTTGCCGAGAAAGTCGTCCAATTGGGATGGCCTCTCACTTTCGTCAATGAAGGACTTCATAAATTCACGTTAATTGTCATAAATGGTATGGTGGAAAAGGGTCTGGTTACTCCTGAAAATCAAGTCAATCTTGTTAACCATTTGGATAAATGGGCCACACCGATAAATAATGAAATAGTCAATATATATACTCAAACTTGGGAAAAAACTGTTTCCATGCAAAAAATAGCGTTGCAAGAACTTTCGGCACCGCTCATTCCTGTATTGGAAGGAATAACGGTAATGCCGCTGATTGGTACGATTGATACGGAACGTGCCAAACAGATAATGGAAAACCTGTTGACCGGCGTTGTTAAGCATAGATCTGAAGTTGTTCTTATTGATATAACGGGCGTGCCGGTCGTGGATACCATGGTTGCCCATCATATCATTCAAGCGGCGGAAGCAGTCCGATTAGTGGGCGCTAAATGTATACTCTGCGGCATCCGCCCTGAAATTGCTCAAACCATCGTTAATCTTGGAATTAATTTAAATGAAGTGATTACAAAAAATACATTGAAAAAAGGGATAGAAGTTGCGTTGGAATTAACGAGCCGTAAGATCGTAAAGGTGGAGGGATAAGTATGAGGATTCCGATATTAAAGCTTTATGACTGCTTGTTAGTCTCTATACAGTGGGAATTGGATGATGTGACAGCCCTTCAATTTCAAGAGGATTTACTGCATAAGATCCATGAAACAAGCGCGAATGGCGTTGTTATAGATATTACCTCAATAGATTTTATTGACTCTTTTATCGCAAAGGTATTAGGCGATGTCTTTAGCATGTCTAAGCTTATGGGGGCCAAAGTTGTAATTACGGGGATCCAGCCTGCTGTTGCAATAACATTAATTGAACTGGGAATTAGTCTCGATGATGTTCTGACAGCATTAGACTTAGAGAAAGGCCTGGAGAAATTACAACAGGAATTGGGGGATTAAAGAATGGAGTTCCAATCCTGCGTAAAAATCATAAATGAATGGGACATCGTAGCTGCAAGGCAGCTCGGAAGAAATGTAGCTAAGGAGTTGGGATTCGGTACTGTAGACCAGGCCAGGATCACAACGGCCATTAGCGAATTGGCCCGAAACATATACCTATATGCTGGACAAGGCAGTGTTAGCATAGAAAAGCTAAATATAAATGGGAAGTCAGGATTGAAAATCATTGCAGAGGACCAAGGGCCGGGAATTGAGGATATCCGCAGAGTCATGGAAGATGGATATACCACCTCAGGGGGACTGGGTGCAGGTCTTCCTGGAGCCAAACGTTTAATGGATGACTTTGATATTGATTCGATACCAGGTGAAGGGACTAAGATCATCGCTACGAAATGGCTCCGTTAGGGGGGAAATATGGATATTAGGGAGAACATGGAGAAAAAGTATCATGAGGCGCTTTCTACTTATCTTAAAGACCAAAATGAGCAGGCACTCTACCAAGGACAAAAGATTAGCCGCCTACATATCAAATACAATATATCTCCAGAAGAAATCATCAGTATGCATAAAAATAACTTAATGGAACTTTACCCGGAATTACCGGGAAAAGTACTGGATTCTTTCGATTTTCTGCTAGAAGTCATGATGGGCTACGGCATTGCATACCGTGAACATCAAAGCCTTAGACATCAACAGCAGGAACTGAAAACGGAAATCGAGATCGCGGCAAACGTTCAACATACTCTTTTGGAAACGAAAATTCCTGATATCAAAGCACTTGAAATTGGAGCGATCAGTGTTCCGGCGAGACAGATGAACGGAGATTACTATCACTTCGTCCAAGATGAAAATGATCGTATAGGAGTAGGGATAGCAGATGTCATAGGAAAAGGGATTCCTGCTGCATTGTGCATGTCGATGATCAAATATGCGATGGACAGTCTCCCCGAGCATCGTCATGAACCGAATAGTGTGCTTGAGAGTTTGAACCGTGTTGTGGAGCATAATGTGGATCCAAGCATGTTCATAACGATGTTCTATGGTTTATATGATCCGCATGACAGGCAATTTTCCTATGCTTCAGCCGGACATGAACCTGGCTTTTACTATGATGCCGCAACAGGTACTTTTAGCGATTTGGATGCAAAGGGCTTGTTGCTTGGAGTTGATAAAAAAACAAGGTATCGCCAATATGAAAAAACGGTGAATCGTGGAGACATGATCATTTTATTATCCGATGGAGTAACGGAGTGCCGGACGTATGATGGGTTCATAGAAAGGGAAACACTTATCGGTTTCATTAAAAAGAATATGCATTTGCAAGCCCAGGAAATGGTGAATAATATATTTAAACAATTAGAGAAAATGCAGAACTTCCAACTGAGGGATGATTTTACATTAATAATTTTAAAATCAAATGTTTAGTATTGTTTCTGCTGGGTATAGATATAGGAATGAAGAGGATTTGAAGAGGTGGGTCAAGGATGAATATAACTGTAGATGTTAATGAATTAAATACTGAATTTGTTGTAAAACTAAAAGGTGAAATCGATGCCTATACTGCACCGAAATTAAGGGAATCACTATTTCCGATTTCAGAGCAGGATAATGTTTCAATTACGATTGATTTAACTGAAGTCTCTTATATGGATAGTACGGGACTTGGGGTATTTGTCGGTGCTTTCAAAAGTGTAAGGGCGCATAATGGCGAATTCACACTAGTTGGCTTATCAGAAAGGTTACGACGTTTATTTGATATAACAGGTCTTGCAGATATCATTGATATAAAAAGTGGTACAGAGGGTGGGTTAGAATGAGTCAAGTATATGATTACATCGAAATGAAAATACCTGCAAAACCAGAATTCATCGGTGTCATTCGTTTAACGCTTTCTGGGATAGGAAGCCGGATGGGATTTGCGTATGATGAAATTGAGGATTTAAAAATCGCTACCAGTGAAGCTTGTACAAATGCGGTACAGCATGCATATAAGGATTCTGAAAAGGGTGAAGTGAAAGTAAGTTTCGGCCTTTATCCTGACCGTCTGGAGGTCATGGTTTCTGATAGTGGCAAGAGCTGTAATTTCGAAGAAGTTCGTCAAGGACTCGGTCCATACGAAAATGGACAAAAAGTCGAACTTTTGAGAGAAGGAGGCTTGGGTCTTTACCTTATTGAAACTCTGATGGATGATGTTAAAATTCATCAGCATGATGGGGTTACAGTATTTATGACTAAGTTTTTAGAAGGAGAGCAGGTGGAGATGGATGCAAAAACAGTCTCAACCTAATCAGGCACAAAGAGAACAGGTAAATGAATGGATTAGAGCTTACCAGCAGAATCAAGATGATGAAGCACAGAGTAATCTAGTCATCCATTATAAAAGTTTAGTTGAAACAATCTCCCGGAAGTATGCGAAAGGGAAATCATTTCAGGAGGATATCTCCCAAGTCGGCATGATTGGTTTATTAGGTGCCATTCGACGATATGATGAATCTTTCGGTAAGAGCTTTGAGGCATTTGCCGTCCCTACTATAATCGGCGAAATCAAAAGGTTCCTTCGTGACAAAACATGGAGTGTCCATGTACCAAGGAGAATTAAGGAACTTGGTCCGAAAATCAGGGTGACTGTCGAGGAATTGACGACAACTCTGCATCGTTCACCAAGAATAGATGAAATAGCCGATAGTATAGGCGTGACTGAAGAAGAAGTTTTAGAAGCGATGGAAATGGGAAAAAGCTATCAAGCTTTATCTGTGGATCATTCTATTGAGGCGGATTCTGATGGCGGTACTGTCACATTGCTTGATATATTCGGGAATGTCGACGAAGGTTTTGAAAAGGTCAATCAGCGGCTTGTGCTTGAAAAGGTGCTGCATGTTCTGAGTGACCGTGAAAAGATGATCATTCAACATACTTATTTAGAGAATTTAAGCCAGAAAGAAGCTGGCGATAAACTGGGGATTTCCCAAATGCATGTTTCAAGGCTCCAACGCCGCGCGATCAAGAAACTTCAAGAAGCCATTAATGCTGAAAACTCGGAGTTAATTCAGTGATCAAAGATATTCTGAGGGGAGAAAAAATAGAAGTCCTTGTCTCTCAATCGTCTAAAAACGGGATGGTTTATTGTGGTGATGATTACTTTTTTCTTCATACGAAAGAATACTTTGTGTGTGTCCTGGCAGATGGTCTAGGCAGCGGAAAAAATGCTTATGATTCCTCCCATGCCGTCATCGAGGAAGTTAAACGTAATCATGAGTTGGATGTAGAATCATTAATGGCGGTGTGTAACCAGGTTTTAGTCGATAAGCGGGGGGCAGCTGTTTCGATTTTGAAGATATTTTATGACAAGAATGAATTTGTATACAGTTCAGTGGGTAACATCCGCTTTTTCCTGTATAATCCAAGCGACGATAAACTCGTTTACCCTTTACCTGTTACAGGGTATTTATCCGGAAGGAAACAAACATACAGGACGCAGAGCTACAAATATGAACCAAATGCAAAATTCATCCTTCATTCTGATGGTTTAGAACTTAAGGGAGCTAAAACTTTTTTAAAAAGGCTGGTCCCTATCGATAAGAACGCACAATGCATATTAAAAAGCAGTCCATTAACTGCAGATGATACAACTTTCATTTTAGGAAGCTTACTTTCGCCATAATTCGGAAGTGAGCTTTTTTGTATTGAATTCGCAACTTCATCACTCATTTGCTAGACTATACTTATTAGATCAAAAGGTTGGAGGTAAACATAATGATCGTTGTAGAAGATACATTGAAAGAACTGATTAAACAAATATCCAATGAGCTAACTTTGAAAAATCATCAAGTCCAAAACGTCATACAGATGCTGCAAGAGGGGAACACTGTCCCTTTTATCGCGCGGTATAGAAAAGAAATGACGGGTTCACTTGATGAAGTTCAGATTCGTTCCATCATGGAAAGGTGGAACTATCTTGAAAACCTTGGCCAGAGGAAAGCGGAAGTTACGCGTTCAATTGGTGAACAGGGAAAATTGACGGAAGAATTAACGAAACAAATCGAGAAGGCAACAAAACTGCAGGAAGTCGAGGATTTATACAGGCCATTCAAGCAAAAAAGGAGAACGAAAGCGACAGTCGCTAAAGAAAAGGGTCTTGAACCACTGGCCAATTGGCTTCTGGAATGTCCAATGCATGCCAGTGTTAGCGAAAAAGCTGCAGAATTCATATCGGCAGAAAAAGAAGTTTCTTCTATTGAAGAGGCTATTGCTGGAGCGCAGGATATCATAGCTGAACATATTTCCGATGATGCAGAATTAAGGAAGTGGATAAGGGCTGAAATTTTCAAAGCCGGAAAAATGGTTTCAACTGTGAAAAATGAAGAGAAGGACGAGAAAAAAATCTTCGAGATGTACTATGAATACGAGGAGCCGGTTCAAAGAATCGTACCGCATAGGGTGTTGGCGCTGAATAGAGGTGAAAAGGAAGAGGTTCTGCGAATCTCCATTCAACCCCGGACTGAGATCATCATTGGTCATCTTGAGCGGAAAATCATTAAAAATAACAAATCTGAAGCCCAAGTTGTTCTTAAATCTGCAATTGAGGATGGACTCAAGCGATTGATATTGCCTTCTGTAGAACGGGAAATCAGAAAAGAGCTGACAGAAAAAGCTGAGGATCAAGCTATCCATATTTTCTCTGAAAACCTGCGGAACCTGCTCTTGCAGCCCCCGCTTAAAGGAAAAGTGGTTCTCGCCCTTGATCCGGCATATCGGACTGGCTGTAAGTTGGCTGTCATTGATGAAACCGGAAAGGTTCTCGATATCAGTGTGATCTACCCGCATCCTCCTGCTGCGAAACTTAATGCTGCCCGTGAAAAAACGATTGAAATACTTCAGCGGTTCTCGGTTGAAATCGTGGCAATCGGCAATGGTACAGCATCACGTGAATCAGAGCAATTCATCGCAGATATTTTGAAAGAAGTGAAAGGGAATATTTCATATATAATTGTTAATGAAGCGGGAGCCAGTGTGTATTCAGCCTCGGATATTGCCCGTGAAGAGTTTCCGGATCTTCAAGTAGAACAGAGAAGCGCAGTTTCGATAGGCAGAAGGCTTCAGGATCCCCTTGCTGAACTTGTTAAAATTGATCCGCAATCCGTGGGCGTGGGTCAGTATCAACATGATGTGTCCCAGAAAAAGTTAACGGAATCCCTCACCTTTGTAGTAGAAACAGCTGTTAACCAGGTGGGGGTGAATGTCAATACCGCTTCATCGTCTCTTTTGCAATATGTAGCTGGTTTATCAAAATCGGTTGCTCAAAATATTGTGAAGAAAAGGGAAGTGGAAGGGAAGTTTTCAAGCAGGAAGGAATTAAAGAAGATTCCCCGGCTTGGTGCCAAAACATATGAACAATGTATAGGGTTCTTGCGTATCATTAATGGAGATGAGCCTTTAGATCAAACCGCGATACATCCTGAGAACTACAGTGCCGTGAATAAATTATTAAAGAAAATGGGATTCACATCTGATGATTTAGGCAGTGATGCACTGAATGAAGAATTAGGCAAACTAAATCCGGCTGATTTGGCCGATGAATTGGAAATTGGGGAAATTACGATTAAAGATATCATAGATGATTTGATGAAACCGGGAAGAGATCCTCGGGATGAATTATCAAAACCACTGCTTAAGCAGGATGTACTAAAAATGGAGGATCTGCAAACTGGGATGGAATTACAAGGTACAGTGAGGAATGTTGTGGATTTCGGTGCGTTTGTGGACATTGGTGTTAAACAGGATGGACTGGTTCATATTTCTAAACTGAGCAACAGGTTTGTAAAGCACCCATTGGATGTAGTGGCCGTTGGGGATGTTGTGACGGTTTGGGTCGAACTGGTTGACTCCCAAAAACAAAGGGTATCTTTAACGATGCTCGAGCCAAAGGATCAAAACTAGCCTATGGAAAGCTCCTTCTATACTAGAAGGGGTTTTTTTATATGGAACAAAGTTGAATTTATAACCGGAGGCTTTCTTTTTTTTGATAAAAAAACCAACATTGATTCAACATCTTCACTTGATAATAATCCTTTTCATAAAAGGCTTTGCGGATTTGATTCTGGAACCAATTAGGCATAGCTTTTCCTCCCTTAGTTTCCTATTGTATTATTAGTCTATGTTATAATGGGTTGTCATGTTACCAAGGAAAGGGAGGGGGAAATGGATAATCGGCAATTGCAAAAACTAGTGGAAGAAATATCGTTGAAAGACTTTGAAAAGGCCTTTAGACACCAAGCCAGTTTTAATCCGCGTCTCCGAACAACAGGAGGCCGATACTTGCTCCGTTCACACAATATAGAAATCAATAAGAAGTATCTTGATGAACGCGGTGTGGAAGAAATGGTTGGAATCATTAAGCATGAATTGTGCCATTATCATCTGCATATCGAGAAAAAAGGGTACCAGCATCGTGATGCGGACTTTAAGCAATTACTCAAAAAAGTGGGGGCACCGAGATTTTGCGAGCCGCTGCCATCTAACCAATTAAAGAAAAAGATGAATACTATTCAATATAAATGTGAAGACTGTCAGCAGGTGTATATAAGAAAAAAGCGAATCGACACTACCCGTTTCGTTTGTGGTAAATGCCGTGGAACATTGATTTACCAAGGGTTTAAGGAGTGAAAAACAAAAATATAAAAAAACATAAAAGAACGCTTGACTTTAAGTTGCAACCTCTTTATAATCATAAGAGTCGACAAGATAACAACTTGTTCTAAACGACAAACACTAAGGTCCTTGAGCGTGAAAAAGGAACCCAATTTTCATTATTCCGCAGTAGCTCAGTGGTAGAGCATTCGGCTGTTAACCGAACGGTCGTAGGTTCGAGTCCTACCTGCGGAGCCATTTTTTTGGGGAAGTACTCAAGAGGCTGAAGAGGCGCCCCTGCTAAGGGTGTAGGTCGCGTAAGCGGCGCGAGGGTTCAAATCCCTCCTTCTCCGCCAGTTGCATATTTTATCAAGGCCCATTGGTCAAGCGGTTAAGACACCGCCCTTTCACGGCGGTAACACGGGTTCGAATCCCGTATGGGTCACTTTCTTATATATAATCAAAATACTGGTCCCGTGGTGTAGCGGTTAACATGCCTGCCTGTCACGCAGGAGATCGCGGGTTCGATTCCCGTCGGGACCGCCATTTCAAAAAAAACACTTGCTAAAATAATATTATTGTGATATAATGTTATCCTGGCTGTTAATTAGTATTCGATTATTGGGCTATAGCCAAGCGGTAAGGCAACGGATTTTGATTCCGTCATGCGAAGGTTCGATCCCTTCTAGCCCAGCCATTTTATTTAGAGCCATTAGCTCAGTTGGTAGAGCATCTGACTTTTAATCAGAGGGTCGAAGGTTCGAATCCTTCATGGCTCACCATTTATTTTCGCGGGTGTGGCGGAATTGGCAGACGCACCAGACTTAGGATCTGGCGCCGCAAGGCGTGGGGGTTCAAGTCCCTTCACCCGCACTGATATTTTTCTTCTTGACATCAAGTTGAAAAGGTGTTAAACTTACAAAGTCGCTTTCGCGGTCGTGGCGGAATGGCAGACGCGCTAGGTTGAGGGCCTAGTGGGGGAAACCCCGTGGAGGTTCGACTCCTCTCGGCCGCACCAATAACATCATAGAAATTAGCGCCCGTAGCTCAATTGGATAGAGCATCTGACTACGAATCAGAAGGTTGTAGGTTCGACTCCCGCCGGGCGCACCATATTTTACGGGAAGTAGCTCAGCTTGGTAGAGCACTTGGTTTGGGACCAAGGGGTCGCAGGTTCGAATCCTGTCTTCCCGACCATTCTTTCTGGAAATATTTTAAAATTAAATGCGGGTGTAGTTTAGTGGTAAAACCTCAGCCTTCCAAGCTGATGATGAGAGTTCGATTCTCTTCACCCGCTCCATTATTGCTCTTTGAAAACTGAACAAAACAAAGCGCCAACGTTAAATTTTAAGTGAGCACACACTATCAAAAAAGCAAATGAGCAAGTCAAACATTT
>NZ_JBIWEV010000016.1:0-32934 GCF_044762725.1 Peribacillus sp. NPDC096447
CATTGGAAGGTTATTTGGCATGCACAAATTTAGTATAGCATGAAATATTTTAAGTTTTCATTGAAAAATGTTGACTAACTATTAGCTGGTTTAGTGCCATAAGAAAAAGGCTGCCTCAGCAACCTTCCTTATTGAAGTAAAGTTCCCTTTAGCAAAAACAGCTGTTGTTGTATGCACAATCTGTAAAAAATACACTTAGAATATCACTTTCATTTCATAAAAGCACGAGCCTTTTCGTTTATTTATTACCCTCAAACGACTTTAACATTTGCTACCTAATATATAATTTTCATTTCCCATTTACACTGGATTGACTTAACGTGAAAATAATAAAAGCTGACCTAACATGCAGGTCAGCCTTTTGCACTTGAATCGATACTTTGGGGAAAGTATCTCTTTTTATAGTTATACCTTTATCCGTTAAAGAATTACGAACGACTTATAAATTCGTTTAAAGTTTGCTTTCTAGATTGATTTTGTTATTTAGTGGATGTACTTATGGTGTAAGCACATACTAAGTTTTATCATCTTAAATAACATCCTTATTTATTGCCTGGTAATTGCCACTACGGATGGTCTCGGAATATCGCCAAAAGGCCACCGGCTGGTCGGATTATTAACATCCTCACTCTCTTCCCCTGGGTGCTGAACAGACATAAAAAGTGTTTCACCATCTGGAGCCAGCCATGTTCCGGTTAATTCCGCCTGTACTGGCGCGGAGGCAAATTGCATAGCCTTTCCCCGATTCGGTCCCTCCGTTGGAATCATGTATAAGCCGTTGTTTCCGAATGGTTTGTAAGCTCCTTGATTAGTCTTATCAGAAGAGATATCTGTACAGACCCATAAGTTCCCTGATTGGTCAAACATCAAGTTATCTGGACAGGCAAAACCGCTTTGCGGCCCTCCGGATATAAAGATTTCATAAACAAAAGAGGTACTCTCATGGTTATTGTCTTCCTCGACAAGGCGATAAATCTGTCCGTAATAGTTTCCGTGCTTTGTATTATTTGTGAACGCAATAAACACAGAGCCGTCCAGCGGATGAATTTCAACATCCTCTGGACGATCAAGGGGAGTTCCGCCCACGAGCTTTGCCGCGTCACGAGTGTTGACAAGCACTTCCCCCTGTGTTTTGTATTTCTCTCTTAATTTAGGTGTTTTATTAAGATCAAGAGGAATCCACTTATTTGCGCCCATATCTGCGACATATAAAGTTCCTTTTTCCAGGAGACGGCTATTCCGTTTCCCTAGTTCAGGTCTATAAACATCATCACTTATAAATTTATACACACACTGGTCATTGGCATCATCACCACTGTAAACGACAACACGACCAGATTTCCCAAGAGTCATTACTGCATTCTCGTGCGAGAACCGGCCGAGCATGGAATGTTTCTTTGGGGTCGATTTAGGATCAAAAGGATCGATTTCGACCACCCACCCGTAATGAGTAGGATTCAAAGCTGGAACTCCCGGAGTTTCGGACCAGTCCTGCACAATTCCCTCATAATTCTCCTCTCCAGAAAAAGCTGTATTCCATAGTGTTTTTCCACCCGAACAGTTGGCAAATGTACCTGTAACCTGTGTAACCCCGCCAACTGCTGCATCCCCTTTTGCTGGACCGGTTAAATTGATCGGTGTATTGGCCGTAATTCTTCTATTGAATTGGGAGCCTTTTAAAACTGTCCATTTCCCCTCTGATCCTTTTCGGATGTGAATGACCGATCCGCCAAGATTGTATTTTTCCACAGCAATTTGCTGCGCTGTCCTTTTGGGGCCGCCTGGCTCTTCCTTATATCCCGTGACAAATATACTCATATCCCCTATATACTCATGATTGACCCAAAGGAGGCCCTCATTTGGGCTGCTTCCGAAATAGCAGGTGAAATCATTATTAAAACCAAACTTTTCACCATTGCCTAAATCCTGTCCCCAGGTTGCCACAATATCGTACTTATACCCTCTAGGAAGAATCAACTGATCCTGAGTCGAAGGTCTGATTGGTCTAAACTGTGAAAACCGTGTCCCATATGGCTGCCTGTATCCTTGTTCCTGGGGCACGTATGGATGCTGCACGTTCCTGTCCCCGGCAGGATACTGATAGTAGGGATAATAGTAATTTGTCAAAACAAAACACCTCTTTCCTTAAGGTACTTAGACATTAGTTCACCTAATGTATATGTGTAATAGAAAGGGAATATGAGGACATGCTTTCTTTTAGACTAATACAATATTTTTACATTACATCAGATTATAGAATGAATTTTATTGAACTACCTTCTATATTCATTATCCTATTTCAACTATCCTGCCCCGTTAGTTCATTAAGAAAAGTACCTCTTCAATAGGCCCCTGCTACAGAATTAACTGTAAACAGGGGCTTGTCGGTACTGATCCTGAAATTGCATCTATATAAACCGTATCTGACCTACCAGGGCAGACTTATGTTTATTTAACTATGTATTACATTACCCATGGCTTCGCCTTTGTCTTCACTACGTTCGACAACAATTTTTAAAACATGCCATGGTTATATGCAATAAACTGATGCGAAAAATTTTTAGTCCTTCCAGAACCATTTAAGAATCCATTTGGCAGGAATGGCAACTAATACAGCAATTACAATAAGAACTACTTTAAGTATAAAGAATCGTTCATCTAAAGGTATCAAAATATTTCTTCCACATGTATGACGTATTTTTTATTTTGTGCAGAATGTAATTCAGTTTGCATTTCGTATATTTCCAACCCTTCCATAGTCATCCCCCTCATTATCCTTTTCCTATTAATTTTACCACAAAAAACCATTGTCTTTATTCAACTAACCTGCCCCGTTAGTTTAAGTAGAAACTTTCACAATCTCAATAGGGTAGAACCTTTTGAGAAACATTCAAAATACCTCTAAATTAGGCTTTATAATGTCTCATAAGACTTATATCATAATGCTTATCTTTGTAAGTACGCATTTTCCTGATGCTACCCCAGTTTGGTCTTTATAAAAAAGTTCAATCACTTTCAAGGTTCAGAGTTTATTCTCGACAACTATAACTCATATTAAAACAATAGAATGATATAGACAAAGCAAAAGAATAAACATAATGGACTATAGAACCAAGTATCGTATCTAGCAAACTGAGAATGTTTAATTTTTTTAAAAAATCCAACAAACTTAAAATCACCAATTGCCCTAATAATGAAAACTAAAGCACAAACAATACTTCCGATTTTAGAAAAACTATTTGCTTGGAATCCCTGCAAATAACCTCCTTGAACAACAATAATGAGACTAGCCATTAGAATAAGAATGGCTACGAATAATGTTCCCCATATTCTCGGAGTAAAAGCAGGTTTATGCTCTCCCTCTTTTACTGGGAGAACAGCGACAGAACCCCATCGACCTCCAAAAGCCCAATAAATATGCAAAAAACTGATAAACCAAAGAAGCCCTACAGCTACTAATATTAATAGTAATTTCATTTATTCGCCCCCAATGTCGTAACTTCAAACAAAACATACACCACCGTATGTTATAGTTAAAATTTTGTCCCTTCAGGTTTTATAACCATATTAGGGACATTTATTATCGTTTATTAAAAGCTCAACCATTTTATCAATATCAAAATTAGGATTTGCTTCAAACCTTGTCATCCAACCTACATACGTTAAATAGGCAAGTCTCGCTCGATCAATTGATTCATTTTCCTCTATACCGATTTTTTGATACAATTTTGCAACACAAGAAATTCTTTGTTCTTCCACATCTACTAAACGTGCTGCCACAACAGGATCATATTTAGCCCAAGTATAAATGCCAATCTCCATTTTTTTATCTTGATTAAAACTAATCTGTAATAGCTGTTCTAATGAGGCATTCTGTTGCTCCATACTTTGAACAATTTGTTTTGTTGCATGTATTTCCCAATAGTCGAGCATAGAATCTAAAAGCTCTTGATGGTCACGAAAATAGTGATAGAAGCTCCCTTTGCTTATTTTTAGCAATCGAGCAAGTGCTTCAATGCGAACTTTATGTATTCCTTCATCAGCTAATTGTTGTAATCCTGCTTTTATCCAATCTTCCCTCGTTAATTGCATGTCATCTCTCCAGTAAAATACGGTAGCGTATGTTTTACGTTAGATTACTACTATTCTCATTTTTTGTCAATTATTCATTCTGATTATTTTTATGAACTTTAATGTTGTTGTTGATCGTAATATTGATCGTCATTACCCTTGGTAAAATACAAGCACATACTAAAATTATTGACACAAGTTGAGTTTAAATTATCCAAGGTTAAAATGCCATTGTAGCTTTGAAACAAAGTTTGATCAAATTAATACAAGAAACCTTGATAAATGAATAAATAGAAAGGGCATGTTTTGAAAAAAGATTGATCAAAACATGCCCTTACACTACTATTAATAACGGATTATTCTTTTATTTAATCAACTAACGCACCCGGTAGTTCTATAAGAAAAGCAAAACTTCTTCAAGAATCCGCCCTATAACGGAATAACTAAGTAGCTTCTATTAGCTGGTTAATTGAAAAGAAAATTTTTTTCATCTACTAATATTTTAATTGGCTATAAAAGGTGTTTTTCTTATGTATCTATTATCACTGATCTGATTAATGATAAAATCTGCGATATCTATATTCGTAATTTTCATTCCCGGCATATCGGTTAAGCTTTCCTTTATATTACCAGCAGATGTTCCCTCAACTACAAATGGCAAACGTACAAGTGTCCAATCAACATCACTGCGTGCAAGAATCTCAAGTTCCATTTTTTTATCTGCCATCATCTTCGGAAATAAGAATCTAAAATATCCTTGCTCCAATTTTATTTATTATGTTCTTATTATCTCCGTTAATATCAAGTGATCCTCCTGTAACACCAATGTATCTTCTAATTTCTAATTCATTCATTGCAGTAAGGATGAATTTTGTTACAACACTGTAAATAGGGAAATCTTTTAAGGGTTGACCTAAAGTATTGATAACAATATGACAACCCTTAAGAAAAGACCGGATAGAATTTATATCTTGTGCGTCTCCTTTCACAATCTCAATTCGTTCATCAGTATTAGTTAATCTAGTAGGATCTCTAACAAGCATACG
This sequence comes from Peribacillus sp. NPDC096447, assembly GCF_044762725.1. Taxonomy (NCBI): domain Bacteria; kingdom Bacillati; phylum Bacillota; class Bacilli; order Caryophanales; family Bacillaceae; genus Peribacillus; species Peribacillus sp. NPDC096447. Next base: position 5,118 of record NZ_JBIWEV010000016.1, read on the forward strand.
AACTTGATATCCTTCTTCTAATGCCCTTTTTGCAATAAATCGTCCTACCTTTCCGTTCCCTCCCACGATGGCTAGCTTGTAAGAGTGCTTCATTTTTCCTCCTCTTGAAAAATTATTTGAACGTCACAATTACTCTTATTTATTATAATATTTATTACTTTAATATTATCCTTCTTGAGGTAACCTGTTCCATTCGTTTAAGTAGAATAATTCACAATCCCATATCAATATTAACATAAATATCCAGTTTTATTCGGGTCTAGTTCCATTAAATGGCCCTTTAACGGAACAACTCTATTTTCAATCAACAGTTCATTAATCCGCCCTTTCTTTCACTATAAAAACACCTCTCTAGATAACCATATCCAAAGGGGAAAAACGTCGTAACTTTTTTATAAATATCGCGACTTTATTCAAAACATCGCATCTTTTTTATAAACATAATGACTTTATTTTAAAGCTACAGCAGAATTATACCATAGGACTTATTGTGCTAACCTGCCCCGATAGTTCCATAAAAAAGCCGTCTTAATGACAGCTCCAATCTTGCACCCGTTAGCCATCCATGAATCGCAAAGAATGAAAATGGTTAGGAAGTGTCAATACTGATACTGACCTTAATCCAGTCAACCCTAATCCATAGACTAATTAATTAACGCTCCTCTTTTTTTAAAACGATTGAGCAGGGTCTTCTATTGTCATTTTTCATTTTTAAAGAAACTTATTTTCATGGTAGTTCCGTAATAAAGGGTTGCCGCAGCAACCCCTTATTGAAGTATATCCCCTAAAGTTGCATAGATAAGCTACGATCTTCAAAAATAAACCACTTAATAGAAATCCCAGAACCGTCAATAGATATCAAAATAAATTATTACTTTAATCGGTTATTTTTAACTGTTATGTTAATAATCACTATTATGTAACTAGGAAAGCTAAATATATTGCGTTTAATGATGTCGGTTTATGTTGTTTTATGTAGATTAAAATATAGAATAAATATGAAACCTTTTTGTTGCAAAAAAGCTCACTCTATATTTTAAGAGACTTAAACGTGGTTTTAAAGAAATAGAAGAGGGAATATATGAAAAAATTAAATGATCAACTATTGATAGACTCATACCATAAAGCAATTGAATTAGACTTAGAAAAAAAATTTATCCTCGTTCTAGAAGAAGAATTGAAGAGAAGAGGTTTACCCCTTATAGTTCAAAAAGATAAGCGTAACTAATTAGTATAACTTTAAATCTTTGCTCTTATTTTTTAACCCAAACTAATAATTTTTTTCTTTAGTAGTCAATTCTCTGTATAAAACTTGTTTATATTTTAAAACTAACTAACTCTCTAGATTTAACTTTTTAGTGTCCTAAATATTGACTCAAATCCACTTTTAGGGGTCCTACCAACAAAAAGCAAAAAACGCTATTTTTCCTGTAATATCATGAAAAGGCTGGTGTTTTTTTATGTATCGCGAGATCAGTCGAACTTACCCTCTTTTCACAGGGAATACAACGATTTTTACCTCCAAAAGCTCTCCAAGAGCTAGCCAAAAAGTAGTGAGTACTTCCCTAACAGAGTTATATAGTTGTCTATTATCTATAACGGGAGTCTTTATAAGTCCTAAAGGACTCAATCAACGATTTAATCCTTCGGCTGTCAAGCTCTTACGACAGATTATTAACTTCCTTATTTACTCAAAACCTTTATACATCTCAGGTTCTTCCTTATCGTTACGCTTCTCAAATTAACGTATTAAAAAAAATAGATTGATTTCAACAAAGAGTAAAGATATAATCATATTGATAATGATTATCAATTTCAATTGTGAAGTAAAGGATGAATTTAATGTTACATAATCCCTCTCTAAAGGGACTCAAAAATCGTTCAAGTGTTTTTCTGCTAATGTGTTTATTCATTCTGGTGATTCTTGGATTAGTGGTGTGCCTGTTTTTGGCTGTAACATTTGGGGCAAAAGAGGTTACCTTCAATACGGTATGGTCAGCGATTTTTAATTATGATCCTACACTGACACAGCAACAGATTATTCACGAACTACGGCTTCCACGGGTGATTGGCGCTTCATTAGTCGGAGCAGCTTTTGCAGTTGCTGGTGCATTAATGCAAGGAGTAACCCACAATCCCTTAGCTGACGCAGGAATACTTGGTATTAACGCAGGGTCAATGTTTGTGGTAGCCCTTAGTTTTGCTTTCTTTCCAAACATTCCGTATTCTATCTTGATGGTTTTTTCTTTTATAGGAGCTGTATTGAGTACATTATTCATTTTTATAATTGGCTCATCTGTGCCGGGAGGATTAACACCTATACGGTTAACAATCTCAGGTGCAGTGATAGCAGCGCTCTTACATTCACTTAGTTCAGGAGTGGCTATTTATTATGATTTGAGTCAAGATTTAGCCTTTTGGTATGCGGGAGGTGTTGCAGGGATAAAGTGGAATCATTTGAAAGTGTTAGTTCCTATTATTCTTATCGCAATTATTTGGGCAATATCGTTAGGGCGATCTGTGTCACTCATTTCAATGGGCAATGATATTGCCACCAATCTTGGTGTGAATACGACTCGTATTAGAATACTTGGAATAATAATAGCCGTTATTCTGGCAGGGGTTTCTGTTTCGGCCGTTGGTTCAATAGGCTTTGTTGGACTTGTAATCCCACATATTTCACGAAAATTGGTTGGAGGATATTATCAGCTCATCATTCCAATGTCAGCATTATTGGGTTCGATACTGTTAATACTGGCTGATTTGGGAGCTCGAACGTTGAACCCACCTAGAGAGCTGGCTATTGGTATAATGGTAGCCCTTGTCGGTGTTCCTTTTTTTCTCTATATTGCTCGTAAAGTAGGGAGGGACTTATAGGTGAAATATCATATGAATGCAGACAACAAGAGGGCTTATACAGTTACTATGGTATTTATTTTAATTAGTATAGTTGCAGTATTAATAAGCTTGAATACAGGTACCCTGCGACTTTCACCTTTTAAAGTAATCCAAACGCTTTTTGGCTACGGTGATTTTAAAAGTTCTACCATTCTGTTTGAATACCGCATTCCACGAATCTTGATTACCATGTTGGCGGGAGTTGGATTAGGAATTTCAGGTGCAATCTTACAAGGATTATCACGTAACCCTTTGGCAGATCCAGGAATTTTAGGCTTACATGCCGGTGCGTCCTTTGGTCTCATTATCTTTGTTACATATTTTCATTCATTAGATGAAAAAGCATCAATTCTTATACCGTTATTTACCTCTTTAGGCGGAGTCTTAACTGCTTTTCTTATTGTTTTACTTGCCTATGATCGTTACAAAGGCATATTGCCCATTCGACTTATTCTTATTGGAATTGCGATTTCTGCTGGTTTTAGTGCTATTACACTTTTTCTTTCTCTTCGTCTCGATGAAGAAACCTACTCATTTGCTTCAAGATGGTTAGTTGGAAATGTATGGGGAAGGGATTGGATTCATGTTATTGCCCTTTTTCCGTGGATCCTTATTTTAGCACCTTATGCTTGGTTCCAATCTAACACATTAAATGCCTTAACACTTGGTGATGACGTAGCAGCTGGCCTTGGTGCTTCTGTTCAAAAACAACGTTTGCTGATGCTGGCAACTGCTGTTGGTTTGTCATGTGCGAGTGTAGCGATGGCCGGCGGTATTGGATTTATTGGTCTAGTCGCCCCTCATCTTGCCCGTCGGCTTGTTGGCCCAATGTACCAGCATTTCCTTCCTGTTTCAGGACTTATAGGGCTCATTATTTTGGTGCTTGCGGATACCATTGGTCGATCCATATTTCAGCCAAATGCTATTCCAGCTGGTATAGTCGTCGCTGCTATAGGAGCTCCCTATTTTCTTTATTTGCTCACAAAAACAAAATAACTTTTCAATAAGGAGAAAAAAATGAACAAGAAACTTACTATTTTATTTAGCATTATGTTAATTCTTATTTTGTCCGCCTGCGGACAAACTTCTTCAAATGATAGTAAATCAGCACAAAAAAATAAACCTAGGAGTGAAGAACCTAGAATCGCTTCACTTTCCATCCATCTAACAAATGATTTGCTTGCATTAGGTATAACTCCAGTTGGTTCTGTTATTGGTGGGGAACTAAAAGATTTTCTGCCTCATGTGAAGGATCAATTAAAAGATACGCAAAAGCTTGGACCTGTAAAAGATCCAGATATGGAAGCATTAATTGAACTAAACCCTTCTGTGATTTATCTCGATAAGGAATTTTCAGGAAAAGATGTATCAAAATACGAAAAAATCGCACCGACTCATGTATTTAATCTTGATGAAGGAACATGGAGAGATCATTTAAAGTCCGTAGGTAATCTTGTCAATCGTCAACAGCAAGCAGAAAAATTCATTTCAGATTATGAAAAACAAACAAAAGAAGTGAAAAATTTAATTGAAAATAAACTTGGTGAAGGCAGTAAAGTAATGGCAATACGTGTTACGGCAAAGGAGTTACGAGTATTTAGTACAAAACGACCAATGGGACCCATCTTATTTCAGGATTTAGGTTTTAAACCTGCCAATGGTGTTGAAGACATTGATAAAAATCTACCTTACGAAGTCATATCTCAAGAAGTTCTTCCAGATTTCGATGCAGATGCTATATTTGTCATCGTCAACAGTGACGATGAGTCTCAGACAGCTTTTAAACAGTTAGAAGATACACCCATTTGGAAAGGGTTGAAAGCAGTTAAAGGAAAACATGTATACGTAGTTCCGGATCAGCCATGGCTTGATTATTCAGCACTAGGAAATAAAATGGCCATGGACAACGCAAAAGAAATCTTTTCACAATAATAGACCAGAGATATTTTTTTGGTATATTTCATAATAACTATTAGGTATTTTAGTTACCAGAATAAATATTATTAAGGTATACCTTACCCCCGTCTCGTAGATTATCAAAAAAGCCTGCACGGCCTTTCTTAAATAGTCATTAGAGGAAGTAAGCATGCAAAAAAGCTCTTATTATTTAAGAGCTTTTTTGGTATGTAAAAGTATATTGATTTTAGCGTTCCTTAACAACAATTTGATAAGATTTACATAAATCGGATACTAAGTATGATGGAAAACAATAACGTGGATTAACATGCCCCGATAGTTCCATAAAGAAAAAGCTGCCTTGAAGACAGCTCTGATTTCCAGCTAACGCACCCGTTAGTTCTATAAGTAAAGCGAAACTTCTTCAAGAATCGCGCCCGTTTGTGGAATATAATCTGTTAGAGTTCAAGAATCCCAACTTCACCGTTCATGTTCCAAAAAAGATTGTATCATCATGTAACTTTTTAAGCTTGGAATTGTTTTTCCTGAATATCTTTTTGAACGTTTATTCTTCTCACGATAAAGATGAGAACAATTGCACCAATAAACAGGTTGCCCCTCCTGCTCCTATTAAGACGAAAGAAACTCCAAGCCATTTGGCAAGAAGGGATCCCCCCACAGGTGCAATAAGCATAGAAAAGGTTTGTAATGACGTAGCCGCAGCAGATACTCTGCCCATCATTTGCTTAGGTGTCTCAGATTGTAAGATAAATCCATAAGGGACCGACTCACCGGAGCCCATGAAGCCAAGGAAAAATGCGCCAATCACCAAGGCTAATGCAGGAAGATTTACAATCTCCATACTACCAAGACCCATTACAATGATTAATGAACCACTAAAAAGGAATGCACTTGACATAAAGTGAATAGGTTTTCTTTTCCAATGAGTCCAGTTGCCCATTAAAAGGGAACCTGCCACACTTCCCAGACCTACAGCACTAATCAGTAACCCAAAATTCCCTTCAGTGAAGCCAAGATTTTGGGCAATAATATGAATAGTCCATCGTACAGGAAAATGATAAAAAACGCTACAGACGATAGGATAACTGAGATTTTTAATAATGGGGTATATGAGATGTGCTTAATGCCAATTTACAACTTTAAGAGGAACAAGTACTTTATTTAAAAAAGACGTTTCGAGCTTGGCTAACCAACCGTTTCCGTTTTCTCCATTAGCTACTTGAGCAGCGTGTTTTTTGTGAAATTCTGCTACCCGTTTATTATGCTCTTTATGCCATTGGTGCATAGAATTATGTTTCATTCTTATTGCCTCCTTTCCGTTTAATTATATTTCTAGAAAAGTTGAATAGAAAGTGCTTTTTATTCAACTTTTGAAAGAAAGGAAATCGATAAGTTAATAAATCTAAATATGCACAGTTCGTATACACTACGCTTGTTGAACTATCCTCCAGACAAACAAATGGAATTACAATTTCTGTAACAGATGATGAAATTCTTGACGCAAAAGCTATAATCGATAAAAGTGGAATTGGATGTGAACCTGTTGCTGGACTACGAAACTTAGTGTCTCAGCAGGTGATTGACAAAGAGGAGTCTGCACTATGTATCTTAACAGGAAATATCTTAAAGGATACAGATGTTCTAAATGAGTATCATTTTGGAGAAAGGATTAATTCAACTTTTAAAAATGCATTGCAACCGACTAGTTTGACATATGATTCTATTCAAAAGTATATATTATAGAAACCTTATTTCATTCTTAATAAAGCCCAGGGAATTTATATAATTCCCTGGGCTTTTCTTTTCACAAAAGTGTACTTTTACCAACGGGATTAACTGAATGTTATGGGAGTGACGTATATGAATCGAGTAGGAAGGAGTGACTAACTTTTTCATAGAATTTCTCCAATTCCATGTCTATCAACCATCGGTACCCTTATTTAATGCACATACTAGGCACACTGAAAAAGAACAGCTTCTCATATATAAGTAGAAGAAGTCTGTCCAAAATCAGTGGAAATTCTTTGATTTATTATTTTAATTAGTACGTTAAAAATCGATAAACCAAAGATCTTGTAAGCCTTCATTTTTCACAAAAAATCTCTTTACTTAATATTCCTAATATAATCATCCGTTTCATTATAAGAATTTATCTGATTCTTATTTCCTCGATTTTTTATATAGTAGAGGAGATAGCATAAAGCAATGAATGGTATTCCACAATATAGGGCAATTCGTTGGCTCGGATCGAAAGCAAGACCCACAATAGAAGCGAAACATAAAACAAAAGCAGCAATGGGCACATAAGGGTAAAGTGGTGTACGAAATTTTAATTCTCTAATATCGCCACCCGCTTTAAGATAATGTTTACGGAACACATACTGTGATAAAGCAATTCCCATCCATACTGCAACAACCGCAAATCCAGATATAGCCACAAGCACCATATAAACCGTATCCGGTGCAACTACACTAGAGAATAATGACAAGCAGGCTACAGCCATACTTACAATCAAAGCATTAAACGGAACTCCTTTTGACGTTACCTTTCCTAAGAAAGGACTTATCATCTTCTCATTTGAAAGAGACCATAACATACGGGTAGATGCATAGAGACCAGAATTTGCTACTGACAGTAAAGCTGTAATAATAACAAAGTTCATGATATCAGCTGCATAAGGTACCCCTATGCTATCAAAAACCATAACGAACGGACTTTCAATGACTCCCGCTTCTTTCCAGGAGATTAATCCAGATAGCACAAATATGGCACCAACAAAGAAAAACATAGTTCGCCAAATTACATTTCTAATGGTTAGAGGTATGTCTTTTTCCGGGTTTGCACTTTCTCCAGCAGTAATGCCGATAAGCTCTGTTCCTGAAAAGGCAAAATTTACGGAAATCATTGTTATAAATATCGGAAGGAGTCCATTTGGAAAAAGGCCTCCTTCCCCGGTAAAATTAGAAAGCATCGGAGCAGCTGCACTGCCGTTCATAGGAATGAAGCCAAACATCGCAGCTCCACCTAATATGATAAAGAAAATAATAGTAATTACTTTAATGCCGGCAAACCAAAATTCAGTTTCCGCGAAAAATTTTACAGAAAAGGCGTTCAGCAGAAAAAGTATAATCGCGAAGAGTGCGCTCCACATCCAGACGGAAGTTTCAGGGAACCATCTCTTCATTAAAAGACCGGATGCAGTAAATTCTGAACCTACCGTAACTACCCATGTAAGCCAGTACAGCCAACCAATGGTAAATCCGGTAGCAGGACCCACAAACCTCGTAGCATATGACTGAAACGAACCGGTTACCGGCATAGCTACAGTTAATTCGCCAAGGCATAGCATGACCAGATACATGATTAGCCCACCAACCAAATAAGCGAGAATCGTTCCTCCCGGTCCAGCCTGATTAATCGTATAACCTGTACTAAGAAAAAGACCCGTTCCAATTACCCCACCTAGCGAAATCATGAACAAGTGCCTGCTTTTCATAGAACGCTTCAACTGATTTTGATCGGTACTATTGGCGTCTATCATCCAGTCTCCCCCTTTATATATATGATGCAGCACCTTACTTGTAGCGCGAAGATCGACCTCGGGTCGATTCCTATAAAGCTATCATTATCACATTTACTTTTTCTATCACCTTTTGCTCGGAACTTTAAAACAAACCACTTTTGTTTCAGTCATTTCTTGAAGTGCAAACTTAATTCCTTCACGACCTAAACCAGAACCCTTCACTCCCCCGAAAGGCATGGCATCTATACGATAATCAGAGCTGTCATTTATCATAACCCCGCCTACATCCAATTTACGTATAGCTCCAAACGCCCTATCTAAGTCACGAGTGAATATACCTGCTTGCAAGCCGAAATCCACATTGTTAGATTGGAAAATAGCGGTATCCAGATCGGGCACGCTGTGAATGGTAACAACTGGTCCGAAAACTTCTTCAGTTGCCAGCTTACAATGTGCTGGAACATTCTCTAAAACAGTTGGATAATAAAAAGAACCTTGACGTTTGCCGCCACACAGCAAGTTCGCGCCTTTCTCAACAGCTTCATTTACCCAACTCTCAACTCGCTTTGCTTCTTTCTCTGAAATCATAGGCCCCATGTCGGTTTCCTCTGAGAGTTTATTGCCTACTCGATATTGTTGAGTACGGTTAACAAACTTTCCAATAAAGTCCTTATAAACATCTTCTTGAACATATACTCTTTGCACTCCTAGGCAATTTTGACCTGCGGCCCAAAAGGCGCCGGATACAGTCGATTCAACCGCTTCTTCTAAGTCAGCGTCTTCCATTACGATAACCGGTGAGTTCGATCCTAGCTCCATATTCATCTTTTTCAGACCTGCCTTTTGCATAATCGCTTGGCCAGTGGCGAGTCCTCCTGTGAAAGAAATCATTCGTATGGCTGAATGAGTAATCAGGCTCTCGCCCATATCACCCGGATACCCCGTAATGACGGATAATACTTTAGGCGGTAAACCTGCTTTTTCAAAGGCTTCTGCCAATAAAAGAGCACTTAAAGGTGTAGCAGGTGCTGGTTTTACGATGATAGCATTTCCAGAAGCAATAGCAGGTCCCACTTTATGGGCAACAAGGTTTAATGGATCGTTGAAAGGCGTTATAGCTACAATAATTCCAACAGGAAAACGATAATAATACCCCATGCGATCTTCGCTTCCCGGCATTTGGTCAAACGAAATCGTTTCGCCATTAATTCTCCTTGCTTCTTCTGCGCTAATTCGAAGTGTTTCAATACAACGCACTACTTCTTTTCTCGCCTCTTTAATAGTCTTACTTCCCTCACGGGCAATGGTCATTGCATATTTTTCCTTATGCTCATAAATCCAATCGGCGGCACGATTTAGTATAGCGATTCTTTCATGTGTTGGCATGTCCGCGGCTATTTTCGCTCCCTTTTTTGCCTCTTCTATGGAATGAAGTACATCCTTCTCATTAGCGGCAGGAACGGTTGCAATTAAACTATTATCCTGTGGATCGAGAATTTCAATTTTTTTGTCACCGGATACCCATTTTCCAGCAAGAAACATCTTATTTTTCTTTGTAAGCGCTTCAATAATTGTCATCGATAATCACCCCGTATAAGTAATTTTCCAGCTTATTACTTGAATGGTGTACAAGATCAAAATTGCCCACGGCTCATATTGATTAAATCAATCAGAATAGAGAATCCTGTTTCTTTGCGACCAGCTCCGGCACCAATCAACGTAATCGGACCGGCTAAGTCACAGTTATACGTAATAGCGTTTTGTGCTCCCAGAACTCCAGCTAGAGGATCTGTATGAGGTATAGCTTCAGGGCCTACCTTTGCGAATACTTTATCACCATCCTTTTTACATTTAGCAATAAGCTTCCACCTTTTCCCTTCAGATTTTGCCCATTGAATGTCTTGCTGTGTAAGATGACTAATTCCTTCACATTCTACTTCCTCTCGTTTCATCGGAATATCCATTACAACATTAGCAAGAATAGTAGCTTTATACTGAGAATCATATCCCTCTACATCGCTGGTAGGATCTGCCTCTGCATAGCCAAGAGCTTGTGCCTCAATTAATGCATCCTTATAGGTCAATCCTTCTTCCATTTTGGTCAGAATATAATTAGTCGTTCCATTTAAAATCCCCCGCAATTCAAAAATATTATTTCCTGCCAATGAAACGAGAGGCATTTTCAACGCTGGTGTTCCACTCATAACAGTTCCTTCAAAGCCCCATCGCACATCATTCTTTTTGGCTAACTCAGCTAGTTCTTGGTATGCTAAAGAAACGGGACCTTTATTGCTCATTACTACGTTCTTTTTACTTTCAAATGCCGTCTTACAATGATCGATAGCGGGTTGTCCGGTTTTTACATCAGTGAAAGTAATCTCCACAATGGTATCCGCATTACTCTCAAGGATTGTCTTAAAGCTGTCCCATCCCCTTATCAACCCAGGGGTTTCAGGGTAACTCTCCAGCTTTCCCGTTTCCTTTACAGCTTGTAATACTTGAGAGATATCCAACCCTTCAGGGTGATAAAGAGAGCCCTTCATGACATCAGAAATAGCAACAATTTTAGCATCAAAGCCAAGTTCACTGCGTAAAGACTCACCTTTATCTTGTAAAATTTCTGCCAATCCTTGGCCGACTACACCAAATCCAAGCAATGCAATTTTTTGTGTCATATCCCCATACCTCTTCCATTATTAATATCTTTATTTGCAGCTACCGTTACTGGTAGTTGTGATTCCAAATGAGCAAAAGCTTGCTCTAAATCAGAAATAAGATCTTCCGTATCCTCAATTCCTACGGAGATACGAACCAAACCTTCCGGAATACCAAGAGCTTTGCGTTCTTCAAGAGTACATTCCACATGACTAGTAGTTCTTGCGGGTCCATATATAGTTTCTACAGCTCCAAGATTTCCGGCTTTATTTGCATATTGTAATTTTGGCAATAAAATTTTTATTGCATCCATCTCCCCTTTCAATACAAAACTTAATATTCCGCCGAAACCTCTCATCTGTTTCTTTGCAATATGGTGATGCGGATGCGTTTCTAACCCAGGATAATTGACCGCTTCTACAAGCTTTTGCTTTTGCAGATACTTTGCGATTTCCATTGCGCTCTTTTCTTGCTGACGTACTCGAAGTTTTAACGTTTTCATCCCTCTTAAAATAAGATAGGCTGACCAAGGATCCATCGTCGCTCCATTGATTTCTCGATAATGATAGACTTTTTTCATCAGTTCTTTAGATCCGCATACCACACCGCCTAATGCATCAGCATGTCCGCTTAAGAATTTAGTGGCACTATGAATTACAATGTCAACTCCTAATTGAATCGGATTTTGATTAATGGGAGTAGCAAAAGTATTGTCTATGATGACCAATGCCCCCACCGATTTTCCGGCTCTTACCATTCTCTCAATATCAGTAATCTTCATCGTAGGATTGGTAGGAGACTCCAAATATAAAACCTTGCAGCCTTTAGTCACTTCAGCTTCAATTTCTTCATGATTTCCTGTGTTGCATAACTGCACATCGACATCGAGATTCGGTAAGAATTCGGTAAAGATTTTATTGGTTCCCCCATATGTGTCTTTAACCGATATAACCCGGTCTCCCGGTCTTAAAAATGTATATAGCGTGCTGCTAATAGCGGCCATTCCTGATGAGAAACCAATTGCTGCTTCAGCTCCCTCGAGGATTCTTACTTTTTCCTCCAGAGCTTGAACAGTAGGATTTGCCATGCGGTTGTATATATACCCATGCTTATTTCCAATGGCCACTTCATGCCACTCGTCTATGTCATCGTAATTGTAGGCTACACTTAGCACCACGGGAACTTGAGTTGCATTGTAAGCAAGAGATTCTTTTTCTCCTGCCCATACAGCCTTGGTACCGTCTCGTATATCGTTTTGCTTACTCATGTTCTCTCACCTCTAATTTTCATAGCTTTTTCAGCTACATCTCTTTGTTGTTCGAATTTATATAATATATTGTATATTGTATATTAAATAGTTACTTTCTTTTCCGTACTTGTTATTTCTCCTTTTTTTATTGCTTAAATTTATTCTTTGCCATTTTTAAAATGATGCTTTATTAGCAACTTATAACAAAATTTTATTATATTGTATATTGTATATTGTATATTTAATGATTCCTCCTTTTCTTTATACTTGTCACCACTACCTTTTTTTACTTAAAATTACTTTTTACTATTTTAATATGAAGGTATTTAGTTAAAAAAGCTAATAACTCAGCATATTTTTTAGTTATATTATATATTGTATAATATGCTGAATAATCAGAAATATCATTCATATTATGAAATATAATACACTGGACTCTTCGCCATTTCAATGTTTTATTAATTTAATTTTAAAATTACCTTCAAATTAAAACAGCTAGTTTTTATAATGCTCCATATTCTATATACATGTAGCAGTCTTAAATGTTCGCCTTCACCCTCATTAAATTCATTTAAAAGGAGAAATTCTTATGTTCGGTTCCATTCGCTTCATGTTTCAACTTAGAGGCTGATAGTAATGAAAGTAATAGTGAGTTACTATATTACAAAACAGTAGTCCTATGAAGAATTTAGAAGCCGATGCTAATATAAAAATCAAGAATTTTCAATTTTATATTGTATATTGTATAATAGATGATATCAACTTTTAGCATAGGGGAGAAGGACTATCAAAAAGAGATACCAATCACTTAAAGACCATGTATATAATCATATAGCAGAAGAAATTCAGAATGGAACATTGCTTCCTAAGCATAAAATAAATGAAGTAGCACTAAGCGAGAAATTAGAAGTGAGCAGAACTCCTGTAAGGGAAGCTTTGATACAATTAGCCTCAGAAAATTTACTTGAGTATTTTCCTCGAAAAGGATTTATCGTTAAAGAACTTGATACAAATAAAAAGCTTGATGTTTTTCAAGTTGTTGGTGTGCTGGACGCCTTAGCAGCCTCATTATCTATAGCGCATATTACAGAAAGTGATATAGATCTAATGGAAAAGTTGGTTAAAAAAATTGACCTGTCAATTTCACAAAAACATTATTCAGATTATCAAAAATACCAAAATCAATTCCATAAAGTTTATATTGATAAGTGTAAAAACGATACATTAATAGACCTTCTTAATTCTTTGCAAAACAGTTTTGTTAGACAAATTTATTTGAGTAAAGACGAAGAAAAACTTTTTGCCGTATTAGAACAAATGAATGAACAGCATAAACAAATTATCCATTACTTTAAAAAAAGAGACAAAGAAAATTTAGAGCAACTTATTAAGAATGAGCATTGGAAAATATCTCATATTGATATGATATAGGTTATATGGTTCTGATGCAAAAATGATTTATTGAAGGAAAAGTAGTAACTTTCCTATCAACTTACAGATTATATCAGTGGCTGTTTGAAATGATTTTACTCCTAACATCGAAATTAAAACCCTGGTCTTGTTCTACAATGTTATTAAAATCCTAGATTTGACGAATTTGGATGCCTTCATCGGCATCTTATTCTCTTTTTTAACTTTTCAATATCTACAGGATAGGTTAAAATTTTATCCCTTTTTCATATAATAAACTCTCACTTCAGAAGTTATCTTTCCTAATTTCGAGAAAAATAGTCCAATTTTTTGAAGTGTAATAGCTCAATTGTTCTTCAACTAATCTGCCCCCGTTGGTTACATAAAGAAACTGCATTAAAGACAGCTCCGATCTTCAGCGAACGCACCCGTTAGCTATCCATGAATCGCAAAAATCGGCGATTCACCACAAAGAATGAAAATGGTTAGGAAGTGTCAATACTGATACTGACCTTAACCAGTCAACCCTAATCCATAGACTAATTAATTAACGCTCTCCTCTTTTTTTAAAACGATTGAGCAGGGTCTTCTTAAGTATTGTCATTTTTCATTTTTAAGGAAACTTATTTTTATGGTAGTTTAAGTGTAAATCTTCACATTTATATAGATTTTCTCGACAGCCTGTCTATACTATTGTGTCGTTTTCTTTATTCTTGAGATGCCAAGATAAACGAAGAAGATACTAATTCAATAAATTTAAAAGCCCTGCTATATATGCTAGCAAAGAGTTCATTTTTCTAAAAACCATTTGTTCATTAATATTTTTCTCTTAATTTTTAAACAGAAACGTAATTAGTTTTAGAACTGTTGAACAATACAACTTCATTATTTGATAACCACTTTAGTTCCCCTAAATGTCGTCTGAAAAGTAATTCATCTGGCTTCTCAGATGCCACCATTTTTTTTGCTATTTCTTGTCCGTTTTTATCCTTGACTATCAAATATATCTCACATAGATATAGACTGTGCTTAATAATAACTTCAGCTTTATAGTTGCGATTTGGGCTACTCTTTGGTTTCTTCCAAACATAATTAGTTTTGTAACCGGCTTCTTTCACACAGTTATAAGCATCATCGAATGGAGTGCTTTCCCAGTTATTCAGTTTAACCACTTTATCAATACCTTGCTTTAATTTATCTAGTATTACTTCTTTTTTTTTGGTCATCTAGTTTGAAAAATCCAACTACATCATAATGAATTTCCACATCGCAAAAACCATCTATAATAGTTAAATTCGGCTTTGGAGTTTCCTTTACACAGAAGATATTGATTTGTTTAATTTCAGTTGTATGAAACTTTGAGAAACATCTTTCGTAAAGAGATGTTATACATCTTGATTGAAAAGACAAGTTTTTATCCACTTCTGCAATTCCTTCATCATCATCCGAATATAAGAGAAAATGTTTTAAAATCATTATTTTTCATCACCTATTGATAGTTTCTAGACAAAGTATTGTTATTCCTCCTTCCACTAAACTTCCCCGATAGTTACATAAAGAAAGAGCTGCCTTGAAGACAGCTCTGATTTTCAGCTGACGCACCCGTTAGTTCATCAAGATTTTAATATCATCACCCTTATTTCCAATCATTTTCCAAAGAGAATTATTCTTTTTTCAGTTTCGTTTCTTGTTTGGTTAGGATTTTGTAATCCATGATGAATGACAAACCATCTATCAGAATCTGAATTTGAAATACTTGTTGGCAATTTAAGATCTACATTATTAATTAAGTCCAAAAGCTTCTATGACAATAGCTATAACTTCTCTTTTGAGTTGATAACTTCCTTAGATTTCATGAATGAATGCCCGAAATAGAAAAAACCCCTGACACCAGAGGTGCCAAGGGTTGAGATATTAATACATTGACATATATTGTTCGCGTTCCCATGGGTGAACTTGTGTACGGAACATATCCCACTCGATTTCTTTTGCTTCGACGAAGTGTTCAAGTAAATGTTCACCTAATGCTTCTTTGATGACTTCATCAGATTTTAATGTTTCCAATGCAGCATATAAAGTAGCTGGTAGATCAACGATACCTACTTCTTCACGTTCTTCTTTATTCATAACATAGATGTTGCGGTCAACTGGAGCCGGTGGAGTCAAGTCGTTCTTGATACCGTCAAGACCAGCTTTTAGTAGAACTGCAAGTGCCAAGTATGGGTTTGCTGCTGGATCGACACTACGTACCTCAACGCGAGTACTTACTCCGCGTGATGCTGGGATACGGATTAATGGGCTACGGTTTTTAGCGGACCATGCAACATAACAAGGAGCTTCGTAACCAGGAACTAGACGTTTGTATGAGTTAACAGTTGGGTTTGTTACCGCAGTGAAGCTTGGAGCATGCTTAATGATACCTGCGATAAATTGCTCAGCTGTTTTACTTAATTCCAATTTACCTTCTTTATCATAAAATGCGTTTTCGTTGCCTTTGAATAAAGAAACGTTACAGTGCATACCAGATCCGTTAACACCGAACAATGGTTTTGGCATGAATGTCGCGTGTAAACCATGTTTGCGGGCAATCGTCTTAACAACCAATTTAAATGTTTGGATGTTATCACAAGCTGAGATTGCATCTGCATATTTAAAGTCAATTTCATGTTGTCCTGGAGCTACTTCATGGTGGGATGCTTCGATTTCAAATCCCATTTCTTCAAGCTCAAGAACGATATCACGACGGCAGTTTTCTCCTAGGTCAGTAGGTGCAAGGTCAAAGTATCCGCCTTTATCGTTCAATTCCAGCGTCGGCTCGCCTGCTGCATCCAGTTTGAATAGGAAGAATTCAGGTTCAGGTCCAAGATTGAAATCTGTGAAGCCCATTTCTCTTGCTTCTGCAAGAACACGTTTTAGGTTAGCACGTGGATCTCCATCAAAAGGTGTTCCATCCGTATTGTAAATATCACAGATTAAACGTGCCACTTTACCTTTTTCGGAAGTCCAAGGGAAGATAACCCATGTGTTTAAATCAGGATATAGGTACATATCAGACTCTTCGATACGAACGAAGCCTTCAATGGAAGATCCGTCAAACATCATTTTATTATCAAGTGCTTTTTCTAATTGACTGACTGGGATTTCAACGTTTTTAATTGTCCCTAAAATGTCAGTAAATTGTAAACGAATGTACTTAACATTTTCTTCTTTCGCTAAACGAGTGATGTCTTCACGTGTGAACTTTGCCAATTTCTATTCCCCCTAATAATTCATAAATCATATTTTTTATTGGAAAAAACGGGACATATCCCCTTGTCTAAGAGATGTTCGATGCTTGCTTCCTTGTAAAAGCTCGGAACGCAGAAGCTTGCGAAGCTCCTCGTCACTAAGGTCATGCCTTATTTTTTCCGCTTGTTCTAATTCTTGAGTTTTAGGTAAATTCTGTTCCTTTACAGTGAAAATCTTTTTAATGCCGGCCAGATTGACTCCTTGTTCGATTAAATCTTTAATCTCAAGCAGTCGATCGATATCATTTAATGAAAAAACCCGACGATTTCCATCTGTTCTCATAGGAGTAATAAGTTGATGCTCTTCGTAATACCGAATTTGGCGTGCAGACAACTCAGTTAACTGCATGACGATTCCGATGGAAAAAAGAGGCATCGAACGCCGAATGTTGTTGCCGCTCATTCTTAGCATCCTCCTTTTATTTATCTATAGTAATCTTATATCATGTTATTAAACTTGTCAATATGATGTTACATTTTATGACGTGTTTTTTTCAGAAAAATTAAATGATTTTTACTACACAAATATTATGACTATTGTTTTTGCTGGAATCCAATTGGATCTGGATTCCCATTACATACCTAATTTAATTTCAATTACAATTGAATCAGCTTTTTGTCCATTAGCGCATTCACAGCAGTCAATACAGCTATTTTAACATGGGCATATGTCAATCCGCCTTGAACGTAGGCAACATATGGAGCCCTTGTCGGACCATCTGCCGTCAGTTCAATGCTGGCCCCCTGTATAAAGGTGCCCGCAGCCATGATTACATCGTCCTCATATCCCGGCATATAGGCAGGATATGGTGTCACATGTGAATTAATTGGTGATGCATATTGAATGGCCTGACAGAAGGCAACCATCTTATCCCGGTCATCAAATTGGACGGATTGAATCAAGTCAGTTCGCTTCGCGTCCCATTTTGGAGAGGTATTCATACCGAGCTTTTCTAAAAAGGCAGCTGTGAACATGGCCCCTTTAACAGCTTGGCCCACGACATGCGGTGCAAGGAAGAACCCTTGGTACATTTCCTGCAGACTATAAAGCGAAGCACCTGCTTCAGCCCCTATTCCGGGTGATGTTAACCGATAAGAGCAAGCTTCAACCAGGTCTTTTTTACCAACAATGTATCCACCGGTTTTCACTATCCCGCCGCCAGGATTTTTAATGAGTGAACCAGCCATTAAATCCGCTCCGACATGACATGGTTCTTGTGTCTCAACAAACTCTCCATAACAATTATCCACGAACACGACGATTTCCGGGTTAATGCCTTTGACAAAGGAAATCATTTCCTTTATTTCATCGATCGTAAAGGAAGGACGTGTAGCATACCCTTTCGACCGTTGTATACCGACCATCTTCGTATTTGGTTGAATGGCTTGTTTGACGGCTTCGAAATCAACGGTTCCAGTTTCCGCTAACGGAACGGCCTTATAGCTGATCTGAAAATCACGTAAAGAGCCGATGCCCGTTCCCCGGATACCGACGATTTCTTCCAAAGTATCATACGGCTTTCCAGTTATGTATAACAATTCATCCCCTGGGCGCAATATGCCGAAAAGAGCGGTGGAGATGGCGTGTGTGCCTGATATAATTTGGGGGCGCACCAATCCAGCTTCCGCTCCAAAAACATCTGCGTAAATCAATTCGAGCGTATCGCGGCCCATATCATCGTATCCATACCCTGTAGTAGGGATGAAATGGGAATCACTCACTTTATGTGCTTGATAACTTTGTAATACACGAAATTGATTTTCTTCGATTCGTTCGTCCACTTGCTTATGTAATGGAGAAATCATTGCTTCCACTTCCTGGGCAATGTTTTTCAACACTTCTCCATTTGTTAACTGCTGATACATCAAAATTCCCCTTTATAATGAATATTTCTCCAGCTGCCCGGTTATTGGATGATCAGCTAGACAAAAACCTTTGCATTCATATCTTTCCGATTCTTCATTAAAGGAGAGAGTGCGCAATATGGTTTCATTTTTCAGCTGTGATAATAGTTTACCCTCACTCGATGGCAGGAAAACATGATACGGGACCATTTCTTCAATCACGTACTTTTCAATTTCTTCCATGATTTCATTCAGATCCGATTGTTCATAGGCACTGATCATTAATGAAGCACGACTGGCTGACCTGACAAAATCAGCGTGAACCTTATCTTTCTTATTATACAACGTTAGCTGTGGAATGGAAGGGACATCTAAGTCATTTAGCAAATCCTGCACCGTTTTCTGATGATTAAAGTAATCTGTACTTGACGAATCCACCACATGGAGCAATAGATCCGCTTCTTTCACTTCTTCCAGGGTCGAGCGGAATGCGGCAATTAAAGATGTCGGCAAATCTTGAATGAAGCCAACCGTATCCGTCAGCAGCACGGTAAATCCGCTTGGAAGAATCGCCTTTCGTGTCATGGGATCAAGTGTAGCGAATAACTGGTTCTCTTCGTAAGAATCCGCCGCCGTCAAACGGTTGAACAGTGTTGATTTACCTGCATTCGTGTATCCCACAAGCGCTATTTGAAAGGTCTTATTACGTTTCCTTCTGTCACGATAACGTTCACGATGCTTCACTATGCCACTTAATTGTTGCTTGATTTCATCTATTTTCCCACGAATGTGGCGGCGGTCGCTTTCCAGCTTCGTCTCACCTGGTCCCCTGGTGCCGATTCCACCGCCCAGCCTGGACATTGCCGTCCCCTGTCCGACCAAACGCGGCAATAAATATTGGAGCTGAGCAAGTTCGACCTGCAGCTTCCCTTCCCTGGATCGCGCCCGCTGAGCGAATATATCCAATATTAGCTGTGTCCGGTCAATGATCCTTGCCTCCAATTGCTTGGAAAGGTTCCGGATCTGGCTCGGGGAAAGTTCATCATTAAAGATAAATAAATCCGGCTCAAGCTCCTCTTCCAGATTCTGAAGTTCCTCCACTTTTCCTTTTCCTATATATGTAGCTGGATCGACGCTTTCCCTTTTCTGGGTGATGGTCATTAAAACCTCACCATTCGCCGTCTTCGCCAATGAAGCCAGTTCCTCAAGTGAATATTCAAAACGTTCATTAGTCTCCGTTGTTTGACACCCAATCAAAACGGCCGTTTCCTTTATTGCTTCTTCCAAATTACATGCACCACCTTCGGGTAGATTTCAGTTAATCATAACAAAAAAATTGAATATATAAAAATTTCCTGAAAACGTAGCTTTTAACCGTTTTAAAAATTCCTATAACATGCTAAAATCAAATTTGGCTTTACCATCAAAATCAAAAAGACATAGAGGGACATTCATATGACATGGGAAGTATTAAGCTTCATAGGTACGATTGCATTCGCTATTAGCGGGACCATCATCGCCATGGAAGAAGAGTATGATATTTTAGGAGTTTATATTTTAGGAATAATTACCGCCTTTGGCGGAGGGGCAATCCGCAATCTGCTAATCGGTGTCCCCGTTTCAGCGTTATGGGATCAAAGTTTCTATTTTGTCATCGCTTTAGTATCCATCACCATCGTTTTTGTTTTTCCTACAAACCTTTCAAAGCACTGGGATAGATGGGGAAACTTCAGTGATGCCATTGGCCTTTCAGCCTTTGCCATCCAAGGGGCAATGTATGCCGTGGAACTTAATCATCCAATAAGCGCCATCATTGTATCAGCTGCATTAACCGGATGCGGCGGCGGGATTCTCCGGGACGTACTGGCCGGAAGAAAGCCATTGGTCTTCAGAAAAGAAATCTACGTAGTATGGGCCATCATTGCTGGCTTGGCCTTAGGCAGTGGTGTATTATCCCAGTCATGGCAGCTTTATTCGCTCTTTGCCGTCATCACGATATTGCGAGTCCTTTCCTACACCAACAATTGGCATCTTCCTAATAAAAAATGGGTGCCTAAAACATAAATTTGAAAAGCCCGCCATCTTGGTGGGCTTTTCCATGTCATTCTTTTTCATCATCCTCGAAAACCAAATCTTGGCTGGTAAGCGTCAGTAAATCGGATTTTTCAAATGAATCCTCCAATAAAAGCCGCATTGCCTGTGCCCTAATTGACTTTTCAAGTACATTGCGGATATAACGTCCGTTAGAAAATGAAATAGGTCCCCGAAATGAACGTAATATGATTAAATGTTCTTTTAATTTCCTTTCGGCATCCCGATTCATTAGATATTCCTTTTCCTGCAACATCCGATCGGCTATTTCCATTAACTGGTCAATTGTATAATCCGGAAAATCAATAACAAGCGGGAATCTGGAATGAAGTCCGGGATTAAGGCTGAGGAAATAATCCATTTCCCTCGAATATCCAGCAAGGATCAAAATGAATTCGTGCTGCCGATCCTCCATATGCTTGACAAGGGTATCTATGGCTTCTTTGCCAAAATCCTTTTCCCCGCCTCTTCCCAAGGAATAGGCTTCATCAATAAATAAGATTCCGCCAATGGCCTTTTTAATTAAATCCCTTGTTTTTTGGGCAGTATGACCAATGTATTCCCCGACCAAATCTGCCCTCTCCGCTTCAATTAAATGGCCTTTCGATAGTACATTCATTTTTTGAAACAACTTACCGATTAAACGTGCAACCGTTGTTTTCCCCGTTCCGGGATTTCCTTTAAACATCATATGCAGTGCTTGCCTGCCAGTCTTCAGCCCTTTTGCCTCACGTTGTTTATTGATGTAAATCCAGGCATATATCTCTTTTATCATCTTTTTCATTTCTTCCATTCCGACCAGCGATTTCAGTTCATCTTCAATCTCTTTCAATGCAACATGCTGGTGGGGGATTTCCTGCACCAAAATTTCTTTTATCGGTAGTTCCTTTTGTAGCGCTTTTCTGTTTTCCGCATTAAACACAATATTGATTTGCCCGTTATTTTTCATACGGATCGGTTGTTCCAATGCTTTCACCTCTCCATCTTGGACCCTTACTCTAATTCCACAAATTTTCATTGATTAATGATGGTCATAATTACCCCATCGGAAAATTCGATTATTTAAGCCGTATTCCCTTACTGAAAAGCGACTTATTCTGACAGAATTCTTCCCTTGGAGGATGTGTTACGACAATCTCCGTTCCCATTCACCAATTTATATGGGGGAATGTCATTTCTTGCGGTTTCCCGGAAAATAATCCGTCCCTAGATATATATTCAAAACAGGTACGTAAAATTATCGATTCTTTGAAAAAGAACAGAGAATTGCATGCAAAAAAAACAGGTCGCTATAAGCTAGACCTGTTTTTTACATTCATATATATGATTATTCCTTCACTTCGTAATCAATCTGAACATTACGTTGTGGAGCAAATGTAGAAATCGCATGTTTATAGACTAATTGCTGTTTGCCCTCCGATTCAAATAAAACGGTAAAATTATCGAACCCTTTCACTTGTCCTCTAATCTGGAACCCGTTTAATAAAAATACCGTCACATACGTACCATCTTTCCGTAATTGATTAAGAAACTGATCTTGAATATTTACTGATTGTTTCATGAACTAGTCCTCCTCTTTTCTCTCTAAATTTATGTATTCGCCTTCACTGAAAAGCTTTCCTGCTATAAATCCAGATATTTCATGTATTTTTTTTGGAAAACCCTCGAGATCGGTCATATCAAACCAATTTACATCCATTTTATTCCGAAACCAGGTCAATTGCCTTTTTGCATAACGACGGGAGTTTTGCTTTAATGTCTCAACCGATTCATCCAATGAAGCCATTCCATCAAAATAATCATAGATTTCTTTATAACCTATAGCCTGGATCGATTGGCAATCCCTCAAACCTTTTTCATGAAATGACTCCACTTCTTGAATCAGCCCTTCTTCTACCATGACATCAACTCGTTGATCGATGCGTTGATATAACTTTTCACGTTCCATTGTCAATCCAATGATGCACGTATCATATTTCAATTCTGTAGGCTGTTCATTCAGCTGTTCACTCATCGTTTTACCGGTACAATGAAAAATCTCAAGTGCTCTGATCACCCTTCTTACATTATTAGGATGAATCCGATTCGCGCTTTCCGGGTCAACGCTGCGTAATTGTTCAAAAACGGGATCAATTCCTAACTCCCTTACCTGTTTTTCGAGTCCCTCCCTATAAACAGGGTCGGATGGCGCCTCCGAAAATTGATAATCATAAATGACCGATTGTATGTATAATCCTGTTCCACCGACGATAATAGGGAGTTTACCTCTGCTTTGGATATCCTCGATACAAGCATTGGCTCGCTCCTGGAACTCTGCCGCACTAAATGGTTCATCCGGGTCTTTAATATCAAGTAAATAATGAGGAATTCCTTCTGTTTCTTCCCTCTTGATTTTTGCAGTCCCAATATCCATCCCTTTATAAACCTGCATGGAGTCTCCGCTAATAATTTCACCATTAAATAACTTTGCCATCTCAATGCTCATCTTTGTCTTCCCAACAGCAGTCGGTCCTATGATCACGAGAAGTTTTCCTTTTTGTTGTTTCACACTCTCACTGCCTTAAATGATTTTTTCCCTATCTTATCATAATCTCGATGAAAGCAGCTAAACATCTACCCATTATGTCCGTTTCAGGTACTTTTATTCAACTTTTCATCTTTATATCACTTAGATTGTTAGAGTGTAAAATACCGAAAATGCATTTGAAGCTCACAGCTCCATTTGCGGCACTGGAGAAAAATGAATCCCCTTCTCCTGATAGCAGGGGATTCTAATCCCGATAATAGAATCATAAAAAAAGGCATGATTCCTTCTGTATTTGAGAAATCATGCCTTTTTATCAATTTTTAATTTAGCCCATTTTTCCATTTACGGGTATGATCATCGTAACGGCCGTTTCTTTTTCCGAGGATTGTACATGAATCTCTCCATCATATCTGTTCACTAAGTCTTTAACGATGAACAATCCTTGTCCGCGAACTTTGCCCTTTTGTGCCTTTTTGGTTGAAAAACCGCTGGCGAATATATTCTCCATATCTAATTCCGAAATCATTGGTCCGGTGTTCGTTACCATAAACATATACTTTTCATCATCAGCTTTGCATGCAATATTCATTCGGCGTTCTTGCTCTGGCAATTCAATTGTTGCCTCAATAGCATTGTCGATAACATTTGATAATAATTTTATCAAATCGGTTGTTTTGACCCGATTGAAGGATTCGGGTGAAACATCGATTTCAATATCGATGTTATAATTCTGGGCCGAGAGCCTTTTCGTTTCTAACAGGACAGATAAGCCCGGATGAATCACATCCAATTTCATCGATTCAATCGAAAGCACTTCTTTTGAAAGACCTGTTAAGTATTCGAGTGCTTTTGCGTTCTCCTCTAATTTAAGCAGTCCATGTATCACCTGAATATGATTGGAAAAATCATGCCTTAATGAGCGGACTGAAGCAATGAGCGATTGAAATTCCGATTGATACGTATCTTCCGTATCCCCCACTTCACGTGTCAGTTCCTTTTGATACCATTTTTGAATGACAAAAAAGGTAACCAGCAGCATGATAACAAATCCACCATTATAAACAAGAATGGCAATGCTGCTTTTCAATACCTTGCCGTTAATGGCATTAATATCTTCTGCGCTCACATCAATGCCCAAAAATCCAATAATGTCGCCATCTTGATTTTTCATTGGCACTCCCACAGTCAAATACTCACCATATTCCGGATCTTCTAGAATCCCGGTAATGAAGCTTTTGCCTTCATACCCCTGTTTGACCTGCTCCGGCGGAACAGTACATGCACCACCGATAGGAAAATCCCCTTTATGATCTTTAGAAAACCCAGTAATCATGCACTTTGATACTCTCGGATTATCAATCAAAATGGTATAAACATATAATGCTCCTATTTTTTCACGGGCATCCTCTAAGTAAGCTTTTATATCCATATAATCCCGGCTCTTTACTTGGTTATTAAGAAAACGCTGATAGGCCTCCATATCCATCGAGTCGGCAATAGATCTAGCAGCTACCAAGTTTTGATTAGCAACGGATTTTTGCACAGAATTTTTAATGCTTAAATATGTTGAAAACATATTTAGAAGAATGAAAACAATCAATAAAAGAATGGTCAAATAAAGAAATGCCCTTAACTTTTTATTTTTCATAGGATTAAACTTACCTCATCTCTAGCAGCTAAAAGTTAACGAACCTATACTGAGTTTACTATATAAAGTGACATAGAAATAGAGAAAAATCTAATATTCTCTATAATTACAGGCATATAATACTATAATTAATCAAGTAATTAACAGTTCACCCAATATTTTTTAATAATAGCATCATAAACAACGCCAGAATAATTAAATAGATGATATTTGAAACCGATAAGTGATTCCCCGCTTCCAGAACGGCTAGTGCATAAGCAATAATAAGCAGGCTTACCAATAAAACGGTATAAAATATAAAATAAAGACGGTCTTTCATAAAGGATTTTAGCCACACTTTTCTTCACCTTGCACTACCTTTAGTCGATATCCTTTTCCCCTGCTGGTTGTTATGGCATGCTTGACGCGGATATCCTCAAGTTTTTTCCGAACCCTTGTAACATTGACGGTCAATGTATTGTCATCAACAAATGAATCATCATTCCATAATGCTTCAAGCAAATCTTCACGCGAGACAATGGTGTCATACTGTCGTAGTAAACAACTCAATAATTTCAACTCATTTTGGGTTAACGTTATCTGATTGTCTTGGTATTCGATCATCGCTTTTTCCGTATAAAGCGTTAATCCATCCATTTCCTTTATTTGTTGGTGAAATGAAGATATATCCGCATATTCACCGTAAACCCTACGTAGGACACTCTTTATTTTCGCCAGTACCACTTCCAAATGAAACGGTTTTGTTAAATAATCATCTCCCCCATATTCAATGGCCATGACTTGGTTCATTTCATCTGTCCTTGCAGATATGAATATGATGGGAACCTTTGAAACCGTCCTTATTAGCCGGCACCAATGGAAACCATCATAATAGGGCAGATTAATATCCAATAAAACCAAATCTGGCTTTATCTCTTGGAACTCCGCAAAGACTTGGTCCAGTTCCTTCACTTCAAAAACTTCATACCCATACCTTGTTAAGTAATTGACCAAGATTCCAGCTATTTTGGAATCGTCTTCAACCAATAATATTTTATACACCTTATTCTCCACATTAACATGACAATAAAAAACCTTGAATGGTATGAGCCAATCAAGGAGATTACAATAAAATTAGATTTCTTCCGGGATTTTCAATCCCTCAATGAAGGATTGAAAACTCGATGCAACTTTATAAATATTTTCATCCTGACTAGATGGATCCGAATACCAACCCTGATCCCAGAAGTAAACTCCCTTTTCCTCTTCGTTATCTATCAGCAAGATTTTACCTGCACATGTATCATTACCTATTATAATGCAATTCTTATGTAAGTCATCTCTGTTTTCTTCATGCCATTTCTGTAAATCCAGTTCTTTATCTTGAAGTTCTAATCCATAAAGTACATTTAAGCAAACGAGCGTGTCTAATCCATCTACATAAAACTTACTGTTTCGAACCGCAGTTGTGCCGCCATTATGCGTAAGGAGAAATTGTTTATAATCTGCTGGGATCTCAAAACCCACAAATTCCTGAAAATTATTCACTGCTTCTTGTTTCGCTTTTCCATATCCGGTAATATTAACCATTCTATCACTCCATTTCAGTTTATTGTAGTAAAATCAATTGATAATCTTATTCTATAAGGCTATTTCACTTGCTAATCGCTGCATATAAAATGGCCAGGTCCTACACTCCATTAATGGAGATCCTTTAAAAATAAAATATTCAATATTTCTAAGAAAATAATACTTTTTTTAAATATATTAACATAATTTTACTTTCCTTTTCAGTATTTTCTGATATATTTTTTGACAATTTCGTTTCTTTTCATTAAAAATCAGCTTTTTTAAAGGGAGTTTTTGTCGAAAAATCGATAAATCGAATAATTCGTAAATAAATCATGAGTTTTCGATGATATATCCCCATGTGCGAAGATATATTCCCAATTTCGCAGATAAAAATATTATTCTATAAAAAAGGCGCCCACTTCCTCTTCAAGGGTGGGCGCCTTTTACAACTCAGATAATTTTATAGTCATCATAAGTAATTAATAACCTGCTCATAGAAACTGTCTCAGCACGTAGCTTATTCTTATCACGACAATAAGCAATGATGGAACTATTGGGAATTTTAGCTGTACAATTCCATTTACTATATTTTTCATTGTACCTAGAGGATATTTCGATATTCTCACCACGGATCTTTAACATCCTGCGTTCTACCAAAGGCATCATCTCCAATTCAGATAATATTATTTACCCTAAATCAGATAAAATATTCTTGGGTCTCATTCAAGCATGGCATATTCAAAGATTATGGACATTATAGTGTTCTATATAATAGGAAATGAGAAAAAGGTATTATCATTAGAATAATCTTAATATTTTCTCGGAATATTAAGATAAATCTCCAAAACCACCTAATAACTCTTATTTATAACTATAATAATTATATTCGTATCACAAAAGAAATATTTGAAATTAAGAGATTAGAGTCGTATGATTAGTAGTATCGGCGGAAAACACATAAATCAAAATAAATAAGTTTAAAGGGGAATTAGATATGGTAGATGTAGTCACAAAACCTGAACATGAAACACTTAATATTTCTGCAAACCAAGAACAATTGGATATCCTAGATCAGCTTTTAAAGCCTGAGGTTCAGGAATCATTGAACACTTTAGTTGAGCAGTTACCAAAACTGACTGAGTTAGTGAATATTTTAACAAAGTCTTATGATTTCGCTCAATCGGTTGCGACTGATGATGTTTTGAAAAATGATAC
>NZ_JBIWEV010000017.1:0-29484 GCF_044762725.1 Peribacillus sp. NPDC096447
TTGTTTTTAATTAATATGGTAATAACTGCAATCTATACAATTGGAGTGTTATCTGCGTTATATGCTGCTTTAATAGCTCCAGAAAGGGCAACAACAGCTATTATGGCATCGGGCCTTATAAATGGAATAGCTACAATTTTACTTATAATTTTTATTGACCCTAAAATATCTATTCTTGCTGATGACGTAATAAATCAAAAGGGAAGTTACCTTAGTCTCAAGGGTGTATCTCTTATGATGGTTACTTCTCGTTTATTAGGAACGATTCTAGCCCAAGTATTTTTTATTCCAGGGGCAGGTTATATTGCGTGGTTTACTAAATTTATTGTCTAATAAATATCTGATTCCTTAATCAACTAACAGGTGCGTTAGCTGTAGATCCGAGCTGTCTGTAAGGCAGCCTTTTTCTTATGGCACTAACGGGGTAGGATAGTTCTAGAAGCGTAGCTTATTCGAACCGTGATTATTGACTATTTTTATCAAAACACCTAAAATTTAGTAATGGCATTAATTAGGCGGTGTGAATTTGTTAACTAATATAGGAATTTCAGGATTAATTCTATCTTCTCTTTGCGTAATATTAGTTTTGATTTTACTAAGAAAACTAGTGCAATCTATTAGACGGTAAAACCGTCTTTTTTTTGTCACACTATATGTCACTCTACAATAAGTTTTATTCAACAGGTGCTTTACTTCATTATCGGGAACTGATCAGCAGCTATTTTTCTTATAGTGAAAGAAAAATAAACTTTGTTGTTCAATTTTCGTATATGAAAATACCAAGAATAAATTAGGAGTTGTTTCTATGTTTGACATTACCTTGATATTGTTTATAGCTTCTGCTGGGGTAGTTATTGCTATTACCGGCTTCTTCGTTATATTAGGTCGAAGGATTTTAGAACCTAAGAAAAAACTTCAACAAAAAATCGATAAACTAGAAAAAGAGGTTCAAATATTGAAAAATCACAAATAATAAACTAGCTTTAATGAACTAACGGGTGCGTTAGCGCCATAAGAAGGCCGCCAATTGGCGGCCTTTTAAAAGTATTTTTTATACAATCATACATTCAAATTAAAATGAAATAATCTAAGAATTGTTGAGTCCAGTCCAGATAGGTAAGGTAATATACATTTTAAATTGTGATTATTCATTTTTAATTTGGAGAAAACAGAACCATTTCTCTATGTGAATCGTCTAACCATAGAAAAAGAGGAGGATATGATTGCACGTGAAAAAGAAAATGGATGAGGCTTCTTTTTTTGAAGTCAATGAGACCACCGAAGAAATTCATCTAGAAACAATTATGGAGCAATATGGCGATATGGTCGTACGCCTAGCTTATACATACGTGAAGCAAAAGACATTAGCAGAAGACATAGCCCAAGAAGTGTTTATAAGTTGTTATCAACATATGGATAAGTTCCGTAATCAATCGTCGGTAAAAACATGGATTTATCGGATAACCGTAAATAAATGTAAAGATGAACTTAAAAGCTGGTCTTTTAAAAATTTGTTTTATACCGATTTAATCAGTTCCTTTTTTAAAAATGGAACGAATACAACTGAGCTTAAACTTTTAGATTTAGAAGAGAATCGTTGGATTTCGAAAATAATTCTATCTCTTCCCCTGAAATTGAGAGAAGTAATAATCCTCTATTATTACGAGGATCTTTCCATTTTAGAAATAGCAGATTTATTAAATGTTAACGAAAATACAATAAAGACTAGACTCTACCGTGCACGAAATTTATTAAAAAGTATATTTAAGGAGGGGAATATGGATGGAAGATAAAATGAAAAACCTCCAAGATAAAATGAATAAAACCGTACTGAAAGAAATACGCTTTGAGGAAAAACATAAACAAAATGTTTTGAGAAAAGTTGGATACATAAATAAGACATCTAACTTTGAAAGAACCAAAAAACATAGGTCCAGTTTAGGGAAAAAAATCACTTATTCTGTTTGTTCAGTCCTATTACTATTTACACTTCTCATTGGTTCTGCATTTGTCTCTCCAGCTATGGCTAGAATGCTATCCGAAATTCCGTATTTAAGTTATTTTTTAAATCAGGAAGATCAAATCATAGATATAGAGAGAATTATTTTGGATGTAGCCAACAAAGAGGACTATGATATTTGGGACATACAAGTTTCAAAAGCAGATAAAGAAATCATCCTAGCTATCAGAGATCCAGAAAATAAGCTGTCTTCTTTGCAAAATAACATTAGAAAAAGCGTGAATGATGCACTTCAATCGGAGAATTTAGGTCCATATTCAATTAAAATACAAAGATACGAAGAAGACCCTCTTGATAAAGAGCTAAACGCGAAACAAGATATAAGGATGGCTGAAGTCAAGTTACTTTCCGATGAACTTTCAAAAGAGTTAAAAAAACAGAATTTCAATATTTTAGAATTGCAAGTGAACTATACTAAAGAGAGTCGCTTGATTAAATTAAAAGTACCCGACACTGAGAACCAGATAGAAGAAATAAAAGAAGAGATAAATAAAGTTATCCAAAGTGAAGAATTAGATTCCTACAAAATTGAAATCGATAAAATTAACTTGAAAATTAGGGAACAAGAACAAAGGTGGAAACCCATTACTAACGTATTGGAAAGAAGGTTACAATTTAACGAAGATTACAAAGTTAATCTTTTATCATTCTCATTCGAATCCTTACCAGTAACATTTACTATAAATACGTCGGTAAAATCTTCTGATTCGGATGCTAAGGAATATGGTAATATGATTGAAAGAGAAATTAAGCAGTACATCAAATCTGACGAATCTTATGAAGTAGTGAAAAATGATTCTTATAAAATCATTGTATATAGCGAAGATAAAAAGAAAATAAATTAAACATTGGTACTAAATTACCTATATTTGATTAAAGTAAAATATCCCCTTTCAACTAACGGAGTAGCATTCCTGATAATGAATAAAAATGAGTTTTGAGCACATCTTTCTTATTAAACAAAACCAGCTAAGTTTGTGATTTAATACACTTAAACTAACGGGTGCGTTAGCTGAAGATCGGAGCTGTCTTTAAGGCAGCTCTTTCTTTATGCAACTATCAGGGCAGTTTAATTGAAGAAAAAAAAATGATATACAGGTAAAATGGGATAATATGTATTATTAGAGTATAATTGGATTTAAATTAGAAAGGGTGAAAAATAGGGGGTATGAAATGAAAGGCTTTTTTAGTTTATTTATAGGAATGTTCTTAGTTTTTATATTAACAGGATGCATAGGAGAAGATTATGATGTTGGTGTTCCAACTGCTCACTTATATTCAGAAGACCTTAGTACATCTGTGCAATTAACAGAAGGAAATATCAGTTGGAGTTCATCGAGTGGAGATGTACATCAAAAAATAGATGATATTCAAGTATTCGGATTATCACAAGAAGAAATGAAGGTTTCTGCTAACGAAAAAGTTTCCTTGGATTTTCAAGAGAACGTAAGAAATGGTGAGATATTTGGACAGACCCAAAAATAACAGTTGCCCTACTGAAAGATGAACAACGAATCGAACTAGAATTGGAAGATGATAGGGTATTTCGAATCCCAAATAACAAAGGGAGTTATGTTTTAGAAGTTGTATTCACAAGTTCAAGAGGTACTCCCCAATATGTAGGGAATATCTTAATTCAGCGATAGGTAAACAATCCTACTTTTTAAACAAAAGGGGATAATTCACAGAAAAATATTAGAAGCTTGGAGATACATTTTCAAGCTCATTATTAGTGTATATTTGCTTTAGCTTTTCACCTTAGAATGGTGTTCCATACCATATACGATTATGATTTATTCAAAATCAACCAAGAACTTTAACATAGCCTTTTCTTATCTAGAAACGGGGCAGCATTCTTGTATTAACTGAAATACTAAAAAGTTTGTGAAGAAATCTACTTAAACTAACGGGTGCGTTAGTTCATTAAGGATCACAAAAATAATCAAGAAGATTAAAAAAATAAGTTGTGTTCGAAAAAGGGGAGGGTATAGATATTGCCTTCCCCTTTGTGTTTACAGATAAATTTATATGACTGTATTGTTTATAATGTACTCGATTTTGTATCTCAAAACAGTTAGAGATTGAATTGGTGCGGTTTTGAGTGGATTAATAACTCTATGTACTCAAATTCATGTCCCCAATGTACTTATCTTTGTGTCTTCGTACAACAAATGCATACTTATTAGTTGGAAACCCAAATCCTTTACATTATATTTATATCATGATATTATTTATTTCGACTTATATCGAAATACTTGATGGTAAAACATTTTATATTAGAGAAGGGGGTACACCTAAAATGGATATTGATCAAATCGTTAAAATTCATAAAGCATTGGGGGATCGTACCCGATACAAAATTATCCAAATTATTGGTAAGGAAAATTGTTTGTGTCCAGGACAGCTTGATTGCAGTCTTGATGGTATTCCTTTATCCACGTTATCTCATCATTTAAAGCAATTGTCAGATTGTGGAATTTTAAATAGTGAGAAGCGAGGAACCTATATTTATTATAGTTTGAATGAGGAAATTATAAGAAAATATGCACCTGATGTATATGATATTTCCATTAATCCGGTTAAACCGAAATCATAAACAAAATAATTCTGTATTCGTATGGAATTATTTTTTGTTTGTTATTTCCATTTTTTTCGAAATATAAAATGTTAGATTCTAAAAGGATCGGAGGTTTGATAACATGAGGTCTCCTTAAATTAGATAAATTTTGTTTTATATTGTGGGTACGATAAAGATTCACGTAATCATAATTTACATTGATTTATATTTCCGTATTTCTAGAAACATGGAATTATGTTATATCCTAAAAGGATTGGAGCTTTGATAACATTAGGTCTCCTTAACTTACGATAAATTTTGTTTTTATATTGTGGTAAGCGATAAAGAGTCACAATCATGATTTACCAAGTTTTCTATTTTTATATTTCTAGAAGTATGGAAACAAGAAATACTTACCTGTTAAAGGTTATGTGTCGAAACTTAACCGCACTAAGAAGTGGGAACAGTGGAAGGCTGAAACATGGTTATCATATAAAAATTAACGGTTATTACTTAAATTTAACTACAAGGAGATATAAAAATGAAGAGACAATACAATACGCGTGCCATTTTGGCATCGCTGCTTATCTGCGGTTTTGTTGGTATGTTTAGCGAGACTTCTCTAAACATAGCAATAACTAATTTAATGGAAGTGTTCCAAATTAATGCTGCTACGGCGCAATGGTTGACAACAGGTTACTTACTAACACTTGGTATTTTAATGCCGTTCACTGGTCTATTATTGCAAATGTTTACGACAAGACAACTTTTTATCGCGTCAACAGCTGGTTTAACGGTAGGTACATTTTTGGCGGCTGTATCAATCAACTTCGAAATGCTCATGTTTGCACGGGTTCTACAGGCAATTGGTATGGGGTTATTATTACCTCTCATGTTTAACACAGTGCTTGTGATTTTCCCTCCAGAAAAACGAGGCGGAGCTATGGGCTATATTGGGTTAGTCTTATCGTTTGCACCAGCAATAGGTCCAGCGATTAGTGGAATGATGATACAATATTTATCTTGGAACTTTATTTTCTGGTTTTTATTACCATTCCTAGTGATTGGTATGGTATTTGGCGTAAAATATTTAGAAAATGTAACAGAAGTACGTAAACAACGTATCGATTTTCTTTCAGCTATTTTATCGACGGTTGGTTTCGGAAGCATTGTATTTGGTTTTAGCCATGCTGGTGAAGCAGGCGGTGGATGGTCTAGTCCCCTCGTTTTGACATTGATTATTATTGGTGTGATTGCGCTTGTTTTGTTTGTGTTCCGACAAAATAATGATCAGCCACTACTAAATTTACGTGTATTCAAATATCCGATGTTCGTTATCGGGGTTTTCCTTGTGATGATGTGTATGGTAATTGTTATGTCGACAATGATTGTGTTGCCAATGTTCTTGCAAACAGGGGCAGGGCTATCGGTGTTTGTTGCAGGTTTAATGTTATTACCAGGTAGTGTACTAAACGGTACTTTACAGATGATCTCAGGGCGTTTATTCGATAAGTATGGACCGAAATGGGTTGTAATACCAGGTTTAGTCATTGTGATGTTGGTTTTATGGTTCTTCACAACATTAACGCCAGCTTCATCAATTGGATTAATTGTTGCATTGCATATGGTTCTGATGGGAGGGATTGCACTCATTTGGCCAGCCTCACAAACGAACGCCTTAAATCAGCTGCCACCTGAATTATATCCTCATGGTTCAGCTGTCCTGAACACATTGATGCAAGTCATTGGGGCCATCGGAACAGCTGTAGCGATTAGTATTTTATCAGATGGAATGAACCAGTATTTAGCTACTTCATCTGCACCAACAATGCTTGATGAAATTGCAAATGCGATGACCGCGGGTGCGCAAAACGTATTTGGGACTGTGATGATACTTGCTGTTATTGGCTTTATTATTGGCTTGTTCATGCGTCGCTCCAATAACAACGGACAAGACAAGAAGTAAAGAGCATGCATTAAAGATGAAAGTTCATTTTTACACGTATTCAAAATGCCGATAAATTTGTAAGAATGTATTTGTAATTAAAGTTCAATCTAAAAAATTAATGTTTCATCCCACATAGTGAATCTTCAAATAAAATAGAAGCAATATTTGAAATGAAAGAAAGCGAGGAAAACGATTATGAATATTATGGTGACAGGCGCAAACGGTGGCTATGGAAGCTACGCATTGGATTATTTGAGAGAATTCGCTCCGGAAGCGAATCTGTACGCTCTCGTTCGCAGCGAGGAAAAAGGCAAGGCTTTAAAGGATAAGGGAATCAATATCCGCATTGGCGATTATACGAATCTGAATTCTATGGTGGAGGCGCTAAAAGGAATCGACCGTCTCTTGTTCGTTTCGATTTCTGTGCCGGGAGTGCAGAAGAATGTCGTGGAGGCAGCCAGAATTAACGGGGTTAAGTATATCGCATATACGAGCCTCAATGGTTTGGAGTATCCCAAGTTCGGACTGGAAATCAACCATCGTCAGACGGAAGAACTGATAAAGAATTCGGGTATCCCTTATACATTCCTGCGCAATAACTGGTATTTAGAAATTATAGCACCATTTATTGCTACTTCAGTAAAGACGAAAAATTTCTGGTATTACTCCGGAGATGAACAGATTTCATGGGCTTTGAAACGAGAATACGCAGAAGCCGGTGCCAGAGTCATTGCTGGTGGCAATTACGGCTCGGTATTGGAATTTGCCGGTAGACCGTCTACGTTAAAGGAATTGGTACATGCAGCAGAAGCAGCTACAAGTCAGACCATTGATATTCAAGAGGTTACACGGAATGATTTTGATCGTAATATAGCGCAAACCGGAATATCACAAATGGGATTGATGCTTGCTAAGAGCTATCAGGATTATGCCATAGCAGGAAATAACGGAGAATCGGAAGCAAGCCCTGACGTGTTTGAAAAAGTGCTGGGGCATCCGTTGACACCTCTTTCAAAAGCATTGAAAGAACTTCTTTGATAATTGATTTGTAGCAGCAAGGCACTGAACCCTTGTAAAGAACATTTTAAAAAAAGCTAGTGTACATGAACGACATCGTGTCGACTGTAGTGTTATGAGCTGGTATCATGGATATGTTCATTCTAAAAGATTACCTTAAACAAACTGGGGCATTGATCCAAGAATAATCAATGCTCTTTTTTGTTGGCTAAAGGTCTACATTCCTGTAATAAAAGAAATAGAAAAGACCAGTTTGTGAAATAATGTACTTAAACTAAAGGGTAGCTTTAGCTGAAGATCGGAGCTGCTTTTAGGCAGCTTTTTCTTATAGAACTGAAGGGGCCAGGTAGTGTATACGGACTTTACGGTAACACATATCATGATCTAGTAAAATGGTATACTATATAAAGAAATCAGAATTTTCACAAACTAATCTAAACCATTCATAAAAAAGGGCGTGATACAAATGTATAACGAAGCAGAACAGCGTGTTTCAAAAGCATTGAAATCCATCGCACGAAACGAAGATATCAAAGAATACATACAAAACTCTAAGGAACTTTTCCCTCTCTTTATGAAAGCTGCAAAAAGATTTGTCTCAGGCCATACACGGACAGAGGGATTGGCACGTATTTCCATGCTTGCTCAAATGGGTTATCTAGTATCCATCGAGTATCTTGGTGAAAACACACGATCCGAAAATGAATGTATCTCAGCAAAGAATGAATTTCTCTCACTGATTAACGAGATTGGCGCTAAAGAAATGAAATCAACCATTTCTTTCGATCTTTCACATATAGGTATGTCGATCTCAGATGCTCTTGTAACTAAACACTTGAAAGAAATCGCACTACAAGCTCAACAATACGATATCCAGCTCATGATTAGCATGGAGGAGTCAGAAAAGACCGATCAGATCCTTAACATATATAAAAAACTGTCACCGATGTATGCGAATCTCGGCATAACATTACAAGTACACTTACTCCGTTCCCAATTTGACCTGCAAGAATTACTGGAATTTCAAGGCAAAATTCGCTTAGTAAAAGGTGCTTATCAAGAAAAAGAAGGTACGTATATCCCACGATCTGAAGAACTAGATAAGCGTTACGTAGATTTTGTTATGGCTTGTGTGGCAAGAAACCATCCTCTGTCGATAGCAACACATGATGAAAAGCTAGTCGCAGCACTTAAAGAAAATGGACTGATTGCCAATCCATATACTGAAGTAGAAATGTTAGATGGTGTTCGTCCAGATTTACTTAAATCACTGAGAGATGAGAATTTCCAGACGAAGGTGTACGTCACATATGGAACGGAATGGTACTTGTATCTTGCACATCGCATTGCAGAGCATCCACCAAATCTGTATACGTTTGTGTCTGATATGATTGAGTCAAAAAACCTACAGACCTCCTTTTATGAATAAAGAAGACTATAGATGTTTTAAAGGCAGAATGATTGAGCTCTGCCTTTTTTTATTTCGCAGTTTGTTTCAACTCTACATAGGTCTTAATGAACTAACGGGTGAGTTCTATAATGATCACTATAAAAATAATCAACTATTTTATAAAAATTGTATACTAAATCACTAGAAAAGAACCCTTTTTGATCAATCTATTTTCAAAATGGATTGTATTTATTTACGAATATGAGGGTTCAGGAGGACCTTTTGATCAATCTTTATTTCAAAGCTACAGTTGATGCTTTTTTTAACAGATGCTTTAACACAATACATACATGAACTGAGCTGGAAAGTTCCCTCCAAAGAATAAGGAATAAGAATGGCCGAAAATCAATTTGATTTTTCGGCCATTTTAATATTAGAAAATGGTGGATTCAAGAATTATTTTTCTACAGATGCAATGATGTCTTCAGCTAAGAGTTTAGAACCACTAGCACCTTTTAGATATTTCAATGTTCCTTCACTAGACCAATCAAATATCTTTATACTGCTCATTCCTTTATTTACTTCTTTAATGTTTAACTGGTTAGAAACAAAATTATAATTTGAAGGAATAATTTTATTGCCGGCTATAGCAAAAGCATTTAAACAGACTATATGAGTTAGTCTATATTGCTTATAATCACTCCATTCAACAGGTAACAACTCTTTTATACAATTAAAATAAGTAAGAGTTATATTAAGTATTTTTTCCTTAGGTAATTCGGCTATCTTTGTATTTTTAATTAATAACAAAAGAAAGTTATATACATTTTGTAAAGTAATATGCTTTTCTTTAGTTCTTTTGCCAATTAACGTTCCTATATTATACAAGGGGCTGTTAGGGTCAATAATTAGCTGTGTTGCAATCCAACTAATTTCTTTATCTAAACAGGGAAATTAATGAACACACATCTAATATTGCACTATTTGTATATACTCCGATTCACCCAAATCCGAAGTTTTTACCTATCGACCTGCCAATATTTGGGTGATTTTTTTATCTCCTGAAATCTTCACTATTCACCGAAAGTAATCAATCATTTCATGCTTTCTACTATCAGTTCAGTAAAAACGAAGTCATATCTAGCCGATTGTGATAATTAAGGTATAATGATAGGGGAAAGATATTTTGTAACGGATTAGGTGAAGATGATCATGAAGCTAATCATTTTATGTGGATAATAAGAGTCAAGAAAAGAAAAAACATGTAGGTAACC
Organism: Peribacillus sp. NPDC096447; assembly: GCF_044762725.1. NCBI lineage: Bacteria > Bacillati > Bacillota > Bacilli > Caryophanales > Bacillaceae > Peribacillus > Peribacillus sp. NPDC096447. The sequence goes on from NZ_JBIWEV010000017.1 coordinate 10,207, forward strand.
TACTTCATCCTTGATTAATAAGGTTATTATTATGATATTCATGATTGACTTTAAACTATATAAAGTCAATCAAAACATAAGGGTTTTTTTGGTTATATAACAAGGGTTATAAAACCTTTGAATTAACCAACTTCTTTGTATTATTTGATAAAATAAATTAGGTATTATTTCTAAGGAGGGGGATTATTGGGAACCTACGATAACTTTAATTTACTAGTACACAATGCACGTACACAAAATCATGCTTTAGTCTCAGAACGATATGAAAGAATTACGAGAAGATTGAATCTTGACTTTAGAGGTCTGGATTCTACATCTCGTTATTCAAGGTACGTAGGTTCATATGGGAGAGGAACTGCAATTAAAGGGTTTAGTGATGTAGATATGTTGATTGAACTTCCGTATGACACTTATGTTAGGTATAACAATTACTTAGGTAACGGACAATCTGCATTGCTTCAAGAAGTGAGAGCTTCGATTAAAACAACATACACCAATACAGATATAGGTGGAGATGGACAAGTTATTGTTGTTAATTTTAGTGATGGCATGACGTTTGAAGTAGTTCCTGCTTTTATAAATAAAGGGGGAGAAAGTTACACCTATCCTGATTCAAATTATGGAGGAACCTGGAAAGTTACATATCCTATTCTTGAAATAAATGCAATAAATGAATTAAATAATAAGTACAATAAAAATGTAAAAAAACTCGTCCGTATTATGAAAGCCTGGAGAAATCAAAATAATGTTCCTATTTCAGGAATGCTTCTTGAAACGCTTGTTATGAATTTCTTAGATGGGTATGAACATAAAGATAGAACATATGGCTTCTATGATTGGATGACAAGGGACTTTTTAAAATACTTATCTGAAAGAAATCCAGATCAATCTTTTTGGAATGCACGTGGTAGTGGAGATCAAGTATATCGCAAAGGAAAATTTGAGTACAAAGCAAGGCAAGGATATTTAAAATCGATTGAAGCCATTGAAAATGACAAAAAATATCCCTCCATTGCCTACCAAACTTGGAGGGATATTTTTGGTAACTATTATCCAAGCTAAGAGAGGGATTGTTTGTGGGTGGAAAAAAATACATTACTCAAAAATATAGCTGAAACCGGCTACAATGTTGGTTTCGGTGGCAAAAAGCATTTTATGACCTATGATTTATATCGTATTTTTCCAAGACTGATCAGTTGTGTAACCATATTCATTGGAATTATGCAGTTGACAAACATTTATAAAGAAAATGTACAAGCGAATATAGGTGATTTATTATCTGCTTCACTCATCATTGTAGGTATTATAGGTCTTGTTTTAGACTTCCATGGTGATAACAAGGACTCATATGAGGTAGCAGGAAAGAAGCTCCTTTCTTTGTTTAATGAATTAAGAGGTATGTACCATGAAGTTAAAAATACAGAAGAAAAAATAGACTTGGTACGTTTTAATTTACGATTGAAAGAGATTCAAAAAGAATCTGACGAATTATCTTTATCAAAACAAGCAATTGGCACTCATATTATTACTCATTTTGGATTTTTTCAAGTGATGCAATCAAAATGGGTAACAGCTGAGTTGAAACTCACGACTAAAGATAAATTTCCTTTTCTTCATTGGGAAAGTTTCTTTTTATATTTAATTGGAATCTTAATAATAATATTTGCAGTAACAACATTTAGATAAGGTTGTGAAAGAGTAACAGTCTTAAAGTCTGTATATAAAAGTAAGTACTTCTATAGAACTAACTTGTACGTTAGCTTAAGATCGGAGCTGTCTTTTAGGCAGCTTTTTCTAATGTATGGGCAGTGTCTTGAGTAGCTATTGAACTAGCAGGTGCTTTAATTCAAAAAGGTTGCTGAAGCAACCTTTTTTGTATGCAACTATAGGGGCAAGGTAGTTCAACGGGGAAATAAGGAGGGTCTCATCATAAAAATAAAATTTTGATGAACGTAAAGTCAAAGAAACTATATAACTAGTAATTTTGGTATAATGAAAGAGGATAGAAATATTTTGTTTTTTAGAAAGGAATTGGATATTTTGGGTGGATTAGGTAAGGGTGCGTTTCTGAAAGAATTGGCGAATAATGGATATAATGTTGGGTTTGGTGCAAAGAAAAATTTTGCTACATACGATATTATATCAAAAGTGCCAGGTGCCATTTCATTGATAGGATTACTGATAGGTGTAGGTCAACTATCTTATCCTGACAGTCCATTTAACACGGGGATATCTACTGTTTTAGTTATGGCCAGCATAGTAGGCATGACGATTAATCCATTTAACCAGGAAAAAGAGAAATATAATCAACGAGGTGTAGAGATTACTCAAATGTTTAATCAATTGAGGCAGCTGTACTATAAAGTAAGAAACTCCTCAGAACCGGAGTTTGAAGATGAAGTACAAGAAATGGACGTTATTATGAATCAGTATTACGCCATTAGTATGAGCAATCAAATCTTTGGAAGTGATTGGTATGCCCATTATAAGTTCTTTAGCCAGATGCAGATTGAGTGGATAGATGAACAAAAAAGATTTAAGTTCTGGAAAGATAAAATTCCTAAATCGCTCATCTTTTTTATTATTATGGCTCTGATTATTGTATTTGGATGGATCTATGTTTTTAAGGGGGAACTACCATTTGTTAAGTGAATCATTTGAAAATTTTGTAGAGCTGCTACAAGTAGATAATGAAACAGATATTAACACCAAATTCAAATCAATTACAAAGCGCTTAAATACAAGTTATTATAGCAATACAAGTGAAGAAGACCATGGCTATATAGTTGGATCATTAGGAAGACGCACGGCTATCCGTGGGGTTAGTGATTTGGATATGCTGTTTGTTATGCCAAAATCTAAATTCAAACAATATGATGAGCATAAAGGAAATGGTCAGTCAGCTTTGCTTCAGGATGTGAAGGCACAAATTAAAATAAAATATCCCCATGAAAGCATTAAAGTGCATGGAGATGGACAAGTTGTTGTCATCACTTTTTCGAATTATGAAGTAGAGGTATGCCCAGCGTTTGAAAATACAGATGGCAGCTACAAATATCCTGATACACATGATAATGGTAAATGGAAACGAACTGATCCTATGGTCGAAATTGGTGAAAGTGAATACATGATTGATCATACCAATGAACATTTCAAATATATCTGTCAAATGGTGCGGGCTTGGAAAAACAACATCGGATTTAAGATGGGCGGCCTGTTAGTCGACACACTAGTTCATAAATTTTTAACTAATTACCCCCAATATCAAACGGCTACGTTTGAGGATTACTTATTTTTATTTAAAGATTTATTCTGCTATTTAAAAGGGCTAAAAAAAGACCAAAAATACTGGTTAGCTCTTGGTAGTAAACAGCATGTTTATAACAAAGGCGGTGCCTTTGTAGCAAAAGCAGAAAAGGCTTACAACAACATTAAAGATTTAACAGAAGAAAGTGACGAACTGTACGATAAATTACAAGAAGTCTTTGGCAGCAAGTTCCCTGTTCCTGAAACTGTACAAAAAGCTGAGTTCAGTTCTTTTGCTTATCGCGGTAGTAGCGAACGATTCATTGAAGAAATGTTTCGAGTAGATATTAAATATAACTTGAAAATAGAATGTGAAGTAAAGGTAGACGGTTTTAGAGAAGGGTCATTACGGAAATTTTTAAGAGAAGGAAAAACATTACTGCATAAAAGAGAACTCAAATTTTTTATAGAGGAAAATGAAGTGGAAGATAAAGGGCTACGGTATGAAATCTATTGGAAAGTCCGAAATCGTGGTCCAGAAGCTATAAAAATCAAAAAGCTAAGAGGAGAAATTGTAAAAGGAACCTCTCAGAAGGTAGAACGAACCTCATTCAACGGAGGTCATTACGTAGAATGCTATATCGTTAGTAATGGGATTTGTGTGGCGAAGGACCGTATTAATGTGCCTATCTTTAAAACGCCGTTTACAATGAGAATACCAACGTAACAAAAAAAATTAGAAAAATAAAAGCCAATTGGATGAACGAATTTTCCAGTTGGCTTTTTACATGAAGTTATAAATTTCTTAATACAATTAGTTTTCTTTATTATATGGTAGTCTTGCTGTATGCTGTATGCTGTATGTCGTTACGCGTAGTGAGTTAAAGAGGCCCTAGTGTTGGCCATTTGTTTAATAAAAATTCTACTAATCTAGTATAATTGTTCTTCTTTTGTCTATACTGTCTATTAATATGGTATAGATTGGAGAGAAAGAGGAATGATCTTAACTGATGTATGGAGTTTATATAAGGCAGATAAGCAAATCCAAGGTTATTCATCACAAACATTAAAGGCCTATAAAGTCCAATTTAACTTGTTAGTGAATAGTTTTGGAAATATATCCATTCAAGAACTTTCAACTAATTCTCTTAAAGTTTATCTGGGAAAAGCAGCTGAAAAGCTTAAGCCATCCAGTCTGGGGCATAGAATTCGATTTATTAAATCTTTATTTAGATGGGCTCAGGATGAAAATTTAATTAATGGAAATCCTGCATCAAAAATAAAGGAACCAAAAGTAGAATTAAGGGTTCCAAAATACTTGTCTGAAGAGGAAATTGAACATTTGCGGGAAGCTTGTCATACAACATTCGAAAATGCTTTATTTGAGTTTATGTACTCAACAGGATGTAGAATTGGTGAAGCAATAACGCTAGATAGGACATCAATCAATTTTTCTAATCAATCAGCAATCGTATTAGGAAAAGGAAATAAAGAACGAGAAGTATATTTTAATACTCGTTGTGAAATATGGTTGAAGCGATATTTAAGTGAGCGAAAAGATCATGAGGAAGCACTCTTTGTGACAACACGCGCCCCCCATCGAATGAGTATTTCTCAAGCGAGAAACGTTATAAAACTGATAGCAAAGAGAACGGACATTGAAAAGAGCATTCATCCTCATCAGCTTAGACATAGTTACGCCACAAATTTATTGAATAATGGAGCTCCTCTGGAAGTGATTCAAAATTTAATGGGCCATGAAAAAAGTGAAACCACAAAAATTTATGCATATCTAAGTGGTGCAATGCGGAGAGACTTGTATAGAAAGTATTTTTAAGGGACCAGAGGTCCTTTTTTTGTTTTTAATAAACTATCGGGGCAGTTTAGTTGAACAAGTATATTTATTGCAAAGTAGGAACAAATTCCGCACCAGAAATCGGATTATATTACTTTTCAACGGCTTTAACATTAGCAAACATTGGTTCAGCGCATACAGAGTCATTTGTCTTCCGTTTGTAGACATTAAATTATAAGCATTGCCCTGATTAAGTGTATAAGCAAATCCGCCAACATTTAAAATTAATTTATAGTAGTGTAATTGGGGTTATACTGATTAATTGTATTAATTTCTAAAAACCTAAAGGAAATATCTTTCTTCCAGTCGAATAAAGACGAAAAGGAGGGGATTCTTTTATGAGAGGAATAGTTGTTGCTCCAGAAATAACTATTATTGGTGAAAATAATTTCGAAGTAAATAATTTGGCAATTACTTCTAAGCAAATTAGGCAGTATTTATTATATTGGGATAAAGTAGATTTTCCTTTAAACTTTTTATCGAATGCCACAACTCCTGAAATTGAGTATCTGAAGAATGTTGGCTTCTTAAAGAGAAGTGCGATTTCTTTTTCGGAAAGTGGGCGTTTCTTAGACATATTTCTCCGAAATCAGTATGAGGTATATAAGAAAAACAATGAAGCAGACCCGGGGAGATGGTCGTTAGCTCAACCAAATAGAAAATTGGTATTAAATAGGGATAACGGTGTATTGTCAAGAAATTTAGAAATAGAATTATATAATAGTCTACCCATTCCAACCCCTGAAGTTTCCATCGAGGATATATTAATATTTAAAGAACGTAGAAAAGATGAATTGTCAGAGTTTAGAGCTTTGACGGATGGTCTTTACTTAGAAATCTTAGATTCAGGTGATCCTGAACGTGCAAAAGTTAAAAGCATCGAACAGATACAACGTAAAATAATTGATATAAATACAGTAATGAGTGAATCTGGAATAAAAAGCTTATTAGGAAATTTAAAAATAGAAGTTGATGTATCGCAAATGGTTTCTAAAACGGTGGGTGGTATAGCAACAGCTACCATTTTTAATTTCCCGGTTGGAGTAGGAGCTGCATTGGGGTTTGCTTCTTCGTTTATACAGGTAAAATCTGAGTTATCTTTAACACCAAAGGATATTCCAGAAGGGCTAAAAGACTACGCCTATCTATACTATGCTCAAAAAAACTTGGTTAATTATCAAGGATGAATATTGATGAAAAAAATCGAAATATCAAGTAAAAAACTTAAGTTCGGTATATTCTCTTTTAAATACAGAGAAGGCGATTTGTGGCTATTAATAATGTTTATTGCTGCAATTAAATGTTTTTTTGTAGGTGAAGTACAGTATTCCATATTCTTCGTACTGATTATTATATGGAATGAAATCCGTAGATTGAAAAATATCCAATGATTTAAATAACAAGAATCGTAAACGGACTTCTATTGCGACATTAAGTGCTTATTTAACTAACGGGTAGCTTTAGTTTAATAAAAACTTCATAGCTAGACCCAAATAGTGAAACCATTTTGACTTAATCTTTTGTCAAAATGGTTTCTTTTTATTGGCTTTACAATTAATTTAGTTGTATTTTATTGTAAAGATACAAATACGGTTATTTCTTCTTATATACCTCTGCATAAGCTACTTTTAATTGCCCTTTTAAATCTTTATTCTCTTGTTCTAACCTTTTGATTTTTCGTTGAACTTGTTTTTTGGAAGGAACTATCGCCTGCTGCTGTCTATAATCAGTTTACTTGAAGATATATTAAATGATTTGACAAACGGACAAAAAAATGAATTTTTAGAGTTTCTTATGTTTGATTTACTTTTAGAATATCTTTTAGGTAACAATACTAATCCTGATACTATAGTAGATGCTGCAAAAAAAACGAAACAATAAAGTCCTTAAAATTAGCCTTTGACTATGTAGCATTAAGTGGCCCACACACTTAATGGTTATCGCAATCCCAGAATGTTTTGCGGAAAACAATACTATCACAAATTTTAAACCAATTCGGTTGGAAAAATATCGAAGACAACTTTTCAAAGGTGAGGCAATACATTTGAGAATTTATTAGTAACAGTGAATACAGTTACATGGAAGCCATAAAAAGTCCAAAACAAGACCAAAACCGCTCGTGTCTCGTGTATTATAAAGACTTTTCTTCGATTGGGGAATAAAGGATCTGTCTTTTTGGGTGCCAATTCCCCGTTGTTTGTTACCAACAACATCATTGATTCATATTATTATCTTCTTTTACTTCTTAGGTTTCCACTCCGAGGCAAATTCCGTCTTTTTCCCCTGAGGCCATGAAAATAAGGAAGGTCCAAATTGAATTATTAGAACGACAAGTTGTGCTCATAAAAAAAAGCTTTAAAATAGGGACTTTTAAGATGCTCATCCGCTTTAGATGCAAAATAAAATTTATATTGAAGTGTCTACTTTTTTTATCTAAAATTAAGTAGATAAAAATGGAAATATATTTCTGGGGGAAACACAAAATGGATTTAAAGGATTTTAAGTCAGCAATCAATGATTCAAACATCGAAGTTGCAGCAAATATTCTGGTGGAATTGTATATGGAAAACCCTAATAAATTCAGAAAAAGCCTTTTATTAAGTAATAGTTTACCTGAACCTATAGAAAAGTCGATCTCTGATGATAAAATAAAAAAACCTCTCCAAGCATTTCTTCAAGCAGGATTGCAGTTAGTTGATAAAGATGTAAACATTTCACAATATGCAAGTGAATTTAGACAATTGTCAGAAGCCATTCGTATTATTAACCAAAATTCTAAAAGTAATCTAGAACGATTAGAGAAAAATACTTTTCTTGAATATTCTCTTTCAGAACAACTACAAATGTTTTGTATTTATATCGAGGACCAACATCGGCTATCTAACGAGATCAGGGAAAATGATAATAAAAAGTTCATTACTGGCTTGGAAAATGTAATTGCTAAATATGATGCAGATGATATGGAAGGAGTAAAAATATCAGAAACAGATCGACTTGAGGCATTAATTGATATTGCCGACACATTGTTTAGGTTCCTCTATTATAAAGGGAGAAAATCTATTGAGAGGCAAGAGAATTTTGAACACGAAAATATAACCCCTTATGGTATAGGAAGTCTTGAAGAAATAATGCACTTAGCGGCACAAAGGGATATTCTTGTGGATATATGGGGGAAATATAAATATAGAGAATGGCAATTAGGAGAAAGAAAAGAAGATGGTGTACAACATAAAATTTTCTATCCACCTTCTAATGAGGATTATAAAAAGGAAAGGATAGCAATCAATAGATATATATATAGAGATCATATTAATGTGCAGCGAAGAAATTCTAAGTTTTTGAAAGAAAATCAAGAATCCCTTAGATATATGCAAAAAGTAGCAAGTAAATTAGATGTAAATAACATAAATAGCTTATTTCAAATTGATAAAAGCGAATATTTTCAATCAAGTGTATTTATAGGAAATTTACTAAAGGGACAACTTGAATCTCTAGATGATATTTATTATGGAATTGAACACGATGGTATAAAAATTACCGAATTATTTAAGGGATTCGAATATTTATTTACGATTGCTAGTATTTATCAAAATCTAGCATTAAAGGGATTTAATCAAGATGATATCAGTCACTATAAAAGATTATCCCCCATAATTGATAAAGTTGAATTCATTAAACAATTTTCATATTTATATGAGATTGAATATAAGATAGCGGAGAGTATTGTGGACATTTTTACATTTTCGAATAAGCCGTTATTAGATGTTTTTTCACAACCATTAATTTATGTTGGACAAAATAAAGTAATATTTTGTCCAACCCTTATCTTACAAATGAATATTGTAAGAATAGTAGAAATGTTAGTCACCGAATGGAATATTGATATTGCTAGTAAGGGAGTTGAATTTGAAAGACAATTAAGGTTTATTCTTTCATTTAATCCACATATACAGGTAAATACAAATAAAATAGAATTTAAAGCTTATGATGGTAGAGATGTGGAGTTTGATTTTATTGGACTCTTCAATGATCATCTTCTTTTAGTAGAATTTAAACATGTTCGAATTCCATTTTCGGATAAAATGAAGAAAAATGCACTAGATACTATCGATTTTGGAATCCAACAAGTTAATCGAAGAGAAGCAGTTTTAAAGCATGATTGGGAAAAAGTAAGAGAAAAATGTAGTTTTGAATTACCGAAAAAAATGCCAAGTGACGATAAGATAATTAAATTAACCTGTACTAACATTCTTGATTTTTCGTCTATTATCAGAAATTCTGTTGAAATTATGGATTCATCGTCACTATTGAAATTTTTCATGTCACCCGAGATTAAAGGTATAGCTTTTAGTAGTGAAATTACAGAAAGACTGTACCAAAAACTTTGGAAAGAAGATTATCCTTCAGTTGAAGACTTTAAGAAGTTCTTGGAATGCCCTGTAGCAATAAAACCGTTTGTTAGTTGTTATGAAGGGGGATTAAAACCCCTAATTAAAATAAAAAAAGAAGATTATAATATTAACTATTTTGATTATAGTTTAATAAAAGATCCTTATGAAGAAATTAATGCTGAAATATTTAAATCTAAATCGGTACCAGTTTAGAAGCAATAAAATAGAAAGAAATGACCCATGCCCTTGTGGTAGTGGAAAAAAATACAAAAAATGTTGTAATGAATAATTAGAAAAAGCAGAAATTTTAATAATGAAATTTTTCGAAAAAAAAAAGCAATAACAACTAGAATAATCTGGTGAAATATATCTAAGAAAAGGACGCATAAAAAACTTATTATAAAAAAACAAGCAGCCATTTATTTGGCTGCTTGTTTGGTTCAGTCATCTTCAATCAGGCCATTAAACATTTATGGGTCGCTTCTAGGATTTATTTTCTTGCTTACATCCACAGTATTTGCATTTAAAAGATAAAAACTTCAATAAGGGAGTTGGTTTTGCAGCTCTTTTTCTTATGAAACTAAAGGGGCAGGTTAGTTCTATAAGACTTAAATTTCTTTAGCGCTATTGGATGTGGAATAAAAATATTGGATTGCTTCGGCAATCCCTTTTTATTGAACCACTGGAAGGATAGTTAAAGGGAAAAGAGTAAATATAATAACCTTTTTTGTAGTTAATATTATATTATGGGACTACAAAATATTAATAATATTAAAATTTATTTGAATTTTATTAAAGATAATGTTAAATTATATATAAAGTTTATTGAAGGGAGGTTTTGGAAATGGAGTCAAAAGATGTTCCAAATTGGATTTTATCTTTAGACATAGAAGATATTGAGTTTATTAAAAACTTTGTAATGAATTCAGGCTCTTTAAAAGAGATAGCGAAATTTTATGGAGTATCCTATCCAACTGTAAGAATAAGGTTAGATAAGTTAATTCAAAAAATAAAACTAAATAATAGTTCTGAGAACGAAGAGTTCATAAGTTTTATTAAAAAACTTTCTATTGATGACAGGATTAGTTTAGAAGATGCAAAAATGATTATTGATAAATATAAAAAGGAAAGAGAGGATATATAAATGAATGATTGGTATGGTCTTTTAATTACTTTAATGTTACTAGCAATCCAATACTTTTTATCTACAAGGAATAATCCTTACTGGGGAGTGGTTTTACCAATATTATATTTGTCATTTTTGGTATATTTTAGAACTACAGGAATACTTGAAGTTGGTATAATCAAGTTATCGCTCTTATTCGTTGTTGGTGAAGCCTTTTTATTAGGATACTGGATTCATGGAAGACAGTTTTTATCCAATAAAAGAAAAAAAGAATTAGAAAAAATGAAGACACAAGATATTAGATAGTGAACCAAAAATGGTATTGAATTATGTCAGAATATTTGTACTTAAACTAACGGGTGCGTTAGCTGAAGATCGGAGCTGTCTCTAAGACAGCTTTTTTATGGAAGTAACGGGGCAGGATAGTTGAAGATAAGCTGGAACTATTTTGTAATGTAAACGTCTAAATTTATGGAGGTGTATGATGAAAAAAATAATAAATTTTACTTCTCTTTTTGTCTTTATGGTGTTATTGGTCGGATGTATTGAAGAAAAAGGACAATTATCAAGAGTAGATGTTCAAAAAATTGATACAGAAGGAAAATACGAAGATGTCGTAATGATAACAGATAGAGAATCAATAGAGCTGCTAAGGCAGGCATTTGAACAAATCAAATGGGATGATAAAGTGGTTAAAATGGCTAGAAAACCAGACGTAGAAGCTACTTTATTTTACACTTTTGATGAAAATGAACCTGAAAGACTTTATGAATATGAAATTTGGTTTAATGAAAGTGCAGGTACAGCAACAATTATTAGCAATAATGAAAACGAAAGTTATGGAGAGTTAGATAAAGATAATGCACAAGCCCTAAAAAATATTTTTCTTAATTAACAGTAACAGGTGCTTTAGCTGAAGATCGGAGCTGCCTTTAAGGCAGCAGTTTTTCATTATGGCACTAACGGGGCAGGTTAGTTTAATAATCATGGATAATTTTCCAATTACATATAGGGGTACCGCCATTGGTAGGACCTCTAATAAAACCTGCGTCTGCAACTTTTTTTATAAAAAGTGAAACCAAACATATCCTGAAAAACGACATACTATTGAACACATTATAGAGAGGGGACCCTCACTTGAATAATGAACAAAATTTAATGGATCGCATCCGTAAAGGAGATGGGGAGGCATTCAGTCTGCTCGTGGAGGAAGTATTGCCGTCTGCCTATAAAACGGCTTTCCTGATTCTCCGTTCAAAGGATCTTGCTGAAGATGCGGTGCAAAATGCACTTGAAGATTGTTACATTAGCATTATAAAAAATAAAAATATCCAAAAGTTTAAGGCTTGGTTTTATCGGCTTGTATATTTTCGAGCTATTGATATTTACCGTAAAAGCACTCGTATTCATTCTTCTACTATTGAAGAACACCCAGAAGTAATAGTGAAAATGGTTTCGGAATCTGCCCAGAACCGCGCAATTCAAAATGAAACGATGAAGGAAATGCTTAATTTGATTTTGAACCTTCCAAAAGAACAAAGCGTTCCCATTCTACTTCATTACTATGAAGATCTGCCAATTAAAGAGATAAGTCTCATTCTGGGTGAAAATAGTAACACGGTCAAAACGAGGCTGGCGCGGGGAAGAAAAAAACTCGGAGAAATAATGCAAAAGAACGATAAATATCTGCTGGAGGCTAAATCATATGGGATATAAGGAAGAAGGTAAGCAGACATTGGAGGAACAGCTCCAAATCCCAATATCTCTCGAGAGGTTTACAAAGGAACTTCCTAAAAGGTATAGGGATGGAGAGTTTGCTGAAAGTAGAATAGAACAAGTGAATCAGGAATGGGCTCATTTTCAACGGAGTATGAGAAAGCAATGGTCTTTTGGTAAAAAGATTGCCGCCTTCACGATTGCAGCAGCAGCTAGTTTGGTTCTATTTATGGGGTCGGGATTCGTATCACCGACGATGGCAAAAATGATCGCAAAAATCCCGCCACTAAGTGAAATTTATAATCGACATGATGAAAGCCTTGATGTCTCAATTAAAAAGGAATTGAAAAAAGAAGGCTACCCAGTGAAAGAAGTAACACTGATCGTGGGGGGAAGCGAAGGAGAAGTCTGGATTTTCGTCGATACTCCTGAGGAAAAGATAAAGAAAATGAGGCCTACAATCAAAAAGGTAGCATTTAAAATTATGCATGGAGAACCATATAAAGGAAAAACGATAGAGGACTTTTCAGTTAAGGTAATGAAATTTGTTGCTGAACCCCCTCAGAATAAAAGGGAGGCACAAAGGGAAAAGGAAATTACCGAGGCTTTCGAAATTGTTAATCCCGTTCTGAAATCATACGGATATGAAAATGCTTTATCGGCTAGCCCAGAAACTATTGAACTTGAATTCCCTAATACTGAAAGCAAAGAGATGATTGCTGAAATTCAAAAAGCAGTGGAAGATGCATTAAAAACTGCTGGGAATAATTCCTTTAAAGTTAAAACTAAAACCTTTAATCTAGCTAAAAGAGAGCATTACAGCCGTTGGTCTGATGCGGTTACGGGAATTGGACATGAATTCATGACCTATAAAAAATATTATGTTTCCAGTGTTGGTTACAAAAGCATTGACGGGGAAAAAATGCAGATTGAAATTCGCATGAATCTGCCAAGCACTGATTTGAAAACAGCTGACCTAGCAAAGGAGCTTAACATCATGATTGAAGACTTCATCCATTCAGAGGAAATCTGGCAAAAAGTAAAGGACGATCCGTACGAAATCATCATTACTAGTAAAGATAAGAAAAGGATGAATGAATAAAGCATTAATTAGAAAAGGGCCAATGTAAAAATGGCCCTTTTCTAATGGATCAAGGTCACGAACGAAAGTAACATAAAGGATATTAGTTAACATAAGAGGAAAGAGAAGATGATAAACGCGCCTATAGGGGGAGAGTCACATGCCCATCAAGCTAACAACATAAATTAATAGAGCCAAATAATATTGATTCAAAACTACCCAGTACTGGGAAATTAGGCATGTCAAAGAAACCTTTAAAAAAGCGATATTTTTTGCTAGGCAGCTTGTCTATCCTTCACCGTCTTTTGATACACAACCCCTAGAATATCAAAGACAGTCATCTTCTTATACCTATGGCATTTTCGACCGTTCTTTTTGAGTAGCTGAAAAAGGCGATGAAGAATTTTCAAAAGCTGTTCTGAACCAATTGCTATTGCTTGAAACAATAACGGAAAGTAATCTTTAATCATATAAATCGCTTTGTATTCACTCAACTCCTGATTTTTCTTTTCAAGCAAAAGCTGTCGCATTTGAAACATGGTAGAAGAACAGAGGAGAATGCCAATAAGTTGGCCGTATAAATGGCACTCTAGGCGTTCTTTTTTGATTGTTTTGCATTCATCGATTTCAAAGAATGACTTCAATGTTTTAAATAAAATCTCAATCTGCCAACGCAGGGAATAGAGGGAATGGACATAATCAGTGGGAACTTCTTCTGGCGATGAATTCGTGATATAGACATTCATCCCCATCAAGTGCTTACTTTTCTCCTTCATGACAATGCCTTTCTTCTTTTCTCGTATTGCTTGGTTTATAAGGCGTGTTTGCGTTTGATCATCGGTTAAACGATGGATAATAACACGTGCTGGAAGCTTCTGATTTTGGCCAATGTATGCCTCGGGGATTTCCATCGTTTCACCAGGGGTTAGACCGGACATTATTTGTGCCATATCAAGCTTGATGTATTCTGTTTGCTTTTTTATCGTGCCATTGTTGAAGAATTCTGGCTCAGGGTTCTTGATATAAATACGTGTATTAAGCTTTAATCTCGAGATATAGTAAGCATCTTTATCATGAATGGCTTGTAAGTCTCCTAAATCAAAGTAACCAAGATCACGTAAGCATAAATCGCCTTTCTCAACAGTTTCAAGGCAAATTGTACCGTATGTTTTATCATTGTTCTTTCCTGGTCCTAGTTGTACGTTTAAAAATTGGCCACTTAATAAATCGTATTCCAATTGGATTTTCACCCCTGCAGTATTACTACTCCCTCCAGAGCCTTGATAATTTGTAGCAAAGGAATCAGGTAGCTGAAATACAGTCGCATCTAAAATCCGAATACGTTTGAAAGTAGAAATCATGTCTGAAGAAAGTGATTGATTTAAACAGAGTTTTTGTGTTAACAGCGAAGTAAAGACTTCTCGGAGGAATGTGACAGCTGCTGGATTAAAGCGTTGATTCAACCCTTCTGGGCTCATTAGTATACCCGTCGAAGCCTCTAAACGACTACATAATTGTGTAAGTGATGTACTAGCGACTTCTTGGCTGAGCCAAACGCAAAGGGCGATGAGTTCAGCTGCTTGATACTTACTAGATCGCTGTACAAAGCCCATCTGTTTGGCCGTTTCTTGTAGGACTAATGGAGATAGAAAGCGTTGTAATTCTTTCGCAAAAAGTGTCAGTTCACTGGAGACGATAGGATTCATAAAAAAACACCATCCTTTCTCGTAAACTTCTTACGATAAGCATAGCGTTTTTTCATTTTTGAAGGTATTGTTTAAACTTAGCTTGATGGGCATGGGGTAGCGTCAGGAAAATGCGGATCTACAACGTTAACGAAATTCTATAAATAAGCCTAATTTCTCGGTGTTACAGAAGTTAGGCTTTAGTTGCTTCATAAAAGCACCTTTTAGTGGAAAAAGGTCAATTATTTGAAAGGACAACAAATGTAGTTACTAAAACAAAAACTACGACCATAGATACAATTAATTTAATGAATCCTTTTTTTGTAAGTGAATTGTTCTTATTAGTGTCTTTTCTTATTAACAAGTACATCGCTAGAAATCCAAATAAGAAAATAAGAAATGGAAAAAACCATTGCATTTATACCCACCACTTTCAATGTTTTAATAAAACTTAGATAAAATAACCCAAGATATAAAGACTGTTATAATATTTAAAGCAATTAAAAGATTAAGGACTTGTATTGCGGTAATCTGTACAATATCAAATTGAATTACTGTTAAAAGCACAAAATAATAAAACAACAAAGCAAAATAAGAATAAAACATTCCCTTTTGTCTAATTAATTTCATACGTTCATCTTTTTGTTTAAATTGGGGATATAAGTAACTTAAGCAAAAAGACATAATTGCCATCGCAATAACCGTATAAGTCATAAACACTGGTGTTGCTCCAGCCATAATCGAAACAAAAACAAGGAATCCCCCCAACAAAGAAAACATAATCCCAAAAATAAAAAATGCTTTTTGTGAATAGTCCATTTAAAAGACCCCTTTCTAGATCATTTATTCTCCTTCTCTTCGTAGATAAATAAATCTTCAATTTTTGAATTGAAGATTTTAGCAATTTCAAACGCAAGTGGTAATGAAGGGTTATATTTTCCCTTCTCGATTGAAATGATAGTCTGCCTAGAAACTTCCAAATTTTCAGCCAATTTGTCCTGCGAATAACCAAATTTCTTTCTGTACTCCATCATTTTATTTTTCAATCCCACCATCACCTCTCTTCAATACAATTTTATTGTAAAGTAAACTTTACGTCAAGTTACCTTTACATAACTTGTAGGTGAACACGACATATTTTCTAAAAGGGGTACATGATACAAAGAATAAAAAAGAAGTCCAACAATATTTCGAAGAATACCTATCAAACATTGGTGTTGAAGATTATAAAGTTGAAGTTTTAGTAAGATGAAAATTTATAGATAAGTATAGTTTTTGCAATTAGGGGTCCTACCACATCGCCATCAAGTTAAAGTTTTGTTGTACCCCCAGAATGGAATTTTGGACTTTCTTGTAACTTATAAGCTCAATTTATCGTTTTGGGGGTGACCTATTTTCTTGGCTTGATGGGCATGGGGGAGAGTCAGGGAAATGCGCATTTACAACGATAAGCATTTTGATACAAGTCTTATGAGACATTATATAGCCTAATTTAGAGGTACTTTGAATGTGTCTCAATAGGTTCTACTCTATTGAGATTGTGAATGATAGTACTTAAACTATCGGGGCAGGATAGTTCAATAAGAATACATGCTTTTTTGGGAAAAATTGTTATAATGAAGTGGGATATTCGTTAGGAAGTTTGCTGTTCAAGGTGGAGTATAGTTATGAAATCTAAAAAGACAGTATTGATTAATTTCATACGTCTTGGAGTGGGTATTTGTTGGGGGGGCTTTAATGGAGTACAGGGGTGCATCAGCTTACAACGATGATGAATTTTTTAAGAATTATATAACCAGGAGAAATCGTGAGGAAAGTCCAAACAATCTTATTGAAAAGCCTATATTGCTTGAACTTATTGGTAAAGTAGAAGGAAAAAAGGTGTTAGATTTAGGTTGTGGTGACGCTAAATTTGGATATGAACTTCTACAAAAAGGGTGTATCTCATTTGATGGAATAGAAGGATCAGAAAATATGGTAAGAGAAGCTACTAAAAATCTGAATGGCACAGAAGGAAAAGTGCATCTCGCTTCAATGGAAACGTGGAATTTTGAAGCTGATAATTATGATCTTGTTGTTTCACGGTTAGCCCTTCATTATTTAGAGGAATTAAATGTTTTGTTTAAAGAAGTTCATAAATCACTAACAGATAACGGGAAATTTATATTTAGTGTTCAACATCCTGTTTTAACCTCATCAACCAAAAGCGCTGCGGCTTCTTCCTCAAAAACTAATTGGATAGTAGACGATTATTTTAATAGTGGCGTAAGGATAGAACCTTGGATCGATAAGAAGGTTGTTAAATATCATCGAACAATTGAAGAATATTACCAACTTTTAAAACAAGCTGGATTCATGATTGAAGATATGAGAGAAGGCACACCAAGACCTGAGGAAATTAATAGTGAAAGTGAATATAAACGAAGAATGAGAATTCCTCTTTTCTTAATGTTTTCTTGTAAGAAATAAGAAGTTTCTTTCACTAAATGGCGCGATTCTCCAGTCCTAAAAAATTCATGTAAAATAAGATTACGAAGGGAAAGCCATATGCAAATTATTAGCGTTAGAGAACATCCAGAGTATAAAGAAAAAGCAATTAAATATTTTCAGTGTAAATGGGCAAACGAAAATAGTATGAAAGTCTATGAGGACTGTATTACACACAGCATAACAACGGAAAGTCCGTTTCCTATTTGGTATTTAATGGAGGATTCGGGCGAAATTATTGGCTGCGCAGGTCTTATTAGCAATGATTTTATTAGTCGTATGGATTTATGGCCTTGGATATGTGCCCTTTATATTGAAAATAGCTACCGTGGTAGATCTTTAGGCAAAGAGCTACTTATACGTGCTAAAGCTGATGCTGAAAAAGCAGGATTCAATAAAGTTTTCCTTTGTACTGACCACATTGGATACTATGAAAAATATGGATTCACTTATATAGGTGACGGATACCATCCTTGGGGAAGTAGTTCAAGAATTTATGAGAGCAATAACCAAAATAATCATTTTTCAGGTTAGCGATTATTTATTCAAGAATCGCTTTTCTTAATGAACTAACCGGTGCTTAGCTGAAGATTGGAGCTGTCTTTTAAGACAGCTTTTTCTATGTAACTATCGGGGCAAGTTAGTGAAGTATTAAGACTTAAATTTTTTTTGGAATGGAGGAATATTATAATGAACCAATTAAAAGGAAAAATTGCAATTATTACAGGTGTAAGCCGTCTGAAAGGGATTGGAGCTGCTATTTGTAGGGAGTTAGCTGAAACGGGTTACCATATATTTTTTACTTATTGGACGGAATATGATAAAGAAATGCCTTGGAGCATTGAATCAGATGAGCCCATGAAATTAAAAGAAGAATTAATAAAAAAAGGTGTTAAGGTATCATGTATGGAGTTGGATTTAACTTCTTATGATGCACCAGAACAACTTATAAATGAAGTTTCTGAAAAACTTGGTTATCCTGATATCTTGATTAATAACGCAGCATACTCAACTAACAACGATTTTTCTAATTTGACTGCTGAAGAATTGGATAAACATTACATGGTAAATGTTCGTGCAACGACACTATTAAGTAGTAAATTTGCTCAAAGGTTTGATAAGAAATCTGGTGGAAGAATAGTCAATATTACTTCAGGTCAGTTTCAAGGACCAATGCCTGGCGAATTAGCATATGCAACAACAAAAGGAGCAGTTGATGCTCTAACTATTACATTGTCGGCTGAACTAGCCCCTTTAGGAATAACGGTTAATGCATTAAATCCAGGTCCAACTGATACAGGGTGGATGACAGAGGAAATAAAAAATGAATTAAAACCGATGTTTCCTTTTGGTAGAATAGGAAAACCAAGAGATGTTGCAAAAACTATTAAATTTCTAGTGAGCGATGAAGCAGATTGGATTACAGGTCAGATTATTCATTCAGAAGGTGGATTTAAAAGGTAAATTAAACTATAAAAGGCTTTAGTTCTAGAACCTTTTTGTTGTATTAAATTCCAAGGATAGATATCAATTTGTGAATGATTGTACTTAAACTAAACCAGCTAATAGTTAGTTAACATTTTTCAATGAAAACTTAAATATTTCATGCTATACTAAATTTGTGCATGCCAAATAACCTTCCAATGAACCGTATTTGGAAAGTTTTGTGCTATTTAGTTATACTTTTAAAC
>NZ_JBIWEV010000018.1:0-17476 GCF_044762725.1 Peribacillus sp. NPDC096447
TTCTACCCCAGCTACCGTTATCATATATCGATATAAAAATTGTTCAACCAGAAATATCTGGCTGACCTTATAATACGATCGGGGCAGGATAGTTCTAGAAGCGTAACTTATTCGAACCTTGATTATGACTATTTTTGTATCAAGTTGTTTAATTTACAATAAAGTCGTTTAAAAAATAATGAAGTTGTTTAAAGAATGCGAGTCATTCTTTAAACAATCGGCCAGATTGTGGAGTAAATAAACAAGTGCGCTTTAAGTTTTCTGAAAATTATGGGAGGATATAGAAACTGTGAACATTGTTTTATTATAATTGAATTGCTCCTATAATAAAAAAGAGCGCGCGCTGAATTTAATTTGAAGGAGCAAAGAAATGATTGCAAATCAGCAATTAGTTATAAACAATCTTGAAGAAAAAATAAGAATATTCACTCATGCGGTTAATGGAAAGCTTATCAAAGAAGAAGATTTCGTTTTGGCGAATACAGAAATACCCACTGATACATTCAATGTACTTTTGCCGAAATCTTCACATATAAAAAATGCATTTAATATTAGAAGTAGCATCGAAAATATGTCTCTTAAAGAATATCCCTTTAGTACATGGATTGACTCCCGGTATTTGAACGCTGGCTGGCAAGACCTGATGCAAGAATACAACCTAAAAGAAGCAGAACGTAATGTAATGATGAAACTTGAAAATACTCTTAATGTTGGTCAAAGAAAGTCCCATCAGCTTATGATTACTCATGTGAGAAATTTTGAAGAACTTAAGGAATATAAAGAGGTTTTTATGAGCCTATTTGAAGGTACACCAGAAAAAGATGCGTTAGAAAATTATTTTAATAAGTTTTCTGAAGTAAATTTGGGTTCAGAAATTCAAATGTTTATTGGACGCGTCGGTGAATTAACTGTATCTACTGCTTTACTAATAGATAGCAAAGAAAGTTATGGTATTTATGATGTTATGACAAAAGAATCATTTAGAGGTAAAGGATATGGCAGTGAAATGTTTCAATACCTTCTTACTCAAACAAAAGATAAACAAAAACCCGTTGTCTTACAAGCATCAGAGGATGGGAAAAATATCTATAAGCGCTTTGGGTTTATAGATGTCGGAGAAATGGTTGTATTTGAATAAGGAGTTTTCTTATGAAGTAAAAGGGCGATACATATTAATATGTATCGCCCTTTGAACAAGGTCAATTCAATATAATAGAGGATGGACTTATGTTGAAACTGTTTCTGATGATATATACGAAAAAATTGATGTATTTAAAATGAAGTGTAATTGATTTTATGAATGATACTTCTTTATCCTATAACAAACTACATTGTGAAGGAATGTACTTAAACTAACGGGTGCTTTAGCTTAAGATCGGATCTGTCTTTAAGGCAGCCTTTTTCTTATGGCACTAAAGGGGCAGGTTAGTTCAACAAGGGTGCATACAGAATATGTTATAATTTTAATGTTTTGGAAAAAGATTCCTGTAGGGGTATGGATGGAAGTGAATTTTGGAAATGTGGCAAAAAATTACGCTCAATATAGAAATGACTTACCTGTTGAGTTATTGGAAAGTTTAAAACTTAGAGGAATAGATTTTAACAATAAAAAAGTGGTGGATTTGGTTCTGGGACGGGAGTATTAAGTCGAGTTTTACATAATGAGGGTGCAGCTGTTGTGGGAGTAGAACCTTCAGCAGAATTAATAGAACAAGCGAAAGTAATTGATAAGAGTGAAGGTAATATTATTGAGTATATAAATACATACGCTGAATCTACAACGTTAAATAATGGTTTGTTTGATTATGTAACCGTTTTAAGAGCATGGCACTGGTTTAATCGGGAAAAAACCCTAGATGAAATTAAAAGAATTCTGGCGAAAAAGGGTAAATTGATTGTAATGGATTCAGGGTTTATATCAAAAAGTAAAGTTATAGATGATACAATTCAAATTATTAAAGCACATATGCCAAATGGAGAGTTAAAACCGGCTGGCGCTAAGGCTGAATCAAAACAGTTTATCAATAATTTTCCAGTTGAGTGGTTTAAGGAATGGCAGGAACATAAATTTGACTTAAAAGAAACATTTAAGTTCAATTACACAGTATCTTTTACAAATGAAGACTGGTGTGGAAGAGTTGGTTCTCTATCTTGGCTTTCAGGATTTACAGAAAATCAACGAAATGAAATACTTGATGAAATCTATACTCATTTAGTAAAAGAATATGGAGACATTCAACATAATATCCAACATGGATGCTTTATAACTATATTGAACGGGTGCGTTAGCTGAAGATCGGAGCTGTCTTTAAGACAGCTCTTTCTTTATGCCTATATCGGGGCAGGTTAGTTGAAGAGTACTGTTTAATCTTTGTTCAACAATTGGGCCAGAGTGTTGAGTAAAGAAATGGTTGTTTTATGTTAAACTAAAAGAAAGGTAGGATTAGTTAATAAAGGTAAAAAGTGTAAAGTTATAGCGTTTTAGACTAGGTTTCTATGAAAGGTGGGCATATAAGACATGTCATATCAAGTCCTAACAGATTCTGACGTTTTGAGATTGACTAGAATGAAACCCGTCATTGAGGCAATTGAGCGCGTTTTTCGTGAACAAGCAAATGCAACCCTTGTTTCACCACCTCGATTTCAATTGGAGACGGAAAATGGAAACTTGGTTTTCACTGCTGGCGCCGCAACGGAGACTGAAAAAGTTATAGGCTTTCGAGTTTACGATACCTATTCAAACGATCATTCGGGTCACGAACAACTGGTATCTGTGTTTGATTCCGTGACAGGTGTATTCAAAGGCGTTATTATTGGCAATTCACTTGGTGCCCTTCGCACGGGCGCAATTGGGGGAGCTGCTATTAATGCCATGTCTCGGTCAGATGCAGAACAGCTAGCGATAATTGGAACAGGTATACAAGCTCGTACTCAGTTAGAAGCAGCTATAGCTATTCGTGATATTAAAAGGGTTCTGGTTTACAGTCGTAATGATATAAATCGAAAGAAGTTTGCCGAAGTAATGTCTGAAAAACTTGATTTGGATATAATTCCTATGGATTCACCCAAAAAGTGTGTGGAGAAGGCAGATATCATCATCTGTGCTACAAATAGTCGTTCACCAGTGATTGATGCGGATTGGTTAAAACCGGGTGTACATATCAATACTGTTGGACCAAAATCGATGAATGGACATGAGTTGCCCATAGAAGTAGCTGGTAAAAGCTCCGTAATTAGTACAGATTCCCTTGAACAGTTACGTGCCTATTCAACACCTCACTTTTTAGCCAATACTCCTTATGAACAGAATATTGTACAGCTTTCGGACATCGTAACTGGAAAAACACCGGGCAGAACTTCAATCAATGATGTTACATTGTTTTGTTCCGTGGGACTTTCTGGCACTGAAGTGGTTGTTGCAAATGAGATTATGAAAATGGCAGAAAAGTTAGCGAGGATTTGAAATGTCACAAACCTATATGGTTTGAGGAATCTTCTTCGCTTTTCTTATAGAACTAACGGGTGCTTTAGCTGAAGATCGGAGCTGTCTTTAAGGCAGCTCTTTCTTTATGGAACTATCGGGGCAGGATAGGTTAATAAATCCAATTAAATATTATAAGGGCATGTTTTGATTAATCTTTTATCAAAACATGCTCTTTCTATTTGTTCATTTATCAAGATTACTTATATTAATTTGATTAAACAGTTTCAAAGCTACACCTATATAGGAAGTGCATTTATTATTATATCGTATAACTTTATAGTAATTCAGTATTTTACTAAATCATTAAAAAATGATACAGTATTTTCTATATTTATAATTTTTTTACATTGGAGGTTATCTATGAAATATGCAGAAACAATTTTTTAAAGCTATTTCTTCTTTCTCATTCAATAGTCAAAAAAGAAAGGAATTATCTATTAATTGATAAAATGTGTGATGATGCTATTAATCTTTCGTTCAGGGAGGACAACCTATGAAAAAGTTTTTTGCTTTTCAAGTGTTAATTGCATTGTTTATTGGAGCACTTATCGGACATTTTTTTCCTGAACTTGGCCAATCCTTAAGACCAATTGGCGACGCTTTTATTCATCTCATTAAAATGATTGTTGTGCCTATTGTTTTTACTACTATTGTCATTGGGTCATCAGGCGATGGAAACATGAAAAAAATGGGTTCATTAGGACTTAAAACTATTATTTGGTTTGAATTTATTACCACTCTGATTCTAGGTCTTGGTCTTTTACTTGTTAATATTTTAAAGCCTGGTGCTGGCCTTAATTTGTCCCATCTCGCCCAGAAAGATATCACACAATTAAATGAAAGCGTTACCAAGGTTGTCGATTTTAAAACGATGCTTGTTAACATCATTCCAAGCAACATTGTTGATGCGATGGCAAAAAGTGACTTATTAGCTGTTATATTCTTCGCTATTTTATTCGGTGCAGCTGCTGGAGCAATTGGCAAAAAGTCAGAGCCGGCAATGAAGTTTATGGAATCTGTTGCAAATATTATGTTTAAACTGACACAAATGGTCATGGTAACCGCACCGATTGGTGTACTCTCTCTCATGGCAGCCTCTGTAGGTCAGTATGGTATTGCCCTTTTAATCCCGATGGCAAAGTTGATTGCGGTTGTGTATCTTGGGCTTGCGATTGTTATTTTCGTTCTGTTTCCAATAATTGCTTGGTTCTTGAAGATTTCTTACTTTAAAGTGTTTCGAATGGTATGGGATTTGTTCCTTATCGCTTTTTCTACAACAAGTACGGAAACCATTCTGCCTCAGTTAATGGATCGAATGGAAGCATACGGTTGTTCGAAACGTGTTGTTTCATTCGTTATTCCTTCTGGGCTATCACTGAATTGTGATGGTTCGACATTGTACCTTTCTGTTTGCTCTATTTTCCTAGCACAGGCATATGGCATCCCAATGGATTTTGGCCAACAGTTGATTGTAATGGGGGTTCTTCTTGCAACCTCAAAAGGAATTGCTGCTGTTCCGTCCGGTTCGCTAGTTGTCCTTTTAGCTACCGCCTCAGCAGTAGGGCTTCCTGCAGAAGGCGTCGCAATTATAGCAGGCATTGACCGTGTGCTGGATATGGCACGTACAGCTTGTAATACTCCTGGACATGTTCTCGCTTGTATTGTGGTTTCGAAGTGGGAAAAAGAGTTCCGTCAGGAAGAATGGATTAAAACTCAAACCGAACAGTCAAGCATTCAGGCATAAGATTAAGATAAAAGGACCACACATGTTTTTGTTGTTCTCCGTCAAATGTTGAGGTGATGGTCTTCGGACCTCACCCTTTTCAATGTGAATCCTCTTCCTTTTAAACTTTTGGGCTAATAAAACCTTTTCTCAAAAGCACTCAAACCTGAAACCAAATGCATTCCCTTTAGGTACTTTGCTCGAATGTTCATTCTGTGGGTTTAAAATAAAATTCGACCGTAACAAAGTTTAACCGTTTGTAATAAGGTTGCACCATTTTGAAAAAAGTTTAACCGAAAGTATATATTGATGTTGGTTTTTTCTTAGGGAACTAAAGGGGCAGGTTAGTTCAACAAGCTTTAATTAAGAGTATTCCGATTTCAAACTTATTTAGAGCAAGGTTATTTCTTGCTTTTTTCTTTGTGTTTTAAAGTTGCTTTTTATTCAAAAAGGGTATTTTTGGTTGAAAAATTATACTTTTAGTGTAAAATTACACTAAAAAGGAGTATTTAGTATATATGGAAAAAGAAGAATTCATCAATTTAATATCAGAAAAAATGAAACTTGTCCGAACAGAACAAAGTTTTACTCAAGATAAGATGTCTGAAATTCTAGGGATTTCAAAAAAAACACTAGTTCAAATTGAAAAAAGAAGAACAGAAGCCAATTGGACCACCGTTGTTGCATTTTGTGCTTTGTTTAATCATAGCCAATTGTTGATATCATCAATTGGTGACAATCCAGTTGATTTTGTTCAGTTAATTGCTAGCAAAAATGGTGGTACGCCTAAAGAAAAAACAATGGGTGGTAAGATATGGTGGAAAGAGGTCGAGTATAGAGGGGATTTTCGTTTGCAACAAAATTTGATTAGTAACCATTACCGTATATTAGATCAATATGATTATCGTTGGCATAGTTCTTTTGATAAAGAAGAGAGTTTAAGTCGTTTAAATGAATTACAAGAGGTGGGGACTATCGAGATAGACAAAGGTATAGGGATATATGAAGAATAAGACCTCAACCTATAATAGTCTTCGGCTGTCCAAGTTTTCCATGTAACCTATATATTTGTTCTATTTATAAATATACAAAGAGAGGTGACAATATGAGAAAAATAGTAAGTGGTATTCTAATAGTCTGTTTATACTGTTTTCCTTTTGTTTATTTTTCAATGCACCAAGATTTTGCTAACCGTTCAATGCTTGGCTATTTAATTATGATTGTAGTAACTTCACTTCTTGCTTTCTTCGGCAAACTCGTTAGTAATTCAATCTTTCTTATTATTGGTAATATATTATCTGTAATAATTTCATTTTATTTTATCAGCGAGATGACAGGGAACGAACGATGGGGTGGCTATTTTAAGCCACTAACTCCATATCAATTATTAATCTTGGTTAGTTTTTTGAATTTGATTCCTCAGTTCTTCGCTATAAAGTTAGCTAGAAACAAAAATAAAGTTAAATATTAATCGGGCAGGATTGTTTAATAAGGGATTAATATTT
Source organism: Peribacillus sp. NPDC096447 (assembly GCF_044762725.1). Classification (NCBI taxonomy): domain Bacteria; kingdom Bacillati; phylum Bacillota; class Bacilli; order Caryophanales; family Bacillaceae; genus Peribacillus; species Peribacillus sp. NPDC096447. The sequence continues at coordinate 6,713 of NZ_JBIWEV010000018.1, forward strand.
TGATAATTCATTTTAGAAATGCGAGGGGATTTAAATATGAAAGATAAAAAGTATTCTTGGATAAGCTTTACTTCATTTGGATTAGGAGTATTCTTGATTTTACATCCCCTTTTAACCAATATATATCCAAAATTCTTTATGGTAATTCAATATATTGGCATCACATTAACAATTATTTTGAGTGTTATAGCTTTACTTAAAAAGAATGAGAAGAAACCTTTAGCAATAATAGGTTTAATTATGGCAATCATTATGATGATATTTGTTGGCATTCTCTTATATATATCCTTTAATAAATATAGCCCTTATTAACTTTGCCTTTGTTTTTACGCAATCGGGGGCGATTGCAGAAAAGTGTAATTTTGCTTTACTTGATTTCAGGAGCTGTTCAGCAGCTCCTTTTATTATGGAACTAAAGGGGCAGAATAGCTGTATAATCGATTCTAAAAAAAGGAAGGTTAAATATGCTTTTTCACATTATCGTTGGGTTTATTTTTCCTTGGATTTTAGGTGCTTATTTGGTTAGGAATCAGACAAAGCTATTTATAATTTTTTATCCAATTGGTGTAGCAATAAGTATTTTAATAAATGAAATGGGTTTTAACTACTTTTGGAGGATGGATATAGTATTTCAAGAATCATCTTTAACTGGAATTCCGTATGATTTAGGTCTTTATCCTATACTTGGTTGTTTATTTATTTGTGTTATTCACTATAAAAAAATGTCTATTCTTATTACATTTTTAGTTTTTACTTTAGTGACAACCTTTGGAGAGTACATACTAGTATGTCTAGAAAAAATAGTATACAGGAATGAATGGAATATCATTTGGACTGGTGTTAGTTATTTATTTGCTTATTCAATTTTTTATTTTTACTACAAATTAGTTCGTAAGTTTATTTTATTAAATTAATGGGTGCTTTTAACCTTAGTCGCTGTAAGTCATATCATCAGCGAACCGGATATTATTCATTTAGTTCTAATGTTGACCGAACACACGAAAATGACCCCATATCAACTTTTTAGGTTTGATACAGGGCATTTGCAATAGTTGCATTTTGACAATTTTGACATCTGAAATTAGTATGCCACGAAACTACAGTAATAATCAAAAACCTTTTACACACGAAAAATCCCCCGTGTACTGTGGGAAGTACCACTAGAGGAAATCTCACGAAGGCTATATGTGAATGACTGATTATATCTATATGTCCATTGTGAGAAATGGGTGACCATAGTAGTGATAAAAATCGCTGACGGTTTTATAACAACCGCAGACGGAACCATTATGGATCATATTTTTATCTGTGGAATTTGATACCCTTAACTTTAACTATTTTCTGTTACCGTAAATTTTTAAAACTTGTACCAACTACTTTAAAATAATATATATGATTAGCTGTTTTTTAGGACGACTTTTTTATTTATTTATTATTAAGATTGTGAAAGAGTGTACTTAAACTAACGGGTGCGTTAGCTTATGATCGGATCTGTCTCTTGTGAAACTAACGGGGCAGGTAGTTCCATAGGAATGCTATTATAAGACCTAACGGGCCTTTTTAAAAGAGGAAAACAGGCCTATAAGGTAAGGTATGATCTTCACTAAACTCAAATGTAGTTTCCTTCTTTTTCACAGAAAGTTAAAGGGAGATAGTGTCTGTTATATATATCCATTGACAATCATTATCATTGTAGATAGTATATTGATGTTATTCGATAGTAGTGTAAGTGCTTACAAAGATAATATTTACAATTTCATATGTAGAAAATAGGTGTCGAATGAAGCTTTAAAAAGTTTTATTTGCTTAATAGGGAAGTCGGTTTAATTCCGGCACGGACCCGCCACTGTGTTGGGAAGCAGTATGTTGCTGTTAGCTTTCAGAAAAAACCACTGGGATATACCTGGGAAGGACTGGAAGTAGTGCCCTGAGTCAGGAGACCTGCCTATTTAAACATCGCTGTTAGACCTACGGGATTTTTAGGGAGGTGGTTAGTATGCTGATAATCATATGTCTGTACGTATGTCATCTATTGCTGGATGGCCAAATGTTTAGGCACCCTATTTCTTTATCACTAAAAGCATTTCTGACCTCTATAAATAGTCAGAAATGCTTTTTTGTTTTTAGTAATTATATAGGGGGAAGAAAATGGTAGAAAATTGGAATGTCCAACGAAAATTAGGAATATGGATGGTTCTCGCAGTTTGTATTCTAGCGCTTATCGGATGTGCAGGAACAGAAGAAACATCAATAAACAAAGGTACAAAAGAAGAATCTTCAGATAAAAAGGCAACTTTAGCTTTCTCGTGGAGTCCAGCAAGCCTTGATCCACATGGTAGTGATAGCTGGGAGGTCATGCGTTCTGGAACAGCGGAAACATTAATTAAACTTAATGAGGAATTAGAGCCTACAGCTTGGCTAGCAAAATCATGGAAACAAGAAAATGACACAACGTGGGTGTTTCAATTACAAGATAATGTAACTTTCCATAATGGAAAAGTAATGGATGCTTCAAGCGTGAAAGAATCATTACTGCGCTCTATGCATAAAGATCAAAGAGCGAAGGGTCTATTGCAAATTAAGTCTATGGAAGCAGTATCAGATACTGAATTGAAAATTGAAACTATACAACCGAATGCGGCTTTAATAGCGTCTTTAGCTGACCCGTCGACAATCATTGTAGACGTAGCGACTATAGATGCCAAAGATAGCTATCCTGCTTTTACAGGAGCATTTAAAATTAAACAATTTAATCAAGATGAATCACTTATTGTTGAAAGATATGAAGATTATTGGGGAGAAAAAGCAATATTATCTGAAGTGACCATTAAATTTATCGCTGATGCCAATACGAGATTAATGGCCTTACAATCTGGAGATGTAGACGGAGCAACCGATATTTCTGTCGATAATATTGCTGTTTTAGAGAAGAATAAAAAATTTGAAGTGCTAACAGCTACTTCATTGAGAACACATATGCTGATGTACAATATGGAATCTCCACTATTTAAAGAGTTGGCATTGAGAAAAGTCGTAGATATGTCGATTCCACGTGAAGAGATTGTAAGTTCTGTCATGAAAGGGCAAGGGACTGTAGCGCATAGTCCATTTTCTCCTGTATTACAGTTTGGTAAAGTGGAAAATAAAGAAGAAACTGAATCTGTCAATCAATTAATGCAGCGAGAAGGTTGGAAGAAAAATGCTAAAGGTATGTGGGAAAAAGAAGGAAAGCCATTTGAAGCGACATTATTAACGTTTCCACAGCGTCCAGAATTAACAGTAATGGCAGAGGTAATCCAGAATAAATTATTAGCTGAGGGAATGAAAGTCAATATCCGTCAAGTAGAAAATATCGATGATACATTAGCGAATGAGGATTGGGATTTATCGATGTACAGTATGTTGACGGCACACACGGGTGATCCTCAATACTTCTTAGAAATATTTTACCGACCTAATAGTGAATCAAATGTAAGTAAATATTTGTCTCCTTCAGTCGATCGAATGATTAGTCAGCTAAGTCAAACAACTGATTTTGATGAGCGTAATCAATTAGCTATCGGAATACAAGAGGAAATTAATGAAGATATTCCGCATTCATATATCGTTTTTCCAAATACAGTATTTGCTGTTAAAGACGGTTTAAAAGGATTTGTAGCTCATCCAATTGAGTATTACTATAATCATTCGCAAATTGATGTGGAATAATGATTAGGTTTTTAATAGAACATCTGATTCAATTAGTTCTTGTCATTTTTTGTGTAGCTACGCTTACTTTTTTACTTTTAAGGTTATCGCCTGGAGATCCAGCTATGATTATGTTAAAAACGAATGATGTTCCTGCATCAAACGAAGCGTTGGATTCATTAAGAACAGAGCTAGGAATAACGGAATCAATAGGGAGTCAATATATACAATGGTTAAAGGATGTTTTTACTGGGCGGTGGGGTAATTCCTATGTTTCTAAAAAGCCGGTAGTAAATGAATTATTTGAGAGATTACCGGCTACTTTAGAACTAGCAGGCGCTAGTTTATTAGTTATGCTAGCCATTACTTTTATTTTGGGAATTTCAACAGCAATCTATTCAGAGGGATTATTAGATAAAATCGGCAGACTTATGGCTCTTTTAGGTTCCGCAGTTCCTTCTTTTTTGCTTGGATTTTTATTCATTTATTTATTTTCTGTTCAATATGGCGTGCTTCCTTCTATGGGGCGTAGTACGTGGCAACATCTTGTTTTACCCGCACTAACACTGGGGTTAGGGTTGGGAACAGTTTACGCTCGAGTTTTACGTACGAATATGTTGGATATGATGAATCAGAATTTTGTCAAAGCTGCTAGAGCAAGAGGGATGTCAAAGAGACGAATATTAGTTTTTCAAGTGTTTAAGCATGCTTTATTGTCCATTGTGACGATGATAGGGACAAGTTTTGCGTTTATGTTAGGTGGAAGTATTATTGTAGAATCCATTTTCTCTTGGCCGGGTTTGGGTCGATATATTATTGAGTCGATAAATATACGCGATTATCCAGTCATTCAAGGCTATGCTATTTTCGCGTCCATTCTATTTGTTGCTATTCATACGATTGTAGATTTCATTTATGTTCTAGTAGATCCGCGGTTAAGAGTTCGTTAGGAGGAAGATTATTTCATGCAGAAGGTGCTGTATCGGTTAGATATAAACTTAATAGTAGGGATCGGATTACTTATGCTGATCTTTTTCGTGGGAATCTTTGCCCCCTGGATTTCTCCTCATGATCCTATAGCTGTTAATCTAGCTAATAGACTATCTTCTCCAAGTTGGATGTATCCATTTGGCACCGATCATTTAGGTCGGTGCATTTTATCCCGAATTATTTATGGAATTAGAATAAGTGTGACAGCTGCTTTTCTCATTATGTTGTTTACTTTAATGATTAGCATCCCAATTGGGCTAGTAACAGGATATGTACGCGGTAAAACGGATCATATTTTTATGCGAATGATTGATAGTACGTTAGCTATTCCTGATATTGTCCTCACCATTACGATTGTCGGTTTGTTAGGACCTGGATTTATAAATATGATTATTGCCATCATTATCGTTCGTTGGGCGAATTATGTTCGCTTCATTCGTAGTCTCGTGATTAAAGTTTGTAAAGAAGATTATATATTATCAGCACGCATGTCAGGAAATACTCATCCGCGTATTATGCAACGTTATATTCTCCCGCAAATTTTTACACCCGTTCTTGTTTTTAGTGCATTAGATATGGGGAAAATCGTTCTTGCTATTGCAGGACTTTCTTTTTTAGGGTTAGGAATTCAGCCACCAACTCCTGAATGGGGGTCGATGTTGCGTGATGCAACGGCTTATTTTCAAATTGCTCCACATGTAATATTTTTTCCGGGATTAGCCATTTTATTTTTCGTATTAGCATGCCAATTAATTAGTGATCGATTTAGAAAATTAGATTCTACTACTCATAAAGAGGTGTAAGATGAAGGCAAACATAGATCCTTTATTAAGTATGGAACATGTAGAAATTTCTTATCAAGATGCAGGAAAGTGGAAAACAATTGTCCATGATATATCGTTTCAGTTATTTCCTGGTGAAATGGTTGCTCTTACTGGCCTAAGTGGTTGTGGAAAAAGTTTAACCGCACATGCATTGGTTGGACTGTTAGACAAAGGATTTCGTGTGACGAATGGGCAAATCATATACAAGAATGAAAATATTCTTGAGTTTGATGAAAGACGTTTAGAACAGCTTCGTCGTGATGAAATCGCATTATTGATTCAACATTCATTAAATGGATTAAACCCTATTCAAACGGTGAAAAAGCAAATGGTCGAAACAGTAAAGCTAAAGAAAAAGTGGGACAAAAACGATATGCAAATCTCACTACTTTCTTTATTAAAACAAGTTGGTTTGCTTGATTCAGAGCAGATTTTATCTTCATATCCTTTTGAATTAAGTGGGGGAATGCGACAACGAGTATTATTAGCAATGATGTTAAGTTTACAACCAAAGATATTTATTGCAGATGAACCAACGACTGCTCTTGATGTAATCAATCGTGAAAAGGTTTTAGCGTTACTTAAGCAGCTGCAAGAGGAATTGAATTTGACGATTCTACTCATTTCTCATGATGATAAAAGTGTTAAAAAATATGCGAATCGTGTGATTCAAATGGATCAAGGAGGAATCGTCCTTTGACCCTTCTTGAGTTATGTAATGTTACTAAAGAATATCCTATAAGATCGAGAAAATCATCGTGGTTTGGAAGGAAGAAGAGTTTTACAGCTGTTAATCAAGTCAATTTAACGTTGTCAAAGGGGGAAAGTCTAGGACTTATTGGTGAAAGTGGTAGTGGTAAAAGTACGATAGCCAAGTTGATTATGAATGTAGAACCTATCACGTCTGGTCAGATTTTATTAAATGGTCAATCTATTAGTGGCAATCCAATGAAGGATATTCAGCTATATAAGCGGCTGCAAATGGTCTTACAAGATTCCTCTGCATCTTTGCATCCGAAAATGAATGTACAAGAAATTCTAACGGAACCGATTCGAAACTATTTTCCTAAGGAAAAAAATGGGGAGGCCCAATGTATTGAACTGCTAGAGTTAGTGGATTTGGATGCTACATATTTATCCAGATATCCTGACCAATTAAGTGGAGGTCAAAAGCAACGAGTTTGTATCGCTAAAGCGTTAGCAGTAAAGCCGGATATTATCATTTTTGATGAATCAATAGCTAGCTTAGACTCTACTTCACAAACTTCTATTGTGAACATGCTACAACGTATTCAAAAGCAAGAACAATTATCTTATTTATTTATTACCCATGATTTACAATCCACTCAACAACTGTGTGATCGAGTAGCGGTCATGTATCAGGGAGAGCTTATCGAAACATTTAATCGATGGGACGTTGAGCAGCTTAAACATCCTTATTCCCGTTTACTATTTAAAACGCTAGATGGATAGAGATAAAATTTTAATAGGAAGCAATCAAATAAAAGAACTAGATAACGACAAGATTGCATGTGAAAGATAATTACATATTGTATTGGAAATCCACACAAAATATGGCCTTTTGATTGTGCATAGTTTTAAAACCAAACATTCAAATTAAATTGAAAAAATGCCCTTCTTCAACTAAAGGGTGCATTTGCTGAAGATTGAAGCCTGTTTTAAGGCAGTTTTTCTTCTTTAGCTAACAGGTGTTATTGCTTAAATCTACTAATCTAGTATAATAGTTCTTCTTTTGTCTATACTGTCTATTAATATGGTATAGATTGGAGAGAAACAAATATGATTTTAACTGATGTATGGGGTTTATATAAGGCAGATAAGCAAATCCAGGGTTATTCTCCACAAACATTAAAGGCCTATTACGTCCAATTTAACTTGTTGGTGAATAGTTTTGGAAATATATCCATTCAAGAACTTTCAACTAATTCTCTTAAAGTTTATCTCGGAAAAGCAGCTGAAAAGCTTAAGCCATCCAGTCTGGGTCACAGAATTCGATTTATTAAATCTTTATTTAGATGGGCTCAGGATGAAAATTTAATTAATGGAAATCCTGCTTCCAAAATCAAGGAACCAAAATTAGAATTAAGGGTTCCAAAATACTTGTCTGAAGAAGAAATTGAACATTTGCGGGAAGCTTGTCATACAACATTCGAGAATGCTTTATTTGAGTTTATGTATTCAACAGGATGCAGAATTGGTGAAGCAATAACTTTAGATAGGGCCTCAATCAACTTCTCTAATCAATCAGCAATCGTATTAGGTAAAGGACATAAAGAACGAGAAGTATATTTCAATACTCGTTGTGAAATATGGTTGAAGCGATATTTAAATGAGCGAAAAGATCATGAGGAAGCACTATTTGTGACAACACGTGCACCCCATCGAATGAGTATATCTCAAGCGAGAAACATTATAAAACTGGTAGCAAAGAGAACGGACATTAAAAAGAGCATTCATCCCCACCAGCTTAGACATAGTTATGCCACAAATTTATTAAATAATGGAGCCCCACTAGAAGTGATTCAAAATTTAATGGGTCATGAAAAAAGTGAAACCACAAAAATTTATGCATATCTAAGTGGTGCAATGCGGAGAGACTTGTATAGAAAGTATTTTTAAGGGACCAAGGGTCCTTTTTTATTTTGTTCTTAAGGGGCAGCATTCCTGTAATAACTGAAAATGAGGTTTGAACGAAAAAAGACCTCTTGATAAGATGAATGTGTCCTAAGCTGGCCAGCTAAAAAGGACAAAAACATCTATTGGAGGTCTCACAATGAATTATAACCAAAATCATAAAATCTCTCAAATTACTTCTAAAACCTAAATTATCGGAGTAGATATCGCCAAGCAAAATCATGTCGCGAGAGCACAGGATTTTAGAGGATTGGAACTGGGTAAAACGTGTTTCTTTGAAAATACGAAAGCAGGATTTCATTCGTTTCTAGTATTGGATTAACCAACTTGTTAAAGGGCGTAAGCTACATCAAGTGATTGTCGGCATGGAGCCAACCGGTCACTACTGGTTAAATCTAGCTCATCTTCTAAAAGAGAATAATATTAAGTTCGTATCTGTCAATCCACTACATGTTAAAAGAAGTAAAGAATTAGACGATAATTCACCTACAAAGAATGACGTGAAAGATGCAAAAGTCATCGCACAGTTAGTCAAAGACGGAAGATACGCCGAACCAACAATTCCAGAAGGAATTTATGCAGAACTCCGAGTGGCAAAAAAACTTCGCGATCTGCTCAATGTTGACTTACAGGTCGTTCAGGGACAAGTTCATAACTGGCTTGATCGTTATTTTCCCGAATTTTTGACGGTGTTCAAAAGTTGGGAAGGCAAGGCAGCTATTCATTTTCTAAAGCTAGAATCCTTGCCACATGAACTTGTAAAGTATACGGATGAAGAGCTCTTACTTTCCTTAAGACAAGTGGTAAAACGCAGTATAGGCTTAAAGAAGATACGAGCACTTAAAGAAGCAGCCAATCGTTCGATTGGTATTCGTCAAGGGTCAGCTATGGCGAAATTAGAGTTGAGAACTTTATTAGAGAAGTATGATTTTATTCAATTAAAATTCGAAAAATTAGATCATCAATTAGATCATTTATTAGATCATATCCCAGGTGTCACACAGATGTTAGAGATGTCAGGGATCGGTCGAGATACAGTAGCAGGGTTTTTCGCAGAGGTCGGCGACCTCAGAGACTATCAACATCCTCGCCAAATCGTAAAATTAGCAGGTTTAAGTTTAAAAGAAAACACATCCGGAAAGCACAAAGGTCAGACCAAGATTACCAAACGGGGACGAAAGAAATTGAGGGCTCTCTTATTCCGGGCAGCCATGATACTGGTGGCAAAGAACAAGGCTTTTAAAGCTCTTCATATATATTACACAACACGTTCTCACAATCCCTTAAAGAAAATGCAATCTCTGATAGCCTTGTGTAACAAGCTTATTCGAATTCTGTTTTCAATAGGTAAAAAACAATTTAGGTTTCAAGAAGACAAGATGTTAAAGGATATCCCTCATATGGAAACATTTGTAGTACATCAAACAGTCGCATAGTTCATCGAATTTTAAGGTTACACCGGTCATTTAATTAACACTCATTTAAAAGTGAAGCACGGATTAGTCGGCAAAGCAACTAACGTGAGGGCTTAGATCCTGTGGGGCAGCATGACCGACATCCACCTCATGGAAAGGTTGAACGAAGGAATGTAGGAGCATCGACTCTGTGAGACATGGGAGGGTTGACCTCCATGAGACATGTGGACATCCTAAAGTGCGATCATAACATTGCTTAAACCAATTTTTTCCTATGATTGGCTAGTTTAGCATACACTTTTTTCGATAAATCCTTATCCTTTAGGAGTAATGCTGATCTTACAAAGATAATGGTTAATGATATGGCTATGAAATCCTAAGAATTCTAGAGCAATCGTGAGATTGTGTTTAGTTTATTGAGGGAGGTTAGTTCTATAAGAAACCTAATTACATTTATGGTATTATATGTAATAAAAATACATAAGAGCCTAACAAGGGGGAGTTATTAATGTTTCCAATATTAGAGACAGAAAGATTAAAACTAAGAGAAATAAAAAAAGATGATGCAGAAGGTATTTTTGCTTGTTTTTCTAACAACGATGTAACACGTTATTATGGACAAGAAACATTACATAGTATAGAACAAGCAGAGAAGTTCGTTGATTTCTTTTCAAAAAACTACAATGAAAAAAGAGGCATACGCTGGGGGATTGAAAGAAAAGAGACCAAAGGTATAATTGGAACAATTGGCTTTAATGCTTGGTTGCCTAAACATAAAAGAGCAGAAATAGGGTACGAAATCCATCCAGAGCAGTGGAGAAAAGGATATGCTTCAGAAGCAATATCTAAAGTTCTTTCATATGGCTTTGATGTTATGGATTTAACTCGTATAGGTGCTGTTGTATTTATTGACAATGAAGCATCAAATAATTTACTAACTAAAATTGGTTTTCAAAAAGAGGGAGTTTTGAAGAAATATATGTATCAAAATGGTAAAGCACACGATACCTATGTCTATTCATTATTTGACAGTAATAAGTAATTAAAGTTCTTCAGCCAACAGGTGCGTTAGTTTAACAAAGGGTTGCTGCGGCAACCTTTTTCTTATGGAACTAAACCAGCTAATAGTTAGTCAACATTTTTCAATGAAAACTTAAAATATTTCATGCTATACTAAATTTGTGCATGCCAAA
>NZ_JBIWEV010000019.1:0-13092 GCF_044762725.1 Peribacillus sp. NPDC096447
AAATGTTTGACTTGCTCATTTGCTTTTTTGATAGTGTGTGCTCACTTAAAATTTAACGTTGGCGCTTTGTTTTGTTCAGTTTTCAAAGAGCGATTTATCGTCGTTACTTCGCAAGCGACTTTATTATCATATCACTTACCCAATCTAATGTCAACAACTATTTTATATTGTTTTTTGATTGAGCAATTTATGATGTCGTTATTGGCGACTCCTAATATATTATCAGGTTGATGAGCTATCGTCAATGGTTTAATTAGTTTTTTCAAAAAAACTATAACATGATAAAAACCCCAAGGAGATATCCATGAGGTTTTCATAAGAATGACTTCTACGCAATTCCTTTATATAATCCAATAACCAATGGCTGCCAAAGCGGCAACTCCCGGTATTCCAAGCAGGCCGGCGACTGCCGACGTAACAGGGTTGATGGGAACATGAATGCCCGCTTGATTCCCAAGTGTATTCAAAAAGAACAAAAATGCTGCACCGATAATGATTTTTATAATCCCCTGTCCTATGAACCGGACGGGTCTTAATGGCGCCCCGATAATAAGGAGCATTAAAATCAGGCCGCCAACTACGGCAACAAAGACAACTGGTTCCAAACTCATTCCTCCCCGCAAGCTTGTACTACACTTATATGAAGGGAACGATGGATTAAGAACTGAAAAAAATGGCCATGAGGAATATGAAATCCTTCACAGCCATTTCCTTATCATCTTTTTAAGCGGACATTCCTTCTTTTAACTTCCCTGAATAAGTAGAAATATTTCACTTCCGCCAGTCTCGTTTGGGCGATTACTTCCTCAGATGGATCAACGCTTTTTTCAAGTAATGATTTTTGATTATGCCAATTCCATTTCAACTGTTCAAGCTCTTCGATTAATGAATCATTGAATTCATTCCGAAGTTTCTTTTTTTTACGAAAGAACAAGTGAAGTCCTCCCAGCTACCTTATATTTCTCTTCTTCCTTCAATTGCTTTTGATAGCGTCACTTCATCCGCATACTCCAAATCTCCGCCAACAGGAAGTCCGTGGGCAATTCGGGTCACTTTGATCCCTGATGGTCTAAGCAACCGCGAAATATACATGGCTGTCGCTTCACCTTCAATGTTAGGATTAGTAGCCAAAATGACCTCCAGCACCGTTTCATCTTGCAGGCGCTTTAATAAATCAGGAATATTTATATCTTCCGGACCGATTCCGTCCATCGGGGAAATACTGCCATGCAGTACATGGTATAAACCATTGAACTCTCTCATCTTTTCCATGGCTATTACATCTTTAGGGTCCTGAACCACACAAATCAAACTTCTGTCCCTCTTTTGATCTTCGCAGATATAACAGGGATCTTGATCTGTAATATGACCACAGACTGAGCAATACATAAGATTCCGCTTAGCATTAACAAGTGCCTTTGCAAAATCCAAAACAGTATCTTCCTTCATGCTTAGTACATGAAAGGCTAATCGAGCAGCCGTTTTAGGACCAATCCCCGGCAATTTCATAAAACTGTCAATGAGCTTGGAAATTGGTTCTGGATAATGCATCGAATTCCTCCTAAAAATTTCAAAAGAAACCCCCTGAAAGGAAGTTTCTTTTGAACTTGCTTAAAACATACCCGGAAGGTTCATTCCCTTAGTGAATTGTCCCATCGTTTGGTTTGTCAGTTCTTCCGCCTTTTTCAAAGCATCGTTAGTCGCAGCCAGAACTAAATCCTGAAGCATATCGATATCATCCGGATCGACAACTTCCGGTTTGATGATTACATCGACGATTTCTTTATGTCCAGTCACGATGACCGTTACCATTCCGCCGCCAGCAGTTCCTTCAATCTTTTTTTCACCTAATTCTTCTTGTGCCTCTGCCATCTTCTTTTGCATCTTTTGCATTTGTTTCATCATGTTCTGCATATTACCGCCGCGCATACCCATTTTTCTTACCTCCAATTATTCTTTAATTTCAAGTAAATCATCGCCGACTAATTTCCTAGCCTCTGCTATAAAGGGGTCTTCTTCTTTTGATTCCGTTTCTTCGGGACCGTCGAACTGCTGTGTTGAGATGAAGTCCTCCCGCAACCTTTGCCACTGGCTCTCCGGAACTCCAGCTATCTCCATTCGGTGTCCGGTCAATTGCTGCATGATCGAGGCTATCACTTCCACGAAACGGTTATTTTCCATTGCCATTTGACAATGAATATCATATTTGAATTTTACCACAAAAGCTTCAGTTGACGCAGCAACAGGTTCTGCCTCCGTTAATAAAGCTGCCAATGACTTTTGGTTTTGCTGACCTAACTGCTCAAGCACTTCCGCCCACTTACTTTTCACAGCATTAAGACCTGGCTTTGTAGCTTGTTTCAAAACTTGATTGATCTTTCCTGCAGGTGCTTTATATGCCTTTTTAACAGCCCTTTGCGCCTTAGCCTGCTCTGCAGGCTTTTCTGTCATGGCTGCCGGAATGCCGTTTTTCTGCATTTCAATCAATTTCTTCTCTAAATCTTCTATTTTCTGCTGCAGCTGCAGCAGCTGCCCGTTATCATTTTGATTTGGCCTTTGCTCATTACATAACTTCACAAGTGCCACTTCAAGGAAAATCCTTGGATGATTTGTCCATTTCATATCCTGCTGTGTTTGATTGAAGCTTTCGATAATGGAGTAAATCGATTCAGAAGAGATCACTTCTGCCAATTCCTTAAATTGGGGATCTATCAAAACACGCTCGAAGGATTCTGCCAGTGCCGGTGCCGTTTGAAACAAAAGCATGTCACGGAAATAATAAATCATGTCTTCAATGAACCGAGCCGGGTCTTTTCCCATGGCCAGCAATTCTTCAAGGACTTCAAGTGCCACCGCTACTTCTTTATCATATATAGCTTTTGCCAGCCGGCTTAAAAACGCCTGCGAAACAGAACCGGTGACAGTCAATGCATCTTCCACAGAAACCGTCTCTGAACTGAAGGATATCGCTTGATCAAGAAGGCTTAGTGCATCCCGCATCCCGCCTTCGGCTGCCCTCGCAATGATATGAAGGGCTTGCTCATCACATGAAACACCTGTTTCTGCGATGATCTGTGACATCCTGCCAACTATATCTTGAGGCTGGATCCTTTTAAAATCAAACCTTTGGCAACGGGAAATGATCGTTAGTGGAATCTTATGAGGTTCAGTCGTCGCCAATATAAAAATCACGTGCTTCGGGGGTTCTTCCAATGTCTTTAAAAGTGCATTGAAAGCACCTTGTGATAGCATATGTACCTCATCAATGATATAAACTTTATATGTAACCGCGTTCGGTGCATATTTGACCTTATCACGAATGTCACGGATTTCCTCGACACCATTATTGGATGCTGCATCTATTTCTATAACATCTGATATGGAGCCATCGGTGATTCCGCGGCAGGTAGCACATTCGTTACAGGGCTCATTTGTCGGGGCATGCTCACAGTTCACTGCTTTCGCCAGAATTTTGGCAGCACTTGTTTTCCCTGTTCCACGCGGACCGGAAAATAAATAGGCATGCGAAACCTTCTGCCCGACCAAGGCATTCTGCAACGTTTTCGTTACATGTTCCTGCCCGACTACATCAATGAATTGTTGTGGCCGCCATACCCGGTATAATGCTTGATACCCCACGGAAATCCCTCCTTTTTTTCTCCACCTTGTTTATTATACATTACTGATTTCCTTAATATCAAAGTCTAAAAAGAAATTCTATCATTGCCTCATTTTTTTCAAAAATGCCAAGCGCTTTACCTTCTTGGCATAAAAAAAAAACCCACCCGATACGAATGAGTTTTTTGTTTATGTAAAATAACTGCCGTGCACCTTCTGTCGATTAGCAACCATAAGCGTTACTTAAGCAGTTAGCTCGGCCCAGGCAACCCTGCGGCACATGAGAACTTCCACTTAATGCTGCTTCCTTCCGGACCTGACATGGTTCATGGAGTCCCATTGCGCAGGACCCGGGCGTCAACACCACTTACTTAAGGCAGGCCCTACAGAATGCTAACCTCGAGAAGGGATTCAACCTCGCTAGAGCGGATTGCGAGTACAGGGCACCGCTACCTCCCCGTCTAGCACGGCAAAAGTAATACCAATTTCAAAGCGTCATGTCGACGCATAATTCATTATACTAAGGTAACAAAAAAAACGCAAGTGTTGTTCATGGACAGTTTGATTCCAAATTTATCAAATGAAGCAAAGCCCCATCTTCAACATTCGTTTTTCACCTATTTATTTTCCTCGGCAATTTTGAGTGCTTGCTCTCTTTTCAACGTTTTCTTTCTATTCCTAAGCTCTTTAAAAAAAGAAGTCAATATCCAGCCGCACTCTTCCCCTAATACACCGCTTGTTACATCACATTGATGGTTGAAGCGTTCATCTTGGAGTAAATCCATGAATGTCCCTGCACAGCCAGCCTTTGGGTCATGGGCTCCAAAAACAACCCTTTTTACCCTTGATTGCAAGATCGCACCAGCACACATGGGACAAGGCTCCAGCGTTACATATAATGTCGCATCTTCAAGACGCCAACTGCCAGTAGCACGGCAAGCCTCATTGATCGCAAGCAGCTCCGCATGTGCCGTCGCATTTTGTTCCGTTTCCCTCAGGTTATGCCCCGTCGAAATAACTTGATCATCTTTTACGATTAAAGCGCCAATCGGCACTTCATTCAACATCTGCGCCTTTTTCGCTTCCTTTAAGGCTAAATTCATGTAATAAACATCATCCTTCAAAAAAAAACCCCCTTATATTAAGTAGGAGTAAACAGACAAATATAAGACAAAATAAAGGTCATACTACTTGTTCTAATGAATAGTAACGCATGCGGCATACGTGCCGCAAGTAAATTCTCACAATACAGGAGGATAACCATGAATCGACCTGAAACGCCTTCTTTTGCATTGCTTATCATTGATATGATCAATGATTTTGATTTCAAATACGGGAATATGCTCCTTGCACATACGAAGCCTATCGTCGATCCGATTTTGAAATTAAAAAAGCAAATGAAAGAAAAGGGTTTTCCAATCATTTATATCAACGATCATTATGATTTATGGCAGGCTGACTTCGATAAAATTATTGCTAGATGTAAGAATGAAGGAAATGCCTCATTAATTGAAAGAATAAAACCTCAACAAGACGAATTCTTTCTCATCAAGCCGAAGCATTCCGCATTTTATGGGACGGCACTCAATACACTGCTTAAACGATTAAACGTGGAAACACTGATCATTACTGGAATAGCTGGAAACATATGCGTCCTATTCACGGCCAATGACGCCTATATGCGGGAATATAAGTTATGGATTCCGAAGGATTGCATCGCTTCCGCATCAAAGGAAGATAATCATTACGCATTAAAGATGATGAACCATGTTCTCAAGGCGTCCATAAAAGAAGGTGAAAACATTTAAGCATTCAATCGAACAAGGGCACTAACCTACATACATCCCCCAATAACACTCTTTCATTCTCTTTCTTTATCAACCTGACAAAAATGTCACTAAAGTCCCAAGTCTGTGATACAATATCTCTTGGCGAAAAACCTAATAACCGGGAATTTCAGCTTGATACCTCATTGAAGGAGGACAGATTGGATGAAATCCACCCCATTTATCACCGTCGAAGGTCCAATCGGCGTGGGAAAAACATCACTTGCAAAAGTTATCGCAGATCATTTTCAAATTTCATTATTGAAGGAAATTGTAGATGAAAATCCATTTCTCGGGAAATTCTATAATGATATTGATGAGTGGAGCTTTCAAACAGAAATGTTTTTTCTGTGTAACCGTTATAAACAATTGGAAGATATCGAAAAAAAGTATCTTACTAATGACCAAGCCGTGGTGGCTGATTACCATATATTCAAGAACTTGATATTTGCTGAACGAACGTTAAAGAACGGACAATACAATAAATACCTTGAAATATTCAATATTTTAACACGGGATATGCCTAAACCTAATATGGTGATTTATTTAAACGCAAGTCTTGATACTCTTCTCTCCCGAATCGGTAAAAGAGGTCGTGAATTCGAAAAAAATATATCCTCCATTTATTTAGAGCAGTTATCCGCGGATTATCGAACATTCATGGAAGCGTTTGAGAAACAGCACCCTGACATACCTGTTCTTACATTCAACGGAGATGAGCTGGATTTTGTCGGGAACAAGGATGATTTGAAAACGATAATCAGCCAAATAGAGAATGCCCTGCACAAAGGAGTAAAGTCAAATGAACTTACGAAAGAAATATAATATTCCAAACAATGCCGTCATTACGATAGCAGGGACGGTTGGCGTAGGAAAATCGACCATGACTAATGCTTTAGCCGATGCCCTTCAATTCAGGACATCCTTTGAGAAGGTTGATACGAACCCCTACCTGGATAAGTTTTACGATGATTTTAATCGCTGGAGTTTCCACCTGCAAATCTATTTCCTCGCTGAACGTTTTAAAGAGCAAAAAAAAATCTTCGAGTATGGCGGCGGTTTTATCCAAGACCGTTCCATTTATGAAGACACCGGGATATTTGCAAAAATGCATCATGAAAAAGGCACGATGAATGATGTGGACTACGAAACGTATACAAGCCTTTTCAATGCCATGGTAATGACGCCATACTTCCCGCACCCTGATTTACTAATCTATCTCGAAGGTTCGCTTGATGATATCCTAGACCGGATCCAAGAACGCGGCCGTCCAATGGAACAGCATACCCCAATTGAATATTGGCAGGAAATGCACGGCCGTTATGAAGAATGGATTGATCAATTCAACGCCTGCCCTGTCCTACGATTAAATATAAACGAATATGACCTTATGCAGGATGAAGCAAGCATTGAACCTCTTATAAAACGGATTGCCGAATATATGGAGCAAACCAAGTTGCTGCGAAATGTATAAAAAGAAAAACCACCGGTTATCCGGTGGTTTTTTAATATATTAGAAAACAAAAATCCCGTTACATATCTGCAACGGAATTCATCGATATCCAATTTATGCGCTGTGGTTATTAATAAGTTATGGAGGAGGTAGAGGGATTCGAACCCCCGCGGGATTTGACTCCCCTGTCGGTTTTCAAGACCGATCCCTTCAGCCGGACTTGGGTATACCTCCGTATCAACATTTATTATATTACATGGAATTAAAATTAAAGTCAAGCCCTCTATAAAGTTTTTTTAAAATAATTTTCAAACTTTGATAAAAAGGAGAATCAGCCTCTGTAATCAGAAGCTGATTCCTTTTGTCTTACGGTTTAATGACTTCCGCACCGCGCATATATGGACGTAATACTTCAGGAATGATAACACTGCCATCTTCCTGCTGATAATTTTCCAAAAGGGCTGCGACTGTACGGCCGATTGCCAAACCTGATCCATTTAGAGTATGGACGTGTTCCGGTTTACCTTTTGCATCACGTCTGAAGCGGATATTGGCCCGTCTAGCCTGGAATGCTTCAAAGTTACTGCAAGAAGAAATTTCGCGGTACGTCCCATAACTCGGGATCCAAACCTCGATATCATACTTTTTAGCAGCAGTGAAGCCAAGGTCTCCCGTACACATGCTCAGCACTCGGTATGGAAGTCCTAGCAATTGAAGGACCTTCTCGGCATGACCCGTGAGATTTTCCAATTCTGCATAAGAATCTTCCGGCTTCACGAACTTCACTAGTTCAACTTTATTGAACTGGTGCTGACGAATTAACCCGCGGGTATCACGACCTGCAGATCCTGCCTCTGAACGGAATGAAGCACTATATGCCGCATAGCTTATCGGCAGATCATCCATGCTCATGATTTCATCACGATGGAAGTTTGTCACCGGGACTTCAGCTGTAGGAATCAAGAAGTAATCATCACTTTCAATACGGAAAGCATCCTCTTCGAATTTTGGCAATTGACCTGTGCCAGTCATGCTTGCACGATTAACCATATATGGTGGCAGCATTTCTTCATATCCATGTTCCTCAACATGAAGGTCTAACATAAAGCTGATTAATGCACGTTCTAATCGAGCACCAAGACCCCTATAAAATACAAATCGGCTGCCGGTCACTTTTGCTGCCCGTTCAAAATCCAGGATGCCTAGATCTCCGGCTACATCCCAGTGTGGTTTCGGTTCAAACTTGAATTCCGGTAACTCTCCCCATTTACGGATTTCGACATTATCGTCTTCCGTCTCACCAACAGGCACACTTTCATGCGGAATGTTCGGAATGGAAAGAAGTAATGTTTCTAACTGGGCTTCCACTTCACGAAGTTCATCATCGAATCCTTTGATACGGTCACCAACTTCACGCATTTGGACAATCAGCTGATCTGCATCTTTTTTTTCCCGTTTCAATACGGCCACTTGCTGTGAAACTTCATTTCTTTGGCTTTTCAACTTTTCCGTATCAGCAATCAAAGCCCGACGCTTTACATCCAGTTCCTCGAATTTACCTAAATCGGTCAAATCTTCCCCTCTAAATTGCAATACACGCTTCACTTCTTCAAAATTATTTCTTACATATTTCAAATCCAACATTTTCAGTTCCTCCTTAATATTTTGATATTTTATCAAAGAACGCAAAAAACTCCCGTCCCCTGAAGAAGGGACGAGAGTTAACCCGCGTTGCCACCCTAGTTGAAGGCCTATCTAAAAACGCCTACCACTTATCACGATAACGGCTTTTAACCGAAAGTACTTACTGACCCAAAAGGCTTTCCATACTCTGCTCCAGGAGGGATTCACAAAACTCTCACACCGATTTCCACCAGCCATCGGCTCTCTATAGAAAGAAATACTTGTTACTATTTCCTGTCATTGCTTTCTTATATAATCAGATTGTTTTCCATAATGTACTATAATTTTATACATTACGCAACCGTTTTATACGTGAAACTTAAAACCAGCCTTTAACAGTGGAAGCTACACTGCTCCATACGTCACCAAAGAATCCGCCAACCGCTCGCATTGATAGTACGAACCAGTTTGCCTTTTCAACAGATTCAGCAGCTACGACGTTAACCTTAACCTGATCTCCGTTGATGTACCCGTAATCTTCACCTTTTTTAGGAGTGACTGTGATGTAACCTAGCTTTTCACCTTTTTTGATTGGTGCAGTCAGCTTACCATCATCATTCAATTTGTTTTTATCGATCACTAAATCTGTTTTATAGTTGTCTTTCTCACCATTTTCAACAAGTAGCTCGACCGCTTTTTCAGATTGAATCTTAACGTTTTTTTCCTTGCCTTTCACTACTGAAAGTGTTTCTTTCCCTTTCACCTGGTAGTTGGCAGGAAGGACTTTTTCCTTTTTAAAGGTTGCATAAGCATAGTTCATAAGCTTAGTGCTATCCGCAAAACGTTCGTTTTTATTAGTGGACTTCATGACCACCGTGATATAGCGCTGACCGTCCTGGATAACCGTCCCTGTGTGTCCATATCCGGCAAAGTCAGTAGATCCCGTTTTTAGTCCATCTACGCCTTTATATTCAAATATCAGGCCAGGCAGCATCCAGTTGAAGTTCGGATATTCTTTTCCATCACGGAACTTCAATTTAGGGATGCTGGCGATTTTCAACACTTCCGGATAATCATTTATTAAACGATAAGCAAGAAGTGCAGTATCTTTTGCTGTCATGATATTTTCATCATCTTCATCACCTGAAGGAAACTGCCCTAATAAATCGCCGTTATTCAAGCCGCTGGCATTAACGAATTTATGGTTTTTCAAGCCTAATTCCTTCGCTTTTTCGTTCATTAACTTAACGAAGCTCTTTTCACTTCCGGAAACTAGCTGTGCTAAAGCTACTGTTGCCGCATTTCCGGAATAGACGGCCATAGCTTGATATAGTTCCTTAACTGTATAATCTTCACCTTCCGTTAACCCAACATTCGACAAATTGGGTGCTTTTGAAAGGTCATGTACGTATTTATTTATTTTAACTTTTTGATCCCAACTGATTTTCCCATTTTCAATTGACTCCATTATGATGTACTCTGTCATCATTTTAGACATGGATGCAATCCCTAATACTTTATCGGCATTTTTTTCATACACGATTTGTCCTGTTTCACCATCAATGATGATGGCTGCCTCTGCTTTTAAACCCAAATTATCAGATTCAGCAACAGCTTCCCCCGGTTGATAGGCAAATTGCGACATAACAAGAACAAAAACAAAAGTGAAAATGAGGGTCATCTTGCTGATTTTTTTCAATTTCCAATACCTCCAACTTTTAAGCTAATCTCTATAACAAAGAAGAAACTTTATGTAATTCCCTTGACACCTTGTCTAGTTTATCACAGAAAAAATAAAAAAAATAGACAGAGTAATCGCAGACTCTGTCTATTTTAACAATAAATTTTAATGACGATTATATGTTAAATTCATTACATTGAGTAGTTCGGTGCTTCTTTTGTAATTTGGACATCATGAGGATGGCTTTCCCTTAATCCGGCACCAGTCATTTTGACAAATTGAGAGTTTTCCCTCAACTCTTCCAATGTGGCTGTACCGCAATATCCCATACCTGAACGAATGCCGCCAATCAGCTGGAAAATGGTATCTGATAAAGGTCCTTTATATGGAAGGCGGCCTTCGATGCCTTCTGGTACGAATTTCTTGTTATCTTCTTGGAAGTAACGATCCTTAGATCCCTTTTCCATTGCAGCAACAGAGCCCATACCCCGATACACTTTAAAACGGCGGCCTTGGAAAATTTCCGTTTCGCCCGGGCTTTCAGTTACACCGGCAAGCATACTGCCAAGCATTACTGCATGTCCGCCTGCAGCTAGGGCTTTAACGATATCACCAGAGTATTTGATTCCGCCATCAGCGATGATCGTTTTACCATGTTTCCTTGCTTCTGTCGCACAATCGAAGACTGCCGTGATTTGCGGAACACCTACACCAGCTACAACCCTTGTCGTACAGATTGACCCTGGTCCGATTCCCACTTTCACTACATCAGCTCCCGCTTCAATCAATGCTTTCGTACCTTCAGCTGTTGCCACATTACCGGCAATGATCGTCAATTCAGGATATGTCCCGCGGATTTCCTTAACCATTTCAAGGACGCCTTCTGAATGACCGTGAGCAGTATCAAGTACAATTGCATCGACATGGGACTTAACCAGCATTTCGACACGCTTCATTGTATCCTTGGTCACGCCGACTGCAGCACCTGCAAGTAATCTTCCTTGCTTATCTTTCGCCGAATTCGGGAACTCGATGACTTTCTCGATATCCTTGATCGTAATAAGTCCTTTAAGAACTCCATTATCATCCACAAGGGGAAGCTTTTCAATTTTGTATTTTTGAAGGATCTTCTCTGCTTGTTCCAAGTTAGTTCCCACTGGCGCTGTGACCAGATTCTCTACAGTCATGACACTGGAAATCTTCAAGGAAAAATCGGAAATAAATCGCAAATCACGGTTTGTAATGATACCCACAAGTTTTTGATCCTCTATATTGTTGACTACAGGAACACCTGAAATGCGATATTTACCCATTAAATGCTCTGCATCGAATACTTGGTGATCCGGCGTTAAGAAAAATGGATCGGTAATTACACCGCTTTCTGAACGTTTTACTTTATCCACCAGTTCAGCTTGTGCTTCAATGGACATATTTTTATGAATGATACCCAATCCGCCTTGACGAGCCATGGCGATTGCCATCTCAGCTTCTGTCACGGTATCCATTCCTGCGCTGATGATAGGAAGGTTGAGCCTTAAGTTTTCAGCTAAGTTGACTTGAAGGTTAACATCTTTCGGCAAAACCTCTGATTTCGCTGGAATTAATAGGACATCATCAAAGGTTAAACCTTCTTTTGCAAATTTATTTTCCCACATTATTTTCCCCTCCTGCTTAAAAATATTATTTGTAGGTTATCAATAGGACATACTACTGTCAAGAAGAGAAATAAAAGTTTGATTATTCTATTAATTCGGAGGATAGCTGCAATGCCTGAAAACAATGATAATTTCGATATATATACACCTTTTTTTTCCGCATCTTCCTCACAACTTTTTTTACAAAAATGTTACATGCACGAAAAAATAGCAGAAGCGGAAATAAAAAGTTACGATAATTGTTATCCATTTATTTACCATCTTGAACACGCTAAAACTTATTATAATCAGGCTGCCATTGCACCACTTTCCATACAACCAATACTTACATTTTATGGATTCGCTCAATTGTTAAAGGCTTGTCTGCTCACGATTGACCCTAACTATCCGGAATCAACTTCGATGCTTGCCCATGGGGTAACAACGAGAAAAAAGAAAAAACAACAATATGAATTTTTAAAGGACGAAGTGAAAACGCAAAAGAATGGACTTTTCACCTGCATTGCCGAGAAGTTATTTCATATCAAGCATCTGGAAGGTGAAAAGTTTTCCATGGGAACATTAGTGAAGGAAATCCCAGACATGCAAAATTTTACATGGTCGGTTTCAAAGAAAAATTTCGTCGCCATGTTACCGTCTTCGAATGGCTTTCAATTACCATCAACGGTATTGGATAGCTTTCAAATGTCCAGCAGTCGGTTGGAAGAATTTTTGAAAGCTAAAACGAATCAAGTTTACAGTATTTCAGAAGCTCCTGGGACACTGCATTTAAAAACAGATGGCGTCCCTAATCATAATGCAACTTCCCCAATACGGTATAATTTTGCAGAAGGACAGTTCATGCTATCACTAAATAAAGATTCGTCAGCTTTTTCATTACCTGAACTTTTGATCCATTATTTGATTTCTTATAACCTTAGCATAATAGCTCGTTATGAAACAGAATGGTGGGCAGAACTGTTGAAAACCATGCCTAATGATGATTACCCCTGCATCGTTCAATTCCTTAAAATAAGCCAAGCTAAGGTGCCATTCTTAATATTTGAATGGATCAAGTCCGGAAGGTTCCACCTTTAATACTTCCAAAAACATCCATTTGGAGAATTTATCTGGTTTTAAACGAAGAAAAAAGACCAGCCGAATGGCTGATCTTTTAAAATGGCTTGGCGGCGTCCTACTCTCACAGGGGGAAACCCCCAACTACCATCGGCGCTGAAGAGCTTAACTGCCGTGTTC
>NZ_JBIWEV010000020.1:0-9275 GCF_044762725.1 Peribacillus sp. NPDC096447
CCGGCGGAGGCGTGGTCCCGCAAAGGCACAGCCAACAACGCAAGCATTACGGCGCGTGCCCTCGCGTACGGCATCGCAGGACACGAGATTCATCATATGGGGGTCATCCGAAATCGGTATTTGAGTTAGTTATCCGGAAGATCGGGACGGAAGCTGCGCGGAAAACGCGGCTTCCGTTCTTTCTTTATGGCAGCCTTCCCGCAACGTTCATAGACTGATATGAAGAGAGGACAAGACGGGTTGAAAAAAGTAGCAGCGATTGGTTGCAGACTGGATTTTGTCTAAAAATGAAAAGCAAATAATAATCTCAAACAAGAAAAAATCAAGGCCTCTTCGTTAAGCTAACGAAGAACGAGAGCTCAATACATCATACGAATGACAAATTAGGATTGGTGGTTATTCCGCAGAAGGGCGCGATTCTTTAATAAGAATCGCTTTTCTTAATGAACTAACAGGTGCGTTAGTTCATTAAGGATCACAAAAATAATCAAGAAGATTAAAAAAATAAGTTGTGTTCGAAAAAGGGGAGGGTATAGATATTGCCTTCCCCTTTGTGTTTAAGATAAATTTATATGACTGTATATAATGTACTCGATTTTGTATCTCAAAACAGATAGAGATTGAATTGGTGCGGTTTTGAGTGGATTAATAACTCTATGTACTCAAATTCATGTCCCCAATGTACTTATCTTTGTGTCTTCGTAAAACTAACGGGGCAGTTTAGTTCAATAAAATTATTTTATTGATTTTAGCAAATATCGGAATCGATACTATAAAATGTAATATGTCAGAAGCAGACTTTTGGGGTAGGTGTAAAAAGTGAAATTAAAAATATTGTTGGTTGTAGTTTCATTTATTCTTACGTATATTACTTTTAATACTCCGGGGATAAGTGAAATGTGGTCTTCATCGGGTGTTTTTGAGGTATGGAGTTTTTGGTTATTAATTATGATTTTTTTCTTCTACATAAAGAAAAAAGATTGAATTTCTTGTTCAACTAAAGGGTGCGTTAGTTCATTATCAAAAATGATCAATCTTTTTTATAAAAGAATAATCCAATTAAATATTATAAGGGCAGGTTGGATTAATCTTTTTTCAAGACATACTCCTTCTATTTATTTATCAAGGTTTCTTGTATTAATTTGACCAAACTTTGTTTCAAAGCTACATCTACTTTCTCTTAAGGAGCTGAGACCTATGATTCTAGGTTCTTCCCAAGTTGTTAAAGGAATATCCGAAACTAGCGATTATATAACTCCATTCACAGCCTTTGGCCCATGGATTGCCATTCTAATTATGGCTTTTATTGTAGGGTGTCTGTATTTAGGATTTAGAAGAAGATCTAAAAAATAGGTTGTGTTTGAAAAAGGGAGGCGATTAGCCTCCTAATAAATTGATTAGTGTTCCATTAAGTTCAAATAACTTCATTGAAATTTCAGAAAAACCCATTGTTATGCAATAGGCTATGTAAACAAAACTTACAGCAATTATTGCCAAAAGCACCAATAAAGTAATTTTAAAATTCTTCTCAAATTTATCTTCCATATAATTCTCCTTTAGTTTTTGGATAATTAGGGATATTATAACGGATTTTCCAGGTTACGGATATGAGGAATAAGGTAAAATGTCGGAAGTACGATTATATAGTGTCTTAATGTTCCTTAATGAACTAACGGGTGCGTTAGCTGAAGATCGGAGCTGTCTTTAAGGCAGCTTTTTCCTTATGGAACTATCGGGGCAGTTTAGTTCAACAAGGATTCCCCAATTAAATGGTGAAATATATACCTATGGATATACACATATCAAGATTCTTATAAACATTTGTAACGTCATATAATTCATAACTCTTTTGTAAATCAGGAGGAAGAGCAATTGGAGAATCAAAAAAAGATAAAAAAACAAACAGTATCAATTGGGGATGTATATGCGGTAAAACTCCCTGATGGGAGATATGGAGCATTAAGAATTGTTAACTGTGATCGAAACTCTTATCTTCTTGCTACCACCCCATATATAGGGGAGACTATCCCAATGATTGAAAATAATGTTTTAAGTAAAACTCTTCTGCAAAACCGTTTTTATTTTGAAAACGCCCCTGCAATTTGTTGGTTTGATGGTAAAATTCCTGGAACTTTTATTTACATTGGGAACATTCAAGGGACTAAAAAAATGAGACAAAGTAATTATGGTGGCACCTGGGATGAAACAACAGGTATGGAAGCCCTTTATGAGTGGCGTTGGATCAATGACAGAGATAACTTTGAGAAAGAAATACTAGAGGAAGAGCGAAAGATCGAACAACTAATGGAAAAACCGCAGAAACCAAGAAAGATGATGACAGATGAATCCTTTTGGTACATAATTTCTCTTCTAGATTGGGAGTCAGTTAATGATGAGGATGAAGTTATAGAAGTGGCTGTTAGAGAGCTTGAGAAAATGGGAGTAAGGAATATTAAGCAATTTGAAGAAGCGATGTCCTACAAACTTTATTTATTAGACACAAAGGAACACGCAAAAAACATAGGCGAATATTCATACAGTCAAAACAAGGATGATTACTTCTCACCTGATGTGTTTTTATACCTTCGATGTGAAGTAATTGCTAAAGGAGAAGGCTTTTTCAATGCGGTTCTAGAATACCCTGTACTTATGCCTAAGGAGAATACATTCGAACCATTGCTTTCCATAGCAACTGAAGCATATGAAAGGCTTACAGGAAAAGAGTTTCAGTATATCACTGGATGTGATTATGAGACTTTCTCAAATGTTGTAGGTTGGAAATAACTTTGCAATCTTCAACTAACGGGGGCGTTAGCTGAGGATCAGAGCTGTCTTTAAAGCAACTTTTTCTTTATGGAACTATCGGGGCAGGATAGTGGAATAAGAAGTCCTTGTAGTAGTAAGTATATGGTACATTAAATGTAATCAAATTAAAGGGGTTGATAAGGATGCGTTTATCAAATAAATTTGTGACTGTAACTGGGTTTTGGGTTATAGGGAGAAATTAAATGATAAAAATCGACGTAGATTTAGTTTCGAAGTTAATAAATAGCCAATTTCCAGAGTGGTCTAATTTGGAAATTAAGCCTGTTAAAAAAAGTGGAAATGATAATAAAACTTTTCACTTAGGCAACAGTATGAGCGTTAGGTTACCAAGTGATGAAGCCTATGTACCCCAAGTTGAAAAAGAACAAAAATGGTTACCCATTTTAGCCAAGCATCTTTCTACACCAATATCTGAACAATTAGCTAAAGGAGAACCAAGTGAGGATTACCCACATCCTTGGTCAGTCAACAAATGGTTGGATGGAGAGACATTAACTTTAGAAAATATAGATGATTCAAATCAATTTGCAAATGATTTGGGGAAATTTTTAGTTGAATTACAATCTATTGACGCCAGTGAAGGTCCCTTAGCTGGCGAACATAATTTTTATAGAGGCGGAGATATTGTTGTATACGATGATGAGTGTAGAGATGCCATTAATAATAATGTAAATACTTTTAATAAACACCTATTGAAAGAAATTTGGGAATTGGCATTAACTTCAAAGTGGGCTGGTGAACCAGTTTGGGTCCACGGTGACATAGCCCCAGGAAATATATTAATTGAAAATGGTAAATTGTGTGCGGTTATTGATTTTGGGATATTGGGAGTAGGAGACCCTTCTTGCGATGCTGCAATGGCTTGGACTTTTTTTGATGATAGTAGCAGAAACACATTTAAGAATGCATTGAATTTTGATGCAGAAACTTGGAATAGAGCAAGAGGTTGGGCTTTATGGAAGGCTTTAATAACCTACAACTATAATAAACAATCTAACAAAGCAGTCGCAGATGAACAATGTAATATTATAGAAGTAATCATTAATGATTACGAAACTGAAAGATAAAGGCATTAAAATAGAATTTTTTATTGCACTAACGGGTGCGTTAGCTGAAGATTGGGGCTGTCTTTAAGGCAGCTTTTTCTTATGCCACTAACGGGGCAGCATTCCTGTATTAACTGAAATACTAAAAAGTTTGTGAAGAAATCTACTTAAACTAACGGGTGCGTTCGTATTATAAGGTTAGCCAGTTTTTACTGGTTGACCTTTTTTTAATAGAATATTATATCAGTAGCCAGGGTAGGACGTACGGGTGCGTGGGACTTGATCCCGTGAACTAAACTGTCCGCCCCCTACTTGTAGAAACATGTTTGAGGCTGGTTGGGACGTAGATCTCGTATAACAAGCGAAGCTATGACACTACATGGAGGATTAGGGGTACTGGTTAGTAAGTAGAGGAGGTAAAAACAATGAATCCAGTTGTTGGTCTGGATGTGGCAAAAGGAGAGAGTCAAGTTCAGGCATTTTTAGATCAATCTAAACCGTATGGGAAGAGCTTTTCAATGAAGCACATTAAAGAGGAATTAGATCATTTTTTAGACTTTTTAAAAGGGATTGAAGAGGTGACAGGGCAGATGCCTATGGTCATTTTAGAATCTACAGGGCATTACCATACCCCTGTTATTCAATACTTGGAGGAACAAGGGATTCTATATATCTTACTAAATCCGATTATTTCTTATCAGGCAAAGAAGACCAGTTTACGGAAGGTAAAAACAGACGCTATCGATGCGTACCAGTTGTGTGTGCTGTATTACAATGAGGATTTTGACCCTCATAAAATTAGAGGAATTCAGCTATTAAACCTTCGGAATTTGTCAAGACAACAGGAAATCGTAACGAATATGTATGTGGAAGCTAAACTTCAGTTTCACACCATTTTAGATCAGGTGTTTCCTGAATACCGGAAGGTTTTTGGGGATCTATATTCAAGGGTTTCTTTATTGATATTAAAGGAATATCCCACTTCAGTTATAGAGTTCTGTCCTAGCCGATCGGGTCAATGGGCATGGGAAAAAGCAAAAAAAATAATGGACTCCGCATCTCGAAATCCATTCCAAAAAAACGTGTATGAAAGTCACGTAATCAATCTTCGTATGTATATGGAGTTGCTTTTTCATTACCAGGGACACCTCTCTGATTTGGAAGATCGTATAGTGGCCCTGGCAAATGAACTGGAAGAATATAAGATCATCCAATCGATTCCCGGCATAGGAGAAAAAATCGCAGCCACGATTATCTCTGAAATTGGTGAAATCGATCGGTTTAATCATCCAAAAAAACTGGTTGCCTTCGCTGGAGTAGATCCAAGTGTTCACTCATCAGGAAAGTTTACGGCAACCATTAATCGTATGACTAAAAGAGGTTCGAGCAGATTACGTCATTCTCTGTATCTTGCCGTATTATGCGGCATAAGAAGTTCAAGGAACAAAAAGCTTAAAGTCTTCTATGATAAGAAAAAATCAGAAGGAGAACCGGCCAAAGTGTCAATCGTTGCCTGTATGAATAAGTTACTTCATTGGATTTACGCTTTATTAAAGAGAAAAGAAGCATTCCTAGATTTAGCCTGATTAACGATTTTGTGAAACAGAGAAAAATCCTTCCAAAAGGGTTTTGGAGGGTTATTTGTCATGAACAAAAATAGTATATCATAAGGGAAATGAAAATTTTAGAGAAAGATATTGACATCCTATTAGCTGGTTTAGTTCATTAAGAAGGCAGTCAATTTGGGGGACTTTTAGAAGTAAAAAAACACGATATACAACTAAAAATCTGGATAGTGTATTTTGAAATAGCTCTGAATTATTAGTTGGAAGGATATTTGAAAATTTTATGGAAAACAATACTTTAACAATCGGGGGTGACAAAATGAAACAAAATATATGGGAGAAAGAATATAGAAATGTTGAGAGTTTATGGGGTTTCAATCCTAATAGTATCTTATCTCAATATGTTGAAATGCTTCCTGAAAACGGAGAGGTTTTAGACATAGGTATTGGAGAGGGAAGAAATGCCCTTTTTTTTGCTAAACAGGGATTTGCTGTTGAGGGTATCGATATTTCGGAAACAGCAGTAGAACGATGTTTGGAACTTTCGAAAGAGCACAATTTGAATATTAACGCTAAAGTTCAAGATATTACTTCTTTTGAGATTGAACCAAATAAATATTCTTTAATTATACTTTCTAATGTACTTAATTTTTTTCCTGATAAGGATATTAAAATTATTATTGAAAAGGTGAAAAATGGGTTGATTAAAAATGGGTTGGTATATATTAATGCCTTTGATGATAAAGAACCAGGTAGAAAGAAAGCTCCAGAGAAGTATGAGCAGTTAGCAGAGCATACGTTTTATATTGAAAGTTCAAATATGTTTCTTCATTATTTTACAAGAAGTGAATTAGAAGGATTTTTTGCCGATTATAAAACGATAAGCTTGTCTCAGTCTTACTCTATGGACATTTCGCATGGTCAACCTCATTTCCATAGCACATTAGAAATAATGTCACAAAAGTCTTAAAAAAGTTATGATCTTTAATGAACTAACGGGTGCTTTACTTCAATAAGGAAGGTTGCTGAGGCAGCCTTTTTCTTATGGCACTAACGGGGCAGGTTAGTGCCATAAGGGGAATATTTAGAAGGACGTCGAATTAGGTAATTTAAAGGGAGTTATTCAAGTAACATAGCAAGTTCAGATATTATTTAATAATTTATATTTAGCTTTGTTGGGTAGTCTTCTTCAGAAGGCTATCTTTTTTTATGAAAAAATTTGATAATTATTGTTTACTTATCGAATACTCAATCGTTAATAGTGTAGGAGGGTGGTCATGGATGAACAACAATTAAGCTTGTACCTAAATAAAAAATTGAAGGCTGTGTATTTCTTTTTGCTAAAAATGGGAGCGATCAAAGAGGATGCGGAAGACATTGTTCAAGAAACGGCTTTTCAATTTGTGCAATATCTAGATACTCTTCAGGAAGAGTATGTTGATGCGTGGCTTTACAGAGTAGCAATTAATAAATATTACGATAGCTTAAGAAAACTTAAGTATAAAAATAATTATGTAAATACATTTAATCTCGAAGAGTTACTGGATTGGACAACACCAGAGCAAATTATTATAGAGAATGAATTACATATAATGCTATCAGAGTGTTTACGTAAAATACCACAAAAATATGCAGAAATACTGTTACTCAAATATAGTGGAGATTTATCCTTAAAGGATATTGCTATTATTTATGGTACAACCGATAAATCAATTAAAACACAGTTAGCAAGAGCAAAGAAAAAAATGAGAAAGATGATTGAGGAGGTAAAATGATATGGATAAAGATTCAATTTTCAATGCCAAGGACGGGTTCCAACCATTGATAAAAAAAGCGAAAAAGAAATCATTAAAGAAGATAATTATTGTATCAACCATTGTGACGGTAAGTATCTTTATGATTTTAGGAATCACTTTCATCATTGCGTATAATCATATGCAAAATTCAATGTCAGACTATTTTTCAGTAAAGTTTGAACAAAACGAAGTTTATGGTGCGAATATCCACGATGATAAATCTACCACTAGTTTTAGTATAGATTCAGCTATTAATCAGGACCAATATATAAAAGATATTGCAGGGATTCCATACACATGGTACAACGAACAAACTTGGTTTAAAATTTATGATTCACCTACAACTATTTATGATAATTCAATAACAAAATCAACAGATAGTCGGCAATTTTATCGAAATGGACAAAGGGTGGTTAATTTTTATGTGCCTGGTGGAAAAAAAGTAGAAGATGATCGTAAGTTACTTCAATCCTTAGCTTCAACTAGTGTGGTAGAAATAGGCATTTCATTTACGAAAGAAATTAATACAAATCAAGTGCTGAAACAATTTCCAACTGCTCAGTGGGCATGGGTGCAAAACCCTGATGTAGAAACATCAATTGTGCCTGGGTATGTAATCGGAGACTATGCATATGGTTTTACAATTACATCTCCTGAAAAAGGGACTGACAGTATAGCAGAAGACGTTAAAAACTTCGAGAAGGTATTATCAAATTTATCTCAAAAAGACGAGAAAGATACGAATGTAGAGCCATTAATAAAATCAATCAAACAGAAAGGAACTGTTCAGGTGAGTGGTATCATTTTAACAGGGAAGGTAAAAGATTTATTACCACTAATTGAACAAGATTCAGTAAACTATGTGAGCGTTGGAGTTATAATTCCTTATTAGAGATAGGAATATGATTCTCAAGAAATAATTAATGGTCAACTAAATAAAGCTTTCTAAATAAAAATATGCTAGTAGCAATAAATGGATTTCACCAAATCAACATCTTAATGAACTAACGGGTGCGTTAGCCGAAGATCGAAGCTGTCTTTAAGGCAGCTTTTTGTTATGCAACTAAAGGGGCAGTTTAGTTCATTAAGGAACCCAATGTAATATATGGTATAATATGTAATAAAGATACATAAGAGCCAAACAAGGGAGAGTTATTAATGTTTCCAATATTAGAGACAGAAAGACTAATACTAAGAGAAATAACAAAAGAGGATGCAGAAGGTATTTTTGCTTGTTTTTCTAACAACAATGTAACACGTTATTATGGACAAGAAACATTACAGAGTATAGAGCAAGCAGAGAAGTTCGTTGACTTCTTTTCAAAAAACTACGATGAAAAAAGAGGCATACGCTGGGGGATTGAAAGAAAAGAGACCAAAGGAATAATTGGAACAATTGGCTTTAATGCTTGGTTACCTAAACATAAAAGAGCAGAAATAGGGTATGAAATCCATCCAGAGCAGTGGAGAAAAGGATATACTTCAGAAGCAATATCTAAAGTTCTTTCATATGGCTTTGATGTTATGGATTTAACTCGTATAGGTGCTGTTGTATTTATTGACAATGAAGCATCTAATAATTTACTAACTAAAATTGGTTTTCAAAAAGAGGGAGTTTTGAAGAAATATATGTATCAAAATGGTGAAGCTCACGATACCTATGTCTATTCATTACTTGAAAGTAATAAGTAATTAAATCTTCAGCCAACAGGTGCGTTAGTTGAAGATCAGAGCTGTCTTTAAGGCAGCTCTTTCTTTATGCAACTGATATGAACGAAACTGTCAACCCACCACACCCAAATGTTTTAAATGGTGTTTCATTCAGCTATGAATAGAGTTATTCCTTGTTCAACTTATAAACCAAATATCCTTTCAGATTTAGCTTGTCAAGGGTGTACTTTCCCTTGATAAGCTAAATCGAAATGGATACAATTCTAAAAGTTGAACAAGGATAACCTTAAAAACTTGGCACGAAGGCAAAAACGTTGACGGTGGTATACAAACTGATATGCGTGGGTTGGTTACCACATTTCACTCCATCC
>NZ_JBIWEV010000021.1:0-8503 GCF_044762725.1 Peribacillus sp. NPDC096447
CGTTCTACCCCAGCTACCGTTATCATATATCGATATAAAAATTGTTCAACCAGAAATATCTGGCTGACCTTATAATACGAAGGGGCAGGATAGTTGCATAAGGAATGGAGAATATAAGCTATAAAAATAATGAATGCGGGTGTATGTTTATTGAAACTTCCTAAGGGAGTAACTGGTTTTTATAATGCAAAAACATAATAAGCCACCAATAATTGATGGGAAACAATTTAAACAGCAATGTTTTAGTATCATTAAAAGGAATAACGGAAAAGTGTTGGAATTCGTAGAACCACAATTTGCAACTAATTTTTTAAATGTCGAAGTTAAAGTTTTCGATAAACATTTGCATATAGTGCTTAATGAACATTATCCTTTTTTAGCTTTTGCTTCTTTTGTTGATTTTGAAAATATTAAATTTATTGATGAACCCGAATTATTGAAACAGTTTAGTCCTTTTTATAAGGTTTTGAGTATTGAGGAACTTAACGAACCATTATACATTAAAGAGAGTACTGGAAAGATTATTTTAGAAAATGATAATGAATTGAACAGTGCTGAATTGGAACAAATAGCGTATTGGAAGCCAAAAAGTGTTGGAGAGACAATCTATAATTTTTGGGATTAGAATTAATAATACTATTGAACAAACAGGTGCGTTAGCTGAAAATCAGAGCTGTCCTTAAGGAAGCTCTTTCTTTATGCAACTAAAGGGGGAGGTTAGTTTTGAAAGAAGGTTTAAACCGTAAAGAAAGATTTTGCTATAAATGAAATTTATAAGAAAAATGAGGGTGGGATTTTAGTGCAACGCGAAAAGTGTCCTTGCTGTGGATTTCCGACATTAGACGAGCGTGGGGGTTATGATATATGTGAACTTTGTAATTGGGAAGATGATGGACAAGATGATTTATATGCAGATGAAGTTTGGGGTGGTCCAAATGGAGATTACTCACTTACAGAAGCAAGAAGAAATTTTAATAAACATCTCATTATGTATAGAGATAAAATAAATATACTTAGTCAAACTGATAAAAAAATTGAAACCAAAACGAATTTAATACGTGCGTTTGTTGAATTAGACAACTGTGAAACAGATTCATTAGAATATATGTCACTTTGGAGCAAAATAAAGTCTTACGAGGAGATTTTAAATGAAATTTTACACGATAAGTCTGAAAGATATAGTAACAATATAGAAAATAATAAAGAATTTTTTAAACTTATAAATTCCGGTGATACGGAAAAAGTTATAAATGGCTTATTAGAACTATCCGTAAGTTCAGATGACCTAGATTTTGTTCAAGATATTATGGTTATGTACAGTGAATACGAGGATGCTAAAATTCGTGGTACCGCAATACTTTGTTTGGGACATATTGCAAAAGTATATAAAAAGATAAACAAAGAACTGGTTTTGTTAATAATTAATCAGGGATTTCAAGATGAAAGTAGTTTTGTAAGGGAACAGTCTCGTTTGGCATTGGACGATATAAATTTTTATATAAAATAGAAGTACCTTATTGAACTAACGGGTGCGTTCGTATTATAAGGTTAGCCAGTTTTTACTGGTTGACCTTTTTTTAATAGAATCTATTATATCAGTAGCCAGGGTAGGACGTACGGGTGCGTGGGACTTGATCCCGTGAACTAAACAGTCCGCCCCCTACTTGTAGAAACATGTTTGAGGCTGTTTGGGACGTAGATCTCGTATAACAAGCGAAGCTATGACACTACATGGAGGACTAGGGGTACTGGTAAGTATGTAGAGGAGGGAAAACAATGAATCCAGTTGTTGGTCTGGATGTGGCAAAAGGAGAGAGTCAAGTTCAGGCATTTTTAGATCAATCTAAACCGTATGGGAAGAGCTTTTCAATGAAGCACATTAAAGAGGAATTAGATCATTTTTTAGACTTTTTAAAAGGGATTGAAGAGGTGACAGGGCAGATGCCTATGGTCATTTTAGAATCTACAGGGCATTACCATACCCCTGTTATTCAATACTTGGAGGAACAAGGGATTCTATATATCTTACTAAATCCGATTATTTCTTATCAGGCAAAGAAGACCAGTTTACGGAAGGTAAAAACAGACGCTATCGATGCGTACCAGTTGTGTGTGCTGTATTACAAAGAGGATTTTGACCCTCATAAAATTAGAGGAATTCAGCTTTTAGACCTTCGGAATTTGTCCAGACAACAGGAAATCGTAACGAATATGTATGTGGAAGCTAAACTTCAGTTTCACACCATTTTAGATCAAGTGTTTCCTGAATACCGGAAGGTTTTTGGGGATCTATATTCGAAGGTTTCTTTATTGATGTTAAAGGAATATCCTACATCAGAGGCGGTATTAACGGCCGGAGAAAGTAGACTAGCAGAGAGTGTAATACAGTTCTGTCCTAGCCGATCGGGTGAATGGGCATGGGAAAAAGCAAAAAAAATAATGGATTGCGCATCTCGAAATCCATTTCAAAAAAATGTGTATGAAAGTCACGTAATCAATCTTCGTATGTATATTGAGTTGCTTTTTCATTACCAGGGACACCTTTCTGATTTGGAAGATCGTATAGTGTCCCTGGCAAATGAAATGGAAGAATATAAGATCATCCAATCGATTCCCGGTATAGGAGAAAAAATCGCAGCAACGATTATCTCTGAAATTGGTGAAATCGATCGGTTTAATCACCCGAAAAAACTGGTTGCCTTCGCTGGAGTGGATCCAAGTGTTCACTCATCGGGTAAGTTTACGGCAACCATTAATCGTATAACCAAAAGGGGTTCGAGCAGACTACGTCATTCTCTGTATCTTGCCGTAATATGCGGCATAAGGAGTTCAAGGAACAAAAAGCTTAAAGCCTTCTATGATAAGAAAAAATCGGAAGGAAAACCGGCCAAAGTGTCAATCGTTGCCTGTATGAATAAGTTACTTCATTGGATTTACGCTTTATTAAAGAGAAAAGAAGCATTCCTAGATTTATCCTGATTAACGGTTTTATGAAACAGAGAAAAATCCTTCCAAAAGGGTTTTGGAGGGTTATTTGTCATGAACAAAAATAGTATATCATAAGGGAAATGAAAATTTTAGAGAAAGATATTGACATCCTATTAGCTGGTTAGTTCAATAAAAGAAAAAGGAGAGTACATAGTATACATGGCTAATATATGCCAAAACAAGTAGTCCACTGTGCGGTAAAAATGGCGCAATAGTTGAAAATCGTAATAAGTTGTACTGTAGCTTTTTTTCGAATCGGGGAAATCATTTTATTCATAATATTGAATAATTGGGCCACTCTCCAGATGTAGTCTCCATCCTTCATAAAAGCGTTGGGTACGTTTTTTATCATTTGCAGTAACTCACGAAATATAAGCATATACTTTTAAAAATGCGACAAAGGGTTTATTAAGATACTTATGGAATTACTGAAGGATAGTATCTTTAGGGGGAAAGTATATGCAAACTTTGGAAAAAATCAGCAATCGATGTTGGTATCAAACACCTGTTTCAGAAACGGATAGACCTATTCTAGGTGTAGTGGTTGGAGATAACAGATCGTTAATGATTGATGCAGGAAATTCAGAAGCACATGCAAATTGTTTTCTTAAAGAGCTTAAAGAACAAGGTATTCTACTTCCAAGCATCGTTGTGCTTACACATTGGCACTGGGATCATATTTTTGGTTTGTCTGCTTTGAATATGCTGTCTGTTGCTTCTATTCAAACGAAAGCTAATATTAAGAACCTTGTCTCGTACGAATGGACAGATTCTGCTTTAGAAGAACGAGTGAAATCGGGATTGGAAATTGAATTTTGTGCCAATGCAATCAAAAAAGAATTTGGAAGTGAAAGAAATATTATCATTTCATTACCAGATTTAGCCTTTGAACAGAGAATGGAGCTTGATCTAGGAGGAGTATCTTGTCTTTTGCAGCATGTAGGTGGCAATCATTCCCCAGACTCTATCATTGTCTATATCAAAGAAGAAAAAATACTTTTCCTTGGCGACTCTATTTATGCAGATATCTATTCAAACAAAAGGAATTATACGACTCGAAGTACGATTCAATTATTAGACACAATCGATCAATTTGATGCTGAAATCTATGTCCTATCCCATTGGAAGCCAATATCGAAGGATGAATATCAGAAAGAAGCAATACTATTAAGGACTGTAGCCACCTTGACAGATCAATATGAGGGACGCTTTGAAGATATAAAAAAATCTTATCAACTCAAGCTAAACAGAGAGCTAAATGAAGAAGAG
The DNA here is from genome assembly GCF_044762725.1 of Peribacillus sp. NPDC096447. Lineage (NCBI taxonomy): Bacteria > Bacillati > Bacillota > Bacilli > Caryophanales > Bacillaceae > Peribacillus > Peribacillus sp. NPDC096447. The sequence goes on from NZ_JBIWEV010000021.1 coordinate 4,258, forward strand.
CTTGAAACGATTGGATACTTTGTGAACGGGTTCGAAATAAATAATTAGCTTAAGAGATCAGTCCTCAAGGTTTATAAGAATTCCTATTTAGTTAACGGTGGGCATTTTATAAAATTGCGAATTAATACTCGTTGTTTTACTTGCGGGTCTTGGAGCGACAATAGGAGGCTATTTTAGAAATAGAAAAAAGAAGAGGTACTTTTCTTAATGAACTAACGGGTGCTTTACTTCATTAGCAGGAGCTGATCAGCAGCTCCTTTTCTTATGCAACTATAGGTGCAGGATAGTTCAAGAAGGAAAAACTTCCATTTTCGAATTAAACTATAAATAAAGTATTTTAAAATCAAGCATATCGTGCATAAGGAATGGGGGAATTAGCTTGTTTTCATTTCGTAACATTGACCTATCAAGAGACACTGAAACCATTATTAAGTTTAGAAGAGATTCGTACAGTTAGTTTTGGTGATGAGAGTTTATTCGGAGATAATGACAGTTATTTAAAGAAGATTACCGAAAGGCTTATAAAATTTCCTGGTGGGCTTGTTATTGTTGAAATAGATGGTAAACAAGTAGGGCAAGTTGAGTTGCAGATTAAACAATTTGAGAATAAAGAGATTGGATATGTTAATCTATTTTACTTAATCTCAGAATATCGTGGAAAAGGATACGGGGTTAAACTAATTGAATTTGCAGAACGTTTCTTTCGAGAATATGGTGTTAATGCATACCAATTAAGGGTATCCCACACAAACAAAAGGGCAATAAATTTTTATCAAAAAAATGGATTTGATGTATTAAAAATAGAAGATGAAGATACTGTTCCGAGATTTAGAATGCATAAATTATTATCTACATCTTCTTAAACTAACGGGTGCGTTAGTTCATTAAGGATCACAAAAATAATCAAGAAGATTAAAAAAATAAGTTGTGTTCGAAAAAGGGGAGGGTATAGATATTGCCTTCCCCTTTGTGTTTACAGATAAATTTATATATGACTGTATTGTTTATAATGTACTCGATTTTGTATCTCAAAACAGTTAGAGATTGAATTGGTGCGGTGTTGAGTGGATTAATAACTCTATGTACTCAAATTCATGTCCCTAATGTACTTAACTTTGTGTCTTCGTACATGACTAAATCTCTACCACAGTGCTGTTTCTTATATTTGAAATTAAGAACAAGGCTAAGTTGTCTTATTTCAAAGAAATGATAAAGATTAAAGGATTGCCATGAAGGCAATCCAGATTAGAAAGTGTACCAATGAAAGGAAGTACTTTCCTGGACAGAAGAAGTACTTCTTTTATTTCTCTATATCTAAATAAGTTAGGGATACTTTTAAGTTCGCGTTTTTTTCTCGAATGCGGTCGAGCAATTCTTTGTCTTTTGTCGCATTCTTACTTCGAATAATATAGGTATATAAAATCATTGTACCCAAATTGGTCGTTTCTACCTGACATAGAATATGACTCTCTGTATATTTTTCAAATATGTCATCAAGCAAATTTTGATAATTCAAGTTCTCAGGAACGGTAACTTTTAAAACTTGTGTATCTTTTCCTTTTCCATACTGGAATTTGTATAGTAGGTAAAATATTAAACTTGCAAATAAGGTTAAGACGATGGCTAGATCGAAATGAAACAGTCCACTTGTCATCCCTACACATAGACCAAAAAAGATATAAGCGATGTCTTTCGCATCTGTTACTGCACTTCTAAAACGGATGAGTGAGAATACAGCAAATAATCCAAAAGCTACGCCTGCATTTCCACTAATCACATTCATGACAACAGATACAATTACACTCATCATAATAATCGTATGAACAAATGCTTGGGAATACCGCGCTCCAGTAAAGGTTAATTGATATACTTTTGTAATGACTAGACTTAATACCGTTGCCGTCAGCATGGCCAATAAGGTCATATATATTTCTGTTCCACTTTCAACATCACTCGTTGAAAAAAACTGATTTAAAAAATCCATTATTCCCCTCCCCTAACTAGTACGTCTTCTTTCGTAATTTCAACTGGAATATCTTTCATTTTTAACAACTCTGAACTCGCGCAATACTTTGAAGTACTTCCTTGTTGGCAGTTTAAATCCTGTAATATACGCGTCAGCCATAACGGAACACTATCATTTACTTTCACTTCTAGTACGACTAGATTTGGATCAATAAAGTTTTCTCCTTGTGAACCGTTTTCCAAAAACAGATCATCATTACGGCAGCGTAAATTCAAGTCAAATGTTACACGCAAATCAGGGTCAAATAATCCATGAAACGCATGTCGATCGTAAATTATAATCATCTCAGGCTGTAAGTTATACAAATGTCGAAAATGATGAATTTCCCGCAATACCTGTGTATTCGATGTCTCATAATCCTCTAATATCTCTTCTGATGAGTATAAATAGCGATAAGCTTCAGCTAAGGGAAGGACCAATCTTCTTTTGTTTACAACCTTTTTATGCTTTTGTTTTATTTCAAAAAAAGCAGTACCGTTAATATCCGTGTTCTCGTATACACGCAAACGAAGCTTTTGGCGAAATTTTAATTTGTTCTTTGTTTCAAAGTAAATTTTGTTATCTGGGCTTTCAAAATATAAACTTTTTACGGTATATTTGCCGTCCGTCCCATATTTATCTGAGCGCATATAAGAAGATATATTCTCCACTAATTCCGCATACTGTTCTTTTGTAATTAAATACTTCTGCTCTCTCCTTCTAAAAATTTCAATGACCATTTTTCTTCACTTTCCTTTCTTATCCTTATAATTATTACTGATCTATTTTTAAATCCGAACTCCATTCAATCACTACGTCCACTGCAAAAAATATCTTACAGCTTGATCTTTGTATCAGTACCAATAAATACATCATCTTTATTACTGATAGATCTTCGAAAAAGGAAAAAATTATAACATCCCTTGTCTTATAAAATTCGTTTTAAATGAAATAACCTCTATATTCTATGAACATACTGGACTAGCTGATTGTGCTTTTAAAGGATCTTATGCAACTATAGGGGCAGTTTAGTTGAAGAACAAAAGATTATTTCCATAAGGATGACTTATGGTTATAATTAACAACTTTAAATTTTCCTTATCATTCCAACTGGCGTAAAATTGGAAATAGCAAAAGTAATATCAATTTGAAGTCAGAGGAGAAGGATATAAATGCCTTTTATTTTTAAATCAATTGACCATATACAGCTCGCAGATCCTAAAGGTAGTGAGGACATTGCAAGAAAATTTTTTAAGAATATTTTAGGTTTTGAAGAAGTTGAAAAACCTGAAGAATTAAAGAAACGTGGCGGGGTTTGGTTTGAATTTGGAAATTATCAAATACATATAGGAATCGAAGAACCATTTTATCCAGCCAAAAAGGCACATCCTGCTTTTGAAATAGAAAATATAGAGGAATTAAAAAAACATCTGGTAACAAACGGTATTGATGTTATGGAAGACGATAAACTTCCAGGTGCAAAAAGGTTCTATATTTCTGATCCTTTTGGTAACCGTATGGAATTGTTAGAGTGGATTAAAAGGTAAAAACTTTCTTATTGCATTTTAACGGATGCTTTACTTCAATGACAGGAACTGATCAGCAGCTCCTTTTCTTATAGAACTAAAGGGGCAGGATAGTTGAAGAAGAATGTCCATATTCTACCAAAAGGCTAAATGATTGTTTTCTGATAAAATTATGTGAATTACAGCCTTTTAGGAGGAGAAAGATTGGATGCTTTGGTTGTTGGATTATTGTTTTTAATTCCAGGAATAATCTTTTTCATATTGGTTTTGTTAAAATATACGGAAGAGGAACATCTGAAGGAAGTTAAGAAGTGGAAATGGATAAGAAATGATACCTATGCTTCTTGGGCAGAACAGGATATGATTCTTTTTCACAAAATAGCAAGTAAATCCTATATTATAGCGAAAATAATTCTTATACTGTTATCAATCATCCCAGTTGTAATAGGTGCTTTCGCTTTATGGGACTTTTTTTCGTAGATTGACTCCTTATTCAGCTAACGGGTGCGTTAGCCGAAGATCGAAGCTGTCTTTAAGGCAGCTTTTTGTTATGCAACTAAACCAGCTAATAGTTAGTCAACATTTTTCAATGAAAACTTAAAATATTTCATGCTATACTGAATTTGTGCATGCCAAATAACCTTCCAATGAACCGTATTTGGAAAGTTTTGTGCTATTTAGTTATACTTTTAAACTAGGTTAGATCTTGGAAAGT
>NZ_JBIWEV010000022.1:0-7919 GCF_044762725.1 Peribacillus sp. NPDC096447
CATAACATCTTATTGATTAGTTGTCAACTTCTGCGAAGTTTTTAACTTATTTTAAATCGCTGTGTTTTTCAGCGACCATTTCATCTTATCATTTTAGTAGTAAGAAGTCAATAGTTATTATTCCTTTCAGCAACCTGCCAAAAGCGATGAAGTTTTTCGTTTGTCTTAGTTGGTGCTTATTTATATTAATCCTTTCCCACCATAAAGTCAACACATTTAATGCATTTCCTTATTAAATGATTTAAGCAATTATATAGAGGAATAAACGTGCCTTTCTTACCCTGGCTTCCGCTTAAAACAAATAATCCCCAGCAAAATCATTAATTCCATCCATTTTATTAAATCAAAGACCCATTAACATAGTTCCCTTCAACCTAGTAATGCTTTTGGCTAAACCAATAAAACCTGCCAGTGATGTGTAATGGCATTAACAACCTGAATAGATGAAGGTAAACGTGTAATCAGATGTATAAATCAAATACTGAAAAGTTGATTGTTCATTTCGGATAGATTGCTTTAAAAATAAACCGTTAAACCACGAATCCCATTGTCCAAATATTAAAAAATTTTTTTACAATTTTACTTTCTTGTACTATAATAAATATATTTTAAAAATTTCAGGATAGACTTTTAATCATTATAAAAATAGTTGGGAGAGGGATTTATAAATGATTAATAAAAACACATCTTTGAGGATGCAAAGTATCGTTTTTATTGGCTTTATGGGAGTAGGAAAGACGACGATCGGACAGAAAGTAGCAAGGAAATTATATAGGGACTTTATTGATATAGATCAAGAAATTGAAAAGGAATTCAATATGCCCACTACAGAAATATTCAAGAAGTTTGGAGAAAAAGCTTTTCGCGAAAAAGAAAAAAGTGTGATTGAAAGCCTTAGTCAACAACAATTGAAAATCATTTCAGTTGGAGGCGGGGCATTTTTACAAGAGGATATACGGAATATCTGTTTATCCAATTGCATTGTCTTTTACCTGGACTTATCTTGGGAATACTGGAAAGAGAGAATAGGCTTACTTATTGATAGTAGACCTGTTTTACAAAGCCGGTCCCTTGAGGAAATTGAAGAACTCTTTTACACCAGACAAGAAATATACTCCTATCATCATTCAAAAGTGAATACCAATGATCTTGATGTTGATGAAGTTGCAGACTTCATAGTCGATTCATTGAAAGTTGCCTGGGATATTTATGAACCGCTTAAGTAAGACCAGCTCTTTCATTTAATCGATTTTCCCAATAAAAGAATAATAGAAAAGATGAAAAGGGTACAGCGGCATGGATACCTAACCTCCTGTAAACTAATCACCTTTTTATTTTTCTTTATTAGGAAGACTCTCTAATAATCAGTTCTGGATTCAATATGATTCGCTGTTGATCACGTTCAATTTTCTCCATTTGCTGATACAGGAGATTCGCTGCCTCTTTTCCAATACGTCTAGGGAATGAGGAGATGGTCGTTAGCGGAGGATGATAGATTTCTGCGACTGGAACGTTATCGAACCCAACGATATCTATATCTTTTCCAGGAGTAAATCCTTTCATCATTAATCCTTGCATAACACCGAAAGCAATTAAGTCGCTAAAGCAAAAAATCGCGGTAGGCGGATTAGGATTCTCAAGTACTTTCAATACAGCCTCCAGCCCTCCCTCCCGGGTAGGGGCACTATCTATCACCAGCGATTCATCCACTTCCAATCCCGCTCTTGAAAGAGCTTCACGGTATCCCTCCATTCTCTCGATCCAAGTAGAAGATTCCTTGATGCCACCAAGGAGTGCAATTCTTTTATGTCCCTTTCCAAGGAGATGATCAACAGCCATCCTGGCTCCTTCTGGATAGTCTATGCCTACATAGTCGCTATTCACTCCAGGTAGTTCCCTAACAGCAAGGACCATTGGCGTGTCAATTTCATTTAACCGTTCAATTGTATCTTGTGAGCTTTCAGAGACAGGACAAAGAATCAGGCCTCCCACCCTATGTTCCATCATGGTTGAAAGGAGATGGTCTTGCTTGGCAACCGAGTCGAATGTGGTTCCCAGCAACACTGTATACCCGACCTCATCCAATGCGTCATGAACGCCTATCAGGAATTCAGAAAAAAAGGTGTTTGATATGTCGGTAATAATGATTCCTACAGTATCAGAACTCTGCGACCTTAGGTTGGCTGCGATTCTATCGTATACATAACCCAGTTCATGCATGGATTTTAATACCTTTTTTCGCGTCGCTTCCGATATTCGAGGGTTATTGCGAACGATAAGGGAAGCAGTGGATGTAGAAACCCCAGCATGTTTCGCTACCTCTTGCAGTGTGACCCGCCCTTTTTTGGATTGTTTCATAGTTCATTCACCATCTTGAATGTATTTTTGATGTACTTATTATTATCATGTTCTTACTATAATAATAATATAGTTACTGTCATTATTACACCCTTGCTTTTGGAACATGGGTATACCATCGATTAATACTCACTCCAATACATCTATATCCAATATTCATTAGTCCCAAAAAAAAAAACGCCACCCTAGTTCTAGAAGATGGAGTTTTAAGTAATCCTTCATATTTATTAGCCATGGTTAAATATGGTCTGGTGCTGTGTCAACTTTTTATATCGGTAATAAACAAAAGCTGCAGCCAGGATTCCAATAGTTGCAATAAAGCAATCGAAAAGAAATATATGTGCTATATCCCCGCTCTTAGCAATCAAGCCCGTTGCAATTGGTAAAATGACGCTCGCCAAACTGGAAGCCGTCGCAACGATCCCTGTTACAGTTCCTTTTTTCCTCCAGAAGAGTTCAGTCATTATTGCAATGGTTAATTGAAATATCCCTGCTGTCGAGGCTCCAAGGAAAAAGGAGCTAATACTTAAGACAATGGGTGAATGAATCGTTAATATGATGATTACCGTAAGTAAAGTAATCATTGGATAAAGCAATATCACCGTCACGGGCTTAATCCATTTGTTTAATAAGATGGATAATAGCAGGACGGAAATCAGTGATCCAACACTATAATAGCTCAATAATTTAATTGCACTTGAAGATGGCATCCCTGCGACTTCCTGGCCGAAGCTCGGTAACCAGATTTGCGAAACTGTAAATAACGCAGTTGATGTAAACCCAATTATGATTAGTGCGACTCCTTCGCTCCAAAATTTAGGTTCAGTTATGAACCTGTTACTATGCAAATCCTCCTCATGACTGACAGCATCGGATTTGCTTTTTGGAAAAGAAGCGGACAAAACAAAGAACATATTCAAGAAGTAGACTACAGCCGGTAATAAAAATGCAAACCCGTAAAATAATTCGTTCCTAGTAAGAAACAAGATGATGAATGGAAGGATGGTTGCACCAAGAGAACCAAAAGCCTTAACCATAACACTGGCGGAACCAGCAGATTCAGGAAACATTTCAGTTAGCGCCGGATATGTACCAGCATCCATGGCTGAGTTCGAAATTCCCGCAAGTAAAGCAAATACAAACGCCATTTCATATGTGGGGGAAAATGGAATCCCTAATAAAAAAACTCCCATTATTACCGAAGAGACAATGATCAATGGCTTTCTCCCAAATTTATCTGATAATACTCCCGAGAGACCATACGTGAGTAATCTGCCTATTCCTATTGCTGCAATGAGATAACTGATGCCAGTAGAGTCCGTATCCCATTGTTCTGTTAAAGAGGGCATGTTTGAGGCGAGAATTATATTTACCATCCCTAGCAGGAAATAGTTAATATACATGCCAGATGCCGCTTTAAAATACTGATTTTTCATTATTACACCCCTATAATAAATCACGTTGTGTTTCTCCCCTAGAACGCTTTAATGCAAAATGTAATGACATTAAAGCCTCCCCTTTATGTTATCCATTTAAATGAAAACCACTTTTCAAAAAAAAACGCTAAGAAAAACAAGGGATTTCACTCCCTGCATTTCTTAGCTCTGAGGTATCTGCACTCATTTAATGTAATCAATTAACGATGATGCACATCAAGAATGAAAAAACCTCTATTTGGAGAATAATCTCCAGAGTGGAATCGTATTATTCTGCAAACAATTGCTCTTTGATGTAATCAACAGGCATCTGTTGACCTGTCCATAATTCAAAGGCCAGTGCACCTTGCCAAAGCATCATCCCAAGACCATTAATAGCTGTAGCACCCGCAGCCTCAGCTTGTTCCATTAGTTTTGATTTACGTGGGATGTAAACAACATCTGTTACGATTAAATCAGGACGCAGCATTGATTCGTCTTGAATGACACTTAAGCCATCAAGGGGTTTCATGCCAACGCCAGTTCCATTTGCCAAAATATCACTAGTTGCGATTTCAGCCTTTAATTGTTCAACATTTTCAAGAGGGTATACATTGGCTTTAACATTTAAGTGCTTCATATCTTCATTGATGATTCGTACATTCTCTTCTGCTTGCGGGAAGAAAGCATCATCACGAGCAAAAATGCTGATTTCCGCCACACCTTCCAGCGCAGATTGAATGGCAATTGGAGTAGCAGCTCCGCCAGAACCGATAAGAGTCATTTTCTTTCCTTTAATATCTATACCATGTTCTTTTAGGTTCCGAGTATATCCCATTCCGTCTGTGCTGTGCCCTACGAACTTTCCATCAACATTGACAACTGTATTAACGGCCCCAGAAAATTTAGCACTGTCTGCCAATTCATCTAGATATGGAAGGATCTTCATTTTATTAGGCATGGATACGTTAAATCCTTTTACATTTAATGCACGCATCCCCTTTACTGCATCTTCCAGCTCTTCATTTCCAACCTCAAATGCTAAATAGGCGCAATTCAAGCCTAATTTATCGAAAGCTAAATTATGCATGGCAGGTGATAAAGAATGTCCGATAGGTGTTGCCAGCAATCCTACTAATTCTGTTTTACCATTAATTCGTCCGAGATTTTCCATGTTCTATTCCCCCTGATTTTTTAAGTTTATATAAATTCCTTATTGGAAGGAATTATGAGTTAAATATTTTGATCAATGATCTCCAATACATCTCTTAATTGAGTAACAGGAATTTGTCCTGGGGCAGATGCTTCTTTTCCGGCACCGAATGTACAAGCAGATCCAAACACCGCACCTGATAATCGGCTGACCAGGCCTGTACCCGACATTGACATCGTAATGAATGGGCGATCGGCATACTTTGTTTTCATCGTGTAAGTTGCATCTAATAAAACGAGTAAGTCACCAACCGTTTGGGGCATTACAGCGATTTTTGGAATATGGGCGCCAAATTCCTGCATTTTACGCAATCGGTAAATGATTTCTTCTTTTGCTGGTGTCTTATCGAAATCATGGTTACACATTACTACGTATACGCCATTTTCCTCAGCTACCTTTACAGTCTCCTTCACTGATGATTCCTCAAAAAATAACTCCACATCGACAAGATCAATATTCTTCGTTTTAATTGCTGTATGAAGAAGTTGGAAATAATAAACATCACTGATTTCCTTGTTTCCGCCTTCTTTATGGCTTCTAAAAGTGAAAAGCAGCAAAGTATTGGGAACAGCACTTCTAAGTTTTGAAATCATATCTGAAACGGCTTCTAAGCTTTCGACTTGGTCAAAGACATCTACTCGCCATTCAATGATATCCGGCTGTAGCGCATTTACCGTTTCAACTTCTTTAACAAGTTCTACTTCAGTTGTCCCCATTAGAGGAACGATGATCTTTGGAACCCCTTCTCCGATCGTTACGTCTTTGATCGTGATTGTTTGCATGGATGTTTCCCCCTTTTATCATTATCATCAGTGGGGTTCATGCCCCACTGATGTTCAGCTAAACCGTTTAATTGGGAACCTTAATTACCTTTTTGTATCGATAGGCTACGAATACGGCCAATAAAATACTAACTGCCGCAATTGCCACATCAAATAAGAAGACCGCAGTTAACCCAGCACTCTTAGAAATGATACCTGTAACGAAAGGTATGATGATAAAGGCTGAACTACCTGCAATGTTTACATATGAAGTAATCGTACCTTTATTGGCAGGGAAGAATTCTGTGATTATTGTCATGGCTAATTGGAATACCCCTGCAGTTGAAAGCCCTATGAAGAAAGCGCTCAAAACAGTTATGAATGGTTGCTGGATGTAAATGAGTGACAATAAAGATAATGCTGCAATGACCGGATAGATAATCATGACGGTAATGGGCTTAATTACTTTATTCAATAGAGCAGCTAGTAAAATGACAGAAACAAGGGAGCCAATGCTATAGTAACTAAGCAATTGAACAGCCTTAGCTTGGGTTAGCCCCAATACATCTTGTCCGAAGTTCGGGAGCCAGACTTGAACCAGCATGAATAAAGCAGTTGATGTGAAGCCTAATAGTATGACTGCCAAACCTTCCTGAGCAAACTTCGGTTTTGAGAGGAATTGCTGTTGAACCGGCACAGCTTGTTCATCATTCTGAGTTTGGCTTTGAGCTTTATGATCCGGGAATGAAACCTTAAGCAGGAAAAACCCATTAACAAGATATACAGCAGCCATTAAGAAGAATGTATACCCGTAAAACATATCTCTAGCTATAAAGAACGCCATGATAAATGGAAGAAGTGCGGCCCCGATTGAAACGAACGCTTTTACTAATACGGTAGCGGAACCAGCTTTCTTTTGAAAAGCCTCAATAAGTGCTGGATACGTACCTGCATCCAAAAAAGAATTTGCAATACCAGCACATACAGCAAATATAAATGCCAATGTATAGTTAGGAGCCAAAGGTATGCCTATAAGGAAGATCAGGTAGATAAAAGATGCTGAAACGACAAATGGTTTCCTTCCTAATTTATCCGACAGTCTACCCGCGAAAAACAAGGAAACTAACTTACCGATTCCTATAGCAGAAACCAAGTAACTTATCCCTGAGGCACTTGTGTTTAATTGATCGGACAAATTTTCCATATTTGACCCGATGATAATATTGATCATGCCTAAAATAAAATAGCTAATATATAAACCAGTGGCCATTTTTATAAATGGATTTTTCATGAAACACACCCCTATTAAAAAATTATCGAAATTCAATTTGATTCTTAAGCCTTTCAGAAGTTGCCCCCTTGCCCCATACCATAAATTCAAGAACAAAATTACGTACTAAATAAAACAATAAGTAAACCCGCTTTTAATTAGTACATCGTTCTACTAACTTATCGCATAACTAGTATATCGTTCTACTAATAAGTTATTAGTACATCGTTTTTACCAAATAGTATTGGTATATCGTTCTACTAACCGATTAGGTTATAAATTCAAAAGGTATTGAATTAACACTTATGCTAGATTTAATTAGTTAAATTTATTTAGTATATCGTTCTACTGAATTATTATACTGCGCTAATTTAATTGTGTCAAACTCATGAAGCAGTCCTTAATAACTATAAAGCAATTACTCATACTCATTATTTCTGGATTTCGAAGTGCTCATTTTGGATCTTATTTACCTTAAAAGTAAAGCCATACCTTGGATTCGTTACTGTTCATACAAGATGAAGCATACTTTTATTTGCTGTGACACAAAGTATTTCATCATTTATTAGGGCTTCCTTCTAACCCGAGATTCTCCACTTTTTTAGTTACCAGTTTCTGAATAAATTTCTTTTTAGCTAAAATATATGTACTGCTGCTTATTTAAATACAATTATCCAGTAATTTGCAATCGGATTGAATAACCCATGTCTAAGTATGGCTGGAGAATATCTTACTTTTACCCTTCTCAGGGTGAAATAACAATTTCTCTATAATGGAAAATAACAAGGCTTCATAATTTTCATAAACGCAAAAAAAGACCAGCCGGATGGCGGATCTTTTTAAATGGCTTGGCGGCGTCCTACTCTCACAGGGGGAAACCCCCAACTACCATCGGCGCTGAA
>NZ_JBIWEV010000023.1:0-5434 GCF_044762725.1 Peribacillus sp. NPDC096447
GTTCTACCCCAGCTACCGTTATCATATATCGATATAAAAATTGTTCAACCAGAAATATCTGGCTGACCTTATAATACGAAGGGGCAGGATAGTTGAAGAGTGCTGTTTGACCTTTGTTCAACAATTGGGCCATCTTGTTGAAGAAACTTCATAAAGTTAAACCCTTAATGGGAAATCAATTTATCTTGGTTATTCAAGAATCGGAGGTGCAATTCTTTAAAAAAAGAAATTACAGTTTAATCCAATTCCGGATTTTATGTTAAGATAATTCTTGTGAGTAAGTTTGTTGCGAACTGAATAGAAATTAATAAAATAAGTTTTGATTGAGGGAGAGAAAAATTTGTCTAAATTAAAAAAATATCTATTTTCAACTTTTTCAATCACTTTTCTTTCTTGGGGAATGATTGCTGTTTATACGCAAATTAAAAATATTCCTTTTGGTTCATCAATTGCTTTATATATTCTTTATATTTTAGGTGTAATAGGGCCTGCAATCGCTGGTATAACCGTTAGCAAAAGGTCTGATTCAAAAAAAGATTTTAGTATGTTTTTAAAGAGTTGTTATCAACCACCGAAAAATTTAAATTGGTATTTATTTATTATCGTGATCGTTTTAGTTTTTTCTTTACTTCCGTATTTCGTAGTCGGAGGAGAACAAATTGTGCCCGTTCAATATATACTTTTGCAAATTCCTATTTTTATCTTAATTGGCGGTTTAGAGGAAATTGGATGGCGTGGGTTTATGCTTCGAGAATTGACAAAAAGAATACCTGTTTTAACAAGCACATTACTCGTAAGTATTGTTTGGATTTTTTGGCATTTGCCATTGTTTTTCATAATTGGAACTTATCAATATGAATATTTGAATATTCCTGTATTCTCCATAAGTGTTATTTCTTTTTCCTTTCTTTTATCAACTGTTTATTACAAAACAAAGAGTATATTTCTTTGTATTATGACACATGCTTTTTGTAATAGTGTTCTCAATGTGTTCGTTAGCAATCAATCATTATTAGGAGGAATTATAGCATTAGTTTTTTCTTTATTCATCTACTTGCTATTCGCAAACAATCGCAACCGATCATTAATAATGAAAAAAGCTGATACATATATTGAATAATCTATTAGTAGCAATCTCTTATTCCACATAAGGGCGCGATTCTTTAATAAGAATCGCTTTTCTTAATGAACTACCATGAAAATTAACTTCTGTGAGATCCGAAAAATGGCAATAATTAAGTAGACGCAGCTCATTCATTTTTTAAAAAAGAGGAGAGCGCCTGATCAAGGTGTTTATGGATACGAAAATTGGATTAGGATGCTTCGGTAATTGTCACATTATAACCTAAGTTTTCTAGTCTTCGAACCGAATGGCGTACAATTGATACTTGTCTTTGTTTATCAAAGTAATCTTCGCCTAAGTCGACATACATTTCTTTTCGGGTTAGAAGGTAATATGCGATTCGCAACATCGCATGGGCAACTACAATTGCTGCCTTTTTCTTTCCTTTTCGTCCGGCTGTGCGTCTATACAGTGCACCGAGATAGTTTTTTGACCCTCTTACTGATTGAGCTGCTTCTGTTAATGCGGATCTTAAATACTTATTTCCCTTTTTAGATCTACTAGATTTTCTTTTACCTGCGCTCTCATTGTGTCCAGGGACCAAGGCTGCCCATGAACATAAATGTGCGGCAGTCGGGAATTGGTTTCCAACGTCCGTACCAATTTCAGCTAAGATTTGCTCAGCCATTCTTGTGGCGATACCAGGTATTGAATCAAGTCGTTCTATATCGTCCTGATAAGAGCTTACTCTTTGAGCTATCTCTTGATCCAACATTTCAATTTGTTCACTTAAAAAATCAATGTGAGGGGCAGGTTAGTTTAATAATACACCTATAAATTCAGCACTCCCCATTGTATAATAATACTGAAATATACATTTTTATACATTATATAAGGGAGGTTGGAGTTAATGAATATGATTTGTGAGTCTGGAAAATTGGATGATTATCTACTCGAATTGAATGAAGTTAATTATTCTAATCCTATAATTGGAGCAAAGGTGGATGACCTTTTCAACCCTTCTCAAACAGATATTGAAAAAGCAAAAGTAGCTTTTGAATTTGTTCGTGACGAAATATCTCACTCTTGGGATATTCAAGGGAAACGTATTACTTGTAATGCATCAGATGTATTAGCCTATAAAGAGGGAATTTGCTATGCAAAATCAAATCTATTAGCATCTTTATTACGATCGCAAGGAATACCAACAGGTTTCTGCTATCAAAGATTGATGTTGTTTGATACACCAGAAAAGGGGTATTGTATTCACGCTTTAAATGCTGTTTTTTTAAAATCACTTAATAAATGGGTAAGATTAGATGCTCGTGGAAATAAAAAGGGTATTGATGCCCAATTTTCAATTGATGAAGAAAAATTAGCATTTCCTACTCATGAGGAATTGGATGAAAAGGAATATCCACTTATCTATGTAAAGCCACATCCCAAAACGATAGCTGTGTTAGAAGAACATAATGATGCATTGGAAATGTATAAACATCATTTACCTGAGAGTTTATAGTTATTTCACTAACGGGTGCGTTAGCTGAAGATCAGAGCTGTCTCTAAGGCAGCCTTTTCTTATGGAACTAAAGGGGCAGTTTAGTTGAAGAAATAAATTTTAAAGTAACATAGTTTTAGTTGTGGTAAAATATGTTATTGGAACGGTTAGAAATTATTGGGAGGTATTTATATGAAAGGGAAATTAGTTTTAACCCTTGGTTTTGCAGGAGTTTTAGCAGTATCAATTGGTTTTGCGAAAGACTTGAAAAATACAGAAACATCTGCAGAAGTTTCCTCAAAACAAACAGATACATTTAAACTTGTTACTAGAGTGGAACAAGATCGTAGAGAAGGCATGGTAGCTGAAGGAAAAGATGTTACCACAGTTATAACAGCAGAAGAGCAAAATATGGTAGAAAATAGTTCAACTCAACAAGGGTTTGTTCCACAAGAAAATGGGACAGGTTTCTATTTCGAAAAAGAGATAAAAAATTAAGTTTAGTTGTTAAACTAACGGGTGTTAGTTCTATAAACAGGGGTTGCTTTGGCAGCCTTTTTATTATGGAACTAAAGGGGCGGGTTAATTGAATAAAGAAAAAGGATTTTAATGTTAATAATTTAAATTAAGTGTGAAGAGTAATTTTTAAATAATAAATTTGAGGGTGTTTAATATGTTTAGGTTTTTGTTTCAGTTTGGTATAGCCTCTATTTTACTTTTAATTTCTACTGTTGCTGCTTTCTATGAAGGTAGTGCAATCGTAGATAATCCTTGGGAATGGAAGTACTCAACACCATTTTCTCAATTTTTATACGGTGAGGTAAATAGTAATAGCTCTATATCACAACTTGACTACTTTATATACGCAGTAAAATTTCAACCCACTTTTCCTGTCATTATGGTAATAAGTAGTTTATATTTGTTAATTCTTATTGGATACCATTTCTTAAAGCCACAGCATAAACGGTTTGCTTATTACTTGTCCTTTTTGGGTGGAGTATTATTCTTACTTAGTTATTTTATTTTTAATTCTCCCACTTTTGGTGGTCAAATTTTTTTCTATATTTGGTTAGTGAGTGGTGTATTGTGCATTGTAACTGCTGTAATAATAACTTATTTTCAGATTTCAAATCGTAACACGAACAATATTACAAATTAACCTTGTTGAACTAACGGGTGCTTTAGTTCAAGAAGCGCAAGGCTCTATAGCATTGTCGATCTACCACAATCGTGCGCTTTTGTTGAACAAGAAGTAAAAGGGTGATACATATTATATATGACTAATATGTATCACCCTATATTTTTTATGGATTTTTATGATTTAGGTCTTGATAAGCGTAATAGACTAGACCTTGTATAATTTCTAGACTTCACCTTGCATTTAATCTTCGAATCTAAATAATTAACTTCTTGTTTTCATCAACAATTAAATCATGACTATAGAATTGTTTCCTGGCTGCAGGAGTGACAAACTCCATTATGCCAGCTGGCTTTATTCGGTTATTTTCTTCAATCCCTAGAAGCAAACCAAATTCATCTTTTCACAATCCGGTTATTACTGCATCGGTATATTGATAATTGATTTGTTAATAGCTTTTGTGATATTACAGGTCTGAATTATTCGACACTGCATATTTCCTCTTTAAGAGACTTTTTTATATCCTTAAGTATTTCTCGCATTCTCTTATTTCGGTTCAATAGCTGTTTCTTTTTCGGTGTAAAAAATAGTAAATGACATCTTTATTTATCTAGTTCCTAATCATTTCTCGTTCCTTTAAAGATTGAACAGGACGATTGTTGTCAGGGGAAATTTCCTGGAATGCTTGAATTTGTGTTTTTGACATTTCAATTGGCTGCTCAAAAATTACCCATTTTACTTCTTCCGTACAAGGAGGGGTCGTTAACGAACCGATATAATGGAAAGACGTTTGATCTTGAGGTAGTAAAGCTTGTAAATCAACCGGTTCTTTTACGGTAATATCTTTTTCTGTTTCTTCCTTCGGTAATACATCCCAAACAGATTCCAGTTTTTCATTTTCTTTTCTTTCTTGAATCATCACTCCAAGGACGGCAAGCTTTCCATTCGCGTCTTTATGTACGAGGTGCAGTTCCATATCATAATTTTGGCCATTAAATTGATGTTCACTTGGAGTATGGAAATGAAATTGAGCGAGCTTGTACTCAATTCCTTCAACGACAATGCTGTTGCTTTCTATTTTGGCATTAGCCTGCACTGTATGACCGTTGTTTACGAGTGAAAAAGTTGTTGGCTCATATTTGATTTGAATGCCTTCTAATTTTTTATCCGTTTTTACTTGGGAGAATTCAATATTAATTGGTGATTGTTCACTTCCATTGGCACAGGCTGAGTTTGCAGGGTTTAGTTCTCCCCAGTGTTCAGGTCCCGTGTCCCCCTCATAAGACCAATTAGAAGTGTGTGTACTATGAGCCTCTTTTGCTTCACTTTCTTTCGTACCAGTGGTTTGTTCCTCTTCTTTTTGTGCAGTTGTTTCCTTAGTTTTATACGAGCAAGCTTCTAATAAACAGACTAAAGATACAACTAAAAATGGATAAGCAAGATTCTTTTTCATGCTTGTTTAACGCTCCTTTTACCAACTTTTAATAATCTATACAATAATATACTAAAAATAAAAAAATGGTAAACGTTATTTTCTAAAAAATGTTCACAGACCATGTTTTGATAAAAGTAGACCAAACCCTTACCTATCTGTATTAAGATCGGAGTTGTCTTTAAGGCAGCTTTTTCTTTATGGAACTAACCAGCTAATAGTTAGTCAACATTTTTCAATGAAAACTTAAAATATTTCATGCTATACTGAATTTGTGCATGCCAAATAACCTTCCAATGAACC
>NZ_JBIWEV010000024.1:0-3549 GCF_044762725.1 Peribacillus sp. NPDC096447
ATTGGAAGGTTATTTGGCATGCACAAATTCAGTATAGCATGAAATATTTTAAGTTTTCATTGAAAAATGTTGACTAACTATTAGCTGGTTTAGTTAATTAAGGGTACTTTCCCTTGAATTTGAATGTATGATAATGGGAAGAATCATAGGTTCAAAAGGCCGCCAGTTGGCGGCCTTCTTATGGCTCTAACGCACCCGATTGTTGAAGAAATATTTTAAATTAAATTGCTGCGGAGTTATTCCGTAATAATATCTTTTATAATCTCAAAAACTAAACTTTACTTTCTATCAACAACCGCACCTAAAACAATTGCCTTTGCATAGGGTTGATCACTTAAATTCTTAAGGTTTTCCGTGGTGCCGGTCACTACTACACCAATAACCTTTACGTCATCGGGTGATGGCTCCTTCTTTTCCTTTCTTAAAAAATCATAGATTCTTTTATACTCGTTTTTATACTTCCCTTTCATTTTCATTCCACTTTCTACAGCAAGAATAAAATCCTTCTCCGTTCCATCCCCATACTCGATGTATCCTGGCTCTGCATCAAATCCATATACGTAATGTGCAACTTCGGGCATATCCTCCAAATTTTTCAGGTTTTCATTCGTGTCAACCCAGTACCACACTGGCGTTATTTGATCAGGCAGCATTTTTTTTATATCTTGAACCGTGTAACTTTTATTAAAAGAAATCGCCATTTCAGCTACTTTGTCTGGATGACCTTCTAACAAAGAAACATCATTTAAGTAACCGGTATACTTACCTTTCGGATGATAAAATTGCATTTCCCTTTGCAAGGTATCACCGTGATAAAAATGTCGGGTGCTTGCATCTTCTTCACCGAATTCGAAAGGATTCCGGTCATCAATTCTGCTAAAACTGTTGCGAAAGCTATATTCATAGACCTCTTTACCCCATAGTATTGGAGTTCCCTCGATTATTTTATATGCGTCATACTCTACTTCGCCACCAAACAAATTCCTTCTAGTAACATCACCTAGTAATTTGTAATTAGGGCGGGTAATTTGATCAACCATTCCAATGTCTCGACTCATATTGTCTGCTCCTCTATAGGTCAATTGCAAAATACCAATGAGTATTACGGGGACAAGAATCAGTGTTACGATTATCGATATCAAAACTTGCTTAATCAGCGTTTTCCTCTTTGCCTTTTTGACCATATTATTAACTTTTTGATCATCCAATACGATCTCATCATTTTTTTCCATGTTCCGACCTCCCATATACCTTTTCGAATTGTTTCCTTGCTCGGTACAACCATGTTTTCACTGTTTCCTCTTTTATATCTAAAGTTTGGGCAATTTCCTTATAAGACATATTAAATTCATATTTCATGAGGAGAATATGTTTGTAGTCAGGTTTAACTTGATCCAATAATCCTTGAAATTCATGTTTCTGTTCTTCCGTCAACACCAAAGATTCTGGACCTTCTTCTTCAATTATGTGGGCTGGATGAATAGGAATGTATACTGCGCGTTTCTGCTTCCGACACAAGTCATAGAATTGGTTTACAGCTACTCTAAACAACCAAGAATTCAGCTTCGCCGGGTCAATCTCTCCCAAGTAAGACCATGCCTTTATCATCGTATCCTGGATAATGTCCTGTGCATCCATTTCGTTAACGCCCATTTTAAGTAAATATCGAAAGAGCATCTTCATTTTTTCTTTTAGGAAGTCTTCTAACTCATATTTCATTTCTTCCTCCTTTCATCTAATTAAACGAATGTACAAGTGAATATGTATACAAAATAAGTAATAAAAAATAGCACCTCTATATAGAAATGCTTTTTTTACAAACAAAAAACATACTTATTTAAATGTTTCTTCGCTTTTCTTATTTAAGTAATGCCACCCATAAAGTTTAAAAAGGTTTATTTTTTCGAATTACAGAACATATTCAACTATATGGCCCAATTGTTGAATAGATCAAAAAGCACGGTTCAACTAATCTGCCCCTTTAGTTCCATAAGAAAAAGGCTGCCTCAGCAACCTCCTTATGGAAGTAAAGCACCCGTTAGTTTAATTACAATGTTTCACAATCTCATCTAAACCTCTTTTTTATATTCGGATAAATAAGTGAAATGAACTATCTCACATTTCTTTAATTCACTGAAACTTTCTCTTGTAAAAAAAGGTCTTCCGTACATTTTTCTTGATTCCTAGCGACCTTTGTATCGATAACAAAAATGCTTTTTAACCACAAATTATTAATAGGTAAGGAACTTATATATGGCATATATCAATATACCTATCGGAACAAAAAATAACATTAGATTAACAACCTGAAAAAAATATAAAAGTGGTGTCTTTTTTTTAATTTAATTTGAATAAGCAAGAAAGCAATAAAAGAGATAATTGGATTATAAATCAATACATCCATCCAAGTAGATGGGATAAAACCATAATAACTTAATAAATAAGTAGCTATCATCGCGAAATTAAAAACAAATAAAATAATAGATAGATTGTAGGCGAAGACTGATTTCTTCACTATCGCATGCATTATGATCCATCCTTTCTGGTTAACCACCATAAATAGGTACTTATTTTTATCATTTTCCATTTTGAGATTGGGGGTGGCCTATTAAGGGAATGGAGCTGATCGCTACAGCTCTTTTATATTTTTTGTTCAATTGATCTGCCCCTAGTTAAAACAAGAAACTACAACTGCTTATAAACAAACTCTCTGTACTTTATAAAATTTTGCTTTTTATAAAAGTCCTTTGCAACACTGTTCTCAAACCAATAATCTAATTCTATTAAATCTATTCCTCGATCGTTCGCAATTTCATATATACATTCCATAAGACTTGAACCATAACCATTATTCCTCTTTGTATCCACTATGCTAATCTGGTGTACATAAACGGACTTATATCCTTTTTTAAATGCATTTTCCGGATATTCTCTTATCTCTATCCAAGCATAGCCAAGTGCTTCTTCATTATCTTCTAACAAAAGGAAAATAAAACTTTCGTTATTAATCAGACTTTTGAAAACTTCCTTCACGTTCTCATAGTTATATTCCTTAAAGTATTTAGGGTATAAATTTGAATGTAAATCGTGTACATATTTATTTAATTTAGCGACCAATTTAAAATTCCTGGTTTGACTAATTTTCATAACAAATCCCTCATCTATCTTTCACTACTTTAAATAATTGTACCTTTTTATGTAATTTGAGGGAAATTTTTAATATTTTCCTTATACAACTATCCTGCCCCGATAGTTGTATAAGAAAAAGCTGCCTTTTAGACAGCTCTGATCTTCAGCTAACGCACCCGTTAGTTGATTAAGAAATCAGATATTTATTAGACAATAAATTTAGTAAACCACGCAATATATCCTGCCCCTGGAATAAAAAATACTTGGGCTAGAATCGTTCCTAATAAACGAGAAGTAACCATCATAAGAGATACACCCTTGAGATTAAGGTAACTTCCCTTTTGATTTATTACGTCATCAGCAAGAATAGATATTTTAGGGTCAATAAAAATTATAAGTAAAATTGTAGCTATTCCATTT
>NZ_JBIWEV010000025.1:0-3342 GCF_044762725.1 Peribacillus sp. NPDC096447
ATTTGGCATGCACAAATTTAGTATAGCATGAAATATTTTAAGTTTTCATTGAAAAATGTTGACTAACTATTAGCTGGTTTAGTTCCATAAGAAAAGGAGCTGCTGATCAGCTCCTGGTAATGAAGTAAAGCACCCATTAATTTAATAAAATAAACTTACGTACTAATTTGTAATAAACATAAAAAATTGAAAATAAGCAAATAAATAACTAACGCCAGTCCAAATAATATTCCATTCATTCCTGTATACTATTTTCTCTAGACACACTAGTATGTACTCTCCAAAGGTTGTAACTAAAGTAAAAACCTAATCTATTTCTAAGGTTTTTCCTTGATTGGAAGATAACTAAACTGACTTATTACATTATTTATGCAACACTAGTGTGTGAAAATGTATTTATAAATTCCTTTCTATACCACTAATAACATTTTTTTCACTCACTTCAGTTTCAACTTTTGGCTTAAATATGAGATAAGATGCTATGATTATGGCTGTAATTAATCCTGTCAAAAGAAGCTGAGATCTCATAGACTCGATAAAAGCCATTGATATTAGAATGAACAAAATTCCGGTAATAGTAAGATACGTTAAGTAAGGATACAGCCACATTTTAAGTTTAAGAGCTTCGGGATTCTCTCGCTCCATTTTTCGGCGCATCCGCAATTGAGAGACTGCAATAACTAAATACACAAGTAGTGCAATGGCTCCGGAAGAGTTTACTAGAAATAAAAAGACAGTGTCTGGTGAAAAATAATTCATTACTACAGCTATATAAGAGAAGAAAGTTCCAGCTAGAATAGCATTCCGCGGTACTCCTTTTTTAGTTAATTTCATAAACCTTTTCGGAGCTTCTCCTCTTTGAGCTAATGAGTATAACATTCTAGAAGTGGTGTAAAGGCCAGAGTTAAGGCAGGATAAAACAGCAGTTAAAACGATAAAGTTCATAATTTGTGCTGCTGCAGGGACTCCAATATGATCTAAAACAGCAACGAACGGACTGGTTAAAATGCTAGCAGAATTCCATGGTAGGAGAGTAACAACTACTGTTATTGAACCAATATAAAAGACAAGAATTCTCCAAACTACAGAATTTGTTGCCTTCGTGACAGATTCTCTCGGGTTTGAAGACTCTCCTGCAGCTATAGCTACAATTTCCGTACCCATAAAGGAAAATATGACAATTACTATACCTAGTAGAACAGATCCAAAGCCATTCGGCATAAATCCGCCATTTCCTGTAAGATTGGCTAGTCCCACTGACCCAGTACTTGGTGCAAGTCCGAAAATAAAGGAAAAACCAACTAGAAGGAATAAAATAATACTGACAACTTTGATTAAGGAAAACCAGTACTCAAATTCACCAAATGATTTAACTGAAAAAACATTTGTCAATGTTAATAATACAGTGAGAATTAGGCTAGTCAGCCAAAGAGGAATATCGCTAAACCAATATTGCATGATTGCAGCGCCTGCTATTGCTTCAATGGCAATAACGACTACCCAGAAAAACCAATAAAGCCAGCCAATCGTAAACCCTGCCCATGTTCCAATGGCATCATGGGCATACTGGGAAAAGGATCCACTAGTTGGATTAACAGTAGCCATTTCTCCCAGCATTCTCATAACAAAAATGACAATTAAACCGGCAAGAGAGTAGGAAATAATCGCCCCCGGCCCAGTAGCATTAATAACAGCGCCACTTCCAATAAACAACCCTGCACCAATTACCCCAGCAATAGCAATCATACTCATATGACGTGTCTTTAATCCCTGCTGAAGACTTTTATCCTGGTCTACCATAAAATGCCCCCCTTATAGTTGTTTAATTTGTTACATTTTTTAATATTTGGTTTATATTAACATGAAGGCGTTTAATTTACATTGGACAAAGAATATAAAAAATTAGAAAATAATATAACATAATGTCGAATTATTCAGATAATTATAGCGTTCTATGCTAGGCTAACGCTGTAAATTTTGGCTAATTGTATAAAATGGGAGTATTTAAATGACTATCGCTATCTATCTCTCTGTTCGTGATTTACCTTTTATTTTAACAACAGAATTAAAAAAGTGAGTTTTTTCCTCCTCTACTTACTTACTTACTTACTTACTTACTTACTTACTTACTTACTTACTTACTTACTTACTTACTTACTTACTTACTTACTTACTTACTTACTTACCAGTACCCCTAGTCCTCCATGAAGTAAAGCACCCGTTAGTTTAAGTACAATCCTTCACAAACTACTTTGGAATAAGAAAAAGAGGAGCCAAAGCTACCTCCATTGTTCAAATCAACCTCTCTATAGTTTAAGTACAAATCCCCCATTTTTATTAATGTTTTATTTATTAATAACAATAGATAATACTTACAAATTGTTTTTCAATCAATTCCAACGTATCATCAGAATAGAAATATCGGTTTTCTTGTAATTCTTCTAACCATTCCTTAACCATTTTATTATTAAGGGTAGGTCTCCCATTTAAAACAAATTCCTCAATATCAGTTAAAGTAATTGATGAAAAATAACCCAATGTAAACTCAGCAAAATCTCTTATATTCACTATAACGCACCTTCCTTTACCATAGTTCCTTAAATTATTATAATACAATCTTTAATGAACTAAACTGCCCCGATAGTTCCATACAAAAAAGCTGCCCTTAAAGACAGCTCCGATCGTCAGCTAACGCACCCGTTAGTTCTATAAGAAAAGCGAAACTTCTTCAAGAATCGCGCCCGATTGCGGAAGATTGATTATATACTTTATTATAGATAAGCACCCTATCCTTCACAGATTTGAAGTATAGGACCCATAAAAAAACTCTTAATAACCTATCATCCAAAGGATTTAGACAATTTTACATCTTTTATTTGTTCAATATGTCTTTGCTCGTGTAAGTACAGTAATTCAATCCATTGTTCTAAAGATAATTCACCAAATGCAGGATGGTTCGATACTTTTTTAGATAGGATAGACTTATCATCAATTGCACGAAGTATATTTAATAAATTTTCTCTTGATTCAGTTAAAAAATTCAAAATGATTTCAACATCTAAAGGGTCTTCAAATGGTTTAGCAATTTCTGGTGATTCAAATTTTTGGGATCTATCAGATATTGATTATTCTTCCACTAAACTTCGTCTTTATTTTAATTATATTTCTTCGTAATCTCCATTTATCTTACTAAGCGTTACTAAACAATCTGGCACAATTGTTGAATAAAGATCAAACAGCACTCTTCAACTATCCTGCCCCTTTCGTATTATAAGGTCAGCCAGATATTTCTGGTTGAACAATTTTTATATCGATATATGATAACGGTAGCTGGGGTAGAAC
>NZ_JBIWEV010000026.1:0-1718 GCF_044762725.1 Peribacillus sp. NPDC096447
GGTGTCGATGGTAGGAGAGCGTTCTAAGGGCGTTGAAGTCAGACCGGAAGGACTGGTGGAGCGCTTAGAAGTGAGAATGCCGGTATGAGTAGCGAAAGAAGGGTGAGAATCCCTTCCACCGAATGCCTAAGGTTTCCTGAGGAAGGCTCGTCCGCTCAGGGTTAGTCGGGACCTAAGCCGAGGCCGAAAGGCGTAGGCGATGGACAACAGGTTGATATTCCTGTACCACCTATACATCGTTTGAACGATGGGGGGACGCAGAAGGATAGGGTAAGCGCGCTGTTGGATATGCGCGTCCAAGCAGTTAGGCCGGAAACG
The DNA here is from genome assembly GCF_044762725.1 of Peribacillus sp. NPDC096447. Taxonomy (NCBI): domain Bacteria; kingdom Bacillati; phylum Bacillota; class Bacilli; order Caryophanales; family Bacillaceae; genus Peribacillus; species Peribacillus sp. NPDC096447. Next base: position 319 of record NZ_JBIWEV010000026.1, read on the forward strand.
AGGCAAATCCCGTTTCCATTAAGGCGGAGCTGTGATGGCGAGGGAAATATAGTACCGAAGTTCCTGATTCCACGCTGCCAAGAAAAGCCTCTAGTGAGATGTAAGGTGCCCGTACCGCAAACCGACACAGGTAGGCGAGGAGAGAATCCTAAGGTGTGCGAGAGAACTCTCGTTAAGGAACTCGGCAAAATGACCCCGTAACTTCGGGAGAAGGGGTGCTTTTTAGGGTGAATAGCCCAGAAAAGCCGCAGTGAATAGGCCCAGGCGACTGTTTAGCAAAAACACAGGTCTCTGCGAAGCCGCAAGGCGAAGTATAGGGGCTGACACCTGCCCGGTGCTGGAAGGTTAAGGGGAGAGGTTAGCGCAAGCGAAGCTTTGAACCGAAGCCCCAGTAAACGGCGGCCGTAACTATAACGGTCCTAAGGTAGCGAAATTCCTTGTCGGGTAAGTTCCGACCCGCACGAAAGGTGTAACGATCTGGGCACTGTCTCAACGAGAGACTCGGTGAAATTATAGTACCTGTGAAGATGCAGGTTACCCGCGACAGGACGGAAAGACCCCGTGGAGCTTTACTGCAGCCTGATATTGAATTTTGGTACAGCTTGTACAGGATAGGTAGGAGCCTGAGAAGCCGGAGCGCCAGCTTCGGTGGAGGCGTTGGTGGGATACTACCCTGGCTGTATTGAAATTCTAACCCGCGCCCCTTATCGGGGTGGGAGACAGTGTCAGGTGGGCAGTTTGACTGGGGCGGTCGCCTCCTAAAGAGTAACGGAGGCGCCCAAAGGTTCCCTCAGAATGGTTGGAAATCATTCGTAGAGTGTAAAGGCACAAGGGAGCTTGACTGCGAGACCTACAAGTCGAGCAGGGACGAAAGTCGGGCTTAGTGATCCGGTGGTTCCGCATGGAAGGGCCATCGCTCAACGGATAAAAGCTACCCCGGGGATAACAGGCTTATCTCCCCCAAGAGTCCACATCGACGGGGAGGTTTGGCACCTCGATGTCGGCTCATCGCATCCTGGGGCTGTAGTCGGTCCCAAGGGTTGGGCTGTTCGCCCATTAAAGCGGTACGCGAGCTGGGTTCAGAACGTCGTGAGACAGTTCGGTCCCTATCCGTCGCGGGCGCAGGAAATTTGAGAGGAGCTGTCCTTAGTACGAGAGGACCGGGATGGACGCACCGCTGGTGTACCAGTTGTCTTGCCAAAGGCATAGCTGGGTAGCTACGTGCGGACGGGATAAGTGCTGAAAGCATCTAAGCATGAAGCCCCCCTCAAGATGAGATTTCCCATGGCGCAAGCTAGTAAGATCCCTGAAAGATGATCAGGTTGATAGGTCAGAGGTGGAAGCATGGTGACATGTGGAGCTGACTGATACTAATAGATCGAGGACTTAACCAACGCTTT
>NZ_JBIWEV010000028.1:0-1557 GCF_044762725.1 Peribacillus sp. NPDC096447
TCGTATTATAAGGTCAGCCAGATATTTCTGGTTGAACAATTTTTATATCGATATATGATAACGGTAGCTGGGGTAGAACGTTCCTGCCCGTGGGGCTTGGACCCCGTCAACTAAACCGTTCGCCCCCTACTTGCTTAAACATGATTTGGCTGGTTGGGACCAAGATCTCGTATAACAAGCGAAGCTATGATACTGCAAGAAGGATTAGGGGTTACCGGCAATAATATGTTTTTGGAGGAGATAAAAAATGAATCCAGTGGTTGGTCTGGATGTAGCGAAAGGTGAAAGTCAGGTTCAAGCATTCTTGGATAAAAAGAAGCCTTATAAAAGAAGTTTTAAAGTAGCACATACCATTGAAGGACTAGAGAGCTTACACCAATATCTTAGAGAGATAGAAAACATAACAGGAATTCGACCTCCGGTCGTTTTAGAGTCTACTGGGCATTATCATACGCCCATTATGCAGTATTTTGAGGAGAGAGGTTACTTATTAATTATCGTTAACCCACTCATTTCTTATCGTGCGAAGAGCTCTAGTTTACGGAAAGTAAAGACAGATTTAATCGATGCACGTCACCTCTGCGAGCTGTACTATAAAGAGGATTTAGAGCCTTATAAAAAACGAGGGATACAACTCTTAAATCTTCGTAATCTTTCAAGACAACATGCAAATATAACAGGTATCTATGTACAAACAAAACTACAGTTTCAGGCTGTTCTTGATCAAGTATTTCCTGAATATAGAGGGGTTTTTGGAGATTTGTATTCGGTTGTTTCATTGCTTACTCTATTAGAATTCCCTACTTCTGAAGACATATTAGCAGTCGGTGAAGAAACTGTAGCAAATAGGATTAATGAACTTTGTCCAAGTCGTTCTAGAAAGTGGGCGAATACAAAGGCAGAGAAACTTATGGCTGCCTCAGCTCGAAATCCTTTTCAGAGAACTTTATATCAGAGTCACATTTTAAGCCTAGAGATGTATATAAAAATGCTTCTAGAATACCAAAAGCACCTATCCAGGTTTGAAGACGAGATAGATGCTTTGGCAAAAGAAATTGAAGAATATAAGATTATCCAATCCATCCCTGGAATCGGTGAAAAAATCGCTGCAACGATTATTTCTGAAATTGGAGAGATTGATCGGTTTAATCACCCTAAAAAACTGGTGGCATTTGCCGGAATTGATCCAAGTATCTTTGAATCAGGTAAATTTAAAGGCACAGTAAATAGGATTACCAAAAGAGGTTCTGGCAGACTACGACATGCCTTATATATGGCCGTTCGTTGTGCCATTCGTGATTGTCGCAAGAAGAAAACGATAGATGAAATCATCCCTCGGAACAAGAGATTACGAGAGTTCTATGATAAGAAACGTGAAGAAGGAAAGCCCTTTAAAGTAGCTGTGATAGCATGTGCTAATAAGCTTCTACAATGGATTTATGCACTATTACAAAATAACTCGACTTTCCAAGATCTAACCTAGTTTAAAAGTATAACTAAATAGCACAAAACTTTCCAAATACGGTTCATTGGAAGGTTATTTGGCATGCACAAATT
>NZ_JBIWEV010000029.1:0-1073 GCF_044762725.1 Peribacillus sp. NPDC096447
ATGTTTGACTTGCTCATTTGCTTTTTTGATAGTGTGTGCTCACTTAAAATTTAACGTTGGCGCTTTGTTTTGTTCAGTTTTCAAAGAGCAATTTGACTCTTCTTAAAGAATCAACTTTCATATCATAACAAAGCCAAAACGGCTTGTCAAGTTTTTTTTGGTGGAGCCTAGCGGGATCGAACCGCTGACCTCCTGCGTGCAAGGCAGGCGCTCTCCCAGCTGAGCTAAGGCCCCAAAAAATAATGGTCGGGAAGACAGGATTCGAACCTGCGACCCCTTGGTCCCAAACCAAGTGCTCTACCAAGCTGAGCTACTTCCCGAAAAAAATATGGTGCGCCCGGCGGGAGTCGAACCTACAACCTTCTGATTCGTAGTCAGATGCTCTATCCAATTGAGCTACGGGCGCATATTAAGATGGTGCCGAGGACCGGAATCGAACCGGTACGGTAGTCACCTACCGCAGGATTTTAAGTCCTGTGCGTCTGCCAGTTCCGCCACCCCGGCATAAATAAATAGTGGAGCGGAAGACGGGATTCGAACCCGCGACCCCAACCTTGGCAAGGTTGTATTCTACCACTGAACTACTTCCGCGAACATGCGGGTGAAGGGACTTGAACCCCCACGCCTTGCGGCGCCAGATCCTAAGTCTGGTGCGTCTGCCAATTCCGCCACACCCGCATAATAAAATGGTGAGCCATGAAGGATTCGAACCTTCGACCCTCTGATTAAAAGTCAGATGCTCTACCAACTGAGCTAATGGCTCATATAAACTATTTATATATGCTATATCAAGCTTGTATGAAAATGGTGCCGGCAAGAGGACTTGAACCCCCAACCTACTGATTACAAGTCAGTTGCTCTACCAGTTGAGCTACACCGGCAAGTGTAAAAATGGTGGAGGATGACGGGATCGAACCGCCGACCCTCTGCTTGTAAGGCAGATGCTCTCCCAGCTGAGCTAATCCTCCATATATAACTGCTTGGCGGCGTCCTACTCTCACAGGGGGAAACCCCCAACTACCATCGGCGCTGAAGAGCTTAACTGCCGTGTTCGGAATGGGAACGGGTGTGAC